>CAVRMJ010000006.1:0-195592 GCA_963722475.1 uncultured Chloroflexia bacterium | reverse complement strand
ACCTCCCCGTCGCCCGCGAGGCCCTGCTCGTGGGAACTCACCCGCCGGAGCGCCGAGCTGATCACCGACGTCGGCGTGGCCGGCCTGCACCGGCTGCTCGCCGCCTGGACCGGCTGCGCAGCCGCCGACTGCCGTCGTCGTCGTCGCCGGCATGGAGGGCGCCCTGCCCAGCGTGGTCGGCGGGCTGGTCGGCGTGCCCGGTGATCGCGGTGCCGACCAGCGTCGGCTACGGCGCCGCCTTCGAGGGGCTCGCCGCCCTGCTGGCGATGCTCAACTCCTGCGCCCCCGGCGTCACCGTCGTCAACATCGACAACGGCTTCGGCGCCGGGGTCCTCGCCGCCCAGGTCGCAGCCCGCCGGGCCGACGCCGCGGCGCCGGCATGACCAGGCGACCGGTCACGGCCTGGATCGACGCCTCCCCGGCGTCGCGGGCGACATGCTGCTCGGCGCGCTGGTCGACGCCGGCGCGCCGCTCGACGGCGTGCCGGGACGCCGTCGACGCCGGTCGTGCCGGCGACCGGTCGCCTGAGCGTCGCGGAGGTCCGCCGGGCGCGGCATGCGCGCCACCCAGGTCGACGTCGACGTCCGCCGAGGACCTGCCGCACCGCACCTGGGCCGACGTCCGCGGCCATGCTCGCGGCCGCCGGCCTGGACGACCGGTCCGGGCGCGCGCGCTGGCCGTCTTCGAGCGGCTGGCCGCGGCCGAGGCCCGCGTGCACGGCATCGACGCCGAGCGACGTGCACTTCCACGAGGTCGGTGCCTGGGACGCGATCGCCGACGTGGTCGGTGTCTGCGCCGGGCTCGCCGCACCTCGGCGTCGGCCGGCTCACCGCGGCCCGATCGCGGTCGGCTCCGGCAGGTGCGCGCCCGCGCACGGCTGATCCCGGTGCCCGTGCCCGCCGTCGTCGAGCTGCTCCGCGGCGGCCGGTGCCCAGTCCGGCGGCGCGGGCGAGCTCGCCACCCCACCGGCGCCGCGCTGCTCACCGCCCTGGCCACCCCGGCGTCCGGCCTGCCCGCCATGCACCGTGCGCCTCCATCGGGGTCGGCGCCGGCAGGCGCGACCCACGGACGCACGCCAACGTGGTGCGCCTCGTGCGTCGGCGAGCCTCGGCCGAGCGGTCCCGGACGCCGCGGACGCCGCGCGGACGCGCTGCTGCTCGAGACCAACGTCGACGACCTCGACCCGCGGGTGTGGCCGGCGTCCTCGCCGCGCTGCTGGCGGCCGGCGCCTCCGACGCGTGGCTGACGCCGATCCTGATGAAGAAGGGCCGCCCGGCGCACACGCTGAGCGTGCTGGTCGACGCCGCCCGTGCCGCGGACGTCCGCGCCCGCGCTCGTCCCCACGCTCGGCGTGCGCGAGCACGCAGTGCGCAAGTGGGCCTGGTGGCGACCAGTCGCGACCCCCGGTGGGACGGTGCGCATCAAGATCGGCCACAGCGGCGGCGTGATCACCTCGGCCACACCGGATACGAGGATGTCGCTGAGGTCGCCCGCCGGGTCGGTTGCGGTCCGCCACGTCCTCGCGGCCGCCATCGCCGCCGCGGAATCAGCCGGACTTGGACCGGGGCGCGACCTGGCTCCGTAGGTGCTGCTCTGATGGCCGCCTGTGGAACATGTGGCAACCGGATGCCACGGCGTCCCCCGACCGCCAGACTCAAGGAATGCGGTGCTGCGTGACAGCGCCGCGGGCACGTGCGACGAACGGAGACCCCCATGCCCGAGCACCATGACCATCACCGATCCCGATGAGCTGTCGGTCGCCACCATCCGCACACTGTCGATGGATGCGGTCCAGGCGGCGAACTCGGGGCATCCCGGCACGCCGATGGCCATGGCGCCGGTCGCCTACACGCTGTGGCAGCAGTTCCTGCGATTCGATCCGGAGCGCCGATCTGGCCCAACCGCGACCGCTTCGTGCTGTCGGCTGGGCACGCCTCGACGCTGCTGTACTCGATGCTGCATCTGACCGGCGTGAAGGCGGTTAACCCGAAGTACGAGACCCTCGGCGAACCGCCGGTGCCTCGACGACCTCAAGCGGTTCCGCCAGCTGGACAGCAAGTGCCCCGGTCATCCCGGAGTACCGGTGGACGGCCGGTGTGGAGACCACCACCGGCCCGCTCGGCCAGGGTGCGCCACCAGCGTGGGCATGGCCATGGCCTCGATGTGGCGCGGCACTTCAACCGCCCCGGCTTCGAGCTGTTCGACTTCGACGTCTACGCCTTGGCCGGCGACGGCTGCATGATGGAGGGCGTCGCCAGGAGGCGGCCTCGCTGGCCGGGCACCTGCAACTCGACAACCTCTGCTGGATCTACGACAACAACCAGATCACGATCGAGGGCAGCACCTCGCTCGCCTTCTGCGAGGACGTCGCCACGGTTCGCGGCCTCGGATGGAACGTCGTGTGCGTCTCGGATGCCAACGACCGGCGGATGCTGGCCGCGCCTTCCGGCCTTTCGCGCCACCACCGGCCGACGCTCGTCATCGTGCGAGCGGATCGGGTACGGTGCGCCCACAAGCAGGGCACCACGGAGCGCACGGCGAACCGCTCGGGGTGGAGGAAGTCCGCCTCGCGAAGCAGAACTACGGGTGGCCCGAGGACGCGCAGTTCCTCGTGCCGGACGAGGTGCGCGAGCATTTCGCAGTCGGCATCGGTCGTCGCGGCCGGCACGGAGCGCGCGGACGGCGCGCCTTTCGACGCCTATGCCGCGCAATACCCCGACCTGGCCGACCATCTGCAGCGGATGCAGCGCCGCGAGCTGCCCGACGGCTGGGACGCGCGATCCCGATGTTCCCGGCCGATGCCAAGGGCATGGCCGGACGCGAAGCGACGAAGGTGCTCAACGCGATTGCCGCAGCGGTGCCGTGGATGATGGGCGGCTCGGCCGATCTGACCCCATCGACCAAGACCCTGCTGACCTTCGACGGCGCCGGCGACTTCCAGCCGCGAGCCGGGCCGGCCGCAACCTGCACTTCGGGGTGCGCGAGCACGCCGCCGGGGGCATCGCCAATGGCCTGGCCCTGTCCAAGGTCGCGCCCCTACGGCCGGTTTCTGATCTTCTCGCGACTTCCAGCGCGGGCCCTGCGCTCTCGCGCCCTCATGGAGCTCCCGGTCGTCCACCTCTCACCCACGACTCGATCGGCGTCGGCGAGGACGGCCCCACCCACCAGCCCGTCGAGCAGCTCGCCTCGCTGCGTGCCATCCCAGGCCTGGTCGACATCCGCCCGTCGCGACGCCAACGAGGTCGTCGAGCCCTGCGCATGATCATGCCGATGTGGCACGACCCAGTCGCACTGATCCTGTCCCGGCAAGCCCTGCCGCCCCTGGACCGCAGCCGCCACGCACCCTCGGCCGAGGCTGGCCCGCGGTGCCTACGTAGCTGCCCGACCCGAAGGGACGGACGATGACCCGGAGGTCATCCTGATCGCCTGCGGTAGCGAGGTGGCGCTGGTCGTGCAGGCGTACCGAACGTCCACCGCGAGGGCGTCGTGGCCCGCGTCGTGACCCATGCCGTCGAGGGAGCTGTTCGACCGGCAAAGAGCCGAGGCCTACCGGCAACCAGTGCTCCCCAAGGTGATCCAAGCACAGTCGCCGTCGAGCAGGCGTCCACGTTCGGCTGGGAACGGTGGGTAGCCCGAGGGCGAGATCATCGGCATGTGCACGTTCGGCGCATCGGCTCCCCTGAAGGACCATCCACACCCAGTTTCGGGTTCACCCCCGAGGCCGTCCTGGCCACGCCAAGACGCAGATCGCCGCCCACGTCGCGTGCGTGGAATGGCCCATTCCACGGCAACAATCCGGGGGGCGCCGCCGCCCGCGGGGCGCATATACAGGATCTGGGGTACGGTCATTGAGTCCGACGGACGCCGACCACCTGAAGACGAAGGAGAACGAGATCAACCAGAACGAAACGACGGATCCTCCGACAAGCCCGTTGTGACCATCTTCGAGTACTACGGCGCCGGCGCCGACTACGTCGGTCACAAGGTGGCCGAGGCCCTCGGACTGCCCTTCCACCAGCAAGCGTTCAGCTCCGAGGTAGTTGAAGGCCGGTCAGGATTCCGTCATGGGGCAGTCCTGGCGCAGGTCTTCTCCGTCCTCGGCGGCGCGTACGGCGGGTTCGATGGCTGCGACGTGGCCACCACCCAACGCCAGAAGATGGAAACCCTGCTCATGGACAACTGGAGCCAGGTCTGGCAGTACGCCGACGAGGGCGGCGTGATCCTCGGATGCAACGGAGCCGCGACCCGGCCGACCCCCACAACACCCTCTACGTCGCCGACCCCGGGGCGGTCGAGGATCGGAAAGCACCGGGCCGCGACGAACTTCTCGGGATCACCGTCGATCAGGCAGCCAAGCGCCAGGTGAGTGCGAGGACCAGGTCCGCTCCGACATGTCCCAGGTCCTCTACGGCTGGGACCCGCTGCTGCCGGAGCGCTACGACCTCGTGATGAACACCAGCAGGATCCCCCTGGACGCCATCGTCGCTGGGATCGTCGACGCGGTGCGGGCCGGCGGACGGACCACCAGCAGCACATAGGCCGAACCGATCCAACGCTAGACCACCAGAGGCCCGTTGAGGTTCTATCCCCGAGCCGAGAGGCACACCGATGTCGGACACGACAACACAGCCCCAACCACTCCCCTTGCGCCCCCGCGAGCGCGCCGAACCCCTCGTCGCCGCGATGACTCTGGAGCAGAAGATCCAACAGCTCCACGGCAACATGGAGACGATCGACATCTACGCGATGGTCAGCACGCCACCACCAAGGAGATGGACCGCTAGCCGCGCAGATCCGGATCGACCGGCACGTAGCCGCCACGACTAGCTCGGCGATCCCGCGGTTCCGGATCACCAACGGGCCGGTCGGCGTCGGCATGGGCGACGGCACGCCCAGCCCACCGCGCACGTCGCTGCCCATGACCATCGGCTGGCCGCCGGGTTCGACCCCGAGTTGGCCCACGCATACGGGGACCTGATCGGTTCGAAGACTGCAACCCTGGGCCAGCACGTGCTCGAAGGGCCGGGCGTCTGTCTCCACCGGACCGCCGATCGCCGGCCGCAACTTCGAGTACTTCTCCGAGGACCCCTACCTGTCCGGCGTCATGGGCGTGGCGATCACCAAGGCGATCCAGGCCCACGACGTCATCGCGATGGGCAAGCACTACGTCGTCAACGACCAGGAGTACGAGCGCTTCCGAACCACCGTCGAGGTCGAAGAGCGGACGCTGCGCGAGCTGTACCTGCTGCCCTTCGAGATGCTGGTCAACGGACGCCGACATCGCCGCAATGATGAGTGCCTACAACCGAGTGCGCGGTGTGTACGCGACCGAGAACCACTACCGCTCACGACGATCCTGCGCGACGAGTGGGGCTTCGACGGCTACGTCCAGTCCGACTTCTGGTGCTGCCGGTGAGCGGCCCCCTCGCTCGACGTCGGCCTCGTTGAGCCACTTGGCGTCGGCCATCTCGTGGTCCATGCCCGCGTTGAGCGACGGGGCGGCTCGAGCGGCAGCTCCAGAAGTCCGACTGCACGTAGCCCTCGAAGCCCCACTCCTCGCGCAGGATCGTCGTGAGCAGGTACCGGTTCTCGGTGGCGTACACCCCGCGCACCCGGTTGTAGGCGCTCATGATCGCGGCGATCCCGGCGTCCTTGACCAACATCTCGAAGGGCAGCAGGTACATCTCGCGCAGCGACGCCCTCGTCGACCTCGACGTTGGTGCGGAAGCGCTCGTACTCCTGGTCGTTGACCGCGTAGTGCTTGCCCATCGCGATGACGTCATGGGACTGGATCGCCTTGGTGACCTCCACCCCCATGACCCCGGACAGGTAGGGGTCCTCGGAGAAGTACTCGAAGTTGCGCCCGGCGATCTCGGTGCGGTGCAGGCAGACGCCGGGCCCTTCGAGCACGTGCTGGCCCAGGGTCGCGGTCTCCGAGCCGATCAGGTCGCCGTACTGGTGGGCCAGCTCGGGGTCGAACCCGGCGGCCAGCGCGATCGTCATGGGCAGCGACGTCGCCGGCGGGCTGGGCGTGCCGTCGCCCATGCCGACGCCCACCGGGCCGTTGGTGATCCGGAAGCGCGGGATGCCGAGCTCGTCGATGGCGGCCACGTGGCGCTCGATCCGGATCTGCGCGGCGAGCGGTCCATCTCCTCCTTGGTCGTGGCCTGCGCAGACCAGGGCGTAGATGTCGATCGTCTCCATGTTGCCGTGCAGCTGTTGGATCTTCTGCTCCAGGGTCATGGCGGCGACGAGCAGCTGGGCCCGCTCCCGGGGCGCCAGGGAGGTGTCCGTCCAGGGCTGTGTTGTCGTGTCCGACATCGGTGTGCCTCTCGTTCTCGGGGATGGAACCTCACGCGGGCCTCTGGTGGTCCAGCGTTGGATCGGTTCGGCGTATGTGCTGCTGGTGGTCAGTCCCGCCCGGTCCGCACCGCGTCGACGATCGCCGCGACGATGGCGTCCAGGGGGATCCTGCTGGTGTTCATCACGAGGTCGTAGCGCTCGGGCAGCAGCGGGTCCCAGCCGTAGAGGACCTGGGACATGTCGGAGCGGACCTGGTCCTCGCGGACCTGGCGCTTGGCTGCCTGCTCGACGGTGATCCCGGATTCCGTCGCGGCCCGGTCGATCCGATCCTCGACCGCCCCGGTGAGCAGCACGTGGAGGGTGTTGGGGCGGTCGGCCAGGATGACGGCTCCGTTGCGTCCGAGGATCACGCCGCCCTCGTCGGCGTACTGCCAGACCTGGCGGTTGTTGTCCATGACCAGGTCGTACTTCTGCCGCTGGGTGGTGGCCACGTCGCGGCCGTCGAACCCGCCGTACGCGCCACCCAGGACGGAGAACACCTGGGCCAGCACGGCTCCCTGCTCGGTGACGGAAGCCTGACCGGCCTCGATCTCCTCGGAGCTGAACGCCTGCTGGTGGAAGGGCAGGCCGAGGGCCTCGGCCACCTTGTGACCCACGTAGTCGGCGCCGGCGCCGTAGTACTCGAAGATGGTCACGACGGGCTTGTCGGAGGTCCCGGTCGTCTCGTTCTGGTTCATCTCGTTCTCCTTCGCTCTCAGGTGGTCGTGCGTCCGTGGGACGCGATGACGGACTACAGATCCTGTATATGCGCCCCGCGGGCGGCGGCGCCCCCGGATGCCACTTGTTGCCGTGGAATGGGCCATTTCACCCACGCGACCTCAGCCGGCGTGGGCGGCGATCTGCGTCTTGGCGGTGGCCAGGACGGCCTCGGGGGTGAAGCCGAACTTGGTGACGAGATCCTTCAGGGGAGCCGAGGCGCCGAACGTGGACATGCCGATGATCGCGCCCTGCGGGGACGTACCGCTCCCAGCCGAACGTGGAGGCCTGCTCGACGGCCACTCGGGCCTGGATCGCCGGCGGGCAGCACGGACTCGCGGTAGGCCTCGTCCTGGCGGTCGAACAGCTCCCAGGACGGCATGCTCACGACGCGGGCGGCCATGCCCTCGGCGGTCAGGGCCTCGTAGGCCTCGCACGACGAGCGCGACCTCGGAGCCGGTGGCGATCAGGATGACCTCCGGGTCGCGCCCGTCCGGCGGGTCGGCCAGGACGTAGGCGCCGCGGGCCAGCCCGGACGCCGGGCGCGTAGCGGGTCCGGTCCAGGGTGGGCAGGGCCTGGCGGGACAGGAACAGGGCCACCGGGTCGTGCCGCATCGGCATGAGCACGCGCCAGGCCTCGGCGACCTCGTTGGCGTCCGCCGGCCGGATGTCGACCAGGCCGGGGATCGCGCGCAGGGAGGCGATCTGCTCGACCGGCTGGTGGGTCGGGCCGTCCTCGCCGACCCCGATCGAGTCGTGGGTGAAGACGTGGACCACCGGGATCTCCATCAGCGCCGAGAGCCGGATCGCGCCGCGCTGGAAGTCCGAGAAGATCAGGAACCCGGCCTGGTAGGGCCGCACCTTGGACAGCGACAGGCCGTTGGCGATGCAGCCGGCGGCGTGCTCGCGCACCCCGAAGTGCAGGTTGCGTCCCGCCCGGTTCGGTGGCCGAGAAGTCCCCGGCCCCCTCGAAGGTCATCAGCGGTCTTGGTCGACGGGGCGAGGTCGGCCGCGCCGCCCACCAGCCACGGCACCCGCGCGGCGACGGCGTTGAGCACCTTGCCGTTGGCCTCGCGTCCGGCGAGGCCCTTGGGGTCGGCCGGGAACGCCGGGATGTCGGCGTCCCAGCCGTCGGGCAGCGTGCGCTGCTGCATCCGGTCCAGCTGGTCGGCCAGGTCCGGGTACTGCGACGCGGTAGCCGCGCGAACAGCGCCTCCCAGTCCTCGCGCAGCGCGCGGCCGCGGGCGCCGATCCCGGCCCGGAAGTGCTCGTACACCTCGTCGGGGACCAGGAACGTGGCGTCCTCGGGCCAGCCGTAGAACCGCTTGGCGCCGCGGATCTCCTCCACGCCCAGCGGCTCGCCGTGCGCGCCGTGGGTGCCCTCCTTGGTGGGCGCGCCGTAGCCGATCCGGGAGTCCACGATGATCAGCGTGGGGCGGTCGAGCTCGGCCTTGAACGTTCGGAAGGCGCGGGCCAGCATCCGCCGGTCGTTGGCGTCCCCGACCCGGGTGACGTTCCAGCCGTAGGCCGATGAACTTCGTGGCGATGTCGTCGCTGAACGCCAGCGAGGTGCTGCCCTCGATGGTGATCTCGTTGTTGTCATAGATCCAGCACAGGTTGTCCAGCTGCAGGTGCCCGGCCAGCGAGGCGGCCTCCTGGGCGACGCCCTCCATCATGCAGCCGTCGCCGCCGAGGGCGTAGACGTCGTAGTCGAACAGCTCGAAGCCGGGGCGGTTGAACGTCGCCGCCTGCCACTTGCGAGGCCATCGCCATGCCGACGCTGGTGGCGTACCCGGTGCCCAGCGGGCCGGTGGTGCACTCCACCCCGGCGGTCCACCGGTACTCCGGGTGCCCGGGGCACTTGGAGTCCAGCTGCCGGAACCGCTTGCAGGTCATCCAGGCTGACCGAGGGCTCACCGAGCGTCTCGTACTTCGGGTTCACCGACTGCACCCCGGTCAGGTGCAGCAACGAGTACAGCAGCGTCGAGGCGTGCCCGGCCGACAGCACGAACCGGTCCCGGTTGGCCCAGATCGGCTGCTCCGGGTCGAAGCGCAGGAACTCCTGCCACAGCGTGTAGGCCACCGGCGCCAGCGCGATCGGGGTTCCGGGATGTCCGGAGTTGGCGGCCTGGACCGCGTCCATGGCCAGGGTCCGGATCGTTGCGACCGACAGCTCATCGGGATCGGTGATGGTCATGGTGCTCGGCATGGGGGCTCCGTTCGTCGTCACGTCCGCGGCGGTTGTCGCGCGGCATCGCACTCCTTGAGTCTGGCGGCCGGGGGGACGCCGTGGCATCCGGTTGCCACATGTTCCACAGGCAGTGAGCGGCGCCTACGGAGCCAGGTCACGCCCCGGGCCAAGTCCGGCTGATTCAGCGGCGGCGATGGCGGTTGCGAGGACGTCGCGGACCGGCGAACCGACCCGGCGGGCGACCTCAGCGACATCCTCGTACTCCGGTGTGGCCGAGGTGATCACGCCGCCGCTGTGGCCGATCTTGATGCGCACAGTGCCACCGGGGACCTCGACTGGTCGCCAGGTGCGCGCCAGCGCCCACTTGCTGCACTGCGCGCTCGCGCACGCCGAGCGTGGGAACGAGCGCGAAGATCCGGGCGCGCAGTTCATCGGCCAGGGTCGGGTCCACCAGCACGGCAAGGGTGTGCGCCGGGCGGCCCTTCTTCATCAGGATCGGGATGAGCCACGCGTCCGAGGCGCCGGACACCAGCAGGTCGTCGAGGACGCTGGGCCACACCCGCGGGTCGAGGTCGTCGACGTTGGCCTCGATCAGCACCGCCCCGCCCGGGTCGGTGGTCTCCGGCGGTCGTGACCGGGCGCCGGGGCGCCGAGCACGACACGTACGACGTTGGCGCGGTCCTGTGGGTCGCGGGTGCCGGCGCCGACCCCGACAGCTGCCACGGTCAGGGCAGGCAGGTCCTCGCTCGCGTCGCCCAGGACGCTGACGAGGGCCATGCCCGTGGGCGTTGTCAGCTCCCCGGGGCCGCCGGCCAGCACCTGCCAGCCGGTGGACAGCTCCAGGACGGCTGGCACCGGGACGGGGATCTGCCCGTGCGAAGGTCTGCACCTGTCCGGAGCCCAGGGCGATCGGGCCAGCGGTGAGGCGGGTGACGCCGAGGTCGTGCAACGCGGCGCAGACCCCGACGACGTCGGCGATGGAGTCCAGGCGCCGACCTCGTGGAAGTGGACCTCGGCCACCGGGGTGCCGTGAGCGCGGGCCTCTGCCTCAGCCAGGCCGGCGAAGACCGAGACGGCACGCGTCCGGACGTCGTCCGGCAGGTGTGCCGCCAGGATCATCGCGCGGATGTCGGCCCATCGGCGGTGCGGCTGGTCGGCGACCAGCTCCACGACGTCGACCTTGGTGGCGCGCATCCCGGCCCGGCGCACTTCTGCCACGTCAGGCGCACGGTGGCCGGGCATGACCGCGTCGACGGCCGCCTGGCACGCCTCGAGGCTGGCGCCGGCGTCGATCAGGGCGCCGAGCAGCATGTCGCCGGCGACTCCGGCGCTGGCGTCGACCCAGCAGTGCTTGGTCATGTCTGCGCCGTTCACCGGGGGGCTGCGATCTGTGCGGCGATGTGGCCCGCGCCGTAGCCGTTGTCGATGTTGACCACCGCGACGCCCGGGGCGCAGGAGTTGAGCATGGTCAGCAGGGCGGCCAGTCCTTCAAACGCCGCGCCGTATCCCACCGAGGTGGGCACCGCGATGACGGGCACGCGCACCAGCCCGCCGACGACGCTCGGCAGGGCACCGTCCATCCCGGCGACCACGACGATCACGTCGGCGCTGCGCAGCAGGTCCAGGCGGCCCAGGACGCGGTGCAGGCCGGCGACCCCGACGTCGATCACGAGCTCGGCGCGGCGGCCGAGGTGGGTCGCCACGAGCAGGGCCTCGCGCGCGACGGGGAGGTCGGAGGTGCCGGCGGCGGCGACGACCACGAGCCCGCCGGTCGGCTCGGGCGCGGTCGGCGGCCACATGACCAGCCGCGCGAGCTCGTCGTGTCCGGCATCCGGCAGCTCGGCCAGCACCGCTTCGACGTGCTCGGGCGCGGCGCGGGTGAACAGGGTCGGGGTTCCCCGCTCCCGCACGGCGGCGGCGATGGTTCGAACCTGCTCAGCGGTCTTGGACTCGCAGTAGACGGCCTCGGGGTAGCCCGGCGGGCGGCCCGGTCGTGGTCGAGCTCGGCCATCCCGACGAGGTCGGTCAGCGCGGGCGGGGCTTGCCACTCATGCTCAGCCATGGACGGAGACCAGCGGGAGGGTGAAGGCCCCGGACTGGATCCCGGCCATGTCCAGCGCCACGAACCGGAAGCCTGCGGCCCGTAGGGCTGCCTGGATCCGCGTGCGACTCGGCTCGCCGACCGCCCGGCTGAGGTCCGCCACGGGCAGCTCGATGCGGGCCACGTCGCCGTGGTGGCGCACCCGTGACTCGGGGAAGCCGAGGTCGCGCAGGGCGGACTCCGCGGCCTCGACCTGGCGGAGCTTCTCCGGGGTGACCTCCTCGAAGTGCGGGATGCGGGAGGCCAGGCACGGCGCGGCGGGCTTGTCCGCAGAGGGCAGGTCCAGGGCCCGGGCGACGGCGCGCACGTCTGCCTTGGTCAGCCCCGCGTCGGCCAACGGGCGAAGCACTCGATGGTTGGTGGCGGCCTGGGAGCCGGGCCTGTCCGGTCTGAGGATGTCGTCGGCGTTCTCGCCGTAGGCCACGGCGGTCAGCCCGTACCGGGTGACGACCTCGTCGGAGATGCGGGTGAACAGCTCGTCCTTGCAGTGGAAACAGCGGTCCGGGCCGTTGGCGCGGTAGGCGGGGATCTCCCCCTCGTGCGTGACGACCTCGACCAGGGGAACCCCGATCACCGTGGCGACGGCGCGGGCGGCCCGGTGCTCGTCGGTGGCCAGGCTTGCCGAGACGCCCAGGATCGCCAACGTGCGGCCCGGCCCGAGGGAGCGGGCGGCCAACGCCAGCAGGACGGAGGAGTCGACACCCCCGGAGAAGGCGACGCCCAACCGGTCCTGCGCTCCGATGGCGTCAGCCACCTGCTGGGCGGCGCGGGCGCCTGCCGCAACCGGGGCCGCCCGGCCGACCGGCCCCACCCTCGGGGTCCGCTCGGCCCTACCGGGCCGCGCAACGCGGCCTCCACACTCCATCCGTAAGGACGACCGCCGGGCCCGGGTCGGGAACCGGCTCGTCCGCGTCGGCAGAGATGCGGAGGAGCGGACGACCTTGGACCGCACGCAGGTCGTGATCATGGGCGCCGCGGGGCGCGACTTCCACGACTTCAACGTCGTCTACCGCGACGACCCCGGCGTCGAGGTGGTCGCCTTCACGGCCACCCAGATCCCGGGATCGATCACCGTCGCTATCCGCCGGAGCTGGCCGGGCCGCTCTACCCGGACGGGATCGACATCGTCCCGGAGACGGAGCTCGAGAAGATCTTCGCGCGCCAGAAGATCGACCGGGTCGTCTTCGCCTACAGCGACGTGGCCCACGAGTTCGTGATGCACCAGGCCAGCCGGGTGCTGGCGGGCGGCGCCGAACTTCGTGCTCCTCGGTCCCGTCACGACCATGATCCGGAGCACGAAGCCCGTCGTTGCCACCGGCGCCACGCGCACCGGCGCCGGCAAGAGCCAGACCACGCGCTACCTCGCCGCCCTGCTCGATGCGCAGGGGCTGAAGGTCGTGGTCATCCGCCACCCGATGCCGTACGGCGACCTCGTGAAGCAGCGCGTCCAGCGTTTCGCCACCTACGAGGACCTCGACCGCCACGAGACCACCATCGAGGAGCGCGAGGAGTACGAGCCGCATCTCGACGCCGGGCGCATCCTCTACGCCGGCGTCGACTACGAGGCGATCCTCCGCGAGGCGGAGAAGGAAGCCGACGTGATCCTGTGGGACGGCGGCAACAACGACTTCCCGTTCTACAAGCCGGACCTGATCGTGGTCGTGGCGGACCCGCTGCGCGCCGGGCCACGAGCTGCACTACCACCCGGGCGAGACGAACCTCCGGATGGCCGACGTCGTGGTCATCAACAAGGTCGACTCGGCCGAGCCGGCCGCCGTGGAGACGGTCCGCGCCGACATCGCGTCGCTCAACCCGCGGGCCGAGGTGATCCTCGCCCGCTCGGCGCTGGCGCTCGAGGGCGGCTCGATCGAGGGCAAGCGGGTCGCCGTCGTCGAGGATGGCCCGACGCTCACGCACGGCGGCATGACGTTCGGGGCCGGCATCGTGGCCGCCCGGCGCTTCGGCGCCGCGGAGGTCGTGGATCCGGTCCCCTACGCGAAGGGCAGCCTTGCCGTGACGCTAGCGAAGTACCCTGCGCTCCAGCACCTCCTCCCGGCGATGGGCTACGGGCAGGAGCAGATGCACGAGCTGGAGGATGCGCTCAACGCCATGCCCGCCGACCTCGTCCTCGCTGCCACCCCGATCGACCTCAACCGGGTGCTCCACCTCCAGAAGCCGGTCGTCCGCGTCCGCTACGAGCTGGAAGAAGTCGCCGGCGAGCCCGACGCCCCGACCCTCGCCGACCTTGTCGCTCCGATCGTCGCCCGCGCACGCGCGGTTGCGACGGCCGGCGCGCGCTGACCGGGGGCTGGCCCGATGGCGAAGCACTTCCTGACGCTCGATTCTCTCGGTCGCGAAGGGGTCCGGGAGATCCTCGACCTCTCGCACCGGTTCAAGCGCGAGCCCGGCCGGCACCGGGGCGCGCTCGCCGGCGGACGAGTCGGGATGATCTTCGACAAGCCGTCCACCCGGACGCGCGTGAGCCTGGAGGACGCGGCCTGGGCGCTGGGCATGCTCCCCATCGTCCTCCGGCCCGACGAGCTCCAGCTGGGGCATGGCGAGACGGTCGCCGACACCGCGCGGGTCCTGTCGCGCTATCTGTCCGCGCTCACGATCCGGACCTTCGCCCACGCCCGGGTCGAGGAGCTGGCCGCCAACTCCGGTATCCCGATCATCAACGCGCTGACCGACGAGCATCATCCCTGCCAGGCGCTGGCGGATGCCATGACGCTGGAGGAATCCCTCGGCGACCTCCGGGGCCGGCGCGTGGCCTTCGTCGGGGACGGCAACAACGTGGCCCACTCGCTGATCCAGGCCGCCGGGTATCTCGGCTTCACCCTGGCGATCGCGACGCCCGAGGGCTACCGGCCCGATGCGGCCATCGTGGCCGCCGGCCGGGGCCATGGCGAGGAGACCGGGGGCAGGATCGAGCTGCTCACCGACCCGCGCGATGCCGTCCGCGCCGCCGATGCCGTCTACACGGACGTCTGGGCGTCGATGGGCAGGGAGGCCGAGCGCGAGGAGCGACGGCAGGTCTTCGCCGGGTACACCGTGGACGCGGCGATGATGGCGAGCGCCGGACCTGGCGCCATCTTCCTTCATTGCCTGCCCGCCCACCGCGGCGACGAGGTGACCGACGCCGTGATGGATGGGCCGCAGAGCCGCGTCTGGGACCAGGCCGAGAACCGGATCTACACGGAGCAGGCGGTCCTCTACGCGCTCATCAGCGGCGACCAGCGCGGGGAACGCCTGGGATGACGAGGATCGCGGTCGCCCTGGGCGGAAATGCGCTGATCCGCCGGGGCCAGCCGGGGTCGACCGAGGTCCAGCGGGCCAACCTGGAGGTCGCCGCCCGGTCGCTCGTCGACCTCGCGGAGCGGAGCGGTGCCGAGATCGTCCTGACGCACGGCAACGGCCCGCAGGTTGGCTTCCTTGCCATCGCGGCGGAGATGGCGGCGGCCGTCGTGCCCCTGCCGCCGCTCGACGTCCTGGGCGCCGAGTCCCAGGGCCAGATCGGCTATCTCCTGGCGCAGGCGCTCCATGACGCGTTCATGGCGCGCGGGATCCGGCGCGAGATCGCGGTGGTAGTCACGCAGGTGGTGGTCCGGGCCGACGATCCGGCGTTCACCGCGCCCAGCAAGCCGGTGGGCCCCGTATATGCGGAGTCCGTCGCGCGATCCCACGCGGCGGAACAGGGTTGGTCGATCGCGCGCGATGGAGAGCACTGGCGCCGGGTTGTCGCTTCGCCGGCCCCCCTGAGGATCGTCGAGGCCCCGGCGATCCGCTCGCTCGTGGAGACGGGCGCGCTCGTCGTCGCGGCCGGTGGTGGCGGCGTCCCGGTCGTGGAGCTGCCCGACGGACGCTACCAGGGCCGGGAGGCGGTGATCGACAAGGACCTCGCCGCGGTCGTGCTCGCGCGCGCCGTCGGGGCGGACGGGCTGCTCCTGCTCACCGACGTCGGCGGCGTGGTCCGCGGCTGGGGGACGCCGGAAGCGGAGACCATCCGGCGCCTCTCCGTGGAGGAGGCGTTCGAGGGCCTGGCCGCCGGCGCTTGGCCGGCCGGTTCGATGGGGCCGAAGGTGCGCGCATGCGCCGATTTCATCCGGGGCGGCGGCCGGTTTGCGGCGATCGGCGCGCTCGACGAGGCAGCGGCGGTCATCTGGGGGCTGTCCGGCACGCGGTTCGGGAGCGGCAGGCTGGGCCTGCCCCGGGCGGGGGCACCGGCGACCACGGCGCCGGGATAGCCGGCGCTCGATCCGGGAATCGAACGGGCCGCACCTCGCGGCGCGGCCCGTGTCTCGTGCAGGTTCGCCGGGGCGATCAGGCCACCGAGCGGGCCGCCTTCACGACCATGGTGTTCGCGAACTTGTCGTGGAACCCCTGCTTCGTCGGGCTGATGGCCGTCGTGTAGAGAAGGTAGACGAACCAGGCGAAGGCAAGGAGGCTGAACAGGATGCCCAGGCCCGGCCAGCTGCCGAGCGCCTGGGCGACCGCGCCGACGCCGAACAGGACGAGTGCCCGACGGAGCGCCTGGTCCATCGTGATCGTGGCGCCGTCCTGCGCGTTGCCGATCTGCATTCCCAGCGCCTTCATCCCCACCGTGCCGCGCATCGCGGTCCACGTGTAGACGAAGTAGGCGACGCTGATCGCGAGGTTGACCACGCCGTAGATGATGCCCGCGATCGGGTTGAAGGAGATGAGGCTCGCGGACGTCAGGTCAAGGCTCGTCGTATGGAGGCCGATGGCTGCGCCGACGGCGGCAACGATCAGGAACCCAACGAAAAGGATGATCGCGTCGATGATGTAGGCGATCGCCCGGTTCGGGATGTCGGCGTAGAAGAACCCGGCCGGTCCCGCCACCGGGGCCGTGGAGGTCATGCTCGTCATCCAGGCCGGCTGCGCGGGCATCTGCGGCGGGGTCGGCGCCTGCGGCGGCGGGGTCGGCGCCTGCGGCGGCGGGGTCGGCGCCTGCGGGCTACCCGACGGCATCTCGGACGGGGTCGGCTCCATCGCATCTTCCTCTCTCGTGTCTCCCCGGCGCCACGCCGAGCGACTCCTCGCTGGGACCGGCAGCCACACAGGATTCATCCCTGCGATGGGCCAGAGCATAACCACACCGCTGTCGCATGACCAGCCGGTTTGGATGCCCTTTCGGGAAGGCGGCCCTGAATCCGTGCCTCCGCGCACCACGGGGGTAGACTCGCGGCCGATGAACGGCACCATCGCACTGGTCGGCTCGGGCGAGTTCACCCCCCCGATGGAGGAGGTGGACCGGGCGCTGCTGCTCGTCACGGGCCGCGACCGGCCCCGGGTGGTCATCCTCCCGACCGCCTCGTGGCCCGACGGCGAGGAGACGTTCCGCCGCTGGGCCGCGCAGGGCGAGGCGCACTTCGCCGGGCTCGGCGCGGAGGTGGAGCCCGTGATGGTCCGCGGTGCCGAGGATGCGAACGACCCGTCCGCGATTGCCGCGATCGGCGAGGCGGACCTCGTCTACCTGTCCGGAGGGAAGCCGGGCCACCTCCTCGAGGCGCTCGACATCGGCGGCGTTGGCGCCGCGCTGCGGGCTGCCCACGATCGCGGCGCCGTCGTCGTCGGCTGCTCGGCGGGGGCGATGGTGCTCGCGGGCCACCAGCTTCGGTCGGTCGGTCGGGCCTTCGTGAGGTTCCCGATCGGCTGGCGCGACGGGCTGGGAATCGTGCCCGGGACGATCGTGATCCCGCACTACGATTCGTTCCCGGAGCCGCTCTCGGCGGCTCTTGCGCTTGCCGCGCCCTCGGACACGATCGTGCTCGGGATCGACGAGGAGACCGCGCTCATCGGACGGGGTGAGGCCTGGCAGGTCCACGGCCGTGGGCGCGTGACGATCTGGCGCGGTCGCCATCGCCAGCGCCTCCACGCCGGCGACACGCTCCGACTCCCGGCCGCGGCGCCCCGCGGCTGAGGGCGACGGAGAGGCGGGTCAGCCGGCCTTGACCTCGCGGAAGCAGTCCGAGCAGTAGACCGGCTTGTCCATCCGCGGCTTGAACGGGACCTGGGCGTTGTTGCCGCAGCGCGAGCAGGTCACCGCGAAGAACTCGCGGTCGGACGAGCCACCGCGCTCGTAGCCGCGCGGTCCGCCGATGCTGCGGGCGTCGTAGCCGTCGCCGCGGGCGGCGCGCCGGCTGGAGCGGCAGCCCGGGCAGCGCTTGGGCTCCGACGTGAAGCCCTTCTCCGCGTAGTACTCCTGGTCCGCCGCGCTGTGGATGAACTCGATCCCGCAATCGACGCAGGGGATGGAGCGATCGGTGTACGTCATCGTGTGTGCCTCCAGGTCCGGGCGCTCGCGATCGGTTCGTGCGTCGGGCCCGCGGCCCGCCCTTTCACCGGACGGCGGAGGAGGCAGGGAACGCCTGGTGCCGCGCGACCCGGGTGACGAGCTGGTGTGGAACCCATTGGGCGCGCACCGGTTGCGTGGCGGGAACGATAGCATCCCGGCCCGGGAACGGCCGCCGGAGTGTCGTGACGCTCCGGCGGGACCTCCGGTGCGGCGCCGCCCGAGCAGCGCTTGCGGGATGCGGCACAATGCCCGGGATGCTGCATCTCCTGCACACGGCCGACGTTCACCTTGGTGCCCGCCACGCCGACCTGGGATTCCAGGCGGCCGCCCAGCGCGAACGCCAGTTCGCCGCGTTTCGCGCCACCGTCGACCTCGCCCTCGCCGAGCAGGTCGATGCCCTGCTGATCGCCGGCGATCTCTTCGACTCGAATGCCCAGCCTCGCCGCTCCGTGGAGCGCGTGGCCGCCGAGCTGAAGCGGCTGACCGATGCCGCGATCTGGGTGGTGATCATCCCCGGCACGCACGATGTCTACGACCGCGCGTCGGTCTATCGCGCCTATGATCTCGTCGCGATGGCGGGCCTGCCGCCCGATTCGGACCGCCTGGCCATCCTCACGCCGGACCGCCCCGACGTGGTCTTCGGCATCCTGGACCTTGCCGTCCACGGGTTCGTCTTCCCGACCAAGCGTGCGCCGCGAAGCCCTCTTGCCGGGTTCACCGCGGCCACCGACCACCGGGCCGCCTGGCACGTCGGGCTCATCCACGGGTCACTCGCGATCCCCGGCAAGACGGACGCCGACGAGGTCGTCTTCACCGCCGCAGAGATCACGGCCTCGCACCTCGACTACCTTGCCCTCGGCCACTGGCATTCCACGCAACGCGGCCAGGCTGGAGCGACGGTCTGGGCCTACAGCGGAGCGCCCGAGCCGGTCGCCGTCGACCAGGATCGCGCCGGCAACGTCCTGCTCGTGACGCTCGACGAGCGGGCCGGCGTCCGGCACGTGACGGTGGAAGAGCGGCGCGTGGGCCGGACGCGATTCGACCGACTGGAGGTGGACGCCGGGACGCTCGCGAGCCAGCCCGCCCTGGTCGAGCGGCTCGCCGGCATGGCCGATCCGGATCTCGTCCTCGACGTCCGGCTGGTTGGCATCCGCGGCGACGACCTGGATGTCGCCCCTGACGAGGTGGAGCGGGAGATGGCGGACCGCTTCTTCCGGCTCCGGGTCCGGGATGCCACGGCGGCGGCGCTCCCCGATGGGCCGCTGCCCCCGCCGGACACGATCGCCGGCGCCCTTGTCCGCGACCTCGAGGCGTCCATCGCCGAGGCCGAAGCGGGCAAGAAGCTCGACGAGGCGCTGGAGCTGCGGGACGCCCTCCGGCTGGCCCGTCTCCTGCTCGACGGGCGCGAGGTGGCGCTGTGAGGATCACGCGCGCCCGGGTCCGCGACTTCCGGGTCCACCGGGACCTGGACCTGGAGCTTGCGCCGGGGCTGACCGTCATCCGGGGCCCGAACGAAGCCGGCAAGACCACGCTCCAGCGGGCGCTCGAGGTGGGGCTCTTCCGGCGGGTCACCTCCGCGGGCGCCGAGATCGACGCGCTCCGCAGCTGGGCGGCGACCGCGGAGGGGCGGCCCGTGGTCCAGCTGGACTTCGTCCAGGAGGACCTCGAGGGGACACGCGTTGGGAGCGTCCTCAAGGACTTCCGCGGCGCGAAGGGCACCGTCCGGCTCGAGCTCGACGGGGAGATCACGACGGATCCCGCCCGGGCGGACGAGATGCTCGCGGAGCTGACCGGGATCCCGTCCGAGAAGTTCTTCCGGTCCACGGCGTCGGTTCGCCACCACGAGGTCGACGACCTTGCCCGGGACGAGGGTGCGCTGCGCGATCGGCTCCAGGCTTCGATCAGCGGCGCCGACCGTGGCACGAGCGCCGCCAAGCGGCGCCTGGACCGGGCGCTCCGCGACCTCCATGCGAAAGGCGAGAAGAACCCCGGCCGGCTTCGAACCGCGGAGCAGGCGGTCGTGCGCGCGGAGTCGGTCGTCGGGGACGGCGAGGCACGGCTCCTGGCCCTCGAGCACGATCGTGACGCCCTCGTGCTGGCCCACGTCCATCGCGCCCAGGTGGACGCCTCGCTGACGGAACGCCGGGCGCTTCTCGAGAAGGCACGCCAGGCGGAACGGACCATCGCAGAGCGCGAGGTCGCCCGGGAGCGCTTCGAGCGATACCGGCACGCGGTGGCCCTCTCCGAGGAGATCGAGACCCTGGACACGAGCCATCCGTCCGGGCACCCGCTGCCCGTCCTTCGCCAGGTGGTGGAGCGGCTCCGGGTCCTGGACCGCGAGATCGCCCAGCTCGGCGCCCAGCTGGGCGAAGGGGCATCCGCGGTCGACTACGAGATCGTGATCCCAGAACCCCGGTGGCGCAGGGTGGCGATCGCGGCCGGTCTGCTGGCAGTCGCCGGGCTGGTCGCTGCGATCGTCGGCTTCTTCGCCAGCCAGTTCCCGGCCGTGGTCGGAGGCCTGGTGGCGGCCGTCCTGGCCCTTGGTCTGGCCGCCGTTGCCCGGGGCCAGCGGCGCGCGGCATCCGACTTCCGGCGCCACAAGCAGCTCCGCGACGACGAGATCGCGCGGCGCCTCCGTGGCCGCAGCCAGCTGGAAGACGACCTGAAGCGGCACGTCGCGGACCGGGACGCCCAGCTGGAATCGCTCGAGCTGGCCGATCTCCCGGCCGCCGAAGACCTCCTGACCCGCGAGGACGCCCACGTCGGGGCGATCGACCGTGCGCGGGCGCAGCTCGAAGGGCTCGTCGGGAAAGCGCCCCCGGAGACGCTCCCGACCCTCCGCGCCGCCGCCGCGCTCGATATCGAACAGAAGACCGCCGCGCTCGATGCCCTCGGGCCGATCGCGAAGGAGCCCCGCGCCCGCGAGCGGCTCGAAGTGGAGGTCCGCGACCAGGCCCTTGTCCTGGAGCGGGCACGCGACGAGGAAGCCGGGGCCCGCGCGCGGGTTGAGCAGAACTCGGTCGACGCCGAGCAGGTTGCCGTCGAGGTGGAGCGGCTGGCGGGGTGGCGCGAGGAGCTCGCGGCGGTCGAGCGCCGCGAGCGCGTCTACCAGCTTGCCCTCGACGCGATCATGCGGGCCGAGACCTCGACGATGCGAAAAGCGACGCGTTACCTCGAGCGGCGCATGCGCTCCGACCTGGAGCGGCTCACCGGGTCGCGCTATCACCGCGTCCGGATGGACGACGCGACGCTGGACATCCGGGTCTTCGCGCCGGAGCGCGGTGACTGGGTCGGCGTCGAGGAGCTCTCCCAGGGAACGCTTGACCAGGTCTACCTCGCCGCGCGCCTCGGGCTCGTTCGTCTCGTCACGCAGGATCGCCGGCCGCCGCTGGTGTTCGACGACCCGTTCGTGACCTTCGACGACGACCGGGCCGTCGCGGCCGTGACGATCCTGCGGGAGCTGGCCCGGGACTTCCAGGTGATCTACCTGACGACGTCGACGCGCTACGACGCACTGGCCGAGCGGGTCGTGGTCCTGCCCGGCCCCACGGCGGTCGACGCCGCGCCCGACGACGCGGAGGAGGCCGGAACCCCGGCCACGGCCTGAAGGTCGCCCGATCGACCCGGCGATCCTGACCGTCGTTCTCGGCCTGGCGTCGGCGGCAGCATGGGGAGCGGCCGACTTCGGTGGCGGACTGACCGGCCGCCGAGCCCCGGTCATGGGCGTTCTGGCCGCGGCACAGGCGATCGGGGCCGTTGCCGCGCTCGTGGTCCTGGTCCTGCGCGGAGAGGGCCTGCCCACGCTCCACGACGTCGCATGGGCGGCGGCCGCCGGCGCATGCGGTGCCATCGGCCTCGCGGCGCTCTACCGGGGGCTGGCCGACGGGCGGATGGGGATCGTCGCTCCCGTGACCGGCGTCCTGGCCGCGGCAATCCCGGTCATGGTCGGCATCGCCCTCGCCGGCCTCCCGGGCCCGCTCCGGATCCTCGGCTTCGGGCTTGGAATCGTCGCGGTCGTCCTGGTCTCGTCGGCGGATGACGGTTCAACGGGCCGCCGCGGCATCGGGCTCGCCCTCGGGGGCGGGGCGGCGCTCGGGCTCTACAACGTGGCCATCTCCCGCGCCAGCCCGGCAGGGGTCTTCGGGGTCGTGGTCTGTTCCCGCCTGACGGCGATGGTCGCCGTCCTCTTGATCGCCCGGATGGGCCGGCAGCCCGTGCGCCTCGCGCCGCGGGTGCTGCCCGCAGCGGCGATCGTCGGGCTGCTGGACATGGCGGGCAACGTGGCGTTCATCGTGGCCGCCCAGGTCGGCCGGCTGGACGTGGCGGGCCTGCTCTCGTCGCTGTACCCGGTGACGACGGTGGTCCTTGCCATCCTGGTTCTCCGCGAGCGCGTGACACGGGCCCACGCGGCCGGGATCGTTGTCGCGGGCGCCGCGGTGGCCCTGATTGCCCTGGGCTGACGGTGCCGTGCGTGCGTTGATCGCATCAGCCCGAACCCATGGTCAATTCCAGCCCGCCCGGCCACGCGGAGGCAGGAACGGCGCTACAGTCGCGCAGGCGCGGATCGGGTCAGCCCGGTCGAGCGCATGCCGCGGGATTCAATCTGACCCACCGCCGCGAGACACGCCGCCCCGCAGCAATGCCGGGCCCCACAGGAGGCGCCCCAGCCCATGGCGACCGAGCCGCCCGATGGCATCGCCGTCGCAACGATCCTCGCGATCGAGGCGCGGTATGCGCCCGACCCCGCCGAGACGAGACCGACGCACCGGGCCGAGCATCTCGCGCGCATCGCGGCGCTGCGTGGGCGGTCCATGAGCGGGCGGCGATTCTCCGGGAGGGGGCTGATCTCGACCGTCGCGCTGGCGGCAGTGCTCCTGGCCGGTTGCGGCACGAGCGGTCCGGCGACGTCCCTCCCGTCCGCGGGCGCTTCCGGTTCCGCCGCTCCGGGCTCGCCGGCCGCGGGCGGGTCGAGCGCCCCGGGAACACTCCGACCGGCGGGCGCCTATTCGCTGACTCTGCCGACCGGTTGGCACGCCGTCCAGATCGGATCCAACTACGCGACGACCGCCAAGGCGTACGACCAGACGAACCTTCGGTTCGCAAGCTCGCTGATGAGCCAGCTGGCGGCTCTCCCGAAGACGGCCTCCGCGTACGCCTTCGACGGGAGTGACGCCACCGTCCGAAGTGGAACCCTCGTCGCCCTGACGGTCACGGAAGTGGCGCTCCCGGCGACGGTGAACCTGGACGCCTTGAGCGCAGAGATCGACCGCCAGGCCGCGCTGCTCGTCGAGGCGGACGTCCCCATCCAGCGGATCCAGACGGCTTCGGGGCCGGCCGATCAGCTGGTCTACGTGGCGCCGCTCAACCAGACGGCGGCAGGGACCGAAGCGGCGGCCATCACCCAGGTCCTCCTCGTGGCGCCCGGCCGCGGCTACGTCCTGACGTTCAGCACGACGCCCGCTCGGGCCGCCACCGACGCTCCTGTCTTCGCCCAGATCGCCAGCTCCATCGTCCTGGCGCCGTAGCCCTGCCGCGGACAGCGCTGCCCCGGCATCGGCGCGACCTCCGCCGGCACGATCAACCGGCGCTCCACCGCGCCGGCCCGCGTGGCAGACTCGCCACGTGCCCAAGCGTTGCCCCAAGCTCATCCTCGAGGGGACGCGCCTCACCCACAAGACCGACCTGGCGCTCGCCCTCAATCGCCACCCCCGGATCGTGGGACCGCGTCGCTACGAGTACCCGTCGCCGCTCGTCTCGGCCGAGTGGTGCGGCTTCTCCAACTACCCGTGGGGCCACGGCCTGATCAACTACAGGCCCGAGGAAGAGGCACGGGCCATGGAGACCTACGCGACCTGGGTGCGCCTCTTCGAGCTGCTGCCGTACTACGGCTGGATCGTGGACCGCCTCCACCTCTCGACCCGGGCAGAGCAGCGCCGCCTGCGCGGCGCCGACCCGGATTTCGGCTGGCTGGAGGATCGGCTCGGGCCGCTCGGCTTCCGGATCGTGCTCTGCACGCGCCGGGACGAGACGTTCGTGGCCGCGCGCACGGAGCGCCTCGCCGTCTCCGGCAAGCCCGATCAGTACGACGACCTCGCCGTCTTCGCGCGCGAGCAGGCGCTTCTCCGGGAGATGGCCGGGCGCTCCCGGCTTCCGGTCCTGCAGCTCGACGTGTCCGACGACGACGTCGCGGGCGCGGCCGACCGAGTCGCCGACTGGCTCGAAGCGACGGAAGGAATCTTCCTGCCGGACGGGCTCTGACGGCCAGCTCCGAACGATCAGTCCAGGTCCAGCTGCCGCCAGTTGCCGGGGTCCGCGAACCCCAGGGCCGCGTACAGGTGACGTCCGTCGTCGCTCGTGCGGAGCAGGAGGCGTCGGCAGCCGAGCGCCCGGCCGTCCGAGATCACCGCCTCCATCACCGCCCGGCCGACGCCCCGCCGGCGCCACGCGGGAGTCGTCATCACGTTGAAGATCATCGCCTCGGGTGCCCGCCGTGACCGCGGGTGGGGCGGGCGGTCGATCACGATGATCCCGGCCATCCCCACCACCTCGCCGGCCGCGTCGGCCACCCATACGCGGAAGCGTCCATCCGGCACGTGCGATTGCAGGTACGCATCGATGCGGGCGCGATGCTCGTCGACCGGCCCGACCCGCGCCTCGCCGGCCAGCTCGTGGTCGAATGCGATCCGCAGCTCCACGAGGGCCGGGATATCGGTGGCCGTCGCGCGGCGCACCCTGAAGGCGGGCAGATCGCTCACCGGGGCATCGTGCCACGTCGATCGCCGCGACGTTGCGCCGCCCGCCGCTACACTCCCGCGGTGATACCCCGGACCATCCCGACGCCGGCAACGCCCGGCGACGCCGCGCGCGCCCCCGACCGGGCTCCCCTCCAGGGATGGCGGAGCCTGCTCCTCGTGTACGCCATCACCTCGGCCGTGGAGTCGATGGGCGTCGCCCAGGTCTTCGCGTTCCTCCCGACCCGGCTCAGCGAGGTTGGGCTGCCCGATTCGCAGGTGCCCGACGTTCACCGGCCTGTTCAGCAGCCTGATCTTCGTCTTCGGCATCGTCCTGGTCCCGTTCTGGGGCGTCTGGGCCGACAAGTACAGCCGGCGGGCGGTGATCGTCCGGAGCGCCCTCGTCGAGGCCGTCGTCTTTGCCGGGGTCGCGCTGGCGCGGGAGCCGTGGCAGCTCGCAGCGAGCCTCCTGCTGGTGGGGCTGCAGCTTGGCAACACCGGGGTGATGCTTGCCGCGCTCCGGGACGTGACGCCACGCGACCGCGTCGGCACCGTGACCGGCCTGTTCGGCGCGACGGGCCCGCTGGGCATGGCGCTCGGCCCCGTGCTCGGCGCGTTCATGATCGACGGCCTGCACCTTCCCCTCACCGACGTCTTCTGGCTCGCGGCGCTCCTGTCGATCGCCGTGATCGCGCTGCTGCTGCTGGGATCGAAGGACATCCGGCCGGCCGTGGCCCCGGTCGGGAGCGCCGTGGCGCTCGCACGGCGAGCCATCACGGGCGTCCTCGCCGATCCGGCGGTGCGCCGGATCTTCCTGATCTTCGGCGTCTCCATCCTCGCCAACCAGATGAGCCGGCCGTACCTGCCGCTGCTCGTGAAGAGCCTCCAGGGCGGGCAGCCCAACCTTGCCTCGGCGATCGGCCTGGTCACCGGCGTGGCGGTCCTGGCCGGCGCGCTCCTGTCGACGTTCGCGGGACCGCTGGGCGACCGGATCGGCTTCCGGGCCGTGCTGGCAGGCGCGCTCCTCGGCGCGGGCGTCACGCTGCTTGGAATGGCGGTCGCTCCCTCCGTGGCGGTCCTCGCGGGGGTGGTGGTCGTCTACGCGGCGCTCCAGGCTGCGACCCAGGCGATGGTCTTCGGGCTGGTCGCCGTCGAGGTCGCGCCAGAGCGTCGCTCCGCGACCCTCAACCTCGTGCTGCTCCCGCTCTACCTGGCCGGGATCGTCGGGCCGACGGTGGGGGCCATCGCGGCCGGGGTCGGCGGGATCCCGGCTCCCTTCGTGGTCGCGGCCGGGGTCTTCCTCGTCGGCGGAGCGGGCGTGGCCGTCTCGCTGCGGCGCGCCCGAGGAGTTTGAGACCGGGCGCGGGGTCCTGAGCGCTCAGGCGTCGCGGCCCCACTGCGGCCACTCCACGATGCGCCGGAACCCGTGGGCCTCGTACATCCGGACCGCCCGCACGTTGGCGGCCGACACGGCGAGGGCCGTCGTCGGGCTCTCGCCATCCTGGAGATGTCGGACGCCCCAGCGGAGGAGGGCACGGCCAAGGCCTCGCCCCCGCCACTCGGGCAGGACACCGACGAGCTTCACTTCGCCGAAGGGCGGGTCCTCGTCCGCGTAGAAACGGGCGCGGCAGAACGCGACGGCCCTGTCGGGAGCGTCGGCGGGAGCCACCAGCAGGATGTCCTCGGGGTCGAATCCGGGAGCCTCGTGCGACGCCCGGATCGCCGCTTCGGCCCACGAGACAGGCGTGGGGTGGTCGGCGAAGCAGGTGTTGAGCAGCTCCACGAGGCCGGGGATCGAATCGCGGACGGGGTCCCACGCCCGCGCCACGAACCCGGCAGGAAAGTCCGGGGCAGGGCACGGGTCGTCCGCGGGCCGCTCCATCCAGTACAGGACTGCCCGGAACGTGAAGCCGCGAGCCTCCGCGAAACGCCGCCCGGGCGTGTCGCCCGGCGGCACGTAGAGCAACAGGTACGGAAAGCGAAGCTCGTCGCGAACAAAGGGCAGCGCGGCTTCCACGAGGGCGGTCCCATGACCCCGCCGGCGCTGGGCCGCGGCGACGTACAGGTCGTTCTGCTGGGCCGCGAGGTACCCGACCACGACGCCGCGGTCCAGCGCGACGAACGCAGTTGCCGGCTCGGCGGCGAGGGCCGCCATGTTGCGCCCGACGTCAGCGCGGGTCGCGTCCGGGTAGTCGCCGAGGTCGATCGCGGCATGCTGCAGCGCGGCGATCGCAGGCAGGTCGGCGGCCGACGCCGACCGCACGACGCGCGTCACGGGGTCGTCGCCGGTCCCGTCGGCCCGCTGACGAGCCGGCGCGGTCGTGGTCGTACCCGCCCTACTTCGGCAGGTCGCGCTCCTCGACCCCGATGAACCTCGCGTCCGGCCGGATCAGGCGGTTCGCCGACGCCTGCTCGAGGACGTGGGCGGTCCAGCCGGCGTGCCGTGCAAGCGCGAACGTGGCCGGGAAGAGGTCCGGGGTCAGGCCCACGCCCTGGAGGACCGCCGCCGCGTAGAACTCGACGTTCGTCTTGAGCGGGCGATCCGGGTACTTCTCCTCGAGGACCCGCAGGGCGACGTCCTCCACCTTGATTGCCAGCTCCAGCCAGTCGGGCTTGGTCGGCATCGCCTCCACGACCTTGCGCAGCGCCGCGGCCCGCGGGTCATAGGCGCGGTAGACGCGGTGGCCGAAGCCCATCAGCCGCTCTCCCCGGGCCAGCGCATCGCGGACCCACGCCTCGGCGCGCTCGGGCGAGCCGACCTTGTGGATCTGCTCCACGACCTCCGACGGCGCGCCGCCGTGGAGCGGCCCCTTCATCGCGCCGATCGCGCCGGCCACGGCGGACGCCATGTCCGACCGCGTCGAGGTGATCACGCGGGCCGTGAAGGTGGAGGCATTGAGGCCGTGCTCGGCGCCGACGATGAAGTAGGCGTCGAGGGCGCGCGCGGTCGCCTTGTCGGGGCGCTCGCCGGTCAGCTGGTAGAGGAAACCCGAAACCAGGTCCAGCCTGGGATCCGGGTCGATCGGCTCGAGGTCCTGGCGGATGCGGGCGAACGCCGCGAGGGCCGACGGCGAGAACTCGGTGAGCGCCCGAGCCTGGATCTCCGTGGGCGGCCAGTCGAGGACCTGGGTCGCGCCCCAGACCGAGACGGCCGTCCGGAGCGCGTCCATCGGCTTTGCCGTGCGGGGCAGGGCCCGCAGCGCCGACATGACGGCCGAAGGGATCCGGCCCGTGGACATGCGGGCCCTGGGGTCCCAGGTGCCGGTCCAGAGCAGGTTGGCGACGGACGCATAGGTCCCGTGGGCGACGAGGTCGCCGATCCGGTACCCGCGATACATGAGGCGGCCGTTGGCGCCGTCGACGAGCCCGAGCTCCGTCTCCGCCGCGAGGACGCCTTCGAGGCCGGGCGAATAGGGCCGCCCGTCCACGGTGTGCGCGGC
Source organism: uncultured Chloroflexia bacterium (assembly GCA_963722475.1). Taxonomy (GTDB): domain Bacteria; phylum Chloroflexota; class Limnocylindria; order Limnocylindrales; family CSP1-4; genus CTSoil-043. The sequence continues at coordinate 167,754 of CAVRMJ010000006.1, read as the reverse complement.
CCGTGGCTCGGCGGGATCGGCGGCCGGAACCGCGGGGACGGCGGGAATGGAAGCAGCTGCGGGCTTGTCGGTCATCGGTGGCGATCCTCGAAGGCTGGGGTGCGGGCCTGGTGAGGGAAACCGGGACGAGCCGCAATCGTACCCCGCAAAGAGGCGCCCGCGGGCGCCGCCGCGTCAGCGCCCGCGGGCGGCGCGGCCCCAGCGACCTTCCCCGGTGAAGATGAGACTGGCTCAGGCAGGGAGGGATCGGGTCGAGCGGATCGGCCACACAGACCAGCCCTTGGACACCCATTTTCGCGCAGCCGTCAGAAGACGACGCGCGTCCCGAGGATCTCCTCCCGCACGCCGCGGCCGCTCAGGGCGCGGACGAACTCGACCGCGTCGATCTCGATGTCGGGCCCGCCGGTGCCGACTTCGAACCGGCCGCCCGCCGCGCCGCTCAGGATCAGGCTGAAGGGGCGCTCGTGCTTCCTGGCCCAGTCCAGGACGCAGTCCTCGACGATGCGGCCGTCGTGCTCCGGCGTGAGGACCATCTCGCGCCCGGTCGCTCGAGCGATATCCACGCGGTGCATCCACGTGTCGCGGGTGAGGATCACCTCGAACAGTTCGCGCATGGTGAAGCGACCACCATCATCCGGCTGCGAACCCGGGATCCAGCGGAGGCGCCGTCGCCAGCGCAGCGCCTTCGGGGTCGCGCGTTCATACCTCGCGATCAGCTCCGCGGTGGTCGCGCCGGCCCGCTCCCGGACCTGGACCGCGTTGGCGCCATCGACGAGCAGGTGGCCATCCACTTCACCTCGCTTGCGGAGCTTCGCCCCGAGGCGGTACTGGTGGACCAGCTCCACGGGACTGGCAAACCCTTCGGCGGCTCCCACGAGGTGCCCCAGCATGGCGCGCACGTCCCATGCTGTGCAGTCGGTCGGACGGGTCCAGTCGCCGTCCCGGAGCGAGCCGAGGAGCTCGAGCATGCGGCGGTACTCGGCGGCGGCCAGCTCCCACACGTCGTCGCCCGCAATCCGCCTTCTCGAATCGACCTGCGTCGCCTGCCCTGCCACCCTCTTCTCCGGGAGACTTTGCTCAGCGGCGAGTGCGACGCCGTCGCGGGGTCGAGGCGCGAGGGGTGCCGGCGCGCGGGGCAGCGGGCGGGGCGGTGGCGCGGGCACGCGCAGCCCGGCGCATTTCCGCGACATCCGACCAGGCGCCGAAGATGATGTAGCCCACACCGGCAACGACCGTCGCGATCAGGAAGGTCTCGGTTCCGTTGGGCGTCGTGCCGGGGCCGGGCGCGTCGGTGACGAGAGTGATCCCGCGCGCCGAGCTGAGCACGAGCACCGCGGCCCCGATGATCGGAAACCTCGATCGCGATTGCAGGCGCCCCGCCTGCGGCGGCGAGATCCGCCGGTCGAGCCATCCGAACAGGATGAAGAGTCCTCCGATGACCGCCGGAATGCTCGCCGTGCCCGCCGTGGTCGCGCCGGTGGCCGCCGCGAGGACGCTCACTGCGATCAACGCGGCACCGAACCCGATCGTGACCCGGGAGAACACACGCGCCTCGCGCTGCCTGACCGAGAAGCCGGTCGCGCCGCGTCCAGCGGGGACGCATTCCGAGCCACGATCATAGCGGCGACCCGTCAGGCGCGCGGCAGGTTCCCGGCGGCGGCCATGTCAAGGAACCAGGTGGCGCCGGCTCGCCGCGCCCGCTGCGCCGGCAGGCGTCGCTCGTCGCGCGGGCCGGCGAGGATGGCCGCCAGGACGCCCGCCTTGCCGGCGCCGAACGCCATCGGAAGGAGCGCCGGGGTCGCATCGAGCGCGCCCGGCGTGAGCGACACCCGCGGGACGTGGGGCTCGACATGGGTTGGCGCCGGGATCGGCACGACCCAGCCGGGCGCATCGAACGCGGCGCTTCCCGGGAAGACGGACAGGAGGTGGCCGTCGGGACCGATCCCCACCAGGATCGCATCGAACACCGGCCGCCCGGCGAGGTCGACCGGGATCGCGACCCGGAGGGCCGCCTCGTAAGCAGCCGCGGCCTGGGCCGGGCCCCCTCCCGCCGCGAGGGTCGCGTCCACGGGGATGGGGTGCAGGTTCCCGGGCGGCAACGGCGCGGGCGCCAGGCCCGCCGTCGCGTCGCCGGCGAGCAGGACCATGTCCACGGCGTCGAGGTTCGAGTCCCGGTCGTCGCGCGACACGAAGCGATCGTCACCGAACCAGACGTGGAGACGATCCCACGGGATCCGGTCGCGCAGCGGCCGCGCGAGGAGCGCCCGGTAGAGCTCCGGGCAGGTGGACCCGCCGGTCGTCGCGATGTCCGCCCGCCCCCGCCGGTCGACCGCGGTGGTGATTGCCGAGGCGAGGCGCCCGGCCGCCAGCGCGGCTGCCGCTGCCGGGGTGGCCCCGACGACGACCTCCGGCTCTCCGGGACCCGCGGGCAGGATGTGGCCCGGCTCCCGACCGGGGCGCGGCGTCACGACGGGGTCCCGTGGCCCAGCGCGAGGGCCTCGTTCGCCGCCGCGACCGAGGCGCCCGCGGCGACGAGCTCGGCGGCCGGGCCGGCCAGGGCGGCCGCCATGCTCGTGGCCCCCTCTGCGACGAGGTTCCGCCCGCCCGCCTCGATCGCCTCCGCGAGCAGGTCCACGTCCGTCGCCCGGGGCGCCATGAACGTGCGCTCCAGGGCCTCGACGCCGTCCTCCCAGACACGGACGTGGACGCTCTCGGCCTCCGCCGTCACCTCGGACCGAAGCTCCGTCCCGCGCCGCTCCGCGAGAATCTCCACTCGCAACGTCGTCCCGGCTGGCATCCCCGAGATCACCGGGCGGATCACGACCTCCACCTCGGCACCGCGTTCCCACTCGAGAAGCGCCCGCATGCCTCGGCCGGGCTCCTGGGCGGCCGACGGCGCCGGTCGCCGGGTCGGGCCCGGCCGGCCGGTCCGTTCCAGCGGCCGGACGACGCGAAGTCCGAGCCTCGAGCCGAGCCAGGCAACGTGGTAGATCGGCTTGACGATGTTCGTCCGTTCCTCGGCGTCCGGCCCACCATGGGTCCCGTACGTGACCGCCACGCGTCGCACCGAGCGGAGGTAGGGCAGGAACTCGGGTCGGTCGAAGATGGACGCGACGGCCTCACGCCAGCGGGCCTGGCGCATGAGCGCGAAATCGGAGATCGCCAGGGCGCCCGAGCCCCGTGCCGCAAGCGCACGCAGGCGGTCCAGCCCATCGCCCTCCCAGCTCGAGCCGTCCACGACCAGCCGGTCGGCCATCCCCATGAGGTCGCGGGCCAGGGCCGTGCCGAACGGGGGCTCGCCGGGCCACCACAGCGTGACCGGGAGATCGTGGACCAGGAGCGGCGCCACGATCGCCCCGAGATTGTGCCCCGTCGCACCGCCGGCCGTGGCGTAGATCTGCTCGGCGCAGGTCTCGGGCGCGCCCGCGCGGGGAACCATGCAATAGGCCCTGATCTGGGCGCGCAGCCAGCCGGGCCCGTCGGGGTCGGTGGGCACGAAGGATGAGCGTCCGCGAGGGATGGCGGCCCGTCAGCATGGAGATCGTCGACGCGGCCCGCTCCCCGAGCTCAGGGCTGCGGGCGACCACCACGAGGTTGAGCACGCTGGTTCGCGGGGCGACCGTTCGCTCCGCGGTGCCGTGTGCCACCGCCGCGGCCTCCGGGAGCGCCCAGATCCGCGCCAGCTCGTGCTCGATCCCCGGGATCGTCGTGGCCCGGCTGGACCAGCGCAGGGTGGGGCCGCCCGGAGCGGCCGGGCTTCCGAACGGCGTGACGGTCTCGCCCGGCCCCCAGCCGGCCGGCCCGCTCAGATCCGCCGCCACCGTCGCTCGTCCCGCGCGAGCAGGTCGTCCGCGGCGGCCGGGCCCCACGTGCCGGCGGCGTAGTTCGGGAACTCCGGTGCCGGGGCGTCGGCCCAGGCGTCGATGACCGGGTTGACGATCGCCCAGGCCTTCTCCACCTCGTCCGCGCGCGTGAACAGCGACGCATCGCCGAGGAGCGCGTCCAGGATCAGCGTCTCGTAGGCGTCCGGGCTGTCCACGCTGAAAGGCCGAGCCGTAGGTGAAGTCCATGTTCACGGGCCGCACGTCCACGCCGAGGCCGGGCACCTTGGCCGCGAACCGGAGGAGGATCCCCTCGTCGGGCTGGATCCGAAGGGCCAGCAGGTTCGCCTCCGGATCGGTGCTCGAGTCCTTGAACAGGGCGTGCGGCACCTGCTTGAACTGGATCGCGATCTCCGTCGCGCGCTTGGGCAGCCGCTTGCCGGCTCGCAGGTAGAAGGGCACGCCCGCCCAGCGCCAGTCGTCCACGAAGAGGCGGGCTGCGACGTACGTCTCGGTCTCCGATGCCGGGTCCACCGCCGGCTCGCTCCGGTACCCGATCGCCTGCTCGGCCGTCACCCAGCCGGGCCCGTACTGGCCGCGCACGACGTTCGCGGCGACCATCTCGGGGTTCATCGGCTCGATGGCGCGCAGCACCTTGACCTTCTCGTCGCGGAGCGCCTCCGCATCGAACGTCGCCGGCGGCTCCATGGCGACGAGCGAGAGCAGCTGCATCAGGTGGTTCTGGAGGAAGTCGCGGGAGGCTCCTGCCTCCTCGTAGAACGCGCCCCGCTTCTCGACCCCGATCGACTCGGCCACCGTGATCTGGACGTGGTCCACGTAGCGGCGGTGCCAGATCGGCTCGAAGATGCCGTTCCCGAAGCGGAAGACCAGGATGTTGCGGACCGTCTCCTTGCCCAGGTAGTGGTCGATGCGGTAGACCTGCGACTCGCGGAAGACCTTGCCGACCTCCCGGTTGAGGCGGATCGCCGAGTTGAGGTCGCGCCCGAACGGCTTCTCGATGACGATGCGTCGCCAGCCGCCGCCGTGCTGCTCGTGGTCCAGCCCCACCCGGCCGAGCTGGGCGATGATCTCGGCGAAGGCGGACGGCTGCGTCGCGAGGTAGAAGAGCCGGTTCCCGGCGGTCCCACGCTCCAGGTCCAGGCGGTCCAGGTTGACGGCCAGCTCGTCGTACAGGGCGGCCTGGTCGAAGTCGCCGCGCTGGTAGCGGATCCGGGCCGCGAACTGGTCCCACACGGCGGTCTCGATCGGAAGCACGCGGCTGAACTGGTCGAGCGAGACCCGCAGCTCGGCCCGGAACGCGTCGTCCGTGTACGGCCGCCGCCCGATCCCGAGGATCGCGAACTCGTGCGGGAGCAGGTTGGTGCGCCAGAGCTGGAAGAGCGCCGGCACCACCTTGCGGTGGGCGAGATCGCCGGTGGCGCCGAACAGGACGAAGGTGGCCGGGTCGGGGACCCGCTCCAGGCGCAGGCCCTCGCGGAGCGGGTTGTCGAGCGGCCTGCCCACGGCGCGACGCTTCCCGAGCCGCGCCAGCCGCAGCTCGCGCGCGGTCTGCGGACCTTCGTCGGCCGCCCGGCCCGGGCGCGCGCGCTCCGTCATGTCAGCCGGAGCTCTCGTCCTGGTGCGACCGGAATCAGGCCGTTGCGCATCGTGGATTCACCTCGCGTCGTCCGTCCGGGCGCACCGTGCGTGATAGGGGACAGTCACCCTCCACTTACGCCAGCGCCTCGATGAGCGCGTGTTCAAGCGCCGCCAGGCCCGCGTCCACGTCCGCGCCCAGGTGGACCCGGAGGACCGGCAGGTCGTGCGCCTCCAGCGCCTCGAAGTCGCCGAGGGCCTGGGCGTCCACGAGCTGGCCGAAGCTGAACGGGCGCCCCGGGATCTCCACGTCGACCGGGTGGTCGGCGGTGAGCTGGAGGAACCAGCCGATGGGGGCGCCGCCCTTGTGGAGCTGGCCCGTGGAGTGGAGGAAGCGCGGGCCGAAGCCGCTGGTCGTCGCCCGTCCGGTGGCGTCCCGGAGCAGCCCGCGCAGCCGATCCAGCGCGTCGGCCCGTGCCGGGCTCGGCGCGACGAACGCCTGGATCGCGAGGTACGCGTTCGAGCGGGCGCGGGCGACGTGTCGCCGCAGCTCGCCGACCAGCGTGCCGTCGCCCGCGCTGAGGCGAAGGTTCGCATCGCCGACCAGGAGGAGCCCGTCGCCCTGGGCGAGGACCGCGGGGTCGGGGAAGGCGCCGGTCCGCTCGAGATCGGCGAGCACGCGTTTCGTGTTCTCCTTCGACTCGGTGACGTTCGGCTCGTCGAACGGGTTGATCTCCAGGACAGCGCCCGCCACCGCGGTTGCGAACTCCCAGCGGATGAACTCGGCGGCGAGGTCCATGGGGTCCGTGAGCCCGATGCGCAGCACCGGATGGCCGGCCGCGGCGAGCGCGTCGAGGAGGGCGTCGGCGGAGGTCCCGTCCGGCGCGGGGGCCGGGGGAGGTGCTCCCTCGAGAGCCAGCCGGACGAACACCCGGTCCGTCCCGTACGAGGCTGCGTTCCCCAGCGGCTCGCCCGCGATCGGGACGATCCCGACGCCATGCTTGCCGGTGCTCTCGGCGATGAGCTGTTCCAGCCAGGAGCCGAAACGCGCCACCGCGGGGTCCGCGACGAGCGTCAGCTTGTCGCGACCGGCGCGGCCGAGCACGCCGAGCACGACGCCGAGCGCGGCGCCGGGGTTGGCGGCGGCTTCGGTGGCGTGCGTGCGGGCCAGCATCGCGAGCGCCGACGCCAGGAACGCGTCGAGGTCGATGCCGAGGAGCGAGGCAGGGACCAGGCCGACATACGTGAGGGCGGAATACCGCCCGCCCACATCTACCGGGTTCAGGAAGACCTCGCGGAGGCTGTCGTGATGCGGGATCGCCTCCAGGCTTCGGCCCGGGTCCGTGATCGCGATCATCAGGTCGGCGGGTGACTCGCGGCGCTCGCCGGCCGCGCGAAGCGCCGCGTGGATCCGGGCCCAGGCATCCGCCTGGAAGGCGAGGCTCTCCGTTGTCGTGCCGGATTTCGTGGCCACGATCACGAGCGTCGCAAGCGGGTTCAGGCCCTCCCAGGCAGCCTCGACGGCTGCCGGATCGGTGGAATCCAGGACGCGCACGGCCAGCCAGTCGGCGATGTCGCGGAAGGCGTCGGCGAGCACGTCCGGCGCGAGGCTGCTGCCGCCCATGCCGGCCACGAGCGCGGCCGTGAAGCCCGCCGCCCGGATGCTCTCCCCGAACGCCTCGAGGGCCGGGACCTTCTCCTCGAAATCCAGCGGAGCGTCGAGCCAGCCGAGGCGCGTCGCGATCTTCGCCTGGACCGCCGGGTCCGCCGACCAGAGGGTGCCGTCCCGGTCGTGCAGGCGCTCCACCCAGCGCTCGCTGTCGGCGCGCCTGAGGACGGTCTCGACGGACCGGGCAAGCGCGGGATCAAGGATCCGCGCGTCGAGCGCGTCCGGGGAGAAGGTCGGGAGCGATTCTGCCATCAGCTGCCTCCTGATCGGTGCAGTGTAGCCGGGCCGCCTTCGACGCCCGACGTTCGCCTCGGTCCGCCGAGGAGGGCGAAGCGTGCGATCAGCCCGGGCCGAATTCCTCCGCCTCGATCGCAAGAACCTTCGCGACGCGCCGTACGTGGCGTTCCGCGCCGGAGAACGTTGCGCCCAGGAACGCGCGGGCGCATTCGACCGCTGGCTCCACGCCGATGACCCGGCCGCCGAGGCAGAGCACGTTGAGATCGTCGTGCTCCACGCCCTGGTGCGCCGAATACGTGTCGTGGGCGATGGCCGCGCGGACGCCGCGGACCTTGTTCGCGGCCACGGACGCGCCGATCCCGGAGCCGCAGACAAGGATGCCGCGGTCGACCTCACCGTCCCGGACGGCGAGCGCGAGCCGCCTGGCAAGATCCGGGTAGTCGTCGGTCGGGTCGGCCCCGTCGCCGCCGAGGTCGACCAGCTCGTGCCCCGTGTCGGCCAGCCGGCGGAGGAGCTCGTCGCGCAGCTCGGCGCCTCCGTGATCTGCCGCGAACGCGACTCGCATCATGCCGGCCCCTCCGCGTGCGGCGAGCCGGCGAGCGTCGGGACGCGACCGTGCAGCCCTTCTCGAACGACGGCCCGGCCGACAGCGGCCACCCGCTCGACCGTGAAACCGAACTGCTCGAGGATCGTGGCGGCGGGTGCCGATGCCCCGAAGTGGTCGAGCGCGATGATCGCCCCCTCGTCGCCGGTCCAGCGCTCCCAACCGAGCGAGACGCCCATCTCGACGCCGACGCGCCTCCGGACAGCCGCGGGCAGGACTGCCTCGCGATAGGCGGGATCCTGGGCCTCGAACGCCTCCCAGCACGGCAGCGACACGACGCGCGTCGAGACGCCCTCGGCCTCGAGCGCGTCGGCGGCGCCCATTGCCAGCTGGAGCTCCGAGCCGGTCGCGATCACGACCAGGTCGGGCATCCCGCCCCCGGCCTCGGAGGAGGCCGCGCGCAGGACGTAGCCGCCGCGGCGGACCCCGTCGCGGGCCAGCGCGGCCGTCGCGCCGAATGTCGGCAGCTTCTGGCGCGTGAGCGCCAGGGCGGTCGGACCCTCCGTGCGCTCGACGCCAAGCGCCCAGGCGGCGGCAGCCTCGTTCGCGTCGCCCGGCCTGACGAACCAGAGGTTCGGGATCGCCCGGAGGGCCGCGTAGTGCTCCACCGGCTGGTGCGTGGGCCCGTCCTCGCCCAGGCCCACCGAGTCGTGCGTCCAGACGTAGACGACGTGCAGCCCCGACAGCGCCGCCAGGCGGACCGATCCGCGCATGTAGTCGCTGAAGGTGAGGAACGTGGCGGCGTACGGCAGGAAGCCGCCGTGACAGGCGATCCCGTTGACGATCCCGCCCATTCCGTGCTCACGGACGCCGAAGCGGAGGTTTCGGCCGGCCTCCTCGGCGGTGAAGTCCAGCCCGCCCTTGATGTCCGTCAGGTTTGACTCGGAGAGGTCCGCGGCGCCGCCGAACAGCTCCGGGAGGCTGGCCGCCAGGGCCTGGATCGCGGCCTGGCTCACCTGGCGCGTCGCGAAGTCCTCGCCGACCGAATATGCGGGCAGGGTCGCGTCCCAGCCCTCGGGGAGCTCTCCTGCCAGGCGTCGGCGCAGCTCGGCGGCCTGTGCCGGGAAGGCCACGGCGTAGCGCCGCATCCGGTCCTCCCAATCGTTGAAGAGGTGCTCACCGTACGGGATCGCCCGGCTGAACAGGCCCTCGGCGTCGTCCGGTACGTAGAACGTCCGGTCCGGGTCCCAGCCGTAGGCTTCCTTCGTGAGGCGGACCTCGTCGACGCCCAGTGGCGCGCCGTGGGCCTTCGAGGTGTCCTGCTTGTGGGGCGATCCGAACCCGATGTGGGTCCGCACGGCGATGATCGAGGGGCGCCCGTCGGCGCGCGCCGCGCGGATCGCGCCCTCGATCGCCGCGATGTCGTTGCCGTCCTCCACCTGCTGGGTGTGCCAGCCGTACGCGTCGAACCGTTCCAGGACGTCCTCCGAGAAGGCCAGCGAGGTGGGCCCGTCCAGCTGGATGTGGTTGTCGTCGTAGAGGAGGACCAGCTTGCCGAGCCGCAGGTGGCCCGCCAGCGAGGCGGCCTCCGACGCGATCCCCTCCTGGAGGTCGCCGTCGGAGCAGATGGCGTAGGTCCAGTGGTCGATCATCGAGTGGCCCGGGCGGTTGAACTCCGCGGCCAGGCGCCGCTCCGCGATGGCCATCCCGACCGCGTTGGCAATGCCCTGCCCGAGCGGACCCGTGGTCGCCTCCACGCCCGCGGTCATCCCGCGTTCCGGGTGGCCCGGCGTCAGTGATCCCCACTGGCGGAAGTGCCGCAGGTCGTCGAGCGTGACGTCGTAGCCGGTCAGGTGGAGGAGCGCGTAGAGGAGCATGGACGCGTGCCCGGCAGACAGCACGAAGCGATCGCGGTTGGGCCAGTCGGGGTGCGTCGGCGCGTGACGCAGGAAGCGCGTCCAGAGCGCATAGGCCATCGGGGCCATCCCCATCGGGGCGCCGGGATGGCCGGAGTTGGCCTGCTGGACGCCGTCGATGGCGAGGGTGCGGATCGTGTCGACTGCCAGCCGGTCGAGCTGTTCGGCGTTGAGGGTCATGCGGGCGCCCTCCTGGGCGGGGATGCGGAGCGCGGGGTAGATGCCCCAATTGTAGCGGGATGAAACTGGCCTCCTGGAACCCAGGCCCGGCCGAGGGGTAGGCTCTCGATCAGTCCCGGGACAGGGGCTCAGGGAGAACGCAGGCTGGGCAGGCCGTCGCGCCTATGGGCTGAGAGCCCGCAATTTGTAGTTGGCCGCCCCTGCGACTGCCCGGGTGTGCCGTGAGCACGCATCCGTAGGTGTCGTTCGCCCGCCTCTTCTCCAACCGTAGCGGGAGGAGGCCGCCATGCGCTCGATCGGGCTCGACATCCATCGCGACTTCTGCGAGGTCGCGATCGCCGAGGGGGGACGGGTCCGGGCTGCCGGCCGGATCGGCACCGCACCGGCCGAGATCGAGGCGTTCGCCGGCGGGCTTCGGCCCGACGACAGCGTCACCCTCGAGGCAACCGGCAACGCGCTCGCGATCGTGCGGATCCTGGAGCCGCACGTCCGGGTCGTGCTCGCCAACCCCAAGGCGACGAAGGCGGCGACGCGGCTCCGGGCGAAGACCGACCGGATCGACGCGCGGACGCTCGCCCAGCTGCTCGCCTCGGGCTTCCTGCCCGAGGTCTGGGTCGGCGACGAGGCGACCCACGCCCTTCGCCGGCGGGTCGGCCGGCGAGTCCACCTCGTCCGGCAGCGGACGAAGGCCAAGAACCAGGTCCACGCGGTCCTGCTGCGCAACCTCGCCGGGCGACCGCCGGTGAGCGACGTGTTCGGGACGCGCGGCCGGACCTGGCTCGAGCGGCTCGTCCTGCCGGCCGACGAACGCGAGACGCTCGAGGCCTCCCTGCGCACGGTCGACTTCCTCGACGCCGAGGTCGCCCAGCTCGACCGGGCCCTCGCGCCCCTCGTCCTGGGCTCGCCCGACATGCGCCGCCTGCTCACCCTGCCGGGCGTCAGCGCGACGACGGCGGCGACGCTCGCCGGGGTGATCGGCGACATCGCCCGCTTCCCGATGCCGGCCCGGCTCGTGGCGTACCTCGGGCTCGACCCGCGGGTCAGCCAGTCGGGCAATGACGCGGCCCATCACGGGCGGATCAGCAAGCAGGGGGCATCGCGAGGCCCGCCACGTGCTCGTCGAGGCCGCCTGGGTCGCGACCCGGACGGCGGGGCCGCTGCGCGTGTTCGCCCAACGACTGGCCGCCCGGCGCGGCTGGAACATCGCGATCGTCGCCGTCGCCCGCAAGCTCACGGTCATCGCCTGGCACATGCTCACCCGCGGCGAGGACTATGCGTTTGCGCGGCCGATCCTGGTCCGGGCCAAGCTCCGCGAGATCGAGCTCCGCTCCGGCGCTCCCCGCGCCAAGGGCCGCTCGCTCGGCGTGGCCCCGACCGCGGCCGAGCGACAGCTCGAGCGGGAGCTTGCCGCCGCGGCCGAGGTGGCCTACGAGCGCCTCGTCAAGGACTGGGTGCCGAGCAGGAAGCAGGTGCGGGAGCCGCAAGCGGGGCGCGCATCTCACGACGCAGAGCGTCAACCAGCGCGGCAGGGGTCAGCCCCGACCCTGCGCTTCGGTTCGGCGAGTCTCCCGCACCAGCGCGACTATGCGCCTGACCCCGGGTCCCGGCAAGACGGGACTTGACTTTCATCCGTAGGCGCGGTCCAGCGCGCGCCTCCGGCGCCGTCCGCCGCACCTGCCCCGGCACCGGCCACGGCGTATCCTCGGGCCCGATGCCCCAGCTCCCGTCCCGCCCCGGGCCCGCCCGCGTCCTGGTCCTGGGCGACCTCGCCCTCGACGTGGCGCTGGCGCCGGCGGGCCTGCTCCAGCCGGGGACGGACGTCCCCGGTGCCGTCAGGCTGCACCAGGGCGGCTCGGCTGCGAACGTGGCCCGCTGGCTTGCCCGGCTCGGCGGGCGGGTCACCCTCGTCTGCGCGGTCGGGCGCGACGGCGCCGGACGCGCGCTCGTCGGGGCGCTGCGGGCGGACGGCGTCCGCGTGAGGGCAGTCCGACCCCCCCGTGCCCGGACCGCCCGGATCGGGATGCTCGTGGACCACATCACCGGCGAGCGGTTGTTCGTGGCCGAACGCGGCGCGGCCGACCTCCTCTGTCCAGCGGACCTCGAGGCACGCTGGTTCCGCGACGTGGCGGCGCTCCACCTGCCGGCGTATTCGCTTCTCGGCGCGCCGCTCGGCGATGCCGGGCGGGCGGCAGTCGTCCTCGCGCATGCGGCCGGGGCGCGCGTGAGCGTGGATCTCGCCTCGGCCCGGCCGCTCCTGGCGGGTGGCCGTCCCGCCGCGCACGCACTGGTGCGAGAGGTCGCGCCCGACCTGCTCTTCACGAACGAACACGAGGCCGCCGCGTTCCTCGGCGAGCCCGATCCCGCGGGCCTGCTTGCGTTCGCGCCGATCGCCGTCGTCAAGCGCGGGGCAGCCGGTGCCACGCTGCTGGTCCGTGGCCCCGGTGGCCCGGCGACGCCCGGCGTCCGCCTGGAGGTGCCGACGCGTCCCCGAACGGTGGCCGACACGACCGGGGCCGGCGACGCGTTCGACGCTGGATTCCTCACGTCGTGGCTGGCCGCCGACGCCGCGACGACGCCCGCCGTCCTGCGGCGTGCCGTCGTCGCCGGTCACCGGGCCGCGGGGCGCCAGGTCGGGACGCCCCGGCCCGAGCTCGTCCTCGGGTAGGCGGACTACGGCTTCAGGAACCGGTCGAACCAGGCGAGCATCCGCTCGTTCCGGTCGATCCGGCGGTCGATCCGGCCCGTGATCGCGAACGTGTGCCAGCTCTCCGGGTAGAGCACGTATTCGACCTCGCGGCCGAGGTGGCGTAACGCCACGAAGAGCTGCTCGTTGTCCGCCGCGGGGCAGCGCAGGTCGGCCTCGCCCTGGAGCAGGAGGAGCGGGGTCCGGATCCGGGCCACGTGGCGGAGCGGCGACTGGCGCCAGAGCTTCGCGACGCCATCCTCTCCCAGCGGATCGCCGAGGAGCGCCATCCGGTCGTACTCGGGGCCCGAGTCGGAGTTGGCCCAGCCGTTCAGCTGGTTCGTCGACGCCGTTCTCGCTGACCGCGGCGTGGAAGCGGCCGGGCGCGGCGCCGACCAGCCAGTTGACCAGGAAGCCGCCGTAGGAGAGCCCCAGGAGCCCCACCCGTCCGGGATCGGCGAGGCCCAGCCCGACCACGTGGTCGACGGCCGCGAGAGTGTCGGCCGCATCGACGCCGCCCCAGTCCCCGAGCTGCGGCCGGATCCACGCCCGCCCATAGCCCGCCGAACCGCGGATGTTCGGGAGGATCACCCGGTAGCCGTGCGCCGCGAGGAGCACGTTCTCGGTCGACGGCGCCGGCGACCAGGCGCCCAGCGGACCCCCGTGGACGTTGACGACCGTCGGGAGGGCGGCCTCCCCGGCGCCCGCCGGCGAGACGATCCACGTCTCGATCGGGCCGCCCGCGCCGGGAACCAGGACGCGCCGCATCTCCGGCCACGCCAGCCCGCGGCGCCAGGCACCGCCGAGGGTCGTCCGCGGCCGGGGCGTGGCGTTCGCGCTCTGGCCCGCAAGCACCAGCAGCTCCATCGGGCGGTCGTCGACCGTCGCCACGATCGAGACCACGCCGCCGGCGACCCCGAGCGGTCCACGCCGCGATGTCGCCGTCCACGAGCCGCCTCGGGGAGCCCGGCCGGCCGGCCGGTCGCCGGATCGACCGGGAACCGCCACGGGCGAACGCGCCCGCCCTCGCTCACGAGCGCGACCAGCGCGGCGGGCCCGTCCCAGCACGGTCCCGGGCGCGCAGACGCCATCCAGCCGTTGAGGTCGGTGTCGTTCCAGGCGCCGACCGGCAGGTCGAGGTCCGGTGCGACGGCGACGGCCCGGGGCGGAGATCCGCGCCGCCGTCGGCGCCCGGGCCGTCGCGCCCGTACCCGGGCGGCATCCTCGCCTCGCGCAAGCGGTGCAAGGAAGAGCCCCGGCTGCTCGTCGTCGAGCGGATCTGCCACGTCGACGCCGACGCACGCAAGCCACCGTCCGTCGGGCGAGAAGGAGGGCGAGCCGGCGTACCCGGCCAGGCGAACCGCCTCTCGCGGCTCGCCGCCGGCCGCCGGCACGACCCAGATCGACGGCCGCGGCCGGATGTCCGCGTCGAGTCGTGGATCGGCGGCGTAGGCGATCGAACGCCCGTCGGGCGCCCAGGCGATCCCCTTGACGTCCGCCTCGCCCCGGGTCAGCTGCCGAGATCGCGCGCCCCGGCGCACCGCGATCGACCAGACTTGGTCCCAGCGGTCCCGGTGGCCGACCCCGTCCCAGCGCCAGTCCGCGCGCCGGATTCGTCGCGCCGTCACGGCCCGGCCCTTCGTCTCGGGCCCGACGATGGAGCGAGCCGCCGTCGCCGGCGGCCACGAACGCGAGCCGGCGACCCGTCCGGCGACCAGGCGAGCTCCGAGACGCCGTGCTCGGGCACCCACAGGACCCACGCCTCGCCGCCGTCGAGCGCCGCCCACCATGACCGCCGTCGATCGGTCCGGCTCGTCCGGGAACGAGCGGAGGAACGCCAGCCGCCGGCCGTCGGGGCTGACGCGCGGCGACGTGTCGCGGACGGCGCCCGCGGTCAGGCGGATCGCGGCCCGTGGCGGCCCGAACGAGACCAGGTGGAGGTGCGACCGGTACGTCTCCGCGTGCACGAAGCGCTCGACGACGACGGCGCCGCCACCACCGGGCAGCGGGTCGTGCTCCTCCAGCACCACCTGGCGGCGCAGGAGCCGCGCGGGAGTAACTGGCACGCGAAGGCCCTGGAGCATCAGGTCAAGCCTACGCTTCCGGCGGCCCGCCGCGACGGGTCGGTCCCTGCGACGGTACCCTCTGGTCATGAACGATCCCGTTGCCGGTGGCCTCCGCGATCGACTCGTGGTTGCTCCGGAGGTCGCTGACGCCCTCCGGGTCGGCCGGCCGGTCGTGGCCCTCGAGTCCACGCTCATCAGCCACGGCCTCCCGTTCCCGCTGAACCTGGAGGTCGCGACCGCGGCGGAGGCGGCCGTCCGCGAGGCCGGCGCCGTGCCGGCCACGATCGCGATCCGCGACGGTCGCGTCGTCGTCGGGCTCGCCGCGGCCTTCCTGGTGGAGCTGGCCACGTCCGCCGACGTTCGGAAGGTGGCGCGGCCGACGCTGGCGGGGGCGCTGGCGGCCCGCGTGCTGGGCGCGACCACCGTGTCGGCCACCATGCTCGCCTGTGCCGCGGCCGGGATCCGGGTCTTCGCGACGGGCGGGATCGGTGGCGTCCATCCCGGCGCGTTCGAGACGGGCACGGCGCCCGGCGGGACGCGGCGGCCGCCCAGCCTCGACGTGTCCGTCGACCTCGAGGAGCTTGCCCGGACGCCGGTCGTCGTGGTCTGCGCCGGCCCGAAGGCGATCCTCGACGTGGCGGGAACGCTCGAGGTGCTCGAGTCCCGCGGCGTGCCGGTGGTGGCCCTGGGGACGGACGAGCTGCCCGGCTTCTTCTCCCGCGCGTCGGGCATCGCGGCACCCCAGCACGTCGCGGACGTCGCCGCCGCCGCCGACCTCGTGCGCACGCACATGGCGCTTGAGCTTGGCTCGGGCGTCCTGATCTGCGTCCCCGTCCCGGCTGCCGACGAGCTGCCGCGCGGCGAGGCGATGGCCGCGATCGGCCGCGCGACCGCGGACGCCGCGGAGGCGGGGATCCACGGCCCGGCCCTGACGCCATGGGTCCTTCAGCGGATCGCGGAGCTGACGGATGGCAGGTCCATGCGCGCCAACACCGCCCTCATCATCAACGACGCGAGGGTCGCCGGCCTGCTTGCCGCGGCACTCTGACCCGCAGCCTCACCCCGAGGGCCACCCCGTGCCATCCCGAGACTCGCGCCGTCCACCTCCGGGCCGGTGAGCGCGCCCGCCCTGCCCCCCGCGATCGAGACCCGTGGCCTGTGCCGGGTCTACAAGGCGAAGCCGGACTCTGTCATTGCACTCGACGGCATCGACCTCGACGTCGGCCGCCGGCGAGTTCTTCGGGCTGCTCGGGCCCAACGGGGCGGGCAAGACCACGCTCATCAAGATCCTCACGACCCTCCTCCTCCCGTCCGCGGGGAGCGCCCGGGTCGCCGGGTTCGACGTCGTCCGCGAGACGTCGAGGATCCGCCGGATCATGAACATGGTCTCCGGCGGCGAGCAGTCCGGCTACGGGATCCTCACGGTCCGCGAGCAGCTCTGGATGTTCAGCCAGTTCTACGGGCTCGGGCGCGGGGAGGGCTGGCGCCGCGTCGACGAGCTGACCGAGCTGATCGGGATCGCCGACCTGAGTCGGCACCGGATCTCCTCTCTCTCCACGGGCCAGCGCCAGAAGCTGAACCTGGCGCGCGGCCTTCTCAACGACCCGTGGATCCTGTTCCTCGACGAGCCGACCCTCGGGCTGGATGTCGGGGCCGCGCGCGAGGTCCGCGAGCACATGCGGGCGTGGCGTGCGGCAGTTCCCGGTCGCACGGTCCTCCTGACGACGCACTACATGGCCGAGGCCGACGAGCTCTGCGACCGGATCGCGATCGTCGACCGCGGCCGGATCCTCGCGCTCGGCAGCGCCCGCCGAGCTCAAGCGACGGGTCCAGCGCGAGTCGATCTTCAGGCTGGAGGTCGACGCATTCCCCGGCGGCGAGGAGCGGCTGGCCCGGCTGCCCGGTGTCCTCTCGGTTGTCGCGGCCGGCCCGGCAGACACCTCGGACGGAGACGGGGCCGCGACCACGTCGGTCGTCCTGTCGCTCGCCCTCGCCGACGACGATGCGCTTCCCGGGGTCGTCGGCGCGCTCGCCGCGGCAGGGGCCCACCTGCGCGGCCTGGCGAAGTCGGAGCCGACCCTCGAGGACGTGTTCGTGGAGCTCGTCGGCCGCGGCTTCGGTCCGAGGCGCCCCCCGGAACGGGCGACCGCTCGTGACCGGCAGGCGCGGCCCCTACGTGGGACGGCCCACCGCGAGCCCGACCGCGGCGTCCGCGTGGACCGCCCGCCGGTTCATCGGCGTGAACCTGCGGAGCGTCCTCGGGCGTGCCTACCCGCGAGTGATCGGGGCGATCCGCGCGAGCCGTCCTGGGTCCTCTTCGAGATCGCCATGCCGCTCCTCACGACCAGCGCGTTCGTCCTCGTCTATCGGTCTCTGCACGCGCCGCCCGCCTACGTCGGGTTCGTGGTCATCGGCGGCGCGATGACAGCGTTCTGGCTGAACGTGCATCTGGATGATGGCCGCCCAGCTCTACTGGGAGCGCGGCGTCGGGGAACCTCGAGCTCTACTTCACCGCCCCGGTCCACCTGATGAGCATCCTGTTCGGGATGGCGATCGGCGGCCTGTTCGCGATCGGCGATCCGGGCCTCGGTCGTCATCGTGGCGGCGTCGTTCCTCTTCGACGTCCACTACGCGATCGTCGACCGGGCCGCTGCTCGTGGCGGTCTTCCTCCTGACGCTCTTCTCCCTCTACGGCCTCGGGATGCTGCTGGCGAGCCTCTTCCTGCTCTGGGGTCGCGAGGCCTGGCATCTTGTCCAGCTGCTCCAGGAGCCCGTCTACTTCCTCGGCGGGCTCTACACGCCGCTCCGGGTCCTGGGTCCGGTCGCCGGCATCGTGGCCGGCATCCTGCCGCTCGCCGTCGGTCTCGACGGGATCCGCCAGCTCGCGTTCGCGGGATCGGGCTCGCTCGGGTTCCTCGCGCCGGATACCGAGGCCGCGATCCTCGTCGGCATGTCGGTCGCGTTCCTGGCCCTCGCGCGTTTCGCGCTGGCCCACATGGAGCGGGTCGCCCGCCGCGAGGGCCGCCTCACGGTGCGCTGGCAATGACGGCGCCGGCGCCCCCACGGCTGGCCACGCCCGGCACGATCGGGGATCCTGCCCGGGCCGCCCCACGGCCGCTCGTGGACGTCAGCCGGGCCCTCGCGACGGGCGCCCGGCTGGGCTGGGCCATCGAGTCGAACTGGTCCGACCCGCTCCTCTTCGCGATCTACTCGATCATCAAGCCGCTCGGGGCGGCGCTCATCCTCGTGGCAATCGTCTGGGCGATCTCCGGCGGCGGCCAGCCCGGCGCAATCGCGTTCCTCATCGTCGGCAGCGCCTGCTGGGCCTTCGTCGGCGGGGGCATCCTCGGCCTCGTCGGCGCAATCCTCGACGACCGCGAGCGGTACCGGATGCTCAAGTACGTGGTGGTCAGCCAGGCGCCGTTCCCCGCCTTCCTGGTCGGGCGGAGCGCTGCGCAGCTCGTCATGGCGACGGTGGGCTTCCTCGTCACGATCGGCGTCGGCGTCGTTGTTCCTGGGCGTCCGGATCGACCTCTCGGCCGATCGAACTGGGCCCTCCTGGCGGTCAGCATGGCCGTCGGGCTGGTCGGCGTGATGGCGATCGGGATCGCGATGGCCGGCTTCTGCCTGCAGCTCCGCCAGGAGGCGTGGTCGCTATCCGGAGGCCATCGCGGGCGGCGCTCTATCTCGTCTCCGGCGCGATCTTCCCGATCGACGTCCTGCCCGGTCCGCTCCAGGCGTCGCCCTCGCGCTGCCCACGACCTGGTGGCTGGAGGGGATCCGGCGGGCCCTGCTCGGGGTCGCCGACGGCGGGCCTGCTGGCGAGCTTCGACGACGCGATGCGTCCTGCTCGCCTTGCTCGCGACCACCGGCGTGCTTACACTCGCCGGGTGGGCGGTCTTCCGCTTCTTCGAGCGGCGCGCGCGCGAGCGCGGCCTCCTCGACCAGACGACCGGCAGCTGACCGGCCGCGGCGACGTCCGGCCAGCAGCGATGAGGAGAGACGATGCGGATCTACGAGGGGAGTCCGCGCCAGGACTTCGAGGAGGTTCTCCGCTCCATCGGCGCGTTCCTCGACCAGCGGGGGATGCGCGACGTCCTGCTCGTCGAGGCGCCCGACGGCTTCATCGTCCAGGGCCTCGCCGTGGAGGCGAGCACCGGCACCTGGTCCGAGGACGGCGGTCACCAGGTCAAGGAGACCCTGACGTTCCTCGACGACGACATCGCCCGCTTCATGGACGAGGCGATGGCTCGCCGGAGCGCCGGGCGCGCCGCGCCCGACTGGAACAAGGCGGGCTACTATGAGAAGTCGTTCCGAGTCATCGGGCGGTGGATCGACCAGCAGAAGCCGCGCGACATCTTCTTCTTCGAGCAGGGCGGCGCGTTCGTCGTCCGCCTGTACCGCGTCACGCCGACCGGCGGTCACCACACGCTCGCGGAGTTCACGAAGGACGACATCGAGGCGATGATCGCGCAGGCGCCCCAGGCTCGCCAGGCCTAGCGGAACCGGCGTCCCCCAGCGAAGGAGGCAGGCCGATGAAGGCCCTCAAGATCGTGGCGACGGCCCTCGGGGTCACGCTCGCGGCGCTCGTCGTCATCCCGCTCGTGGTCCTCGCCGGGCCTCTTCGTCTGGCTGAAGCTGACCGAGGAGAGCGACGAGGAGACCCTCGAGCTCGAGCAGGAAGGCGTCTAGCCCATCCCACGCCCCCAGCCGCGGGCTGCGCCGCGCGCCCGTCGGTTGGCGATCACCGGTCGACGCGCGCGATGACCCGCGCGCCGCACGTTCCGCGCCTGCCCACCGCGGGTGCACCGGTCAGCATCCTCGTGGACTACGACGGCACCGTCGCCTGCGAGGACGTCGGCACCCTCCTGCTCGAGCGGCACGTCGCCGACCGGGAGCTGGTGCGGAGGATGGATCGCGCCTACGGTGACGGCCTGCTCGGCTCGCGCGAGCTGACCTGCTGGGACATGGAGGTCCTGCCCCGGGACGCCGAGCTGCTGCGGACCGAGGCGGCGGCGATCCCCCAGGACGAGACGTTCCCGGCCTTCGTCCGTTCGGCGCGGGCGGCCGGCGCGCTCGTGGAGATCGTGAGCGACGGGCTGGGCTTCTACGTCGCCTCGAACCTGGCCCGCCTGGATCCCGCCCTGGCGGACCTGCCGGTTGCCACGAACGCGAACCGGGTCGACGGTCCGGACGGCGTGAGCTTCCCGTACGGCCATCCGGCCTGTTTCGTCTGCGGGACGTGCAAGCGCGAGCGGGTCCGGCTCCACGGTGCCGGCGGGCGCGCGGTCGTCTTTGTCGGCGACGGGACGAGCGACCGGTACGCGGCCCATCACGCCGACGTGGTCTTCGCCAAGGACGCCCTGCTGGCCTGGGGGCGAGCCACGGGCCGCCACTTCCTCGCCTGGGACCGCTTCTCGGAGATCGAGGCCTGGCTCGACGCGGCGCTCCGCGACGGTCGCCTCCCGGCGACGCACGGGGACCTGTCGGCCTGGCGGGCGGTCCACCGGCCCGAGGTGCCCGGCTTCATCTGCGGCCCGGAGGCCTGGGGCGAGGGGCGGACCGTCCCCGTGCCGACGCTGCACGACCGGTGAGCAGCTGACGCCCCTGGGCGGCCGCCGGATCGATCCGCCCGAGCTCAGCCCCAACCGTCGAACCGGGCGAACTCCTCGAACGGGACCCAGCCGCGCCTGAGCGACGGCGAGCGGACGTCCGGCAGCGGGCGGCCGACGGGCATGACCCCGATCGGGACGAACTCGCCGGGGATGCCCAGGAGCGCCCGGATCGCGTCCGGGTCGAAGGCGCCGGCGAACCCCGAGGCAAGGCCGGCGTCGACCGCGGCCAGCATGATGACCATCATGGTCGCCCCGACGTCGACGCACCAGTAGGGGATCGGCCAGTCGATCTCCGAGCCATCGTGCCTGCACCTTGTCCGCTTCGCGGTAGCGGCGGTGGTAGATCTCCGCGGAGACGCAGGGGATGAACTGGGCGGCGCACTCGGAGATCCACGGCCCGAAGTCGTCGTACTCTTCCTCGCCCGGCCGCGCGTGCCACTGCCCGGCGCAGGTCGCGGTCCACCACGACGACCAGTCGCTGCCCCTGGCTGAAGCCCGCCGATGGCGTGCGCTGGGCGAGCCGGGCGATCTCGTCGATCGTCGCCCGTTCGACCCCGCCCTCCTCGAAGCGGCGGACCGCCCTCCGCTTCATCGACGACGTCACGGAACTCCATGGCTCGCTCCCTGTCCTGTGCAATCGGCCTCTGGCGCCCCGGCCTGCTTTCCGGTAGCATCGGAAAAACCCCGGAGGAGCTCGGCCCATGGCGAAGTATGTCTTTGTGACCGGAGGGGTCACCTCCTCCCTCGGTAAGGGCATCACCGCCGCCAGCATCGGTCGCCTCCTCAAGGCGCGCGGGATCTCCGTCTCCGTCCTCAAGCTCGACCCGTACATCAACGTCGACCCGGGGACGATGTCGCCCTACCAGCACGGCGAGGTCTTCGTCACCGACGACGGCGCCGAGACGGACCTGGACCTGGGCCACTACGAGCGGTTCATCGACGAGAACCTCTCGCAGCTCTCCAACGTGACCACCGGCCGGATCTACCAGGCGGTCATCGCCAAGGAGCGCCGCGGCGACTACCTGGGCGGCACGGTCCAGGTGATCCCGCACATCACCAACGAGATCAAGGAGCGGATCCTCCGCGTCTCGCGCGACGGCGGGGCGGACGTCGTCGTCGTGGAGGTCGGCGGGACGGTCGGCGACATCGAGAGCCTGCCGTTCCTCGAGGCGATCCGCCAGATGCGCAAGGACGTGGGCCGGCAGAACGTGCTCTACGTCCACGTCACGCTCCTGCCCGGTCCTCGCCGCGACCGGCGAGCTGAAGACGAAGCCGACCCAGCACTCCGTCAAGGAGCTGCGCGGGATCGGCATCCAGCCCGACGTCATCGTCCTGCGGTCGGACCACCCGGTCGCCGACGAGATCCGCGAGAAGATCGCGCTCTTCACCGACGTCGCCGTCGACGCGGTGATCCCGGCCGTCACCGCCGACACGATCTACGAGGTGCCGCTCCTGTTCGAGGAGTCCGGCCTCGGCGACATCCTGGTGCGCGAGCTCGGCCTGGCGGACTCGGCCGCGGCGCCCGACCTGGAGCGCTGGCGCCGGCTGGTGGAGCTGATCAAGCGCCCGAAGCCCGAGCTCGAGGTCGCCCTCGTCGGGAAGTACATCGAGCTCCCGGACGCCTACCTCTCCGTGACCGAGTCGCTCAAGCACGCGGGCTGGGCGAACGGCGTGGACGTGAAGGTCCGCTGGGTCAACTCCGAGACGCTGACCGCCGACGAACGTCGACGAGGCGCTCGCCGGCGCGGCCGCGATCCTCGTGCCCGGCGGCTTCGGCCACCGCGGGATCGAGGGCAAGGTCCTCGCCGCCCGGTATGCGCGCGAGCGCCGTGATCCCGTACCTCGGCCTCTGCCTGGGGCTGCAGTGCGCGGTCATCGAGTTCGCGCGCGCGGCGACCGGCTCGGACGACGTGAACTCGACCGAGTTCGACATGTTCACCGCGCACCCGGTGATCGACTTCATGCCCGACCAGCGCGACCTGGAGGAGAAGGGCGGGACGATGCGCCTGGGGCTCTACCCGGCGCGCCTTGCGCCCGGCTCGAAGGCCCACCAGGTCTACGGCGACGAGGTCGTCTACGAGCGCCACCGCCACCGGTTCGAGGTGAACAACCGCTATCGAGCGCTCCTCGAGGGCGCCGGGATGATCCTCTCCGGCCAGTCGCCCGACGGCCGGCTCGTCGAGATCGTGGAGCTGCGCGATCACCCGTGGTTCGTCGCCAGCCAGTTCCACCCGGAGTTCAAGAGCCGGCCCGAGCGGCCGCACCCGCTCTTCGACGGCTTCGTCGCGACGGCCGTGGCCCTGCGCGACGGCCGCGAGCCGGTCCTCCGGGCCCGGCGCGCCGGCGGTGCCGGTGGTCGGCGCGGGCGGCGCGGAGGATTCCGACCGGGCGGGTTCGGCTTCGGGAGCCGAGGCGCACTGAGCCGCACGGAGCCGCCGCCGGTCGGGCACTCGCGCGCGCCTCCTTCTACAGTCAACGAACCCAGGCCGCCCTCGGAGGCTCCGCATGAAGCTCTTCCTCGACACCGCCGACATCGACGAGATCCGGACCGCCGTCCGCTGGGGCGTGATCGACGGCGTGACGACGAACCCCAGCCTGTACGCGCGGGTCGGCGGCTCGTACGACGACGTCCTGCGCGAGATCTGCAAGCTGACCTCCGGGCCGGTGAGCGCCGAGGTCATCGCGGACGACGTGGAGGAGATGCTGGCCGAGGGCCGCCACTTCGCGAAGCTCGCCCCCAACATCGTGGTGAAGGTGGCGATGAGCGAGAACGGCCTGGAGGCGATCAGCCGTTTCGCCGACGAGGGGATCCGGACGAACTGCACGCTGATCTTCTCGGCGAACCAGGGCCTCCTTGCCGCCAAGGCCGGGGCCAGTCTCCTCTCGCCGTTCGTGGGGCGCCTCGACGACATCAACGAAGAGGGGATGATCGTCATCCGCGAGCTCGCGGAGATCGTCAACCTGCACGAGCTCGACAGCGAGGTCCTCGCGGCGTCCATCCGGCATCCGCGCCACGTGACCGACGCGGCGCTCGCCGGTGCCCACGTCGCGACCGTCCCGTTCAAGGTGCTCCGCCAGATGGTCCACCACCCGCTCACCGACAGCGGGATCGTGCAGTTCAAGGCGGACTGGGCAAAGGCCCGCGCGGAGGCGGCCGCCAAGGGCTGACGCGGCCCAGCGACAGCCGTCGCGGATCGCGATTGACGGGGACGCGCCCGCGGCGCGTATGCTCCGTGTGTCCCACACGCACCGTCCGCCGCGGCTTGATTCCGCGCCGGTGCGCAGTCCCCCGGTCGCGGTCTGCGGCCGCACGTTTCAGGTGACCTTCCTCCCATGCCCTCCAACGCTCCCGATCCGCGCATCCGGAACCGCCGTCCCCGACGGCGCCCGCAGGGCCAGCGCCCCGCCGGCATGCCGGACTACGAGGAGCTGAACGGCACCGCCGACGGCCCCGAGATCGGCGCGGCCGAGCTGCGCGAGATGAGCCCGGCCGAGCTGCGCGCCACGGCCGCGGAGTTCGACGTCGAGACCGTCGCCGCCGACCGCCGCGACGACCTGGTGGACCGGATCCTCCAGCGCCAGTCCGAGCGTCTCGGGCAGGACTACGGCACGGGCATCCTCGACGTCGTCGACGAGGGCTACGGCTTCCTCCGCCGCCACGGCCTGATGCCAGGGCCGGACGACGTGTACGTCAGCTCCAGCCAGGTCCGCCGCTTCGGGCTGCGGATCGGCGACCGCGTCAACGGGACGGTGCGCGCCCCGCGCGAGGGCGAGAAGTACTGGGGCCTGCTCCGCGTCGACACGGTCAACGGCGTCGACCCGGACACCGCCCGCCGCCGCCCGCACTTCGGCGACCTGACCCCGATCCACCCGATCGACCTGCTCAACCTCGAGTCGGACCCGAAGAACCTCTCCCAGCGCCTCGTCAACCTCGTCAACCCGATCGGCAAGGGCCAGCGCGCCCTGATCGTCAGCCCGCCGAAGGCCGGCAAGACGATGCTGCTCAAGAACATCGCCAACGGGATCAGCGAGAACTACCCGGAGATCCTCCTCATGGTCGCGCTCATCGGCGAGCGACCGGAGGAGGTCACGGACATGCGGCGCTCCGTCAAGGGCGAGGTCATCTCCTCCACCTTCGACGAGCCGACGGAGAACCACACGCACGTGGCGGAGATGGCGCTCGAGATCGCCAAGCGCCAGGTGGAGACCGGCCGCGACGTCGTCATCCTGCTGGACTCCATCACGCGCCTCGCGCGGGCCTACAACCTGGCGCTGCCGCCGTCCGGGCGCACGCTCTCCGGCGGCATCGACCCGATCGCCCTCTATCCGCCGAAGCGCTTCTTCGGTGCCGCGCGGAAGATCGAGGAGGGCGGTTCGCTCACCATCATCGGCACCTGCCTGGTCGACACGGGCTCGCGGATGGACGACGTCATCTACGAGGAGTTCAAGGGGACCGGCAACTCGGAGCTGATCCTGGACCGAAAGCTGGCCGAGAAGCGGATCTTCCCCGCCATCGACGTGCAGCGCTCCGGGACCCGCCGCGAGGAGCTGCTCCTCGAGGAGCCCACCCTGCGAGATGGTCTGGACGATGCGCCGGATGCTCTCCGCGGTGGGCACGAACGAGGGGATCGAGCTCCTGCTGAACCGGCTGGCGAAGACCGACACGAACGCCCAGTTCCTCGCGACCCTCCAGCGGAGCGCCGAGGCCAGCGCGTAGCCGTCGACCGCGTCAGCCGGCGTCCCCGCGTCGCGCGGGCCGCCCGTAACGTTGCAGCCTTGCGCCGCGTCTGCTAGGGTTCCGCCCGTCAGGTCAATACCCGATCTGGGGGGAGACGGGTCAGCCGCGCGCACTGGAGAGCCCCGAGCTCCATACCGCGACCACGGACGGCAGTGCCGTGCGGGACATCTCGCCCGCCACCCACGTGCCGCCGCCCGTCGATCAGGAGACCGTATTGCTGAAGGCGACGGTCGCCGTGCGCCGCGCGATCGCGCGGCTGCGCCGCGACACGACCGACCCGGAACCCCGGGAACAGGACCACGCGTCGACTCGGCCTCGGGCTCGCCCGCCGCGCCGACACGGCGCTCCGCACCGCGCTGCGCCGCTCCGCGGCCGCGGGTTCCGATGGCGCAGGCTCCCCGCCTGGCCGTCTGCAGGCCCGGCCCCCCGCCTCCCGGCTCGGGCGCCTCCTGCACCTTCTGCGCCTCGCCTCGCCGGAGCGCGCGGTCCCGGTCCTCGTCGCCGTCTTCCTCCTCGTCGCCTCGCTGACGGCCGCGCCCGGCCTGGTCGGCGCGGCGACTGGCGCCACCTCGTCGATCGGCACCGCGCCACGCCTCGTCGTCGGTGGCGCCGGCGGCCCCAACGACGGCCAGGTGGGGCCCATCGACACGCCGTCCGGCGCGAACGACGGCAGCGGTCCCGTGGGCGGTACCGGCAGCGTCGAACGGCGCCGGCGTGGACCAGGGCCTGACGGGCGTCCCCTCGGATCCGGCGACGGCCGTGGACCCGGGCGTGCTGACCCGGGCGTCGGCCACCGGTGCAGCGCGACCAGGCGTCGGCGTGGCCGGCCAGTTCCTCGAGGACGGCACGCTCCTCAAGCCGGTCGTCGTCGACACGACGGTGGTGGACGGCCGGACCCAGCTGCGGACCTACACGGTCCGCTCCGGCGACACCCTGACCGGGATCGCGAGCAAGACCGGCGTCTCGATGATGACGATCTGGTGGGCCAACAAGCTCACGGCCAAGGACCAGCTCAAGATCGGCCAGAAGCTCGTGATCCCGCCGGTCGACGGCCTCGTCGTCACCGTCGGCCCGAACGACACGCTTGCCTCGGTGGCGGCGGCCCACGGCCTCGATCCCAAGGAGATCGTCGCCACCAACCAGCTGACCGACACGACGCTGGTCATCGGCCAGGTCCTGATCCTCCCCGGCGCCCACGGTGCCGCGATCCCCACCCCGAAGCCGCGTGGCGCCCTCGATCAGCCGTCGTCGACGAGCGGCACCTCGTCCGGCGGGACGGCGGTCGCACCGCGTCAGCAACTACAGCGGCGGCAAGTTCGCCTGGCCGGTCCCGGGCGGGTTCATCAGCCAGTACTTCCACTACGGTCATCCCGCCATCGACATCGCCGACGCCTGGGGATCGCCGATCGTCGCCGCGGCGGACGGCGTGGTGACGTTCGCCGGCTGGCGGGACAACGGCGGCGGCTACCAGGTCTGGATCTCGCACGGCAGCGGGCTCTACACGACGTACAACCACCTGTCGTCGGTCGCCGTCGCCGCCGGGACGCTCGGTCGGGCGTGGCGAGTTCATCGGGCGTGTCGGTGCCACCGGCAATGCCACCGGCCCGCACTGCCACTTCGAAGTCTGGATCGGCCCGATCTGGGACGGCGGCATCCGGGTCAACCCGCTGGCCTACTTCTGACGCCCGTCGCCGGCTCCGGCCGCGACGCGTGCGACAATCGGCAGCCATGTTCCTTGACCGCGTAACGATCTGGGTTCGCGCCGGCGACGGCGGTGACGGTGCCGCCACGTTTCGCCGCGAGGCGCACGTCCCGATGGGCGGCCCGGACGGCGGCGACGGCGGTCGGGGCGGTTCCATCCTGCTGCGGGTCGACCCCGGCCTGACGACGCTCCGCGACTTCCGGTTCACGCACCACTTCCGCGCGGAGCCCGGTGGACGCGGCCTGGGCGCGAAGCGGCACGGGAAGTCCGGCGGCGACCTCGTGATCACGGTGCCGCCCGGCACGGGCGTCCTCGACGAGGCGACGGGCGCGCTGCTCGCCGACCTCGTGGCAACCGGGCAGGAGGTCACGATCGCGCGAGGCGGCCGCGGTGGCCTGGGCAACGTCCACTTCGCGACCTCGACCCACCGCGCCCCGCAGCACGCCCAGAAGGGCGAACCCGGCGAGGAGCGCGAGCTTCGCCTCGAGCTTCGACTGATCGCCGAGGTCGGCCTCGTCGGCCTTCCCAACGCGGGCAAGTCGACGCTCCTCGGCGCCCTCACCGCGGCGCGGCCGAAGATCGCGGCCTATCCGTTCACGACCCTCGAGCCGAACCTGGGCGTCATGGACCTCGGTGACGGGGCAGATCGGCGCCCCACGATCGCGGACGTGCCCGGCCTCATCGAGGGCGCGTCGTCGGGCGCGGGCCTGGGCCACGCGTTCCTGCGCCACGTGGAGCGCACCCGGGTGCTGGTCCACGTGGTGGACGGTGCGGCCCGGGATCCCGGCTGGGACCACGACGTCATCCGCGAGGAGCTTCGCCTCCACGACCCGCTGCTCCTCGAGAAGCCGCTCGTGGTGGTCTTCAACAAGATGGACCTGGAGACCGCCCGCGAGGCGTGGCCGGCGTTCGAGGCCGCCCGCCGCGGCGAGGGCCTGGACGTTGTCGCGGTGAGCGCCGACACCGGCGACGGCCTCGGCCGCCTGCGGGCCGTCGATCGGTGAGCTGCTGCCCGACATGGACGGCCCGGCCGACGTCCCCGAGCCGTTCGGGGTGGTCGTCCACCGGCTCGACGCCGCGGGCGACGGGTTCACGATGGAACGGGAGGGCGAGGCGCACCGAGTCCGCGGCAAGCGGATCGAGCGGATCGCCGCCCAGACCAACTTCGACGTCGAGGAGTCGGCCGAGCGCTTCCAGCGCGCGCTGGACCGCCTGGGGATCGACTCCGCGCTCCGGAAGGCCGGCATCCAGCCCGGCGACGTCGTCCGGATCGGCGCACTCGAGTTCGAGTGGGGCCCGGACGCCTGGGAGCGCGGCGCGGGGTGATCTCGCCCGTCGGCCGCGTCGGGATCCTGGGCGGGACGTTCGACCCCGTGCACCTCGGGCACCTGGCGCTCGCGGAAGAGGTCCGCGAGGCGCTCAGTCTCGCCCGCGTCCTGTTCGTGCCGGCTGGCGAACCGTGGCAGAAGGCCGGCACCGGCGTGACGCCCGGCGCCGTCAGGCTGGCGCTCGTGGAAGCTGCCATCGCCGACAACCCCGGGTTCGCCGCGAGCCGCATCGAGATCGACCGGCCGGGCCCGACCTACACCGCCGAGACCCTGACCGCCATCGCGGACGCCGAGCGCGCCGGCGGTCGCGACCCCGATCTCTGGTTCATCCTCTCCACGGAGGCGCTTGCCGGCCTGCGCGCGTGGCGCGACCCGGAGCGGGTCCTGTCGCTGGCTCGCCTGGCGGTCGTGCCGCGTGCCGGGGGTGCCGAGGATCTTGCCGCGGCCGCGGCGCGCTTCGCCGCCGAATTCCCCGGGCAGGGGGACCGGGCGGTCTTCCTGCCCGGGCCGCGCCTGGCGATCTCGGGCAGCCTGATCCGGGCTCGCGTTGCGGCCGGCCGATCCATCCGCTACCTGGTGCCCGACGGGGTCGCGGCGGCGATCCGGGAGTACGCTCTCTACCAGCCCACCGCCGCACCGGCACCCCCGAACCCTAGAGGAGGCCAATGGCCACCGAGCCCCGCGATCCCGAGACCACGCTCCAGGCCGACGCTGGGGCGGAGGTCGCCGTGCCCACCAGGGCGCCCGCACCCGCACCCGCAGCGCATCGCCCGGGCCTGCCCGCGCGCACGACGCCGCCGCCGGCGAGCGAACGCCCGCCGCTCGAGGTGGCTCGTCGCGTCGTGGAGCTGGCCGAGGACAAGAAGGCCGCCGACATCGTGCTCCTCGAGATCGCGCCGTTCACGACCGTGGCGGACTACCTCGTGATCTGCTCAGGCGGCTCCGAGCGCCAGCTCGACGCGATCGCGGACGCGGTCGTCGAGGGCCTGAAGCACGAGGGCCTGCCGATCATCGGCCGCGAGGGCGAGCCGGCCTCGCACTGGGTCCTCATCGATGCGGGCGCCGTGATCGTCCACGTGTTCGCGCCGCCTGAGCGCGAGTTCTACGCCCTCGAGAAGCTCTGGGCGGACGCCAGGACGGTCATCTCGGTCCAGTGACGGGCACGGCCATCCCCCTCGGGTACCGCGGCGAGTGCAGACGAGGTACCCCCGGGGACGGTACCTGCGGGCCATGTCGGTGGCGATCGGCGGATCGCAGAATGGCTGGGAAGGCAGCCGCACACGCGCTCTGCCGCCAGGCCCGAGGTTCGATCATCCCATGGCAAGCCTGCACGACCGCTGCCCCGAGTGCACTCGCCGCCTCGTGACGTCGCGGTTCGACGCGACATTCCGGCTGCCTGACCGCACCGAGCGGCTCTGCTTCGGGATCCCCGGCGGGCTCTGCGAGGATTGCCACCAGCTCTACATCGACCCGGAGCTGATCGAGCTCCTCGATCTCGGGGATGGACGCTGCGTCTTCGCGATCGAGAGCGACCTCGTCCTCCAGGAGCAGGTCTGGTCCAGCGCAGACTGACGCCGCGCGGGCGCGCATCGGGCGGGGCGCCCAGGGCGCCCGCTCCCTCAGCGGGCCACGTGCTCCGCGATCCAGAGCAGGAATGCAAGGCGCCGGCGGCGCGCATCGGCCGCGGCCTCGCCCTTCAGCGTCGCGTCCAGGTCCAGCAGGCCCTCGAGCGCGGCGTCGAGCTCGTCCGGGCGCCACGCGTGCGCCTGCTCCCAGAGCTTCCGGGCGGGGTACTCCTTCAGCTTCATCACCCGCGCCGTCTCCTGGACCGACTCGCCGCGGAGCTGGGCGTCGAGGGCCGAGATCAGGTCGCGGACACGCCGGTGGAGGACGCTCAGCACGAGGCGGCTCGGGTGAGGCGTCCAGGACCCGATCCAGCAGCTCCGTCGCCTCGCGAGTGCGCCGTGATCCGACGGCGTCGAGCAGCGCCCAGGTGGAGCCCGGGATGGCGTCCGCGACGAGCGCCTCCACGTCCTCCCTGCGGATCGGGGCATCGAGCCGGTAGAGGGCCAGCTTCTCGAGCTCGCCGACGGCAAGCTGACCCTGCCGGCGCCGGTCGACGTCGCCTTCGCGGACGAACCCCCCGACCCGCCGGGCAAGCAGCTCGGCCGCGGCAGGCTCGATGGCGATCCGCCGTTCCGAGGCCCGCTCGGCGATCCAGCGCGCCATCGCGCCTTCCTTCGGCGCCACCAGCTGGCGAACCTGGCCGCCCATCGCCGCCACGGCCGACGCCAGCTCCTCGAGGCTCTTCGCGCGACGGTCGGACCCGTCGCTCGGCTCCAGGAAGACGAGCGCGTTGCCGGGCGCAACTGCCCCGAGCGTCGCCAGCAGCGCGTCGCGGTCCGCCCGTGCCCGCAGGAGCGGCGACGGATCCTCGACCACGACGAGCGCCCCGCCGCCGAACAGCGTGGCGGTCGCGACCCGCTCGGCGATCTCGGCGACCCGGGTCGTTGTGCCGGACACGCGCCACGGCGCGAGCGGCGGGCCGCCGGCCGCCGCGTCGCGACCCAGGGCTGCGGCGGCGGTCTCCAGGCCATACCCGTCGTCGCCCCAGAAGTAGCCGAGCGGCGCGCGCTCCGCCGGGCTCACTCCGCCGCCCGTGCCGCGGCGAACGCACGACCGGTCCACGGGAGCCGGCGAACAGCATCGGGCGGGACGCCGGCGAGGGCACACGCCATCGTCTCCACGCGCTCGGCGCGACGCAGCACGTCGGCTGCCTGGGCGCCGCTCCACCCGTGCCAGCTTGCGCTTTCCGGGTAGCGGCGCTTCCAGTCGGCGAACCGGCCCGCCATCGACACCAGGCGCTGGCCGGCCCGCTTGTCGGCGTAGGCCACGAGGAGCTCCTCGGCGGATGCCCGGTCGAGCCATGCGTCGGCGTCCGCCGCAGCGAGGCGCGTGACCGGGTGCCCGGCAGCCGCGGCCGCGAGCTCCGCGTGCCCGCGCGCCGTCAGCCATGCCGCGGTGCCCGCCCCGTGGCGGAGCGCCCGGATGGGGTCGTCGGCCGGGAGGACCTTGTCGACGTCGTGCAGGAGGGCCGCGGCCTCCACGACGCGCGCGGTTCACGGGACGCCCGGCCGCGACGGCGCGGAAGGCGAGCCAGGCGGCAACCTCGGCGACCGCCCGGACGTGGCGGAGATGCCACGCCGGCGGCTGGAGCGACAGGAGCAGGGTGGCGGCGTCGACGCGCCCGGGAACGGACATCGGCCCGATCATACGGGACCACGCAGCCGGTCTCGCCCGGGCCCGGGCGTTCGCGTCCCGCTCGGGGCTGCCGCCACGGCGGACGGCCCGGCTCCCTCGCCCTGGACCTTCGGCACGCCGGCCGGCGGCGCCCCGCCGCGGGCGACGCGGACGCTGAGCAGGCGCCCGTCCAGCGCCACGTCCAGGGTCCCCGACAGGTCCGTTCGATACGTCGCGACGCCGTGGGCCGCCAGCCGGGCGAGCGTCGCGGGCGCGGGATGGCCGAACGTGTTCTTCGCCCCGACGGAGATCAGCGCCACGGCCGGGCTGATCGCGCCGAGCAGCGCGTCCGACGTCGCGGTCCGGCTGCCGTGATGGGCCACCTTGAGCACGTCGACGTGGGGGAGCCCGCGCGCGACCAGGACCGGGTCGATTCCCTCCTCCGCGTCGCCGGTGAGCAGGAACCGCTGGGCGCCGAACGTGCCGAGCAGCACGATCGAGACGTCGTTGATGCCCGTCCCCGTGTCGGGCGGAGCGCGCGGCACCGCGGTCCGGTCCGGCCAGAGCACGCGGAACGAGACGTCGTCGAGGGCGAACCGGTCGCCCGCCGAGAGCAGCTCGCTGTGCACGCCCCGCCGCTGCCAGCGCGGCCTGGAGCGCCGCGTAGCCGGGGCCGGGGCCCGTCATCCCCGGCTCCACGAGCCGCCCGACCCGGTAGCGCTCGACCAGGAGCGGGAGGCCCGCCGACGTGGTCCTCGTGCGGGTGCGTGAGCACGACGAGGTCGATCCGGCGGTCCCACGGCGGGATCCGGGCGTCGAGGGCGACGAGGAGCCGATCCGGGTCCGGGCCGCCGTCCACGAGCAGCCGGCCACCCCCCGGCGTCTCGACGAGGATCGCGTCGCCCTGCCCGACGTCGAGCGCCGACGACGTGGACGCGGCCGTCCGGCCGGGCCGTCGCCGCCACGGCCGCCGTGGCGACGACGAGCGCCAGGATCGTCGCGAGGGTCCGGACGGCACGATCCGAGCGCAGCGGAGGCCGGTCGGTGCGGTTCGGCCGCGGCGCCACGATGCCGCCTGCGCCGGGACCGGTCGTCCTCGTCGGCCGGGCGACCGGCGCATCCGGGGCCGCCACGACCGGAACATGCCGGCGATGCGCCGCCGGCCGGCGGCGACCACGAGCATGGCAGCGGCCAGCCCGCTGAGCGCCGCGCCGGCCGGCGGCGCGAGGGTGACGCCCGCGAAGGGGAGATCCGCGGCCGTCTGCACGATGCCGACCAGCACGCCGACGACGATGGCACCCGGCAGGCCGAGCAGCGTTGCCGCGAGGGCAGGGGCGCCGGCACCCGCAAGAAGACCGCCGACCATCGCGAGCGTCCCGGTGGCCATCGCCAGCGGCACGAGCGGCACGACGAGCAGGTTGAGGACCGGTGACAGCGGGGCGAGCCGGCCGAACGAGAGCAGGACGATCGGGAGGGTCGCCGCCTGGGCCGCGAGCGAGACGGCCAGCCCCTCGACGATGAACCCGGGCAGGACGCGGCAGCCCGTGCCCGGAGGCGGGCCGCGAGCGGCGTGCCCCACGCGAGGAGGCCCGCGGTGGCGGCCGCCGACAGCTGGAACCCGGCGTCGGCGACGGTCGCCGGGCCCGCCACGAGGAGGAGCACGACGGCCCAGGCGAGGGCCCGCGCGGCCGTTCCCGGGCGGCCGGTCTCGCGTGCCAGCAGGGCAACGCCTGCCATCACTGCCGCCCGCAGCACCGACGGCGAGGCGCCCGCGAGGACCGTGTAGAGCGCGATCGCCGCGACGGTCGCGACGGCTCGCCGCCGCCGCGGCCACGTCCCCAGGAGCGCCGCCACCAGCCCCGCGACCAGGGCGATGTTCCAGCCGGAGATGGCCACCACGTGCGACAGCCCGGTCGTCGTGAAATCCGCCGCGAGCTGGCGATCGACGCGTTCCCGCAGCCCGATCAGGATCCCGGCCGCAAGACCGGCGGCGGGCTCGGGGAGCGCGCGCGCCAGCGCGTCGCCCGCCGCTGCCCGGATGCCCTGCACGACCCGGTCCGGGTCGGCGGGGGCGGCGAGCGGCTGAAGCGTACGCGTGATCAGCGTCGCTGCCACGCCGATCCGCGCAAGGTAGGTGCCGTAGGGCCCATCGGGCGGCGCCCGCAGCGTGCCCCCGGCCTCGACGCGGTCTCCGACCCGCACCGGTGGGTAGCGGGGGGCCGTGATGTCGATTCGCAGGCCGGTACCTTCGTCCAGGCCGCCGACGAACCGCTGCGAGCCATCGAGGGGCGCGGCGAGTGGACACGACGCGGACCGCCCACGGACCGTCGCCGGGCGGCAACGCGGCCGACCAGGCCGGGGCGGCGGACAGGTCCCCGCCCAGGGCCACCCGGGCCAGCACGACCGCGACCCCCAGTCCGATCGCGGCGGCGGTCCGGGCCGCGGACCGCCGGTCCAGCAGCCGGAGCCCGACCGCGGCCACCGCTGCGAGGCCGGCGGCCACCGGGACCAGGCCGATGAGGCGAGCGTCCGTGGTCAGCAGCGCGGCCGCGATCGCTCCGAGCGCGAGGCCCGTCGTCCGCGTCACCGCCCGCCGACCGTCACGAGGCCTGCGAGCTTCGCGAAGGTGGCCGCCCCGACAAGCTTCCGCGTCTGCAGCTCGGCCACCGCGGAGAACGCCTGCCCTTCCCGGCTCGCGATGATCTTGGCGGCCGTCACCGGGCCGATCCCCGGCAGCGTGTCGAGCTCCGCCGCGGTGGCCGTGTTGAGGTCCAGCGGGCCGCCCGATCGCGCCGCCCGACCGCCCGCCGTGCCCGGGGATCCCGTCGCGTGCGCGGTCGCGTCGTCGCGCGACGGCACGCGCACCTGGACGCCGTCCGTGAGCGGTGCTGCCAGGTTCAGCGCCTGCGCCGCGAGCGCATCCACCCGGGGCCCGAATCCTCCGGCTGCGGTGATCGCGTCCGCCACCCGCGACTCGGCCGGCAGGTGGTAGACGCCCGGATGGAGCACGGCCCCGGCCACGTCGACGACCAGGCCCTGCCCGGCCACGGGCGCGGCGTCCGGGGCGAACGTCCCGGCCTCCGCCGCCGTTGCGGCCAGGCTCCCATCGAGGGCCAGGGTTCCCTGTCGGGGACCGGCAACGACCAGGACCGCGGCAACGGCCGTGGCGAGAAGCGCGCTGATCCCGAGTGCCGCGAGGGCAACGGTGCGGCGAGAATCGGGTCGCGGGACTCCCGGGGGCCCGACCTGCGACGCGGGGGCCGCCTCGGCGTCCTCCGGCACTTCCAGGACGCGCCACGCAAGGTCTCGTTCCACGTGCAGCTCCCCGGCGGGACTGCGGCGGCGGGGTCCTGGCGCCGGCGTGCGCGGGGGCGGGCGGGCGGGCGCGGGCAGGTTCGGCGCCCCCGGCAGACGTGGCGCTCCCGGCACGATTGCGAAACGCCCTGCGCGCTGGGGGCACAACCTGCGCGCAGGGCGTTGACCCGGAGGCTAGCGCCGGCCGCTTATTCGCGACTTATCGTCCGCCCGGGCCATCGGCGCGACAGTCAGGCCGGGACGCGCTCCCACGCGACCCAGCGCGATCCGTCCCACCAGCGGTGCCACGTCGCTCCATCGATGCCACGGGCGATGACCGACAGACGATCCGGGCCCCATGACGCGGCGGTCGGCACGGACGACGGCTCCAGCGACCCGCCGAGCGACTCCCAGGGGTGCCAGCTGGTGCCGTCCCAGTAGCGGTTCCAGAGCGCCCCGTCCGGGAAGATCGCGAAGACCTCCATCTCGTCGGGCGCCCAGGTCACGACCGCCGGCGCGGAAGCGCACGTTCCGCCGAGGTCCTCCTCGTCGTTCCAGCGCCCGGCGACCTCGCTCCGGTGGCGCAGCGTCCCGTCGTCGGCAACCCGGAAGAGGTCGAGGCGGTCCGGCCCCCACGAGCAGGCGGCAAGCCCGCCCGCCCCGAACGGCCCGCTCATGCCAGCTTCTCGAGCATCGGCTTCACCTCGGTCACGAGGCGGGTCATCGACTCCTCGTCGTAGTCGGCCGGGAACACCGGCGACCAGGTGGCGGTAGCCGAGCTCGACGTACGGCGCCAGCATCTCGGCGACGTCCTCCGGCGTCCCGACCGGCTGGTCCTCCCAGGGTCCGGGCGATCCGGTTGCGCTCGAACGCCTCGCGGAAGACGCCGCTCCGCCTCGGCGCCGGTCGTCGCGGATGAACGACGATGCCGATGCCG
This sequence comes from uncultured Chloroflexia bacterium, assembly GCA_963722475.1. Taxonomy (GTDB): domain Bacteria; phylum Chloroflexota; class Limnocylindria; order Limnocylindrales; family CSP1-4; genus CTSoil-043. Next base: position 132,188 of record CAVRMJ010000006.1, on the reverse strand, counting down.
GTCGTGCGCTCGATCTCGGACGGGTCGCGCCCGACCGTCGCGCAGTGCTCCAGGAGGATCGCCTCCTTGCGGCGCACGGTCTCGACGCCGCCGCCGATGTTGTTCATGTCGGCGTACTTCGCGACCAGCTTGAGGGTGACCTTCTCGCCGCCGCCGCCGACGCAGATCGGGAGGTGTGGCTGGATCGGGCGCCGGCAGGTTGCGCGACGTGCGCGGCGCGGTAGTGCGGGCCCGGCCGCCGTCGGCTCGGTCCCGTCGAGCATGCCGCGCATGATCGGCAGCGCCTCGCCGAGCCAGCGCAGCCGCTCCGGCGAGCCCGACGCCGAACTCGATGCCGAAGTCGTCGGCCTCGCTCCTCGAACCACGCGGCGCCGATGCCGAGGATCGCGCGACCGTCGCTGATGTGATCGAGGGTGGTGGCCATCTTGGCCACGAGGCGTCGGCTCGCGGTACGGGTTCGCGCCGACCATCAGGCCGATCCGGACGCGCTCCGTCGCCTGGCGCCCAGGCCGTGATCGTCAGCCAGCCCTCGTAGTTCGGCCCGTGCGGGTCGCCGACGATCGGGATAGAGGTGGTCCCAGGTCCAGAGACGTGTCGTATCCGAGTCGGTCGGCCCGGATGCCCGCCTCGAGGAGCGCCGGCCAGTCCGTGTACTGGTTCCAGCACAGGGCGCCGATCTTGACTTCGCTCAACTCACGCTCCGTTTGATCAGGAAGGTCGACCGTGATGGAAAGGCAAGGTGGCCACGCGCGGGCGGTCGAGGGCGATCTCGACCCCGCGCGGCTCGCGAGCATGACCGCCGAGATCGAGTCGACCGCCTGCTGCAGGCGCTAGCCCGGGACGCGTGATCCCGATCTGGCGGGTCACCGTGACACTCTCGGCAGCAGTGCCTCGATTCACTCTTGCCTGACGATATCGACCGAGATCTCCACCGCCGGAATCGTTCCCCTGTTCTCGAGCCAGTGGGTCGTGTTCCGATCCTCGGGCCAGCCCACTCCCGGCCCATAGTCCGTAGCGACCCCGTTTCGATGGTCAGTGATCGTTCCCTGCAAGATGTAAACGGTGCCCGGTCTGCCTTTGTGGTCGTGAATCGGGCCGAAGACGCCTCCAGGCTCGATGGTCACCATACGCATTCGAAGTTGGCGCCGTTCCATGCCCTCGATCTCAGGGCCAAGGTCAACCGTTGCAAGCAACTTCACCGTAACACCCTTCGTCTCAGGTGCCACCTGTTCGTTGCTCATCGTGCTCTCCTCTCTGTACGTCCAGGTCTATCGAAGATTGGGCGGCCCTTCAGACGGGCCAGACGTAGTGACCGAGGCGATACGCGGCCATCCTGGATTCGTGCCCATGTGAGGGACCTCCGCGGGGAATGTGAGACCAGCGACCCCGCGATGATCCCACCACTCGCCGGATGACGCGCCGCGCGTCCGTCGGTCGACGCGGCCCGCCCGAACGCGGCCGGGAGGCACCCCCGCATGGGTCGGTCGGCCCTGCCGGGCGGCGCCCGAAACATGGCACGCTTGCCGACGACCATCAACAGACCACGGCCGCGCCACCTCCGTTGCGCCGCACCCACCACACCGCCCGACCGTCCCGAGGAGCCGCCCCGTGCTCGAGCCTGCCACTCCCGCCCCAAGGTCCGAACCTCGCGTGCCCGGCGTGGCGGACCGGGCCTCGCACCGCGGCGCCCTCATCGGGGACCGCTCCAGCGACGTCCTCGGCGTCGCGCGCAACCCGCTCGGACGCGTTCTTCGCGCCGGCCAGCGGTCGCCGTCATCGGCGCCACGGAGAAGGAGGGGAGCGTCGGCCGGACCGTCTTCTGGAACCTGATCAGCAGCCCGTTCGGCGGCACCGTCTACCCGGTCAACCAGAAGCGCGCCAGCATCCTCGGCGTCCGGGCCTACCCGAACCTCGCCGCGCTCCCCGAGGTTCCCGAGCTCGTCGTCATCGCGACCCCGGCCACGACCATCCCGGCCACCGTCGAGGAGTGCGCCGCGGCCGGCGTCAAGGCCGTCGTCATCATCTCCGCCGGGTTCAAGGAGGTCGGCCCGGAGGGCGCCGAGCTGGAGCGCCAGATCCTGGAGACGGCCCGGGCCAACGGGATGCGGATCGTCGGGCCGAACTGCCTCGGCGTGATGCGCCCGCCGACCGGCCTGAACGCCACGTTCGCGGCCGGCATCTCCACGCCCGGGAACGGTCGGCTTCGTCAGCCAGAGCGGCGCGCTCCTGACGGCCGTCCTCGACTGGAGCATCCGCGAGAAGGTCGGCTTCAGCGCGGTCGTCTCGCTCGGCTCGATGCTCGACGTCGGCTGGGGCGACGTCATCACCTACCTCGGCAACGACCCGGCCACCCAGAGCATCGTCATCTACATGGAGACGATCGGCGACGCGCGCGCCTTCCTGTCGGCCGCCCGCGAGGTCGCCCTCACGAAGCCGATCATCGTCATCAAGCCCGGCCGGACCGCCGCAGGCGGCCAAGGCCGCCGCCTCGCACACGGGCTCGCTCACCGGCTCCGACGAGGTCCTCGACGCCGCGTTCCGGCGCGTGGGCGTCCTCCGCGTCGACGAGATCGCCGACCTCTTCGACGTCGCCGAGGTCCTCGCCAAGCAGCCGCGCCCGAGGGGCAAGCCGCCTGACGATCGTCACCAACGCCGGCGGCCCCGGCGTCCTCGCGACCGACGCCCTGATCACCGGCGGCGGCGAGCTCAGCGAGATCTCGCCGGCCACGATGGAGGAGCTCAACGCGCTTCCTGCCGGGGCCGTGGAGCCACAACAACCCGATCGACATCATCGGCGACGCCGCGCCCGGAGCGGTACGCGAAGGCGCTCGAGGTCGCGGCGCGCGACCCGGGGAGCGACGGGCTCCTCGTGATCCTCACGCCGCAGGCGATGACCGACCCGACCGCGACGGCCCGGGAGCTCGATCCCGTTCGCGCAGATCGAGGGCAAGCCGGTCCTCGCCAGCTGGATGGGCGGCACGGACGTCGCCGAGGGCGCGGCGATCCTCCGCGAGGCCGGGATCCCGACGTTCGCCTACCCCGACGAGGCCGTGAAGATCTTCAACGACACGTGGCGCTTCGCCAGCAACCTGCGCCAGATCTACGAGACGCCGACGCTCCCGTCGGACGAGGAGCACCCGGTCGACCGGGCGCGGGCCGAGGCGCTCATCGAGCGCCGTCCGCGCCGAGGGCCGGACGCTCCTGACCGAGGACGAGTCGAAGGAGCTCCTTGCGGCCTACGGGATCCCGATCACGGAGACGGTGGTCGCGCCGACGCCGGACGAGGCGGTCGCCGCCGCCGACCGGATCGGCTACCCGGTCGTCGTCAAGCTCTACTCGCACACGATCACCCACAAGACCGACGTCGGCGGCGTCCAGCTGAACCTCAAGGACGCGGCGGCCGTCCGCCACGCGTACGAGTCCATCCGGGCGTCCGTCGACCGAGAAGAAGGGCGCCGAGCACTTCGAGGGCGTGACCGTCCAGCCGATGGTCAACTGGACCGGCTACGAGCTGATCCTCGGCTCGCTCGATCGACCCGCAGTTCGGGCCCGGTGCTCCTCTTCGGGATGGGCGGCCAGCTCGTCGAGCTCTTCAAGGACCGCGCGCTCGGGCTGCCGCCGCTCACCACGACGCTCGCCCGCCGGATGATGGAGCAGACGAAGATCTACACGGCGCTCAAGGGGCATCCGCGGGCGCCGCGGCGTCGACCTCGAGGCGCTCGAGCAGCTGCTGGTCCGGTTCAGCCAGCTCGTCGTCGAGCAGCGCTGGATCAGCGAGATCGACATCAACCCGCTGCTCGCGTCGCCGGAGCGCCTGATCGCGCTCGACGCGCGCGTCGTCCTCCACGATCCGCGACCGTCACGGTGGACCAGCTGCCGCGCCTCGCGATCCGTCCGTACCCGCGCAAGTACGTCGGGCACGTGGACCTGCCAGGACGGCGCAGGTGCTGCACGATCCGGCCGATCCGGCCGGAGGACGAGCCGCTGGTCGTCGAGTTCCACCGGACCGCTCTCGCGAGGAGACGGTCTTCCAGCGCTACCTCGCGCACCTGGGCCTCGACGAGCGGACCGCCCACGAGCGCCTCATCCGGATCTGCTTCGTCGACTACGACCGCGAGATGGCCCTCGTCGCCGAGCGCGACGACCCCGACACCGGCCAGCCGGCGATCGTCGGCATCGGCCGGCTCTCGAGCCGCGTGTTCGGGACCGACGACGCGGAGTTCGCCGTGCTCGTCACCGACGCGTGGCAGGGGAGCGGGATCGGCACGGAGCTGCTCCGCCAGCTCGTGGCGATCGCGCGCGCCGAGGGCGTCGCCGTGATCGGCGCCCAGATGCGCTCGGAGAACGTCGGGATGCAGGACAGGCCAGCGAGCGGGTCGGGTTCACGCAGGTCATCGGCGCCCGGGGCCAGCGCGGACGACCTCGTCCGGGCCGGACGTCTCGCAGGCGGCTGGCGTCCACCGTCCCCGCCGGGGCCATCGCGTCGGACCGTCCCGGCGCCGCCCCCGTCCAGGGCGGCCGCCGTGCCCCCGGCCTGCGCGTGGCGGCCGGGATCGCCCACCCGTCGCCGTTGACGTCGAGGAGCGGCGGTCATCGCGCCGGACGACGAGGTCGTCACGCCACGGCGGCCCCCAGCCGGCGTGGACGACGCGGATCCGGCGCCGCGCTGCCGCGCCAGGGCGGCGATGACCTTCGGGCGGGCGAGGACGAGCGCCTCGACCTCGGCCTCGGAGAGGCCGACCGCGACCTCCACCCGGTCGCGGACCTTGCCGTTGACCTGGACCGGCACCTCGCGCGTCTCGACCGCTGCCGCCGCGGCGTCCACCGCCGGCCAGCGCTCGGCGTGGATCGATCGCCACGCCTCGCCTCGCGCGGCCAGGCGGCGCGCCCAGAGCTCCTCGGTGACGTGCGGCGCGGCCGGCGCCAGCATGAGCAGGAGCAGCGCGATCGCCTCGTCCCAGGCCGCGCCGCCCGCGACCTCCGTGCCGCGGTAGCGGAACAGCAGGTTGGCGAGCTCCATCAGCTTGGCGACCATCGTGTTGAAGCGGAAGCGCCTCGTAGTCGGCCGTGACGGCGGCCAGCGTCCGGTGGGCGGCGCCGCGGATCGTCCGCTCGGCCGCGGCCGCGTCCTCGCCGGCCGGCAGCGTGCCCGGACGTCCGGATCGCCCGGCTCCGTCCCGTGCGGGTCCAGCGCCAGCGTCCAGGCCCGGTTCGAGGAAGCGGGCGACGCCGCCGATCCCGGTCGGGCTCCACGGCCCGCCCTGGTCCCACGGCCCCATGAACATCAGGAACAGGCGGACCGTGTCGGCGCCGTACTGCGCGACGAGCTCGTCGGGGTCCTGGACGTTGCCGCGCGACTTGCTCATCCGCTCGCCGTCGGCGCCCAGGACCTGGCCCTGGTTGAAGAGGCGCAGGAACGGCTCGCGCTCGCGCGACGAGGCCGCAGTCGGCCATCGCCTTGGTGAAGAAGCGGCTGTAGAGCAGGTGCATGACCGCGTGCTCGGCGCCGCCCGTGTACTGGTCGACCGGCGTCCAGCGATCCACCAGCGCGCGGTCGACCGGGCCGCCCTCGAAGTCGCGGCGAGAGGTAGCGGAACCAGTACCACGACGAATCCATGAACGTGTCCATCGTGTCGGTCTCGCGCTGGGCCGGGCCGCCGCAGCGCGGGCACGTCGTGTTCAGGAACGGCGGCGTCGCGGCGCAGCGGGTTGTCGCCGCTGCCCTGGTAGTCGACGGTCTCCGGCAGCCGGACGGGCAGGTCGGCGTCGGGGACCGGGCACGATCCCGTCCGTCGGGCAGTAGACGACCGGGATCGGCGTCCCCCAGTAGCGCTGGCGGCTGATCAGCCAGTCGCGGATCCGGTAGGTGACGGCGAAGTCTGCCTTCGCCCTCGCGACTTCAGCGACGCGACGATCGCCCGGAACGCCTCCGGGCGCCGGCAGGCCGTCGAAGCGCGCCGGAGTTGACGAGGACGTCGGTCGCGGCCTTGCGGACGTAGGCCGCGGCCAGCGCGCGCCTCGCGCCGGTGCGCCGGCCGCGGCCGCGCGGATCACCTCGACGATCGGCAGGCCGAACTGCGTGGCGAACGCGAAGTCGCGCTCGTCGTGGGCGGGCACGGCCATGATCGCGCCGGTCCCGTAGCCGGCCAGCACGTAGTCCGCGATCCAGATCGGGATGCGCGCGCCGTTGACCGGGTTGATCGCGTCCGCGCCGAGCGGGACGCCGGTCTTCTCGCGGTCGGTGGACAGGCGCTCGATCTCCGTCTCGCGCCCGGGCGCGGCGCGACGTATGCCGTCGACCTCCGCGCGTCGCTCGGGCGTGCGTGAGGCGCGTCGACGAGCGGGTGCTCGGGCGCCAGGACCATGAAGGTCGCGCCGAAGAGCGTGTCGGGCCGCGTCGTGAAGACCCGCAGCTCGTCGCCGCCCGGCTGGTGGTCGTCGGGCGCGGTCGTGAAGACGACCTCGGCGCCCTCGGACCGGCCGATCCAGTTCGTCTGCATGATCCGGATCGGCTCGGGCCAGTCGAGGCCGGCGAAGTCAAGGAGCTCGTCGGCGTACTTCGTGATCCGCAGGAACCACTGGGCCAGGTCGCGCTTCTCGACCTTCGCGCCGCAGCGCCAGCAGCGCCGGTCGATGCCCTCGACCTGCTCGCGCGCCAGCGTGCCGTCGTTGGGGCACCAGTCGACGGGCGACGGTCGTCCGGTACGCCAGGCCCGGCCTCCAGGAAGCGCAGGAAGAGCCACTGGTTCCAGCGGTAGTAGTCCGGGTCGCAGGTCACGACCTCGGCATCCCAGTCGAACGCTGGCGCCCATGCTCCGCAGCTGGCGGCGCATGTTCTCGATGTTCCGGTAGGTCCACTCGGCCGGGTGGATCTTGTTCTTGATCGCGGCGTTCTCGGCCGGCAGGCCGAAGGCGTCGAAGCCGACCGGGAAGAAGACGTTGTCGCCGTGCATCCGGTGGTAGCGGGCCAGCGGCGTCGGTCGGCGTCTTGACGTACCAGTGGCCGACGTGCAGGTCGCCCGACGGGTAGTCGTACATCGTCAGCAGGTAGTACGGCGGCCGGGTCGTGTCGTGCGAGGTCGGTCCGGTAGAGGCCGAGCTCGGCCCAGCGCGCCTGCCAGCGCGGCTCGATGGTCGCGGGGTCGTAGCGCTCGATCCGGGTCCGTTCGGTGGTCACGGCATGGGCCTCGGTATGCGAAACGACCCCTCGCCGCACCGGCGCGAGGGGTCGTGTCCGCGGCGCTGTCAGGGGGCTGGTGGAGCTACGGGGGTTCGAACCCCGGACCTTCTGAATGCCATTCAGACGCTCTTCCAGCTGAGCTATAGCCCCATTCGTCCGGAGGCGGAGTATAGCAGGGGAGCGCGGCGCGGCGGGCCGTCCCCCCTCCGCCGTGGGCGCTGAGGAGCGGCCAGCCGGGGCACGGTCACGCGCCGCCCACGTTGCCGCGGCCCAGTCGCGCCTGTGGCACGATCCCCGGATGTCACCCCGACCGACCGACCGCCGCCACACCGCGATCGAGACATCCGCCCGCGCACGGCTGCGCGGTGGCGACCTTGACTACACGCTCCGGCGATCCTCGCGGGCGCAGCGCCTCCGGGTGACGATCGATCCGCGCCGCGGCGTGATCGCCACCGTCCCCGGCGTCCGGACCTCGGAAGGGCGGGCGCGCGCGCTCGTGGAGCCGTTCCTCGCGGAGCGCGAGGCGTGGCTGCGGCGGCACGTGGCCCGCCACGCGGCGGCAGCCGCCGCCCTCGCCGCCGCCGGGCCGGTCCGCGACGGCGCGCTGCTCCGCTACCGGGGCGAGCCACACCGGGTGCGCGTCGTGGCCCCCGCGCCGGGCAGCCGCCGCTCGCGCGTCGAGCGGGTCGGCGGGGACGACGAGGACCAGCTGGTCGTCACGCTTGCGGCCACCGAGCGGCGCCAGCTCCGGGAAGTGCTCGAAGCGTGGCTGCGGGTGCGCGCGAGGGACGCGCTTGAGGCCGCGATCGCGCGCCACGCGCCGGCGCTGGGCGTGACGGCCGCGCGCGTCAGCGTGCGCGACACGCGGAGCCGGTGGGGGAGCGCCTCACGGGCGGGCCGCCTCTCGTTCTCGTGGCGCCTGGTCCTGGCGCCGCCCCCGGTCCTCGAGACGGTGGCCATCCACGAGCTGGCGCACCTCCGCGTGTTCGGCCATGGCCCGGCCTTCTGGGCATTGGTCGCGGGACGGATGCCCGACCACGTGGCCCGGCGGCGCTGGCTGCGGACCCATGCCGCCGAGCTCCACGAGGCGCTCGGCATCGATGAAGGCGGACGAGGCAACGGCGATCTGCTGGATCTGGCCACCATCCCGCCTCCAGGGGGAGCTCGGCCTCCGTCCCGCGTTGTGGCCGAGGGCCTCGACACATGACGCCGGCTCGATCCCAGCAGCCCGGCGTCTGAGCGCTCCGCGCCGCCGGATCCATCGGCTGGCCCGATGGATACCGGGTCCGCCGATCGAATCGAGGTCACCCACGCTCGATTCGCCGGCCACGTTGGGTTTCGCCGTCGAATCCGTGTTCGCGGCCCGGGATTCCATCGGCCTGCATGGTGAGCAGGGCGGCGGGCCCGGTCGATACCAGGTCCACCGATCGAATCGGCGACCGGCGGGCTGTGCCGGCTACGCGTCGCGACCCGCGCCGGTCCCTCCCGACTCCACGACGGAGGTCGGCGCGTTGTGGACCGCCACGATCGCCGGGATGCTGCCGAGCCGCCCCGCCTGGTAGTCCTCGAACGCCTGGATCACCTCTTCGCGGGTGTTCATGACGAACGGGCCCATCCACGCGACGGGCTCGCGGATGGGTCGTCCGCCCAGCAGCAAGACGTCCAGGTTCGGGCTGCGGCCTTCCTGGATGGGGGCGGCGGCGAGCGTGAGCGCGCTGCCCGGGCCGAAGGCGGCCAGCTGGCCGGCCTGCACCGGGCTCGCCGCGACGCCAACCGTGCCGTGTCCCGCCATGACATAGACCAGTGCGTTGTACTCGGCGCGCCACGGGATCGAGAGCCGGGCACCGGGGCTCAGGGTCGCGTGCACGAGCGTCATCGGCGAGTAGGTGGAGCCGGGGCCCGCGTGGCCCGCCACGTCGCCGGCGATCACCCGCAGCAGTGCGCCGCCGTCGCTCGACGAGACCAGCGCGACCTCCCGCGCCCGGAGGTCCTGGTAGCGCGGTGCCGCCCATTTCAGGGCCCGCGGCAGGTTCACCCAGAGCTGGAAGCCGTGGAAGAGGCCGCCACTCACGACCAGCGCCTCGGGCGGCTTCTCGATGTGGAGGATCCCGGCGCCGGCCGTCATCCACTGGGTGTCCCCGTTCGTGATGACGCCGCCGCCGCCGTTCGAGTCGCTGTGCTCGAAGGTCCCGTCGATCATGTAGGTGACCGTCTCGAAGCCGCGGTGCGGGTGCCAGGGCGTGCCCTTCGGCTCACCAGGCGCGTATTCCACCTCTCCCATCTGGTCGAGGTGGACGAACGGGTCGAGGTCGGCGAGGTCGACCCCGGCGAACGCCCGCCGGACCGGGAACCCTTCGCCTTCGAGGCCGCGCGGAGCGCTCGTGATGCTGCGCACGGCACGCTGGCGGCCGACCATCGGGTCGGGCTCGGGGATGCGCGGCAGGACGGTGATGTCGTCGGCGACGACGGCGGGCATGGCGGCGGTTCCTCTCCGGACGTGGCGGGACGATTGCACGCGCAATGACTTCCGTCAAGCCCCGGGGCCCACGCCGGGGAGACTCCGTCGCGAGACAGAAACGGTTCGGGCATCCCGCGGCCGGGCCGGACGGGCGCGTGGTTCCCGGTATCCCGGTACGATCCCGGGGATGGACGGACACGCCGTCGCCTGGCAGGGGCTCCCGCCGACGGGCACGGTCACGATGTGCGTGCCGCCTGCCCTGCCCTGCGCGTGCACCGCTCCGGTCGCGCACGGGATGGCCGGATGACGGCGGCCCGGCCTCCCGGGCCGATGGGCCGCCCGGTCGCACCCGTTCCACCGGCCCACGCCGACCGCCGAGGAGACATCGAGGGCCTTCGCGCAATCGCCGTCGTCCTCGTCGTCCTGTTCCACGCCTCGATCGGCGGCTTCTCTGGCGGGTTCGTGGGCGTGGACGTCTTCTTCGTGATCTCGGGCTTCCTGATCACCGGGCTCCTCCTGCGCGAGAGGCAGGCCAGCGGGACCGTCTCCCTGTCCGCCTTCTATTCCCGCCGCGCACGCCGCCTGCTGCCGGCAGCCCTCCTGGTCCTGCTCGTCACGCTGGGCGCCTCGATCCTCCTGCTGCCGCCCCTGCTGATCCCCGGCGTCGCGACCGACACGGCATCGGCCGCCCTGTACGTCTCGAACATGGGGTTCGCGATGCAGGCGACCGACTACTTCGCGGTCGGGCAGGCGCCGTCCCCGATCCTCCACTTCTGGTCGCTCGGCGTGGAGGAGCAGTTCTATCTCTTCTGGCCGGTCATCGTCCTGATCGTGGCCCGGGGAGCGAGCCAGCCCGCACGACGCGTCGGGGTGGCACTGTTCGCCATCGCCGGCACATCGTTCGTGTTCGCGCTGTGGCTGACGTCGGCAGCGCAGCCGTGGGCCTTCTTCTCGCTGCCCGCGCGTGCCTGGGAGCTGGCGCTGGGCGGCATCCTCGCCCTCGCCGGGACGCGGCTCCGCCTCGTGCCGGAGCGGGCCGCCGCGGCTGCCGGCTGGATCGGCCTCGCCCTGATCGTGCTGGCCGGGACCGTCCTGAACGAGACGACGCCGTTCCCCGGGTTCGCCGCCCTCCTGCCCACCGTCGGGGCCGCGCTGGTCATCGTCAGCGGAGCGCGAGTGACCGCCGCCGGGCCGGCAGGTCTCCTGGGTACGGCCATCCCGCGCTTCCTCGGGCGGATCTCGTATTCCCTCTACCTGTGGCACTGGCCGGTCCTCGTGCTGCCGGCCGTCGCGGCTGGCCTCCCGCTGCCGCTGCCGGAACGCGTCGCCCTCGTCGTCCTTGCGGTCGTCCTGGCCGCGGCGACGAATCGGTGGGTCGAGGACCCACTCCGGCGGGGCCGGTTCATCGGGTCGCTGCCGCGTCGCAACCTCGCCATGGCCGGCGCCCTCACGCTGGCGGTCGCCCTGATCTCCATGAGCGTCGATGTCTCGAGCGCGGCGAGCCTGCGCGGGAGCACGAGCGCCGGGACGCCTGCCGCCAACGCCCAGCGGCTCGACTCGATCCTGAATGCCCTCGGGAGCCACGCGCCGACACCCCCGGCCGGCGGGGCTGCCCCGTCGGCCGCCGCGACCCCCGGCACGCCGACCCCCGGCACGCCGACCCCCGGCGCCGCGACCCCTGCTCCGAGCGGACCACCCGCACGGCCGGCGACCCGGGACGGGCCCGTCCCGGCCGACCTGGAGCCCTCGCTCGGTGACGCCAAGGGGGACTATCCCGCCTCCTACCTGGACGGCTGTCACACGCAGACCGAGCAGCCGCCCTCGACCGCCCCGTGCCTCTACGGGAACCTGAAGTCCACGACGACGATCGCGCTCTTCGGCGACAGCCATGCCCTGAGCTGGTTCCCGGCGGTCGAGCGCCTTGCCGAAGACCAGGGCTGGCGCCTCCTGAGCCTGACGATGTCAGCCTGCTCGCCCGCCGACATGCCCGTCTGGAACGCGAACTTCAACCGCGTCTCGGCGGCGTGCGCGAACTGGCGGACCCTCGCCATCGATCGTCTGGTCAAGCTGCGCCCGGCCCTCATCCTCGTGACGGGGACCCGCGGGTTCTCGGTCGTCGACGCGTCCGGAAACCTGCTTGCCGGCAATGCCCGGACCCGTGCCTGGGAGGCCGGGATGCAGCGCACCCTGTCCAAGCTGATCCCGGCCGCGGGGCGGGTGATCATGATGGCCGACACGCCGCTCTCGCGGATCGACCCGCCGGTCTGCCTCTCCGCGCACCCCACGAGCGTCCTCGCGTGCGCCACGCCGGTCAAGGACGCGATCAGCGCGGCCTGGCTGGCGGAGGAGCAGCACCTGGCCAACCAGGAGGGCGTGGGCTTCATCGACCCGACGCCCTGGGTCTGCCCGTCGAGCCCGTGCCCGGTCGTCCTCGGGAACCTCCTGGTCTACCGAGACACCGGCCACCTGACCGCGACGTTCGCGGCGGCTCTCTCCGACCGTCTCGAGCAGGCGGTGCTGGCGGACCTGGCGCGGCGCCGCCCCGGGCCGATCCCCTGACCTCCAGTCCTCGCGGCAGGCAGGTTCGCGGCTACGCCGCCGTCGGTCAGGCGGCTCCCAGGAAGTGCAGGATGTTGAGCGTCAGGCGACCGAAGCCCGGCGGCACGTGGTGCTGGCGACCCCACGCCGGGTCAAGCGCCCAGCCCCAGTAGAACGTCCCCGCGCTGAACACGCGACCGCCGCTCGGGAGCTCGCGCCAGACCGCATCCGCCGTCCAGCGCCACGACGACGCACGCCCGGGCAGCTGCCCCGCGGTCGCGAACCGATGGTCGTAGACGCCTCCGAGGGGTCCCCACCACTCGGCGTACGGATAGACGCCGTCGACCTCGCCGCCGGCGATGAACCCGAGCGAACCGCCGGCCGCGAGCCCGGTGCCATCGAGGAGCCGCGGGTCGGCCCCGGAGGCGACGATCGAGTAGCGCCCCAGGACGGACGTGATCCCCCGGTAGCGGACCCCGAAGAGTGGTTCGCCCGGGAAGCTGCCCGTGTACGGGCCTGCTGGCCCAACCGCCTGGAAGCCGGCCCCGCTCCGCTCCTCGATGTCCCCGGGCGGTGGCGTCCCGGCAGCGGCCTCGGATGGATCCGGCGTCTGGCCGGCAGGCAACAGCGCCCCGGGAACGGGCCCATCCTTGAGGCACAGGAAGTCGCGCGGACCGTCCACCGATCCCGGGCCGAAGCTGATCGGCCAGTACGCGCTGTCCGCGGCGAGCATCGCGACCCCGATGTCGCCGGCGGTGAGGTGGCGGTCGAGCCAGTCGTACAGCGCCACGCCCCAGTACTCGCTGTGGCCGTTGAAGACGACGACTCTCGGAAGCGGCGCGGAGTCCGGGGCGAGCGAGAGGTCGTAGTCCGTCGTGAAGCTCACGTCCAGTCCCTGGCGTTCGAGCCACGAGAGGAGCGGCAGCTCGTAGGTGAAGAGCTGGCCCGCGCCGTCTTCGTTCGCGTACGGTCGATCGAACGAGACCCCGAGTGCCCGGCGCACGCCCGGCACCGGCTCCCCGACGCTGGTCTGGTAGACGCTCGACCCGCCCCAGTTGTTGTACGCCTGCCAGGTGAGGGCGTTCGAGACGACAAGGACCCCGTGGGCCGAAGGGCTGCGGAGAACGAACGGGACGTACGACTGGACGTGGTCGCTGCTGTCCAGCCGGACCAGGTACACCCCGGACTGCCACCAGGATGGGATGGGGAAGGAGTACGTGAACGGCCATCGGGCGGCGACCATCTTCGTCGTCGGGTCGACGGCCGGTGCCGGCTGGATCCGGCCGGGCAGGTTCCCCGCGGACGCGACGCGGACGAAGGGGCTGTCGACGGGTGCCGCGCCGGAGACACGCCAGATCGTGAGATCGTAGGTCGGGGCGGTGGTGGAGACGGCGAGGTGGAGGGTGTCGCCCGGCAGGTACGACGGTCGCGAGGCGTAGCCCTCCAGGGCCGTCGAGGACGATGGCAACGCCTGGATCTGCCAGGGCCGGGAGCCCGTGAACTCGAACATCGGGCGCGAGAGCGGGACGGTGTCGGCAGCGATGATGGGAGACTGCCCCGGGGCCAGCGTCTGCCCCGGGAGGGCCGACGGCTGGATCACGCTGCCGGTGGAGATCGGCAACGGCTCGCCGGCGGGCACCGTGCCGCCCGAGGTGCTCGCCGATCTGCCGGGCGACGTCCCCGGGCGAGACGTCCCGGCGCCGAGGTACGTGGCGAGGAGCAGGGCAGCAACGGTCGCCGTCGCCAGGAGCGCGAGCACTACGCGGCGCCGGCGACGGGGAGCGGTGATTGACGGCGTGTTCATCCGGGCTGAAACCAGGTTCAGGGGGTGGGTGGCGTGGGAGTGGTGGAGATGAGGGGACTCGAACCCCTGACCCCCGCGATGCGAACGCGGTGCTCTTCCAGCTGAGCTACATCCCCACGCGAGGCCGATCGCACGCGCTCAGGGGCGATCGCCGGGCGAGAGTGTAGCACGGGCCCCAGGGCCAGCGGCCGGGCCGGCCGGGACGTCACGGCACGCCACATGGCCCTTCCCAACATCGAACAGATGTTCTATCGTTGGCGGTCCGATGGACCACCACCCCGACCGAGCCGCCGTCCTTGCCTCCCTCCGGGAACGCTGGGGCGCGGCAGCTCCGCGGCCGGCGACGGAGGTGTTCGGCGCGCTCGCTGTGGCCCCTCGCGCGACGACGAACCTGCCGGCGGCGCGGCCGCTGCCAACAGGCCGGCCGCTGCCGATGACGGCGCCCGATCCGGCGGCCCCGTCTCCCGGCGATCGTCCGGCGCTGCTCGCGCTGCCCGACTTCGGGACGTCGAACCCCATCCTCGTCGTGCCTCGCTCCCGACCCGCGCCCGCGACGACCGATCGTGCGATCCCGACGGGCTTCCCCGCGCTCGACGCGCTCCTCGCCGCCGGCGGCCTCCCGCGGGCCGGGACCGTCGCGCTCGCGGGAGCGGGCTCCAGCGGCGCGACCACGCTCGCGCTCCGCGTGCTCGCCGAGGCGCAGGTCGGGGGCGCGCTCGCCGCCTGGGTGGACCTCCCGCGCGCGCTCGACCCCGTCGAGGCGGTGGCCCGCGGCGTCCGCCTCGAGTGGCTCGCGGTCCTGGTCCCGGACGACCCGGCCCAGGCGCTCGCGATGGCCGGCACGCTGCTCCAGGCGCGCGCGGTGGACATCCTGGTGCTGGACCTGGGGACGGCGCGCGCGGGGCGGCCGGCAACGGCCGCGCCGGCATCCGGTGCCCGGCCCGGCGCGGCCCGCGCCCGCCCACCCTTGCCGACCAGCTGGCTCGACTGGTCGCGTTCGCCCGGCGGGCCGGCGCGCTCCTTCTCGTCCTCGAGCCGGCCGATGCCCCCGCGCCGCTCCGGGCCGCGCTCGACGAGGGCGCCGGCCTGCGCCTGGAGCTCCGGCGGAGCGGCTGGGTCCGGCTGGGTCGCGAGGTCGTGGGACAGCGGACGGAGGTCCGCGTCGCGAAGGACCACCACGGGGCGCCGGACCGGCGGACCACGCTCCGGATCCTCTACGCGGAGGGCGGGCCGCGGGACCGCTGCCTGGCCCGCGACGAGCTCCTGGCGGAGGAGCCCGTCGCGGGAGCGCCGCCCGGGATCCTCCGGCCGGGCGCCGCCACCTCCGTCGAACCCATCTCCGCCGTCTCCACTCCACCGCCGCACGAGCCCCACCCATCGACCGATGCGCCTCCTCCATCTCTCCTGGCCACATCTCGCGCTCCGGCTCGCCCGGCAGCGCCCGCCCGGGGACCTGCCCGCCGGACCGCTGATCCTCGGCGGGCAGCCGTGGGATGACGGCGTCGTCCTCGACGCGAACCAGGCTGCCCGGGATCTCGGGGTCCGGCGGGGCATCCCGCTCGGGCAGGCGCACCGGCTCGCCCCGGAGGCCACGTTCGTTCCGCCCGACCCCGGGGCGGATGCGACGGCCGTCGAGGCGGCGCTCGATGCGCTCGCGGCGTTCAGCCCGGGCATCACCGGCCCGGTCGACGCCGCCGATCCCGCGTTCGGGACGCTCGAGGTCCAGCTCGACGGCCTGGAGCCGCTCTGGGGGCCGGAGCCGGTCATCGTCACGAAGGCCCGTGCCGCGCTGGCACCGCTCCTCCCGGGGACGCCGCGGGCGGGGATCGCCGGGACGCGGTTCGCGGCCGCGCTTGCCGCCGCCACCGGCCCGGGTCCGGTCGCCGTCCCGTGTGTCTGCGTGCCACCCGGCGGGGATGCCGCGTTCCTCGCCCCGTTCCCGGCCGCGGCCCTCTCGCGCGACCCGGACGTGCGTGCCCGGCTTGCCCGGTTCGGCCTCGCGACGATCGGGGAGGTCGGCGCGCTGCCGCGCTCGGCGCTCGTGGCGCGTTTCGGGACCGACGTCGGCGCGCGGCTCCACGATCGGGCGAACGGCCGCGAGACGGACCCGTTCCGTCCGCGCCGCGGTCCCGAACGGCTCGCGCTGGGGCTCGCCACCGACGAGCCGATCGTCGGGTTGGAGGCGGTCCGCTTCGTCCTGCGGCGGCTCGCCGGGGCGCTCGCGGCGCAGCTCGACGCGCGCGGCTCGGCGGCGGGACGCGCCCGGCTCACGCTCACGCTCGACCCGACGTTCCGGCCGGGCCGGCTCCCGCTCCCCGGCGAGGACCTCCCGCGGCGGATCGTCGAGCAGCGCCTCCCGGAACCCTCCGCGGACCCGGAGGCGCTGGAGCGGCTCCTCCTCGCGCGGCTGGAGAAGGACCCGCCGGCCGCGCCGATCGCGCGCCTGGACCTGGAGCTGCTCGACGTCACGCCCGCCGCCGGCCACCAGCTCGCGCTCTTCGTGCCCCAGGCGAACGCGGCCGCCCGGCTCGGCTGGCAGCTCGCCCGGCTGGCCGTCCGCTACGGGGAGGGGCGGGTGGGTCGGCTGGCCCTCGCCGACCCCGAGGCGCCGCTGCCCGAGGCGCGCTGGACGTGGCGCCCCGTGGCCGCCGACGGCGTGGAGCCGGCCCGGTGACACGCCTCCTGCGCGAGCACCCGGCCGTGGAGGCGGAGCTGGACGAAGCCGGCCGCCTCGTCGCGATCCGCTGGGCCGGCCGTCGCGAGCCGGTGGAGGTCTGCACGCGCTGGCGCGTCGACGAGGCGTGGTGGGGTCGCCCGATCGCGCGCGACTACTTCAAGGTCGTGGGAGGCCAGTGGCTCGCCCTCGTCTACCTGGACCGCGTGGACGGCTCGTGGCACCTCGAGCGGCTCTACGACTGACGACCGTCGCGGCCCATCACGGTTGCGTCGGCACGGCCCGGTCGCCGGCCGACGCGCGTCAGGCCAGGAGCAGGGCCAGCGCGGCGGGCTTCGCGCCCGAGGCGCCGGCCGCGACCAGCACGATGATCAGCACCACGAGGATCAGGGCCAGGAGGCCGGCGCCCAGCCACTCGCGTGCCGTCGGTCGCATCACTCGCGCTCCTTTGCTCGGTCCGCCGGGTCAGGGCCGGGGGCAGCCCGCGCCATAGTAGACGGTCACGAAGTGCACGCTTCCGAGCGCGCGGACGGTCACCAGCGACCGACAGCCCGGGTTCGCGCCGACTGCCGGGATCTCGCGGCTGCCGTCCTCCGCGGAGGTCGTCGCCCCCAGGGACCAGCCGGCGCCCGTGAGAGCCGCCTGGATGCGCTGGGTCGCCCCGTCCACGCTCAGGCCCGTCGTGAACGTGCCGCTCGATGGGCCGGCCACCGGGTCGGCAGGCTGGGCCGGCTCGGCGTCGGACGGGAGCGGGAAGCTCGACGGCACCTGGTCCCAGATCCTGCCCCATGCCACCGTCACCACGCCCGCGGTGGAGGGAGCCGGCGTGGCGGTCGCGTGTGCCGGGGCAGGGGTGGATGCGGCCGGGCCGGGGCTCGCTGCGACCGTGCAGGCGGCCAGCAGGCCGGTCGCGGCGAAGAGGCCGACCATGGCGCGAGCACTCGAGAGCCGAGCGCGTCGTCGAGTCTCCATCGGCGCCATCCTAGTCCGCTGCTCGAGCCCGGGCCAGGCGACGTTCGGGCCACGATGGTCAGCGCCCCGATGCGGGACGACAGGTCGTCCCCCCGGGCTACGAGGCGGTCCTCGCGGCGGCCGCGAGGAGCGCCGGGAGGGCGCCGAAGACGAATGCGGCCGCGAGCAGGATCAGCGCGAGCGCCGGGAGGAAGGTCCGGGTGCCGTGGGCGAGCGCATGCATCGCCACAGTTGACGTGGGAGCGGGACCGTTTGCTGTATGCGCCGGTCTTGACACGCGTCGAACAGATGTTCTATCATGTGCCTGTCCCCGCCGGCCGCGACGGCCGCGCCGCCGTCCCTTCCCAACGCTGTCCACCGGGTCGTGCCATGCCCGCGCCGCCCTATGCGGAGCTCCACGCGCACACGAACTTCTCCTTCCTCGACGGCGCCTCGCCGCCCGCGGACCTCGTCGCGCGGGCCGTGGAGCTGGGGCTCTCGGGCCTTGCCGTCACGGATCACCGGGGCCTCTACGGGGTCGTCCGGTTCGCGGCGGCGGCAGAGGAGGCGGGCCTCCACCCGGTGATCGGGGTGGAGGTGGAGCTGGCCGACCCGCTGGTCCCGGACCCGGACCGGCTCGTCATCCCGGGCCGCCGGCCTGCCCACCGGGGTCACCCGTCCGCCCCCGACGGCGCCCGGGCGGAGCGGCCGCTCGGCGGGCATGCCGGCCAGGCCACGCCCGGAGCGCGCGCGCCTGCCGGGCCACCGAGCAGCAACAAAGGAAGACCACCGAGGCGTCGGGGCAGCCCAGCGGGGCCCGCACCTCGTGCTGCTCGCCCGCGACGCGGCCGGGTACCGGAGCCTGTGCCGCCTCCTGAGCCGCGCGAACCTGGCCGGGACCAAGGGAGCACCGCGGCTCACCCAGGCGCTCCTCGCGGACCACGTCGATGGGCTCGTGGCGCTCTCGGGCTGCCGGGAGGGCGAGCTGGCGCGGCGCCTCCTGGCGGGCGACCGGGCGGGAGCGTGTGCCGTGGCCCGGGAATATGCGCGCCGGTTCGGCGGCCCGGGCGAGACCATCGCCGGCGCCGGCTTCGTGATCGAGCTTGCCCATCACCTCCTCCCCGACGACGACTGGCTCGTGGCGGAGTCCGCGCGCCTGGCCGCGGAGCTGGGCCTCCCGGTGGTCGTCACGAACGACGTCCACTACGCGCGCCCGGAGGATCGCGAGCTGCATGACGTCCTGGTGGCGATCCGCCATGGCCGGAGCCTCGAGACGCTCGCCGACCTGCGCACCCCCAGCGGCGAGCATTACCTGAAGTCCGCGGCCGAGCTCGCAGCCCTCCCTCCCGGCGACCCGGCCACCTCGGACCCGCGAACCGCGCGCGCCTGGGCCGAGGGGCTCGCGAACGCGGGCACGCTCGCGGCGGCCTGCAGCGTGGATCTCGGCTTCGAGCGGTACCGCTTCCCGGGCTTCACGGTCCCCGCCGGCGAGACGCCGTTCTCCTACCTCGTGGAGCTCTGCCACGCGGGGATCCGGCGCCGCTATCACCCGGTGACGCCCCCGGTCGTGCGCCAGCTCGCCCACGAGCTCGATGTCATCGAGCGGACCGGCCTGGCCGAGTTCTTCCTCATCTGCTGGGACCTGATGCGCTTCGCGAAGGAACGCCGGATCCCCGCCCAGGGGCGGGGGAGCGCCGCGGACTCGATCGTGGCGTACGCCCTCGGGATCACCCGCGTGGATCCCATTCGCCACAACCTCCTCTTCGAGCGGTTCATCAACGAGGGCCGGACCACCTACCCGGACGTGGACATCGACTTCTCCTCGGCGCGCCGCGAGGAGGTGATCCAGTACGTCTACGAGCGCTACGGCGCCGAGCACACCGGGATGGTCTGCAACCTCGTGACGTACCGGGCGCGCTCGGCGGTCCGCGAGGTCGGCACCGCCCTCGGCTTCCCGCGGCCGCTCGTCGACCGGGTCGCGAAGGCGCTCGAGACGTACGACTCGGTGATGGTCCGACGGGACCTGGAGGCGGACGGCGGCTTCGCGGAGTTCTTCCGACGGCCCGGCGAGGTCCGCGACGGCGGGGCCTCGGCCGTCCGCGGCGAACGCGACGCGGGCTCGTCGACGGCATGGGCCAGCTCAACCACGCTCGTGGCGGACGGCTTCGCGCGCCGGCGGGGTCGGGGGAGGCGCTGCTCCGGAGGCTCCCGCCCCGCGATCCGGCCCGGTGGACCGTCCGACGACAAGGGCGGCCCGGGCGACTCTCCCGCCAGCGTCGCGTGGCTCGCGCGCGGCGGCTCGCCGACCGCGGTCGGACCGCCGGCCCGCGACGGACCACCGGTCGTCACGCCGGCGCACACGTTCGGTCCCGGTGCCGGCCCGCGGCGCGCCCCGGACGTGCCCGGCACGGTGGACGGCCGTGCGATCGACGCGGAGTCGGGGGTCCTCGCGCCGCCGCCGCGCTCGGTGGACCGGCTGGGCCGACCCCGGCACTGGGATCCCGCGCCCGCGTCCGCCGGCTCGACCGACCGCGCGCCACGCGTCCCCGGCGCCGCCGTCCCCGGGTCCCGCCCGGGCCGCGCGGCGGGAGCGTGGCCGGCCTCTCGCCGTGGGAGCGCTGGCTGGAGCTGTGCGCCCGCATCGACGGCTTCCCGCGCCACCTCTCCATCCACAGCGGGGGGATGCTGGTCACGGCCGCGCCGCTCATCGACATCGCCCCGCTGGAGCGCGCCACGATGCCGGGCCGGGTCGTCGTCCAGTTCGACAAGCGGGACGTGGAGACGCTCAAGCTCATCAAGCTGGACCTGCTGGGCCTCGGGATGCTCGCCGCGATCGACGAGACGCTCGCGCTCGTGGAGCACGACTGCGCGGCGTGCGTGGACCTCGACCGGCTCCCGGAGGAGATCCCCGAGGTCTTCGCGATGCTCCAGGCGGCCGACACGGTGGGCGTCTTCCAGGTGGAGAGCCGGGCCCAGATGCAGACGCTCCCGAAGTCACGCCCCAGCTGCCTGGACGACCTGGTCGTGGAGGTCGCGATCATCCGGCCGGGACCCATCCAGGGGAACGCCGTCCACCCGTACCTGCGCCGACGGCAGGGGCTGGAGCCGGTGACCTACCTGCATCCCGTCGCTGGAGCCCATCCTCCGCGATTCGATGGGCGTGATCCTCTACCAGGAGCAGGTGATGCGGATCGCGATCGAGGTGGCCGGGTTCTCGCCCGGCGGACTCGGACGGGTTCCGCCGCGCGATGGGAACGTGGCGCTCCAGCAGCGGAGATGGAGAAGCTCCACGCCCGGTTCGTTGACGGCTGTGTCCGTGTCCAGGGGATGCCGCGGGTCGACGCGGAGGAGCTCTACCGCGGGGTCGCCGGCTTCGCGAGCTTCGGGTTCGCGAAGAGCCACGCCGCAGCCTTTGCGCGGACCGCCTACGAGTCGGCGTTCCTCAAGCTCTTCTACCCGGCCCAGTTCCTCGTCGGCCTGGTCAACGCCCAGCCGATGGGCTTCTACCCGGTGGAGGTGCTGGTGAACGACGCGAAGCGCCACGGCGTCGCGGTCCTCCCCGTGGACGTCAACGCGTCCTTCCATCGAACCACGACCGAGTGGGCGGGTCGGCCCGGCTGGGCGCTCGCCGGCCCGGCCGGCGACGGCGGACGCCACGATGGCGACCCCGGGGAGCCGCTCCCGTCCGATGCCGGGATCGCCGTGCGGCCGCGTCCGGTGCGTTCACCGGCCTGCGTGGTCCCGGCCTCCGCGGCGCGCGAGCGATGGGCCGCCGAGAGCGCCGCCGGCTGGGGCGTCCGGCTTGGGCTCCACCTCGTGAAGGGGATCGGCGAGGAGCACGCCGCCCACCTCGACGCGGAGCGGGCGCGCGGTCCCTACACGTCGCTCCCGGACGTCGTGGAACGGACCGGCCTCCCCGAGGAGGTGCTCGAGCGGCTGATCCGCGCGGGTGCGCTCGACTCGCTGGGGCGGCCGCGCCGCGAGCTCCTCTGGCAGCTGCGGGAGGTGGCGCGCCCGGCGAAGGGGGCACCGCTGGGAGGCGGCCGTGTGGCCGGCCGGCCCCTGGACCTGCGGCTCCCGGCGACGCCGGCACCGGACCTCCCGTCGCTCACGGAGGTGGAGCGTCTCGGCGACAGCTACGCGATCCTCTCGCTCGACGCGCGGCGCCAGGTGGTGGGGCTGTTTCGCCCGGCGCTGGAGCGGCTGGGCGCGGTCACGAACGCGGGGCTCGCGGAGCGGCGGCCCGGCCGCGTGCGGATCGGCGGCCTGGTCGTCACGCGCCAGCACCCGATGACGGCGAAGGGAACCGTCTTCCTGGCGCTCGAGGACGAGACCGGGATGGTCAACGTCACGCTCTGGCCCGATGCGTGGGAGCGCCTGCGGGGCGTGGTCCGCCGCAACGCCCTCCTCGTGGTCGACGGGAGCCTCCAACGGGAGTCGAGCGTCGTGAACGTCGTCGCCCACGAGGTCCGCCCGCTCGTCGAGCTGGCCAGACCAGCCGGCGGCCCCGAGCGTCCCGACGGCGTGCGCCAGCTGGGCCATGCGGGCATGCGTCGGCTGGGCTGACGATCCACGAGCTGGCCTGACGTCACGCGACGCCGGGCCAGCAGGCTGGATGGGCCGGTGGTCAGCGGCGCTTCGACCGACCCTGGGCGGACTTGTTCGGGACGGGCCGGGCAGGCGTGGACATCGCCAGGAACCGGCGATAGAACCCGGCGAACGCGCCCACCAGGAGGCCGAACGGCACCGAGGTCACGATCGCGTTGACGATGACACCGACCTTCTGGTCCGTCGTCATGACATAGGTGAAGCCCAGGCCCGTCTGGACCGAGTTCGTGAAGACTCCGAAGAGAAGCCCGTACGCCACCGCGTTGGCAAGCGCCACGATCCCGCCTGCCAGCCAGGCGCCCCGCGGCGCCAGCATGCCGGCCAGGAACGGCAGGATCATCGGCGGCGGCTGGAGCGCCAGGTTTCCCAGCAACGCGACGAGCGGGTTCCGCGAAACCCCGGGGATGAAGAAGAGGGCCGTCACTGCGGCGATCACCGCGAGCGGCACCCAGAGTGCCTTCGAGTGGATCGCGATCGAGGGCAGCGCCCGGAGGTCGGCGCGGATATCCGCAGGAGCCGCGGCGCGGCGGAGCGCGGCCATGAAGCCGGTGCGAGGCGGCGGCGCGGCCGCATCCCGAGCCGTCCCGCCGGCCCCGGCCCTCCTCGTGCGGTTGCCGCGAGCGGGCGCCTCGGCCGGCGCGTCCAGCGCGTCGGCCTCGTCCATCTCGAGGTCCGGGTTCTCGGTCGTTCCCTCGACGGCGCGGTAACGGCGGCGAGCTTCGGCGCGCTGCGTCCTCTTGGCGCGGGCCACGGATCCTCCTGGGTCGTCCTGGTGGGGTGCGGCGGCGTGTGTGCCGCGCCGAGCATCGTAACGCGGCTGAAGATAAGCGATGGGTGAGCGACGCGTGGTACACCCGTCGCGTCGCTGCCGCCACGACGCCCGGCCCGCCGGCCACCCGCCGCCACCAGCTGCCCGCCGGGAGGTCGTCCATGCGCGCCCCCAGGAGCGCCGCGTTCGGCGCGCTCGCCAGCCTGTTCCTGCTCGCCTCGCTTGTCGGTGGGTCGCCCCGGCCCGCGGCGACGTCCGCGCCCATCGCGAACCTGCGTCCCGCGGCGGCCGTCGCCTGGCCGCCGTCCGCCGGCCTGCTCATCGCGGAGGTGGTCACGGGCGGCGCCTCTGCGTCGGACGAGTATGTCGAGATCACGAACGCCGGTCCCGTCCCTGCCGACCTCTCGGGCATGGAGCTGGCCTATGTCACGTCGTCGGGATCCACCGTCACCCGGAAGGCCACCTGGAGCCAGCTGACACTCCTCGCCCGGGGACAGCACCTGCTTGTCGCGAACGCCCTCGGATCATTCGCGGCGACCGCCGACGCAACGTACTCCGGCGGGCTCGCGGCCACTGGCGGCGCGCTGGTTCTGCGCCCGGTTGGCGGGACGCCCGTTGACGCCGTCGGCTGGGGCGATGCCACGAACGCGTTCGTCGAGGGCGCCGCCGCTCCGGCACCCCCGGCCGGACAGAGCATCGAGCGCCGCCCCGGCGCAGGCGACGGCAACGTCACCGACACGAACCAGAACGCGGCGGACTGGACTCTGCTCACGGCACCGCTCCCGCAGAACCTCGCGGCGGACCCGATCCCGGGACCGTCCGCGTCGCCGACGCCGACACCTGAGCCGACGCCGATCGCGAGCCCGTCGCCGACGCCGACCCCCGACCCGAGCCCGTCGCCTATCGCCAGCCCGTCACCGGCCGCCACCCCAGCGCCGACACCTGACCCGACTCCGACGCCGACACCTGAGCCGACGCCGATCGCGAGCCCGTCGCCGATGCCGACCCCCGACCCGAGCCCGTCGCCGATGCCGTCGCCGAGCCCGGCCCCGACACCGACCCCGGCCCCGACACCGACCCCGGTTGCCACCGTCTCGATCGCCGCGGCACGCGTGGCACCCGATGGAACCTCTCTCACGGTCGAAGGGGTCCTCTCGACTCCGCTCGGGCTCCTCGAAGACGGACGCAGCGCATTCCTCCAGGACGCCGCGACGGGGATCGCGATCTACGCGGCATCCGCCGCCGACCCGATGCCGGCCGGGTCGCTGGTCCGCGTGGCGGGCGTCGTGGACGACCGCTACGGCCAGCGCACCATTCGAACCGTGGACCCGCCAACGCTCGTGGCCCCAGGCGCGATGCCGCTTGCGAGGGAGACGGCCACCGGCGCCGCTGCCGAGGCGCTCGAATGCCTGCGCATCCGGGTTCACGGCATCGTGATCGACGCGCCGACAATCCTCGCCGACGGTCCGGCGGTGACGGTCGACGACGGGTCCGGCCCACTCCGCGTGATCTTCTCCGGGGTTGCGGGTCCGTTCGTGCCGGCCCGGGGCAGCCTCGTCTCGGTGGCAGGTTCACTCGGACAGCGCGACTCCTCGGGGACCGGCGCCGCCGGGTATCGGCTCTTCGCCGTCGATCCGCTCGACGTGACCGAGGAGCCCTCGCCCTCGCCCTCGCCTTCGGCCACCCCGTCCGAGGAGCCGAGCGCGTCGCCGACGCCCGATCCGAGCGCCGCCCCGAGCGCGACCCCGTCTCCCTCTCCCACGCCCACCCCGTCGCCCACGCGGACTCCGGCACCGTCGCCCACCCCGGCACCGACCGACGCAGCCGCGTCCATCGCAACCGCGCGCAGCGCACCCGTCGGCACGACGGTGCGCGTCCGTGGCGCCGTCACCGCCGAGCCCGGACGCGTGGGTCTCCCGCCCGTCGGTGTCGTCGCCGACGAGACAGGCGCCGTCTTCGTCCGGTTCCCCGACGGCGTGGTGCCCGCCCGCGGCGCGCTCGTCGAGGTCGTCGGCCGACTCTTCGACCCGTACGGCCAGCTGGAGATCAGGCCGGCCGCTGCGGGTGTCCGGCTCCTCGGTGCCGCCACGCTCGCGCTCCCGCTGCCGATCGGAGCCGCTTCGCTGGGCGAGCTCGTGGAGGCGCGCCTGGTCACGCTCGACGCGACCCTGGACGCGGCCATCGTCCGCGAATCGGGTGGCGACCTCGTGCTCCGTCTGCACGACGCGGCCGGAGCGCCGTTCGTTGCCCGCGCGACGCGTTCGAGCGGCCTCCAGGCGACTGTTGCACAGCGAGGCGATCGGTTGCGCCTCGTCGGCCTCGTCGGCCAGCGAGCATCCGCTCGCGGTGCGCTCGATGGCTATCGGCTCTGGCTGCGCGATGCGGGCGATCTGACCCGGTCGGCGGGTGCCACGGCCAGCCCGAGGCCATCGCCCGGCACGACGGCGAGCCCGCGGCCAGGGGTGTCGGAGCCGCCCGTCACGACAGTCGCCGCGGCGATCGGCCTGGGCAGCGGGAGGGTCACGGTCGAGGGAATCGTCAGCGTCTCGTGCACGCTCCTCGACACGACCGGACGTCGGTCGATCGTCCAGGACGCGACGGCAGCGATCGAGGTCCTCGTTCCCCGCGACGCTTCCGGGCCGCGCCCCGGGGACCGCGTGCGCGTCGTCGGGACGGTCGGCCGCGCATACGGCGCGCCGCGGCTCACCGCCGCCACCCTCGCCGTGCTCGGGCACGCCGCGGAGCCGGACCCGGCCACGCTGGCCGGACCGCCATCGGTCGCGCTGGAGTGGCGTCTCGTCGTCATCGAGGGCACCGTCACGGACCAGCGCCGCCTCGGGGACCGCTGGCGCGCGGAGGTCGGGGCAACCGCCGGGTCGATCCCGCTTGCCGGGCTGCCGGGCGCCGGGATTCCCGCGACGGCTCTCGTCGAGGGCAGCCGCGTCCGCGTCGTCGGGATCGTGCGTCGCCCGAATCCCGCCGCGACGGACCAGCACTTCGTCATCGTGCCGCGATCACCTGCCGACATCCAGGTTCTCGCCCGCGCAACCGGGTCGACGCACGCGGCCGGGTCCGGCCCGGGCACGAGGAGCACGGGCGCGTCGTCAACGTCTGCCGCGTCCGGCCTCGGCGGAATGGCGGCGAGCACCGGCGCGCCCGTGACGGCCGACGTCGCGAACCTCGCCGGACTCGCGGGCCGCGCCGTCCGCGTCGGCGGCCTCGTCGTGGCGGTGGACGGAGCCGGGCTCGTCCTCGACGACGGGACCGGCACAGTCCGACTCGATCTTGCGGGCGAGGTGCGTTCGCTGCTGCCGCTGCTGGGACCCGGTGATGCCGTTGGCGCTGCCGGCGTCGTCGCGGCCGGAGCGCCACCGGCGATCCGGGTGACCGACGCGGCCGACCTCGTGCGGCTCGGCGACCTCGGGGAGCCGCTTCCGCTCTCGGACGAGGACGTCCGTGCCGACGACGCGCGGGTGCTCCCGTCGGAGGATCCCGGTGCACGCTCGCCGTCCTCCCCGTCGCTCGAGACGGTCGCGACGAGCGTCGCCGGCAACGGCGCCCTTGCGCCGATGACGTCCGGCGCCGGCTCGATCGGCGCGCTCGCCACCGCTGGCGGGATGCTCCTGCTGGTTCGTCGCCGCCGGGACCGGCGCACCGTGCAGGCGCGCATCGCGCGACGCATCGCCGAGGTCGGCGCCCCGTTCACGGCCGCGTCGGTGCCGGAACAGGTCGGAAACGGGGAGGAGCCCGCGCCGCCGCCCGAATCACCGAGCCATATCATTCGGGAATCGGCTTGACGCTCCGATGCGGCGCGGGCTACCGTTGCGCGAGTTCGCGCCGCCCCGGATCTGTCGGGTTACAGGAACCCGTACAAGATGGCTGCGACGAACCCGTATCGCTCGTATCGGACGAGCGCCGGGCACAGGCCCGACGACGTCCACCGTGACGAAAGGGAGGCTCCCGGAGTGGCCGAAGCGTACTGCGTGAAGTGCAAGGCGAAGCGCGAGATGAAGAACGCGCAGCAGATCACGATGAAGAACGGCAAGCCCGCCGCCCAGGGCACCTGCCCGGTCTGCGGCACGAAGATGTTCCGGATCGGCGGCTGACCTACGCTCGCGATCGATCGAGCCCTCGTCGGAGACGGCGGGGGCTCGATCGCGTTTCGGGCCGGCCCACGACCGGCCCGAAACGTGCCGGAACCCGGGCGTGCGGCGCCGGTTCCGGCACCCGACGTTCGCGATCCCGCCCGCGACGGCCGGGTGGCGCGGCGCCGCGGGCCGTTCGGACCGCCACGGTGGGACGGTCGGCCCGACGGTCCGGCTGGAGGCGCTTGGTAGAATGCGTCTGGTTCCCGTCGCATTCACGAGGTCCAGTGCCCCCACGGCCTGTTTCCACCCCCGGCGCCGGGGGAGCGCCGTCATGCGCCGCCGCTGATCGCTCGACCCGCCCGGTGGCGGATGCCGACCGACGCGCGGTGCGCCGGCCCCACGGGCCGCTGGCCGCCTGTCCCTCGCGGATCGGCGTTGCAGCTCCATCCGCGCGTCCTCGGGCATTCCACCCCGCCGCGCACGTCGCGGGCGGGTTCAACCGATCCATCTAGCCGCACAGCGGAGGTTCGAGCCATGTCCGTACGAGTGGGCATCAACGGGTTCGGTCGCATCGGCCGGCAGTCGCTCAAGGCACTCATCGAGCGCGCGCCCGACATCGAGGTCGTGGCCGTCAACGACATCGTCGACGTCCCGACGAACGCCCTCCTCTTCAAGCACGACTCCACCTACGGCGCCTTCGCCGGGAGCGTCGAGCACACCGACGACGCCATCATCGTCGACGGCCGCGAGATCAAGGTCCTCCAGGTCGCGGACCCCTCGCAGCTGCCGTGGAAGGCGCTCGGCGTCGACATCGTCATCGAGTCGACCGGCCGCTTCACCGATGCCGACAAGGCGCGCGTGCACATCGACGCGGGCGCCCGGAAGGTGCTCATCAGCGCCCCGGCCAAGAAGGAGGACGTCACGATCGTCCTCGGCGTCAACGACGCCGCCTATGACCCGGCCAAGCACCACGTCATCAGCAACGCGAGCTGCACCACGAACTGCCTCGCCCCTGCGGCCAAGGTCGTCCACGACGGATGGACCATCCGTCGTGGCCTGATGAACACGATCCACTCGTACACGAACGACCAGAAGATCCTCGACGTCGCGCACAAGGACCCGCGCCGCGCCCGCGCCGCAGCCCTGAACATCATCCCGACGACGACCGGCGCCGCGAAGGCGCTGGCGCTCGTGATCCCGGACCTCAAGGGCAAGTTCGACGGCTTCAGCCTGCGGGTCCCCACCGCGACCGTCTCGGTCGTCGACTTCACCGCCGAGCTCGAACGCGAGACGTCCGTCGAGGAGCTCAACGCAGCCTTCCGGGCAGCCGCAGCCGGCCCGATGAAGGGCATCCTCGGCGTCAGCGACGAGCCGCTGGTGAGCTCCGACTTCCGCGGCGACACGCGCTCGTCGATCATCGACAGCGCCTGCACGATGGTCCTGGGTGGCAACTTCGTGAAGGTCATCGCGTGGTACGACAACGAGTGGGGCTACAGCTGCCGCGTCGCGGACCTCGTCAAGATCATCGCCGAGCGGCTCTGATCTCCGGCGCGACCGGCCAGCTCCGCATCCCCCGCTAGCAGAGGCAGCAGCCTGCCATGGACAAGCGATCGGTTCGGGACCTCGACGCGTCGGGCAAGCGCGTCTTCGTCCGCGTCGACTTCAACGTGCCGCTCAAGGATGGGCAGGTCACCGACGACACCCGGATCCGGGCGGCGATCCCCACGATCAAGTACCTGATGGACCAGGGCGCCCGGGTGATCCTCGCGAGCCACCTGGGCCGCCCGGACGGCAAGGTCCAGGACGGTCTCCGGCTTCGGCCGGTGGCCGAGCGGCTCTCCGCGCTCCTTCGGGTCAGCGTTCCCTGCACCGGCGACGCGCTGGGCCAGGGGACGGAGGACGCGGTCCGCCGGCTCAAGCCCGGCGAGGTCCTCCTGCTCGAGAACCTCCGCTTCCACCCGGAGGAGGAGAAGAACGACCCGGCGTTCGCCAGGGCGCTCGCGTCGTACGCGGACGTCTACGTGAACGACGCGTTCGGGACAGCCCACCGGGCCCACGCGTCGACCTACGGTGTCGCCCAGCTCCTGCCGGCCTACGCCGGGTTCCTCATGGAGAAGGAGATCACGTACCTCTCCCGCCTCATCGAGGACCCGGAGCGGCCCTACGCCGCGATCATCGGTGGCGCCAAGGTCTCGGACAAGATCAAGGTCCTGCTCAACCTTCTCGAGAAAGTCGACGTCCTCATCGTCGGCGGCGGGATGGCGAACACGTTCCTCCTCGCCCAGGGCAAGGCCGTCGGCAAGAGCCTGGCCGAGCCCGATCGCGTCGAGGACGCGCAGCGGATCATGGCGGCGGCCCAGGCAAGCGGCGTCAAGCTGATCCTCCCCGTCGACGTGGTGATCTCCAAGGAGGTCACCCAGGGCTCCGAGTACAAGACCCTCTCCACGGAGAAGCTCCCCGCGAGCTGGCACATCGTCGACGTGGGCAAGGCATCCCTCGCGGCGATGGCGGCCGCCCTCGAGGGCGCCCGGACCATCTTCTGGAACGGCCCGCTCGGCGTCTTCGAGATCCCGGCGTTCGCGACCGGGACGAAGGCGATGGCAAGCCTCCTCGCCGAGATGGCCGACCATGGCGCGACCGTGGTGGTGGGCGGCGGCGACTCGGTCGCGGCCGTCACCCAGCAGGGGCTGGCCTCCAAGATGACCCACATCAGCACGGGCGGCGGGGCGTCGCTCGAGCTGCTCGAAGGGCGGACGCTGCCCGGCATCGCGATCATCCCGGACCGCGATGCCGCCGGCGCCGCCGGGAGTGCATCGTGAACACCGAGATCGAGCTCATCGAAGCTCGCGAGATCCTCGACTCGCGGGGCAACCCGACGATCGAGGTCGACGTCGTCCTTGCCGATGGCTCCGTCGGTCGGGCCGGCGTGCCGTCGGGCGCCTCCACCGGCGTCCACGAGGCGGTCGAGCTGCGCGACGGCGACAAGGCCCGCTTCGGCGGCAAGGGCGTCCTCAAGGCGGTCGCGAACGTCCGCGAGACCATCGCCCCGGCCCTGCTCGGCGCGGACGCCGCCGACCAGCCCGGCATCGACGCCGCGCTCATCGAGCTCGACGGGACGCCGAACAAGGGCAACCTCGGCGCCAACGCCATCCTCGGCGTCAGCCTTGCCTGCGCCCACGCGGCGGCCGCGGCGCACGACCTGCCGCTGTACCGCTACCTCGGCGGCGCCGGCGCCCGGATCCTGCCGGTCCCGTTCTTCAACATCCTCAACGGCGGCAAGCACGCCGTGAACTCCACGGACTTCCAGGAGTTCATGGTCGCGCCGATCGGCCGGCCGACCTTCGCGGAGGCGTTTCGGGCCGGCGCCGAGGTGTTCCACGCCCTCAAGGCGATCCTCCACGACGGCGGCTTCTCGGTGGGCCAGGGCGACGAGGGCGGCTTCGCCCCGTCGCTCCCGTCGAACGAGGCGGCCGTCGAGGTGATCCTCCGGGCGATCGAGAAGGCCGGCTACCGGCCGGGCGAGGACGTCGCGATCGCGCTCGACCCGGCCACCAGCTCGATCCTCGTCGAGGGCACGGGCGTCGAGGGCGTCACCGGCCAGTACCTCCTCGAGCGCGAGGGCCGGACCCTCGACTCCGGCGAGATGGTCGACCTCTGGGAGCGCTGGATCGCCAAGTACCCGATCGTCTCGCTCGAGGACGGCCTCGCCGAGGACGACTGGGCGGGCTGGAAGGAGCTGACCGCCCGCCTCGGGAGCACGGTCCAGCTGGTCGGCGACGACATCGTGGTGACGAACCCGACGATCATCGCCCGCGCCATCGACGAGAAGGCGATGAACTCGGTCCTGATCAAGCTCAACCAGATCGGGACCCTCACCGAGACGATGGCAGCGATCGAGATGGCCCGCCGGGCCGGCTGGACATGCCAGGTCAGTCACCGCTCGGGCGAGACCGAGGACACCACGATCGCCGACTTCGTCGTGGCGATGGGAACCGGTCAGATCAAGACCGGGGCCCCATCGCGCTCGGAGCGCGTCGCCAAGTACAACCGGCTCCTCCGGATCGAGGAGGAGCTGGGCGACGGCGCCCGGTACCTCGGCCGGCACGCGCTGGCCGGCGCGCCTCCGGTCCGCGCGTGACCGTGGCAGACCTCGCGGTCCCGGCCGGCTTGCCGGCCGGGACCGCTCGTTTCCGGGCGGTGGCCGTCGCTGGCGGCCCCGGCCGCGTGCCCGCATGACCCGCTTCGTGGGTCGGTTCGTGGACCGCGGAGCGATCTTCGCCGGCTGGGTCGGCGTCGGGATGGCCATGACGATCGTCGTCAGCTTCCTGCTGGTGATCCCGATCGAGCCCGTCTTCTGGCTGATGTCGCCACTGGCGGGCCTGCTCATCGGCTACTACGCGAACGCCCGGGCGGACCGGCGCGCCGGTCCGTGGCGCCGCATCCTTCTCAACGGGATCTACGCCTCGGCGCTCACGGCGCTCACGCTTGCGATCTTCTTCGCGGGGACGAAGTTGATCTTCTTCTCCGCCGACGACGGCTACCGCGATGCCAGCCAGGGCGGCCCGATCGTCGGCTGCACGTCCGGCGCCGACTGCGTCTACCAGCGGTACCTCGCCGAGCCGGGCAAGGCCGCCCAGTTCCAGCAGGTCGGGATCACCGGGGTCGCGTCGTTCACGGCCTTCTACTGGCGCGAGCAGCTTGGGACAACGGGGACGGTCACGATCCTGTGCTGTGCCGGCGGCGTGTTCGGCGCCGCGATGTACGGGTTCGCGCGACCGAGGGCCCCGCGCCCGGCCGCCGCGCCGGGAGGCCCCACCGCCTGACCCAGATGGTGGGTCCGTTCAGCCGCCGGCCGCCAGGAGGATCGCCCCCGCCGCGATGCACGCAGCACCGGCCAGGCGCCACGCGGCACCGTCCCGCTCGCCGAGACGGAGGACGCCCCAGCCGGCCGCCAGCACGGTGGCCGATTCGCGGAGGGGCGCCACGCCGGCAAGCGGCGCGATCGCGAGGGCCGTGAGGACCAGGGTGTAGCCCGCGACCATGAGGATTCCGGAGCCCAGCGGGCGCCGCCAGCCCGGGTCGGCTGTGCTCC
Source organism: uncultured Chloroflexia bacterium (assembly GCA_963722475.1). Taxonomy (GTDB): domain Bacteria; phylum Chloroflexota; class Limnocylindria; order Limnocylindrales; family CSP1-4; genus CTSoil-043. Next base: position 100,026 of record CAVRMJ010000006.1, on the reverse strand, counting down.
CGGGGGCCGGCCGGGGACCGACGACGCGGAGCGGCGCGACGGCAAGGACGGCGCCCAGCAGGATGCTCCCGCCCGCGAAGATCAGCCAGCCGTAGAGCCAGGCAGGCCCCGTCCGCGCTCCCAGCCGGTCGACCAGGGTGTACGCCGCGATGAGGACGCCGATCGCCAGGGCCGGGCCCACCGAGCGCCGGGTGGCCCCAGGGACCGCGACGGCGAGCGTCCCGGCCACCAGGAGGACAACCCCGGCCATCTGGAGCGCTGCCAGCCGCTCGCCGAGCATCGCGATCCCGAGGAGTGCGCCCAGCAGCGCGGCCGATCCGCGCGCCACCGGGTACACGGTGGAGAGCGCTCCGTCCCGGTACGCGACCCCAAGGGCCACCCAGTAGACGACCTCGAGGGCCGCCGACGTCGCCGCGATCGGCCACGCGTCCCCGGTGAACCCGGGTCGGCCTCCGGCCAGCCAGGCGGCCGCCGCAACTGGCGTCGCGACGGCGGTGCCCAGCCAGACCGCGCGCGCGGTTGCACGAAGCGGTTCGCCCGATCCCTTGACGGACGCGTTCCACGTCGCGTGCAGCAACGCGGCAACCAGGACGAGGGCGATCGCGGCCAGCGGCATCGCGCGAGTGTACGGGCACCGGGCCGCGCCCCGGCAGTACCGGCCCGGGAATCGTTCGACCCCGGGCTACGTGCCCGGGGTCGAACCCGTGGTGCGCAGGAGCGGCGCCAGCTGCCCGGCGCCGGGCGGCCTACTCGGCCTTCTTCTTCGGCGTCGCCTTGGCCTTCGCCGGTGCCTTGGCGGCGGCTTCCTTCGCCTTGGCAGGTGCCTTGGCGGCGGCTTCCTTGGCCTTGGCCGGGGCCTTGGCTGCGGGTGCCTTTGCCTTCTGCGCAGCCTTCGCCGGAGCCTTCGGCTTGGCTGGAGCCTTCGGCTTGGCCGGAGCCTTGGCCGAGCTGGCAGCCTTGGGCTCGGCCTTCGCCGCCGTCGGAGCGGAAGCGGGCTTCGACGCGACGCGCGCACGCGCGCTGGGAGCCGCCACCGGAGCTTCCGGCGCGGCCTTCGTCGCCTCGACGTCGGTCCGGCCAGCGCGAGCGATCGCCGCCTTTGCCTTCCCGGCCGCCGTCTGGGCGCCCTTCGCCTTCTCGGCCTTGCCGGCCGCGATGCGAGCCTTGGCGGCCTTCGCCGCGGCCGCCGCGCCGGTCGTCTTCGTGATCTTCGCGGCCGTCTGGACGGATGCGCCGCCGATCGCCGCCGCCACCTTCCGGGCCAGGCGCGACTTTCGGCGCGCGGCCGTGTTGGGATGGATGGCGCCGACCTTGGCGGCCTTGTCGAGCGCGCTCATGGCCTCGGCGAGCGTGACGGTCGCGTCACCCTCGGCCTGACCGGTCGCGATCCTGAGGGTCTTCGTGACGAGGGTCTTGGCCTTCGTGCGTCGCGGGGCGTTGATCGCCTCGCGCCGCTCGGCCTGACGGACCCGCTTCAGGCCGGACGGCGTCCGTGTGCCGGTCCAGCCGCGGGGCGAGTGAGCCACTGGCGTTCTGTCCTCTGGTGGGAAAGGATTTTCCTGGGATCGGTGCCGCGCAGCGGGAGGGGACACCACGGCGGCGCGATCGCGAATGGTACCAGACACACGGACATGCGGCCAGCGAACGACCGGCCGGATAGTGTCTCAGTCTGAGATTCAGGACTCCTCGACCACCACGTCGAACGAAGTCGGGTCGACAGCAAGGGTCTGCGCGATGAGGATTCGCGCGCCGTCGGATACGCCAGCGTAGTCCGGCACGAACAGATGGATGATCGGAAGCTCCCTGATCATCACGTCCACGATCGGTGCCCCCTCCGGGGTCGTCGTCCAGGTCGCGTGATACAGCGGACGGTTTCCTACCGCTATCCGGCGTTGATCAGCGTGGATGGCGGCCCGCAGCTTGGCGTCCGACGACGTCTCGGTCATCGGCCCGAGTCTATCGGGTATGAAGGTGGCCTGGCCGCTTGGTCGGTAGGCTGTGGCTCACCGGACGAGGGGCTGGAAGGGACACCATCGACGGGCAGGCCGTGGCGTTAGTGGACTTCGAGTCCGTGAGTCTATCTGGCCGCCCCTGCGACTTGACCGGTTGCGCCGACCTGAGCGCGGATCCGTAGGTGTCGTGTCGCCCGAGCTGGTGTCGGTACCTTGACTGGAGGAGCGCGCCATGCGCTGCATCGGGCTCGACATCGGCCGGGACTTCGCCCACGTCGCGGTCGTCGACGGCAGCGGGGCCGGCGCGCACGGCTGCCGAGCGGATCAGCGATGGGCGACGACTTCCGGCGGTTCGCCGCGACCCTGCGGCCGGACGACGTCGTCGCCCTCGAGGCGTCGACGCAACACCTGGGCGCTCGCCGACCTGCTCGGCCGGCACGCCGGGCGGGTCGTCGTCTCCAACCCGCTGCGGACGCGAGGCGATCGCCGTCGCCAAGCGCAAGACCGACGACATCGACGCGGCGACCCTCGCCGAGCTGCTCGCCGCCGACTACCTGCCGCGCGGTCTGGCAGCCCGACGAGGCGACCCGGCGCCTGCGCCGGCTGGTGTCGCACCGGGCCGGCGCTCGTCCGGGACCGGACGGCCGTCCGCAACCGGGTCGGTCGCGATCCTCGCCCGGCGCTTGCTCCGGCCACCGGTGACCGACCTGTTCGGCGTCCGCGGCCGGGCCTGGCTGGCGGCCCTCGAGCTGCCGCTCGACGAACGCCTGACCCTCGACGCGGCGCTCCGCCTCGACGCGTCCTGCTCGCGAGCGAGGTCGAGGCGGTCGAGCGGGCGATCGCCGAGCCTCGTCGTCGACGATCCCCGGATCGGGCACCTGCTGACCATCCCGGGGATCGGCCTCGTGACCGCCGCCGGCGATCCTCGCGGTCATCGGGCGACATCGGCCGCTTCGGCCGGCCGGCCAAGCTCGTGTGCTATCTCGGGCCTCGACCCGCGGGTCCGCCAGTCCGGCGACCGGCCGGCGATGCGCGGCCACATCAGCCGGGCGGGCCAGGCCCATGCCCGGGGCCTCCTGACCGAGGCCGCCCACGCCGCCGTCCGCGCACCCGGCCCGCTGGCCGGCTTCCACGAGCGGATCAAGGCGCCGCCGGGGGGCCGGCGTCGCCATCGTCGCGACTGCCCGCAAGCTCGCCGTCCTCGTCTGGCACCTGCTGACGCAAGGACGAGGACTGCCGGTTCGCCCCGGCGAGCGGACCGCCTTCAAGCAGCGCGCAGCTCGACCGGCTCGCCGGACGGGGACGAGGGACGCGGCCGTCGCAACGGGGAGCGACTGGTTCAAGCCACGACCGAGGTCGGGCAAGGCTGCGCGGCGGGAATGATCCCCATGACCCCGCCCTTCGCCAGGCGATCGACCGCGTCCGCCTCGACGATACACCGCCCCGGGCGCTTGACACTTTCATCCGTACCGCCCCAGCGTTTCGCGGCGATCACCGGCCGGCGGCAGCGGTCGACCATCCGCCCGACAGCGTGGGCTACACTCGCCTCCCGATGTCGATCCCCCAGTCTCGCCTGCGCAACTTCTCCATCATCGCCCACATCGATCACGGCAAGTCGACGCTCGCGGACCGGCTCCTCGAGATGACCCACACGATCGATCCGCGGCAGATGACCAGCCAGGTCCTCGATTCGATGGATCTCGAGCGCGAGAAGGGCATCACGATCAAGGCGCGCGCGGTCCGGATCGAGTACACGGCCGCCGACGGCCTGGTCTACGGCCTCAACCTCATCGACACGCCCGGCCACGTCGACTTCTCCTACGAGGTGAGCCACAGCCTCCAGGCCTGCGAGGGCGCCATCCTGGTCATCGACGCCTCCCAGGGGATCGAGGCGCAGACGCTCGCCAACGTCCACCTCGCGCTCGCGCCAGAACCTCGTGATCATCCCGGTCATCAACAAGATCGACCTGCCGTCGGCGCAGCCGGACGTCGTGATGGACGAGCTGGAGAACGTCCTCGCCATCCCGCGCGAGGAGGTGCTGCTGGCCTCGGCCAAGGAGGGCACCGGCATCGTCGAGATCCTCGAGGCGATCGTCGCGCGCGTGCCGCCGCCGAAGGGGAACCCGCGGGCCCCGCTCCGGGCACTCGTCTTCGACTCCCACTACGACCAGTACAAGGGCGTCGTCGCCTACGTCCGCCTGGCCGAGGGAACGACTCCACGGGCATTCCCGGATCCGGATGATGGGCTCGGGGGCGGAGACCGAGATCCTGGAGCTCGGCGTCTTCCGTCCGCAGCTCGTCCCCGTCGACCGAGCTGGCCGCCGGCGAGGTCGGCTACATCGCGACCGGCCTCAAGAGCGTTCGCGACGCGCAGGTCGGCGACACGGTCACGGACGCCGCCCGCCCCGCATCCGAGCCGCTGCCCGGGCTACCAGCCGGCCAAGAGCCTCGTCTTCGCGGGGATCTACCCGATCTCCGGCGAGGACTACCCGCTCCTCCGCGACGCGATGGAGAAGCTGCACCTCAACGACGCGAGCTTCACGTTCGAGGCCGGAGAGCTCGATCGCCCTCGGCTTCGGGTTCCGCTGCGGCTTCCTCGGCCTCCTCCACATGGAGATCGTCCAGGAGCGCCTGGAGCGCGAGTTCTCGCTGGAGCTGATCGCATCGGCGCCGTCCGTCGAGTACCGCGTCACGCCGATGGGGGGCGGGCGCGTCCTTGCCGTCGACAACCCGGCCCTGATGCCGTCGGCCGGCGAGATCGAGACGATCGAGGAGCCCTGGGTGAAGCTCTCCGTGATCACCCCGTCCACGTACATCGGGCCGCTCATGGAGCTCTCCACGAACCGCCGCGGCACGTTCATGAGCATGGAGTACCTCGACCCGACGCGGGTCCTGCTCACGTTCGAGATGCCGCTCGCGGAGCTGATCATCGACTACTTCGACCAGCTCAAGAGCCGCAGCCAGGGCTACGCGTCGATGGACTACGAGGAGATCGGCTACCGCGCGGCGCGCCTCGTCAAGCTCGACGTGCTCGTCAACGGCGAGCCGGTCGACGCCCTGTCGCTGATCGTCCATCGCGACAAGGCCCAGACCGCCGGCCGGCAGCTGACCGAGAAGCTCAAGGAGCTCATCCCGCGCCAGATGTTCGAGGTGCCGATCCAGGCGGCGATCGGGTCCACCGTGGTCGCCCGGGAGACGATCCGCGCGATGCGCAAGAACGTGCTGGCCAAGTGCTACGGTGGCGACATCACGCGGAAGCGGAAGCTGCTCGAGAAGCAGAAGGAAGGCAAGCAGCGCATGAAGCGCGTCGGATCGGTCGAGATCCCGCAGGAGGCCTTCCTCGCCGTCCTGCGCATGGGCGACGCGGGCTAGGCGCGAGGCCCGATCCGTGGAGGCGCAGCTCCGCGAGCTGGTTGCGCTGGGCCTCGCCGGCCTCCTGTGCCTCCTGCGCCTCGAGGCGGCCACGTTCAGCGCAGCCGAGTACGACGAGCCGGCCGCCGACGGTCGCCGGAGCTCCGTCCGGTTGCGGCTCGAGTGGTACCTGCTGGGGTTCGCCCTGGTTGCGGCGATCCTGCTCATCCACCCGGCGCCGGCCCGCGATCTCGGGCTGGGGCTGGGCGACCGGGTCGGGGCGCTCCTCGGCGGGCTCGGGCTCGGCGCGATCGGGACGGCGCAGGCGATGCTCTTCGCCTACGTTCGCTACACGCGCCTCCGCATGCCGCCGCTGTGGTCCTACCCGGGCGCCATCCTCAACGCGATCGGGACGGCGTTCATCGACGAGGCGACCTTCCGCGGCGCCGTCCTGGGCCTCCTCCTCCTTGCCGGGATCGACCCTGCCCTGGCGATCCTCGCGCAGGCGTTCCTCTACGTCCTCGCGACGCGGACCGGCGCCCCCGGCCGAAGCCGCTACGCCTTCGGACTGGCACTCTTCGTCGGCATCGCCGGCGGCTGGCTGACCACGCTCACCGGCGGGATCGGCGCCGCGTTCCTGGGCCATGCCATCACCCGGATCGCCGTCTTCGTGTGCACCGGCCACGCCGGCCAGCCGGCGCCGCGCGGCCAGGAAGTCGAGGAGTCGTGGGAGTCCCGGCGTCCACCTGACGGCTGGCGTCAGATGGACCGACCCGGCGAGGAGGCACGGACGGACCGATGACGACCGGCGAGGCGCCGGCATCTGCAGCCCCGGCGGCGCTGTACATCCACGTCCCGTTCTGCCGCTCCCTCTGCCCGTACTGCGACTTCGTGGTCGTCGCGGGCGCCGCAGCCGTGGGTCCGCGCAATCGTGTCACTCCGTACCTGCGCGCCGTGGCCGCGGAGCTGGACCTGCGCGCCGACGCGCTGGACGTGGCGTTCGGCGAGCCCGGCAGCGCCGCGCGGCCGGCCCTCGAGACCGTCTACCTCGGCGGCGGGACGCCGTCGCTCCTGCCAGCCGCCGCGGTCGCCGCGCTTCTCGACCAGGTCCGCGTTCGCTTCGGGCTGGCGCCCGGCGCCGAGGTGACGCTCGAGGCGAACCCGGGGCCCGATGATCGCGGCGACCTTGCCGGCTTCGCGCGGGCGGGGATCAACCGCGTCTCGATCGGTGCCCAGAGCCTCGATGCCCGACGAGCTCCGGGCCCTGGGCCGGCGCCACGGGCCGCGCGATGTTGCCGACACGGTCGCGGCGGCGCGCGACGCGGGCATCGCGAGCGTGAGCCTCGACCTCCTCTACGACGTACCCGGCCAGACCCTCGCAAGCTGGACCGAGACGCTGGAGGCGGCCCTGGCGCTGGGGCCCGACCACGTCTCGGCCTACGCGCTGACGCTCGACGACCCGGACGCCGAGGGTCTCACGGGCCCGGCCGGCGACCACCTCCCGACCCCTTCCGGCGCGCGCCGCTGGCGCGAGTCGGCGCGTGCCGCCCAGGACGAGGACCGGGCCGCCGGGGCATACGGCCTCGCCGACGCGCTGTTCGAGGCCAGCGGCTATCCGTGGTACGAGCTCTCGAACTGGGCGCGTCCCGGTCACGAGAGCCGGCACAACCTCGTCTACTGGGAGCGGCGCCCGTACGAGGCCGTCGGCCCCGGGGCGCACGCGTTCGACGGCGCGTCGCGGCGCTGGAACGCGCGCGCGCCTCGACGCGTGGACGGCGGCGCTCGTGCCGGCGTCCTCCGGCGTCCCGCCCACGCTGCCGCCCGGCGGCTGGGAGCCGGTGGACGCGGCGGCAGCGGACGCGGAGCGTCTCTTCCTGGGTCTCCGCCTCGCGCGCGGCGTTTCGCGGGAGCGCCGTGCTCAGTCGGATCGACGTGTTCGCGTGGGCGACCGAGCACGGCCTGGTGGAGGAAGTCCCGGCCGGGCGGGTCCGCCTCACGCTCCGCGGACGGCTCCTCTCCAACGAGCTGTTCGCCCGCCTTGTCTAGAGGTCGGGCCGCCGGCACCGGCCGCCCCGCCCGATTGACACCCGTGCGCACCTCCTGCTACGATCCGTCGCAGTGGTTAGCACTCTATAGATGAGAGTGCTAACCTGATCTGGCACTCGCACCGTACGAGTGCCAGCATGAGCGAGGCACCCGTGGCACGTGGTATTCGACGCAGCGCCGGTCCCCTGGACCATCGAGCCCAGGCGATCCTGCGTGCCGTGGTCGAGGAATACACGTCGAGCGCCGCCCCGGTGGGCTCGCAGACACTCGTGGACCGCTATCGCCTGCAGGTCAGCTCCGCCACCGTGCGGGCCGTCCTCGCCGAGCTCGAGATGGAAGGGCTCCTCTTCCACCCGCACACGTCCGCCGGCCGCGTGCCCACCGACGCGGGCTATCGCTTCTACGTGGAGAGCCTGATGGGCGAGGCGCCGCTCTCGCCGATCGAGCAGCTCATGATCCGGCACCAGTTCGGGCAGGTGGAGTTCGCCACCGACCAGTGGTTCCGGCTGGCGGCCACCACCCTCGCCTCCGCCACGCGGTCCGCGGGGATCGCCACGCCCGCCAAGCCGCGCGCCGCCCGGATCCGGCGCTTCGAGCTGGTGCCGATCGGCGACCGCATGGCCAGCCTGATCATCGTCCTGAACGAGGGGACGCTGAAGCAGACGCTCTTCACGCTCGATGCCGGCACGCGCGCGGAGGAGATCGAGGAGGCGGTCCGTCGCCTCAACGCCTCGTGCTCCGGGCGCAGCGCCGCCGACGTCGCCGAGCATCTCCGCTGGTTCGACCAGGCTCCCGCCGACGACGCGATCTTCGGCCTGGTCCGCCGAGCCGGCGACCGCGCGCTGCGCCTCCTCCGCGAGTTCGACGCGGACACCGTCGAGCAGCTCTTCAGCGACGGGCTGCTCAACGTCATGGCGGCGCCCGAGTTCGCCAGCTCGGAGAAGCTGCGCCGCGTCTTCGAGGCGCTCGAGAACCGGAGCTACTTCGCGCGAGCTGTTCGACGCGGTGACCGTCGACGGGGGCCTGCGGGTCTACATCGGCCGCGAGAACCGCCCGGACGAGATGGCCGACGTCAGCCTGGTCCTCGCGCCCTACGGGCGACCCGGGGCCGCGGTGGGCTTCGTCGGCGTGCTGGGTCCCACGCGCCTCCGCTACCCGCAGGCGATCGGGACGGTGCGGTTCGTGTCGAGCCTGATGAACGACCTCGTGGACCACCTCTACGCCTGAAGCACGAGGACGCCAGATGCCGAACACCCCAGACCATCCCGCGCCGCGCCGCCGCACCCGGGCCGACGACCGGATCGCGGAGCTCGACACCAGCCCGACCGCGCTGCTTGCCCAGATCGAGGCGCTGACCGCCGAGCGTGACGCGGCGCTCGCGAAGGCCGACGAGAACCTCGCGACGGCGCAGCGGGCCGCGGCCGACTACGCGAACCTCAAGCGCCGCTCGGAGGCGGACCGGGAGCGCGACCTCGACCGCGCCCGCGAGAGCGCTGCTCACGCGGGTCGTCGGGCTCGCCGACGACTTCGACCTCGCGCTGGAGCATCTCCCGCCGGAGGCGCGCGACAACCCCTGGCTCGAGGGCATCGTCGCGATCGATCGCAAGCTCCGGGCGCTCCTCGAGCGCGAGGGCGTGACCCCGATCGAGGCGCTCGGGCGGCCCTTCGATCCCAGCGAGCACGAGGCCCTCAGCCACGTCCCCGGGAGCGGCGCCCCCGAAGGGCGAGATCGTGCTGGAGATCCGGCGCGGCTATCACCTGCGGGATCGCGTGCTCCGGCCGGCCCTCGTCGCCGTGAGCGACGGCAGCCCGCGGCTCAACTGACCACCCACTCGCACCAATCCCATCCCACCACACCAGGAGAACAGCACCCAATGGGCAAGATCATCGGCATCGACCTCGGCACGACGAACTCCGTCGTCGCGGTGATGGAGGGCGGCGAGCCCACCGTCATCGCATCCGCCGAGGGCGGCCGCACCGTTCCGTCCGTCGTCGCGTTCACGAAGACCGGCGAGCGCCTGGTCGGCCAGCTCGCCAAGCGCCAGGCGGTCACGAACCCGGCCAACACCGTCTACTCGATCAAGCGCTTCATGGGTCGCCGCTGGGACGACCCGGAGGTCAAGCACTCGCGGGCACTGGTCCCCTACACGGTCGAGAAGGACCCGGCGTCCGACGGCGTCCGCGTGGCGCTCGCCGACGGCCGGACCTACACGCCGCCCGAGATCTCCGCGATGATCCTGCAGAAGCTCAAGGCGGACGCGGAGGCCTACCTCGGCGAGAAGGTGACCGAGGCCGTCATCACGGTCCCCGCCTACTTCGACGACACCCAGCGCCAGGCGACGAAGGACGCCGGACGCATCGCCGGCCTCGACGTCAAGCGGATCATCAACGAGCCGACCGCGTCGTCGCTCGCCTACGGCCTCGACAAGCAGAAGGACGAGAAGATCGCGGTCTACGACCTCGGCGGCGGCACCTTCGACATCTCGATCCTCGAGCTGGGCGAGGGCGTCTTCGAGGTCAAGTCGACGAACGGCGACACCCACCTCGGCGGCGACGACTTCGACATCCGGGTCATGGACTGGCTCCTCGCCGAGTTCAAGAAGGACCAGGGGATCGACCTGCGCTCCGATCCGCAGGCGCTCCAGCGCCTCAAGGAGGCGGCCGAGAAGGCGAAGATCGAGCTCTCGTCGTCGATCTCCACGGAGATCAACCTGCCCTACATCACCGCGGACGCCGCCGGCCCGAAGCATCTCGTCGTCACGCTCACCCGGGCCAAGCTCGAGGACCTGGTCGGCGACCTCGTCGAGAAGACGAAGGGCCCCGTCATCCAGGCGCTCAAGGACGCGGGCCTCAGCGCCGCCGAGATCGACGAGGTCGTCCTGGTCGGCGGCATGACCCGGATGCCCGCGGTCATCGAGGCCGTCAAGGCGATGTTCGGCGGCAAGGAGCCGAACCGGGGCGTCAACCCGGACGAGGTCGTGGCGGTCGGCGCCGCGATCCAGGCCGGCGTCCTGGCGGGCGACGTCAAGGACGTCCTCCTGCTGGACGTCACGCCGCTCTCGCTCGGCATCGAGACGCTCGGCGGCGTCATGACGAAGCTCATCGAGCGGAACACGACGATCCCGACCTCGAAGAGCCAGGTCTTCTCCACGGCGTCGGACAACCAGCCGCAGGTGGAGATCCACGTCCTCCAGGGCGAGCGCGACTTCGCGGCGGACAACAAGACCCTGGGCCGGTTCATCCTCGACGGGATCCCGCCCGCCCCGCGCGGCGTCCCCCAGATCGAGGTGACGTTCGACATCGACGCGAACGGCATCGTGGAGGTGCGGGCCAAGGACCGGGCGACCGGCAAGGAGCAGAAGGTCCAGATCACCGCGTCCTCCATGCTCGACAAGAAGGACGTGGACCGGATGGTCCGCGAGGCCACCGAGCACGCGGCCGAGGACAAGAAGCGACGCGAGGAGGTCGAGACCCGCAACCAGGCGGAGGCGCTCACGTTCCAGGCGGAGCGCACGCTCAAGGACCTCGGCGAGAAGGTCTCGCCCGAGGACCGCGCGGCGGTCGAGGGCAAGGTCTCCGACGTGCGCAACGCGCTCAAGACCGAATCGGCCGACGTCGTGCAGGCGCGGGCCACCGAGCTCGCCGAGCTCCTCCAGAAGGTCGGCGTGGCGGCGTACGCGGCGAGCGGCACGCCCGCGGGCGACGGGGCCGGCGGCCCGGACGGCAGCCGCCGGCGCCGAGCCCGGGGCCACCCCGGACGCCGACGACGAGACGGTCGAGGGCGAGTTCAAGGAGGTCTAGGGTCGCGGGCCGCCGGGCAGTCCGGCGCGCTCGACCGTGCGATCCGCCGGCCGGGCGAGACCGCCGGGCGCTGGCCGTCCCGGCCTGCCCCGCGGCCCGACCCGATACACTCCGCGTCCATGCCCGATCCGTCGACACCGGCCCTGATCCATGCCCGCGCGCTGACCAAGCGCTTCGGCGGCGTTCACGGCCGTGGACGCCATCGACTTCGACGTGGCGCCCGGCGAATCGTTCGGCTTCCTGGGCCCCAACGGTGCCGGCAAGACCTCGCACGATGCGGATGATCGCCTGCGTCTCGCCGGTCTCCGACGGGGAGCTCACCGTGCTGGGGATGGACCCGCGCGCCGATGGGCCCGCGGATCCGCGCCCGGCTCGGCGTCGTGCCGCAGCAGGACACGCTGGACATGGAGCTGACCGTCGCGCGAGAACCTGGCGATCTACGGTCGCTACTTCGACCTCCCGCGGAGCCTCATCCGGGAGCGCGTGGCCGAGCTCCTCGACTTCGTCCAGCTCACCGAGCGGGCCCGCGACCAGGTCGAGTCGCTCTCCGGGCGGCATGAAGCGGCGCCTGACGATCGCCCGGAGCCTCATCAACGAGCCGGACCTGCTCCTCCTCGACGAGCCGACCACGGGCCTCGACCCGCAGGCCCGGCACCTGCTCTGGGACCGGCTCTACCGGCTCAAGCAGAAGGGCGTCACGCTCGTCCTGACCACCCACTACATGGACGAGGCCGAGCAGCTGTGCGACCGGCTCGTCGTCATGGACAAGGCGCGGATCGTGGCCGAGGGCTCGCCGCGCCAGCTCATCGAGCGAGCACAGCAGCCGCGAGGTCCTGGAGATGCGCTTCCCGGTCGGGCGTCCAGGAGACGCTCGACGGGCCGCTCGAGGGGCTCGGCGACCGGGTGGAGCGGCTGCCCGACCGCGTGCTCGTCTACGCGGACGACGGCGACGCGGCCGCGAGCGTCGCCCACGAGCGCGGCCTGCGGCCGGAGATGAGTCCTGGTCCGGCGCTCCTCGCTCGAGGACGTCTTCCTCCGGCTGACCGGCCGGAGCCTGGTCGACTGACGGCGACGACGATGGCCACGCCAGCGGCGATCCGGGTGCTCGAGCACGAGCTGCTCCTCTACCGCCGAGTCTGGCGGGGGAGCCTCTTCAGCTCGTTCCTGAGCCCCGTCCTCTTCCTCGCCGCGATGGGCGTGGGCCTGGGCGGCTACGTCGGCCGGGCCGGCGGGACGGCCGGCGCGGCGCCCGGCGGCGCCGCGCGTCGCGCTGGGCGGCGTCAGCTACCTCGCGTTCCTCGCGCCCGGCCTGCTGGCCTCGACCGCGATGCAGACGGCCGCCGGCGAATCCACCTTCCCGATCATGGGCGGCATCGTCTGGGTCCGATCTTCCACGGGATGCTGACGACGCCGATCCGGGTCCTCGACGTCCTGCTCGGCAAGCTCGCCTACATCGGCCTCCGGCTCACCCTGGTGATGCAGCGTCTTCTTCGGCGTCATGGTGCTCTTCGGGGCGACGCGCGGGCCCCAGGCGATCCTCGCCATCCCGGCCGCGATCCTCACCGGCCTCGCGTTCACGACGCCGATCGTCGCCTACTCGCGCGACCCAGAAGGACACGAACGGCTTCAACGCGCTCTTCCGGTTCGGCGTGATCCCGCTCTTCCTCTTCTCCGGGACGTTCTTCCCGATCGCGCAGCTGCCCGTCTTCCTGCAGCCGCTGGCCGTCGTCACGCCGCTCTGGCACGGCGTGGACCTGTGCCGGACCCTGGCGCTCGGGACGGCCGACGCGGCGGGCGTGCTGATCCACGTCGCCTACCTGGGCACGCTGACGGCCGTGGGGCTCGTGCCTGGCGCACCGGGCCTTCCGCCGCCGGCTCGAGCGGTGAGGGCCTCGTCGATGACGCTCATCGCCCGCGTCACGCCGCCGGTCCTGTTCGGCGGTCGCCGAGCCGGCCTCCTGATCGAGCGCAACCTGATGGTCTACCGGCGCGGCTGGCTGGTCATCGTGTCCGGCTTCTTCGAGCCGCTCTTCTACCTGCTCTCGATCGGGCTCGGGATCGGGGCCCTCGTCGGGGCGGTCCCGCTCGGAGACGGGCGGGTGATCCCGTACACGGCCTTCGTGGCGCCGGCGCTGCTGGCGAGCTCCGCGATGAACGGCGCGATCTACGACTCGACGTTCAACGTCTTCTTCAAGCTCAAGTACGCCAAGACGTACGACGCGATCCTCGCGACGCCGGTCGGGGTGGGGGACGTGGCCGCTCGGCGAGATCGGCTGGGCGCTGATCCGCGGCGCGATCTACGCCGGCGACGTTCCTGCTCGTGATGCTCGCCATGGGCCTGGTGCTGTCGCCGTGGGCGATCCTCGCCTTCCCGGCGGCGCTGCTCATCGGCTTCGCCTTCGGCGGCGGTCGGGATGGCGGCCACGACGTTCATGCGGACGTGGCAGGACTTCGACCTGATCCAGCTCGTGATCCTGCCGCTCTTCCTCTTCTCCGGCACGTTCTACCCGATGACGACCTACCCGGAGCCGATCCGCCTCCTCGTCCAGCTCACGCCGCTCTACCACGGGGTGGACCTGGTCCGTGGCCTGACCACGGGGGCGCTGGAGCCGGGGATCCTGGTCCACGTGGCGTACCTCGCGACGATGGGCATCCTCGGGCCTGGCGATCACCTCGCGGCGGCTGGAGCACCTCCTCCTGAAGTAGGGGCGCGGCAGTCCGGCTGCAGGCGCCACGCGGGCCGTGGCGCGGTACGCTGGCCGCGATGTCCCGCCTCCCGGTGCTCTCCGCCTGCCTGGTTCTCGCCCTGGCCGGCGGCGCCGTGCCCGCGCCGTCCGCAGCGCCAGGTGCCCCTCCCGGGGCCCTGCCTCCCGTCCCGTCAGTGGCCGCGACCTCGGTGGGTGTCGCGGCTGCGACGCCGGCGCCCGTCCTCATCGGCACGTTCCAGCCCGACCTCGCGGGCAGTGCCTGCACGGCCTGGGACGCGACCTGCGAGCGGACCGCGCTGGCGCCGACGTCGGCGGCTGGCGTCTGGTCCATCACGCTCACGGTGCCGGCCGGGGACTGGCGCTGGCGGGTGGCGCCGGCCGGGGATGCGGCCAGCTCGATCGGCGTCGGGACGCGGTCCGACGGACTCGACGGGCAGGTCCAGCTCAGCGGGCCACAGGCCGTGACCTTCGCGTTCGACGCGGCCCGGCTGGCCGCCACGTCGTCGACCGACGAGACGTTCGCCTGGGCGTGGCAGCAGCCGGGTCCCTGCGTGTCCGGCGCGCCGCCGCCGCCGATCGACCCCGCAGCCGTGCTCTTCGATCCCGACGGCGACCGGATCTCGACCGCCGTCGTCAACCTGGCCGCCGGCAGCTGCCTCCGGCTCGTCGACGGGACGGGAAGCCACGTGATCGACGTCGCGACGGCCGGCCTCGCCGGCCAGGTCGTCGTCGCGTTCGACGTGCCCGCCGGAGCCGCGACCGCCTACCCGGCCGGGCCGCCGGCTGCTGACGGTCGCCTGGACCCGCTGGGCTTCGGGCACGACAGTCAGGATCCTCGCCTACCGGAGCCCGATCGGTGCGTCGCCCGCCGCGGCTCCCATCCGGCTCCGGTTCCGCACCTTCCATGCCGACGCGACCGGCGTGACGCTCCACGTCGCCGACGACGTCACGCGTCGTGCGAGCGACACGCAGATGGAACTCGTCGCAGCCGGCGTCCCGTGCGGCGAGCAGCCGCAGGACGCGCTGGGGACGTGCGACTGGTGGGAGGCCACGATCACGCCGCCCACCCCGACCACGCTCCACTACCGGTTCGTCGTCGCCGACGGGGCGGCCCGCGACTACTTCGCCGACGACGCGCTGCTCGACGGGGGCCGCGGGGCCGCGACCCGTGTCGGGGTCGATACCGGCTGGGTCATCACTGTCTACGTGCCCGGCATCCAGCCGGTGCCGTGGCTCGACGGCGCGGTGGTCTACCAGGTCTTCCCTGACCGGTTCCGGAACGGCGATCCGGCGAACGACGCCAGCACGACCGCGCCCCGGTACGCCTGGCCTCCTGACGCGTCGGACCGCCCGATCCGGCGGCCGTGGTCCGCCCGCCCGGACCCCGCGACCGCGAGCAGGGAGTGGTTCGGCGGCGACCTGGCCGGGATCACCCAGAGCCTGGACTACCTGCAGAACCTCGGCGTCACCGTGCTCTATCTCAACCCGATCTTCTCGGCCGCCTCGAACCACGCCTACGACACCCGCGACTACCGCCTGATCGACCCCCGCTTCGGCGACGCGGCGGCCTGGGCCGACGCTCGTTCGGGCTGCCGACGCGCACGGGATGCACATCGTCCTCGACGGCGTGTTCAACCACGTCAGCGCCGACTCGCCCTCCTTTGATCGGTACGGGCACTTCGCGACGGTGGGCGCCTGCGAGTCGACCGCCTCGCCCTACCGGAGCTGGTTCACGTTCACGCCGCTGGCGGGGGGCCCATGCGCGGGGCCGGGCGGGCCGAACACGATGGACTACGCCGGCTGGTCCAACCTCGCCACGCTCCCGGTCCTCGACAAGAAGAACCCGGGTGTCCGGGCGCTCATCTTCCAGGGGGCCGACGCGGTCGCCCCGGCCTGGATCCGTGCCGGCGCCTCCGGGTGGCGCCTTGACGCGATGACCGACCCGAGCTTCGGCCCCGACTTCTGGCCGGCCTTCCGGGCGGCGGTGAAGGCCACCCGCTCCGACGCGGTCATCGTCGCGGAGGCGTGGCAGCGCGACCAGGTCCTCGCGACGCTTCGCGGCGACACGGCCGACACGACGATGAACTATCGATTCCAGGACGCGGTCACCGGGTACCTCGGCACGTCGGCCAGGAAGGCTTCCCGGATGCCGGGGCAACCGCCCAGCCGCCGAGCCAGTTCGCCGGGAAGATCCTGGGGATGTACGAGGACATGCCCGCGTTCGCGGCCCGGACCGCGTGGAACCTCCTCGATTCTCACGACACGGAGCGGATCCTCTGGTCGCTTGCGCCCGGCGACGCCGCGTCGAAGGAGACACCCGCGAACCTGGCAGTCGCCAGGGCGCGGCTCCAGCTCGCGGCGCTTCTCCAGTTCACCCTCCCGGGCGCGCCCACGATCTACTACGGCGACGAGGTCGGGATGACCGGCGCCGACGACCCCGACGACCGCCGGACGTTTCCCGTGCTCGGCGTCGGCGGGGCGCTGCCCGCGACGGCGGACGCCACCCTCCACGCCTGGTATCGAACCCTGGCGGCCGTGCGCCGGGACGTCGCGATCCTCCGTGACGGCGCACTCCGGTTCCTCGTCACGAACGACCGCGACCGGACGCTCGCCTTCAGCCGCTACGACGACGCGGCGGGTCTCGCCATCGTCGCGATGAACCCGGACCCGGACAGGGCGGCGCGGATCCGGATCCCGCTCGCGGATGCGCGCGGGGCTGGCGTGGGCGTGCCCGACGGGATCCGGTTCATCGACCGGACGTGGGGCCCGGCCATCACGAGCGCGGACGGGGCCCTGGCCGTGGACCTGCCACCGCTCGGCGCGGCCATCCTGGTCCCGGACGATCCCATCCCGGCCCCCCTCGTGGCGCCATCCGGCGTCGCGATCGCCGCGCCGGCCGACGCCGGCTCCCCGGTCACCCTGCGCTGGGATCCGGTCCCGGGAGCCGATGGCGCCTTCGTCGTGTACCGCTCCCCGCTCCCGGGCGGCCCCTTGACGCTGGTGGGTCGGACGCAGGGATCGGCCGGAACCGTGTCATTCATGGACCCCAGGCCACGTGCCGGGACGTGGTGGTACACGGTCCGCGCGGTCGATGCGCGTGGCTGGGTCGGTCGACCCTCTGTCGAGGCGTCCGTGACCGTTGCCGCCCCGCGTCCGTCCGCGGGCCCGAACGCGCCCGGCACGGCTCCCGCCGAGGGCGGGCAGGGTGGGGCACCTCCGGCGCTCGTCGCGCTGGCAGCGCTCGCTGCGCTGGCCGGCGTCGGCCTCCTCTGGATCGCGTTCATGGCGCGCCGCCGTCGCCGGCGCAGCTGACCGGGGCGACGGCAGGCAACCGAGAAGATCAGCAGCCGAGCGGATCGCGGGCGCCGGGCGTATCCTGCGACGCCATGAGCCCCCGACTGAAGCGCCCCGCACCCGCCGCCCCCCGGACCGCGATCGGCATCGACGTCGGCGGGACCGGTGTCAAGGCCGCCGTCGTGGACCTCGCCAGCGGCGAGCTCGCCTCGCCGCGACTCCGGGTCAAGACGCCCCAGCCCGCGACGCCTGAGGCCGTCGTCGCCGCGATCGGCGGGATCGTGGACCAGCTCGTGGCCGACGGGCACGTCACGTCCGTGATGCCTGCCGGTGCGGGCCTGCCCGGCGTCGTGAAGGCGGGCCGGCTGATGACCGCGGCGAACATCGACAAGTCCTGGATCGGGGCCCCCGCCGAGTCGATGCTCTCCGCCCGGCTCGACCGCCCCGTGCGGCTGGTCAACGACGCGGATGCGGCAGGCCTCGCGGAGGCGACGTTCGGGGCGGCCAAGGGCGTGATGGGGACGGTGCTCCTGCTCACGATCGGGACCGGTATCGGCAGTGCCCTCTTCATCGACGGGCACCTCCTGGACTCGACCGAGTTCGGGCACGTGACCTACCGCGGGAAGGACGCCGAGACGCTCGTCTCCGGCGCTGCTCGCGAGCGCCGCGGAATCGGCTGGAAGAAGTGGGGCCGGGAGTTCAGCGAGTACATGGCGCTGCTCGAGCGCTGGTTCTGGCCGGACCTCATCATCCTCGGCGGCGGCGTCAGCAAGGAGTACGCGAAGTACTCGAAGTTCCTGACGGCTCGCGCGCCGATCGTCACCGCCCAGTACCTGAACACGTCCGGCATCGTCGGGGCGGCGCTCGCCGCCGCCGACGTCGGGATTGCCGCGGCCGTGATCGCCCGCGAGGACGCCACCGACCCCGTGGCGGTCGACCCGGGCCAGGCCGGCCCCGGCGGTGCTCGCGCCAGGGCGCAGGCGGCCGATGTCGCCGCGTCGCTCGTGATCGAGGATCAGCCGACTCGCTGATCCAGGTCGCGCCGGTGCCGCCCCGGTTCGGCGACGCCCGCGGCACCGGGTCCTCCGGCGGCCCCTGCGGGACGCCCTTCGGCGTCCCTCCCGTAGACTTGCCCGCGAATGGCGACCGAACGCGACTACTACACGATCCTCGGCGTGCCCCGCACGGCCAGCGATGCCGATGTCAAGCGCGCCTTCCGCAAGCTGGCCCAGCAGTGGCACCCGGACGTCAACCGCGACTCCGGCGCCGACGAGCGCTTCAAGGAGATCAACGAGGCCTACCAGGTCCTGTCCGATCCGCAGCGCCGCCAGGCCTACGACATGTTCGGCGGCGGCCGGCGTCGAACGGGTCCGGTGGCTTCGGCGGCGCGCAGCAGGGCTTCGGCGGCTTCTCCGACCTCTTCGACGCGTTCTTCGGCGGCACGGCCGCGGGCGGCGGCGGGGCGCGGCGGGGGCGGGCCGCCGTCGGCTCGGACCTTCGCTACGACCTGCGCGTCAGCTTCGAGGAGTCGATCCGCGGCACCGAGAAGGAGATCGAGTTCCCGGTGCTCGACCGCTGCGCCACCTGCTCGGGGAGCGGCGCGAAGGCCGGCTCGTCGGCCATCACCTGCCCGCAATGCCAGGGTCGCGGCGAGATCCGCCACGTCCGCCAGACGATGCTGGGCCAGATGGTGAACGTCGTCGCCTGTCCGCGCTGCCGCGGGGAGGGCAAGGTCGTGGAGGCACCCTGCGCGGACTGCGGCGGCGACGGCCGGCGCGAGCGGACGAAACGGCTCCGGGTCAGCGTGCCGGCGGGGATCGACGACGGGCACCAGATCCGCCTCTCGGCAGAGGGCGAGGTGGGTCCGCGCGGCGGCCCTCCCGGCAGCCTCTACGTCGCGATCCACGTCACGCCGCACCCGTCGCTCAAGCGCGAAGGGACGGAGCTCTTCTGCGACCTCTCGCTCACGATCGCCCAGGCGACGCTGGGCACGACCGTCCGCGTGCCGACGGCGGACGGCGAGGAGGATCTCGAGATCAAGCCGGGGACCCAGCCGGGCACGGAGATCCGGCTGCGCGGTCGCGGCGCTCCGCACCTCCGGCGGGCGGGAGCGCGCGGCGACCTGCACGTCCTGGTCGACGTCCAGATCCCCACGAAGCTGACCAGGGAGCAGCGGGAGGCGCTCGAGGCGTTCGCGGTGGCCTCCGGCGAGACCGGGTTGGGAACCGGCAGGGCGGGGGTCCTCGACCGGCTCAAGGACGCGCTGGGGTGATCCGACCGCAGGCCGCCGATCCCGCGGTGGACGGGCTCGTCGGCGACGAGACCTGGCTCGAGCTGGCGGTCACCTGCGACCCGGAGGCGGTCGAAGCCGTGAGCGAGATCCTCTCGCGGGTGGCACCCGGCGGCGTCAGCGTCGAGCCGGGCTTCCGCCTGACCGACGAGGGGCTCGGCGCGGTCGCGGACCCGTCCCGGCCGGCCACCGTCCGGGCCTATCTCCCGGCACGCGACCCGGGGGTCGTCCGCGCGGCGGTCGCCGCGGCCGACACGGCGCTCGGGCATCTCGCGGCCTTCGGCCTGCGCGAGATCGGCGAGCTCGCCACCGCCGTGGTCCACGAGTCCGACTGGGCCACCGCCTGGAAGCAGCACGTCCGCGTGATGCGGATCGGGCGCCGGATCGTGATCCGGCCGACGTGGCGGCGCCACCGCCGGGCGCCCGACGACGTCGTGATCGCCATGGACCCGGGGATGGCGTTCGGGACCGGCCTCCACCCCACCACGCGCCTCTGCCTCGCCGGGATCGAGCGCTGGGCGGACGACGGCCTGCTGGCGCACGGCTCCGCGCCGGACGGGCGCGCCCGGCTCCTCGACGTCGGCTGCGGGTCGGGGGTGCTGGCCGTGGCGGCCGGCCTGCTCGGCGCCGGCGAGCTGGTCGGCGTGGACACGGACCCGATCGCGATCGAAGCCACGCTCGCGAACGCCCGGCGGAACCGGCTCACCCGTCGGGTCCGGGCCTGGCAGGGATCCGTGCCGTCGGGCGCGGGCCCGTTCGACCTCGTGGCGGCGAACCTCATCGCATCCGTGCTCATCGACCTGCGCCGATCGACTCCGCGACGAGATCCGGCCGGGCGGCCGGCTGCTCGCGTCGGGGATCTTCGTGGACCGCGAGGGCGAGGTCCGGTCCGCGTTCGCCGCCGCTGGCCTGGCGATCGTCCGTCGCGATGTCGAGGGCGACTGGGTCGCCCTCGACGCGGAGCGCCGGGCGGCCATTGACGCGTCAAGCGGAGGTCCAGCGTGAGCACCGATTGCCTGTTCTGCCGGATCGTCGCGGGCGACATCCCGGCCGCCAGGGTCCACGAGGACGACCTGATCATCGCGATCCGGGACCTGCACCCGGTGGCGCCGGTGCACGTGCTGCTCATGCCCCGTGCGCACGTCGGATCCGCGCTCGACCTCACCGAGGCCGACGCGCCCCTCGCCGGGCGACTCCTGTCAACCGCGGCAGCGCTCGCGCGCTCCGAGGGGATCGCCGACGGCGGCTACCGGCTCGTCGTCAACGCCGGCGCCGACGGCGGGCAGACCGTCGGCCATCTCCACGTCCACCTGCTGGGCGGCCGGGCGATGCACTGGCCCCCGGGATGAGACGTGCGTCTCCGCCCGGGCGGGGCGCGCCCTGCGAGCCGGGCGCTGGTCGCCCTCCTCATCGCTCACCGGCGGCCTCCTGGCCGCGTGCGCCGGCGCCGCCCCCGCCGATCGCACGATCGAGCCGCTGCCGACTGCCCGGTCGACCGCCTCGCCCGCCGTCCAGGCCACGCTCGCGCAGATCGACGGCGCACTTCGCGCCAACGGGCTGGTGCTCCTGCCCACGCTCACGACCGTCGTCCGCCCCGCCGAGCCCCCTTCGTTCGCCAGCGTGGCGCGCTGGCCGTTCCAGGCCGTGCT
The DNA here is from genome assembly GCA_963722475.1 of uncultured Chloroflexia bacterium. GTDB lineage: Bacteria > Chloroflexota > Limnocylindria > Limnocylindrales > CSP1-4 > CTSoil-043. Next base: position 78,935 of record CAVRMJ010000006.1, on the reverse strand, counting down.
GCCCGACGACCCGGCCGGCGGCTACTTCGTGATCTACGAGTTCCCGGACCTGGCGTTCGCGGCGGCTGGCGGTCGCGACCTCGCCGCGTACATCACGAGCGGCCCGGGGCGGGTCCAGTTCCCGCCCGACGTCCGCTTCGTCCTCCGCCAGGTCGGCTCGACGCTCGTCTTCTATCCGTGGTCGCCCGCCTCGTCGCCGGACCCGAAGACACCGGACCTTGCCGCCGCGCTCGCGTCCGTGGGGTCCGAGGTGCCGATCCCGCCGGGGTGACCCGCGCCCCGTCGGCCCGGCCCCGCGACCCGAGGCTAGGTGCCCTCCGTGACCGGGAGCGGCGCGGACACCGCCGCCCAGGCGCGCACCTGGTCGCGCTTCACCTTCAGGGTGAGGGTGCGCGGGAAGTCCATGTCCGGCCAGAACCGCCACGCGGCGACCCGGGCGTGGACGGCGAGCGTCGCGTTGGCGGCCTTCACGGCGGCGTCGACCTCGGCGCGCGCCCGCGCGATGTCGGCATCCTCGTCGAACGCGCCGCTGGGCGGGTCGGCGGCGCCCGCCTCGGCGAGCCGCTGCACCGCGACCGGCGCGAGAATGATCGCCTCGATCCGCCCCGGCTCCGTCTCGAGGGCGATCGAATCCCGGAGGCCGGCCACGCGGAGCGCGTTCTCGATGTCCTCGGGGAAGACGTTCAGGCCGCTCGGCAGCACGATGATGTCGCGCTTGCGCCCGTGCAGGACAAGCCTGCCGCGCCCGTCGAGGCGGCCCAGGTCGCCCGAGCGGTAGAAGCCGTCGTCGGTGAACGCCGCGGAGGTTGCCACCGGGTCCTCCCAGTATCCGCGGGTAACGCTGGGGCCCCGGAAGAGCACCTCGTCGTCCCCGGCGATGCGCATCTCCATGCCGGGAACCGGCCTGCCGACCGTGCCCAGGGGATGATCCCGCCACGTCGTGCACGCGCCGGAGCCGGTCTCCGTGGCGCCGTAGCCCTGCATGACCACGACCCCGATGTCCTCCCATCCCTGCTGGACGGCGGGCGGGAGGAAGGCTCCGGCCGACACGAGGAGCCGGAGGCCGCCGCCGAGCTGCCGGTGGATCCGCCGGAACAGCCAGCGGCGGGCGGCCATCGGCAGGCGACGGCCGATGACCCGGGCGCGCTGGAACGAAGTGGCCTGGCCCTGCTTCTCGACCTCCCGTTCAAGGGCGGACCAGAAGACCTCCAGGATCTGCGGGACCAGGATCATCGCCGTGGTTCGATGGTCGCGGATCGACTCGAAGATCACCCGCGGATTGCGGGTCCGGACGTACAGGATGTCCGCGCCGAGGTCGAGCAGCAGGTAGAGCCCGATGGCCTGCTCGAACAGGTGGGCCAGGGGCAGCACGGAGACGACGCGGTACTCCATCTGCGGGACGAGCCGGTGGAACCCGTCGATGCCGCCGATCGTGTTCTCGTGGGCCAGCACCACCCCCTTGGGCATGCCCGTCGTGCCGGACGTGAAGACCAGCAGGTACGGATCCTGCGGGTCAGGGCGCGTCCAGGTGCCGAGCGTGCTCTCCCAGTCGGCAGGGAAGCTGGCGTGCGGCTCGGCGCACAGCTCCTCGAGCGTGGCGGTCGGGAGGTGGTCCAGGTCGGCCTCGGCCGGGTCGGGCGCGTCGCGTCCGGTGCCGACGGCCAGCTGCGTCGACCCTGAGCGGTCGGCGATCCGCCGGATCGTGGACGGGGCCATGCGCAGGTCCAGCGGAACGAGGATGAGGCCTGCCCGCATCGCCCCGAAGTAGACCGCCGCCAGCTCCGGACACGAGGCCGACCAGGTCAGGAGCCGGTCGCCGGGCTTGAGCCCGCGGGAGCGCAGCCGCCATGCCGCCAGCCGGCTCCGCCGATCCAGCTCGCGGTAGCTCCAGGCCTCGGTCGTGCCGTCGTCGCGCCGGACCGCCAGCGCGGGCCGATCGCCGTATCGGGCCGTCGCCCCATCCAGAAGGTCGACGAGGGTGCGCCGCGTGGTCGTCATGGGCCAATCGTGGACGGTCGCGGCCCGCCCTGCAACGGGGACCCGCGAGCGTGGCCGTTTGCCAACCTCGCCTCGCCGGGGCTACACTCCGCCGAGCCCGGAGGTCGCGTTCGCGCGCCGCTGAGCACGCGCGCGCCGACATTCGCCCGGCGGCGCCGCGGACGAGACGATCCCATGGCGGAGGAGGTGATCCCGGCATTGGCAGAGATCCGCGTTGGTGAGAACGAGACGTTCGAGAGCGCGCTTCGCCGCTTCAACAAGAAGATCCAGCAGTCCGGCATTCTCGCCGAAGCTCGCCGTCGCGAGCACTACGAGAAGCCCAGCGTGAAGCGGAAGCGGAAAGAAGCAAAGCGCAAGAAGGTCGCCCGCCAGCAGGGTTAGCCGCCGGGACCGGCGGCGCGGGCACCCAGCGGCCGAACGAGGCCGATCCCCGCCCGCATCCACCGCCGGTTCCACCCGCTTCCCCGGCCCGCATCCCGGGCCCCGGAGGCCCCCAGCGCCAATCGACGCCACGCCCGTCGCCCCGTCCGCGGGGCACGGCCGGCCCGGCGCCCGACGCGACAGGAGCCACCGCCGGTGTCCCTTCGAGATCGACTCCACGACGACATGACCGCAGCCATGCGGTCGGGTGACGCGCTGCGCCGCGACACGCTCCGGATGGCGCTGAGCAGCGCCTATGCCCTGGAGAAGCGCGACCACGCCACGCTCTCCGACGACGCCACCCTGGCCGTCCTCACCCGCGAGGTGAAGACTCGCCGCGAGTCGATCGAGGCCTACCGGAAGGGCGGCCGCGAGGACCTCGCCGCGAAGGAGGAGGCGGAGATCGGCATCCTCGCCGCGTACCTGCCCCAGGCCCTCACGGAGGACGAGCTGCACGCGCTGGTTGCCGACGCCATCGCCGCGACCGGCGCCTCGTCGGCCCGCGACCTGGGCCGGGTGATGGGCCGGCTGGCCGGGCCGACACGCGGCCGCGCGGACGGCCGGCACGTCAGCGAGCTGGTCGCGCAGGCGCTCGCGGCTGCCGACCTGGCGGCGCACGATTTCGCCGACCTCGCGACGCAGGACACGGCCCGGCACGGAGTGCGTCGCGCCGGATCGTCCGGCGGCCCGCCCAAGGGCTGATCCGATGCTCTCCCGGCGCTTCGACCGCGTCACCCGCTTCACGCGGCGGGATGCGGTCAGGCTCGCGATCGCGACGATCCTGCTGGTCGGCGGCCTCACCGCGATCCTCTCGATCGGCGACCTTCCGCAGGCGTACAACATCCAGGAAGGGAGCGTCGCGCCGCAGCAGATCCGGGCGCCGCGGGCCATCTCGTTCGAGTCGGTCGTCCAGACCGCCGCTGCCCGCCAGGCGGCGAGCGACGCGGTCCAGCCCCAGTACGACTTCCGGGCCGACACGGCCTCGTCGCTCGCGCAGCGCCAGCTCGCGGCGCTCGCCACGGTCCTGGCGCCCGTCGACGCGGCGTTCGCCGGGCAGCTGACCCAGGAGCAGCGGACCGCGACCCTCGACGCGACCCTCCCGGGGATCTCCGCGGCCTCCCGCACAACGCTCGACGCGATGGCGCCCGAGCGCTGGTCGATGGTCGCCGCCGAGGCGACGCGCGTGCTCGGGACGCTGCAGCGCTCGGAGCTGCGCGATTCGGAGATGGAGACCGCGCGAAGCACCCTGGGCGGGCTCTTCTCGCTCCAGCTCACCGACGACGAGCGCAATCTCGCGACGGAGATCGTGGCTCCGCTCCTCGTCCCGAACTCGACCTACAGCGCCGAGCTCACCGCGGAAGCGCGGCTGGCGGCCGCGGACGCGGTCGCGCCGGTCCAGGTCGCGGTGGCCAAGGGCGAGGTCCTCATCGACGCCGGACGCCGGGCCACGGCAGCCGACATCGAGAAGCTCGTCGCGCTCGGGCTCACCGAGGCGCGCCTGGATGTCGCACGGATCGCCGGCTGGTTCCTGCTCGCGGCGCTCATCGTGATCCTCTACCTCGCCTGGCTCTGGCGATACCGACAGGAGGTCTGGCACCGCGCCAGGACCCTGGCCCTGCTGGGCCTCGTCCTGCTGGTGACCGCGTTCGCCTACAAGCTGACCGCCGGGCGATCCATCCTGCCGTTCTTCGTCCCGGGCGCCGGGGCGGGGATGCTGGTCGCGATCCTGCTCGGCGCGGGGCCGGCGACGGTCCTCTCGTTCTTCCTGGCGGTCATCGCCGGCGCCTCCAACGACCTCTCGCTGGAGCTGGCCACGTACGTCTTCGTCGGCTCGCTGACGGGCATCCTGGCCGTCCGACGCGGTGACCGGGTGGCGGTGTTCCTCCAGGCCGGGATCGCGATCGCGGTCGCCAACATCGCCGTCGTCTCCATCTTCTCGCTCCTCGGAACGCGCGACATCACCGGCGTCCTCCAGCTCTTCGGCGCGTCCGCGGCGGCCGCGGCGGGCGCGGCCGTCGCGACGGTGGGGACGTTCCAGGTGGTCGGCAACCTGTTCGGGATCCTGACCGCCTTCCAGCTGCTGGAGCTGGCCAACCCCACCCAGCCGCTCCTGCGGCGGCTCCTCCTGGAGACGCCCGGCACGTACCACCACGCGCTGATGGTCGGGAACCTGGCGGAGCGCGCGGCCGAGGCGATCTCCGCGGATTCGCTGCTGGCGCGCGTGGCCGCCTACTACCACGACGTCGGCAAGCTGGAGAACCCGGCCGGCTTCATCGAGAACCAGGCCGGCGGGGAGAACGTCCACGACCACCTGACCCCGGAGGCCAGCGCCCAGCTCCTCAAGGCGCACGTCTCCGGCGGGATCGACCTTGCCTACCGGGCGCGGCTCCCCAAGCCGCTGATCGCGTTCATCCCGCAGCACCACGGGACGGCGAGGATGAGCTACTTCTGGGAGAAGGCACGCGAAGCGGCGGCGGCACCGTACGGCGGCCTCGGGACGGCCGCCGGGCTGGCGGCCGCGGACGCGCTCGACGAGCGCCACTTCCGCCACAACGGCCCGAAGCCCCAGTCGAAGGAAGCGGCGATCCTCATGCTCGCGGACGGGGTCGAGGCCTCGGTTCGCTCGCTCGCCAACCACGACGAACCCACGATCCGGGCGATGGTCAGCCGGATCATCGCCGAACGCCTGGAGGACGGTCAGTTCGACGAGTGCGAGCTGACGCTCCGCGACATCGAGCAGGTCCGCGGGGCCTTCGTGGCACAGCTGCTCGGCATGTACCACCAGCGGATCGCCTACCCGCAGAACAAGATCGTCGAGCTGGAGGCCCGTCGCGAGGCGGGTGCCGGCGTCCGCGGCCCGTGAGCGCGTTCCGGCCGGCCCCGGGCCCGCGCCCGTTCTACCTGCCGCCCTTCCGCGTCGACGTGGAGATCCGGGCAGGCGTCCCGCGTGTTGTGCCGGCCGCCGCGCTCGCGCGCGTCCTGCGGTCGGCGCTCGTCGCGGGGGGTGCGCCGGAACCCGCCTCGGTCGGCCTTGTCCTTGCCGACGACGCGGAGCTGGCCCGGCTCAACCTGGCGTTTCTCGGGAAGCAGGGGGCGACCGACGTGCTGTCGTTCCCGCTCCTGCCGCCGGAGGCGTATCCACCCCCCGCCGGTCGGCCCGTCACCGGAGGCCCGGCCGGCCGCCGCGGGCGAGCGGGCCTTCCTGCTGCCGCCCGGCACGCGTCTCAACCTCGGCGACATCGTCGTGTCGGTGGAGCGGGCCATCGACCAGGCCGAGGCCGGACGCGGCGGGCAGACGGGGGACGTGCGCTGGTCGTCGGCCGACGAGCTGCGCCTGCTCGTCGTCCACGGCGGGCTCCACCTCTGCGGCTGGGACCACGCCGAGCCCGCCGAAGAGGCCGGCGATGCGGGCGCTCGAGCGGGAGCTCCTGGCCGCCGGGTGAGCTGCTCGACCCGGGGCGGGGTACCATCGGGCCGATGGCCCGGTCCGCGCGGATTCGGGCCGTTCGTCGTGGGCTGCGGAGGAAGCGTGAAGGTCGTCGTCGGGCTCGGGAATCCGGGCGAGCAGTACGCCAGGACGCGCCACAACATTGGCTGGATGGTGGTGGACCGGATCGCTGACCGGGCGGGCTGGGCCGGCCGCGGGCGGACGCGCGATGCCAGTGCCGTCGTGCAGGGCCGTTTCCGGAGCCTCGACCTCGTGCTCGCGAAGCCGCTCACCTTCATGAACGATTCCGGTGTGGCAGTGCGCAAGCTGGTCGCCCGCGAGCGCGCCCCGCTCCACGAGATGCTCGTCGTGACCGACGACTTCAGCCTGCCCTTCGGGAAGATGCGGTTCCGCGAGGGCGGCAGCCACGGCGGCCACAACGGCCTCCGCTCGATCATCGACGAGCTCAGCACGGAGGCGTTTCCGCGACTCCGGATCGGGATCGGCGAGCCCGGCCGGGATGCGGTGGACCATGTCCTCTCCGTGTTCGGGCCAGCGGAGCGGCAGCGTCTCGACGAGCTCCTGGATGCGGCAGCAGACGCCGTCGAGGCGTGGGCACGGGACGGCCTGAGCAAGGCCTCCAACCGCTTCAACGCCTACCAGCTCCGGGCGGCCGACGAGACGCGGACGGCGCCGCCCGGCGAGGTCGATGGCCCCCCGGGCGCCGATGGCGTCCGGCGAACCCGGACCGGCTGGCGGCGGGCCCGGCCGGGCGGGCCGGACGAGCCCCTCCAGTGAGCGGGCGCCGGCCCGGCCTCCCCGGTCCCGGTGCCGCTCCTGCGGGGACCGGCTCGACGCCCGGGGACGGCGCGGGTGCCCGCCGCCGGATCCCCGACCTCGCCGTGTTCCCGCCGCTCCTCCACGGCACGCCGCCGTTCCGGGCGCTGAGCGGGACGCTTGGAGCCGGCGGCTCGGCGCCCGGTCCACGCGGTCGGCACGCGGCCGTGACCGGCGGTACCTCACGGGGCCAAGAGCTTCCTCGCGGCCGCGCTCGCGATCGCCGGCGGGGAGCGGGTCTGCTGGATCGCCCGGGACGCGGAGATCGGCGACCGCGTCGCCGACGAGCTGGTGGCGTGGCTCGGCGATCCCGCCGCCGTCGCGATCCTGGAGCCGCGTTCCGCCCTGGCCTACGAGCGGAGCGAGCTGGTCCGCGACGAGTCCGCCGCCCGCGTGGCCGCGCTGGCCGCGTGGCATGCCGGGCGTGCCCGCGTGCTGGTCGCCTCCGTCCAGGCGCTCCTCCAGCCCACCCTCGGCAGCGACGACCTGCCGGCCGCGCCGCGAACGCTCAGGACCGGGGACCGCCAGCTCCAGGGCGCGCTCCTCGCGGAGCTGCTCCGGCTGGGCTACGAGCCGGTCATCGAGGTCGCCGGCCGTGGCGAGTTCGCGCGCCGGGGCGGCCTGGTGGACATCTTCGCCGCCGGCGCCGACCTTCCCGTCCGGATCGAGTTCTTCGGCGACGAGATCGACAGCCTCCGGCGCTTCGACCCGACCGACCAGCGCACGGTCGGGCCGGCCGAGTCGATCGACCTGCTGCCGGCCAGCGAGTTCCTGCTCCCGGCCGAGGGCCCGGCCGGGATCCGCGCGAGGCTCGGACGCGCTGGCGACACTGCTGCCGGAACGCCTCGCCGCCGATCTCGCGCACTTCGAGGGGGCGGAGGATCACGCGCCGGCGACGGTCGCCGGGACCCGCGCCCTGGAAGCCGGGGACGCGGCTGAGGTCTGGGCCGCGATCCTGTGCCCCGCCTCCGGGCTCGACCATCTCCCGCTCGCGACGCTCCTCGTCCTCGACGAGCCGGGCGACGTCGCCTCCGCGGCCGAGTTCCTCTGGGAGCAGGCGGCCGAGCGCCGCCGCGACCTGGTCGCCGCGGGCGAGCTACCCGGCGAGTGGCCGGACGCCTACGTCGGGCCCCGTGAATGGGGCGCGCGCCTCCTGCGCGGGCGGACGCTGGAGCTGACCTGGGAGTCCGGGCCGGTGGCGGCGCTCGGCGGGGCGGCCGCTACCGAGGACCCGTTCGGCTGGCGCGAGCCGATGCTCCCGCCCGGCCGGAGCGCCAGCCTCCCGCGCGCCATCGAACGCTGGCGCGCGGGCCGCCCGGCAACCGTCCCGCTCGCGGAGGAGGAAGCGGACGACCATCGACCGGCCGTCCCGCCGGGGATCGTGGCGTCGCGACACGCGCCCGGGACCCGGCGCTCGCCGGTGCCGCGGATCGTGATCGCCTCGGACCAGGCACCGCGGCTCTCGGAGCTGCTCGGCGAGGCGGGGATCCCGGCCGGCGTCACGTTCCGCCCGGCGAACGCGCCGCCGCCCGGCGCGGTGACGCTCGTCGGACGCAGCCTGAACGCCGGGTTCGCGGGCGGGCCGGACGGGCTCGTGCTGATCACGGATCGCGAGCTCTTCGGGGCGGTGCGCGTCCGTCGGCCGAAGGCACTTCGACGCGTCGTGCCGCGCGACATCCTGGAGCGCCTGACGCCGGGCGACCTCGTCGTGCACGTGGACCACGGGATCGGCCGCTACGAGCGGATGCTGCGGCGGGGAAGCCGCGGCGAGGAGCGTGACTACCTCGAGATCGGCTTCGCGGGCACGGACCGGATCTTCGTGCCGGTCGAGCAGATCGCGCGCATCAGCCGCTACGCGGGCGCCGAGCGGCCGGGCCTCTCGCGGCTGGGTGGCGGCGAATGGGCCCGGACGAAGGCCCGCGTTCGCAAGGCGGTCTCCGACCTCGCCGAGGAGCTCCTGGAGCTGTACGCGGCGCGGGCCGCGGCGGACGGCCACGCATTCGCGCCCGACACGCCCTGGCAGGTGGAGCTGGAGGCGTCGTTCCCGTACGAGGAGACCCCGGACCAGCAGCGCGCCATCGTCGAGGTGAAGGCGGACATGGAGGCCGGCCGGCCGATGGACCGGGTGGTCGTCGGCGACGTCGGCTACGGCAAGACGGAGGTCGCGCTGCGGGCCGCGTTCAAGGCGATCCAGGATGGCCGGCAGGTCGCGGTCCTCGTCCCGACGACGGTCCTCGCCGACCAGCACCTCCGCACGTTCACCCAGCGTTTCGCGGCATTCCCGACCACGGTCCGGATGCTCTCGCGGTCCGTCCCGCCGCGCGAGCAGGAGGCGACGCTCGCGGGGCTGGCGGCCGGGTCCGTGGACCTGGTCGTCGGGACCCATCGGCTCCTCTCGAAGGACGTCCGGATCCGCGACCTGGGCCTCCTGGTCGTGGACGAGGAGCAGCGCTTCGGGGTGGCCGCCAAGGAGCGTCTCAAGCAGCTCCGCCGCGAGGTCGACGTCCTGACCCTCTCCGCCACCCCGATCCCGCGCACCCTCAACCTCGCGCTCGTGGGCGTCCGCGACCTCTCGGTGATCGAGACTCCCCCGGAGGATCGCCTGCCGATCCAGACGCGCGTCGCCGAGGCGTCCGCGGGGCTCGTCAAGGACGCCATCCTCCGCGAGCTCGACCGCGGAGGCCAGGCCTTCTACGTCCACAACCGGGTCGAGACGATCGAGGCCCAGGCGGAGCAGCTCCGCCGGCTCCTGCCCGGGGCGCGCATCGTGGTTGGCCACGGGCAGATGGACGAACGGCTGCTGGAGGGCGTCATGCGCACGTTCGCCGGCGGCGAGGCGGACGTCCTGGTCTGCACCACGATCATCGAGTCCGGGCTCGACATCCCGAACGCGAACACGATCGTCATCGACCGCGCCGACACGCTGGGCCTGGCCCAGCTCTACCAGCTCCGCGGCCGGGTGGGGCGGAGCGCCCGGCGGGCCTACGCGTACCTGCTCTACCGCCGCCGCGATCGCCTGTCAGACGAGGCGCGCAAGCGGCTCCAGGCGATCTTCAACGCCTCCGAGCTGGGCGCGGGCTTCCAGATCGCGCTGTCCGACCTGGAGATCCGCGGCGCCGGCAACATCCTCGGAGGCGAACAGTCGGGGCACATGACCTCGGTCGGATTCGACCTGTACACGAAGCTGCTCGCGGAGGCAGTGGAGGAGCGCAGGGCGACCTGGGAGGGTCGCGCCCCGACCGTCGCCCCGGCGGGTGCGACGGTCGACCTTCCCGTGGACGCCCACCTCCCGGACACCTACGTTCCCGACGAGGCCGCGAAGCTCGAGCTCTACCGACGGCTCGCGCGCGCCCGGACCCCGGGGGACCTCGCGGCCTTCCGGCAGGAGGTCGCCGACCGCTTCGGGCCGATGCCGCCGGCGGTGGTCCGCCTCGTGGAGGTCGCCGAGCTCCGGCTGGCCGCGGAGGCCGCCGGGATCACCTCGCTCGCCCGCGAAGAGGGCCAGCTCGTGGTCCGCTTCGGGTCGGGGCTCTCACGCGGGGAGGCGATGCGCCTGATCGCGGGGGCGCCGCTTCCCGGCGTGCGGCCGGGGGACATCACGTTCGCGGCAAGCCAGGTCCGGATCCGCGTCCCACGCGACGCGGCCCGCGCGTGGGCGCTGACCCAGGCGATCGTGACCCGCGTGGCCGCGGCGCGCGGATCGTCGGCCTCGGATCAGCCGTCGTCCTCGGCGTCCGCGTCCGTCCGGAACCGGTAGCCCACGCCGTAGCTCGTCGCGATGAAGTGCCGGGTGGGCGTCGCCTCGGCGAGCTTCGCCCGCAGGTTGCGCATCGTCACGCGCAGCAGGTGGAGGTCGTCCCGGTAGCCCGCGCCCCAGACCGCAGTCAGCAGGTCGGCGTGGCCGACCACGGATTCCGGGCGCTCGGCGAGGTGGCGGAGCAACCGGTACTCGGTGCGACGTCAGGTGGATCTCGTGGCCGTCCGCCACCACGCGGTGGGCGCGCCCGTCGATGAACAGCCCCGGGTGGCGGACCTCCTCGCCCGTGACAGCCGCGGCGCGCGCGGTCGTGCGCCGGAGCACGGCCTCGATGCGCGCCATCAGCTCGGGGAAGCTGAGCGGCTTCGTGACGTAGTCGTCCGCGCCGGCGCCCAGGCCCCGGACCTTGTCCTGCTCCGCGTCGCGCGCCGTGACCAGCAGGATCGGGACCAGGCTGGAGGCGCGCATGCGCTCGATCACCTGCCAGCCGTTGAGCCGGGGCAGGCTCAGGTCCAGCAGGACCAGGTCGGGCGTCTCGGCCTCGAAGGCGACGATCGCGGCGGCGCCGTCACGGGCCACGCGCGGTTGCCAGCCGTGCCGCTCGATCCAGAGGGCAAGGAGGTCGGCGAACTCGGGCTCGTCCTCCACGATGAGGATTCGCGCCCCGGGCAGCGCGTCCGGCATCACTGGACCACCGGGAGCCGGAACGAGATCGACATGCCGCGCGCGACTGCGTCCAGCCGGATCCAGCCGCCGTGCGCCTCGACCAGCCGGCGGCAGACGTAGAGCCCGAGTCCGCTCCCGTGGATGCGCGACTCGCGGACGCGCCCGCCCCGGAAGAAGCGGTCGAAGACCTGGGCCTGCTCGGCGGCGTCGATCCCTTCGCCGTCGTCGGCGAACGTCACGACGACCGAGTCCGGGGGCAGGTGGCGCGCCCGGATCGAGATCGCGGCGCCTGGCCCCGCGTACTTCTGCGTGTTCGCCGCCAGGTTCGCGAGGACCTGCCGGATCCGGCGGGCGTCCACGTCCACCTTCGGCAGGGCCGGGGCGTCGATCGTGATCGGGCGGCGCCCCCGGCAGCTCGACCTGCTCGGCGGCGAACGCCCGCAGGAGTGCCCCCAGGTCGACGGGCGCGCGGTCCAGCTGCAGCTGGTCGCTCTCGAGCCGCGACACGTCGATCACCTCGTCCACGAGCGTCCCGAGCCGATCGACGGCGTCCACGATCCGCTCGAGGTGGTGCCGGCTCGTCGGCGCGTCCAGGCCCAGGTGCAGCAGGCTCTGCGAGTGGCCGCTGATGAGCGCGAGGGGCGTCCGCAGCTCGTGCGAGATCGTGGCGACGAAGCTCGACTTGAGCGCGTCGAGAGCGCGCGTCACGCGCAGGTCCCGCAGGACCGCGACCGCGCCCGCCGGCGCGCCCGCCATTCGGGCGTAGCTCGCCGCGACCGGGATCGCCGACGCGTCGACGCCGGCGACGATCTGCTCGCGGATGAGCGGCCGCCCGTGGGCCAGGACCTCCCCGAACGGGCAGCTGCGACCGCAGCCGCGACTCGCCGCCCGGACTGCCGGAAGGCACCCCAGGAAGGCTTCGCACGTGACCCCGATCCCCTCGCGCGCGGCCGCTCCGACGAGCCGCGCCGCAGCGCCGTTGAGGCGGGTGATCCGGCAGTCGGAATCCACCGCGATGATCGCGTCACTCGCGCCGTCGAGGATCGCGGCCAGCGTCGCCCGCTCGTGCAGGAGCGCGCCGCGAAGCTGGGCGGCGCGGAACGCGAGGGCCAGCTCGCGCCGGACCAGCCCGAGGTAGCGGGCATGGCCGGGGTCCAGCGCCCGGCCATGCGGCGGTCGGATCGCGAGGTAGCCGAGCGCGACGTGGCCCGCCCCGCCCTCGCCCGACGCGCGGCTCTCCTCGAGCGGGACGCCGAACCAGCCGGCGCCGGCCGTCCAGCGGCCTGCGGCGGCGGAGTCGGCGAACGTGATGGGAAGCGCGGATCCGTCGCCCGGTTCGCCTGCAGCCGACCCGACGTCTGGCCCGAGCGACGCGATCCGGCGCAGCGTTCGCCGCGCCGGAGCTGCCAGCCAGAGCGCGGCGGCCTCGGCGCCGCTCGTGCGGGCGATCTCCGCGAGGACCGCCGGCGCCAGCTTCTCCAGGTCGTCGCCCGAGGCGAGCAGCTGGCTCAGCTGGTACTGGGCGAACATCGCGTCCGCCTCGCGCTGGGCCTCGTCGAAGACGCGCCGCCGCTCGTCCTCGAGGCTCGCCACGCGCGCCCGCAGCGCGCCCTCCTCGTTCACCGTCGACGCCGCGCCGGGCGTCGCGCGGTGCCGCCCGTCGAGCATGGAGCGAATCAGGAGGAAGCACGAGGTCGCGCCCGGGTCGCGATGGCCTCTCGAGCGTTCGCCCAGCCGCAGGGCGAGTCCCCGTCGCGCGACCATCGGGATCGTGGCGCGCGACGCCGGCCCGGGCCGCCCGCGCCGCCGCGGACGAACGCCTCGTCGGGGCGGAGCCCCGCCGCCGCCCCCGCGAGGAGGGCTCGCGTAGCGGGCTCGCAGGGCATCGAGGATCGTCTTGTCGCCGACCGCGCACCGGCCGCGACGGGCGAGACCGGCCCGGCCCGCGTCGAGCGCGCCGGCGAAGGTGGCCAGGTCCACGGCGTGACGCCCGTCCAGCGCGAACCCGGCCTCGATGAACAGCGTCCCGTAGAGGGGGCCGCTGGCACCGCCGACGCTGGCGACCAGCGTGTGCCCGATCCGGCGGAGCAGTGCCCCGACGTCCAGCCGGGCCATCCCCTCTGCCGGGGCCTCGTCGGCGAGGGCTCGGACCACGGCCTGGAGGCCCGTCGTCATGTTCGTTCCGTGATCGCCGTCGCCGAGCGCGGCGTCGAGCCGGTCGAGGAGCGCCTCGTGCCGGGCGATGGTCGTCGCCGCGCGCCCGACGAACGCGACGACGTCCGCAGCCGTGATCGAGACCGCGGGGACGTCGCCACCCACCGCCGGACGGTCGGGTCGCTCTAGACTCATGGATGACAGAGTCTACCCTCCGCCGCGGTCGATCCGCGGTGATCCCGGGATGGCCGCTGGATGCCCGGAGGTGCTCGATGGTCGCGCTGGTGCTGGTCGGCCACAGCCGCGAGCTCCTCCGCGGGCTCCGCGCCATGCTGGCCCAGGCCGCGCCCTCGGTGGCGGTCGGGCTGGCCGGCGGGACGGACACCGGCGCGCTGGGGACCAGCGCGCCGATGATCCTCGACGCGATCCGCGCCGTCCTGGCGGCGGCGCCGGACGGCGTGCTGGTGCTGCTGGACCTGGGCAGCGCCGCGCTCGCCCTCGAGATGGCGCTCGACGACCTTCCGCCGGCAGACCGGGCACGGGTGCGGGTCAGTCGCGGCGCGCTGGTCGAAGGTGCCGTGCGGGCGGCTGTCGAGGCCGCCGGCGGGCGCGGCGCTGCCCGCCGTGCTGGCGGCCTCGGAGACGCCGCCCGCGCTCGACAAGCTCCCCGACGACTGGCCGGCCGACGGGACGGCTCCCGGGTGACCCCGCAGCGGCCGATCTCGTGAGCGGGGCGCTCATCGCCGGCTGGCTCCGCCTGGCGGCATCCCGGATCGCCGCTGAGCGTGCGCACCTGACCGAGCTCGACGCCGCGATCGGCGACGGGGACCACGGAATCAACCTCGGGCGCGGCTTCGCTGCGCTCGACGCCCGGCTGGCCGCCGGCGACGTCGCGATCGACGCAGGGGGACCCGTCCTCCTCCTGGCAGGACGCACGATCACCGGCACGGTCGGAGGGGCCAGCGGGGCGCTCTACGGTCGCGCCCTCCTGCGGGCAGGCGCCGCGCTCGAAGCCCTGCCCGGCGGGTCGGTGGCGACGTCGGCGCAGCTTGCCGGCGTCGTCCGGGCCGCCGTGGATGGCCTCGCTGCGCTCGGCCGTTCCCGGCCGGGCGAGAAGACCATGCTCGACGCGCTCGTGCCCGCGGTCCTCGTGCTCGAGGCCGCAGCCAGCGCCGGCCTCGATCTCGCGAGCGCGATCGGCCGCGCGGCGGACGCGGCCGAGACCGGCGCGGGCGCCACGTTTCCGCTCCTGGCGACCAAGGGTCGCGCGAGCTACCTGGGGGAGCGCTCGATCGGTCACCTCGATCCCGGCGCCGTCTCGAGCGCGCTCCTCCTGCGGGCTCTCGCGGACGTGGTGAGCGACCGCGCCTGACCCGCCGTGCGCTTCGCACGGCGCCGCGCCGCGCGACGCCGCGCTTCACGACCGTCGCCGCAACGTTCCCGCAACCTAGACGTTTCCTTGACGTTTCCGGCGCCGCGGCGGGCGTACCGTTTCCGGGAACAGTGCTCGAGGGCACTGTGGCGTCGGCGTGATCAGCCGACAGCGCGACCCGGGCCGGGGTCGCTGTCGCGGCAGCGGAGGGATCGAGCGAGGTTCGCAGCCGGCGTTGGTGTCCACCCAATAGAGGGAGTGAGCATGTCTGCTGAAAAGTTTGTTGGGGAGGTTCTCGGGACGATGATCCTGATCCTCCTCGGCGACGGTGTCGTCGCCGGCGTTCTGCTCGCCAAGTCAAAGGCGTTCGCGAGCGGCTGGATCGTCATCACGATGGCGTGGGGCATGGCGGTGTTTGCGGGCATCGCGGTTGCCGGCACGTTCACCGGGGCCCACATGAACCCGGCGGTGACGCTCGCGGTCTTCCTCGACAACCAGGCCAAGGGGACCGGCGCGTTCGGTGTCGACTCGCTGCTCGGCTACTGGGCCGGCGAGTTCATCGGCGCGATGATCGGCGCGACGCTCGTCTTCCTGCACTACTACCCGCACTGGGCTGAGACCGAGGACCCGGGCCTCAAGCTCGCCGTCTTCTCGACCGGCCCGGCCATCCGCAACATGACGTGGAACCTGGTCTCGGAGATCATCGGCACGTTCGTCCTGATCTTCGTCGGCTTCAGCCTCGGCAATGCCGGTGGCGCTTCGTCGTCCATCGGCGGCGCGCTGTCCTGGGGCCTCCTCGTCCTCGTGATCGGCCTTGGCCTTGGAGGCACGACCGGGTACGCGATCAACCCCGCCCGCGACCTCGGGCCGCGGATCATGCACGCGATCCTGCCGATCCCCGGCAAGGGCAGCAGCGACTGGGAGTACGCCTGGATCCCGGTTGTCGGTCCGCTCATCGGCGGCGCACTCGGCTGGGCCGTCTACTACTACGGGATCACCGAATACGTCGCGAAGGCCCTCGGCCCCAAGTAGTCCTGGGCCAACCGCACCCCGCGCCGGCGGCTACGGCCCCGCCGCCGGCGCCCTGAGTGCTCTCCCGGCATCCCCGCGCCTGGATTCGTTGACTCGCCATTGGAGGAGCGCATGAAGAAGCTCATCAACACCCCGGAGCGCGAGGTCGACGAGGCGCTCGCGGGTATGGCCGCGGCGCACCCCGACCTGATCCGCGTCGAGGAACCCAACATCATCGTCCGCAAGGACGCGCCCCGCCCCGGCAAGGTGGGCATCATCTCCGGCGGCGGCTCCGGCCACGAGCCGATGCACGGCGGCTTCGTCGGGCTCGGCATGCTGGATGCGGCCTGCCCGGGCGCGGTCTTCACGTCGCCCGTGCCGGAGCAGATGCTCGCCGCCACGAAGGCGGTCAACGGTGGCGCCGGCGTCCTTCACATCGTGAAGAACTACACCGGCGACATCATGAACTTCGAGATCGCGGCCGAGATGGCGCAGGCGGAGGGGATCGAGGTCGCCTCGGTCGTCATCGCCGACGACGTCGCCGTGAAGGACTCGCTCTACACCGCGGGTCGCCGCGGCGTCGGTGGCACCGTGCTGGCCGAGAAGATCGTCGGGAGCGGCCGCCGAAGCCGGCGCCGACCTCAAGACGGTCACAGCGCTCTGCCAGAAGGTCCAGGACAACGTCCGCTCGATGGGCATGGCCCTGACCTCCTGCACCGTTCCCGCCGCCGGCAAGCCGACCTTCGAGATCTCCGATGCGGAGATGGAGATCGGCGTCGGCATCCACGGCGAGCCCGGACGCCGGCGCGAGGCTCTCCGGCCGGCCGACGAGATCGTCGAGATGCTCGTCACGCCGATCCTCGAGGAGGGCATCTTCGCCAGCGGGGACCGCGTCCTCGCCTTCGTCAACGGGATGGGCGGCACGCCGCTCATCGAGCTGTACGTCGCCTACCGGAAGGTGAACGAGATCCTGACCGGCCGCGGCATCACGATCGCGCGCAACCTCGTGGGGAGCTACATCACCTCGCTCGAGATGGCGGGCGTGTCGATCACGCTCCTGAAGCTCGACGACGAGCTGCTCCGGTACTGGGACGCGCCGGTCAAGACACCCGGCCTGCGGTGGGGAGTCTGACAACCGTGATCTCCACAGGCGACTTCTCGCGTTTCCTCGAGACGTTCGCCGCCCGGATCCACGCCGCCAAGGAGGAGCTGACACGGCTCGACTCCGCCATCGGCGACGCGGACCACGGGATCAACATGGACCGTGGGATGACGGCCATCGTGGAGCTTCTTCCGGGGCTCCAGGACGGCGATGCCGGGACGCTCTTCAAGCAGACCGGCATGAAGCTCATCTCGACGGTCGGCGGGGCGAGTGGCCCCCTCTACGGGACGTTCTTCCTTCGCCTCGGCACCGCGTTCGGCCCGGCCACGGAGATCGGCCCCACCGAGCTTGCCGCAGGGTTCCGTGCCGGGCTGGAGGGCGTCATCGCCCGCGGCAAGGCCGGGCTCGACGACAAGACGATGGTCGATGCCATGGTTCCGGCTGTCGTCGCGCTCGAGGCGGGCATCGAGGACCTCTCCGGCCGCCCTCGAGGCTGCCGCCGTCGCGGCGGCCGAAGGACGCGACCGGGTCACCCCGCTCGTGGCCCGCAAGGGCCGGGCGAGCTACCTCGGAGAACGCTCCGCCGGCCACCAGGATCCAGGTGCGACGAGCACAACGATCCTGTTCGAATCCCTTCGCGACGCTTTGCGCGCCGGCTGATGCCGGCGGGCGCCATCTAGATCCGCACGGAGAGAGACATGACAAAGTACGTCGGCGCGCTCGACCAGGGCACGACGAGCACCCGCTTCATGATCTTCGACCACGCCGGTGGCGTCGTGGCGGTCGATCAGAAGGAACACGAGCAGATCTATCCGAAGCCCGGCTGGGTCGAGCACGACCCGATGGAGATCTGGGCCCGCTCCCAGGACGTCATCAAGGGCGCCCTCGCCAAGGCCGGGATCACCGCCGCGGACCTCGCCGCGGTCGGCGTCACCAACCAGCGCGAGACCACGGTCGTCTGGGATCGCAAGACCGGCAAGCCGGTCTACAACGCGATCGTCTGGCAGGACACCCGGACCGCCGACATCTGCGCCGCCCTGGCGGCGAATGGCGGGTCGGATCGCCTCCGGCCGAAGACCGGCCTTCCGCTGGCGACCTACTTCTCCGGCCCGAAGGTCAAGTGGATCCTCGACAACGTCGCGGGCGCCCGCGCCAAGGCCGAGGCCGGTGACCTCCTGTTCGGCAACATCGACACCTGGTGCATCTGGAACCTGACCGGCGGCACGTCGGGCGGCGTCCACGTCACCGACGTCTCCAACGCCAGCCGCACCCTCCTGTTCAACTACACCACGCTCGACTGGGATCCCGAGATCCTCGGGCTCCTGGGCGTCCCGACGGGCGATGCTCCCGGCCGTCAAGGCCTCGTCCGAGGTCTACGGCACGGCCGTCGGCGACCTTGCCGGCGTCCCGGTCGCGGGCGACCTCGGCGACCAGCAGGCCGCCCTGTTCGGCCAGACGTGCTTCTCCCCCGGCGAGGCGAAGAACACGTACGGCACCGGCTGCTTCATGCTCCTCAACACGGGCACGAAGGCAGTTCCGTCGAAGAACGGCCTCCTCACGACCCTGGGCTACAAGATCGGCAAGCAGCCGGCCGTGTACGCTCTCGAGGGGTCCATCGCGATCACCGGTGCCCTCGTGCAGTGGCTCCGCGACAACCTCGGGATGATCGAGAAGTCGTCCGACATCGAGGCCCTCGCGGCCACGGTCGAGGACAACGGCGGCGCCTACTTCGTCCCGGCCTTCAGCGGGCCTCTTCGCGCCGTACTGGAAGAACTCCGCGCGCGGCGTGATCGCCGGCCTCACCCGCTACGTCAACAAGGGTCACATCGCGCGTGCCGTCCTCGAGGCGACCGCGTGGCAGACCCGCGAGGTCCTCGACGCCATGAACGCCGACTCCGGCGTTCCGTTGACGGCCCTCAAGGTCGACGGCGGCATGGTCTTCAACAACCTGCTCATGCAGTTCCAGTCCGACGTCCTCGGCGTCCCGGTCATCCGACCGAAGGTTGCCGAGACGACGGCCCTCGGCGCGGCCTACGCCGCCGGCCTCGCGGTCGGCTACTGGGCCGAGGTCGAGGATCTTCGCGCCAACTGGGCCAAGGACCACACCTGGGAGCCCAAGATGGACGCGAAGCTCCGCGACACGGAGTACGCGCTCTGGAAGAAGGCCGTCACGCGGACCTTCGACTGGGCCGAGTAGTCCACTCGCCTCACCATCCGGGGCCTCTCGGCTGTGCCGGGGGGCCCCGGAACACGTCACGCGGGCACCGCCCGCGGGATCACGCCACACACGGGGTCACGACAGATCGAGGTGGGCAGCATGGGTGAGTCGCACGCCTTCGACGTCCTCGTCGTCGGCGGTGGTGCGACTGGGGCCGGAGTGCTCCGGGACCTTGCGCGGCGAGGCCTGCGGACCCTGCTCGTCGAGCGCGGCGACTACGGCACCGGCACCACGGGCCGCTATCACGGCCTGCTGCACTCGGGCGGCCGGTACGTCGCCAAGGACGCGCTGGCGGCGCGCGAGTGCATCTCCGAGAACCGCATCCTCCGTCGCATCGCCCCGGCAAGCATCGAGGACACCGGCGGCTACTTCGTCGCCACGCCGGACGATCCCGACGACTACGTCGACGGCTTCCAGGCGGCCTGCGTCGCCGCCGACGTCGACTGCGAGGAGATCCCGGTCGCCGAGGCGCTCCGGCACGAGCCGGCCCTCAACCCGCGGATCCGTCGCGTCTTCAAGCTTCCCGACGGCTCCGTGGAGCCCTGGCAGCTCATCGAATCGAACATCGCGGACGCGCGCGCCCACGGCAGCGACGCCTGGTCCTACCAGCGCCTGGTCGAGATGGAGCGCGACGGCGACCGGATCGTGGCGGCCACGCTTCGCGACGAACGGTCGGGGAGCCTGACCCGGATCACGCCCCGCTTCGTGGTCTCGTGCGCCGGCGCCTGGTCGGGCCAGATCGCGGCGATGGTCGGACGTGACGGTCACGATGCACCCCGGCAAGGGCACGATGCTCATCTACAACCAGCGGATGACCGACACGGTGGTCAACCGGTGCCACAAGTCCTCCGACGGCGACATCATGGTCCCCGTCCACACGGTCGCCATCCTCGGCACGACCGAGCAGCGCGTGGAGGACCCGGATCGCTACGAGATCACCCGCGACGAGGTGGCCGCGCTGATCCGCGAGGGCGAGAAGCTCTTCCCCGACCTCGGCCGGATGCGGCTCCTGCGCGCCTACGCGGGCGTCCGGCCGCTCTACCAGCCGCCCGCCGAGGCGACCGCAGCCGCGATGAAGGACGGCCGCCAGATCTCGCGGGCGCACACGGTCCTCGACCACGGCACC
Organism: uncultured Chloroflexia bacterium; assembly: GCA_963722475.1. Classification (GTDB taxonomy): domain Bacteria; phylum Chloroflexota; class Limnocylindria; order Limnocylindrales; family CSP1-4; genus CTSoil-043. The sequence goes on along the minus strand of CAVRMJ010000006.1, from coordinate 58,847 downwards.
CGGGACGGCGTGGAGAACTTCGTCACGATCGTCGGCGGCAAGCTCACGACGTTCCGCCAGATGGCCGAGGACACCGTCGACCTCGTGTGCGAGAAGCTGGGCGTCACGGAGCCGTGCACCACCGCGGACGAGATCCTGCCGAACCAGGTCCCCGGGAAGACCTACTGGCTGGGCCATCGGCTGGCCGACCACGAGGCCGAGGGCGGCGGCGACGCCGCGCTCCTGTGCGAGTGCGAGTTCGTCACCCGGCCGATGCTGGACGCGTTCCTCGACCGGCATCCGGGCTGCTCGCTCGATGACGTCCGGCGCGGCACGCGCCTCGGGATGGGGCCCTGCCAGGGCGGCTTCTGCACGTTCCGGGCAGCCGGCGTGGTGGGCGAACGGGCGGGGCACGCCGGCGCGGCGGACGTCGCCGAGCTCGCGGACCGGGCGATCCTCGGGCTTCCTCCGCGAGCGCTTCAAGGGGACGCGGCCGATCGCGGCCGGCCGCCAGCTGCAGGAGCAATGGATGATCTCCGGCGTCTACGAGGGCGGGCTGGGGGTCGAATCGCTGATCGAGCGCGAGACGCCCGGACGCGTCCCGGGAGGTGGCCGGTGCCCAGCGCTGACGTCGTCGTCATCGGGGCGGGCCTCGCCGGGCTGACGGCCGCCATCGCCGCGGCCGAGTCCGGGGCGCGCGTCCACGTCCTCGCCAAGGGCCACGCCGCGACCCACTGGGGGCCGGGCGGGATCGACGTCGCCGGGATCCCGGCCGCCCTGACGCCGCGCGACGGCATCCGCCGGCTGGCGGACCAGCCCGGCCACCCGTACGCCTTCCTGGGCGACGACGTGGCCGCGGCTCTCGACTGGCTCCTGCCGCACCTCGCGGCCGGGGGCGTCGACTACGTCGGCGACCTCGACACGCCGCTCCAGCTGGCTCCCAACCTCCATCGGCGGGACGCGTCGCGCCGCGATCCTGCCGGCCGGCCAGGCCGCCGCGCTCTCGCCGTGGGCGGCCGGCGAGCGCCTGGTCGTCTGCGGCATCGCCGGCTTCAAGGACTTCTGGCCCGAGGCGATCGCGGCCAGCCTCTCGCGCGAGCGCATCTGGGAGGGCGGGAACCGGCCGGCGTCGGTGACCCCGGTCAGCGTCACGCTGCCGGGCCTCGCCGGGCGTCACAACCTCAACGCGCTCGAGATCGCGCGTCGCTTCGACGATCCCACCTGGCGCGCGGCCGCGATCGAGGCGATCGCGCGGGCGATCGCATCCGCGCCCGGGTCGGGCGGCCGCGTTGCCCTGCCCGCGGTCCTCGGCCTGCGGGAGCACGCGGCGGTCCTCGCGGCCGTGCGGCAGCGTCTCCCGGCGGCGCCGTTCGAGATGCCGCTCGTCCCGCCGAGCGTGCCCGGGCTGCGCCTCTACGCGGCGCTTCGCGCGGCAGTCATCCGGGCCGGCGGGCGCGTCCAGATCGGCGAGATGATCGAGCGTGTCGAGTCCGACGGGCGGAACGTGACCGCGGTCGTGTCGGCCGCCGCCGCGCGGAGCTACACGGTCCGGACCGGTGCCCTGGTCATCGCCACCGGCGGGATCGCCGGTGGCGGGCTGCTGGCCGAGCGCGACGGCCGGCTTCGCGAGCCGCTCCTGGGGCTCCCCGTCGAGGCCCCGGCCGCGGACGACTGGCTCTCGGTCGATGCGTTCGACCCGGCGGGCCATCCGCTCGAGCGGGCGGGCATCCGCACCGATGCGGAGCTGCGGCCGGTGGCAGCGGACGGGGCGCCCCGTGTTCGACAACGTCCGCGTGGCCGGCAGCCTGCTCGCCGGGCAGCGCTCCATCGGGGAGCGGTGCGGCGACGGCGTCGCGCTCACCAGCGGGTGGCGGGCGGCACGATCGCTGAGCCGCGGTGCCGGCCGGGCACGCCGCAGCGCCGGGGAGCGAGCGGCCATGACGATCGCCGAGCTGGTCACGAAGCCTCCGAGGAGGCCGTCGGCTACTCGTCCGACGAGTGCCTCAAGTGCAACGTCTGCGTCACCGTCTGCCCGGTCGCCCGCGTCACGGACCTGTTCCCCGGGCCGAAGTACGTCGGTCCGCAGGCGCAGCGGTTCCGGACCGGCCGGGCCCAGCCCGTCCAGGTCGCCGGGATCGCGGATCCCCCCGTCGCCGGACGTCACCGTCGACTACTGCTCGGGCTGCGGCTGGTGCACCACCGCGTGCCCGGCCGGCGTGAAGATCGCCGAGATGAACAGCCAGTCCCGCGCGCGGATGAAGGCGGGCAAGCGCCCCAAGCTCCGCGACTGGGGCCTCGGCCAGACCGACCTCGTCGGCCGGATGGGCGTCCTCTTCTCGCCGATCGCCAACTGGGCGCTGGCGAACCGGCCGATCCGGGCCATCATGGAGACCGACGATCGGCATCCATCGCGAGGCGCCGTTCCCGAAGTTCGGGCGGCGGACGCTCCAGTCGACCTGGAAGCGGCGCCAGAAGCGGCGCGGCACGGCTGCCGTTCCGGGGCCCGGACCGGGCCGTCGTCTACTTCCACGGCTGCTCGGCCAACTACTACGAGCAGCACGTGGCCGACGCCGCGATCGCGATCCTCAAGCGCAACGGCTTCGAGACGATCATCCCCGAGCAGGTCTGCTGCGGCCTGCCGCTGATCAGCAACGGGATCTACACGGACGCCCGCGAGCAGGGCCCACAAGAACCTCGACGTGCTCGCCGCGTACGCCCGCCAGGGCTACCAGATCATCGGCACCTCCACGTCCTGCACGCACACGATCAAGGCCGAGTACCGCGAGATGCTCGACATCCACGACGACGATGCGACCGTGGTCGCGAACGCGACGTGGGACATCTGCGAGTTCCTGCTCGACCTCCACGAGCAGGGCAAGCTCGACACCCGGTTCGGCCGGCTCGACGAAGACCTGCCGTACCACGCCCCGTGCCAGCTCCGCTCCCACGGGATCGGCCTGCCGGCCATGGACCTCTTCGCGCTGGTGCCCGGGCTCCGCGCGGCCGACATGGACCACGACTGCTGCGGCATCGCCGGCACGTACGGGATGAAGAAGGAGAAGTACCCGATCGGCATGGCGGTCGGTGCCCCGCTCTTCGAGAAGATCAGGGCCAGCGGTGCCCCCGAGGCGGCCTGCGACTCGGAGACGTGTCGCTGGCAGATCGAGAAGGCGACCGGGACCCGGACCCGGCATCCCATCGAGATCCTGCTCGCGGCCTACCGCGTCGCGGACGCCGAGGACCGGGCCGGGCGCGGGCCCCTCGCGGCCGCCGGGGCCTGAGCGCGGTGGCGGAGAGCGACGACGACGACGCGCTCGTCGGGCTCGTCATCGTGTCGCACTCTGCGAAGGTCGCCGACGGCACCCTCGAGCTTGCCCGGCAGATGGCCGGCGACGACGTCCGCATCGTGGCCGCCGGCGGCATGGAGGACGGCGCCATCGGCACCGACGCCGGCCGGATCCTGGCTGCCATCATCGCCGCGGACGCGGGCGCCGGCGTGGTCGTCATGACCGACCTCGGCAGCGCCGTGCTGTCGGCGTCCACGGCCGTGGAGCTGCTCGACCCGGCGCAGGCCGCCCGCATCCGTCTGAGCCGCGGCCCGGTCGTGGAGGGCGCGATCATCGCGGCGATCCAGGCCAGCATCGGGGATGATCTCGAGGCGGTCTGTGATGCCGCCGACGCGATGCTCGCCCAGGACAAGCTCGCCGGGTGACCGGGCCCGAGCCCGCGTCGCGGGACCAGGGCGCGGGCGTGGTCGTCATCGGGGGCGGTGCCGTCGGCTCGTTCGTGGCGGCGCTGATCGCGGGTTCCGGCCACCGGGTCACGCTCGCGGGCAGGCCCGGAGCCGTCCAGCGCGGCCCAGCGGAGATCGTCATCCGCGCCCCCGACGGCGGGCTTCGCCGGGCCCGCGTGGAGCGGACGGATGGGACCGCCGGCCTCGACCGCCCGGCATACATCGTCCTGGCCGTGAAGATGCCGGACCTCGTGGCTGCCGTCGAGGCATGCGCGGCGTGGCCCGGCATCGCGGTGGTCACCCTCCAGAACGGCATCGGTGCCGAGGAGCTCGTGGCGAGCGCCCGGCCGGACGCGCCCCTGCTGGCGGGATCCCTGACCGCCCCGATCGACCGCGAGGCGGACGGGACCCTGGCGTGGAGGAGGCGCCGCGGGATCGCTGTCGGCTCGGTCCGAGGCGACACCACCGCCGTCCGGGCCGCGATCGGGGATCCGCTGGCCGCAGGCGGGCTGCCCGTCGCGACGGTCGGCGACTGGCGTGCCATGAAGTGGTCCAAGCTGCTCACGAACCTCGTCGCCAACGCGGTACCGGCGCTGCTGGACCTCGATGCGGCCGCGGTCTACGCCGACCCGCGCCCTTCGCCGTGGAGCGGGCCCAGGTCCGCGAGGCCCTTGCGGTGATGCACGCGCTCCACCTTGCGCCCGTGCGGCTGCCCGGCGCGGACGTCCGCTGGATGGCGCTCGGGTTCCGGGCCCCGGCGGCGCTCGCGCATCCGATCCTGCAACGGGTCGTGGGCGGCGCGCGCGGCGGCAAGGCCCCGTCGCTCCTGCTCCACCTGCGTGCTGGCGGTGGGCCGTCCGAGTCGCCGTGGCTCAACGGCGGGGTCGCGCGCGCTGGCGCCGTCGCGGGCGTGCCGACGCCGGTCAACGCCGCGCTCGCTGCCCTCGTGGAGGCGGCCGCCGCCGACCCGACGGCCTGGGATCGCACCCGCGGCCGGCCCGGCGCGCTCCTGACCCTGCTCGATCATGCGGCATTCACGAGGAGGGACCCATGAAGACGATCCGGCTCACCGTCCGCAACTCGTCCGGGATCCACCTGCGGCCCGGCGCGGCGTTCGTCCGGGCCGCCGCCGCCCATCGCGGGACGGCCGTCCGCGTCCGCAATCTCACGACCGGCTCGGCGGACGCCGATGCACGCAGCATGCTCTCCGTGACGGCCCTGCGGATCAAGAAGGACCACGAGATCGAGGTGACGGCGAACGGGCCCGACGAGGACGTCGCGCTCGAGACGCTGCGCGCGGCCGTGGAGGGCGGCCTCGGCGAGGCCCTTGACTAGGAGGGCTGCCCGCGCCGCGGCGCAATGTCGTCTCATGGGCCGTCGCGTGCCCCGATAATGCCGGCGTGGATCCAGCATCCGTCCTCCCGGCCGTCGTCACCGCCGCCGCCGCCTACTTCATCGGCGGGATCCCGTTCGGGATCGTCGTGGCACGGCTCGTGGGCGGGCGCGACCCGCGCAGCATCGGCAGCGGCCGGACCGGCGGCGCGAACACGCTGCGAGCCATCGGGCCGCGCTGGGCGCTCGTATCCGGGCTCCTGGACGCCGCGAAGGGGAGCGTGGCCGTGCTGATCCCGCGGCTCCTCGGCTTCGGGCCGGTCTTCGAGACGCTCGGAGCGCTCGTCGCGATCGTCGGGCACAGCCGCTCGCCGTACATCGGGTTCGGTGGCGGACGCGGCGTGTCGGTCGGCTGGGGGACGCTCGTCATCATCAACCCGCTGGCCGCGGTCGCCATCCTCCCGGTCTTCGCGGGCGTGATCCTCGTGACCAGGATCTCGTCGCTCGGCTCGCTGGTCGGCTCGCTCGTCGGCGGTCTCGTGGTGATCGTGCTGGTCTCGAGCCAGGGCCTCCCGGCGGTCTACGACATCTACGCGGTTGGCTCGGTCGCGCTGATCTGGCTCTTCCACCGAGACAACATCGCGCGCCTTCTTGCCGGCACCGAGCGCCGGATCGACCGGCGCTCCTGACGAGAGGTTGGCCATGCAGACGCTCACGGGAACGCCGGCGTCCGCCGGCGTCGCCATCGGCCCGCTGGCCGTCATCCGACCTGCGCCCGTCGTCGCGGGTGGCCGCATCGCGCCGGGGCAGGCGGACGCGGAGATCGCCCGGCTGCGCGCAGCGATGGACGCGGCCGGGTCAGAGCTCGAGGCACTCGCCGATCACGTCGGCGCGGAGCACCCCGCGGAGGGCGAGATCTTCTTCGCCCACGCGATGCTCGCCTCCGACCCGGCGCTCGCCGAGGAGGCCGAGGGCCGGATTCACGCCGGGGACGACGCGATCGGGGCCATCCGGGCCGCCGGCGACCGGTTCGCCGCGGAGTACCGGGCGATGGACGACGAGCTGCTCGCGGCCCGCGCGGCTGACATCCTCGACGTGGCGGCGCGGATCGTGGACCGGTTGACGGGGTCCCGACCGACCGCAACGGCGCTGGAGCGCCCGTCGATCGTGGCGGCTGCGGACCTCACGCCGTCGCTCACTGCGACGCTCCCACGCGAGCGGTTGCTGGGTATCGCGCTTGCCGAGGGCTCGGCCACGGCGCACGCGGCGATCCTCGCGCGAGCGTACGGCATCCCGGCCGTCGTGGGCATCGAGGGCCTCCTGGAGGCGACGGAGGCGGCACTCGGTGCGGCCCCGGGCGCGGGAAACGTCGTCGTCCTGGACGGCACCACCGGGGAGGTCGTGGTGGATCCGGACGCCGCGACGCTGGCGAGGTTCGAGCTGGCCCGCGCCGCCGCCGCGGGCGCCGCTGCCCGAGCGCTGGCGGACGCGGATCTCCCGGCCGTGACTCGCGACGGCGTGGTCGTCGAGCTTCTCGCGAACATCGGCGGACCCGCCGAATCCGCTCGCGCGGTGGAGCTGGGCGCCGCCGGCGTGGGGCTCTTCCGAACGGAGTTCCTCTTCCTCGAGCGCGCGGCGCCACCGTCCGAGGAGGAGCAGCTGGCAGCGTATCGGTCGGTCGTGGAGGCATTCGCCCCCCACCCGGTCACGATCCGCCTGCTCGACATCGGTGGCGACAAGCCCATCCCGTATCTGCCGATCCCGCCCGAGGCGAACCCGTTCCTGGGCGTCCGCGCGCTCCGCCTGGCATGGGACCAGCCGGGGATCTTCCTGACCCAGCTGCGCGCGGCCATGCGGGCCGCCGCCGGCACGCCGCCCGGCAGGGTCGGCGTGATGGCGCCGATGATCGCGGACGCCCGCGATGCGGACCTCCTGCTCCGGCTCGCGGCGGAGGCCCGCGAGAGCCTCGTCTCGGCGGGGACCGCCCACGGCGAGCTGGCGCTCGGCGTGATGCTGGAGATCCCGGCCGCGATTCTCGTGGGAGACACGTATCTCCCGCGCCTTGCGTTTGCCAGCATCGGGACCAACGACCTGCTCCAGTACACGGTGGCCGTCGATCGCGGCAACCGGACGCTGGCCCGCTACCAGGAGTCGCTCCACCCGGCCGTGCTGCGGCTGGTCCGCCACGCCGTCGAGGCGTGCGATGCGGCCGGGGCCAGGCTCTCCGTGTGCGGCGAGATGGGCGGTGACGCGGTCGCGGCGCTCGCGCTGGTGGGCCTGGGCGTCCGAAAGCTGAGCATGGCCGCGTCGAGCCTGGCCGGGGTGCGCCGGGCGATCCGCTCCGCGGACGCAGCCGCGCTCGACGAGGCGGCCCGGATCGCGCTGGCCGGGCCGACCGCCGACGACGTCCGGTCGGGGCTCGGCGCGCTCGCCGCCCGGCTCGCCGATCGGGAGAGTGCCGCGCTGCGGTAGACTCTCGCCGGGCGCCCACCTCGTTCGCACTGCATGCGCGACCGCGCCCGTGCCGCGCCCTCGGAGGTTTCCAGAGTCATGACGCCGGACGAGCTGCGCGCGAAGATCCGCGAGATTCCGGACTTCCCGAAGCCGGGCATCCTGTTCTACGACATCACCACGCTCCTGAAGGATCCGGTGGCCTATCGAGCGGCCATCGACGCGATGCTCGCGCCGTACGCCGGCATGGCGATCGACATCGTGGTCGGCATGGAGTCGCGCGGGTTCATCTTCTCGGCGCCGATGGCCTACCAGCTGGGCGCCGGCCTCGTGCCCGTCCGCAAGCTCGGAAAGCTGCCCGCGGAGACCATCAGCGTCGAGTACGCGCTCGAGTACGGATCCAACACGCTGGAGGTCCACCGCGACGCGATCCAGCCCGGCCAGAAGGTCCTGATCGTGGACGACCTGCTCGCGACGGGCGGGACCGTCAACGGGACAGTGGAGCTGGTCCAGCGACTCAGGGGCGAGATCGCCGGGCTGGCCTTCCTCGTCGAGCTCGGGTTCCTCAAGGGCCGTGACCGGCTCGCCGGGTACGCAGTCTCCTCCGTCATCACCTATTGAGGCGAGCCCGGCAGGGGGGCGGGTCCGTGACCGACGAGCGGCGTCCTGCGCCGCAGCCGACCGCACCCGACACGATCGCGCCCGTGGCTGCGGCCGTCGATCCCGAAGAGGCGCGGCGGCTCGACCGCCGGCGGTTCTTCCGATCCTTCGCGGCGGACGCGATGAAGACCGCGGCCACCGTCGTCGGGGCGGCAGGGGCCCTGCGCGAGACCTCGGCCGGAATGGCGAGCGCGCTTCTCGGGTCCGTCGACGCGCCGCCGGCGCCGGGCGGTTCGACGGCCGCAGCGCCCGTCGAACCGCCCTCCGGGTTCCGGAGCGCCTTCCGCCTCGAGACGGAGCAGGTGGTCCTGCTGGACCAGCGACGCCTTCCCGACGAGCTCGTCGAGATCGTCTGCCTCTCCGGGGCGGACGTCGCCCAGGCGGTCCGCGAGTCCGTCGTCCGCGGCGCACCGCTGCTCGGCCAGGTGGCCGCGTGCGGGCTGGCCCTGACGGCCGGGCGCTCGATCCTCGCGTCGCCGCACGCGCGCCGCGCGATCCTCTTCGGGACCGCGAACGCGCTCCGGAACGCGGCCCCGACCGCGGCGCCGGTGCGCAACGCGATGGACCGGATGCTGGCCCGGTTCGCCGCCCTCGGAGAGCTCCGGGAGGACGGGGCGAGCGTGGCTGCCGCCCTCCGGGAGGAGGCCGAGGCGATCATCGGTGAGGCGGTCATGGGGCACGCCCGCCTTGTCGCCCACGGCGTGGCGCTCCTCGCGGCGGAGCCGCCCGGGGCCGCGGGGGGCACGCTCCGCATCCTGACGATCGGCAGCACCGGCGCGCTCGCCGGCGGGCAGGTGGGCACCGCGCTCGCCGTGGTGGACGCGGTCCGCGACGACGGGCGCGACGTGAGCGTCCTGGTGGCCGAGACTCGGCCCTGGCTGGCGGGCGCCCGACTGGTGGCCTGGGAGCTCGCTCAGGCCGGGATCCCGTTCATGCTCGTCGGTGACGGCGCGGCGGCAGGCCTGCTGGGCCGCGGCGAGGTGGATCTCGTCATCGTCGGCGCGGAGGCGGTCGCCCGCAACGGCGACATCACGTGCGATCCGGGGAGCTATGGGCTCGCGGTCGTCGCGAAACGGCATGCCATCCCGTTCTTCGTCGCCGCGCCGCTCTCCACGTACGATGCGGAAGCGGAGGACGGTGCTGCGCTGCGGGCAGAGCCGCGCCCGGGAACCGAGCTGCTCTCCCTGGGCGGACGGCGGATCGCGCCGGAGGGTGCGTGGGCGGTCAACCCGTCCGTCGATGTCGTGCCCGCGGAGCTCCTGGCGGCCATCCTGACGGAGGTCGGCGTGCTCCGGGCCCCGTATGGAACGGCGCTGGCGGCCGCGGTGCCCGCGGCGCCGGCTGCCGCGACCGCCGGGGATCAAGCCGACGTCGACGCGGGACCCACTGACCCGGCGGACGGTGCCTGAGGTGGCCGCTCCCGCGACGCGCCAGGATGCCCGGCGCGGCCTCATCGTGCGCACGTGCACCGATCGAGGGCTCCTGCGCGACTTCCTGGAGCGCGACCGCCTCTACGCCGCATATGCGCTCTGCGACCTCGACGAGCGCGAGTTCGGGCGGACTCGCTGGGGGGTCGCCTTCGCCGGGTCGGATCCGATCGCGGTCGTCCTCGAGTACGCCGGGCTTGCGCCGCAGCCCGTCTTCGTGATGGGCGAGGACGCCGGGATCTCCGCGATCCTGCGGGAGCTGATCCGCCCGCGGGCCGCGTACCTGGCCGCGCGCGCCGAGCACCTGCCGGCCGTCGCCTCCATCTACCGCGTGGAGCCCGGCCCGCCGATGGTCCGGATGTGGGTCGATCGCAGCACGTTCCGGCCGCGTCCGGCGGAGGTCGCGCGGCTGCTCCCGGTGGAGGTCGGCGACCTCAACCGCCTCTACCAGCTGGGGTTCACGACGTGGCTGCCGCCGTCGGCCGTGGCGGAGGGCGTCTACTACGGGATCCGGGTCGGCGGGCGCCTGGTCAGCGCCGCAGGCACGCACGTCATCTCTCCGGAAGCGCGCCTGGGCGTCGTGGGGAACGTCATGACCCATGCGGACTTCCGCGGCCGCGGCTACGCGACCGCGGTCACCGGGGCCGTCACCGCGGACCTCCTGCGCTTCTGCGACCAGGTCGTCCTGAACGTCCGGTCCGACAACCCGCCCGCGCTGCAGGCCTACCGGGCGCTCGGCTACCAGGAGCACGTCCGCTTCGAGGAGCGCCTCATCCACCGGAACGGTACGTCGCCGGGGCCGCTCTCGGCGCTTCCGGGCCCCATCCGGCGGCTGCTGGGGCGCGGCGAGAGCTGACCGCCGGGCACGCGCCCGGCGTCGGGCATAATCAGTGGCCACGCCCGCCCATCGCGGCCGATCGTCCATCCGCCCGCCGGAGATCCTGCCCGCCATGACCATCCCGACTGCCCTGCCGCCCCACGACGTCACCGACCTCGGCCTCGTCGACGAAGGCGTCCGCCGGATCGAGTGGGCGGAGCGCGAGATGCCCGTCCTCCGGCTCATCCGGGAGCGATTCGCGCGGGAGCTGCCGCTCCGGGGCCTGCGCATCGCCGCCTGCCTCCACGTCACCACCGAGACCGCCAACCTGATGCGCACGCTCGCCGCGGGCGGGGCGGAGATCGCGCTCGCGGCCAGCAACCCGCTCTCCACGAAGGACGACGTGGCGGCCGCGCTGGCCGCGCGGTACGGGATCGCCACCTGCGCGCGCCGCGGCGAGGACCGCGGCACGTACTACGCGCACCTCAACGCGGTCGCCGACACCCACCCGCAGATCACCATGGACGACGGCTGCGACCTGGTCTCGCTGCTCCACGGCGAACGGCCGGGCCAGCTCGGCGAGGTGCTCGCCGGGCACCGAGGAGACCACCACGGGCGTCATCCGCCTCCGCGCCATGGCGAAGGACGGCGCGCTGCGGTTCCCCGTGGTCGCGGTCAACGAGGCGGAGACGAAGCACCTCTTCGACAATCGCTACGGGACCGGCCAGAGCACGATCGACGGGATCCTGCGGGCGACGAACATCCTGCTCGCCGGGCGCCGGGCCGTGGTCGCCGGCTACGGCTGGGTCGGCAAGGGGATCGCCTCGCGCCTCAAGGGGATGGGCGCCCACGTCGCCGTCGTCGAGGTGAGCCCCGTCCGCGCCCTCGAGGCGCTCATGGACGGCTTCGAGGTGAAGACGGTCGACCAGGCGGCGCCCTGGGGCGAGCTGTTCATCACCGCCACCGGCAACGTGAACGTCTTCCGGCGGGAGCACTTCGTGGCGATGCCCGACGGCGCGATCATGGCCAACAGCGGCCACTTCGACGCCGAGCTGGACCTCAGGGCGCTGCGCGCGCTCGCCGAGGGCCACGTCCGCGAGGTCCGCGAGAACGTCCAGGAGTTCGACCTGGGGCCCAAGAAGGTCCATCTCATCGCCGAGGGCCGGCTGGTCAACCTGGGCGCGGCCGAGGGCCATCCCGCCGCCGTGATGGACATGAGCTTTGCCAACCAGGCGCTCTGCGCGGAGTACGTGGCCCAGCACCACGCCGAGCTGGAGAGCATCGTCTACGTCGTCCCGGAGGCGATCGACCGGGAGGTCGCCCGCCTCAAGCTCGAGGCGCTGGGCCACCACATCGACGGGATGACGGCCGAGCAGGAAGCCTATACGAACTCATGGAAGAGCGGGACGTAAGCCACCGATGACAGAGAGATCGCTCCCCGACCGGTTCGTCGCGACCGACGGAGCAGCGCCCCGGGCGGTGGCGCCGTACGGCAGCTGGAGTTCGCCCGTGGCCCTCGAGCTGGTCGCGGCCGGGTTCGTCCGGCTCGCCGAGCCGCGCTGGGACGGCGCCGCCGTGACGTGGCTGGAGGGCCGCGCCGAGGACGCCGGTCGCCAGACGCTGGTCCGGTGGACCCGTGAGGGTGGCGTCCGCGACGTCAGCCCGGCCGGCATCAACGTCCGGACGCGCGTCCACGAGTACGGCGGGGCGGCGTACCTTGCTGTCGGAGACCTTGTCGTCGTCTCCGACTTCTCGACCGGGCGGCTGCTGCGCGTGGGCCCCGACCGAACCGCGACGCCGCTGACGCCGGATGGCCGCTGGCGCTACGCGGACCCCTGCCTCGACGCAGCCCGGGGACGCCTCGTCTGCGTCCGCGAGGACCACGCGGTCCAGGGCCGCGAGGCCGTCAACACGCTGGTGGCGGTCCCGCTGGACGGCTCGGCCGCGGAGGACCCGGCGCGCATCGTCGAGCTGGCCGGCGGCTCGGACTTCGTCGCGGCGCCGCGCCTCTCGCCGGACGGGCTCCGCCTCGCCTGGATCCGCTGGAGCCACCCGAACATGCCCTGGGACGGGACGGAGTGCGTCGTCGCGGCGGTCCGAGCCGACGGCTCGCTGGGCGCGGCCGCGGTCGTGGCGGGCGACGCGGTGACCTGGGTCACGCAGCCGGCGTGGTCGCCGGACGGCGCCCTCCACGTGTCCGCGGAGCTGGACGGCTGGCTCAACCTGCACCGCGTCGTGGCCGGCGGGAGCGGCGACGCGGCCGTGCGACTGGTCCCGGTCGCGCCGATGGCGGCCGAGATCGGCGGGCCTGAATGGAACTTCGGCTACGCCGACTACGGGTTCGACGAGGACGGGACGCATCGTTGCCGCGGGCCGGTCGGGGGGGCGCGATCGCCTCTACCGCATCGGTCGCCCCGGCGCGACGGCCCCGCTCGAGATCCCCCTCCCGTTCACCGAGCTGGACTACCTGGGCATACGAGGTGGCAGCCTTGTCTGCCTGGCGGCCGCTCCGGCCGCATTCCGGTCGGTGGTGCTGGTCAACCTCGCCGACGGTTCGTTCGAGGTGCTCCGGCGCGCGTCGGATGCCGCGCTCGATCCGGCCGACCTCGCGACCGGGGAGCCGATCGAGTTCCCGACGACCGGTGGGCGCACCGCGCGCGGGATCCTGTACCGGCCCCACAACCGGGCCGTCCGGGCGCCGGACGGGGAGCTGCCGCCACTGGTCGTGACCAGCCACGGCGGTCCAACGGCCGGGGCCTACACGGGCCTCGCGATCTCGGTCCAGGTCCTCGCGACGCGCGGGATCGCCGTCCTCGACGTCGACTACGGCGGGAGCTCGGGCTACGGCCGCGAGTACCGCAAGCGACTCGACGGACGCTGGGGCATCGTGGACGTCGACGACTGCGTGGCAGGGGCCCGGGCGCTGGCGGCCCGCGGGATCGTCGACCCGGCCCGCCTCGCGATCGAAGGCGGCTCCGCGTCCGGGTTCACGACGCTCGCCGCGCTCGCGTTCCGGGATGTCTTCGCGGCCGGCGTCAGCTATTTCGGGATCGGCAACCTCGCGGCGTTCGCGGCCGAGACCCACAAGTTCGAGTCGCGCTACCTCGAAGGCCTGGTGGGGCCGTACCCGGCCGCCAGGGACATCTACGAGGCCCGCTCGCCGGTCTTCCACGCGGACGGCATCCGCTGTCCGGTCCTGGTCCTCCAGGGCCTCGACGACCGGGTGGTGCCGCCCGCGGAGGCGGAGCGGATCGTCGCGGCGCTGCGCGCCAACGGCGTTCCCCACGCCTACATCCCGTTCGAGGGCGAGGACCACGGGTTCCGAAAGGCGTCCTCGATCCTCCGGTCCGCCCAGGCCGAGCTGGCGTTCTACGGCGCAGTCTTCGGGTTCGTCCCGGCCGACACGCTGCCGCCGCTCCCGCTCGTCGGTGGATCGACGGACCGGAGCCGCCCGACCACGTGACCGGGCGCCGGGCCCCCGCCGGGGGGTGCTAGGCTGCCCGTGACCATCCCAGGGGAGAGCTCAACTGCCATGACCTCGATCGTCGACGCGGCCGAATACCTGTTCACCTCCGAATCCGTGACCGAGGGTCACCCGGACAAGATGTGCGACCAGATCTCGGACGCCATCCTCGACGCGATCATCCGCGACGACCCGGACGCGCGCGTGGCATGCGAGACCGCCACGACGACGGGCCTCGTCCTCGTGCTCGGGGAGATCTCCACCTCGACCTACATCGACTTCCAGAGCGTCGTCCGCGACACGGTCAAGGAGATCGGCTACACCCGTGCCGAGTACGGTTTCGACTACCTGACCTGCGGGACGCTCGTCAGCATCAAGGAGCAGTCGCCCGACATCTCCCAGGGCGTGGACTCGGCGCTCGAGGTCCGCGAGGACGGCACCGCCCTCCACGAGCTCGGCGCCGGCGACCAGGGGATGATGTTCGGGTATGCCTGCCGCGAGACGCCGGAGCTGATGCCGCTCCCCATCGCGCTGGCCCATCGGATGGCCCGACGCCTGGCCGAGGCCCGCAAGTCGGGCCAGCTGCCGTACCTGCGCCCGGACGGCAAGACCCAGGTCACCGTCGAGTACAACCGGGGCGTTCCCGTGCGCGTGCGGACCGTGGTGGTGGCCTCACAGCACGACCCGGACGCCCGGGCGGACCGCATCCGGCGCGACATCATCGAATCGGTGATCCTGCCCACCATCCCCGCCGAGCTCCGTCCGACCGATCCGGTCATGCACGTGAACCCGACCGGGCGCTTCGTGACCGGCGGCCCGATGGGCGACGCGGGCCTCACGGGCCGAAAGATCATCGTCGACACCTACGGCGGGATGGCGCGCCACGGCGGCGGCGCCTTCTCCGGCAAGGACCCCACGAAGGTCGACCGCTCGGCCGCGTACGCTGCCCGCTGGGTTGCCAAGAACGTGGTGGCTGCCGGTCTCGCCGACCGGTTCGAGATCGAGATCGCCTATGGGATCGGCATCGCGCACCCGCTCTCCGTCTCCATCGAGACGTTCGGGACGGGAAGCGTCCCCGACGACGTGATCCGCGCCGCGATCGACCGGCATTTCGACCTGCGACCCGCCTCGATCATCGAGGCGCTGGACCTTCGCCGGCCGATCTACCGGCAGACCGCCGCCTACGGTCATTTCGGCCGGCCGGACCTGGATCTGTCCTGGGAACGAACGGACAAGGCGGCCCTCCTCGCGGCGGACTGCGGCCGCCCGCAGCCCACCGGCATCGCGTCCGAGCCGGCCTGAGCGCAGCGCAGCCCGGCTGCCACGCCCCGCGCTTCCTGGATCGCCCGATGTACGCCGTGATCCTTGCCGGTGGTGGCGGCACGCGCCTCTGGCCGCTCTCACGACCCGACCGACCCAAGCCGTTCCTGCCGTTGCTGGGCGAACGGACGCTCCTCCGGGCGACCTTCGAGCGCGTGGTCCCCGCCCTCCTCGGGCCCGGCGACGTGGTGGTGGTCACCGACCGTCGGTACGTCGTCGCTCGTCCTCGAAGAGCTCCCGGAGCTCGATCGCGGGCAGGTCCTCGGCGAGCCCGTCGGCCGGAACACCGCGGCCGCCATCGCGCTATGCGGCGGCCGCGATCGAGCGGCCCCCCGACGACGTGATGCTGGTCCTCCCCGCGGACCACCTGGTCGCGGACCAGGAGGGGTTCCGGGCGGTGCTGCGGGACGCCGCGACGGTCGCGGCCGACGGCCTTCGGGGCACCGGCGGCGGGCCGCTCGTGACCCTCGGGATTGCCCCGACCGGCCCGGAAACCGGGTACGGCTACATCGTTGCGGCGGGGCAGCGGCCGGGCGCCACGGGTGCCCTGGATGTCGCGCGGTTCGTCGAGAAGCCGTCCGTGGACGCGGCGCTGGCGCTCCTGGCGGGTCCCGCCCCGGTTGCCTGGAACGCCGGGATCTTCGCCTGGCGCCGCGACGCCATCCGGGCCGCCCTCGCGGTCCACGCTCCGGACATCGAGGCGGCCGTCGAGGCCGCCGTCGGGGCGGGACCCGCCGATCCGGCAGCGCTCGACGCCGCCTACGCGACCCTGCGGGCCACGTCCATCGACTACGCGGTGATGGAGCCGGCGTCGCGTGCGGGCGGCGTCGTGATGCTGCGCGCCGACGTGGGCTGGAGCGACCTGGGCAGCTGGGCGGCGCTCCGCGATGCCCTCGTTGCCGGCGCCCGTGCGGCCGGCGAGCCGGCCGGCGCGGTGGGGTTCGGCGCGCGCCTCGACCGCGGGTCGGAATCGACGCTCGTCATGGGCGGCGCCCGCCTCGTCGTGACGATCGGCCTGCGCGATACCATCGTCGTGGACACGCCCGACGCCCTCCTTGTCTGCGCGGCCGATCGCTCGCAGGAGGTCCGTGCCATCGCCGAGGAGCTGGCGCGGGCCCGGGAGGAGGACAGGTGACGATCGCGGAGCGGCCGCAACCCACGAACATCGTCTTCGGCACGGACGGCTGGCGGGCCAGGGTCGCGGACGACTTCACGTTCGAGAACGTTCGCCGCTGCGCGGAAGGCGTCGCGCGCTACGTCGTGGAACGCGGGGAGCAGGCGAAGGGCGTGGTCCTGGCCTACGACCGTCGCTTCGCGTCGGAGCACTTCGCGGCCGCCGCGGCCGAGGTCCTGCTCGCGTACGAGATCCCGGTCGCCTACGCGGCGTCCGCGGTCCCGACCCAGATGTCCAGCTACGAAGTGGTCCAGCGCGGCGCGGCCGCCGGCATCGTCATCACCGCCAGTCACAATCCCTGGACCGACAACGGCTTCAAGGTGAAGTCCCCGACCGGCGCCGCGGCCGGGCCGGAGCTCCTGGCGGTCCTCGAGAAGACGATCGCCGGCAACGGCGGCGCGGCCATCCCGCGGCGTCCGTTCGCCGACGCGGAGGCGGCCGGCCTCGTGGAGCGCTATGACCCGTATCCCGGCTACGAGCAGTTCGTCCGGCGGACCGTCGACCTGGACGCCCTCAAGGCGGCGGACGTCGGCATCCTCGTCGATCCGATGTGGGGTGCCGGGGCGGGCTGGCTCAGCCGCCTGCTCGCGGGCGGCCGGATCCGGGTGACCGAGCTGCACACGGAGCGCAACCCCTACTTCGGCGGCGTGAACCCGGAGCCGATCCGGCCGAACATCGACGAGGCGCTCGGGATCGTCGCGGCGGGCGGGTTCGACCTGGGCCTGCTCCTCGACGGGGACGCCGACCGGGCGGGCGCCGTGGATGAGCGGGGTGTCTTCATCCACCAGCTGCAGGTCTACGGGCTGCTGATGTACTACCTCGTCGAGCATCGGGGGATGCACGCTCCGGTGGTCAAGAGCGTCAACACCACCTCGATGGCCGAGCGTCTCGGCGCAGCGCTACGGGATCGCGGTCCACGAGACCCCGGTCGGCTTCAAGTACGTCGGTCCCCGGATGATCGAGACCGGCGCGATGTACGGCGGCGAGGAATCCGGCGGCTACGGCTTCGGCATGCACCTGCCCGAGCGCGACGGCATCTACGCCGACCTGCTCCTCCTGGACCTCTTCCTGCGCGAGCGAGCGGCTGGCCGGTGGCCGGCCTCGCGGGCGATCGAGCACCTTCACGAGATCGCCGGGCCGTCGTTCTACCAGCGCCTGGACATCCACGTGGACCGCGCAATCTACGCATCGGTCAAGGAGCGCCTCCTGGTCGAGCTGGTCGAACGCGCCCCGGCCGAGCTGGCCGGCCAGCCGGTCACCAGGACCGTGGAGCTGACCACCGGGGACGGCTTCAAGTTCTTCATCGCGGACGGATCGTGGCTGCTGGTCCGCTTCAGCGGGACGGAGCCGCTGGTCCGCGTCTACACGGAGGCGACCTCGCAGCCGGCTGCCGACGCGTGCGTCGCCGCCGGCGAGGCGCTGGTCCGGGGTTGACGCGCCTCCGCGCCGCGGGCGCCGACATCGCCGACGGCCCGAATCCGGCAGGCCGCGTGGCGCCCCGCCGGGACGTTCGGCCCGCGCCTCTCTTGGCGGGGGGTTGTAGAGTTCTCGGAACGACCGTCCGCTGGTCGACCGGACGCTTCGACCGGGCGCCGGCCTCTTGGAGTCCAGGTGACAACGGAGGAATCGCCGCGATGCACAGCTCTCTCATCGGCAAGGTCGAGAAGGCGAATCGGTATGCCCGCGAGCAGGATCGGGTCGAGTTCGATCGCCTCAGCGTCACGTTCCGTGGGGACAACGACACCCACCAGGTGAGCCTCGATGCCGGTGCCTGGCACTGCACGTGCCACTACTTCGAGAGCTGGCAGAGCTGCGTCCACCAGCTCACGCTCCAGAAGATCCTGGGGCAGATGCTGCGTGAAGAGGCGCAGGTCTCGATCTTCACGGCGGCGACGGCCGAGGCCGTCCCCGGCTGACCTCCGCCGGGCAGCCTGCCCGGACCGTCCGCAACCCCGCCTCAGGGAAGCCACGCCAGCCAGCCGCCCGAAGCGCTGACGGGTGGCTGGACCCGGATCACGTCGTGCCACGCGCCGCCGGTGTTCTCGTAGACCGCGATCCGGCTGGGTCCGGGATTGCCCTCCTCGATTGCCGCCGCGAGGAAGCTGCCATCGGCGCTGAGGGCGACCCCGCCGCGCACGACATCCTCCGCGGGCATGGTCGGTCCTGCGTCGGGGGCGCGCCGCGTCTCGAGCACCGACGCAGTCGGCCCGACGACGATGCGATCGCTCTCCACGACGACCGCCGACCGGGCATCCCCCGACGTCCCGAACGCGAGCGCGCGAATCGCCAGCCGATCCGTGACCCGCCCGGTGGCGGCGGTGATGAGGGCGAGAAAGGGTTGATCGAAGCGGTCGCGTTCCATGATCGCGACACGGCCAGGACCGATCCAGGCCGGCGGGACGCCTTCCGATCCGTCGGCCAGGGGCCGGACGTCGCGCCGGCCGCTGCCCGGCTCGATGACGACGAGGGCGCTGGGTGACTCGGCGTCGCGCGGTCTCGCGACGGCCGCCACCTGCATGCCGTCCGGCGACGAGGTCGCGGACCACACGATCGTGCCGGCGGGCAGCGCCCCTGAACCCGTGAGCGGGAGGGCGCGCCATCCGGTGCCCGCCAGGAGCCCGGCCGGCCCGCCAGGTGCCACGAACGCGTTGCCGTCCCGGAGCACGGCCACCAGCCGCCCGCCCGCGGCTGGCACAACCGCGGCGACGGCCGGATCGGGCAGGGGAAGCGGCACGACCTCGCCCGAGAGCCGAACCAGGCTGAGCGTCGCTCCATCGCCGTCGTAGGCGAGCAGGAGGAGACCCGGCCCGGTCGCCCCCGCGGGTGGGGGCGGCCGGAGCCGCGAAACGGCCACGGTCGGGCTCGCGGCCGCGCTTCGGTTGACGCCCGGCGTCGGCGCGACGGGCGCGGTCGGCGCGACGGGCGCGGTGCGCGACGGGCGCGCACCCTGTGATCGCGAGGCCGACGAGGACGCGTACGAGGCGCGACCCGCACCCGGCGGCGTGGCGGCTCCTCGCCCGGCCGCCGGCCGGGCGAGGAGCGACGAAGCGGTTCGGCGGGGTACTGCTCACCGGAGGACGTCGCCCCCGATGAGCGTCCCGGTGCCCGCGTCCAGGAAGAGCTTCACCGCCCGGAGCCCGTCCGCGAGGTCGCCGGAGGTGCGCGCTTCCGCGACCCAGGCGAGGCGCAGCGTGGCGCCGGGTGCGTCCGGCCCCGTCGGGTCGAACGCGCTGTTCGGCGCAACCCAGCCAAGCGCGATCGAGGCGATCCGGACCTGGCCGGCGCGGCTGCCGAAGATCGTCCCGAGCGTCGCGGTCGCCCTGCTGCGTGCCGTCGCCTCGTCGAGCGTCGCCGACGGCCGCGGCGCGAGCGGGCGCTCGGTCCGCACGATCGCGTGCATCCGGCCATCCGGCCAGAGATCGACGCGAACGCCGTCGCCCACGACGGGCACGCCGTCCACCGAGCCTCGGCCACGTCAGGGTCCAGCCCGTGTCGTCGGGAGCCTGCCTGACGTCCGGCGTGCCCGACGGTTCGAGGCCCAGGTCGGCGGCCAGCCGGTTGGCGCGGGCGCGGGCCGTGGCGGCGTTCGCGAGCGGCGGGCCGCCTGCCGCCTGCCATCCGAACGCCACCGCGCCGACGAGGCGTCCCCGTGCGTCGAACCGCGCCACGTGCAGAGGCTGGCCCGCGCCATCGCTCGCGGTGACCTCGTCGTACGCCGTGCCGTCGAACCGGTCCACGACCCGTTCGACACGTGACGTCGCCGGCGCCGGCAGGCCGAGGCGGGAGCGGAAGGCTGCCGCGAGCGCCAGGGTCGCGCCGGCCCGGTCCGCGGCGACCGGGGTGCGATCGGCGACCGGGCCGCCGACGACGAACCGGTCCGCCGCATCGCCCCGGCGAGATCCCCGCCGGGGCGCCCAGCGCGATCGCCGCCGCCAGCGACGGCGATCGCAGCGACCAGCCTGGCGCAGCGCCGCCGCGCCAGGGACTTCATTCGTGCGCGCATCGTCACCACCTCACAGACAGCTGGTGCAGCCGGTCGGCAGGGGCCCGGCTCGGCCAGTCCAGACGTAGCTCCCGTACCAGTTGGGAGCGAACCCGACGTTGAACGACCCGAGCCTCGCGAAGTCGAATGCCTGTCCGACGCCGTAGCCCGGCCCGATCGCGCTCCAGAATCGCGTCTCGAACGCGTACTCGTCGCTGTCCCACGCCTCGCCGGCATAGCCCAGGTAGAAGCTCGGGCCCGCCCAGGCGCCCCGGCCCGCTCTTCGTCTTCGCGATCGCGAAGGCGGCGGGCATCGTCGTGCCCGACTCGCCCAGGTGGCACGTGGAGATGACCACGAGGTTCGATGGTCGCCCGAGGCGGACCGCCGAGATGTCGCGGGCGAAGACCGTCCGCGCCCCGGCGCACACCCCGGCATCCTCCCTGAACCCGAAGTCACGCGTCGAGCCCGAGTAGATGTAGTTGTCGCCGTGCGAATGGACGTAGTTGTCAGGAGCCATGAGCGATAGGGGTCAGAGGCCGCCAACTGAGCGTAAATCAGGGTGTCCGGCGACCTCCGGAAAGGGGCGATGTGAGTCCCTACTGCTGTCTGCGCTGCTGTCTGCGACACGTAGCGGGCGCGACGAGCGGCAGGTCTCCCGTGAGGAGGGTCAGACAGGTCCGGGCCAGAGCGACTCGACCGTCATGGCCCCGACCCACCAAGGCGTGGCGCACGCCACAGACGCTGGAGGCACGGCCTGATGGACCCGACCGTCGACGCGATGCTCACCGTCTACGCGGCGGCCCTGCGGCGGCACCAGCAGCACCTTGAGGACGGCTGCGACCGGCATGCATTGCATGTGCTCGCCCGGCATCTCATCGAGCGTGCGGTGTGGTCGGCGAACAGCACCGAGGAGGCGGTCCGCGATGGTCGGCCGCTGTGGTTCAACCCCAACGCGTTCAACCAGAACGACCACTGAGACGCCGACCGGCGTCGCACCGAGCGCGTATCCCCGGTCTATCCTCCGCATCAGTCGATACGCTGCCCGGCGGAGGTTGCCATGGATCTCACGCGGCTCTTCCCGTACCTGCTCTTCCTGCATGTGCTGGGGGCCATCGTCGCGTTTGGGCCGACCTTCGCCTACTCGATCATGGGGGTGATCGCGGGCCGTGAACCGCAGCATGCGAACTTCAGTGCCCGACAGACAGCCGCGATCAACAACGGGCTGGTCTACCCGCTGGCGGGCGTTCAGGCAGTCACCGGCGTCCTCGTCTTCATCTCGGCCCCGACTGACGAGTTCACGACGGGCTGGTGGCTCGCGCTCGCGATCCTTCTGTACATCATCGCGTTCAGCTTCTCGCTGACTGTCCAGCGGAACGCCCTGCACCGCCTCATCGAGTTGACCGGGACGCCTCCGGCGCCCGGCACGCCGCCGCCGCCCGAGATCCCGGCCACCGTCAGGAAGATCCTGCGCGGCGGGATCTTCACGGGCATCCTGATCGTCGCCATCGTCTTCCTGATGGTCGTCAAGCCCGGCACGTGACCTCTCTATGAAGAAGGGCCGGCTGTCAACGGTGCCGACCGGGACCGGGACATCGTGATCGTGGGCTGAGTTCTGCTCATCTCTCTATCGCCTCCTCGTCGGGAGGACCAGGTTGGATCGGATGTCCGGCGGTCCATCTCAGTCGAGGGTCGTCGAAGCGACCAGAGGTCGCGCGGGGGACCTGCCGGGATTGAATGGCTCGTCGCGGGTGAGCATGTGCCAGATCGCGGTGGTGAGCTCACGGGCAAGCTCGACCCGGGCGACCTTGATGCCGCGCTGACGGCCGAGGCGACGCTTGGTGTGCTCGTACCTGTCCCGATAGGCGGGATCCCGGGCGGCGTGGGTGGCCGCCTCGATGAGGGCCCAGCGCAGGTACTTGGGGCCGTTCTTGGCGAGCGGTCCCCGGTCGTCCCGGCGGCCCGACTGGCGGACGAGCGGGCACAGCCCGGTGTACCCGGCGAGCTTCTTGGGCGTGGCGAACCGCTCGATGTCCCCGATCTCGGCCGCGATCGTGTACCCGAGCACCCAGGCGATCCCGGGGACGGTCATCAGGAGCGGGACGTACGGATGGTCGGCACCCGCGGCCCGGAGCTCGGCCTCGCAGGCCGCGATCTGCGCGTCGAGCTCGTCCACGAAGTGGAGGCTGCGCAGGAGCGTCGTCGCCCAGGGCTCGGGGACCGCGAGGCTCGCGAGGAGCTCCCGGCCCTTGGCCCCGAAGAGATCGCTCACCGGGACGGGGTGACCGAAGGCGATCAGGGTGGCGTGGATCCGGTTCTTGAGCGCCGTCCGGTGGCGCACGAGGTGGAGTCGGAAGCGGGCCCGCTCGCGCTCGGCGCGGACGGTCGGGTCGGGCAGCCAGATCGCCGGCACGAGCTCGCGCCGCCCGAGCTCGGCGAGGACCCTGGCGTCGATCTTGTCGGTCTTGGCCGCCAGGGGTGCCAGGCCCTTGACCTTGACCGCGTCGGCGATCTCCACGTCCCAGCCATACAGCTCGAGCTGGTCATGGACGAAGCGGGCGCCGTTCATCGATTCGATGACCGCGGTCACCTCCTCGCCGTACCGCGACAGGCGGGCGACGAGCTCGTGGAGCCCGAAGGTCTCCGGCGTCGTCGCCGTCACCTCCACGGTCCGGCCCTCCTCGTCAAGGACATGGACGTCAAGCCTCTGGCGCGAGAGGTCCAATCCGGCGTACAACATGCATGGGCCTCCTGGTGCTGGTTCCGCAGAGAACCCACGTTCTCACCACGGAGGCCCTTCTTCATGACATTCAGTCGTCGGGAGGTTGAGATGGCACAGACCGAAGTGCTCGAAGTACCTTGGCCACCGTATCGCCACGATCCTCGGGGCCGAGTCGACGAGACGCCGCCACCAGCCCTCTGCGATGGTCGAGGAGCACCGTGACTGAGGTCGAGATCGTCGAACGGTTACCTGCGCGTGGTGGTCGAGGGCTTCGACAAGGTGCTCGCGCTCAAGAGCAGCCTGGAGGTGCCCCTCACCCATGTCCGGGGCGCCTCGCAAGATCCGGACGCTCTCCGCGAGCGGCATGGGCTGCGCCTTGGGGGCACCTCACTCCCCGGCGTCGTCGCGGCGGGCACGTTCTACGACAGGCGGTGGTGGTTCCTCGACGTCCACCACCCCGAGGTTGCGGTGAAGATCGAACTCGACCACGAGCACTACGCCGCGCTCATCGTGGAGGTCGCAGAACCCCGAGGAGACCGTGGCGGCGATCAACGCGGCTCTCGCAGCCCTTCCATCGAGGACGCCTGCTGACTGAGCACACGGGACGTCTTGACCCATGGACTGGCTGGTCGAGCAGGCCCGCCCTTCGGACTTCCCGAACGTCCATGCTGTCGTGGCCGCCGCGTTCGGGCGGGAGGACGAGGCCCAGTTGGTCGAGAGGCTCCGTGTCTCGGATGTCTGGCTTCCCGGGTTCGCGCTCGTAGCCCGACCGTTGGGCCAACCACGCGGCTGCGTCGTCGGGTTCTCGACTGTGAGCCGGATCACGGTCGGTGGACGCCCGGCGCTCGCGCTCGCGCCCGTCGCGGTGGCGCCCGAATGGCAGCAGAAGGGGGCAGGCTCGGCCCTCGTGCGGACCGGATCCCACGAGCGGCTCGTCGTCGCGAGCGCCTGATCCTCGTGCTCGGCGACCCGCGCTATTACGCTCGGTTCGGGTTCGTGGCTGCAATTCCCATGGGCATCTACGGACCGTACGACAACGCGGGCCCCGCCAGAACTGCGGCTTGGACTTCGAGGTGCGAAGGATGATCACGATGGCGATCGTGGCCATCGCCGTCTTCCTGGTGATCGCCTACGTGCTACTGAGCCGGTACTTCGGCATCGGCTGACAAGTTGCCCCTCCGGCGCCGGGGGCCTCACCGACGAGGACGATGCGGCTGGAGGCGTTCGTCGTGAAGCGACCCCGGTCGCCCGGTGCGCCTCCAATCCCGCCGAAGCGGAGCGGGCGTCCCGTGCGGAGCCGGGGCGCGCCGTTCGCCGCTCGCCCGCGTACGACGCTTTACGTCCCCTTGGCGAGGGCGAGGATGAACACGATGGTCTCGGGCGCGCTCACGACCCCCATGTGGTCCGCCTCCGGGCACGAGGCGCAGCGTGCTCCCGTAACCGGCGGCGGCAAGAGCAGCGTCGAGGCTCTGCGACCACGCCACGTCCGGTGTCTGGTCGAGCGCACCTGTGTCCAATGGCACTTATCGAGCCGCACGCAGGATTAGGACGGGCGACGCCGTGAATACGTGGAGTGCGGCAGCAAGGTGTACCAGTTGATGGTGGCGGCGCGCTCGCCGGACCTCCGAGCGGGCCGCGATCAGCGTGAGATCCGCGCTCGATACCGTCAGTGAGGCATAGGTTGCCGTCGGTCTCAGAAGGGGTTGTGCGTGAGGTCGATGGCGACCAGTGCCAGCGACCCGAGCGGGAGCGCCGTCGCGAGTCCTGCGATTAGCTCCCGCCCGGGCGAACGCCGTGGTCGCCGGGCCTCGATCACTGTTCCGGTGGCGGCCCATCCGGCGATCAGCACCGCGAGGAGCCCCCCGGCGCCTTGCACGATGCTGCTCTTCCCGGTGATCTGCTGCAGGGCGACCGGGTGGACGTAGGCCGAGATCGAGGCATCGGCAAGGAGCAGGACGCTCACGAGGATCCCGACAGCCGCGACGCTGAGCGGCGGGGCGAAGCGTCGTCGCGAACGGTCCATCGGTGCCGCCTGATCACCCGGCCTCGGTGCCAGGATGTGCAACGCGACCCTGGTCGGCGCATAACCGACGACGAGTGCGGCGAGACCGAGCCCCAGAGAGGTCGCCACGTTCGGCAGCCAGGACGACCCGGACAGCGTCGTCGCGACCGACGGGGTCCAGGAAGCCTGACCGGTCAGGACGAAGAGCTGCAGTGCGATGGCGCCGGTCATGCCGAGCACGATCCCGGCGAACCCCCGGAGCCCCCGGCTCATGAGCCCAGCGAACACGCCGAGCATCACGGACATCACCAGGTCGGCCGGAAGCCACACCCCGCTGGCGTAGGGGCGGATCGGCTTCGTCGCAAAGACGATGAACAGGAGGCCCCACAGGGTCACGAGCGTGGCCGGTGCACTCGCCGCGACCATCAGGGGGATCACCGGGTTGGGGATGTTCCTGACCTTCGCCGACTCTGCTTCCCAGCTCTCCCAGTCGATCTTCGCGGACTCATCGGTCTTCATCTCGATCCTCCGCCTCCTTCCTGGCGAGGCGTCTCTCCCACCCTATCGCGACACTGCTTCTGCGGAGGCGTCGGGCGTCAGCGCCTCGGGCGTCTCGAACATCAGAGCGGCGTCGCCGTCAGCGGGCGAGAACTCGCAGTCACCCGGACGGAGGAGGCACATCCGTCGGTCGCGGTCGTAGCCCGGGCAGTCCTCGGTCATGAGGCATTCGTCGCTCATGGCTGAACAATCCAATGGGACCCCAACAGGGTCGAGAGCCGAATGGCACGACCCCCAGACGCCCGGCGCGCGCCCATCCTCCGAGGAGAGCGGAGCGCCCGGTGCAGAGCCGGGGCGAGCCGATGATGAACCCCAACCGCTATGACGGGCTCACCCGAACCGATCGGGCTCCGGCGCCTAGAAGATCGCCATGGTCCAAGGAGACCACCTTGGACCGTTAGTGAGCCGTCCGCGCCGCACTGCGTTTGCCACCGGCTCAGACAGGATTGAGAAGGGCCACACGCGCGATGCGATGCTCCGTGCATTCGACTCGTCATGTGCGGCTCGCGACCAGTATTCGGCGAGCGGCCTATACAGAGGGACCTCCAGCGCGACGATGCTCATCAGGTGCTCGATGAGGTTGTACAGCGGCCGGGGCCGAACCGCAGGCATCCCTGCCCACGGATACCAGCGCATGTAGTTGAGCTGGATACCACCCTCCTCAGGAAGCCCATGCATTGCTCTGGTGGCCTCCCAAGCCTGGGGCTGCGGCGTCATGAGGACGGCCATACTCCGCCACGTTGCCAAGTTGGCGACCGTCAGGACGTCGAGTGCCTCACGAGGACGATCGT
This sequence comes from uncultured Chloroflexia bacterium, assembly GCA_963722475.1. Taxonomy (GTDB): domain Bacteria; phylum Chloroflexota; class Limnocylindria; order Limnocylindrales; family CSP1-4; genus CTSoil-043. Next base: position 32,438 of record CAVRMJ010000006.1, on the reverse strand, counting down.
CGGTCATCAGTGCGCTGTTGAGCAACGCATCAACGCGGTCCTCGGGATCGCGGCGGATCGCCGTCCTGTGTGCCAGCAGACCGAACGCGATTGGTGAGCGGAGTTCCTCGTAGGGCGTCCCCTCGCGCGGAAGTGCGAGTGCGCGTATGGCGCGGGAGGTCTCCGCCGCCTTATTGACGTGTTCCGGCCTGAGGGTGAGCTTGCATTCGAAGGCGGCCAGAACACCGCCCGCGAGGTAGACCTTCTTACTCCTAAGTACTCAAGTTCCTAAGTACGGTGACGCACCGGCCGTGACCTGAGCGGGTATGATTCTCCCGAAGGAGGGAGGTCATGCCGCAGCGGAGCCCGTTCGTCATCGTGTTGACCCCGGAGGAGCGTCGGGTGCTCGACCACCAGGCGGCCAGGTACACGTCACCGTACTGGGAGGTCGTCCGGGCCAAGATCATCCTCCTCGCCGCCGATGGTCTGGGGAACGACGAGATCGCGGCAAAGCTCGACATGCCCCGCCAGGTCGTGAGCCGGTGGCGCAAGCGGTTCTTCGAGGAAGGTCGAGCCGGACTTGCCGATCGACCGAGGGGCGGCCGACCCGCCCGTTTTTCCCCCTGCGGTGGCGGTTGAGGTGAAGGCCCTCGCCTGCGCTCGCCCGGCGCAGCTCGGGCTGCCCCTCGCACGGCTCAGTATCGCCGAGCTTCGCCGGGCGGTCATCGCGCGCGGGATCGCCGCGACGATCTCCGGGACGACCCTCTGGCGCTGGCTCAGTGAGGACGCGATCCGGCCCTGGCGCCACCGCAGCTGGATCTTCCCCCGTGACCCGGACTTCGCCGCCAAGGCCGGCCCGATCCTCGATCTGTATGCCGGCCGCTGGAAGGGCCGTCGACTCCGCCCCGACGAGTTCGTCCTGTCCGCCGATGAGAAGACGAGCATCCAGGCCCGGGCGCGGATCCACCCCGGGACCCAGGCCGGGCCCGGCCAGACCGTCCGGGTCGAGCACGAGTACGAACGAGCCGGCGCGCTCGCCTACCTCGCGGCCTGGGACGTCCGGCGGGCGGAGGTCTTCGGCCGGTGCGAGGAGCGGACCGGGATCGCGCCCTTCGAGCGCCTCGTCGAGCAGGTCATGGGCGCGGAGCCGTATCGCTCGGCCCGGCGGGTCTTCTGGGTTCTCGACAACGGCTCCTCCCACCGGGGCGCGGCCTGTGAGCGGCGCCTGCGGCAGCGCTGGAGGAACGTCCGGGTGGTCCACACCCCAGTCCACGCCAGCTGGCTCAACCAGATCGAGATCTACTTCAGCATCGTTCAACGGAAGGTCCTGACCCCGAACCAGTTCGTCTCGCTCACCGCGGTCGAGGCCAGTCTCATCGGCTTTCAGGACCACTACGCGAGCGTCGCCCGGCCATTCGAGTGGCGCTTCACCCGCAAGGATCTCCTCAACGTCCTGACCGGCCTGAAGCCCCTGGATCTGGCGGCGTAAGAGTGGCCGATGCGTCACCGAACTTGCAAATCGATGTACTAAGCCTCTGGCACGCCAAGTTCGCGCATGGTCCCGCGCCATCGGTTCGCGTCACGGATCTGCAGGAAGTCATTGCGCAGGCCATCAAGAGCCGCCGCTGGATCACCGAGGTTGGCTTCTGGGAAGAACTCGGCGCGCGCCTCAACGGCCGCGCTTCTCCCGCTGCCATCGTCGTTGATGGAACCTCCGACAGCTCAATGTGATCTGCGGACAAGTGGCCCGGTGGGCAACCATGTCATATGGCGTGCTAAGGCCGCTCGTGGTCGGCCACATAGCTATCGCCCAGCCCGGACTCAGTCACGGCGCCCTTGAGCGTCAGCTGCAGGCTGCAGTACCAACGCAGTCGGCGGTGCAATCGCGCGAATTGTTGTCCGTTCTGCACGACAGCGTATCGATGTGTGCCTCTGTAACGGTCCTCGGTTCTCTCTAGACGGACATAACTTACATTATCGGAAGTCACTCTCCCGACCAGATCAGCCTCCAGGGCCACAACCAGCAAGCGCAGCTCGTGTGTCCCCGCTCGACTTGCCGCAGGGAAGCCTTGGGTCAGACAGGCGCCAGGCCGGTGCCGTCGAAGCCGAGCCGATCGAAATAGCCCTGGACACCGACCACGAGACGTGAAGCGTCCGCAACCAGTTGTTCGGCCTCTTCGAGGTCGTATGGGGGTTCATCCGGTTGTGGATAGCGCGCGACCGCCTGGGCACCTGATAGGGCGACGATGTCGACAAGCACGCCGCGAAGGCCCGCCTCGCCCGGACTGCGGTCAAGCAGGAAGAGCAGATCGTGCGTCAAGGGAGGCTCGCGGCCCGGGAGCGCGATGGTCACCTTGATAGCCTTCTCCGCTGCCTGCTGGGCGAGATAGGCGGCCTGGCGGGGCGCCACCGCGGCGACAGCCAACAGTGCACGTGCGGCGGCGAGGTCCCCGATCGCCGTTCCGAGCCACCAGAGCGCAGCCTCAGGTGGCATTGCCGCGGTGATAGATGACCCGCCCGTCCTGGAGGGCCCAGTACACCACGCCGGCTGGACGACCGGGAATGCGACCGTCGGTCTCCTCGGCCGTGGCCACGACGACGTCCGCCGCCACTGGAAGATCGTCGAAGGACCGACGGATGGCGATACGCATTGCGCGACGGTTCGCAACCGCGTCCACGACCACCAGCAGGTCGTAGTCGCTGTCGGCCCGGGCGCTCTCGCGCGCGCGCGAGCCGAACAGCACGATCCTGACGGGATCAACGAGGCGAACGATGCGTCCCACGATCGTCGACTGCCACGGGTCGGTCGTGACTGCCGGGCGGTCTGGGGCGGCGGAGAGATATGGCGCCACAGCCTCGTGGATCTGGTGGGCACGTTCCGCGCGACCCTGGTGCAGGGCCACCAGAAGCGATCGATCGTCCAGCGTCCGACCCGGGTCGAGCGCGGGCAACGGCCCTGGAGTCACGGCATCGAGATCGCTCTCCTCGATGAGATGCTGCGTTCCGATCTTCCGCGCTGGCAACTTCCCTGCCCTGATCCACCGGCGGATCGTCTCCGGGTTGCGGCCGATGCGTCGGGCCGCCTCTGGCACAGTCAGCGTCATCGGTCTCTCCCGGTGTCGAGCGAGCCTCGTGTAGCGGGTGCGTGTTGTAGCATACTACACCACCTGTCACGCGACCCTCGAGATTCGTTCCCACAGACACGAACCGGCGCCCTCCCATGGGCGCCGGTTTCGCTTGAGGTCTGTGAAAGACGTTCGTTCGTGGCTGGCTGGCGGGCGGAGCGGGCACTGGCCCCGACCGCCGTCACGCGCCGGCGCGGGTGTCGGAGCTGATGTTGCCCGCCCGGGGCCGCGTGGCGAGGTTGGTCACACCGTGCGTCGGGTCGGCCGTGCACGGCGGCGTCGCGATCGGCCCTGCCGAGCGAGCCCTGCGTGCACGATCCGGTCTTGCGACCATGGCCGACGACGTCACCTGCGCACCTCTCCGGCGGCCGAAGGACGAGCGTCCGATGGATGGATCGTACGCCTCTCGCGCAAGTCGTGCCACATTCGCCTGGGCGCACGTCCCGCGCGCCCTCCCCTCCCCTGTCGCCCCGGAACGCCGCGGCGTTGCCTCGGAGCCGAGGCGGAGCGATCCGGTTCAGCCCCCGGAGAAGACCGGCGAGACCAGGATCCGGTCGCCGTCCTGGAGCGCCTCGTGGGGGCCGATTGCCCATCCGTTCCGGCCGACGATCATGGGCCGGGTGCGGTCGATGCCGACCGCGTCCAGGAGCTCGGCGACGGTCGTCCCCGGCGGGACCTCGAGCTGCCGTTCGCTGAACCCGAGCGTGTGGACGAGACCCCCGGCCAGCTTGACGGTGACCTTCATGGTCAGCGGAGCGTCGCGTACGCCTCCGCAGCGGCGGCCTCGGCGCCGAGCCCGAGCTGCTCCAGGGTGGCCCGGGTCGGGATGCCGCGCGTGTCGTAGCCGCGGATGTCGTAGTAGTGCTGGAGCAGCCCGTCGTACTTGTCGTGCTCGAGGATGCTTGCCGGCGATCGGGCCCTCGGTGTCGGCGTTGGCCGGGTCGAACCAGACGGCCGGCGGGATAGTCGGCCGTGCGGTCGGTCTCGCGGGTACTCGCGCAGCCAGAAGAGCTTGATCAGCGCGTAGATCCGGTCGGAGATCGGCCAGAAGTCGTCGAGCGTCCAGTCGTTGCCCGGTGATCGTGTTGAAGTACTTCGGGTAGTTCTCCACGCCCCAGCCGAGCTCGACCCAGGGGAAGCGGCAGGTGACGATCGACTCGAACAGGCCGCCCCGGATCCGCTGGAGGTCGACGACCTTCTGGGCCTTGTCGCGGCCGTAGGACTCGCGCGTGGTCTGCTTGACCTCGAAGGTGATGATCCAGGACTCCTTGTGGTGGGCGCCGATCGGGCTCACCCCGAAGGCCAGGGCCATGCCCGGGATGAACTTGCAGTTGTAGGCCGCGATCTCGAGGCCCTTGACCTGCATGGCGTAGTCCTCGGAGCCGTGGCCGAACGCCCGGGCCGCGCGCAGCGTGCCCGTCGGCGAGGAGGTTGCCGATCTCGCCCTCGCGGCGGGCGATCAGGCCCAGGAGCTTCTTGAAGCCCGCGGCGTCGCCGAAGTGGAAGTCGCCCGCGACGGCGCCCGTGGTCGATGGCGTCGGCGTAGAAGCCGAGCACGCAGCCGGCCGACATCGTGTCGAGGCCGTAGTCGTCGCACAGGTAGTTGAGCGAGCCGACCTGCGGGCAGGTCGAAGATCTCGAGGTTCGGGCCCGAGCAGGCCGATGTTCTCGTAGTCGAGCTCGGACTCGCGGCCCTCGTCGTCGTGGATGGTGATGCCGCAGCGCATCGTGCAGTTCGGGCAGCCGTAGGTGGCGACCCGCGCCGCGTTGACACGCTCGCCGTCGCACCTTCCAGGCGTCGGGGTGGTGGGTCTTGCGGAAGTTGTGGACCGGGAGCGCCGCGACCTCGTTGCACCAGGGCAGGACGCCGGTCGTGCCCTGGATGGACCAGCCGGTCTCCTTGTCGATCTGCGTGGACCTCGCGCAGGTCGTCGCGGCCGAGCTGCCTTCATCGCCGCGGGGAACGGCCTGCGGGATCGGCTTGGTGCCCTTGACGACGATGGCCTTGAGGAGCTTGGAGCCCATGACCGCGCCCATGCCGGGCCGGCCGCCGGACCGCCCCTCGAGGCTGCGGACGACGGCGTAGCGGACCATGTTCTCGCCGCCCTGGCCGATGTTGAGGACGCCGACGCCCTTGCCGTACGTGGCGTAGATCCAGTCGTTCGTGTCGTATCGTGCCCTTGCCCCAGACCTCGTCGGCCGGCAGGAACTCGACCTTGTCGTCGTCGATGTAGAGCATCGTCGGGCGGTCGGCCCGGCCCTCGACGATCAGGGCGTCGTAGCCGGCCTTGCGGAGCTGGTCGGTGACGCGGGTGCCCGAGGTTCCCGTCGCCGTAGCCGCCGGTCGCGGGCGACTTGGCGGCGACGATCGTCTTGCCGGTGTTGGGGGCCGGGATGCCGGAGATGGGGCCGACGGCGACGACGAGCTTGTTGTCGGGCCCGAGGGGATCGATCCCGGGGCGAGCTCGTCGTAGAGGATCTTGACGGCGAAGCCGCGGCCGCCGATCCACGTGTGGGCGAACTCCTCGCGAGAACGTCTCGATCCTGAAGGTCCGGGTCGTCAGGTTGACTCGCAGGATCTGCCCGGTCCATCCATCCATGTTCAGCTCACCCTCGCCTGGAACAGCACGCGCGCGTCTGATGACCCCGGCTCCGATGCTAGGTTGGCGCAGGATCGACGTCTAGGGTCCGGATGGACCCTTCGCGGGGACCAGCCGGCCGCCATCGGCGACGGGCGCGATCAGGCCTCCGGCTGCTCGGCCTCGCGGAGCGACTCCGCCCAGCGCGCGGCCACCGCCGAGAGCTCGCCGCCGAGCGAGGGCGCGACCCGGCCGCGGACGTGCACGTCGCGCTGGCCGTACTCGATCTCCACCGTGCCCCGCTCGCGGACCCGGGCCAGCAGCTCGCCGGCGGCGTACGGGACCGCGACGTCGATCTCCTCCCAGAGCGACGCGAGAAGCGCAGCGACCTCGTCGCGCAGCGCGTCGAGCCCGAAGCCGGTGAGCGCCGAGACCAGCACGCTGCCGGCGACGATCGGCGCCTGGGCCGCCATCGCACCGTCGGCGACGAGCAGGTCTGCCTTGTTGAAGGCGACGAGCCGCGGCTTCGTCCCCGCCTCCAGCTCGTCGAGGACGGTCTGGACGGTGGCCCGGTGCTCCGCGAAGTGGGCGTCGGAGGCGTCCACGACCTCGATGAGGACGTCCGCGCGGGTCACCTCCTCGAGGGTGGCCCGGAAGGCATCCACCAGCTGGTGCGGCAGCTTGTGGATGAAGCCGACCGTGTCGGTGACGATGGCAGTCTGGCCGTCGCCCAGCTTGACCTGCCGGCTGGTCGGGTCGAGCGTGGCGAAGAGCCTGTCCTCGGCGAGCGCGACCTCGCTGCCCACGAGCGTGTTGAGGAGCGTGGACTTGCCGGCGTTCGTGTAGCCGACGATCGCGACCGTCGGGTAGAGCCGCCGGTCCCGGCCGCGGGCCGCCGTCGCCCGCTGCTGGCGGACCTGTTCGACGCGCTCCTTCATCTTCTTGATCCGCTCGCGGATCGAGCCGCCGGTCCGTCTCGAGCTGGCTCTCGCCGGGACCCCGGGTGCCGATCCCGCCGCCGGTCCGCGAGAGGTGGGTCCACAGCCGGGTCAGGCGGGGCAGCTGGTACTCGAGCTGGGCGAGCTCCACCTGGAGCCGGCCCTCGTGCGTGCGGGCGTGCTGGGCGAAGATGTCGAGGATCAGCCGGCTGCGGTCGATGACCTTGACCGAGAGCAGCCCCTCGAGCGCCTTCTGCTGGCCCGGCGAGAGCTCGTCGTCCGCGACGAGCAGGTCGAAGCCGGTCTCCGCCTTCGCCGCGACCAGCTCCTCCGCCTTGCCCTTGCCGACGTACCAGTTCGGGTCGACGTGGCGGCGATTCTGCCACTCGGCCCCGACGACGGCTGCGCCGGCCGTCTCGGCCAGCGAGGCGAGCTCGGCCAGCGAGTCCGCGGCGTTCCAGCCGGGGTCGTCGCCGGTGTCGACGGCGACGAGGAACGCCTTCTCGGCGGGCTGCGCAAGGTCGATCGTGGTTGGGCGGGCCATCGGTGGAGGATACCCCGGCGCTCTCGCCGAGGGTACGATCTGCTCGATGGATGCCCCCAGCCCGGACACTGCCCCACCGCCGGAGCCCGTGGGCCCGCCGCCGTCACCCGAGCTGCCGCCCGCTGCATCTGCCTGGCAGGCTCCCGGTTCCGGGAGGCCATCGCGGTGGCGGCCGTCCCGAACCGAGACGCGCCGGCGCTCGTTCTGGCTGGGCTGCCTGATCCTGATCCTCGTGCCCGTCGTGGTGGTCGTCGCCGTGCTCGTCTTCGCCGGGGGCGAGGTGAGCGCGATCGCGAGCTTCCCGAGCGATACGGGCGGCCAGATCACGAACGTCAGCGTCCGCACGATCAACGGCCGCACGCAATGGGAGCTGTTCGCCGCGCCCGGGCTGGACCAGGCGGATGGCGCCCGGCTGGCCTGCGACGTGGTGCGGCCGGTCTTCGTCCGGCACGGGATCCGGGACGTCGAGTTCTACGTCCTCAACCGGGCCGGCGACGTGATCGCCAGCTGGCAGACGTCGTGCGAGGCGCCGCAACCCGTCGCGCCGGCGGCCTGAAGGCCAGCGGCCTCAGGTACCGTCGCTGTCGCGCGTCGACCTGGTCGGGCCGCTGAACAGGCGGGCGCCCGCCTGGTCGACGACGGCCGGGAGCGCGTCGCCCGCCGCCGGGTCCAGGGCAAGGTCGGCAGGCTCCCGGCGGAACCAGGTGCGCTGCCGGCGCGCATACGCGACGTTGCGGCCGATGTTCGCGGCCAGGTAGCCGGCCCGGTCCAGCCGCCCGTCCAGCAGGTCCCACGCCTCGCGGTAGCCGATCGCCGAGAACGCCGGCAGCGAGGTCGGGTAGCGGGCCCGCATCGCCTCTGCCTCGGCGAGGATGCCCCCGTCGAGCTGGGCCGCGGCCCGGCGCGCGATCCACGCCCGGTGCAGGACGCGATCGGCGACGTCGAGCGTGACGCGCAGCACCGGCCCGTCGTAGCCGCGGGGCGCGGGAAGCGGAGCGTCGCCCTGGAGGGTCGCGATCTCCAGGGCGCGCACGACGCGGCGCGGGTTGTGCAGGTCGACCCGGCCGGCGAGCGCGGGGGCGATCGCCTGGAGGCGCGCCACGAGCGCGTCCAGCCCCTGGTCGGCGAGATCGGCCTCGAGGCTGGCCCGCACGTCCGGGTCCCAGGGGAGCGCGTCGAGGGCAAGGCCGTCGGCGATCGCGCGCAACCAGAACCCGGTGCCGCCGACGAGGATCGCGACGCCGCGGCGAGCGGCGATCGCCGCCAGGACGCCCTCCACGTGGTCCGCGAAGTCCGCCACGGAGAAGCGCTGGTCCGGATCGGCGAGGTCGAGCCCGTGGTGGGGCACGCCGCGTCGCTCGGCGGGCGTGGGCTTCGCGGTCGCGACGTCGGTCCCGCGGTAGACCTGGCGCGAGTCGGCCGAGATCACCTCGGCGACGCGACCGTCGGCCGCGAGCGCCAGCGCGAGCCGGATCGCGAGGTCCGTCTTCCCGGTGGCGGTCGGTCCGCCGACCACCACGAGCGGCGGGCGCCGTCCCATGGCGTTCCGGCGGCTCCCCTCCCCCGTCGTCAGGCGAGGATCCCCCGCAGGCTGTAGGGACCGGCGGCCTGGAGGTGCACGTCGACGATGCTGCCGACGAGCTTCGCCGAGCCGGCCAGGTGGACCAGCCGGTTGTCGCGGGAGCGGCCGGCGAGGCGCACCCAGCCGTCCGGCAGCGGGTCCGCGAACGGGTCACGGCCGGAGAGCGTCACCGGCGGCGGCTCGTCGCCGGCCTCGTCGTGCTCGTGGCCGCGCGGCCGCTCTAGCGTGTCCACGAGGACGGAGGCCACGCTGCCGAGTCGCTCCCTGTTCCGCGCGAAGCCGATCTCCTCCTGGAGGGCCAGCAGCCGGTTGAGGCGCTCCTTCTTGACGCCGGCCGGGATGTCGTCGGCGAGCCGCGTCGCCGGCGTGCCCGGGCGCGGCGAGTAGGCGGCCGCGAAGACCTGGTCGTAGCGGATCGTCTCGAGCAGGCGCAGCGTCGCGCCGAACTGCGTCTCGGTCTCGCCGCAGAAGCCGACGATCACGTCCGTGCTGAACGAGATCCCCGGGATCGCCGTCGCGGATCCGGCCCAGCCGCTCCTCGTAGTGCGCGATCGTGTACTGCCGTCCCATGCGGCGGAGCACCTCGTCATCGCCGGACTGGACCGGCAGGTGGAGCGCCGCGCAGACGCTCGGGGCCTCGGCCATCGCGCGGATGAGCCGGTCTGAGAGGTCCCAGGGGTGGGAGGTGACGAACCGCAGGCGCGGAATGGCGACCTTTCCATCGGGGTCGCGCAGGGCGTCGATCGCCCGGATCAGCTCGGCGAGGTCCGGCCGCGACGCGCGGTCGATCCGTCGCCCGGCCCGGCGCGCCTCGGCGACGTGGGCAAAGCGGGGCTCGGCGGGCAGGTCGTGGCCGTAGCTGTTGACGTTCTGGCCAAGGAGCGTGATCTCGCGGTAGCCGGCGGCCGCGAGCGCCCGCGCCTCGTCGACCACCTCGTCGAAGGGCCGGCTCCGCTCCGGCCCGCGGCTGAACGGGACGATGCAGTAGGTGCAGGTCTTGTCGCAGCCGTAGATGATCGGGAGCCACGCGGCGATGGTCGATTCCCGGCGCACGGCGCCCGACGTGACGGCGTCCGCGCGGGAGCCGGCGAGGTGATCGGCGGCCGAGACCATGACGCCCTTCACGACCGTGGTGGCCGCCGTCCGTGGAGCCGACGCCGCAGCGGCCGCGCCGACTGCGCCGGGTGCCCTGCTCCCGCCGCGGAGGCCGACGGGCCCCTGGGCCGACGCGAGGCCGAGCCGCTCCACCAGCTCCGGCTCCTCGTCCGGGCGCAGGAAGAGGTCGACGGCCGGGAACCGGCGTCGGAGGCCGACCCGGTCGCGCTCTCGCACGGCGCAGCCGGTCAGGGCCACGCGGAGCGCGGGATTCGCGGCCTTGAGGACCGCGAGCACGCCCTGGCGACCGATCACCTTGGCCTCGGCAGCCTCGCGGATGGCGCACGTGTTGATGACGATCAGGTCGGCCGCCTCCATCCCGGTGGCCTCCGCACAGCCGGCCGCCAGGAGCCGACCGGCCATCTCCTCCGAGTCGCTCTTGTTCATCTGGCAGCCCAGCGTCCAGATCCAGAAGCGCGGGAGCGCCTGGTCCTCCGGGCGGAACTCGGCGACGCGCGAATCGGCCGCCGCGGCGGCGGGACGAGGGCCGCGCGGCGCGGCAATCGGCGGGACGAGGTCGAGGACGGGAAGCTGGCGGGCCGTCACGCCACGACGCCCACCTGGAGGGTGGCCAGGACGCCCGCGGCGATCTCCGGCGGAACCCAGGTCTCCGCGATCGCCTCGGCGTATGTCTCATCGTCGCCGTGGTAGTCGGTCCCTCCCGATGGCAGGAGGCCCAGGTCGCGCGCAACGGCGCCCATCGACGTCACGGTCGCGCGGTCGAAGCTCCGATGGTGCACCTCGATGCCGGCCAGGCCGGCACCCATCAGCTCGCGGAGGAGCACCCGGCGAGACGGCGCGACGGAGAAGTGCGCAAGCACGGGGATCCCGCCCGCCGCGCGGATGGCGCGGATCGCGTCGATCGGACCGAGCCCGTCCCGCGGCACGTAACCGGGTCCGCCGCGGCCCACGAACCGCGCGAACGCATCGGTGACGCTCGTGGCGAACCCCGCCGCCACGAGCGCCCTCGCGAGTGTCGGGCGCCCCAGCGCGTCGTCATCGGCGGGATCGAGGCCCGCCAGCTGGGCGTCCACGGCAAGCCCCGCGGCGCGAAGTCGGAGCACCATCCGCTCGAACCGTCGCCGACGACCGCCGCGCTGCGCGGCGAGGGCCGCCTCGAACGCCTCGGATGACGGGTCCACGCCCAGGCCCACCACGTGGAGCTCGCCGTCGGGCAGGTCCAGGCCGGGGGCCACCGCATTGATCTCGACGCCGGCGAGCACGTGCAGCCCGCGCGGCAGCGGTCCCGCACCCGGCTCGACCAGGTCGCGGTAGCCTGCCAGCGTGTCGTGGTCGGTGATCGCGAGGGTCCGGACGCCGACGGCGTCCGCAGCCGCGACGAGCGCCGACGGCGTGAGCAGCCCGTCCGAGCGGCAGGTATGCGCGTGCAGGTCGACCTGCGTGGGCTCCGGCGGGACCACCCGACCGGCACCGGGCGCTGCCCGGCCGCGACCCATCAGGCCGCCTCGACGATCCGCTGGATGCGCTCCACGCTGAGCGCGCGGCCGGTCGCCGGGTCGACGTCCACGAGGAGCGCGTTGAGGACCACCGGCCAGCCCCCCACCTCGAAGCGGGTCGGCAGCCCGTTGATGAAGCGGGGCAGGACGGTCGCCGGCGCGAAGCCGATGACGCTGTGGAGCGGGCCGGTCATCCCGAGGTCGCTCTGGTAGGCCGTTCCGCGCGGGAGGATTCGCTCGTCCGCCGTCGGGACGTGGGTGTGGGTCCCCACGACGGCGCTGACGCGTCCGTCGAGGTGGATCCCGAAGGCGTTCTTCTCGCTCGTCACCTCGCAGTGGAAGTCGACGAGCCGGACCGGCGGCAGCGCGTCCGCGCTCTCATCGAGGAGGCGATCGGCGTCGGTAAACGGGTTCTCGATCGGGATCATGTACGTGCGCCCCTGGAAGTTGAGGACGGCAACGTCGGTCCCGTCGGCCGCGACGTAGGCGCCCCAGCCGCGACCGGGCACGCCGTCCGTCCCGTAGTTGTGCGGTCGCAGGATCCGCTCGTCGCGCTCGAGCGCGGGCAGGATCTCCTTCTTGTCCCAGATGTGGTTGCCGGACGTGATCACGTCGACCCCGGCCCGGAAGAGGGACTCGGCGGTGGACGTGGTGAGGCCCATCCCTCCCGCGAGGTTCTCGCCGTTCGCCGTGACGAAGTCCACCCTGTGCACGTCCCGCAGCCCCGGCAGCTCGCGCTCGACGGCCTCGCGGCCGGGGCGCCCGATGACGTCCCCGAGCATGAGGACCCGGCAGGGGTGCGGCGCCCGCGAGCCGGCCACCGCTACTTCGCGTACTCGACGGAACGGGTCTCGCGGATCACCGTCACCTTGATCTGGCCCGGGTAGGTGAGCGATTCCTCGATCTTCTTGACGATGTCCCGCGCGAGGCGGGACGCCGACAGGTCGTCGATCTCGTCGGGCCGGACCAGGATCCGCACCTCGCGACCCGCCTGGACCGCGAACGTGCGGTCGACTCCGGCGAAGCTCCCCGCGATCGCCTGCAGGTCCTCCAGCCGCTTGAGATAGAGCTCGACGGACTCGCCGCGCGCGCCCGGGCGCGACGCGCTGATGGCATCGGCGGCCTGCACGATCGGCGCCTCCACGCAGGCGTACTCCACCTCCTGGTGATGGGCCGCGATCGCGTTGACCACCTTGAAGGACAGGTCGTGGCGCTGCGCGATCTGGGCGCCGATCGCCGCGTGCGGGCCCTCGACCTCGTGGTCGACGGCCTTGCCGATGTCGTGGAGGAGGCCGCCGGTCTTGGCGGCGAGCACGTCGGCACCGAGCTCCGCGGCGATCACGGCGGCCAGCCGGCTGGTCTCGACGACGTGGTTCAGCACGTTCTGGCCGTAGCTCGTGCGGAACTTGAGGCGGCCCAGGAGCCGGGTGATCTCGGACGGCAGTCCGGGCACGCCCGCGTCGTAGGCTGCCGCATCGCCAGCCTGGCGGATCACCAGGTCGACCTCGGCACGCGCCTTCGCGACGACCTCCTCGATCCGGCCGGGGTGGATGCGGCCATCTGCCATGAGCTTGGTGAGCGCGATCCGGGCGATCTCGCGCCGAACGGGGTCGAAGCCCGAGAGGATCACGGTCTCGGGCGTGTCGTCGATGATCAGGTCAACGCCGGTGGCCTGTTCGAGTGCCCGGATGTTGCGGCCCTCACGGCCGATGATCCGGCCCTTCATCTCGTCCGAGGGAAGGTGGACGACGGAGACGGTGTGCTCCGCGGTGTGGTCGGCGGCGACCCGCTGGATCGCCGTCACGATCACCTCGCGTGCCCGGTCCTGGGCCTCGTCGCGGGCCTTGCGTTCGATCGAGCGGGCCAGGCGGACGGCGTCGTTCTCGGCCTCGACGCGGACGGCGTCGAGGATGACCGCCTTCGCGTCTGCCTCGCTCATCCCGCTCACGCGCTCCAGCGCCGCGATCTGCTCGGCGCGGGAGGAGGCGAGCTCCTCGCGGAGGCGGTCGAGGTCGCGTTCCTTCTCGAGAAGCTTGCGATCGCGCTGCTCGAGCATGTCGGTTCGCTGGTCCAGCTGCTCGTCGCGCGTCAGGAGTCGACGCTCCAGCGCACTGAGCTCGGCGCGCTTCGCGCGGGCCTCGTCCTCGACCTCGCGCTGGAAGCGCAGCTTCTCGTCCTTCGCCTCGAGGATCAGGTCCTTCTGCTGGGTTCGGGCCTCGGCAACGATGCGGCCGGCCTTGTCCTGGGCTCCCCGGACCGCCTGGGCCGCGACGATGCCTCGCGCGACGAATCCAACAGCGAGGCCGCCGACGATGGCCACGACGAGGGCCACCGCCGCAACGACGGGGTTGTCCATGCTGCTCCCGCCTCCCGACCGGCCGCGTGAGCGACCGGCGAGTGATCATTTCTGGTACGGCGACGCGTCGGGACCTGCCCGCTGAGTCTCGTGTGGTATGCGGACCGGGTTCCGGCGTGGGCTCGCCGGGGGTGGATGAGTCGGAACGTGACAACCGGCGTCGCACCCGCGGCGCCGTACGATGGTGCGCGTAGCCTACGGCCAGCAGGCGGGAGGGTCAAACGTGTCCCGTTTCGGGCCCGTTTCGGGCACGTGCCCGGCCCGCGGACCTGTCCGGCGCGGCGTGTCCCAGGCCGGCGGCACCGCGCGTGGGGCCGGCCCGCATCACGGCTCCGCTGCGGGCTCCGCGTCGTCGTCGTCCGCGGGCAGCCGCCCGACCAGCGTGACCCAGGCGGCCGCGGCCCGCCCGGCAGTCCCGGGATCGAACCCGGCCCGGGCGAGCAGGGCGTATGCCTTCGAACGCCGCGTGCGAGGGTCCGCCTGCCGAAGGAGACCGGCGCCCTTCCGGGCGAGGAGGGCGGCGGCCGCCGCCTCGTCGGACGCATCCGAGGCGGCGCGCTCCCCCGCCCCGGGCGCTGCCCGCGGGTCATCCGGATCCTCACCGGAGGCCCGTGCCTCGCGGGCTGCGAGCGCCGCCTCGGCATGGATCGTCGCGACGCCTTTGCGACGCAGCTCGTCCCGCAGGGCGCGCGCTCCGCGGGGTCGCGCCCGGTCCCGAGACTCCACCCACGCACGCGCGAAGGCGGCGTCGTCGAGGTAGCCGAGCTCGGTCAGGCGGTCGAGCGCCGCGTCCACGAGATCGACCCGGTAGCCCGCATCTCGCAGCCGACGCCGCGCCTCGTCCGTGGACCGAGGGCGCGCCTCGAGGAACCGCGCGGCAGCGGCCAGCACCTCGCCGGGGTCGTCGACGGCTGCCCGGCGCGACCGGCGATCCGCGAGCGATTCCCGCGAGGCGCGCGGCATGCGACGCCCGGCCCTACTCGGCCTCGGAGATCCCTTCGACCGGGATCGTGGCATTCGCCATCCCCGCCCGGATCCGCGCTTCGATCTCGGCCCCGGCGGCCGGGTTGTCGCGCAGGAACCCCTTCGCCGCTTCCCGGCCCTGGCCAAGGCGGGTCTCGCCGAAGGTGAACCAGGCGCCTGTCTTCGTCACGACGTCCATCGCGACCCCGACGTCGAGGAGGCCGCCCTCGCGGCTGATCCCCTCGCCGTACATGATGTCGAACTCGGCGACCCGGAACGGCGGCGCGACCTTGTTCTTGACGACCTTGACGCGAACCCGGTTGCCGATCGACTCCGTGCCGCTCTTGATCGTCTCGACGCGCCGGATGTCGAGCCGCACCGTGGCGTAGAACTTGAGGGCGCGGCCGCCGGGGGTGACTTCCGGGTTCCCGAACATGACCCCGATCTTCTCGCGGAGCTGGTTCGTGAAGACGAGCGAGGTGTTGGAGCGGCTGACGGCGCCCGCCAGCTTGCGCAGCGCCTGGCTCATGAGGCGGGCCTGGATGCCGACGAAGCTGTCGCCCATCTCGCCCTCGATCTCGGCGCGCGGAACCAGCGCGGCCACCGAGTCGACGACGACGATGTCGATCCCGCCGGACCGGATCAGCGTCTCGGTGATCTCGAGGGCCTGCTCGCCGGTGTCCGGCTGGCTGACGAGGAGCTCGTCGACGTTGACGCCGCAGGCGCGCGCATAGCCCGGGTCCAGGGCATGCTCGACATCGATGAAGGCGGCCACGCCGCCGCGCCGCTGCGCCTCCGCGATGACGTGCTGGCAGAGCGTGGTCTTGCCGGACGACTCCGGGCCGAACACTTCCGTGACCCGGCCGCGCGGGATCCCCCCGACGCCCAGCGCCAGGTCGAGCGCGATCGAGCCGGTCGGGATGAAGTCGACCTGCTGCCGTTCGGCGGAGCCGAGCTTCATGATCGACCCGCGCCCGAACTGCTTCTCGATCGCGAGGATCGCCGCCTCCACGGCCTTCGTGCGCTCCGCGCCCGACGCCCCGCCCCGTTCCGTCATCGCCATCTCGTCGTGCTCCTGTCTGGTTCGGTCGGCCCCGACGGAACGGACGATGACGCGCCCGCCCGGCGGCTCAGCCCTCCGGCTCTTCCTCGACCACCGTGCGCGGCTTGCGCTTCGGCTTGATGAGCTCGACGCTCTGCGGCACTTCGAGGAACGGCTGGAGCTTGGGCTTCGCCTCCGGAGCCTTGGACTTCTTCTTCACCTCGCGGTGGGGACGGTCTCGCGAACCCATCGTCGAACGCCTCCGCGGAACTCGAGGGTACCGACCTGGCCTTCACGCGGGCTGCACTGCTGATGCACCGTGATCTCGCCGGCGTGCGTGCTGGCGCAGCTCCGGAAGGCGTTCAGGGAGGTTTCCGGTGCGCAGGGCTGCCCGGATCCCGGCCATGAAGTCTAGGGTGAAGGTGAGGTTGTGACAAGTCGCCAGCCGGTACGCGAGCAGCTCGTTCGCCCGGAACAGGTGGGCAAGATAGGCCCGGCTGAAACGCCGGCAGAGCAGGCATCGGCAG
Organism: uncultured Chloroflexia bacterium; assembly: GCA_963722475.1. Lineage (GTDB taxonomy): Bacteria > Chloroflexota > Limnocylindria > Limnocylindrales > CSP1-4 > CTSoil-043. The sequence continues at coordinate 16,191 of CAVRMJ010000006.1, read as the reverse complement.
CCCTCCTGGACCGGCCCCGGGTCGTCGCGAAAGCGCTCGTTGCGGATGTTGAGCCTGCCCCCCGGGGTCCACAGCTGACCGTTGCGGGCCACCCGCGCGGGCAGCACGGAGTCGAACAGGTCCACGCCGCGATGGACCGCCTCGAGCAGGTCCGCCGGCGAGCCGAGGCCCATCAGGTAGCGGACGCGCGGATCCCCGTCGAGCGCGGGGATCACGAGGTCCAGGACGGCCTCGCGTTCGGCGGGTGTCTCGTCACCGGCGAGGCCGCCGATGTTGAGCCCGTCGAACGGGAGGCCCGCGATGAACGCGGTGGACTGCAGCCGGAGTGCCGGGTCCAGGCCACCCTGGATCACCCCGAAGAGCGCCTGCTCCGGGCGGTGGTGCGCTTCCAGCGAGCGGACCGCCCAGCGGTGGGTGCGCTCCGTCGCGATCGCGACGTCGCGCGGGTCCGTCGAGGATGGCGGGACGGGCTGGTCGAACGCGACCGCCACGTCGGCGCCAAGCGCCGCCTGGATCTCCATCGAGCGTTCGGCCGTGAACCGGTGGCGCGATCCGTCGTGGTGGCTCTGGAACGTGACCCCGTCGTCGTCGATCACGTTCAGGTCGCCGAGCGAGACCACCTGGAAGCCGCCGGAATCGGTGAGGATCGGGTGCGGCCAGCTCATGAACTCGTGGAGGCCGCCGAGCCGGGCGATCCGCTCGTGCCCGGGGCGGAGATACAGGTGGTAGGTGTTGGCGAGGATGATCTGGGCCCCGGTCTCCTCGACCTCATCGGGATGGAGCGCCTTGATCGTGGCGTTCGTGCCGACCGGCATGAAGGCCGGGGTCTCCACCACTCCCCGGGCAAGGTGGAGCAGGCCGAGCCGCGCCCGTGTGGAGCCGTCGGCGGGCGGTGGAACGAGCACCTCGAAGCGGGCAGCGCCCGTCACGCGCGGCTCAGGCCTCTTCGACGGGCGCGACGGGGTCCGGGCCCGGGCTCGCTGGCGCGCTGGTCTCCCAGATGCTCGGCTCGCGTTCCGCCCGCCGCGGCGGCACGTCATAGCCGAGCGCCGCGAGGTGCGCCCGCGCACGCTCCGTGGCCACGCGTCCCTGCGGGGTCCGGTCCAGGAAGCCGATCCGGAGCAGGTAGGGCTCGTAGACGTCCTCGACGGTCTCGATCTCCTCGGCCAGGACCGCGGCGAGCGCGGCCACGCCGACCGGCCCGCCGCCGAACTTGCCCACGATCGCGGCGAGCAGCCGGCGGTCCGTCGCGTCCAGCCCCTCCGCGTCGATCTCGAGGACGCCCATGGCCTCGTCGACGGCGGCCCGCGTCACCCGGCCGTCACCGTGGACCTCGGCGTGGTCCCGGACGCGCTTGAGGAGCCGGTTCACGATCCGCGGCGTGGCGCGACCCCGGGCGGCGATGGCGGCGGCCGCGTCGTCCGTGACCTCGAGGCCGAGGATGGCGGCCGAGCGCCGAACGATCGCGCGGAGGTCCTCGTCCGCGTAGAAGTCGAGCCGGTAGACGGCCCCGAAGCGATCGCGGAGCGGCCCGCTGATCCGCCCGGCGCGCGTCGTCGCGCCCACGATCGTGAACGGCCGCAGCGTCAGGCGCAGGGAGCGGGCCGATGGCCCCTTCCCGATCATGACGTCGAGAGCGCAGTCCTCCATCGCCGGGTAGAGGATCTCCTCCACCGCGCGGTTCAGCCGGTGGATCTCGTCGATGAAGAGGACGTCCCGCTCGTCGAGTGCGGTCAGGACGGCCGCCAGGTCCCCGGCGCGCTCGATGGCCGGGCCCGACGTGTACCGGATGTTGACGCCCAGCTCCCGCGCGATGATCGTGGCGAGGGTCGTCTTGCCCAGGCCCGGCGGACCGTGCAGGAGGATGTGGTCGGCCGCCTCTTCCCGGCGGCGGGCCGCCTCCAGCAGGACCGAGAGGCCCGCCTTCACCTCGCGCTGGCCGAGGTACTCGTCCAGCGACCGGGGCCGCAGGGAGCGCTCGACCGCGATCTCCTCCGGGTCGAGGAGGTCCGCCGCGAGGAAGCCGTGCCCGTCCGTCATCGCCCGGAGTCTATCACGCCGTGGACACCTTTCGCACGGATGTTCGATCCGACGGGACGCGCCTCAGCCGCCCGAGAGCGACCGCAGGGCGGCCTTCACGCGGTCCTCGAGGGAACCCGCGGCGGCACCGCCGGCCCGGGCATGGCGGGCCGCCTCGCGGGCCTCCGCAAGCGTGTAGCCCAGCGCCTGGAGCGCGCCGACGACGTCGCCCTCCGCCGTGGACGCGCCCGCCCCGACCCCGGCGGGCGTGGTCGCCGCGACACCGGCCGCGGCGACCTTCTCCCGGAGCTCCAGCACGATCCGGGCGGCGAGGCGCTTGCCGACACCCGGCACGGCCGTGAGGAGCCCCTGGTCGTCAGCCATGATCGCGAGCTGGAGGTCGGCCACCGGGCGGCTCCCCAGCAGGCCCAGGGCCACCTTCGGGCCGACCCCGGTGACTGTCAGCAGCAGCCCGAAGAAGCCGAGCTCCTCGGGAGTCCGGAACCCGTACAGGGCCTGCAGGTCCTCGCGGACCAGGTGGTGGGTGTGGAGCCGCAGGCGGCGTCCCGGCTCGGCCGTTGCGAGCACGGCGGGCGCGGCGAAGACCCGGTAGCCGACGCCGCCCACCTCGAGGACGAGTGAATCTGCCGCGACGGCGCCGACCACGCCATCGAGCGACGCGATCACCGGACCGGCTCGGGCAGCGTCTCGGCCGGCTCCTCGCGCATCCGCTTCTCGTCACGGAGCGCCTCGCGGACGGCCCGCTCGTAGGGGTTCTCGCCCGACACCTTCGGCGCGATCGCGCCCCGGTCGAGGAGCCCCGCGTTGAGGCGTTCGCCGGGCCGCTCCCGGTGCGCGGTCCAGATCGCGATCGCGAGTGCGTCCGCGGCATCGTCCGGGGTGGGGACCTCGGCTAGGCCGAGGATCGTGGCGACCATGCTGGCGACCTGGGCCTTGTCGGCCGCGCCGTAGCCGGTCACCGCGACCTTCACCTCGGACGGGGTCGCCTCGCGCACCTCGATGCCGTGCTCGGCCGCGGCAAGCAGCACGACGCCGCGGGCATGTCCCACCGCGAGCGCGGTCTGGACGTTGCGGCTGTGGAAGATGCGCTCCACGCCGAGGAGCGTCGGCGCGTGCAGCTCGATCAGGTCCAGGAGGAAGGAATGGATGGCCAGCAGCCGCTCGGGCAGCGTGAGCTCGGCAGGAGTGTGGAAGGCACCGTGATCGATCGCGCGCAGCCGCCCGCCGGTCCGATCGATGACTCCGTATCCGAGCGCCGCCGTCCCGGGATCGATCCCCAGGACGATCACCGGGAGCCGACGGCCCCGCCGGTCACCCGGCGACCTCGGCCAGCAGCTCCTCGGAGATCTCGAGGTTGCTCGTGACGCGCTGCACGTCCTCGAGATCCTCCAGGTGCTCCACGAGCCGCAGGTTCTGGCGTGCCTTCGCGACATCGACGGTCGTCGTCTGCTTCGCCAGCATCGCCTGCTCCGCGCTCTCGATCGCGATCCCGGCCTTCTCGAGCGCCCTGCGGACCGACTCGAGGTCCCCCGGCTCGCAGTAGATCTCCAGCGGATCCGCATCCGTCTCCACGTCGCTGGCCCCGGCGTCGATCGCGAGGAGCGTCACCTCGTCCGGATCGATGCCGGCGATCGGTACGGCAATGACACCCCGCTGCTCGAACTGCCAGGCCACCGCGCCCGAGACCGCCAGCTGGCCACCGGCCTTCGTGAAGATGGAGCGCACCTCGGCGGCCGTCCGGTTGCGGTTGTCCGTCGCGGCCTCGACGAGGAGCGCGACGCCGCCGGGACCGTAGCCCTCGTAGACGATCTCCTCGTACTGCTCGCCCTCGCCGCCCCCGGTCGCCTTCTCCACGGCGCGCTTGATCGTGTCGATCGGCATGTTCGCGGCGCGCGCCTTCTCGATCGCGAGGCGCAGCCGGAAGTTGCCGTCGGGGTCGCCGCCGCCAGACCGCGCCGCGACGGCGATCTCGCGCCCCATCTTGGTGAAGATGGCGCCGCGCTTGACGTCGTTGACGCCCTTGTCGCGCTTGATCTGGGACCATTTGGAGTGACCGGACATCGGGCGGAAGTATAGCGGACTATGATTGGCCGAACCCCGCTCCCGCCCGTCCATCGACGTCGGCCGGAGGCGAGGGCGCGCGTCCCGACCACCCGCTTGCCCCCATCCTGCGTGAGGTTGACCGAGATCATGGCGACGACGAAGAGTGCTGACCTCCCCCACCTGCGGAGCGTCGTCCTGGCCGGCCACTCCGGCGCCGGCAAGACGACGCTCGCGGAGGCGCTCCTCTTCCGGACGGGAGCCATCTCCCGCCTGGGACGGGTGGAGGACGGCACCACCAGCCTGGACACGGAGCCCGAGGCGCAGAAGCGCCGGCATCTCGCTGTCGCTGGGCGTGGCCTCGCTCGACGACGAGGGCAACCTGGTCACGCTCGTCGACACGCCGGGCTACCCGGACTTCGTGGCGGAGGTCGTCGCCGGCTTCGGGGCGGCCGATGCCGCGCTCATCTGCATGGATGCCACGGGCGGCGTGGAGGCGGGCACGGAGATCGCGGTCTCGCTCGGGCGTTCAACCCGGACCGCCGCCCTGTTCGTCGTCAACAAGTGCGACCGCGAGAACGCCGAGCCGGCGGCGGTGGTCGACGCGCTGCGCGCCGAGTTCGGCAAGAAGATCGCCCCGCTCCAGCTCGCCATCGGCAAGGCCGAGACGTTCAGCGGCTACGTGGACCTCGTCCACCGGAAGGCGTACCGCTGGGACGGCCGCCAGGAGGTGGAAATCTCGATCCCGCCCGAGATGGCGGCCGAGGTCGCGGCGCGCCGCGACCAGCTCCTCGAGGCTGCCTCCGAGGCGGACGACGACGTCCTGACCAAGTATCTCGAGGGCGAGGAGATCACCGACGCCGAGCTCGACGCCTGCCTCCACCGCGGCGTCCGCGATTCGATCCTCGCGCCCGTGCTGGTCGCTTCCGCGACGAAGGGGATCGGCCTGCGCGGGCTCCTCGACGCCATCGTCCGCTACCTGCCGGCGCCCTCGGAGGAGCCGCCCGTCGTGGCGCACGACCCGAAGACCAACGACCCGATCGAGGTCGCGCCGGACCCGAACGGCCCGCTCCTCGTGCGCGTCTTCAAGACGACCGCGGACCCGTTCGTGGGCCGGCTCACCTACCTTCGCGTGCTCTCGGGCACCCTGCGCAGCCAGGGCCACACCTGGAACGCGGAGAAGGGCGAGGACGAACGGATCGGCCAGCTCCTGCGGCTCCACGGGAAGGACCAGGAGGCCACCGGCGAGCTCCGGCCCGGCGAGATCGGCGCCGTCGCCAAGCTGACCGCCACGGCGACCGGCGACACGCTCTCCTCGAAGGAGCGTCCGCTCGTGCTCGACCGGCCCGTCTACCCGGTGCCGACCCTCGTCGTGGCCATCGAGCCGCAGACCAAGGCCGACCTGGACAAGATGGGGCCGGCGCTGGCGCGGATGCTCGAGGAGGAGCCGTGCGCGCGCGTCGAGCGCAGCGCCACCGGGGAGCAGCTCCTCCTCGCCATGGGCGAGACGCACGTGGCGGTCATCGGCGAGCGGCTCAAGCGGAAGTTCGGCTCGGCGATCGCCACCCACACGCCGCGGATCCCCTACCACGAGACGATCCGCGGCCGTACCAAGGTCGAGGGCAAGTACAAGAAGCAGACGGGCGGGCACGGCATGTTCGGCCACGTCTGGATCGAGATCGAGCCGAACCCGGGCGAGGGCGTCGCGTTCGCCGAGCACGTCGTCGGCGGGACCGTCCCGAAGAACTTCTTCCCGGGCGTCGAGAAGGGGATCCGGCAGGCAGCGGTCGAAGGCGTGCTCGCGGGCTACCCGCTCATCGACTTCAAGGCGACCCTCTACGACGGCTCCTTCCACACGGTCGACTCCAACGACCTCTCCTTCCAGATCGCCGCCTCGATGGCGCTCAAGAAGGGCGTCATGGACTGCAAGCCGGTTCTCCAGGAGCCGATCATGGCCGCCGAGATCCGGGTCCCGGAGCGCTTCATGGGCGACGTGAACCGCGACCTCAACGGGCGCCGCGGCCGGGTCCTCGGGATGGACGTCACCGGCGACGGGATGCAGGTGATCACGGCCCACGTCCCCCAGGCGGAGCTGTTCAGCTACGCGACGGAGCTCCGGTCCCTCACCGGTGGGCGGGGCACGTTCTCCGCCGCCCTGGACCACTACGAGGACGTGCCGCCGCAGATCGGCGACAAGGTCATCGAGGCGCATCGCAAGGAGCAGGAAGCCGCGGGGCACTGACCGGGCCCACGCGAGGCTCGACCTGCCGATCGGCCGGGGCCGACGGCTGCGTTCCGGGTCAGCCTGCTGCCGCCAACGCATCCGCGAGCGTGAACCGGCCCTCGTAGAGCGCACGGCCGACGATCGCGCCCGCACACCCTGCCGCCCGGACGGCGGTGACGTCGGCGACGCTCGCGATACCCGCAGACGCGATGACGTCGGCCCCTCCTCGCCCGAGGAGCCCCGCGAGCATCGCGAGGTCCGGGCCCTCGAGCGTGCCGTCGCGGTCGATGGCGGTCACCTCGAAGACGCGGACCCCCTCGTCGGTCAGGCGTCCCAGGGCGTCGGCGGCGGGCATCCGGTCCGCGCCCGGGACCCAGCCCTGCCCCACCGCGAGGCCGTCGCGGACGTCGAGCGCGACGGCGATCCGCTCGGCACCGAATCGCACGACGAGGCGGCCGGCGAACGCCGGGTCGCGCAGGGCGGCCGTGCCCACGACCACGCGTGCCGCGCCTGCGAGGAGGCATGCCTCCACGGCGGCCTCGTCGCGAAGGCCGCCGGCAACCTCGACACGGGCACGCTCCCCGATCCTCGCGACGATCGCGGCCACCAGGGCGGTCTGCCTCGCGCCGGGATCGCGAGCGCCGTCGAGGTCGACCACGTGCAGCCACCGGGCGCCGCGCTCCACGAACGCCTCCGCGACGGCCGCCCCGTCCTCGCCGTACACCGTCGCCGCTGCGAAGTCGCCGCGGAGCAGCCGGACCACCCGCCCGCCCCGCAGGTCGATGGCCGGCAGGAGCTCGAACGCGCGCGCCGGACCCGGGTTGCCGCTCACGTGCTGATGTGATAGCGTTGTAGCACGCTACTACGCTATCACGAGGAGCCGAGCGATGCAGTCCCACGCCGACGAATGGCGCTCCGCGGACGTGGAGGCGCTCCTCGACGCGCTCCTGCAGGTGGAGACCGTCGAGGAGGCGGCCGCATTCCTGCGTGACCTCTGCACGCTCGGCGAGCTGCGCGACCTCGCCCAGCGCTGGGCGGTCGTGCGCCTCCTCGACGCCGGTCTTCACTACAGCGAGATCAGCCGTCGGACGGGCGCGAGCACCGCGACGATCACGCGGATCGCGTCCTGGCTGAACCACGGAGAAGGCGGGTACCGGCTGCTGCTCGACCGCGTCGCCCGCGGCAGCGGAGCGGAGGCGACGTCGTATCCGGAGGCGACGACGACGCCATATCGCGCCGGGGGTGGCGGCGGGTTCGCGGCCGGCGAGCCGTCGAGCGACGCCTCGTCGAGCGTCGGCCGGTGACCGCGGCGGTCAGCGTGTCCCGCAGGGCCCCGGCCGGCGCACCGATCCCGGAGGGTGCCCCGCGCCGCATGACCCTCGCGGTTCCCAACAAGGGCCGCCTCGTGGAACCGACGCTGGCGCTGCTCCACGACGCCGGCCTCGTCTTCGAGGAGCGTGACCGGAGCCTCGTCAGCCCGGTCGAGAACGTCGCCCTCGACATCCTGTTCGTGCGCACGAACGACGTCATCGAGTTCGTCGGCGACGGCGTGGCGGACCTGGGGATCACCGGCGGCGACCTGCTCGCGGAGGCCGAGACCGACCTGCCGATCGTGCGGTCCCTCGGCTACGGGCGCTGTCGCCTGGCGGCGGCCGTTCCCACGAACGCGCCCCAGCGCGAGATCGCCGAGCTCGCCGGGCTGCGGGTTGCCACGGCCCATCCCGGGGCCACGCGCCGCTGGTTCGAGGCGCACGGGATCCCGGTCACCGTGATCTCCCTCTCGGGCGCGGTCGAGGTCGCCCCGCGCCTCGGGCTTGCCGACGCGATCGTCGACCTCGTCTCGACGGGCGTGACGCTGGGCACGAACGGCCTTCGGCCGATCGGCGATCTGCTGGCCTCCGAGGCCGTCCTGGTGGGCAACCCGGCCCGCCTCGTCGCGGAGGCGGAGGCAATCGGCCGCCTGGACACGATGCTGGGCGCCGTGCTCGCCGGCCGCCGCCGGAAGTACGTGATGATGAACGCGCCGGCCGATCGCCTCGCCGACCTCGAGGCGCTCCTCCCCGGGCTCGAGAGCCCCTCGGTGATCCCGCTCGCGCACGCCGGCATGATCGCGATCCATGCGGTGGTGGGGTCCGACGACGTGTGGGACCTCCTGCCCCGCCTGAAGGCCGCCGGGGCGTCCGGGATCCTGGTCCTGCCCATCGAGAAGCTGATCGCATGAACGCGACCAGGATCGCGGCACCGCCGCCGGGGCCGCCCGCCGGGTATGCCTGGGAGGCGACCGACGAGCAGGTCGCGGAGCGCTACGGCGTCCCGCCGGCGGCGATCGTGCGGTTCGACCTCAACACCTCGCCGGCCCCGCCCGACCTCGCGCTCCGGCTCCTGCGCGGCGGCTCATACGGACGCCCGATCTCCGAGTACCCGCCGTCGGACTACCGCGACCTGGTCGCGGCCGCCGCGGAGACGTACGGCGTCGGGCGCGACGAGCTCCTGGTGGGCGCCGGCGCGGACGAGATCCTCGACATCCTCGCCAAGGCGTTCCTGCCGCCCGGCGCGAGCGCCGTGATCCCCACCCCGACCTACGCGATGTACCGCGTGCTGACCGAGCAGCGGCCGGCACGCCCGATCCGCGTCCCGCGTCGCCCGGAGGCGTCCGGGTTCGCGCTCGACCTGCCGGCGGTCCGGGACGCCGCCCGCGACGCGGCCATCGTCTGGCTGTGCAGCCCCAACAACCCGACGGGACTGCCGGAGCCGGCCGGCTCGATCGCCGACCTGCTCGCGGCGCTCCTCGCGGACGCCGGCGGCCGACGGCCGGGACGCGCCCGTTGTCGTCCTCGACGAGGCGTACGCGGAGTTCGCGGGCACGTCGCTCGTCGGTCTCCGGGCGGACGTACCCGCGTCTCGTCGTGGTCAGGACGGCCTCGAAGGCATACGCGCTCGCGGGCCTGCGCGTCGGGTTCGCGATCGCGCCGTCGAGACCTCCTCGCCGAGATGGAGCCCTACCGGCCGCCCGGGTCCGTGTCCATCCCGTCCGTGGCGGTCGTGACCGCGGCCCTGCGGTCGCCCGAAGCGCTCCGCGCCAACGTCTCGCGGGTCTCGGCCGAGCGGGCCCGGCTGGCCGCCGCGCTCGCGGCGACTCGGCATCCCGGCGTGCCCCTCCGTCACGAACTTCCTGCTGGTCGGGTTCGGGGACCGCGAGCGGGCGACCGGTGTCGCCGAGGGGCTGCTCCGCGCGGGCTCGTCCCGCGGACCTTCGGCGCGGCTCACCCGCTCGCGGACCACCTTCGTTTCACCGTCCGCGCGCCGGCGCGAGGACGACCGCCTCATCGCGGCCCTGGCCGAGGTCGTGCCGCCACTGCCCCACCCCAGCCGGCCCACAGCCCAGGAGCCAACGCCATGACCACCCCCCTCGGCACCTTCGAGGTCGCGGCCCGCGAGCGGCGGCGCGTCACCGTCGCGCGGCGGACGCGCGAGACGGACATCGCCGTCACGCTCGACCTCGACGGCACGGGGGCCGCCGACGTCCGGACCGGGGTCGGGATTCCTCGACCACCTCCTCGCGTCGTTCGCCCACCACGGGCTCTTCGACCTGGCCGTGCGCGCGACGGGCGACCTCGAGGTCGACGAGCACCACACGGTCGAGGACGTCGCGCTCGTGCTGGGCGCCGCGTTCGCCGAGTCGCTCGGCGACCGCGCCGGGATCGTCCGCTTCGGGGAGGCGTCGGTCCCGATGGACGAGGCGCTCGCGACCGCGGTCGTCGACGTGGGCGGCCGGCCGTACGCCACGCTGGATCTCCCGTTCCGGGGCGAGCGTGTCGGGGCCCTGCCGACCCAGCTCGTCGAGCACGCGCTCGAGGCGTTCACGCGGACCTCGGGGATCACGCTCAACCTGCGCGGGAGCGGCCGGAACGACCATCACCTTGCCGAGGCCGCCTTCAAGGCGCTGGCGCGCGCACTCCGCGCGGCCGTCGCGCAGGATCCTCGCCGGCGCGGCGCCGTCCCGTCCACGAAGGGGAGCCTGGGTTGACCCGGATCGCGGTCGTCGACTACGGGGCCGGCAACCTCGTGAGCATCGAGCAGGCGCTCTCGGCGGCTGGCGCCGAGGTCGTCCTGGCGCGCGGCCCCGCGTCATTCGACGGCGCCGACGCCCTCGTCGTGCCGGGCGTGGGCGCCGCGGGACCGGCCATGGCCCGGCTGCGACGGCGCGGCCTGGAGGAGCCGATCCTGGCCTGGATCTCCGACGAACGACCCTTCCTCGGCATCTGCCTGGGCCTCCAGCTGCTCTTCGAGGGCAGCGACGAGGACGGCGCGGTCACGCTGGGCGTGCTGCCCGGGCGGACCGTCCGCCTCGCCGACGCCCCGCGCCTGCCGCACATCGGCTGGAACCAGGTGGAACGTCGCCGCGGCCACCCGCTCTTCGATGGGATCGCCGATCGACGCGGACTTCTACTTCGTGCACTCCTACGCGGCGGTGCCCGGGCCGGGAGCCGAAGACCTGATCGTCGCCGAGACGGCCCACGGCGGCCGGTTTGCCTCCGCGATCGCGCGCGGGTCGCTGGTGGGCGTGCAGTTCCACCCCGAACGGAGCGGTCGTGACGGCCTGCGGCTCCTCGCCAACTTCGTCGGCCTGGCCGCCGCTGCCGGGTGGGCCGCCGCGAGCGTCGCGGCCGGCGACGCACGCGTCCCGGCACGGGCACGCTGATGCTGCGCGTTCGCGTCATCCCCTGCCTCGACGTGGCGAACGGCCGGGTCGTCAAGGGCACCCGTTTCGTGGACCTCACCGACGAGGGTGATCCGCCCGAGCTCGCGGAGCGCTACGCGGAAGAGGGCGCCGACGAGATCGTCTTCCTCGACATCGACGCCGCGCCCGGACGGCCGGGCGACGCTCCTCGACGTCGTGGAGCGCACGGCCCGGCGCGCGTTCGTGCCGCTGACCGTGGGGGGTGGCGTCCGGAGCGTGATCGAGATGCGTGACGTCCTCCGCGCCGGTGCGGACAAGGTCTCGTTCAACACGGCCGCGGTCCGCGATCCCGGGCCTCGTCCGGCGCTGCGCCCGGCGGTTCGGCAGCCAGGCGGTCGTCGTCGCGATCGACGCCCGCCGCCGGGCCGGCCCCGGCGATGCGGCCGCCGGCTGGGAGGTCGTGGTCAAGGGCGGCCGCGAGGCGACGGGCATCGACGCGCTGGCCTGGGCCGAGCGGGCCGTCGCCGCCGGCGCCGGCGAGCTCCTCGTGACGTCCATCGATCGCGACGGAACCGGGGCCGGCTACGACACCCCGCTCCTGCGGGCGGTCGTCCGACCGGGTCCACGTCCCGGTGATCGCCTCGGGCGGCGCGTCCGGCCCGGACGACTTCGTGGCTGCCGTCCGTGACGGCGGCGCCTCGGCGGTGCTCGCGGCATCCATCTTCCACCGACGCCGCTACTCGATCGCGGACGTGAAGGCGGTCATGGCCGCGGCCGGGATCCCGGTCCGCGTCGCGACGGGCGCCCTGACGTGAGCACCTCGCGGCCCTCCTCCCCCGCCGGGCCGGTCGCGGACGCCGCCGGCGTGCGGTGGGGCCCCGACGGGCTGGTCCCGGTCGTCGTCCAGGACGCATGCCGACGGACGCGTGCTGATGCTCGCCTACGCGAACGCGGAGTCGCTCGCGGCGACGCTCGCCACCGGCGAGGTCCACTTCTTCTCGCGGTCCCGTGGGCGCCTCTGGCGCAAGGGCGAGACCAGCGGCAACATCCTCCGCCTGCGCGGGCTCGCGGCAGACTGCGACGGCGACGCGCTCCTCGCGACGGTCGAGCCGGCCGGTCCCGCCTGTCACCGGGGCACGCGGAGCTGCTTCGACCGCGCGACGGCGCTCCGGCCGACGCGGCGCCGGCACCTCCGGCGATCGGCGCCGCACGGCCAGGGCTTCGACTGGCTGGAGACGCTCTGGGCGACGATCGCCGACCGGGCCGCGTCACGGCCGGCCGGCTCGTACACGGCCCGCCTGCTCTCGGCGGGCGTGGACGGCCCGGCGCGCAAGGTCGCCGAGGAGGCGACCGAGGTCCTGATGGCCGCCAAGGACGACGCCGTCGCCGAGGCCGCCGGCCGGGACCGGACGGCACTCCGCGCCGCGCTTGCCGGCGAGGCCGCCGACCTGCTCTACCACGCCCTGGTCCTGCTGGCCGAGCGCGGGCTGCCGCCGTCGGCGGTGATCGCGGCCCTCCGGGCGCGCCACGGCGGCTGACCCCGGCGGCGCCACGCCCGGACGGCGCCGCGTCGCGCGCTACGGCAGCTCGTGGTGGGCGCGACAGCGCGCCTCGTAGGTCTCCCGGCGCGGCGTCGGCATCTCCGAGGCGAGGCCGCCGACGACCACGACCGGTTCGTCTGCGCCGGCGGGACGCCCGTCGATCAGCCGCTGCGTCCGCGTCGCCTCGTCGCCGCAGACCGTGCAGATGGCCGTGAGCGACGTGATCCCGTCGGCGATGGCCATCAGGTGGGCCATCGGCCCGAACGGGCGGCCGCGGAAGTCCGTGTTCAGGCCCGACAGGATCACCGTCCGTCCGGCGTCCGCCAGCCGCTCCACCACCGGGACAAGGCTGGCCGGGAAGAACTGGGCCTCCTCGATCGCGATCATGTCCGCCCAGGCGTCCTTGGCGAGCGTCTCGATCTCCGTCGGATCCGCCGACCGACGTGGAGCCGTAGGCGGCGCCGGACCGGCTGCGCACCACCTCCGCCTCGGTCCGGTCGTCGATCGTCGGGCGGACCAGCAGGATCCGCCGGCGGGCGATCTCGGCGCGCCGCAGGAGGCGAAGCAGCTCGTCGGTCTTCCCGCTGAACATGCAGCCGGCGATGACCTGGATGTGGCCCCGGGGCACCTCGATCACGCCCTCCCCTGCCCGCGCACGAGCACTCGCTGGTCCCGCTTGCCTCGCCGGACGAGCAGGAAGCGACCGGCGAGGAGGTCGGCGGCGGTGAACCGTTCCTCGAGGTCCCGGGCCGGCCGGCCGTTCACGTGGATGCCGCCCTGCTCGACGAGGCGTCGAGCCTCGCCGCGCGAGGATGCCGTGCCGGCGAGGAGCAGGACTTCCACGAGGTCGAGCCCGGGCCGGGCCGGGTCGGCGGACTCGCCTTCAGGCCAGGGCGCCGCCGGGATCTCCGCGGCGAGGTCCGCGAGGGTCTGGGCGTCGGCCGCGGCCGGGTCCCCGCCGAAGAGGAGCTCGCTGACACGGGCGACCCGCTCGGCGGCGCCGCGCCCGTGGGTGCGCTCCGTCAGGTCGCGCGCGAGCGCCCGCTGCGCGCCACGCCGCCTCGGGGTGTGCGGCATGCAGCGCCTCCAGCTCCTCGATCTGCGCGCGATCGAAGAGCGTGAACCAGCGCAGGTACGTGCCGACGTCGCGATCCTCCGCGTCGAGCCAGTACTGGTAGAAGCGGTACGGCGAGGTGAGCGCGGGGTCGAGCCAGATGGACTCGCCGGACTCGCTCTTGCCGAACTTCGCCCCGGACGCGTTGAGGAGCAGCGGGTAGGCCAGGCCGTGGACCGGATCGGGCGATCCATCGGTACCCGGGCGCCGCAGGCCGGTGGTGCGGCGGATCAGCTCCAGGCCCGCGGTGATGTTGCCCCACTGGTCCGCTCCGCCGCACTGGAGCTCGCACGCCGTACGAGCGGTGGAGATGCATGAAGTCGGTGGCCTGCAAGAGCATGTAGCTGAACTCGGTGAACGAGAGTCCCTTGTCCATCCGAGACCTGGACCGAGTCCTTCGCCAGCATGTACGGCACCGTGAAGTGCTTGCCGATGTCGCGCAGGAAGTCGAGCAGCCGGGCGTCCCCCAGCCAGTCCAGGTTGTTGACGACGAGCGCCTGGGTGGGGCCCGGCGCGAAGTCGAGGTAGTGCGCGAGCTGGTCGCGGATCGCGTGGACATTGGCCTGGATCGCCGAGCGGTCCAGGAGCGGCCGTTCGGCCGAGCGGCCGGACGGGTCGCCGATCAGGCCGGTTCCCCCGCCGACGACGGCCACGGGCTGGCCTCCGAAGCGCTGGAGCCGCACGAGCCCGAAGATCGGGATCAGGTGTCCGACGTGGAGCGAGTGGAACGTGGGGTCGAAGCCGTTGTAGGCCCGCAGCGGCGTGCCCGACGCGAGCCGAGCCTCGAGCCCATCCGTGGTCGCGTGGACCAGACCGCGCCAGCGCGAGATCCGGCAGCAGGCCGGCAAGGCGCGTCGCGCTCACGCCGGCACACCCGCCGAGGCGGGCGCGTCGAAGCTGGCCGGGGAGCGGGTCGGGGGCGCATGGCGCCTATGCTATCGTGACTGGCGCCATGCAGACCAGCCTTGCCCGACGGCAGCGCCGCCGCCGGAATGGCTCCGGGCGACGGTCCTCGGGCGATCCGAACGTCGCGCGCATCGCGATCGCCCTCCCCATCTTCCTGTTCGCATCCTTCCTCGTGGCGGGCGTCGTCGGGTTCGCCGGGGCGGTGACCGCCTTCAGCCACTACAGCCAGGGGCTCCCCGACCCCAGGCAGGTCTTCAACAACCTCGATCTTCGCCCAGGAAGACACGGGTCCTCGACCGGAGCGGCAAGGTCCAGCTGGCGACCGTTGCCCGCGAGCACGCGACGTCGATCACGTTACGACCAGTCCTCCCCGACGGTGATCGACGCGACCACGTCAACCGAAGACAAGACGTTCTGGGACAACGCCGGCTTCGACCCGGCGGGCATCATCTCCGCGGGGCTGGACACGCTCACCGGCAACTCGCGCGGCGCGTCGACGATCACGCAGCAGCTGGTCCGCGCGCGGCTCCTGCCGCAGTCCGCGTTCGCGGGCTCCACCTACGAGCGAAAGATCCGCGAGATCATCCAGTCAGTCCGCCTGACCCAGGAGTTCCCCGGCGTCGCGGGCAAGCAGCAGATCGTCACCGCGTACCTGAACCAGAACTTCTACGGGAACAGCGGCTACGGGATCGCGGCGGCGCGCGGGCGTCTCGCGATGTGGGAGGTCATCCGTGACCTGGCAACTGGGGCGCACCCGTGTTGCTGACCACGCAGTATCTGGAGGAAGCCGATCACCTCGCGCAGCAGATCGTGGTCATGGATCAGGGACGCGTGATTGCCAGAGGCACGGCAGACGAACTCAAGACGCAGATTGGTGGGGAGCGCCTGGAACTGACAATAGCTCCGCACAGCGATCTCGGCATCGCGCTGCAAGCAATAAGCTTTTACAGTTCGGGCGAGATTCAGATCGACCGCGAACACCATCACCTTGCGGTACCAGTGACGGAACGGAACGCAACAACTGCACCAGCGATTGTACGCGATCTCAACGCCGCGCAGATTGCCCTGGACGATCTCGCCCTGCGCCGCCCAACGCTCGATCATGTCTTTTTCTCGCTCACCGGGCGCGCGGTAAGCGAGGCTGAGCCGCCTGAAGAGGCACTACTACACAGGAGGAAACGATGAAAAGCCCGGCACTCTTGACCACGGAAGATGTTACCCCGCGTTCCCATTTCGCTCTCTATTGGACGTTCGCTCACGCGTGGGTGCTGGCTAAACGCAGACTCGCGCAGATCCCACGCCGTCCCAACGAGTTGCTTATCGCGACTATTCAACCAACCATGCTGCATCCTGTCTCTTCCGCTACGTCTTTGGCGGAGCCATTCTCGTTCCTGGCACCAGCTATGCGAACTATCTCATGGCTGGCGTGTTCGTGCTCGCGTCCCTGGTCGGTTCCCTGGCAACCGGGATTGGCCTGGCAACCGACCTCCAACATGGCCTGATTGATCGCTTTCGCTCCTTGCTTGCCCATGGCGCAATCAGCGGTCCTCACCGGTCGCACGCTGGCCGACCTTGTACGTGGTGTCTTTGTCATCCTGGTGATCTGGGCAGTTGGGCTGCTGGTCGGCTTCCGGCCAGCGGGCAA
>CAVRMJ010000005.1:0-237751 GCA_963722475.1 uncultured Chloroflexia bacterium | reverse complement strand
GCGATCCTGTCATGCCGGTCCCGGTCGGGCGCCGGGCACGTCCTGCCCCAGGGCGCGTCGCTGTGGCCCGACGAAGCGGCGCCGGAAGCGCAACAGGCCCCGAAGCATGCCGGTGCCGTACGCCAGGTGGATGACCGGGTAGGTGACGGCCAGCAACGCGGCGGAGCCGGGTCGCGTTCGATCCCGGTAGCGGACCGCCGCGGCGACGGTGGTCCCGGCGTACAGGCCGATCTCGAGGGCGGCCGCGGCACGAGCCTTTCGCGAGGTGACGCCGAGGAGGGCGGCACCGCCGAGCGTCGTCACCAGGGCGAGCGGGACGAGGTGGCGGACCCTGGTCTGCCGCGGATGCGCCTGGATGACGCGGACCTTCCAGCACCCGTAGTCGAAGTACTGGCGCCAGAGGCCGCGGAGCGTCGACCGGCTGCGGTACGCGCTCTCGATCGCCGGATCGCAGAGGATCCGGCCGCCATCGTCGAGGAGCCGGTAGCTCAGCTCGTCGTCCTCGTTCCGCACGAACTCCTCGTCGAACGGGTAGCGCAGCCAGGTCTCGCGCCGGGCGACCCCCATGAACACCGTGTCGACGTCGGCCACCTCGGTCAGGTAGTGGTGGCGTGCCCCGCCGACGCCGTACGGGGTGCTCGTGGCGATCGCAATCGCGGTCCCGATCGCCCCCTCGGCGACGGCCCGGACGGGACCGCCGACCATGTCGGCGCCGGTACGGAGCAGGGCATCGACTGCGCCCTGAACGTATCCGGGCCCGAGCTCGGCGTGGCCGCTCACGATCCCCACGACTTCGCCGGTGGCAGACCGGATGCCCGCATTCCAGGCGGCAACCTGGATCCGGCGCGGGTTGGTCCGGACCTCCCATCCGGGCCGGCCGTCCGTGAAGGCACGGGCGATCGCCACGGAGTCGTCGGTCGACTCCCCGTCGTACACGAGGACCTCCAGGCGCTCCGCCGGGTAGTCCTGGGCGTCGATCGACGCGAGACACCGCCTGATGTTGTGTCCTTCGTTGCGCATCGCCACGATGAGCGTCACGCTCGGCAGGGTCTCGAGGTCTGCTGTCATGCGGCTGCCGACATCGGACTCTAGCAGCAAGTCCCTTGGAGACCCGATCCCGGATGGTCGACACCCAATCTGCATGCGCGATCCCGTCATGCCGGTCCCGGTCGGGCGCCGGGCACGTCCTGCCCCAGGGCGCGTCGCTGTGGCCCGACGAAGCGGCGCCGGAAGCGCAACAGGCCCCGAAGCATGCCGGTGCCGTACGCCAGGTGGATGACCGGGTAGGTGACGGCCAGCAACGCGGCGGAGCCGGGTCGCGTTCGATCCCGGTAGCGGACCGCCGCGGCGACGGTGGTCCCGGCGTACAGGCCGATCTCGAGGGCGGCCGCGGCACGAGCCTTTCGCGAGGTGACGCCGAGGAGGGCGGCACCGCCGAGCGTCGTCACCAGGGCGAGCGGGACGAGGTGGCGGACCCTGGTCTGCCGCGGATGCGCCTGGATGACGCGGACCTTCCAGCACCCGTAGTCGAAGTACTGGCGCCAGAGGCCGCGGAGCGTCGACCGGCTGCGGTACGCGCTCTCGATCGCCGGATCGCAGACGATCCGGCCGCCATCGTCGAGGAGCCGGTAGCTCAGCTCGTCGTCCTGGTTCCGCACGAACTCCTCGTCGAACGGGTAGCGCAGCCAGGTCTCGCGCCGGGCGACCCCCATGAACACCGTGTCGACGTCGGCCACCTCGGTCAGGTAGTGGTGGCGTGCCCCGCCGACGCCGTACGGGGTGCTCGTGGCGATCGCAATCGCGGTCCCGATCGCCCCCTCGGCGACGGCCCGGACGGGACCGCCGACCATGTCGGCGCCGGTACGGAGCAGGGCATCGACTGCGCCCTGAACGTATCCGGGCCCGAGCTCGGCGTGGCCGCTCACGATCCCCACGACCTCGCCGGTGGCAGACCGGATGCCCGCATTCCAGGCGGCAGCCTGGATCCGGCGCGGGTTGGTCCGGACCTCCCATCCGGGCCGGCCGTCCGTGAAGGCACGGGCGATCGCCACGGAGTCGTCGGTCGACTCCCCGTCGTACACGAGGACCTCCAGGCGCTCCGCCGGGTAGTCCTGGGCGTCGATCGACGCGAGACACAGTTCAATACTCGGTCCCTCGTTGCGCATCGCCACGATGAGCGTCACGCTCGGCAGGGTCTCGAGGTCTGCTGTCATGCGGCTGCCGACATCGGAGAGCTCATTCTCGTGCTGCCACTCGCTCGGTGCCCCGGCTGGGTCCGTCGGTCTGGGGCAGGCCGGCGGTCGTGCCGCGCTTCGGTCAGCTGGCGTCTCGCCGAGATCATGGCATCAACCGGGTCACAAAGCTGGGCCATGCCGCACCGCCCAGCCTGGATGAGCTTCCACCACGGGTTACGTTGGGTAGGGCCTCGTAGAACTCGCGGCATGGCTCGTCGCCGGGGAGACCATCCGGCACGCAGTCTGCACGACGAAGTTGGGGCTTCACCAACCGGCGCCCTGGATGCGCAGGTTGCCGATTTCGACGCCCGGGCCCGAGGTCTGGCGCCGCTCAATTCGAGGGGCGCCGACGCGTGAACCGGCGCGGGTCTCAGCGGAGCAGAGGGGAAGAGCCTGACCGCTGGAGCACGAACACTGCCCAACGGTCAGCCCAGAACCGTACGAATCGTCCGCAGAAGGATCTTGAGGTCCAATAGAGTCGTCCTTCGGTCGAGGTACGTGGCGTCCAGCCGAAGCTTCGCCGGGAGGATCTCGTCACGGTAGCGCTGCTCGGCGTCGGGACCCCGAAGGCGCTCCGCTTCGTCGTGGAACGCGAGCTGGGCCAGCCCGGTGATGCCCGGCTTCACTGAGAAGACTCGCCGGTGCAGAGGGTCGGACAGGTCCACGAATGACGGATCCTCCGGGCGCGGGCCAACCAGGGACATCTCGCCACGCACCACATTGACGAGCTGGGGCAGCTCATCGATCCGGTACCGACGGAGCACGCGCCCCAGGCGCGTCACCCGGGGATCCGCGGACATCGTCAGGTTCGACCCGCCGGCGCCCTCGGTCATCGTCCGGACCTTTAGGACCGTGATGTTCGAGGCCCCCTCGCCGACGCGCCGGGCGCGATAGAGAAAGGGCCCGCGGTCCCCCGAAAGCCGCATAGCCATCGCGACCCCGATCAGAATCGGTGTCGCGAGCGCCAGGCCCAGCGAACCGACGGTGACATCCAGAACACGCTTCGAGTCCACCGCGGCGCTCCTCGCACGCCCAGGCCAGCCGACGGTGGCAGTGCCGTATCGTTCTTCAGCTGGTCCCGGGCAGGTGAGCCGACGGAGCCGGCAATTCCGGTGACGCGCCAGGCAGCCGGGCGGGCGGTTTGGCCGCCTGATCCGAATTCATGGTAGCCACCGTAGTAGCTGGCATAGTCGGAGTCGGCACGGGCGGGGATCCGGTTCAGCGCGACCCCGAGGACGTTGGCCCCGGCCCTCGCGAGCGCCTCCCGGGCCAGACGAACGGCGCGCCGTCGGCTGTGCCCCGCGTCGATCACGAACAGCGTCCCATCCAGGAACGAGCTGAGGATCGCCGCGTCCGTGACAGCCTGGAGCGGTGGGCTGTCGAAGACGACCAGGTCGGCACTGGCCTTGAGACGCTCCAGGACCGTCCGCATGCGCTGCGAGCCCATGAGCTCGGCCGGGTTGGGCGGCAACGGACCCGTCGTGAGGACCCGCAGGTTGGCCTGCTCGGTCGGGTGCGCGATCGCGTCGAGATCGGCCTCGTCGCTGCGCAGCAGCGTCGTGAGGCCGTGCGCGTTGGGCAGGTCGAAGAGCGGGTGGACACCCGGCTTGCGCAGGTCCGCGTCCACCAGGAGCACCCGGCGGCCGGCCTGGGCGAACACGATGGCGAGGTTCGCTGCCGTGACGGTCTTGCCTTCGCCCGGAACCGAGCTCGTCACGAGGAGCGTCCGGATCGGCGCGTCGACCGATGCGAACTCAATATTGGTGCGAAGCGTCCGATAGGCCTCCGAGGCGCCGGAACGCGGATAGAGGAGGGCGGCCAGCCGGTAGATCTCGCTTCGGGCCCGGTCGCCCTTCATCCGGAAGATCGCGCCCAAGGTGCTCAGGCCTGTCACGTCGAGAACGGCGTCGGAATCCCTGATCGCGTCGTCGAGGTATTCGCGCGATCGCGACCACGCCGGCGAGCCACGACCAGGCCGAAGATGGCCGCGAGGAGCGTGTTCAATTAGCGGCCTCGGCGAGATCGGGACTGATCGGAGGCGTCGCCGGCTCGACGACCGTGAGCAGGCTGGAGGCGTTGCTGAGAGAACGAGAGGAGCGTTGCGTACGTCGAGCGGAGGCTGACCAGCCGGCCGTCGAGCGTCTGCAGCTCCGCGTCCTGCTTCGCTGTCCGCTCCGGCAGTCCGCTCAAGGTCACGATCTGCGCCTGGATCGCATCGATCTGGTCCTGGGTCGCCTTCAGGTCGGCGTCGATCGACGCCTGGAACTCGGCCTGGCGACCCTGGAGGGCCGGCGAGGTGGCGATGAGCTGCTCGTGCCAGCGCGTTCGCGATCGCGGCGGCGCGGGACGGATCGGCGTCCTGGGCTGTGATGGTCAGCAGCGTGCTGTCCAGCGGCGCGTCGGCATGGACCTGCTGCGAGAGCTCGTCGGACGTCACGTCGAGACCGAGCCGTTGGATGACGGCGTCGAGGATCGGCCGCTTCGTCGCGACGGCGGCGTACGTCGTGGACAGGCGCTGCGAGACCAGGAGCTGGGTGTAGTCGGGGTTCACGGCCGGAAAGCGACTGGCCGACGATCAGCGTGGCCTTCGCCTCGTAGACCTTCGGCAGCAGCCGACTGACCACGAACGCCGCGCCGGCAGCGAGCAGGACGCTCGCGACCAGGAGCGGGAACCATGCCCGAACGATGGCGATCTGGCGCCGGAGATCCACAGGGTCTCACTCTCTCTGCCCCAGAACCGCGGGGCGCTCCGCGCGACGGCGATGGACGATAGAACGCCGACGGCCCGAATCATCGATCACGAGACTCGGGGCCGTCAACCGGACCTATCCGCCCGTCCTTGGCTGGTGGTCTCGCGCGTCACTCGACGCAGGTCGACCGGACTCCGCCCGGCGTTGCCAGGTCCGGTATCTGTCACAACCTGTGAAGTCGAGGCTCAGGCAATACGTCGCTTGGCGGTGAACGTCGGTCGTGGCCGCGTGCCGCTTCGCGAAGCAGCGGTGACCCGGGTGTGGGTACGTGAAGTGGCTGCGACGATCGGCGCCCAGCCCCAGGAGGGGGCAGGCGGGCGCGTCCGATCCGCCGAGTTGCGTGCTGTCCATCCGTGGCCATGATAGCCACGGGCACATGCCACAGGCACAAGTCCGTTGCATTCTGGCACCATTTCCGGCTCCTCGAACGTGAAGCAGGGTCAGTTGGTACTAGGCAGGGGGCACCGATTGGCCTAGTGTTCAGGATCCGAGCCGGCCGCGAGGCTGAGCGATATCCCGAGGGGGGGGCTGTCTTTCGCGGGTGTCGCCGCACAGCCGCGATAGTCGACAGAGGGGGCATATTGGCCGTTCGACGCTCGATCCGGCCCTCGCCGGTCGTGAGCCGCCCGTGGTCCGCGCTGTTGCCGCGCGGGGAGGTGGGTACTGCGCCGGTCGCGCCATCTCGCCCACCGGAGCCTCGGCTCGCGGCAGAGCTTCGCGGCCGGTCTCTTCTCGCGATCGACCTGGTCGGGATCGTCATCGCCGCCTACATCGCGCTCGCACTCCGCTTTGACCGCCTCAGCGGCCCCTTCCTTGTCCCGGCCTTCCCCGAGGTCGTCGGCCTCCTTCTCGCCGTCCGCACGATCGTCAACATCGAGCTCGGCCTCTACAGCCGCCGCTGGCGCTTCGCGAGCGTCCCCGATCTCGAGCGGATCGTCGCGGCCGTCGCGCTCGGATCGCTGATCGCGATCGCCATCTTCTACGGTGCGTCGGCGGTTGCCGGCACGGCCTGGGCCGAACGAGTTCCCGCGATCGTTCTGGCTGGCAGAGTTGCTCCTGAGCGTCGCCATCCTCGGCGGCGTCCGCTTCGGGATCCGGGCAGTCTCCGACCGGGCGAGGGATCCGAATGACGCGGCCGCGGCCGATCGGCGCGCCACGCTCCTGTACGGCGCCGGCCAGACGGGCGTGCTGCTGGCGCGGTCGGCCCAGCGGGATCCCGCGCTCGGGCGTCGTGCCGGTCGGGTTCCTCGACGACGACCCGCGACTGGCCGGCGGCACGGTTGCCGGGCTTCGCGTCTACGGCGGCCTCGAGTCGATGGCGCGGGCCGTGGCCGAGACCGGCGCGCAGACGCTCCTCATCACGATGCCCGGTGCTCCGGGCCGCGCGGTCCGGCGCGTCGTCGAGGCCGCCCTCGCCCTCCACCTCGATGTCCGCACCGTCCCGTCGATGACCAAGCTGCTGGACGGCAGCGTTGACGCCTACCGCGTCCGGCGCGTGCGCGTCGAGGACCTGCTCCGTCGGCCGATGGTCACGGAGCACGCCGCGGCGTCGAGGAGATCATCCGGGACCGGACGGTGCTCATCACCGGCGGCGGCGGCTCGATCGGATCCGAGCTTGCCCGGCAGGTGTTCGCGCTCGGGCCGCGGCGGCTCATCCTGGTGGATCGCGCCGAGAGCCCGCTGTACCTCATCCAGCGCGAGCTCGAGACGCGACGGAGCCACGGGACAGGGAAGCGGCGAGCTGCGCGTCCACCTGGCGAACGTGGCCAGCCGGGCGGCGATGGAGCGCCTGGTCGCCGCCGAGGCCCCGAACGTGATCTTCCACGCGGCGGCCTACAAGCACGTGCCGATGATGGAGGACCACCCGTCCGACGCGACGCACGTGAACATCGGCGGCACGATGGTGATGCTCGACGCCGCCGCGGCCGCCGGCGTCGAGCGCTTCGTCTTCGTCTCGACGGACAAGGCGGTCCGCCCGTCGAGCGTGATGGGAGCGAGCAAGCGGATCGCCGAGATGCTCGTCGCCGACACGGCCCGCCGCACCGGGCGCCCGTACGTGTCGGTCCGCTTCGGGAACGTCCTGGGCTCGACCGGCAGCGTCGTGCCGATCTTCCAGGAGCAGCTGGAGAACGGCGAGCCGCTCACCATCACCCATCCCGACATGACCCGCTTCTTCATGACGATCCCGGAGGCCGTCGTGGCTGATCCTCGACGCGGCGGCGCTCGGCCGCGACGGCGACCTGTTCGTGCTCGACATGGGCGAGCCGGTCCGCATCATGGACCTCGCCCGGGACCTCGTCCGCCTGGCGGGACGCGATCCCGACAGCCAGCCGATCGAGACCGTCGGCCTCCGCCCCGGCGAGAAGCTCCACGAGGAGCTCTTCTACGACGCGGAGCAGGTCGAGCCGACCGCGAGCGCCAAGGTCCTTCGCGCGATCGCGCCGCCTGCTTCCCTGGACGTCCGCGAGCACGCGCGGCGGCTGCTGACGATGGCCTCGGGCGCCGACGAGCGCGCGCTGCGCGAGGCGCTGCTCGGCTACGTGCGGTCGCACGAGGCGCCCACGCCTGCAGGCGAGCTCGCGGATGAGCTGGCAGCGGGACCTTTCTCCATGGTCAAGGTCACTCGCGGCTTGTTGGACGGCACATCCAGCGCTGCGATCCAGTGACCGATCCGGAGGCGCGTCCGTTCCTCCCATTCGCACGCCCCTCCATCACGAACCGCGAGAAGCAGGCCGTCCTCGACGTCCTGGACTCCGGCTGGCTCACCACCGGACCGCGCGCGAAGCTGTTCGAGCAGCGGTTCGCCGAGAAAGTCGGGGTCCGTCACGCCGTCGCCCTGAACTCGGCCACGGCAGCGCTGCACCTCGCCCTCGAGGCGCTCGGCGTTGGGCCCGACGACGAGGTCATCGTGCCGACGTGGACGTTCGCGGCCTCGGGAGAAGTGGTCGCGTATCGGGGTGCGCGGCCGGTCCTCGTCGATGTCGATGCCGCGACGCTCAACGCCACGCCGGAGGCCGTCCTCGCCGCTGTGACGCCGCGGACCCGAGCCGTGATCGCTGTCCACATCGCCGGCCGGCCGGTCGAGATCGAGCGGCTGGTCACGCTGCTCGAGCCCCGTGGCATTCGCGGTCGTCGAAGATGCCGCGCACGCGTTTCCCAGTCGGATCGGCGGGCCAGGCGGTCGCTACGCCGGCACGTTCGGGCGGGCCGGAGCCTTCTCGTTCTACGCCACGAAGACGATCACGACCGGCGAGGGCGGCATGCTGGTCACCGACGACGATGCGATCGCGGATCGCGCCCGGGTGATGTCGCTGCACGGGATCAGCCGCGACGCCTGGAACCGGTATGCGGCGAACGGATCGTGGTACTACGAGATCGAGGACGCCGGCTACAAGTACAACATGACCGACATCGCCGCAGCCCTTGGTGTCGTCCAGCTCGAGCGCGCGGAGGAGCTGCTCGCCGCCCGCAGGTCGATCGCCGCGGCGTATTCGGAAGGGTTCCGTGCGTCCGCGGCCGCGGACCTTCTTGAGCTCCCCGAGGATGCCGTCGACGGCTCCCACGCGTGGCACCTCTACATCGTTCGCCTCGAGCTCGACCGGCTGGCGCTCGACCGGGCCGCCGTGATCGACGGCGCTCGCGGAGCGAGGGGATCGGGGCGAGCGTCCACTTCATCCCGCTCCACCTCCACCCGTACTACCGACGGCGCTGGGGCACGACGCCGGACGACCACCCGGTCGCGACGCGTGAGTACGAGCGCGTGATCTCGCTGCCGATCTGGCCCGGGATGGACGAGGGCGACATTCAACGCGTCGTGACCTCGCTGGCCTCGATCCTCGACCGCTCCCGCCGCTCCTGAGGGCGCTCCGCCAGCGGGCATGCGACATCGGGCCCGGCCGTGCCACGGTCCCGCGCGCGTACCCACTCTTGCGGACTCCGCTACGACCGGTGAACGAGAACTGCGGCGCTTCGGGGCCACGTCAATCCACGGGCTGACCGCGTTGCACCTTGGGATTGTCAGGGGGGCCGTCTCGTTGCCCTGGTTCCTGCCAGGCGTCGCGATCGCGTTCGTCGTCAGCATCGCCGCAAGCGGCGCCGTGGGTCGGGCCTTGGGCGTCCGGCGGCTGGTCGCGGTGGCGCTGGTCCTGAGCCTGGGGGCCATCCTGGCGGCCACCTTGACGCCGCAATGGGAAGCGCTCGCGTTCGGCGCTCGGGGTCCCGCGTCGTGCGACTTCTCGAGGATCTGGCTTGCCCCGATCGGACGGTTGCTCTCGGAGGACGACTCGGGCGGAAACATCCTCATGTTCATCCCCTTCGGCATCGCGATCGGCCTCCTGCCGCGATCCCGCCGTAAGGCCGCACTCGTGGCCTTCGCGATCGCGCTCCCCTTCGCGATCGAGACGACCCAGTTGCTCGTGCCCGCGCTCGACCGTGCCTGCGAGAGTGCTGACGTGGTCGACAACCTGACCGGGCTGGTGCTCGGGCTGGCCGGCGGGTCCGTGGCCGGGCGGCTCGCGAGCGCGGTGTATCGTCGCTCTCGCTGACGGGACCGAACCCGCCACGCCCAGCGGGAGCCGCCGATGTCCGCGATCCCAGCCACGTTCCGCGCGTTCGTCGCCGAGCAGGACGGCGACGCCGTCAGCCGCGGCGTCCGGCCGTTCACGGAGGCCGACCTGCCCCCGGGCGAGGTGGAGATCAGGGTCCTGTGGTCGGGCGTCAACTACAAGGACGGCCTCGCGACGATCGCCGGCGGGAAGGTCGCCCGGATCAGCCCGCTGATCCCGGGGATCGACCTGGCGGGCGAGGTCGTGGCCAGTGCGGACGCGGCCATCCCGCCCGGCAGCGCGGTCCTTGCCCACGGCTACGACCTGGGCGTGAGCCGGCATGGCGGGTTCGCGGAGTACGCACGCGTGCCGGCTGCCTGGGTGGTCCCGCTCCCCTCGACGGTGACGCCGCGGCTCGCGATGGCGCTCGGGACGGCCGGCTTCACCGCCGCGCTCTCCGTGGTCCGGCTGGAGGAGCGCGGCCTGCGGCCCGGGACGGGACCAGTCCTGGTAACGGGCGCGTCCGGAGGGCTGGGTAGCGCCGCGGCCGGGATCCTGGCCGCGCGCGGCTACGAGGTCGTGGCGGCGACTGGGAAGCCGGATGAGGCGGACCGACTGCGCGGCATGGGCGCCGCAGACGTGATCGACCGGGCCAAGGATCAGCGAGCGCGCGCGGCCGCTCGAGGCGGAGCGCTGGGCGGGCGCCGTGGACTGCGTGGGCGGCGCCACCCTCCCATTCATCCTGCGCTCGCTCCGGCGCGACGCGACGGTCGCAGCGTGCGGCAATGCGGGCGGGCCCGCGGCGGCGGCTGGTCCGGATCGGCGGGTAGGTCGGGCTGGCTGGCCTACGCGACGAGGTCGGCCAGCTGAACCACGTCGAGCTTCGGCATCGAGCGGACCCTCCGGTTGTTCGTGACCAGGACCGAGGCTCCGGCAATTCGGGCCGTCGCGACGTGGACGGCGTCGGGCAGGGTGAGGCCGGTTCGCGCGCGCACAAACCCGGCTTCGGCCGCGATCTCGACCGTGGCCGGCACGATGTGCAAGTTCTCGATCGACTGGATCGCGTCGACGTATCGCTCGCCCATGGTGGCGTCGCCCATCAAGGACGGGCCCACGATCACCTCGGTCAGAGCGACGGTTGAAACGATGCCGACGACCCGGCAGGCGGAGACGGCGTTCACGACCGCCCTCGCTGCTTGTGCGAGCGGGCCAGTTGCCTCGAAGAGATAGACGAACACGTTGGCATCGAACGCGACGCGACGATGTCGTTCGCAGAGCTCGTCCACGGTCATGGGCGTCCCTCGTGCGCTACGTAGGCTGCCGCTGATGTCCGAGTCGATCTCCACCTGGCGCTCCACCCAACGAGCCTCGTCCGCATCGCGCATCGCCCGGATCCTCTCCGCCGGGTCCGTGCCGTCGGCGAGGTGCGCCCCGATCCCGTAGAGGCGGTCGCCGGCGGGCACGTGCCGACGCAGGTGGATGACGTCCCCCTCGACCTCGACGTCCAGCCGGTCGCCCGCCTTGAGGCCAAGCTTCCTTCGCGCTTCGCTCGGGACCGCGATCTGGTGCTTGGTGCTGATCTTGACGCTTAGCATGGTCATGATGCTAAGCGCACCGAAGGCAGTGGTCAAGACGCCGCGTCCGCGTTGCGCACCAGTCAACAGACTGGCCCCGTGCACCCGCCTGGCCCCTCGGCTCTACCCGTCTGTTGCGTCCGCGGCAACGAAGCCCGGGCTTGCCCCGCCGTTTCGGCCCGGCTCCAGCCCGTTTTGACCCGGCCCGCAGCCGTTTGTTGCGAGGCGGGCAACGCCGCCGGGCAGCGGGGCTCCTTCCTTCCGCGCCGTCCCGCTGCCCTCTACGATGAACCCGGGAATGGTGCTCGGGCGCCGCACCGAGATCGTCGCGGGCGGGATCGGCAGGAGGACCGGATGACGTCGAAGAAGAACGAACGGGAGCACTTCCGGGAGCTCCTGCGGGTGAAGCCCGGCTCCAAGGTGGACGTCGCGCGGCTCGATTGCGGCGCCACGTTCGGCAGGGAGAAGGACGCCGCGACTGACGAGCTGGCCGGGGTCCTGGCACGCCTGACCGACCTCCAGGCGCGGATCTGGGCGGAGGCGAAGCATCCTGTCCTGGTCGTCCTCCAGGGGATCGACGCGGCCGGCAAGGACGGCACGATCAAGGTCATCGCCGGCGCGTTCAATCCGCAGGGAACGCCGGTGACCTCGTTCAAGGTCCCGTCGCCGATCGAGATGGCCCACGACTATCTCTGGCGCGTCCACCAGCGGATCCCCGCCAGGGGCGAGATCGGGATCTTCAACCGGAGCCATTACGAGGACGTGCTGATCGTCCGGGTCCACGAACTGGTCCCGGAGGAGCGCTGGCGGAAGCGCTACGGGCAGATCCGGGACTTCGAGAGGATGCTGACCGACGAGGGCGTGACGATCGTCAAGCTCTTCCTGGCGATCGACCGCGAGGTGCAGCGCGCCCGCTTCCAGGACCGGGTGGACGACCCGACCAAGCGCTGGAAGTTCAGCCCGTCGGACGTCGGGGAGCGAACGCGCTGGGACGACTACAGCGCCGCGTTCTCCGAGATGCTGCGCGAGACGTCCACGTCGTACGCGCCCTGGTACCTGGTCCCGGCCAACCGGAACTGGCTCCGCAACCTGGCGGTCGGCGAGATCCTCGCCGACACGCTCGACGACCTGGACCCGCAGTACCCGCCGGCCGCGGCCGGTGTCGAAGGGACGACGGTGGTCTAGGGCCGAGGCGCCGTCTAGCGGCACGCAGGCGCCGTCAACGCAGCAGCCGCGTCAGCGGCGCCGACGCGTGCTTCCGCCGAAGAGCGTCCCCAGCACGCCCCGCAGCACGGTCGTCCCGACCTGGGAGAGCTCGCGCTCCCGCTGGAGCCGGGCACGTTCGGCGGCGCGCTGCTGGACGGCGTCCTCCCTGGCCTGCGCACGCGCCTCGCGCTCCGCGCCCTGCCGGATGCGCTCCAGCTCGCGGGCACGCCGCTCGATCTCCGCGCGCTCCTGCGCCGGCGTCGGGCCGGCGGGCGCGGCAGGCCCGGCACCCGCGGCGCCGGGCTGCATCGCCGCGACCGCAGCCTGGGCCGTCTGGAGGCGCGCGGTGATGATCTCGTGCGCGCTCTGCCGGTCGATCGGGGTCGCGTACTTCGCGTACAGCGCACCCGCCTGGATTCGCCGCTGGAGCTCGTCCGTCGGGAGCGCGGCCATGAGCGAATCGGGCGGCAGGAGGCGCGTCGGGGCGAGCGGCGTCGGGACGCCGCGCGGGGAGAGCACGGTCACGAGGGCCTCGCCGATGCCCAGCGAGGTGAGCGTGGTCCCCGTCTCGAAGTAATCGGTCATCGGGAACGTGCGGACCGTCTTCTTGAGGCTGTCCGAATCCTCGGGCGTGAAGACGCGCAGGGCGTGCTGGATCCGGTTGCCCAGCTGGGCCAGGACGGACGACGGGACGTCGGTGGGGACCTGGGTGACGAAGTAGACGCCGACGCCCTTGGACCGGATGAGGCGCACCGTCTGCTCGATCTGCGCGAGCAGCGAGTCGGAGGCGCCGTCGAAGAGGAGGTGCGCCTCGTCGAAGAAGAAGCACAGCTTCGGTTTCGGAAGGTCGCCCGCCTCCGGGAGCGCGTGGTACAGCTGGGCGAGCATCCAGAGCATGAACGTGCTGAACAGGGCGGGCTTGTCCATCACGTCGGAGAGCTCGAGGATGCTGATGATCCCCTGCCCGCCCGGGCGTCATCCGCATCAGGTCGTCGACGTCGAACTCCGGCTCCCCGAAGAAGACGTCCGCGCCCTGCTGCTCGAGCGTGATGATCGAGCGGAGGATGACTCCGAGGCTCGCCGGCGAGATGCCGCCGTAGTCGGCCAGGATCGCCTTGCCGTCGTCGCTGCCCAGGTACTTGAGCGTGGTCGTGAGGTCCGCGAGGTCGAGCAGCGGCAGCTGGTGGTCGTCGCAGTACTTGAAGACGAGCGACAGGATGCTGGTCTGCGTGTCGTTGAGGTCGAGGACCCGGCCCAGCAGGAGCGGCCCGAACGAGTGGACCGTCGCCCGGACCTGCGCGCCCAGCTGGCCCGAGAGCGAGAGGAACTCGACCGGGTGGCCATCGGGCTTGAATTCCCAGCCGAGCTCCGCCGCGCGCGCCTGGACCTTCGCGTTGGTCGCGTCGCCGGGCAGGGCGAGGCCGGTCAGGTCGCCCTTGATGTCGGCGATCAGCACCGGGACGCCATCCAGGGAGAGCTGGCCCGCGAGGAGCTGAAGGGTCTTGGTCTTCCCGGTCCCGGTCGCGCCCGCGACCAGGCCGTGCCGGTTGAGCATCGAGAGCGCGACCTGGACGCGCACGTCGGGCAGGGCCGCGGTCCCGTCCATGGGGCTGCCGATGACCAGGGCCGCCTCCGAGAGCGCGTAGCCTGCAACCATCGCGTCGTGGAACGAGTCGGCCATCGCTGGTGCCTCCCACCCCCATTCCCACCGCCGCGCGTTTCGCCGTCGGCGTGGGCCGAGCCTACCATTCGGCCGCGGCGCCGGCACCCCGGCTGCCCGCCGTCCTGGCTACCCGCCGGCGCCCTGCACGTACGAGCCGAGGACGCGAACCAGGGTCGTGACCGCGCCCAGCTCGCGGAGCGCGGCGCTCGTGGACGGCGCGGCGGCATCGGCGTCGAGGTCGACCCAGAAGACGTAATCCCACGGGCGATCGTGCGCCGGCCGAGACTCCAGGCTCGACAGGTTCAGCCGGTGGGCAGCGAAGACCGCCAGGCAGCGCAGGAGCGTGCCCGGCTCGTTGCGAACCCCCAGGACGAGCGTCGTGCGCATCGCGCCGTCCGGGGCGACGGACGCGGCAGCCGGCATGGGGAGCTCCGCCCCGGGCGCGGCCACGACCAGGAAGCGCGTCCGATTCTCCGGGACGCTCTCGATCCCGTCGGCCAGGATCTCCAGGCCGAAGCGCGCCGCCGCGCGCGGCGAAAGGACGGCCGCTGCGCCGCGCTCGCCTCGCTCCACGATCGACTTCCCCGCGCCGGCGGTGTTGTAGGTGGTGAGCAGGGTCCACGGGCGCGTGCGCAGGAACGCGTCGGCCTGTCCCAGCGCCTGGATATGGGAGTAGACGCGCTCGATGGTTTCCAGCCGCTCGCCCGGCAAGGCGGCGAGGCAGAGGTGGACGGGAACCACGACCTCGCCCCGGATCTCGAGCGGGAACTCCAGGAGCAGGTCGTAGTTCTCGCGCACGGTCCCGTTGACGAGGTTCTCGATGGGGACGACGCCCGCCGCCGCGCGCCCGTCCGCCACCGCCTCGAAGACCGCGCGGAAGCCGCCCACGGCCAGCGTCGTCGCGGCAGGCCCGAAGTACCCGTGGACGGCGTCCTCGGCAAACGCGCCGGGCTCGCCGGAGAAGGCGGCGAGCGGCGTTGCTCCCGGCTTGCGGTGGGTCATCACCCGGGAGCATACGCGGCCCCGCCGCCCTCCAGGGCTGCCGGTCGGCGGCCGACCGGCAGCCCTGACCTGTCCTACGCGAAGAACGCGGCGATGGCCGCCGTGTCGTCGGAGAAGGCCCAGCGCTCGACGATCCTGCCGTTCCGGACGTGGTAGATCTCCGCCGTCCGATAGCGGAACGTCCTGCCGCCGCGGGTGGCGGTCGCGTCGAAGAGTCCGACCACGTGGTCGTTGTTCGCGAGGACGTCGTGGATCGTCCCGGTGATCGTGTAGTCGACCGCGTCGCCGGTCATCGCCTCCCGGAGGCCGGCCTTCCCATGACGCGCCTCCGAGCGGCCGATCTCGTGCCACTCGACGTCATCGGCAAGGGCGTCGGATGCCGCCTGCATGTCCCCACGGCTCATCGCCTCGGTCATCTGGCGGACCAGGGCCGCGTTCGGATGCTCGCTCATCGTCGTGTCCCCCCAGTGGGCCGGCGCGGCGCGGGCGGCCGCGATCCGGCGTCAGGAGAGAAGCCTATCGACCCGCGCAAGACCCGGCCACGAATTCATCGAGGGTGCGCACGCTCGGATCGACGGCCAAACCCGGTTTCAACGGCGAACCCGTGCTCACGATCCGGGATTCGATCGGCAGGCCTGGTCGATATCAGCGGGGCCGATGAAACCTGGCGGTGCTCGCCTCCGGCCCAGCGGCGGCACCGTCAGCGGTTGAACCAGTCGGCGGAGCCGAGCTCGGCATCCGCGTCGAGCTCCGCCCGGGCCGCCGACCGCGCCGCCTGTGCCCGCACGCGCGCCACCCGGTCGTTGCCGGCCGCCGCCATCGCACCAGCCCACGCATCGTCCGCGAGCAGGGCGCGGAGCGCCGAAAGGTAGGCGTCCGCGCATGCCGCCACGAGGTTCACATGGCGCGCCGAACCCGGATAGCGGCCGGTGGCTCGCTCGCCGGACGCGCCGGCCGGCGGCTCGATGACCAGCTCGACGAGCGCGTCCGCGGCCGCGGTCTCGCCCATCGAGCGGACGTCGAAGGAGACGAGGCGCACGCGACCGCCCAGCACGTCCTCGAGCGCGGCGTCGAGCGCGCCGAACAGCGCGCCGATCGCGCCTGCGCTTTCGGCGGTGCCCTCCCACTGCGAGTCGCCCGCCGCGAGGACCACCGCGGCCCGCGATCCGGCGCTGCGTTCGGAGCCGGAGCCGGTGGTCATCGTCCAGCGGCGGAGGTGCAGCTGCCCGCCGCTCCCGTCGCCGGAGGCCCCGCCCGGGGTACCGGGCGAGGTGCCGGGCGACTCGGCGCCCGCCGGGTCGCTCATCGCGCGCCGGCTCCGCCCGCCGGGGCGGTGAAGTGGCGCTCGTCGCGTCGCCGCAGCTCTGCGCCGGACTTCCAGATCGCGTACTCCAGCGAGTCGGCCAGGGCCGACGCCGAGGCCGCGATGATGTTCGTGTCGGAGCCCATCGTGGACCAGGTTCGGCGGACCCTCGGTTGAGTCGATGACCACCCGCGTCCGGGCCGCCGTGGCCTCATTGCCGTCGAGGATGCGGACCTTGTAGTCGCGCAGGTGGACCCCGTCCAGGACCGGGTAGAAGGCCCCGAGCGCCTTGCGCAGGGCCGCGTCGAGGGCATTGACCGGGCCGTTGCCGTCGGCCGCGGTGTGGAGCACCTCGCCGGCCACCTCCACCTTGACGGTGGCCTCCGCCAGAAGCTCGCGTCCTTCGCGCTGCTCGACGAGGACCGTGAAGTCCAGGATCCGGAACGGGGCGACGTACCCGGCGCCGCGGCGGTGGATGAGCAGCTCGAAGGACGCCTCCGCGCCCTCGAACGCAAGCCCGTCCGCCTCGAGCTGCTTGATGAGCTTCGAGAGCTCCTTCGGGTCGACGCCCTCGAGCCCGTGGCCCAGCTGCTCGGCCCGGAGCTGCGTGTTCGCCTTGCCGCCCAGCTCGGAGACGACGAGCCGGCCGCGGTTGCCGACCAGCGTCGGGTCGACGTGCTGGTAGCTGCGCTCCACCTTCGCGACCGCCGCGCCGTGGACGCCGCCCTTGTGGGCGAACGCGCTGCGGCCCACGAACGGCTGGTAGTCGCTGGGCGCGACGTTCGCGATCTCGGCGACGGACCGGCTCAGCTCCGTCAGGTCGGCGATCTCGCCGCCGCCGTGCGGCAGGAGCGGCAGGTCCGTCTTGAGGGCGAGGTTCGCGAGGACGCTCACCATGTTCGCGTTGCCGCAGCGCTCGCCGTAGCCGTTGATCGTGGCCTGGACGTGGCGGATGCCGGCCTGCACCGCGGCGATCGAGTTCGCCACCGCGAGCTCCGCGTCGTTGTGCGTGTGGATGCCCCAGGTGACGTCCGGAGCGTCCGGGTCGGACGCGAGCGCCGCGCGCGTCTCCCCGACGATCCGGAGCAGGTCGTCGGTCAGCGTGCCGCCGTTCGTGTCGCACAGGACCAGGCTGCGCGCGCCCGCCTGGCGGGCCGCCCGCAGCGTGGCCAGCGCGTAGGCCGGGTCCGCGCGGTACCCGTCGAAGTAGTGCTCCGCGTCGTAGATCGCCTCGCGACCGCGCTCGGCGACGAAGCCGATCGACTCCGCGATCATGTCCAGGTTCTCCGCGGGCGTCGCGCCCAGGACCTCGATGACGTGGAGAAGCCAGCTCTTCCCGAAGATGGTCACGACCGGGGTCTCGGCCGCGACGAGCTCGCGGAGGTTCGGGTCCGCCTCCGGTCGGTTCGCCCGGTGGCGGGTGGAGCCGAACGCGGCGAGCTTCGCCCGCTCCCAGCGGATGGACTTCGCGGCCGCGAAGAACTCGACGTCCTTCGGGTTGGAGCCGGGCCAGCCGCCCTCGACGTACGGCATCCCGTACTCGTCGAGCATCCGCGCGATCCGGAGCTTGTCGGCGAGCGAGAGGATGATGTTCTCGCCCTGGGTCCCGTCCCGGAGGGTGGTGTCGTAGAGGACGACGGGCGGCTCGGCCGAGTGGTCGGAATCGTGCCGGGAGCCCGGCGCCTGGCCGGCCATCAGAGCAGCCCCAGGAGCTGGCTCGTCGCCACGAGAGTTCCCACATCGAGTTCGTCGCCGGGCGGCTCCTCGCCGGATGGCTCCCCGGCCGGCCGCGATCCGGGCGACGATCGCGTCGGTCATCCCGACGGTGCCGACCCGCGTGCAGCGCGTCGGCAGCCGCGGCGCTGCGCGGCCAGATGTCGGCGGTCCGGTAGCCGTCGTCGAGCGCGTCCGCCACCGCTCGCTCCACGGCGTCCGCGGCAGCCGCCAGCCCGAGCGACCAGCGCAGGAGCATCGCCGCGGAGAGGATCGTGCCGATCGGGTTGGCGAGGTCCTGCCCGGCGATGTCCGGCGCGGAGCCGTGGATCGGTTCGTACAGGCCGTGCAGCCCGTGCGCGGTCCGGCGCGTGCCGACCGACGCCGACGGCAGCATCCCCAGCGAGCCGGCGAGGACGGAGGCCTCGTCCGACAGGATGTCGCCGAAGAGGTTCTCCGTGACGAGGACGTCGAACGAGGCGGGCGAGCGGACGATCTGCATGGCGCACGCGTCCACGAGCCGGTCGTCGAGGGCGACGTCCGGGTACTCCGCGGCGACCTCGTGGACCACGGTCCGCCAGAGGCGCGACGTGGCGAGGACGTTCGCCTTGTCGACGCTGGTGAGCTTCTTCCGGCGGCCGCGCGCGAGCTCGAACGCGAGGCGGGCGACCCGCGCCACCTCGGGCTCCGAGTACGGCAGCAGGTCGTGCGCCACGCGCGCGCCGGCGGGGCCGGTCGCCTCGCTGCGCGCCCCGAAATAGAGGCCGCCGGTCAGCTCGCGGACGATCAGCATGTCGACGCCGTCGAGCAGCTCCGGCCGCAGCGGCGACGCCGGCACGAGCGCCGGGTGGACGGTCACGGGGCGAAGGTTGGCGAACAGGCCCAGGCCGCCGCGCATGGCGAACAGCGCCTGCTCGGGACGGACGGTGGCGGTCGGGTCGTCCCACTTCGGACCACCGACGGCGCCCAGGAGGATCGCGTCGCTGTCCGCGCACGCGGCCAGGTCGTCGGGGCGGATCGGCACGCCGTAGGCGTCGATCCCCGCGCCGCCGACCACGATGTCGTGCCAGGCGACGCCGAAGCCGAAGCGGGTCCCGGCGGCTGCCAGCACGCGCTTCGCGGCGGCGACGACGTCCGGCCCGACGCCGTCGCCCGGGATCGCGACGAGCCGGTAGCCGGGGAGTCCAGCCTCGGCGGTCACGGCAGGCGCTCCGAGGGACGCATCGCGGGAAGCGTCGCCGCGTCCCGCTCGGCGGCCCAGAGCTTGTTCGCGGCCACCACGTACGCCTCCAGCGACGCCTCGATGATGTTCGTGGAGAGGCCGTGGCCGCTCACCACGATCGCGTCGGGGCCCACGTCGGTCGAGCGGCGGCAGCGGAGGAAGACGCGGCCCTGCGCGTCCTCGCCCTCGGTCACCGCCTTGATCTCGTACTCGACGAGCGTCGGCTCCCAGCCCAGGACGGGCCGGATCGCGTCGTCGACCGCGCGGTAGAGGGCGTTGACCGGGCCGTTCCCGGTGGACTCGCCCGCCCGTTCGTCGCCGTCGAAGGTCAGCCGGACGCTCCCCGTGGAGCGGCCGCCGTGCGACGAGGTGACGCTCCACCCGTCGAGCACGATCGAGGCCGGGAGGTCGCCGCCGCGCTGCTGGACGAGCGCGAGGAGGTCCGCGTCGGTGACCTCCTTCTTCACGTCGGCCAGCGCGATCGCCTCGCGGTAGACGATGTCGAGCGCGTCGCCCGAGACGTCGTGACCGAGGTCCCGGAGCTTCTTCTGGAGCCCCTTGCGCCCGGAGAGCTTGCCGATCGTGAGCTGGCTGCCGGAGAGGCCCACCGACTGCGGGGTCATGATCTCGTAGGTGAGCGGGTTCTTGATCACGCCGTCCTGGTGGATCCCCGACTCGTGGGCGAACGCGTTCGCGCCCACCACGGCCTTGTTGGGCTGGACGGCGAAGCCCGTCAGGTGGCTCACCAGCCGGCTGGCCGTCGTGATGTGCTCGGTCTGGACCCGGCTGAGCAGCTCGGGGAACTGGGTGGGGCGAGTCCGGAGCGCCATCACGACCTCCTCCAGGGAGGCGTTGCCGGCGCGCTCGCCGAGCCCGTTGATGGTCACTTCCACCTGGCGCGCGCCGGCCTGCACGGCCGCGAGCGTGTTGGCGGTCGCGAGCCCCAGGTCGTTGTGGCAGTGGATGGAGATCGTCGCGTCGCGCCCGACCAGGGCCACGACCCGGCCGACGAGCGCGCCGAACTCGGACGGGATGGCATACCCCACCGTGTCCGGGATGTTCACGGTGGTGGCGCCGGCGTCGACCACGGCCTCGTAGATCGCGAGGAGGAACGCGGGGTCCGTGCGGGATGCGTCCTCCGCGGAGAACTCGATCTCGGCGTCGCGACCCAGCTGCTCGCGGCCGTAGCGGACCCAGCGGACCGCCTCGGCCAGCGCCTCGTCGCGGGACATCTTGAGCTTGTGCTTGAGGTGGATGTCCGAGGTCGCGATGAAGACGTGGAGGTGGGGTCGCTCGGCGACCCGGATCGCCTCGATCGCCTTCTGCGGGTCGCCGTCGCGGCAGCGGGCCAGCGCGGCGACCGCGACGCCCTTGACCTCCTTCGCGATCCGGTGGACCGCCTCCCAGTCGCCGGGCGAGGCGGCCGGGAAGCCGGCCTCGATGACGTCGACGTTGAGGCGGACGAGCTGGCGGGCGACCTCCAGCTTCTCGGCGGCGGTCAGGCCCGCGCCGGGCGCCTGCTCGCCGTCACGGAGGGTGGTGTCGAAGACCCGGACGGTGCCCGCGGGCACGAACGGGCCGGCCGGTACGGGGACGGGCATCAGCGGCGGTCCGCCGCGGCGCCCGACGCCGCGGCCTGCGCCTGGCCCGCCTGCGACCGTGACCGGGTCGAGGAACGGCATGGCGGAACGGAGACGCGCGCCGACCTGCTCGATCTGGTGGTCGCGATCGACCGCGCGCAGCCGCTCGAACTCCGTGCGGCCGCTCTCGTTCTCGGCGATCCAGCGGGCCGCGAACGTGCCGTCCTGGATCTCGCGCAGGACCTGCTCCATCGTGGCGCGGGTGCGCTCGTCGATGATCCGCGGGCCGCTCACGTAGTCGCCGTACTCGGCCGTGTCGCTGACGCTGAAGCGCATGAAGTTGAGGCCGCCGCGGTACATCAGGTCCACGATCAGCTTGAGCTCGTGGAGCGTCTCGAAGTAGGCGAGCTCGGGCTGGTAGCCGGCCTTGACGAGCGTCTCGAAGGCCATCTTCACGAGTGCCGCGGTGCCGCCGCACAGGACGGACTGCTCGCCGAAGAGGTCGGTCTCGGTCTCCTCCTTGAACGTGGTCTCCAGGACGCCGGCCCGCGTCGCGCCGATCCCCCGAGCGTAGGCGAGGGTCCGGGCGCGAGCCGTGCCGGTCGCGTCCTGCTCGACGGCAAAGAGCGCCGGGACGCCGCCGCCGGCGCTGTAGACGGAGCGGACCAGGTGGCCCGGGCCCTTCGGGGCGACCATCCCGACGTCGATCCCCTTCGGCGGCGTGATCCGCCCGAACCGGATGTTGAAGCCGTGGGCGAACATCAGGAGCGCGCCCGGCTTCAGGTTCGGCCGCGATCTCCGCCTCGAAGACGGCCTTCTGGGCCGTGTCGGGGACCAGGATCATGACGACGTCGGCGCCGCGGACCGCGTCGGCCACGTTCGCGACCCGGAGACCGGCGTCCTCGGCGATGCGCCGGCTCTTCGAGGTCGGCGGGAGACCCACGACGACGTCCACGCCGGATTCGCGGAGGTTGAGCGCGTGGGCGTGGCCCTGGCTGCCGAACCCGATGATCGCGACCGTCTGGCCCGCGAGCGCCGAGGGGTCCGCGTCCGCGTCGTAGTACATCCGAGCCGTCATCGCTTCGTGGCCTCCTCGATGGACTGCGAGCCGCGCGACATCACGACGGTCCCGGTCCGCACCAATTCCTTGATCCCGTAACCGCGGAGGAGCGCGATGAGCGCGTCCACCTCGGCTCTCCGTGCCGGTCGTCTCCACGATCACCGAGTCCGGCGCCATGTCCACGATCCGGGCCTTGTACATCTCGACGATCGAGATCAGCTCGCCGCGGTTGCGATCCGTGGCGCGGACCTTCACGAGCACCAGCTCGTGCTGGACCGTGGGGTCGTCGGTGACGTCCTGCACCTTCAGCACGTCGATCAGCTTGTAGAGCTGCTTGGCAGCCTGCTCCACGTTCACGTCGTCGCCGCGCAGGGTGATGGTCATGCGCGAGATCTCCGGGTCGTCGAGGTGGCTGACCGCGAGCGACTCGA
Source organism: uncultured Chloroflexia bacterium (assembly GCA_963722475.1). GTDB lineage: Bacteria > Chloroflexota > Limnocylindria > Limnocylindrales > CSP1-4 > CTSoil-043. The sequence goes on along the minus strand of CAVRMJ010000005.1, from coordinate 215,469 downwards.
TGTTGAAGTTGCGGGCCCGCATCAGGCTGGCGACGCGGTTCAGGACGCCCGGCCGGTTGTTGACGATCGCCACCAGGACGTGGCGGCGTTGGGCGCCGGTGCCGGGGATGGTCCGGGCGGGCGGCGCGGCATGCGCCGCGGGCTGCTGGGTGTCGCTCATTCGTCGGCCCCTCCCCACTTCTCGATCAGGTCGGAGAGGCCCTTGCCGGCGGGCATGATCGGGAAGACGTTCTGCTCCTCGGCGATCTCGAACCAGACGAAGGACGGGCCGTCCACCGCCTCGGCTGCCTCGATGGCGGGACGAACCTCCTCCGGCGAGGTGGCCTTCCAGGCCGGGATCCCGTACGCCTCGCAGAGCTTGAGGAAGTCCGGCCCGAACAGGTTGGACGAGTGGTAGTTGCCCGCGTAGAAGATCTCCTGCCACTGCCGGATCATGCCCAGCTTCTTGTTGTCGAGGAGCGCGATCCGGACGGGGATCCGGTCCTGGACCAGGGTGGCCAGCTCCTGGATCGTCATCTGGAACCCGCCGTCGCCGCAGACGGCCCAGGTCGACTTGTCCGGTCGGCCCAGCGCCGCGCCCATGGCCGTCGGGACCGCGTAGCCCATCGTCCCGAGGCCGCCCGACGACAGGTGGCTGTGGGGCCGGCGATACCCGGCGTAGCGGGCCGTCCACATCTGGTTCTGGCCCACGTCCGCGACCATCGTGGCGTCGTGGTGCGTCACGTCGCCGATCTGCTCGAGCACGAAGTCGGCGGTCAGGTACCCGGGCCGCGAGGCGCCGGAGCCGTGCCAGCTGCCGGCCAGAGACTCTCGCCGCCATTCCGCGAGCTGCGCGTGGTAGTCGGCTCGTTCCGCAGGATCGATGACGGGGAGCATCGGCAGGAGCGCCGCCATCACGCGCTTGGCGTCCCCGACCACGGGAACCTCCACGGCCACGTTCTTGCCGATCTCGGCCGGATCGATGTCGACGTGGACGATCCGCGCGTACGGAGCGTACGTCTTGACGCTGCCGGTCACGCGGTCGTCGAAGCGCATCCCGAACGCGAGGATCAGGTCGGCCGACTGGATCGCCCGGTTGACATGCTTCCAGCCGTGCATCCCCATGTAGCCGTAGGCAAGCGGATGCGTCTCGTCCATGGCGCCGATCCCGAGGAGCGTCCAGGCCACCGGGATCTGGGTCCGCTCGGCGAGCTCGCGGAGCTCCGTCATGGCGTCCGCGATGAGCACCCCGTGGCCGGCGAAGATGATCGGCCGCTTCGCGCGGGCGATCTCCTCCGCGACCAGGCGCAGCTGGCGCGGGTGGCCGTCGAGGTTCGGGCGGAACCCCGGCAGGCCGGCGATGATCTCCTCGTCGGAGGGATGCGGGGCATTCGTCTCCTGCTGGAGCGCGTCCTTCGTGATGTCGACGTGGACGGGTCCGGGACGGCCGGTGCGGGCGATGTAGAAGGCCTCCGCGAGCACCCGGGGCAGGTCGTCCGCGTCCCGGACCAGGTAGTTGTGCTTCGTCATCGGGAGCGTGATCCCGGTGATGTCGATCTCCTGGAAGGCGTCCTTCCCGATCAGCGCGCCCGGCACGTTGCCGGTGATCGCGACCATCGGGACGGAGTCGAGCTGCGCCGTGGCGATGCCGGTGACGAGGTTCGTGGCCGCCGGGCCGGACGTGCCCAGGCAGACGCCGACCTTGCCGGTCGCCCGCGCGTAGCCGTCGGCGGCGTGCGCGCCGCCCTGCTCGTGGCGGACCAGCACGTGGCGGAGGGCCGGGTGGTCGCCCAGCACGTCGTAGAGCGGGAGGATGACCCCGCCCGGGTACCCGAACAGGACGTCCACGCCCTGCCGGAGGATGGCCTCGCAGACCACGTCCGCACCGATGCGCGCCCGGTGCTCGCGACGATCGGCCGCCTCCATGTGCGCCCGATTGCCCTCGTGGAGCATCTCGCGGCGGGCACGCTCCACCGCGTCGGCCGCTGGCGTGCCGGCCCCCGGGACGTGGCTGCGTCGCCCCGACGGCGCCGGCGCGCCGGCGGCCTGCGCCCCGACGGCAGCGTGCCCCTGCCCCGCGCCGCGGCCCGCCGTGCGCCCGGCGGTGCCGTCACCCTTCGTGATCGCCATGGTCGTCGCGTCCTTCCTGGGGTCCGCTGCCGGTCCCCGCCTGCCCGCTGCTCCGCTAATGAAAAACCCCCGCCGGTCTCCCGGCGAGGGTCCTGTTGGTTCGGTGGTCGTTGCGCCTCAGCGCTCCGTCCGTCGCCCTCCAGGCTCCCGCCGGGAGCCGGTAATAAGGCCCAGAAGGCCAAGAAGGGAGAGGAGAAGAGAGCGGAGGGATACCCGGCCGGAATGGAACTCCAGCTCGTCGAGCGGCACGGTCACGCGGCGGCCGTCGCTCGTCACGAGGACGGCAACGGGGCGGCGATCCTGCCGATCGAAGAGGCCCAACTGGCGGCTCCGGCTGTGTCCGCCGCACCTGCGACGGTCTGCGAAGGATAGCAGGCTTCGCGAGATCGTCAACGGATCGCTCAACGGATCGCGCACGTCTTCGGCCTCGGCCCGGTGGGCGCGTTCCGGCGGCGGCCTCTGCTACGCTTCCGGTTCCCACGCGACCCGCGCCACCCGGAGTCCCGCCCGTGTCCGACCCGCGCCCCCGCACTCTCGTCGAGAAGATCTGGGACGACCATGTCGTCGCGCAGGACCAGGGATCGCCGTCCGTCCTGGCGATCGACCTCCACCTGGTCCACGAGGTCACGAGCCCGCAGGCGTTCACCGGCCTGCGCGAGCGCGGCCTGCCCGTGCGGCGGCCGGACCGGACGGTCGCGACCGCCGATCACTCGACGCCGACCACGCCGCGCGGCCTCCCGATCGTGGATGCGATGGCCGCGGCCCAGATCCAGCAGCTGACCGACAACTGCCGCCAGTTCGGCATCCCGCTGCATGCGCTGGGATCGGAGACGCAGGGGATCGTCCACGTGATCGGGCCGGAGCTGGGCCTCACCCAGCCCGGCATGACGATCGTGTGCGGCGACAGCCACACCGCCACCCATGGCGCGTTCGGCGCGCTCGCGTTCGGGATCGGGACGAGCGAGGTCGAGATGGTCCTCGCGACGCAGACGCTCCTCCAGCACCACCCGAAGACGTTCGAGGTACGCGTGGACGGCCGCCTCCGGCCCGGCGTCGGGGCGAAGGACATCATCCTCGCGCTCATCGCCCGGATCGGGATCGGCGGCGGTACCGGCCACGTGTTCGAGTACCGCGGCGACGCCATCCGAGCCCTGTCGATGGAAGAGCGGATGACGATCTGCAACATGAGCATCGAGGGCGGCGCACGGGCCGGCCTGATCGCGCCGGACGGCACCACGTTCGAGTACCTCCGCGGCCGCCGGCACGCCCCGCAGGGCGCGGCCTGGGACGCGGCGGTGGCGCGCTGGCGAACGCTGCCCTCGGACGACGGCGCCGCGTTCGACAAGTCGATCGTGCTCGACGCGGACGCGCTGCAGCCGATGGTCACGTACGGCACGAACCCGGGCATGGGGATCCCGGTGAGCGGGCGAGTCCCGGATCCCGCGGACATCGCGGACCCCGGCGCCCGTCGGACGCTCGAGCATGCCCTGGAGTACATGGACCTCCGGCCGGGCCAGGCGATCGCCGGGCAGCCGGTGGACGTCGTCTTCATCGGCAGCTGCACGAACAGCCGCATCAGCGACCTGCGCCTCGCGGCGGGCATCCTTCGCGGCCATCACGTGGCGGACGGCGTTCGCCTGATGGTGGTCCCGGGTTCCGCCCAGGTGAAGGCCCAGGCGGAACGCGAGGGGCTCCACGACGTCTTCCGGGCTGCCGGGGCGGAATGGCGCGAGGCCGGCTGCTCCATGTGCATCGCGATGAACGGGGACCAGCTGCGCCCCGGCCAGTACGCGATCAGCACGAGCAACCGCAACTTCGAGGGCCGCCAGGGCAAGGGGGGCCGGACCTTCCTGGCCTCGCCGATGACCGCGGCCGCGAGTGCGATCAGCGGCGTGGTCACGGATCCGCGGACGCTCCCGGGCATCGAGCAGCCGACCGCGATCGACGGAGGGCGCTGAACGTGGGTGAGCCGTTTCGCCAGTTCACCAGCCGGGTGGTCCCGCTGGGCGCGGAGAACGTCGACACGGACCAGGTGGTCCCTGCCCGCTACCTGAAGGTCACCGACAAGGCCGGTCTCGCCGACGCGCTCTTCCATGACTGGCGCTTCAACGAGGACGGGTCGCTCCGGGAACCGCGCTTCGTGCTGGACCAGCCCGGCATGGCCGGTCGCGGGATCCTCCTGGTCGGCGACAACTTCGGGGCGGGCTCCTCGCGCGAGCACGCGCCGTGGGCGCTGGCCGCGTGGGGGATCCGCACGATCCTCTCCACCTCGTTCGCCGACATCTTCCGCAACAACGCGCTCAAGAACAGCGTGCTGCCGATCGTCGTGGACGCGGCCACCCACGCCCGGCTGTTCGAGCTGATCGCCGCCGACCCGGACGCGCAGCTCACCGTGGACCTTGCCGAGCAGGGAATCCTCATGCCGGACGGCACCACGGTGGACTTCACGATCGACCCCTTCGCGCGGCGGATGCTCCTGGCCGGAACCGACGAGATCGGCTACGTGATGGCGAAGCTCCCCGAGATCCGCGCCTGGGAGGACGCCCACCCGGGCCGCGTGGACACCCGGATCAAGACGCCGCTCGAGGGTGCGCCGTTGCCCGCCGGCTGAGGGTCGATCCGCGGCCTCGGCGCCCACGGGGTTCGTGCCCGGGACCCGGGGTCCCGCCGACCCGGCGGCCGAGGCGGCCCGGGATCCGCGGCCCGCCCGTGATCCTCCCGAATATGCGCCCGGAGACTCTTGTGCGACCGCCGGCGGAGTTGCCGGGCGGTCAGGGCCGGTCGACGGCTCGGATCACGCCACGCGGCGTCGCGGCTGAGCGTGCGGCGGGCCCGGTCGGGCCGGGGAGGCCGACGCTTCATCGATCGACGAGGCGGCACGGCCCGTAACAGTCAGACGGTGCATTCGGCGGAGGATCGGCTCGCCAGCTTCTACGGCCTCGCCAGGTTCTGCGGTCTGCCCGCCGGCTCCGCGGCTGGCCCGCCCGCTCGCGGCCCCTCTCCACGGCGGTTCTGCGGTACGCGGCAGATCGACTCGAGACGCTGCTCGAGGGTGCGCCGCTGCCTGCCGGCTGACACAATGGGCGTGAGCCCCACGCCGGGTCGGGATGGCGATGTCCGCCAGGCTGACGATCCACCGACCCGGCGCCAAGACCTACGGAGCCTGTCGATGAGCCACGGGACCAACGGGTCGATCCTGCGGGTCGACCTCACCGCCGGGTCGATCTCCACCGAGACCTTCGACGAGGGCTTCTACCGCCGCTACCCCGGCGGCAAGGCGCTCGCGGCCTACCACCTCCTGCGGGAGTTCCGGCCGGGCGGCGATCCCCTGGGCCCGGAGAACGTCCTGGTCCTGGCGACCGGCCTGCTCACCGGTGCCCCGATCTCGACGGCGACGCGGTTCAACGCCATCGCCCGCTCGCCCCTGACCGGCGGGTTCGGCGAGTCCGAGGCCGGCGGCTACTGGGGCCCGGAGCTCAAGATGGCCGGCCTCGACGCCATCATCGTCACCGGCCGGTCGCCCGATCCGGTCTACCTCGCGGTGAAGGACGGCGCGGCGGAGATCCGCGACGCGCGGCACCTCTGGGGCCAGGACCCGCCGACGGTCCAGGCCGCCATCCGCGCCGAGATCGGCGACCGCCTGGTCCGGGTCCTGCAGATCGGGCGCGCCGGGGAGAACCGCGTGCCGCTACGCGATGCTCATGAACGAGCTGCGCCACTACAACGGGCGGACCGGCATGGGCGCCGTGATGGGCTCCAAGAACCTCCGCGCCGATCGCCGTGCGGGCAGCCGCCGCTACGCCGACCTGGCCCACGACCCGGCGGCCCTGGCCGAGCTCGGCAGGCGCCTCTCGAAGCTGGTCCCCGAGCATCCCCAGAGCTGGGACCTGCGCACGAAGGGCACGCCGGGCCTGACCGACGCCTGAACGCCGGCGGGCATCCTGCCCACCCGCAACTTCCGGCAGGGCTCGTTCGAGCGCGTCGACGAGATCGACTTCGCCGCCTACCTGGCGCTCCGCAGCGGGACCCGCTCCTGCTACGCGTGCGCCGTCCGCTGCAAGCCCGAGATGGCGTTCAGCGACCGCTACACCGTCACCGACACGTACGACGGGCCCGAGTACGAGGCCGTCGCCGGCTTCGGCTCCGACTGCGCGATCGGCGACCTCCAGGCTCGTCGCCCGGGCGAACGAGCTGTGCAACGAGCTGGGCCTCGACGTCATCTCGACGGCCGGGACCATCGCGTTCGCCATGGAGTGCGTCGAGCACGGCCTCATCGGCCCGGGCGACACCGACGGCCTGGACCTGCGCTTCGGGAACGCCGAGGCGCTGCTCGAGGCTGATCGTCGCGCATCGCCGACCGGCAGCGGCTTCGGCGAGCTGCTGGCCCTGGGCTCGCGGCGGGCGGCCGAGGCGATCGGGGGCGACGCCCCGTCCTTCGCCATGCAGGTGAAGGGCCTGGAGCTCGCCGATGCACGAGCCGCGCGGCAAGGTGGGCGTCGGGCTGGGCTACGCGACGAACGAGGCCGGCGCCGACCACCTGGTGGGCTTCCACGACCCGCTCTTCGTGAAGGCGGACTCCGTGCCGTTCCGGGCCGTCGCCGACGCTCGGCATCACGCGAGCCGGCCGGGGTGCTGGACCTCGGCGAGAAGAAGGTCCGCGATCTGGTACACGAGCGAGCGCTGGAACAGCGCCGAGAAGGTCCTGGGCCTGTGCTTCTTCGGCCCCGCCCCGCGGTCGTTCATCCAGGTGGACGACGTGCGTGGCGGCCGTGCGGGCCGCGACGGGCTGGGACGTCACGGTCGACGAGCTGCTGGAGGTCGGCGAGCGGGCCGTGAACATGGCCCGCGTCTTCAACGTGCGGGAGGGCTTCACGCGGGCCGACGATCGGCTCCCGGACCGCCTCCTCACCCCGCTCGAGAACGGCGCGCTCGCGGGCACGTCGATCGACCGGGACGACTTCGAGCAGGCGCATCACGGACCTCTACGTGCTCAAGGGCTGGGACCCGGCGACGGGCGTCCCGACGCGCGGAGCGCCTCCGGGCGCTCGGGCTCGAGTGGACCGCCGGCGAGACGGCCGCCCGTGGCGGAGGCGGCGGCGCGAGCGGAGGCGAGGGCGCGGCGGCCGATCCGGGTCGCTGATGGAGGTCCACCTGGGCGGCCACCTCGGCTTCTACGATCCAGAGAAGCGGTCGCGGTTCGAGGTGCACCTGGAGCGCCGAGACGACGCTCCTCGAGCTGATCCGCGAGCTGGGAGTCCCGGAGGCCGAGATCGACCTCGCGGCGGTCAACCGGACGATCGTCTCGCTTCACGAGGCGCGGGTGGGAGACGCCGACCGCGTGGACCTCTACCCGCCGATGGGCGGCGGGTAGCCGGCGGGCGCTCGGGCCCTGCGGTACTCCTCGGCATCGCGGGTCAGGAGCCGCGCATCCGCAAGGTGCCGCCGAGCGCGGTCGTCGACCCGCCTACGCGAGCGTCGGCCGTGCGAATGCCTGCCCGAGGAGGTGCTCGTCGAGGAAGGCGAGGACGGTGGCATACCAGAGGCGGGCGTTCGCCGGCTTCAGGACCCAGTGGTTCTCGTCGGGGAAGTAGAGGAACTTGGCGGCAACTCCGTGGCGGCGCAGGTCCGTCCAGAGGCGGAGCGCCTCGCTCACCGGGACCCTGAAGTCCTGCTCGCCGTGGATGACGAGCATCGGCGTCCGGATCGCCGCGACGTGCTCGCTCGGCGACTCGTGGATGTAGCGAGCCGGGTCGCGATACGGGTCGCCGAGCTCGTACTCCATGAACACCCCTGTGTCCGTGGTGCCGTGGAAGCCGCGAAGCTCCCAGAGGCTGGCGTGCGTCACGATCGCGCGGAACCGGTCGGTGTGCCCGGCCACCCAGTTGGCCATGTAGCCGCCGAACGAGCCGCCCATGAGGGCCGTCCGCGAGGCATCCAGGTCGGGGCGTCGGAGCGCCCCATCGACCGCGGTCATCACGTCCGTGAACGGCGCGGCGCCCCAGTCAACCCAGCCGCGCTGGATCATCGCCTGCCCGTACCCGAGCGAGATCGCCGGGTCGGGCCCGAGGACGGCATAGCCGTGGGCCGCGAGGATGTGCGCGTTCCAGCGCCAGTGCCACGAGTTCCACGAGCCCAGCGGGCCGCCGTGCACGAACACGACGAGCGGCGCCGGCGCCTCCGCGGACGCATCGGCCGGCCGGACCAGCCACGAGCCGATCGGCGTGCCGTCAGCGGCGACGGCCGTCAGCCGCTCCACGACGCCGGGTGCCACGATCCCGCCCTCGTCGATCGAGTTGAGGAGCTCTGCCGGGGCCTGGTCGATGGCGCGCGCGTCCAGCCGGACGATCCGCGGCGGGGAGGCGATCGTCGAGCGCAGCGCGTAGAGCCAGGTCCCGTCCGGGGACGGGCACAGGTCGGAGTACGCGCCCGTCGAGGCGAGGCGGGTGACCCGGCCATCGACCTCGCCGCCGATCTCGACGCGGTAGACGGCGAGGTGGCCGTCGTCGTCCGCGGTGAAGAAGACCGCCCCGCCGTCGGGCGCCCAGACCGGCGCGTTCGGCCAGCGGTCGAGGTCCGCGGCGAGCGCTCGCTGGAGCGCCCGTCTCGAGGTCGATCAGCACGAGCCGGGCCTGCTGGGCCGTCTCCGGCGTCTCCGCGCGTGACCCGGAGCGCAGCCACGCTGCGCCCGTCGGGGGAGCAGGCCGGCGCGTCGTACCACGCGTCGCCGGGCGTGAGGACGCGCGCCTCGCCGGTGGCGACGTCGTACGCGACCAGGTCCTCGGCCAGCGAGGGGATCGCGCTCGCGTCGTTGCGCGACGCGACCACGGTCCGGCCGTCCGGCGTGAGGTCGGCCCCCGTCTCCTCGAACGCGAAGGTGGAAGCCGCCGGGCTCCAGGTCGCGCGGCTCCGCGAGGCGCGCCTCGGGCCCCGCCGGAAGCTCGGCCGCGAAGAGATGCCGGCGGCGCGGCGCCAGCCAGTGATCCCAGTGCCGGACCGGGTAGTCGTCTTCGAAGAGGAGCGCCGTGACGCCGGCCTCCCGGCGGGCCTTCGCCCGCTCGGCGTCCTCGGCGAACGTGGCGGCGCCGACGTGGAGGCCGCTCCCGAACGCGATGACGGGCGCCCCGCGCGACACGGCGAGGCCGTCGACGCCGCCCGCCGGCGCGGCCAGGAGGCGCGCCTCGCCGCCGTCCGGCGGCAGGAGCCACAGGGCGTGACGGGGCTCCTCCGGGTGGCCGTCGCCGGATCGGGCTTCGCATCGGGATCGGGCCGGCTGGACGTGAAGAGCAGCGAGCCGTCGGGCAGGAAGGCCGCCCCGCCGGCTTCGCCCGCGGCGGAGCGTGTCAACCGGCGAGCCGCCACCGCGTCGACCGGGTCGACCTGCCAGAGGGCGGTGGTCATCTTCTTGCCTTCCGCGTCGGGCCTGCCCACGGCAACGACCAGGCGGCGTCCGTCCGGGCTGATCCGGAGGGACGAGAGGCGGGGGAGCGCAAGCATGCGGTCGACGTCGAACGGGTCACTCATGCCGCGGAATGATCGCACCGCCGGGAGCCGCCGGATGAGGAGCCCGGGCTACGCGCCTCGCGCCGCCCGTACCCAGCCCAGGAAGGTCCGGGTCCGTTCGGCGACGGCCGCCCGGTCCCCGCCGCGCATCAGCTCCGCCGCGTACAGGTGCCCGCCAACGCCGACGCATGCCGCGCCGGCCGCGAACCAGGCCCTCGTCGCCTCTTCGGTCGCCTCGACGTTCGTGGGCATGATCCGGGATGCCGGGCTGGGGGCCAGGAAGTTGCGCACGAAGGCCGGGCCGTCGAAGGCGGCCGCGGGGAAGAGCTTGACGATCTCGCAGCCAAGCTCCTCGGCGTCGGCGATCTCCGTGGCCGAGCCCGCCCCGGGGATGTAGGCGATGCGGCGCCGATTGCACAGCCGGGCAACGTCCGCGCTGAGCGACTGGCCGACGATGAAGCTCGGCGCCGGCCGCGATGAAGAGCGCCGCGGTGGGCGCGTCGATGATCGTGCCTGCGCCGAGGATCACGTCCGGCAGCTCCCGGCTCACGCGCCGGGCCAGGTCCGCGAACGTGGCGTAGGCGAAATCGCCGCGGTTCGTGAACTCGACGACGCGCGCTCCGCCGTCCCGGCAGCCCGCCACGAACGCGAACGCAGCCTCCGGGTCGGGTGCGACGAAGGTGGGGACGGCGCCGTCATCGAGGATGGCGTTGAGGACGTCGAGCCGGTGGTGCCATGGCATCGGGACAGGTGCTCCTTCGACGTGGCCGGCAGGGGCCGCGGCGGGCGACGCGCGCCCACCGCCCCTGGTGCGTCGGCGCAATCATGGCGCGCCGCCGTTCCCGGCGCCACAATCCGCGCGTGGACCTCCCCGTCAACGTCGTCGACCTCACGGTCGTCGGCATCGTGATCCTCGCGGCCGTGTTCGGCTGGCGCTCGGGCGCGCTCCCCCAGGTGCTGGGCCTGGCCGGGGCCGCGGCGGGCGTCGCGGTGGTCATCCTCGTTGTGCCCGACCGCCGCCGGCGCCCTGGACCACTTCGATCCGCCGGTCCGCGCGTTCTTCGCGTTCGGGGGCGCGTTCCTGGTCGTCGGCGTCGCCGAGGCGGTCGGCTCGACCCTGGGCGCCTCGATGCGGGATCGGCTGGGTGGCGGCGTGGCCAACCGCCTCGACGCGGCGCTGGGTTCGCTCTTCGGGGTCGCCCAGGCGTTCGTGCTCGCCTGGCTCGTCGGCGGGCTGCTGGCGACGGGGCCCATCCCCTCGCTTGCGCGCGAGGCCCAGCGAAGCCTCGCCGTGCGGACCCTGCTGGGGGTGTTCCCGCCACCGTCGGACGTCGCAGGGCAGCTCGGGAGCCTGATCGACGCGTCCGGTCTCCCCCAGGTCTTCAGCGGCCTGGAGCCCCAGCCCGCGCCGCCAGTTCCCGTCGCCGGCGGCGCGGAAGCGGCGCGGATCGCGGCCGCGGCCGATGCCAGCGTCGTCCGCGTGGAGTCGCAGGGCTGCGCCCAGATCTTCACCGGGACGGGCTTCGCCGTGGCACCCAACTTCATCGTGACCAACGCGCACGTGGTGGCGGGCGCGACCGACGTGGCCGTGACCGGCGATGCGACGGGTCGTCGCGTGCGCGGCACGGTGGTCTTCTTCGACCCGGAGCTGGACGTCGCGCTGATCAGGACACCCGACCTCGTCCTTCGGCCGCTCGTGTTCGCGGCGGCGCCTCCGAGTCGCGGGACGGTTGGAGCCGCGCTGGGGCACCCGAACGGCGGTGCCCTGGCGGTGATCCCGGCCGCCGTCTCGGCGGAGATACGCGCCACGGGCCGCGACCTGTACGGGACCCACACGGTGGTCCGCGACATCCTGGAGCTTCGCGCGGCCATCCAGCCCGGGGACAGCGGCGGACCGTTCGTCCTCGCGGATGGGAACGTGGGCGGCGTCGTCTTCGCCGATTCCCGGACCGACGCCGCGGTGGGCTACGCGCTCGACCCGCTCGCCGTGGCCAACCGCGTCCTCCCGCTGCTCGGCCGGACGGCCGCCGTGGACACTGGCGCCTGCCTTCGCTGAGCGACCTACACTGCCCGTCGACGCCACACTGCTCGCCGTCCCAGATCGCCAGCCGCGAGGATCCCCGATGACCGACCGCTCCACCCATCCGTACAACCTGCCGAGTGACCCGGCCAAGCGCCACAGCGCCGCGCTGACGGACGGGCCCGACCGCGCCGCGGCGCGCGCCATGCTCAAGGCGATCGGGTTCACGGACCAGGACCTGGCCCGGCCGCTGATCGGCGTCGCGACGACGTGGATCGAGACGATGCCCTGCAACTTCAACCAGCGCCGCCTGGCCGAGTTCGTCAAGGAGGGGATCCGGGCCGCGGGCGGCACGCCCATGGAGTTCAACACGATCTCCATCAGCGACGGCGTGTCGATGGGCACCGACGGGATGAAGGCGTCGCTCGTCAGCCGCGAGGTGATCGCCGACTCGATCGAGCTGGTGGCGCGCGGCCACCTCTTCGACGGGATGGTCTGCCTGGTGGGCTGCGACAAGACGATCCCGGGCGCCGCGATGGCGCTCGTCCGGCTGGACCGGCCCGGGCTGGTGCTCTACAACGGCACCATCTACCCGGGCACGTACAAGGGGAAGAACGCCGACATCGTGAGCGTGTTCGAGGCCGTCGGCGCGTACCGCGCCGGCACGATCACCCTCGACGAGCTGTACGAGATCGAGAGCGCCTCGTGCCCGGGCGCCGGCGCGTGCGGCGGCCAGTACACCGCGAACACGATGAGCACGGTGATGGAGTTCATCGGGCTCTCGCCGGCCGGCCTCAACGGCATCCCGGCGGAGGACCCGGCGAAGGACGCGGCCGCCCGTCGGTGCGGCGAGCTGGTCATGGACCTCGTCCGGCGCGACGTGCGCCCCTCCGCGATCCTGGACCGGCGCGCGCTCGAGAACGGGATCGCCGCGGTGGCCGCGACCGGCGGCTCGACGAACGGCGTCCTCCACCTCCTCGCGATCGCGCGCGAGGCCGGCATCCCGCTGGAGATCGACGACTTCGGGACGCATCGCCGACCGGACGCCGATCGTCGCCGACATGAAGCCGGGCGGGCGCTACTCCGCCTCGGAGATGTACGACGCGGGCGGCGTGGCGCTGGTCATGCGCGAGCTGCTCTCTCGCGGGCTGCTCCACGGCGACGCCCCCACGGTGGACGGCCGGACGATCGCGGAGATCGGCGCGGCGGTCATCGAGACGCCCGGCCAGCAGGTGGTCGTGCCGATCGCGACGCCGATCAAGCCGATCGGCGGGCTCGACGATCCTCCACGGCTCGCTGGCCCCGGACGGCTGCGTCATCAAGCTGGCCGGCCACGAGCGGCGGTTCCAGCGCGGCCCGGCCCGCGTCTACGACTCCGAGACGACCTGCTTCGCGGCAGTCAAGGCCGGCGCCATCCGGCCGGGCGACGTCATCGTCATCCGCTACGAGGGCCCGGTCGGCGGGCCCGGGATGCAGGAGATGCTGAGCGTCACGGCCGCGCTCGTCGGCGAGGGCCTGGGCGACCAGGTCGCGCTCCTCACCGACGGCCGCTTCTCCGGCGGCACGCACGGCCTCATGGTGGGCCACGTCGCGCCGGAGGCGGCGCTCGGCGGGCCGATCGCGCTGGTCCGGGAAGGCGACGAGATCGAGATCGACGTGGACCGCAAGGCGATGGACCTCCTGGTGGACCCGGCAGAGCTGGCTGCCCGGCGCGCCGCATGGTCACCGCCTCCCCCGCCGTTCCGCGGCGGCGTCATGGCGAAGTACGCGGCCCTGGTCTCGTCCGCCTCCGAGGGCGCGATCACGACGGGGGCACGGCTGCGGGCCAGCCTGCCGAACGCGTGATGACAGCCCCGACCCACGGCAACTCCACCCGGGCGCCTGCCGCCGAGGCCGGGGTGCCCGCCGGGATCCCGGCGCTCTACACCGCACCGAACCGCCCGCGCGGCCTGAACGCGGAGTTCGCACCGGGCGGCGAGGACGAGGCGACGGACGAGCGGCGTGCCGACGAGCGGCGCAACCTGCGCCTGCTCCTCCTGATGGTCGCTGCGCTCGTGTTGATCCCGACGCTGCTCACCGTTGCCGCGTTCGCCCAGGAGCTGATCGCCCACCGCGGCGGCTGACCGCGGGCGCCTACTCGGGCCGTTGCTTGATGAGCCGCCCGCGGCGCGAGACAGCGCGGGTCGCCAGCGCGGCGACGCCCATCGCGACGATCGCCCGCTCGTTGGCGGGCAGGGGCCGCACGACCGCCAGGAACTGGTCGGCCCGCGAGCGGTCGATGACCGCGATGAGCGCCCGTCCGCGCTCGGTGAGCCAGACCGAACGCATCCGCCGGTCGTCGAGCTCCGCGCGCCGTTCCAGCAGGCGACGACGCTCCAGCCCGTCCACCAGCCGCGACGTCGCGGACGGGGACCGGTTCAGGGTGTCCGCCAGGTCCACGATCGTGGTGGTGCCGCCGTCCGCGAGCGCGTAGAGCGCCGCGAGCTGGGTGAAGCCAAGGCGGACCTCGCCGAGCTGGGCCGCGAACCCGATCACGAGCTCGCGCCAGAGCGCCTTCCCGAACGCAACCCGGTCCGAAAGCTCGCGCGGGTTCTGGATCCGGTTCCGGGCGGCAGCGACCGGGGCCAGGAGGACGTCGTCGGCCATCGCCTCCAGGCTGGCGGTCGTGACGCGGGCGTGGGGGCCCGAATGGCGGGGGCGCGGCGGGGTCGGCATCGCCCGCGAGCCTAGCCTTCCGCGCCTTTTGATGCAACGTTGCATGCGATTTGCCGGGGTCACACGGAACCGGGAGTACCCTCGTGCGCAGATCGCCCGGCGAGCAGCCCACGCCCGCCAATCCCACCGCGCCGGAGCCTGCCGGCGCGTCCAAGGAGGTCGATGTCCACGCTCGCGTTCGTCTTCCCCGGCCAGGGGTCGCAGGCCGTCGGCATGGGCCGCGTGCTCGCCGGGGCCTCGCCCGCGGCCGCCGCGGTCTTCGCAGAGGCTGATGACGCGCTCGGTGAGCCGCTGAGTCGCCTCGCCTGGGATGGGCCGGCCGAAGAGCTCGACCAGACCGTGAACGCGCAACCGGCGCTGCTGGCCGCGTCGGTCGCGTTCCTGCGCGCAGTCGAGGAGCGGCGCGCCGCGGGCGGTCGGCCGCCGCTCGTTCCGGCGTTCGCCGCCGGGCACTCCATGGGCCAGTACAGCGCGCTGGTCGCGGCCGGCGTCGTGTCGCTCGGCGACGGGATGCGCCTCGTGCGCGAGCGGGGACGCCTGATGCAGGCGTCGGGCGAGGGCAGCCCGGGCGCGATGGCCGCGATCATCGGCCTGCCCGACGAACGCCTGCCCGACCTCGTGGCGGCGGGCGCGGCGCACGGGACCTTCGGCATCGCCAACCGGAACTCGCCAGGCCAGGTCGTCGTGTCCGGTGTTCGCCCGGCCGTGGAGGCGGCGGCCGCCGCCGCGAAAGGGCTGGGCGCGAAGCGCGCGCTCGTCCTGCCGGTGAGCGTGGCCGCCCATTCGCCGCTCATGGCGGGCGCGGCCGCGGGGATGCGCTCCGTGCTGGCCGACATCGCGTTCCGCGACCCGGGCGTCCCGCTCCTGGCCAATGCCGACGCGCGACCGCTCACGACCGGCGAGGAGTGCCGCGCCGAGCTGGTCGACCATCTCACGACCGGGGTCGACTGGATCGCCGCGGTCGAGGCGATGCGCGCCGCCGGCGTCGCGCGGTTCGTGGAGGTGGGGCCCGGGCGCGTGCTCTGCGGACTGATCCGGCGGATTGCCCCGGACGCGGAGACGATCCCGCTCGACGACCCCGGAGCCCCCGGCGGGCTGGCTGATCCCGATCCGGATCCCGCTGCGGCCGGCTGGCCGGCGTGACACCCACCCACGAGCCTCGATCCTAGAACCCGCACCGACAGACCCGGAGGACCCCCCAGCACCGTGCGCAAGCCCGACTTCACCCGCCGCGTGGCCGTCACCGGCCTTGGCATCGTCAGCCCCATCGGGTCCGACGTCGACACCGTCTGGCACCACCTCGTCGACGGTGTCAGCGGCCTGGCCCACATCACCTACTGGGACCCGGCGCCGTACGAGTGCCAGGTCTCGGGCGAGGTCCACGACTTCGACCCGGCCGCCTGGATGAACTTCAAGGAGGTCCGCCGGACCGACAAGAACGTCGTCCTGGGCGTCGCGGCGGCGAAGAAGGCGCTCGCGCACAGCGGCATCGAGATCAGCGCAGCCAACCGCGACGAGATCGGGGTCGTCTTCGGCTCCGGGGGCGGCGGCTCGCGCCTGCTGATGGACAACCGCCACACCTGGGAGACGAAGGGCGCCCGCGCGGTCAGCCCGTTCTACATCGCGAACATGCTCCCCGACACGGCGTCCGGCCAGATCGCGATCGAGACCGGCATCCGTGGGCCGAACATGTGCATCGTCACGGCGTGCTCGACGGGCACGCACAACATCGGCGAGGCCGCCGAGCTGATCCGGCGCGGCGACGTCGTCGCGGCCGTGGCCGGCTCCACGGAGAGCCCGCTCCACGAGCTGATCCACATCGGCTTCTCGAACATGCGCGGGATGGGGACGCCGCGGCCCGGCGAGCCGGAGCAGACGATCTCGCGGCCGTTCGACATCACGCGCAACGGCTTCGTCCTGGGCGAGGGCGCCGGCGCCATGATCCTGGAGGACCTGGAGCTCGCGAAGGCGCGCGGCGCGACGATCTACGCCGAGGTGACGGGGTTCGGCTCGGCCGCCGACGCGTGGGACCTGATCCAGCCGGTCGAGAAGGGCGACGGCGTCCGGCGGGCGCTCCTGCAGGCGCTCGAGCGCTACGACGTGAAGCCCGAGTGGATCGACATGATCAACCCGCACGGGACCTCGACGCCGCTGGGCGACCTGCGCGAGGCGCGAGGCGTTCTGGGCCGTCTTCGGCGACCGGACCCCGGAGATCCCGATCAGCGCCACGAAGTCGCTGACCGGCCACCTGATGGGCGCGGCGGGCGCGGTCGAGGCGATCTTCACGGTGCTCTCGGTCCACAACCAGGCGGTGCCGGGCGTGCCGACCTTCCGCGATCCCGACCCGGAGATCAACCTGAACATCCCGCGCGAGACGGTCCGCCGCGAGATCCGCTACGCGATCTCGGACAACGTCGGCCTGGGCGGGCACAACGGCGCGGTGATCTTCAAGCACTACGAGGGCGACTGAGCGGCGCGAACGCCCGGGCGAACGGCAGGACCGCCGGCCCCCGGTCCGTACAATCTCGTCACAAGCCCACCGTCCTGGAGGATCTCGCCCATGCCACCTTCCGCAGATCCCGCCCGCCGTGCCGTCGTGACCGGCCTGGGAGCCGTCATGCCGATCGGCAACGACTTCGAGACGTACTGGCGGAACCTGCGCGACGGGGTCTCCGGCGTGGCGCGGATCACCGCGTTCGACCCGACCGACTTCGAGGTCAAGATCGCGGCCGAGGTGAAGGGCTTCCGCGCCGCGGACCACATGGACGCCAAGATGGCCCGCCGGATGAGCCGCTTCATCCACTTCGCGATCGCGGCGGCGCACGAGGCGCTCGCCTCGGCCGGACTGGATCCCGCGACCCTGGACCAGGACGCCCGCGACCGGTTCGGCGTGGTGATGAACACCGGCGGCGGCGGGATCGAGCAGATCGTGGAAGGGACCCACGTCCGGCGGGACCGCGGCCCGCGGTTCGTCTCGCCGTTCGCGATCCCGGCCCTTTCCGGCTCGATGGCCGCCTGCATGCTCAGCATGGAGCACGGGATCACCGGGCCGGTGATCACGCAGGTCGCCGCCTGCGCATCGTCCGTCATCGCCTTCAACGACGCGCTTCGCCTCATTGCCACGGGCGAGTGCGACGTGGTCCTGACCGGCGGCACGGAAGCCCCGATCCTGGAGGTCGGCGTCGCCGCCCTCGGGAACATGGGAGCGCTCAGCAAGCGGAACGATGACCCGACGCACGCGTCGCGGCCATTCGACCGGGACCGCGACGGCTTCGTCCTCGGCGAGGGCGCTGGCGTCGTGGTGGTGGAGTCGCTGGCCCACGCGCTGGCGCGCGGGGCGACGCCGATCGCGGAAGTGCTGGGCGGGTCGATCACGGCGGACGCGTTCCATATCTCGGCGCCGGAGCCCACCGGACGCGGCGCCTCGCGCGCGATGACGCTGGCTCGCGAGCATGCGGGCGTGGCCGCCGACGAGATCGACTGGATCGTGGCGCACGGGACCTCCACCCCGCTCGACGATTCCACGGAATCGCGGGCGATCAAGGCCTCCTTCGGACCAGCCGCCCATGGTCGGGCGATCTCGTCGCCGAAGTCCATGATCGGGCACCTCGTCGGCGCCGCCGGGATCGCAAGCGCGCTCGCCGCGCTCGGCGGCCTGCGCGACCAGGTGATGTCGCCGACCGCGAACCTGGAGCACCCCGACCTGCCCGACTGCGACCTCGACTACGTCCCCGGCGTGGCGCGCCCAGCGAAGCTCGAGACCGTGATGGTCAATGGCTTCGGGTTCGGCGGCCAGAACGCGGTCACGATCTTTCGGAAGTACGGGGGGGCGTAGCAGGCAGCCGTCCACCTGCGGGCGGCCGGCCTGACGGGGGCACCGACGCGACCGCGCGGCGAGTAGGATCGGCGGCGATGTCACCCATTCGCCTGCCCGCGTGGCTGCACCGCGGCCTCGAGGCGGGCGCGTTCGCCGGCCTCATCTCGCCGCTGACGGTCATCGCGTATCACTGGCATGCGAGCGCGGCCGTCGGCGTTGCCACGCTTCCGAACGGGCTGACCGGGTCGGTCGTGCTGGCCCTGCCGGTCCTGGCGGTGGGCGTCTTCGCGATCGCCTACCCGATCGGGCTGACCGCGACGCGCCTCGACGCGATCCTGGGCGCCACGACGGGCGCGATCGTCGCGGCCGACCTGCTGACGCTGATCACGGTGGTGGCCGGCGAGCGCGTCGCCATTCGCGGCGGCGCCAACGTCCTCCCGGTCGGGTTCCTGGCCGCGCTTCTTGCACTGCCCCCTGTCGTGGGCGGGATCGCCGCGAGCCAGCTCTTCTCCTCGCACGGCTTCGGCCGGCGAGCCGGGCGGGTCGGCGCCGTCGCGGCCGTCATCGTCGCGCTGCCGATCCTGCTGGTCGGGGTGCCGCTGCTCGCGTAGCGGTGGTCAGGGGCCCACCACGAAGGTGGCGCCCACCCGCTCGCCGCCGGCCGGGGTTGCCGCGGCCATCGCGGACATCGCCGTGCCGACCGCGGGCGCGCAGGTCAGCGCGTACGTGCCGGGGGTCGCGATCGCGAAGCGGGTCGCCTGCGTGGCGCCGGGACGGGGGTTCAGCTCGACGCGGGGAACCCCGGGGAGCGTGCAGACCGAGACGGACACGTCGTCGTTGCGGAGCGTGACGAGCACGTCCTGGCCGGCGGCGACGTGGACGATCGGGGCCTCGCCGCGGAGGCCGGTCGCGACCAGGTCCACCGGCCGCGCGTTGGCGTCGAGCCAGCGGCCATAGCCGATGACGCCCGGCGGCAACGCCGAGTCGCGGCGAGCGCCACCAGCCCCAGGTACGCGGCGTCGCGGACGCGGGTCCAGGTCGGCGTGGCGGCTCGCCGCGAGCACGGCCGCGGGGCGCGGGTCGTAGGCCCGCAGTCGCAGCGAGTTCGAGATGACGCTCACCGACGAGAGCGCCATCGCGCCGGCGGCCATCGCGGGGTTCAGGGTGATCCCGAAGAGCGGGTAGAGGATGCCCATCGCGACCGGGATGAGGAGCACGTTGTAGGCGAACGCCCAGAAGAGGTTCTGGCGGATGACCGCCATCGTGCGGCGCGAGAGCGCGAGCGCCGCGACCACGCCCCGCGGGTCGCCACCGACGAGCGTCACGTCCGACGCCTCGATCGCGACGTCGGCGCCGGTCCCGATCGCGATGCCGAGGTCGGCCGCCGCGAGCGCCGGCGCGTCGTTGATCCCGTCGCCGACCATCGCCACGACCGCGCCGGCGGCCTGCAGCTCGGCCACGAGCGCGGCCTTGTCCCCGGGCAGGACCTGGGCGCGGACCCGCTCGGCCGGGATCCCGGCCGGCGAGCGCGACGGCCAGGGCCGTCGCCCGGTGGTCGCCGGTGACGAGCCACGCCGTCGACGCCCTGCGCGGCGAGCGCGCGAACGGCCTCGGCGGCCTCCGGCTTGACCGGGTCCGCGATCGCGATCAGCCCGACGACGACGCCGTCCCGGGCGACGAAGACGGGCGTCCGGCCCTGCCGCGGCCTGGGCATCGCCGCGTGCGCCGAGCGGCGCCGAGATCGATCCCCGCGCTCGCCGAGCAGCCGCGCGCTCCCGACGAGGACCGGCACGCCCATCGACGGTCGCCTCGGCGCCGCCGCCCGCGATCGCCGCGAAGTGCTCCGCGACGGGGAACGCGAGGCCGCGCTCGCGCGCCGCGAGCAGGATGGCGCTTGCCAGCGGGTGCTCGGAGCCGGCCTCGACGGCGGCCGCCAGCCGCAGGAGCGCGACCGGGTCGCCCGCCCGGCGCCGGGATGAGCTCCGCGACCGCCGGCGTGCCGCGGGTGAGCGTGCCGGTCTTGTCGAAGAGGACGGTGGTCACCCGCTGGGCGCGTCTCCAGCGCCTCGCCGCCGCGGACCAGGATCCCGGCCTCGGCGCCGCGCCCGGTGCCCACCATGATCGCCGTCGGCGTGGCGAGCCCCATCGCGCACGGGCAGGCGACGATGACCACCGTGATGAACGCGGCGAGCGCCAGGGTCACCTTCGGCTCCGGGCCCAGCAGCCACCACAGCGCGAACGTGAGCGCGCCGATCCCGAGGACGATCGGGACGAAGATCCCGCTGATCCGGTCGGCCAGGCGCTGGATCGGCGCCTTGCGAGCCCTGCGCCCGGCGGACCAGCTCGACGATCTGGGCGAGCGCGGTCTCGCTGCCCACGCGCGTCGCGCGCATCACGAAGCTGCCGGTCGTGTTGAGGGTCGCCCCGATCACCTCGTCGCCGGGCCGCTTCGTGACCGGCATCGCCTCGCCGGTCAGCATCGCCTCGTCGAGGGCGCTGCTCCCCTCGGTGACCACGCCGTCGATCGGGACCTTCTCGCCGGGCCGCACCCGGAGGAGGTCGCCGGGCTGGACGCGGTCGATCGGGACGTCGACGTCGCCGGTCGCGGTCACGAGGCGGGCGGTCTTCGCCTGGAGCCCGATGAGGCGCTTGATCGCGCCGGTCGTGCGGCCCTTCGCCCGCGCCTCGAGCCACTTCCCGAGCAGGATCAGCCCGATGATGATCGCCGACGAGTCGAAGTAGGTCTCGCCGGACAGGCCGGCGCGCATGACGACCTCCGGGTACATCGTCACGAAGACGCTGTAGGCCCAGGCGGCGCTCGTGCCGACCGCGACGAGCGTGCTCATGTTCGTGCCGAAGCCGTGGCGGAACGCACGCCAGGCGGCCTCGTAGAAGCGACGGCCGGCCCAGAGCTGGATGAACGTCGCCGGCCAGAGGACGAGGCGGTTGATGTCGTTCATGGCGAGCGGGATCGCCGGCCAGAACATCAGGACCATGATCCCGACGGCGACCGCGATGGAGACCCCGGACTGGATCCCGAGCTGGCGCGTCTCGGCGGCGCGGGCACGGTCGGTCTCGTCGATCTCGTCGGCGAGGGCGTCGGCCCCGGCCGCTCCCGTCGCGATCGCGCCCGCCCGCCGCCGCGGCCCGGGCATCGGCGGCCTGGAGCGCGCCGGGCCGAACCTCGTAGCCGGCCTTCTCGATCGCCCCGACGAGCTCGGCGCGACCGACGGCATCCGGCAGGTAGCGGATCGTGGCGACCTCGGTGGCGAGGTTGACGCTGGCCTCCACGACGCCGTCGGTCTTGCGGAGGAAGCGCTCGATCCGGTTGCTGCACGAGGCGCAGGTCATCCCGACGACGGGGAAGCTCACCTCGAGCGGCAGCGCGTCGGTCGCGACCGCGGGGCCGAGGGGCGTGTTGGCAGGACGGGCGGGGACGCTGGTTGTCATACTCCCGGGGAGTATACCACCCGGGAGTTGGCGATCCCACCCGGGCCGGAGGTCCCGTCGTCGGGGGCAATTGGGCCCGAATCGAGCCCGGCCTCGCCACGCGCCGTGCGCCACGGGCGCCGGCGGCCGCGCCGTACACTCGGTCGCATGAGCTCGCGCTTTGGAGGCGAACGACCGATGGGCGACGGCCCGCTGGCCGTTGCCGTCCTGGAGTCGACGCTCGGGCCGGTGCACGTCGCCGCGAGCGGGGACGGGATCCACGGGCTGGAGCTTCGCACCACCCCCGATGCCTTCGCGGCCTCGGTCGCGAGGCGGACCGGTCGGCCGACGCGGCCCCTCGCCGACGCCAGACGATGCAGCCCTGGCAATGGTTCTCCGGCTCGAGGTCGAGCTGGCCGAGCATCTCGCAGGCAGGCGGCGCGCGTTCAGCATCCCCGTGATCCTTGAGGGCGCTTTCGGCGTGGGACCGCCGCGTGCTCGCGGGGGTCCGGGAGATCCCGTGGGGCGCCACTGCCGGGTACGGAGAGGTCGCACGCCGGATCGGCTCGCCCGGGAGCGGCCCGTGCAGTCGGGGGTGCGGTCGGGAGGAACCCGGTCGGGCTCCTGGTCCCCTGCCATCGCGTGATCGCCGGCGACGGCACGCTCGGAGGGTACGGGGGAAGCTGGTTCGGGAGCCGCGAGGAGCTCCTCGCGCTCAAGCGGGCGCTCCTCGCCGTGGAGGGCGTCGCGGTCCGCGAACGCTGAGGCGTCCCGGCGCGCGAGGTTCGGGCGTGCGAATCGCGCGCCCGAGCCGTACCCTCCGCACGTGATCGCCGTGCTCCGCGCCTATCGCCTCCTGCTCCGGAACCGGCCGCTGGCGCGCCTCCTCGGCGGGGAGTTCATCTCGGCGATCGGCGACTGGCTCTACCTGGTGGCGATCCTCATCCTCGTCTACGAGGTGTCGAGGGACCCGGTGGTCCTGGGGATCGTGGGCGCGACGCGCATCCTGCCGTACGTCTTCCTGTCGATCCCGGCAGGAATCCTGGCGGACCGCTTCGATCGCCGCCTGATTCTCCTAGTCACCGACGTCGCACGCGGACTCCTGATGCTGGTGATGGCGGCTCTCGTCGCCGCGAACGCGCCGATTGTCACGATCGTCATCCTCGCGGTCGTCGCGACGTGCTTCTCGACCTTCTTCGGCCCCGCCATCGGGGCGTATCTGCCGTCGCTCGTGGCCGACGAGGAGCAGCTGGGGCCGGCGAACAGCGCCTGGTCCACCCTCGATAACCTTGCCTTCGTGGTCGGACCGGCGATCGGCGGCCTGCTGATTGCGGCGGGCGGGCTGGTGCTCGCATTCGTCCTCAACGCGGCCACGTTCGCCGTGATCGCAGTCGTGCTCTGGCGGCTTCCCACGCCGGGACGGAGCACGGCCACCGCGCTTCGCGATGCCGCCGAGCCGGTGGACGGTCTGGCTGCGGCGATCGGCAGCCAGGCGGCCGGCGTCGCGGCAGCTCCGCCGGCAACGGCACTGGGCCCGTCGAATCGCGAGGC
This sequence comes from uncultured Chloroflexia bacterium, assembly GCA_963722475.1. Taxonomy (GTDB): domain Bacteria; phylum Chloroflexota; class Limnocylindria; order Limnocylindrales; family CSP1-4; genus CTSoil-043. The sequence goes on along the minus strand of CAVRMJ010000005.1, from coordinate 192,328 downwards.
GCTTCGACGGGCAGCGCTCCCAGTCCTGGGACTGGCGCTGATCGACTTCGTCGGGAGCGTGGCCGGCGGCGGCCTGGGCGTCCTGACCGTCGTCATCGCCGTCGGATCGCTCGGGTCCGGGGATGCAGGGACCGGCTTCCTGAACGCCGGGATCGGGATCGGCGGGCTGGTGGGCGCACTCGCCGCGGGGGTGTTTGTCCTTCGTCCCAGTCTCGTGGGTATCCTCGTGGCGGGCTCGGTCCTGCTCGCAGCCGGGCTGGCCGGCCTCGGGTTCGCGGGCTCGCTCCCGCTGGCGGTGGGCACGATCGCGGTCGCCGCGGCCGGCGCACTCCTCCTGGAGGTCACGAGCACGACGATCCTCCAGCGGGCAATCCCGGACCGAATCCGCGGCCGCACGCTGGGCGTCCTGGCCACGGGGTCCACACTGGCGTTCGCCGCCGGGTCATTCGCGCTGCCGGTCCTCGGGGGCGCCGTCGGGATCGGCCCCATCCTCTCCGCGACCGGTGTCGCCGTGCTCGTTGCGGGGCTGGTCGGCGCCGCTCTCGCGGCGCCCGCGGCAAGGCGCGCCCCAAGAAGCCTCGCGGCCACCCGCTTCGCGAGCCTGGCCCGACTCCCGCTCTTTGCGGGAGTGCCCGCACCGACCCTGGAAGCCGCGGCAACCAGGCTCGTCCCGACCGCGGCATGCGCCGGGGACGTCGTGGTTCTGCAGGGAGATCCGGCGGACCGCTTCTACGTGATCGAGTCGGGCACGTTCGAGGTGACGCGCCGTGAGCCCGGCCGGCCCGCCGACTCGGTTCCGGCGCTCCTCGGGACGATGGCGGGCGGCGACGTCTTCGGTGAGATCGGGCTGCTCCGGGCCACTGCCCGGACTGCGACCGTGACCGCCGCGACGGACGGCGCGCTGCTGGCGTTGGACGGGGCGAGCTTCCTGGAGCTGGTCAACGCGGGACCGGGCCTCGCGCCCAGGCTGCTCGACCTGCGTCGCGGCGCGCCGGGCGCGGCGGGCTGATCGGTGGGTGAGGCCGGCCCAGGCTGTCGTCCCGGCGACACGGACGCTGTCGGGTCCGGGATTGCCGCGCCGGCCCCGGGGCGCCACCATGCAGGGATCCCGGGGGAGTGACGCCGGGGGCCGCGAGCGGCGGCTGGAGGACGTGTACCGACAGGGGTGCGTGATGAGTGACCAAGACGCAGGTCGGCCCGACGGCCTGATGGATGCGCGCCGCAGGATGGGCCCGGGCGACGGCTACGCCGATGACGACGTGAGCGGCCACGGCATGCCCGAGATCCCCGGTGCCGGCGATGGCTTTTCTGGCGTGCCGCGACTCCCCCGTCGGGACGGGCTGGCCGGCGGGACGGAAGACGACGTCGAGGGGCATGCCTTCTCCATGCGGGCCATCGATCAACCCGGCGACGAGAGCGCCGGCGGACCGGCGGGCGAGGCGCCGCCGGCCTGATCGCGCGATCGACACACCTGGTGACCGTCGGCGACCGCACCCGCCGCTGGTCCAGCACGAGAAGACGGCCGTCCCGCACCTCCGGGGACGGCCGTCTTCCTTCCCTCTAGGCCCGCGGCCCCGTGGCAGTTGCGGCGAGGATCGCCTTTACCTCGAAGGGGGTCGCGTCCGGGTGCTTCGCCCGGATCAGCGCGGCGTACCCGGCAAGGTGGGGTGCCGCGAAGCTGTTGCCGGTGGCGGTCATCCGGCTCCCGCCGCGCCATGCGACGTCCACGTCCAGGCCGTGGGCTCCGAACTCCACCGGTGGGCGCGGGTTGTAGAACCAGGCCGCCGGATCCGGGACGTCGTGGGCGGCCACGGAGACCACCGACGCGAAGAGCGATGGGTAGCTGTTCCCGGGGACGTTGTTGGCCGCGCACACGAGGAGCGCGTTGGCGAAGTAGGCCCGGTCCGCCAGCTCGTGGAAGAGTCCGAAGAGCGCGTCGCTCTTCGACGAGAGCGAGAGGTTCATCACCCCTGCACCGTGATCGATCGCCCAGTCGAGGCCGGCCGCAAAGACGATCCCCTTCCCGCGGTTGTCGGGGCCCAGGACCCGCACCGAGATCAGGTCGGCACCCGGCGCGATGGCGTGGATGATCCCGGCGCAAGCCGTCCCGTGCCCGACGACATCGAGGGCCTCCTCGTCGTCGAGGACGACCGGGTCGTCGTCCGGGTCGGCCGCCAGCTCCACCCTGACGCTGCGGACCAGCTTCCCGCCGATCGCGGGGTGGTCCCGCTCGACGCCCGAGTCGATGATCGCGACCGTCACGCCACTCCCGTCGCTGCCGCCGATCGCCCAGGCGCGGTCGAGCGCACCGAAGGGTGGGAGGTGGCGCAGCGCGTCCCTCCGTGCACCGACGAACGGCTCGCTCCACGCCGGGAGGAGCTGCTCGGTCATCCGCCCGGCGCGCGGAGTCGGCCGGCGCGCCGTCCGCGGCCGCGTTCCGCCTGGCGGACCAGGACGTCGAGCAGGGAGCTCAACAGCTCGCGCTGCTCCGGCCCGGCCCGGCGGAGCGCGGCGATCTGCTCGACCAGCGGCCACAGGGGATCGTCCGGGTCGCCCACGTTGGCGAGGGCGGCGGCAACCAGCGCCTCGACGCCGCCGGCTGGTGCCTCCGCACCGGCCAGCGCGCCGATCACCGTGCGCAGGAGCGTCGCGACGTCGCTCTCGACGCGGCTGGCCCGGATGGCGACCGTGGCCTGCCGCGCGAACACGCCTGCCAGCTCGATGTCTCGAAGCGAGAAGCTTGCCTCGCTTCGCTTGTCCAGCACCTCGAGGACGCCAAGCGCGCCGCGCTCGTCCAGCAGGGGAACCGCGACGATGCTTCGCGGCACGTACTGCGTCTGCTCGGCGAAGCTCCGGCCGAAGCGCGGGTCCGCACGGACGTCGGCGATCGCGAGGGCCTGCCCGCTCGAGAAGACATAGCCCACCAGGCCGCGGTCCGGCGGGATCTCGAGCCCGACGACGCCCTGGCCCTGCTCTCCCGCCGCGACCCGGAAGACGAGCACGTTGCGGGCAGGCTCGTAGAGCGCGATCGAGGCCGCCTCTGCCTCGAAGAGCGCGACCGCCGCCTCCACCACGGACCGGAGAACGGCCTCGGCGCTCCCCAGCTCGAGACGGCGCGCGACCTCGGCGCGGCGGCCGATGGCCACCAGCGCCGCGCGGGCGTCGCGGTCGAACGCGGCGGTGCGGCGGCGCGCGCCGGTTCCCGGGTCGGTCATCGGGTCGTGCCGCCGCGGCTCAGCGTGCGGCCGCCCGCTCGAGGCGGTCGAGGTCGGGCACGACCAGCGTGTCGCGGTCGATCCGGATCAGGCCCTCCGCCGTGAAGTCCCCGAGGAGCCGGTTCACCGTCTGGCGGGTCCCGCCGATCATGGCCGCAAGCTCGGACTGGGAGAAGCTCCAGTTCAGGCGTCACCGGCCCGCTCGGGTCGGGATCGACCTCGCGGGCCAGGCGCACGATCCGGCGCGCCAACCTGCCGGGCAGGTCCAGGAAGTGCAGCTCCTCGACATGGTGCGTGAGGCGACGCAGCTCGGCGACCAGGCCGGCCAGGAGCTCGTGGCGCAGCGCGGGGACCGTGTCGATCAGCTGGCCGAAGGCATCCCGCCGAAGGACGAGGGCGGTCGTCGCCTCGTGGGCGATCGCGGTCGCCGAGCGCTCGGCGCCGTCGAGCAGGGCGAGCTCGCCGAAGAAGTCGCCGGCGCCCAGCGTGGCGATGATGGCCTCGTCCTCGCCCTCGGGCGACGGCAGCACGATCTTCACGGCACCCGATTCGATGATGTAGAGGGAGTCCCCCGGGTCGCCCTGGTGGAAGATCGTCTCGTTGCGCCGGTAGTGGCGCGTGCGCAGCGAGTCGATGCAGACGTCCAGCGTGGCATCGTCCACCCGCGAGAAGAGCGCGCAGTGTCGGAGCGCATCGGTGGCGGTCGTCCTCGCGGTCCCTGTCACCTCTGGCCCCTTCAGCTGCCCCCACGATCCCGGGTCGACGCGCCGAATGCTAGTGGCGCACCGACGGCCGCGCAATGCGCGACCGCGGCTGGCGATACGTCGTGGGCAGAGGCGACGAGGTGCCAGGGCTTCGGAGACCGCGTGGCGAGCGCGAAAACGGGCGGGGTCCTGCGACCCCGCCCGTTCGAGGGGCGACGTTCCCTGGGCCGTCGATCAGCGCTTGCGGCCGAGCGCCCGCTTGGCCTCGTTGATCAGCGAGTTGCGAGAGGCTTCCCGCTGGACGTCGCGCTCGCGGGCCCGGGCGAGCTCACGGGCGAGCATCGGGTTCATGACGCCGATGTTGTGGCCTTCCACGTCGTCCTCGGTAGCCCTGCGCACGCCGCCGTGGCCTTCCACGTCGTCCTCGGTAGCCCTGCGCACGCCGCCGTGGCCTTCCACGTCGTCCTCGGTAGCCCTGCGCACGCCGCCGTGGCCTTCCACGTCGTCCTCGGTAGCCCTGCGCACGCCGCCGTGGCCTTCCACGTCGTCCTCGGTAGCCCTGCGCACGCCGCCGTGGCCTTCCACGTCGTCCTCGGTAGCCCTGCGCACGCCGCCGTGGCCTTCCACGTCGTCCTCGGTAGCCCTGCGCACGCCGCCGTGGCCTTCCACGTCGTCCTCGGTAGCCCTGCGCACGCCGCCGTGGCCTTCCACGTCGTCCTCGGTAGCCCTGCGCACGATGTTCGCCATTTGTCTGACCTCCTGGCCCGGGTCTTCGTCGTCGCCCGCTGCCCTGTGGTGGGCAGGATGCGCCACCTCGTGGGCCGGGTAAAGAGTCGTTGTGACCGGCCACGTGTCGTCTCGACGACAGCGCCGGTGATCCAGGCGCGTCAGGAGCGCTGGACGGGCCGGACCGGGAAGACCCCGACGATGAGCGGGCTGACCGGATCCAGCAGGAGCTCGTATCCCACGTCGCCCGAGACGACCAGGTCGCCCAGCATGCGCGCCTCGCGTGCCGGGAGACCCACGAAGATGCGCCGGCCCACCGAGTCGAAGCCGGTGACGTCGTCGTCATCGCCCGAGAGCACGAAACGGCGGCGGAGCTCGTGGATCGGCACGTACGGGCGGCTCTTGATGAAGCGGCGGAGCTGGGCCTGGGTGCAGACTGCGACCGCGAGGTCGGAGGTCTCCGCGGCGGCGGGCTCCTCGGCGGCAGTGGGCGGTCCGAGCGTGGGCTCGATCATGGCCGGATCATAGCGCCGGTTCCTTCCGGACGCGGACGCGGCGGTCCGCGCCCGGCCGACGCCTACCCGGTGACGACGAGCAGGTCGCGGTCCAGGCTCGTTGAGGACGATCGGGCCGTCCTCGCCGCAGATCACGATGTCCTCGATCCGGGCTCCGTACCGCCCGGCGAGGTAGATCCCCGGCTCCACGGAGAAGGCCATCCCCGGGCGGAGCGGCTCCGGGTTGCCGGCCACGAGGTACGGGTCCTCGTGCCCCTCCAGGCCGATCCCGTGGCCGGTCCGGTGGAAGAAGTGGGCGCCGTGGCCGGAGGCCGAGATCAGCTCGCGGGCGACCAGGTCGATCCGCTCGCAGGCGACGCCCGGCCGGACCGCGTGGGTCGCCTCCGCCTGCGCGGCGCGGAGCACGGAGTAGAGGCGCAGGAACTCGTCGTCCGGCCCGCGGGTGGCGTCGCCGCCGGTCACCCAGATGGTGCGCGTCGTGTCGCTCCCGTAGCCGCCGTACGGGCCGCCGATGTCCAGGACGATCGGCTCGCCCGCCTGGATGACCCGCTCCGACGCCTCGTGGTGGGGCGAGGCCGAGTTCGGCCCGGACCCGACGATGGCGAACTCCGCGCTGTCGTGCCCTTCGGCGACGAGCCGGTCGCGGACCTCGCGGGCGACGTCGGCCTCGGTCCGGCCGACCAGCCGACCGTGGGCGATCTCCCAGATGACACGGTCGGCCGCCTGGGCGGCGAGGCGCAGCAGCGCGATCTCGTCGGCGTCCTTGACGATCCGAAGCTCGCGCAGGACCAGCGAGGCCGACACGAACCTGGCACCCGGCAGCGCGGCCTGGAGCCGCAGGAGGTGCAGCGCCCAGAGGCGGTCCGAGACCGCCACCCGGTCCGGCCTGCGCCCGTCGCGGACCCGGCGCCGGCGCCGCGGGCGACGAGCCCGCCACTCGCTGCACCGGGTCCTCGATCTCCTCCCAGGTCTCGAGGTCCACGGAACCGCCCGCCGCGCCCGGGCACGCCGCGGGCGAGTGCCACCTCCAGCCGCGGCACGACGAGCGTCGCCCGGCCGGACGGCGGGGATCACGAGCATCGTGAGCCGCTCCAGCGGCATCGCCTCGTAGCCGGCCAGGTAGACGAGATCCGGGCCGACGCCCACCAGCAGCGCCCCCAGGCCGGCGGCCGCGACTCCCGCCTGGGCACGCGCGAGTCGCTCGCCGAAGCGCGCGGCCGGGATCCGAGGACGGGCGGCGGGCGCGACGGAGACGGGAGCGACGGGTCCGGTCATCGGGCGGGTACCTCGGGGCTGGGTCGGCATGCGGTGAGCGAGCCGGGCGCGGGCGGCGGCACGCCGAGCCACGCCGCCAGCGTCGCGTGGCCGTCTTCGAAGAGCTTTCGATAGGCGAGGACGCGCTCGGCGCCCGCGGCGAGCGCGTCACGACGCTGCACGTGGTCGTCGTGCTGGCCGACGCACAGGACCCGGAGCCCGGCAGCGGCCGCGAGCCGGACGGCGGCAAGCCCGTCGTAGGTGCGCGCCGTCAGGTCCACGACCGCGTGCCGCGCCCGCTCGTCCGGCCGATCGGCGGGCCCGGGACCGGCCGATGGCGCGTCGGAGAGGGCAGCCGCGAACGCGTCGGCGGACCGGAGGCGGACGGGATCCGCGCCCAGCGTCCGGAGCTGGGCGACCAGCCGCGTCGCCCAGATGAGGTCGTCGGCGAGGACGAGGACGCGAAGGGCGCCGGGCTCCGGACCGCCCCTCGCGACGGTCACGTGACCGTCCAGGTCTCGCCGGAGCGGAGGAGCTTGGCCAGGTCGCCCGGGCCCTGCTTCGCGATGGCCTCGCGGACCTGCGCGTCGGCCAGCTCGTCGTGCGTGGGCCGGGGCACGTTCCGGATCACGCCGACCGGCACCGGGAACTCCGGCCAGTAGATCCGGGCGAGCATGTTGTGGATCGTCGGATCCTCGCTCGTCTCGTCGTGGACGAGGATGTCGGCCTCGGTGATGCCGTCCTCGCCGATCCGCACGATCTCCGGCCGGAGCCCGTCCAGGCGCAGGCCCATGTCGTGGTTCTTGCCGAAGAGCATCGGCTCGCCGTGCTCCAGCACGAGCATCCGGTCCTCGCGGACGTCCCGATCCGTGAAGGCCCGGTGCGCGCCGTCGTTGAAGATGTTGCAGTTCTGGAGGACCTCGACGAAGGCGGACCCGCGATGGAAGCCCGCCCGCTCCAGGACGGCCTGGAGGTGCTCCGTCTGCGTGTCCACCGACCGCGCGACGAAGCTCGCCTCGGCCGCGAGGGCGACCATGAGCGGGTGGATCGGGTAGTCGACGGAGCCCGTCGGGGTCGACTTCGTCTTCTGGCCGAACTCCGACGTCGGCGACGCCTGGCCCTTCGTGAGCCCGTAGATCCGGTTGTTGAACATCACCACCCGGATGTCGACGTTGCGGCGCATCGAGTGGAGGATGTGGTTGCCGCCGATCGAGAGCGCGTCGCCGTCGCCGGTGACCACCCACACCATCAGCTCCGGGCGGGCCTCCTTGAGCCCGGTCGCGATGCGTCGGCGCGCGGCCGTGGATCGAGTGGAAGCCGTACGTGTTCATGTAGTACGGGAAGCGCCCGGAGCAGCCGATCCCGGAGATGAAGACGATGTTCTCCTTCGGCACGCCGAAGTCGGGCATCACCTTCTGGGTCTGCGCGAGGATCGAGTAGTCGCCGCAGCCGGGGCACCAGCGGACTTCCTGGTCGCTGGCGAAGTCCTTGCGGGTGAGCTTGATGGGGGCCGCGTCGGCGGCGGACGGGGCGAGCTGGTCGGTCATCGTCGTCGGCCTCACAGGTCGCCGAGCACCTGCTCGGCCTTCGCCTGGATCTCGCCGATCTGGAACGGCTTGCCCCGCACGAGGTTGAAGCCCTCGGCGTCGACGAGGAACGTGCGCGCGGATCAGCATCCGGAGCTGGCCCATGTTGAGCTCGGGGATCAGCACCTGCCGGTAGGCGCGGAGCACGTCGCCGGTGTTCGCCGGGAACGGGTTGAGGTGGCGCAGGTGCGCGTGGGCGACCGTGCGTGCCCTCGCTCCTGGAGTCGCTCCACGGCGCTCCGGATGGCGCCGTAGGTGCTGCCCCAGCCGAGGATGAGGAGCTCGCCCTCGGGCGGCCCGAAGACCTCGAGCGGCGGGATGTCGCGGGCGATCCGGGCGACCTTCTCGGCGCGCAGGAGCGGCATCCGGTGGTGGTTGTCCGGGTCGTAGCTGACGGTGCCCAGGACGTCGAGCTTCTCGAGGCCGCCGATCCGGTGCTCGAGGCCCGGCGTGCCGGGGACGGCCCACGGCCGGGCGAGCGTCTCCGGATCGCGCTCGTACGGGTAGAAGCCCGCGCGTTCCGTCCGGTTGGGGACGCGCAGGTCCGGGCAGCTCCGTCGAGGTCCGGGATCCGCCACGGCTCGGAGCCGTTGGCCAGGAACGCGTCGGAGAGGTAGATGACCGGGGTCATGTGCGGAGCGCGATCCGCCAGGCCTCGATCGCGTAGTCGAAGCACTCCGCGGGGGTGGCCGGCGCGACCACCGGGATCGGCGAGTCGCCGTTGCGGCCGAAGAGCGCCTGGAGCAGGTCGCTCTGCTCCGTCTTGGTCGGCATCCCGGTGGACGGGCCGGCGCGCTGCACGTCGACGACCACGAGCGGCAGCTCGACCATCACCGCGAGGCCCAGCATCTCCGCCTTGAGCGCCATCCCGGGCCCGGACGTCCCGGTGAGCCCCAGCGCGCCGCCGTAGCTCGCGCCGATCGCGGCGCCGATCGCCGCGATCTCGTCCTCGGCCTGGAAGGTCTTGAGCCCGAAGTTCTTCCAGCCGGAGAGCTAGTGCAGGATCTCCGACGCGGGCGTGATCGGGTACGAGGCGTAGACGAGCGGGCGGTCCGCCAGCTTCGAGGCGGTGAGCAAGCCGAGCGCCGTCGCCTCGTTGCCGGTGATGTTGCGGTACGTGCCGGGCGCGAGGTGCGCCGGGCGCGACGCGATAGGTCGTGTGGAAGATCTCGGTCGTCTCGCCGAAGGCGTAGCCGGCGTTGAGCGCCCGCCGGTTGGCCTCCGCGATGATCGGGCGCCCGCCGAACTTCTCCTCGATCCAGGCGCAGGGTCGTCTCCATGGTCCGGCCGTAGAGCCAGAACATGACGCCGAGGGCGAAGAAGTTCTTGGTCAGGTCCACCTGCTTCGAGGTCATGTCGAGGCCATCGAGCGCCCGCGCGTTGAGCGTGGAGACGGGGATCTCGAAGACGGTGTAGGCGCGCAGCGAATCGTCCGCGAGGGGGCTGGTCGCGTAGCCCGCCTTGGCGAGGTTCGGAGGCGTGAACGCGTCGCTGTTGACGATGATCGCGCCGCCGGGTGCGAGGTCGCGGATGTTGGCCTTGAGCGCGGCCGGGTTCATCGCGACGAGGACGTCGGGAGCATCGCCGGGGGTGTGGATCTCGCTGGAGCTGAAGCGAGATCTGGAACCCGGAGACGCCGGGGACGGATCCGGCGGGGGCACGGATCTCGGCCGGGTAGTCCGGCAGCGTGCTGATGTCGTTGCCGAAGACGGCCGCGGTCCGGGTGAACTGGGTGCCGGTCAGCTGCATTCCGTCGCCGGAGTCGCCGGCGAACCGGATGGTGACGCGGTCCAGCTCCTGGACCGGGACCTCGTGCGCCTTCGTGCTCGTCACGGACCTGCACGCTCCTTCGAACAGTGACGCGGGGCTGGCGGGGACGCGACGGAGCGAGACCGTCTGCCCGGGGCGGGACGCGTCGAGGACTGTTGCCAAAGGGTAGCGCACGAGGAGGCGTTCGTCAGGCGCCGGGGACCGGCGCTGGTCCGACCGGTCGGCCGATCGAACGCGGGGCCGCCGCGCTTGCTAGGCTCCGGTCGTGGATCGCCGCCGGGCCCTGGGTATCGCGCTCGCCGCCGCCTCGGCCTGCGGCTACGGATCCGGCCCACTCTTCGCGAAGAGCGTCTACGGGGCCGGCCTCGACTGGCTCGCGCTCCTCTACTGGCGGTTCCTCCTGGCCGGGCTGCTCGTCTGGGCGTGGGCGATCCTGGTGCCGGCAAACCGGGCCGCGCTGCGCTCGCTGCCGCGGCGTCGTGTCGCGGCGCTCCTGGGGCTGGGCGCCTTCTTCGTGAGCAACGCGAGCACCTACTACGCCTCGCTCGAGTACATCTCGGCCTCGCTCGCCTCGCTGATCGTCTACATCTACCCGGCCCTCGTGGCCGTCCTGTCGATCCGGTTCGGCCACGGGCTGCACGGGCGCCGGCCGTGGGTCGCGCTCGGGATCGTGAGCGTCGGGGTCGTGCTCACGCTCGGCGGGATCCAGACGCACGCGCGAGCCGATCGGGCTGGTGCTGGCGGTCTCCTCGCCGTGCCTCTACGCCGTCTACATCATCCTGGCGGCCCGGCTTGCCGGCGAGCGTCGCGGCGAGACGGCCAACGATCGAACGGGCGGCGACGGTGCCGAGACGCGCCCGGCCGTCGCAGCCGCGGTGATGATCAGCGCGACGTTCGTCGTGGTCGCGCTGCTGGCGGCCGCGACCGGCGAGCCGATCGTCCCGTGGCGGATTCCCGCCGAGGCCTGGTACGGCCTGGCTGGGATCGCCGTCTTCTCGACGGCGGTCGCCATCTCGGCGTTCTACGCGGGGACGGCGCGGATCGGGGCAGCCCAGGCGGCGCTGGTCTCCACGGTCGAGCCGGTCTGGACGATCACGCTCGCCACGCTCCTCTTCGGCGAGCGCCTGTCCCCGGTGCAGCTGGTCGGGGGGCTCCTCGTGATCGTCGGCGTGATCGTCGCCCAGACGACGCCGGGCGCGACCACGTCGGCGGTCGTCGAGGAAGCCTGACCGGGCGTACGATCCGGACGATGGCCGAGATCCAGACGCTGGCCGCGCGCGACGGCACCGCCCTCCTCACGCGTTCCTGGCCGCCGGCCGGCGAGCCGTGGGCGACGCTCCTCGTCGTCCACGGCCTGGGCGAGCACTCCGGTCGCCACGAGGCGACCGGCGGGCCGCTTCGCCGCGGCCGGGATCGCGACGGCTTCGTACGACCAGCGCGGCTTCGGGGCGTCGGCTGGACGGCGCGGGGACGTCGAGCGCTGGGCGAGCTTCCTCGACGACATCGAGGACCGGCTGGCGGCGTCGCGGCGCCCGGGGCTCCCGGCCGCGATCTACGGCCACTCGCTCGGCGGCCTGCTGGTCGCGGACTACCTGCTCGACGATCGCCCGCTGCCCGATGTCGCGATCCTCTCGGCGCCCGCCCTCGGCGCGACCGTCAACCCTGCGCTCCGTCGAGCGCTTCCGCTGCTCGCGGCGATTCTCCCGCGCGCCGCGATCGCCAACCCGTGGGACGGCGCGGCGCTGTCGCGCGACCCTGCGATCGGGGCGGCTGTCGCCATCGATCCCCTGTGCGAGTCGCGGACCAGCTTCCGGCTGGGAAACGGGCTCTTCCGCGCGATGGATCGCGTCCGGAGCCGGCTCGCGCAGCAGGGCGGCTTCCCGCTCCCGATCCTGCTGGTCCACGGCGGCGCCGACGCGCTCGTGCCGACCGACACGACCGCGTTCGCCGGCGTCTACCCGTCCGTCGAGCGACGCGTCTACCCGGACGTCCGCCACGAGCTCCACCACGACCCGGTCGACGGGACGCGGATCGTGGACGAGATGGCCAACTGGCTCCGGGAACGGCTCCGAGCCTGAGCGGCGACTCGTCGCTCAGGCGGCCGTGCGGCGGCCCTCCTTCAGGAGGCTCCGGAGGAGGAACGTCACGTTGGCCGGCTTCTCGGCCAGGCGCCGCATGAAGTACGGGTACCACTCCGTCCCGTACGGCACGTAGACGCGGACGCGCCGGCCGCGGCGGAGCAGCTCCGCCTGGAGGTCGCGGCGAACGCCGTAGAGCATCTGGAACTCGTAGCGGTCCGCGGCGATGCCTTCGTCGTCCGCGAAGTGGAGCAGCCGCCCGATCAGCCGGCCGTCATGCGTGGCGAGCGCCGGGTATGCCCCGTCGCGCATGAGCCGCCGGGCGAGCGACTCGTAGGCGGCGTCGATCTCCTCGCGCTCGTGGAACGCCACGGACGCAGGTTCGTTGTAGGCGCCCTTGCAGAGGCGGACCCGCGCGCCCTCGGCGATCAGGGCCTCGACGTCGGCCGGGCTGCGGCGCAGCGCGGCCTGGATCACGACGCCGGTCTCCGGGTTGATCGACCGCAGCTCGCGCCAGAGTCCGAGCGTCCGATCGGTCTTCGTGTGGTCTTCCATGTCGAACCGGACGAACGCGCCGACCTCCGCCGCCGACCGCATGACCCGGGCGACCGCTTCGCGACAGACCTCGTCGGAGATGTCGAGGCCCAACTGCGTGAGCTTCAGGCTCACGTTGCGCTCGAGGGCACGCTCGTCGAGCGCCGCGAGCGTCTCCTCGTAGCGACCCGCGGCCTGCTCGCAGGCCTCTGCCGACGCGACGGATTCGCCGAGGACGTCCACCGTGGTCATGAAGCCGTCGTCCTGGAGGTGCTCGAGCACCCCGAGCACCTGGGGGAGCGTCTCGCCGGCCACGAACCGGCGGACCATGGGGCGCGTGATCGGCACCCTGACGGCCAGCCGCCCCAGCGACCGGCGGTGCGAAAGGCCCAGGAAGAGCGACCGCAGCGCACGCTCCGGAGCGTCGTGGAGCATGCCGTTGGTGCTCGTCATCGAGGCGCCTCCAGGGACCGGGACCGGCGAGCGACGCCGCCGTGGCGAGACAAGGCTACCGCGCGCGCGCCTCAGCGGCTCGGCTCGATCCGCACGCCGCCGATCAACGCCACGAGGACGGCACCGATGGCCAGCAGCCAGCTCACCAGCGCGAGCGCCGCGCCCGCCCACAGGAGGACGACCAGCCCGCCCAGCGTCATCGGGACGCGCTCGCCGTGCGGGGCGACCACCAGGACGGCGAGGATGGCGGTGGCCACCAGCAGCGCCACGCCGCCCACCCGCAACCCCATGGCGAGCGCCCCGGCATCGAGCCTCGCAGCCCCGGTCAGCGCGACGCCGCCGGCCAGGAGCACGTAGGCGGCCAGGGCGGCCGTCAGCACGCCGGGGAGCGGTCCCGGCTGCGCCGCCCGGGCGAAGGGGCCGCCGGACCGCGGCCCGGCCAGCAGCACGAGCAACGTGCCGCCTGCCGCGGCGCACGACAGCAGGACCCCGAAGCGCGCGACCGTGTCCATGCGGGTCAGGCCGCCGGCGGGGGCGTCTCCCCGGCGAGGTGCCGCTTCAGCCAGGCCAGGATCCGACCGAAGGCGTCGCGACGGTTCTCACGCCGGTCCCAGCCGTGACCCTCGTCCGCGTACCAGTGCACCTCGTGGTACTTGCCCTCGATCTCGAGCGCCTCGACCATCTTCTCGGTCATGAGCGGCACGACGCGGCGGTCCTTCCGGCCGTGGAGCAGGAGGAGCGGCGCCTCGATTCGCTCGGCCCGATAGAGCGGCGAGCCGCGCCGGTAGAGCTCGGCTTTCGAGGGATCGTCGGGCGTCCCCATCATCCGCTCGAGGTCGATCCGGCCGACCCGGTCACCGTGGCGGTAGCTCTCCGCGATCTCCGAATCGCCGAAGAGATCGACGCCGGCTGCCCACATCGACGGCTCCTCCACCAGCGCGCAGAGCGTCAGGTAGCCACCGTACGACCCGCCGTACATGGCCAGCCGGCCGTTGGACCAGGCCTGGGCGGCGGCCCAGCGCGCGGCGTCGATGACATCGTGGACGTCGGCGTGGCCCCACTCGTCCCGGTTCGCATGGCGAAAGGCGCGGCCGTAGCCCGTCGAGCCCCGGAAGTCCACCGAGAGGTAGGCGAAGCCCTCCTGCACGAGCAGGTCGCGGAACGGGACCCAGTCCCGGAAGGCCTGCCAGGTCGGGCCGCCGTGGACGTGGATGATCGTGGGAACGCTGTGCCCGCCCCGGCGCCCGGTCGCCGCCGGCGGCCTCCAGAGCGTCACGGGGATCGCCAGCCCGTCCCGGGCGGTGACCGTTCGGTGCTCCGCGTCCACGAAGCCGCCGATCTGCAGCGCGGCCGGACGGCTCTGGGTGAGGCGCCGCGGCCGCCGCGCGGGCGGCCCGTCCGGAGGCGGCACCGAGAGGATCCACAGGTCTTCCGGCTCCCGGCTCGGATTCTCCGACCGCGAGGATCGAGTCGCCGTCCGGCATCCACGCGACTGCCAGCCACACGCCGTCGAACGGGTCGATGCGCAGCGTGCCACCCGCTCCTCGTACGAGGTCGGCGACGGGATGCTTCCGCGGGCGGCCGGGCCGGCGCCTCGCCGGGGCCTCACCCGTCATCGGGGCCACGTGGAGCTGCTGGAGCCCTTCGTGGACGGTCGCGTGGACGAAGCGCGTCCCGTCGGGTGACGGGATCGGGGCGATCCCGAACCCGCCTCCCGGGGCGCCGTGCTCCACGGCCCCGCCGGTGAGGGCGGTGCGGCTCGTGCCGTCGGCCGTGACGCGCACGACCTGGAACCAGCCGTCCGCGTCGCTGAGGAGCAGCAGGCCGCTGCCGTCGGGCAGCCAGCGTGCGGCGGTCGCCCAGTGCCCATCGCCGGCGACGACGCGCTCCTGGCCCGACGCAAGCTCGAGGACGGTCACCTGGTTCGTGAGGAGGTCGGTGTGGCGCTGGGCGGTCAGCGCGATCCGCGCCCCGTCGGGCGACCAGGCGAGGTCCTCGACGTCCACGCCGGCGGGCGTGATCGCGCGCGGCTCCAGGGCGACGGGACGACGCGGCGGCCGGCCCCGGTGCGGCAGCGGCGCAGCCTGCAGCCACACCTGGCTCCATCCACGCCGGCGCGAGATGAACGCGATCTGCCGGCCGTCGGGCGCCCAGCGCGGCGCGCGGCTTCCCGCGGGATGATCGGCCACGACCGTGGGCCGGCTGCCGTCGACCCCGATCAGCCAGATCGCATCGTCCCGGACGAACGCGAGGTGGGCGCCGTCGGGCGCCCATTGCGGGTCCGCAGACGGCCTTCTCCGAGGCCGTCAGCTGCCGGGTCGCGCCGCTCCGCAGGTCCAGGATGCACACCTGGCGTGCACCGCCGGCCTCGGCCGTGTACGCGACGCGCCGGCCGTCCGGGGAGAGTCGCGGCTCGCGCGGCGAGTCGCAGGCGACGATCTGCTCGATCGTGAGCCGGTCGCCACGAGCGACGGGCGGCCGGCTGGCGTCGCGGCGGGCAGAAGCGGTGGACCTCCGGCGGATCGCCGTGCCGGTGACCGGCGGCGCATCGGCGGCCGGCAGATCGGGCACGCCCAGGACCGCCGGGAGCGCATCGGCGGCGAGCGCGTCGGGCGCCGGCTTCGGGCGGTTCTTCGAGCCGGGCGGCCGCCCGCGGCGCCGGGGCGCAGGGAGCCCGGGCTCGCTGGTGGGCGCTGGTGTCGCCGCGACCCCCGTGCCGGGTTCCCCGGAGGCGGCGGCCTCGAGCGCAGTCTCCGCGTTCGGGAGGAGGTCCCCGTCCGGGGGCTCGAAACGGCGTCCGGCAGCCATCGCCGGCGTTATACCACGCCGCGGAGGTCCGTCTCCCGCTCTCCCGGCATGGGCGGGGGGTCCACCCGCACGAACGTCTCCCAGCCCAGGAACCGCTCGACCATCTCGCGCGGCGCGCCGGACCAGCTGCCGTCGCGCATCTGGCTCGCATGGGCGGCGAGCGCAGCGAGCTTCCGGTCAAGCACGCTCCGGACATCGACGATCGTCGTGACCTCCTCGTCGGGCCGGGCAAGCTCGACGAACCGCCGCTGCTGGAGGAGGTCGTCCTCCGACGGCGGAGCCGGGGTCGCGTCCCCACGCATCGCGGCGAACGCCTCCTGGAGCCGCCCCATCTCCGCGAGCCCGCTGCGGGGGATTGCCTGGTGGTAGAGGACGCGCGGGGCCGCCGGGACGGGCCGCCGCGCGCCGGTACGCCTCGGTGGCGCGGGCGGAGATCGTCACGTGATCCGGGTGGCCGTAGATGCCGCCCGGATCGAAGGTCAGCACCACCGCGGGGCGGACCTCGGCGAGGATCGCCTCCAGTCGCCCGACCACCTCCTCCACGTCCGCGTTGGCGAAGCAGTCGGCCGGACGAGGCCAGTTCTCCATCCCGCTGTCGCGGTAGCCCAGGAAGATCGGCTCCGGGACGTCCAGGGCAGCCATCGCCTCCCGGAGCTCGCCGTGCCGCAGCTCCCGGTCCAGCTCGCGGGCACCCGCCTCGCCTCCCAGGTCGCCGTCGGTCGCACAGACGAGGCGTGTCGGGCACCCCGCGGGCCGCCGCGAGCGCCAGGACGCCGCCCACGCCGAACGATTCGTCGTCAGGGTGGGCGAAGATCGCGAGGAGGCCGCGCGGCCGCCCGACCGCCCGGGCCCCGCCGAGGTCGACGGTCACCTGCCGGGTGGCCGGTCCGGGGTGTCGACGGAGGCCTCCAGCTGCTCGCCCAGCTCAACAGTGCGCCGATAGGCCGCCCAGACCGCCTCCGACAGGACCGTCCGCAGGCGCCCGGACTCCAGCTCGTGGAGCGCGGCGGCGCTCGTGCCCCCGGGCGACGTGACCATGTTGCGGAGGACCGCCGGGTGCATCCCGGACGCCTTCGCGAAGAAGGCACTCCCCTCCAGCGTCTCGACCACCAGGTCGTGGGCCACGTGGCGCGGGAAGCCCAGGTGGACGGCCGCGTCCACCAGCGCCTCCATGACGAGGAAGACGTACGTCGGGCCCGTGCCCGGAGACGGCGGTGGCCATCGCCACGAACTTCTCGTCGTCCACCTCGATCTCGACGCCGAGCGCCGACAGGAGCGCCTTCGCCTGGGCGCGCTGCTCGGGCGTCGTCTCGGGCGTCGCGTACCAGACGGTCATCCCGTGGCCAAGCTGGGCCGGGGTGTTCGGCATGCTGCGGACCAGCTCGCGGTGACCCAGGAGCCCGGCGATCGCCGTCGTGGTTGCCCCCGCGATCACGCTCAGGACAAGCTGGCCGGGCCGCAGGTGGGGTCCGATCTCGCGACCGACCCGGGCGAGCATCTGGGGCTTCACCGCCAGCACGACGACATCCGCGCCCTCGACGGCGACGACGTTGCTGGCCGTCACGCGGATCCCGTACGCCGCGGCGAGCTCGTCCCGGCGGTCGGGGCGCGGATGGCTGGCGACGACGTTCCCGGGATCCACCAGCCGGCCGCGGAGAAGCCCGGCGATGATGGATTCGGCGATCACGCCGGTGCCGACGGTGGCGAGCGTGCGTCCTTCGAGCGGCGACATGGCGGCGAGTGTATCCCACCGGGCGGGCAGCCCCGGCGGATCAGGGAGCCGTTGCGGTGGCGAGCAGGAAGAAGCGCCCGGTGGTGTGCACGTCGACCGCGGCGAAGCCTGCCGCGCGAAGCGCCGACGCCAGCTCCTCGGGCGCATAGGAGACCTTCGGGATGGTGAACTCGCGACCGTCGGCGAGGCTGCGCCGGGCAAGGTCGGGCCCGGGCGCGGGCAACCGGTCGACCGTGCCGGAGGCCGGATCCGGCAGCGAATTGATGGCAGCGAACCGCGCGCCGGGCCTGAGCCAGGCACGGACAACGCCGAGGAATGCGCCGAGCCGGGCGCGGGGCACGTGGCTCAGCCAGAATCCTGTGAAGAGCGCGTCGACGGCGCGGTCCGGCGGGGCCCAGGCGTCCTGCACGTGGAGGTGGGCCCGCAGCCGGTGAGCGGCGAGCCGGTCCCGCGGCCCGTTCGAGCGGCGCGGTCGCCGCATCGGAGGCGTGGAGCTCGCCCTTGGTGGCGAGGAGCGCCGACCACCAGCCCGTGCCGGCGGCCAGCTCCACGATCTCGCCCTGCAGCGGCAGCCCGTCGAGCCACATCGTCGCCGCGTCCAGCTCCATCTGCCATGCCAGGTCGTGGACCGGGCCGTGGGCGTAGCGCCCGCGGCGCAGGTACCAGTCGTCGTACTCGGGGGCGCGCGCCTCGTAGTAGGCGACCAGCTGGCCCCCGGGCTCGGCCGTGACCCCGGCTCGCGCGTCGAGCGCCGCGTGGAGCCGAAAGCGGATGAACGGGTTCGAGTCGGCGCGGCCCAGGCAGTCGGGGCAGAGCCGGGCGCGCGCCTCCAGGTCGTCCGCGTCGCGCGGGTGCCACGTCCGTCCGCACCACAGGCAGTCGAACGGGCGTGGCGCATCGGCCGGCCCGTCGCGACCGGCCGGCTCCCGTGCGTCGCTCACGCCACCGGCACCCACCCGCCGGGCGGGGCGACATCCACGAACCCGGCCGGGTCGAAGAGCTCCGCGAGGAGCTCGATGCCGTCGATCACGCGCGGCCCCGGATTGGCGAAGTACGCGGCGGCATCCAGCGCGAAGACCTGGCCCCGGCGCGCCGCGTGGATCTCGTCCCACGCCGGTGGATGGGGCGCCCGCTCCCAGGCGGCCAGCGTGCCGGGGAGGTCGGCGTCGCGCGGCATCAGGAGAAGCATCTCGGGATCGAGATCGACGATGGCCTGCCAGGTCGTCCGCGCGGCCGCCTCGCCGTCGCGACCGAGCAGGTCCCAGCCGCCGGCCCGCCGGATCTGCTCGGGAACCCAGCCGCCGGCCGCGAACGGCGGATCGAGCCACTCCAGCGCCACGACGCGTGGCGGAGCATGGCCGGCGGCGCGACGCGCTGCGACCACCTCCTCGATGTCCGCCAGGCGCTCGCGGAGGATCTCCACGAGGCCCAGTGCCTCGTCCTCGGCGGAGGTCATGGCGCCGACCGTGGAGATCGCGTGGAGGATGCCCTCGATGCTCGCCGGCGCGAGCGTGACGACGGTCGGCCGGTCCGGGAGAGGGTCCGCCGGCTCGAGAACGCCCGACGCCGCGCGAGGTCGTGGATGCCATGCTGCCGGCACGAGGAGGAGGTCCGGCTCCAGGTCCGCGACCAGCGCCTCGTCCACCTCGAAGCGCGGCGACCCCGGCCCGGCCGGGCGGCCGCTCATCGCCGGCCGCGTGACGACGTGGACGCCGGAGGCCTCCGGCGGGACCACGCAGGCATGAGTGACGCCCACCAGGTCGTCGGCAAGCCCGAGCGCGCAGACGATCTCCGTGGCCGCGGGGAGGAGGGAGACGATCCGCATGGCACTCCGGGGACGGAAACGGCCGGCCGCCCGAGGGGGGCCGGTCGTCGAGCCAGCTGGGGGCGGCGCGCCGGCCGCCGGGCGATGGGCGATGGGCGGCCGGCCCCGGGCGGGCCGCCGGGTCAGGCCGGCTTGAGCGCCTCGAGCATGGCGCGCGCCGCGGCCTTGTCCGAGAACCAGGTCGCGTTGATCGCCGTGTAGGGCGCCCACTCACCCGGCAGCGACTCCTCCGGGAAGATCGCGTTGACCGGGCACTCGGGCTCGCATGCGCCGCAGTCGATGCACTCGTTCGGGTCGATGTAGAGAGTCCGGTCGGTGCCCTGCTCGAAATGGATGCAGTCGACGGGGCAGACTGCCACGCACGCCTGGTCCATCACGTCGACGCACGGCTCGGCGATCACGTAGGTCATCTGAGAGTGCTCCTCCGCTTGTCGGGCCGCATTCCTGCCGGCCGCGTCGCTACCGGTGCCGGTGATTCCCGTGCACGTGGAGGGTACCACCGGCGGCGGCGCGCGACCGGCCCGTCCGTGATCGCGGCCAGCGTATCCCGGGGCGACGGGGAACGTCGGCGTGGCGGCGAGGCTGCGCGTGCCGGTGCCCGGGACGCTGCGTCGGCCGAGGCTGGAACGCTTGACACTCCGCGACGGCCCAGCGCACAGTACCGCCCGGTCGGACGACCGGCGCGAGGGGGGCCGCCGCGATCGGACCGCGAGAGGAGACGCGTGGCGACCCACCCTGCGCCCCACGCCGAGGCGCGCCGCTCCCCTCCTGCCGACGGCACGCCGGCGATCCGGCTCGTCGGGCTCGAGAAGCGGTTCGGCGACGTGGTCGCCGTCGCCGGGATCGACCTCGACGTCGCCGAGGGCGAGTTCTTCTCCATGCTCGGGCCGTCCGGCTCCGGGAAGACCACGACGCTGCGGATGATCGCCGGCTTCGAGCGGCCGACCGGCGGGCGCATCGAGCTCCACGGCCAGGACGTCGAGGACCTGCCGCCGTTCGAGCGGAACGTCAACACGGTCTTCCAGGACTACGCGCTCTTCCCGCACATGACGGTCGGCGACAACGTCGGCTACGGCCTCCTGGTGCGCAAGGTCCCGAAGCCCGAGCGGCGTCGCCGCGTCACCGACGCGCTGGCCGATGGTCCGCCTCGGGGCTACGAGCGGCGGCGGCCGTCCCAGCTCTCGGGCGGCCAGCGGCAGCGCGTCGCGCTCGCCCGCGCGCTCGATCAACCGGCCGCGCGTGCTCCTGCTCGACGAGCCGCTCGGCGCGCTCGACCTGAAGCTCCGCGAGGAGATGCAGATCGAGCTCAAGACGATCCAGCGCGAGGTCGGCATCACGTTCATCTACGTGACCCACGACCAGGAAGAGGCGCTCACGATGAGCGACCGGATCGCCGTCTTCAACCACGGCCGGATCGAGCAGGTCGGGCACGCCGGCGGATGTCTACGAGCGGCCCGCGACGGCGTTCGTCGCCGGCTTCGTCGGCACGTCGAACCTGCTGTCCGGGCGACGGCCGCCCGGGCGGTCGTTCGGCATCGACGGGACGTACACCGTGCGCCCCGAGAAGATCCGCCTCGCCGAGCCCGAGGACCACCGTCGCGCGCGGACGAGATCGTCCGCGCTCGGCACGATCGCCGAGGTCATCTACCTCGGCTCGGACACGCGCTACATCGTCGGCGCTCGACGCCGGCGGCGACCCTGGTCGTCACCCAGCAGAACCTGGCGACGTCGTCGACGGAGGCGCTCGCGCGCCAGGGCCGATCGCGGTCCGCCTCGTCTGGAAGCGGCAGCACAGCTCTCCCCGTGCAGGGACGCCCGCGGAGACGCAGGAGGAGGAGCAGGCATGAGGACTCGTCGGTTCGCGGCCGCGCTCGCGGCGGTCGCCATCGTCGCGGGCGCGTGCGGCAGCGGTGGCGACCCCCGCGCCACTCGGTCGCGGCGCCGTCCGCGGCGGCTTCGGCTGGCCGGCGGCCTCGACCGCGACCGTCGGCCGCGGCTTCGAGCGCCCCGTCCGCGGCGCCGTCGCTGCTCGACCGGCTCGTACGGGACGATGACCCCGCTGAAGCCCGCGGTCGACCTGAGCAAGGTCGGCGGCCCGGGCGAGGGCGCCCTCAACATCATCATCTGGGCCGGCTACGCCGAGGACGGCTCGGCAACCACAAGGAGTACGACTGGGTCAAGCCGTTCGAGGCGGAGACCGGCTGCAAGGTCCAGTCGAAGATCGGCAACACGTCCGACGAGATGGTGACCCTCCTCCGCCAGGGCGGCGGCAGCGTCTACGACGGCGTCTCGGCGTCCGGCGACGCGACGAACCGCCTGATCGCCAACGGCGACGTCGCCGCCATCGACCCGACCCAGATCCCCGGCTTCGGCGACGTCGCGCCGTTCCTCCAGAACGCCCCGCACTACGTCGTCAACGGCATCCACTACGGCGTCCCGCACGGCTGGGGCGGCAACAGCCTCATGTACCGCTCGGACATCGTGACGCCCGCGCCGACGAGCTGGAACGTCGTGTTCGACCCGACGGCGTCGCAGCCCTACCAGGGCAAGATCACCGCCTACGACAGCCCGATCTACATCGCCGACGCGGCCCTCTACCTCAAGGCGCACAGCCCCGAGCTCGGCATCACCGACCCGTACGAGCTGACCCAGCCGCAGTTCGACGCGGCGGTCGACGCTGCTGAAGCAGCAGCGCCCGTGGGTCGCCAAGTACTGGGCGCTCTTCTCCGACGAGATCGACAACTTCAAGAACGGGGCGACGGTCGTCGGGACCACGTGGCCCTACCAGGTACAACACCCTCAAGGGCGACGAGCGTCAAGGTCGCGTCCGTCGTGCCGAGCGAGGGCATGACCGGCTGGGCCGACACCTGGATGATGTCGTCTCACGCCCCGCATCCGAACTGCATGCTCAAGTGGATGGCCTGGATGATCACGCCGGAGGTCCAGGCGCAGGTCGCCGAGAACTTCGGCGAGGCGCCGGCGAACCCGCAGGCCTGCAAGTACCTCGACGCCGGCTACGGGCCGTACGCGCTCAAGGACTTCTGCACGCTCTACTCGGTCAACGACCCGGCCTACTACTCGCAAGATCGCGTTCTGGAAGACGCCCCTCGCCGACTGCGGCGATGCTCGCGGCCAGACCTGCGTCGACTACTCCGTCTGGTCCCAGAAGTGGACCGAGATCAAGGGCTGATGCCGCCGTCCTGACGTGACCGGCGGCGGAGCTCCGCGAGGGGATCCGCCGCCGCGTCGCCGAAGCCGGATCATCGCTCCGACCACGACCGCCGAACCGATGACGACCGCAACGCCCGCCTCCCGCGGGCGCCCGGGGCTGGCACGCCGCCTCCAGACGGCGCTCTACCGCGCACCGGGCGGCCCAGATCCTCCTCCTGCTGGCCCCGCCCGTCGGGCTGGTTCGGCGTGGTCTACCTCGGGCTCGCTCGCGATCCTGTTCGTGTCCGCGTTCTGGTACCTCGACCCGCTCACGTCGGCGATCAGGCACGACCTTCACGCTGGCCAACTTCCAGCTGATCCTCGGCGAGCCCGGTCTACCGGACCGATCGCGCTGCGCACGATCGGCGTGGCGGCGCTCGTGACCCTGCTCGACATCGCGCTGGCCTTCCCGATCGCCTACTTACATGGCCCGGGTCGCGACCGGCCGCGGACTGCGGGCCGCGCTCTTCGCGCCGGTCCTGCTGCCGCTCTGGAGCAGCTACCTGGTCCGCGTCTACGCCTGGCGGGTGATCCTGGCGCCAGGGCGGGCCGCTCGACTGGCTGTTCGGCGTCGTCGGGCTGCCGAGCGTCTCGCTCGGGCTACTCGGACCTCTCGATGGTGATCGTCTTCACCTACCTGTGGCTGCCGTACATGATCCTGCCGATCTTCGCGGGCCTGGAGCGGATCCCCGGCTCGCTGCTCGAGGCGTCGGCGGACCTCGGGGCGCGAGCCGGGATGACCTTCCGGCGGGTGGTCCTGCCGCTCGTCGTGCCCGGCGTCGCCGCCGGATCGATCTTCACCTTCTCGCTGACCCTGGGCGACTACATCACGCCCGCAGCTCGTGTCGAACTCGCAGTTCATCGGCAACGTCGTCTACGAGAGCCAGGGCGTCGCCGGCAACGTGCCGCTCGCGGCGGCCTTCGCGACCGTGCCCGTGCTCGTGATGGGCGTCTTCCTCCTGCTGATGCGCCGGCTCGGCGCGTTCGAGGCGCTGTGAGGACCGCGTGATGGGCCGCTATCGGCGCTGCGGATCGCGACGATGGCGGTCCTCCTCTTCCTGTACGTCCCGATCGTCGATCATCGCGCTCTACGCGTTCAACGCCGACCGCGGCCAGTCCTGGCCGATCACGGACTGGACCGACGCGGTGGTTCGGGATCGCGCTGGACAACCCGGAGCTCCGCGACGCGCTCGTCCTGTCGCTGGAGGCCGCGACCGCGGCGACCGTCGTGGCGCTGCGTCCTGGGCACGCTGGCGGCGCTCGTCGTACACCGGTTCCGGTTCTTCGGCCGCGAGACGGTCTCGCTCTGCTCCTGGTCCTGCCGATCGCCCTGCCGGGAATCGTCACCGGCATGGCCCTCAACGCGACGTTCAACACGCTCCACGTGCCGTTCAACCTGTGGACGATCGTGGCCGGCCACGCGACGTTCTGCGTCGTGACCGTCTACAACAACGTGATCGCGCGGATGCGCCGCTCGTCGCGCTCGCATCGAGGAGGCCTCGATGGACCTGGGCGCGACGACGGCGCAGACCTTCCGCTACGTGACCTTCCCGGTGGTGCGGACCGCCCTGGTGGCCGGCGGCGCTGCTGGCCTTCGCGCTCTCGTTCGACGAGGTCATCGTCACCACGTTCACGGCCGGCACGCAGGAGACGATCCCGATCTGGATCCTCAACAACCTCCGCCTGCCGAACCAGCGCCCGATCGTCAACGTCGTGGCGGTCTTCCTCGTGCTCCTCTCCCTGCTGCCGCTCTACCTGGCCCAGAAGCTGACGCGTGACGGCGGCACGCCGGCCGGGCGCGCCTGAGAGCCGACGCGCGGCCGAGGGGGATCAGCGCCAGCGCTTGGCGACGAGCGGCGCCGGCGGCGACTGCCGGTCGCGGCCGGGGCAGCCGCCGCCCGGCGCGTGCCGACGTCCGGCGCGCTTCCTGCTCCCGGTGGCGCGGCGGCAACCAGGACCAGGCCAAGGAGAACGGAGCAGAGCAGGGCGAGCACGCCCGGAGCACGGCGCATCGCGCGCCTCCACGCTGTGGCCGCCTGGCCGGCGGTGGGCGTGCCCCACGCCGAAGAGTCTGCCCCGCGCGGCTTATCGCGGGCTTATCTGGAGGCCGCCGATCCCGGCCGTCGACCGTGCGACACGCGCGACCGCGCCCGCGGCATCACGCCCGGAGGCGCGGGACCCCTACATGCCCTCGGGCTTGTAGCTCGGGTCGAGGTAGGTGTCCGGGTCGTCGTCGAAGTCGAGCTTGCAGCCCTTGCCGCAGAAGTAGTAGGTCGTCCCGTCGTGCTCGCTCGTCAGGGTCGCCGTCGCCGTGTCGACTTCCATCCCGCAGACCGGGTCGATCGCGACCGCCATGATGCCGCCTCCTGGGGTGCCGCCGGGCTCGAACCCGGTACTCCCCGGGAGTATAGCGGCGGGGCTGCGGCCCGCGCTGGGCGAGCGTAGGATGGTGGACGTGACCGGATCCATCGACCCGACCGCGACTGCCCGTGCCCGCCTCGAGGAGGTCCGCCTGGCCCTGCGCGCGGAGCTCGGCGAGGAGATCGAGGCGCCGGGCCAGATGACCTACGGCTCGCAGGCTGCGGCGGCCTCCCACGTCTTCGCGCAGCAGCGCGACCTGGCGCTGCGCGAGCAGGCCGAGCGCCGGTTCCACGCGGTCGACCACGCGCTGGCACGCCTCGCCGCGGGGACGTACTCGATCTGCGAGACCTGCGGCGCCGAGATCCCGGGCGAGCGCCAGGAGCTGATCCCCTGGGCGACGACCTGCGTCTCCTGCGGCAGCCACGCCCGGTGACGCTGCCCTGTCCGGCGATGCCGGGTCTCTCCGCCATGGTGACGATGAACGCCGACGCGCCGCTGGTCGGCCTCGACCGGATCCGGGCCGCGGCGGCCCTGCTCCGCGGCGTGACGGTCCGGACGCCCCTCGTCGCGTTCGGCGATCCCGGCGCGCGGGCAGCTGCTCAAGGCAGAGTCGCTCCAGCCGATCGGCGCCTTCAAGCTGCGCGGCGCGTACGTCGCCGTCGCCTCGCTGGGGCCGGACGAGCTGCGTCGCGGCGTCATCACCTACTCGTCCGGGAACCACGCCCAGGGCGTGGCCCGGGCCGCCCGGCTCCTGGGCTGCGCCGCGGTCGTGGTGATGCCGGAGAACGCCCCCGCCATCAAGCGGACGCGGGTGCTCGCCGACGGCGCCGAGGTCGTGATCGTGGGAGCCGCCAGCTCCGAGCGGCAGGCGGTTGCCGAGCGCCTCGCCGCGGAGCGCGGCCTCACGATCATCCCGCCCTTCGACGACGACCGGATCATCGCCGGCCAGGGCACCTGCGGCCTCGAGATCGCGGAGGACGTGGAAGACCTCGGCCTGGTCCTGGTCCCGGTCGGCGGCGGCGGGCTGGCGAGCGGCGTCGCGGCCGCGGTGAAGGCCCTGCGACCCGCGGCGCGCGTCATCGGCGTCGAGCCCGAGCTGGCCGCGGACGCGAGCGAATCGCTCGCCCTGGGCCGGATCGTGGAGTGGTCGGCCGCCGACGTCTCGCGGACGATCGCCGACGGGACGCGGACCCAGGCCCTCGGGATCCGCACGTTCGCCCACCTGCGCGCGCACCTCGACGGCATCGTGACGGTCTCCGAGGCGGAGATCGCCGCGGCCGTGCGCCTGGCGGCCGAGGAAGCCCGCCTGGTCGTGGAGCCCTCGGGCGCCCTGGCGATCGCGGCGCTTCGCTTCCACGCGGACGAGATGGGGCTTGCGCTCGTCCGCGGCACGGTCGTGGGCGTCGTGTCGGGCGGCAACGTCGACCCGGAGCGCTACCTCACCTACCTGCGGGCGCCGATCCCGGCCTGAACTTCAGGCTGACGGCGCCGCCGCCGCGTCGGCCGACGTGGCGGCGGCCGCGGCCCGGGCATCCTCCATCGCCTCGCGGCGGCGCGTGACCGCCTCGTCGTGGCGCATCCAGGCCGCGGTCACAAGGAGGAGCGCCAGCAGGAAGCCGGCATCGCCGAGACCCCACATGATCGCGCCGGCCGCCTGCTGGTCCTCGAGCGGCGTCGGGCCCCACAGACGCCCGGTCGTCGCGTAGTGCGGGTAGAGCACCGTCCCGGAGAACAGGATCGCGACCCCCAGGAACGAGTTGAACGGCATCTGCAGGAACAGGAACAGGAGCCGTGCCGGGTGGCTCATCCGCCACGGGCTCGGGTCGCGTCCCACCATCGGCCACCAGAAGAGCATCGAGCTCGCCAGGTAGAGCACGTGCTCCAGGTCGTGCAGCCAGACGTTCTCGAGCGCGGCATCGAAGAGCGGCGAGAAGTGGGTTCCCCACATCACCGCGGTGAAGAGGAGCCAGGCGACGAGCGGGTGGCCGATCACCCGGACGATGCGCGAGTGGAGGACGGGCAGGACCCAGCGCTGTCGCGTGCCCGGCGTGGCGACCCGCAGGACCAGCGTGATCGGCGCGGCCAGCACGATCGCCGGCGCGGCGAGGAAGATGAGGATCACGTGCTGGACCATGTGGACGGAGAAGAGCGTGGTGTCGTAGCGCTCGATGCCGGACTGCAGCGCGACCGCGATCGCAGCGAGGCCCAGCAGGAAGAAGACGGGTCGGTCGCGCGGAACCGGGTTCGCCGGGTGGGCCGCGTCCACCCGTCGGACGGCCCACAGGTAGGCCGCGGCGGCTCCGAAGAGCGGCAGCCAGATCGTCAGGTCGAAGGACCAGCCGAGCACGAACGCGGCAAGGTCCGGCGCTGGCGGCAGGACTCCGCCGTGTGCGGCGGCGGCGGGGGCTCCGGCCAGCAGCGCCAGCACCGCCGGCGCGGCCGGCAGCCAGCGGCGAACCCGGGGGCGACGCAGCCGGCGGAGGACGCCGGGGCGGGCCAGGGCTCGGGAATTCGGGGCGGTCACGGGTGCGATTGTGGCGCGAAGCGGCCCGGACGGTCGCCTCCCGGCGCCTCCGTGTCCCGGGGAGGGGAACCGTTCCCACCAGACCTGCGCATGCGCGCATCTTTCCCGCCGCTTCGGGTATCATGCGCGCGCCTCCGCACCTTCAGCGTCCCCCGGAGCAGGAGCGAGGCGAGGAGGGGAGCCGCCGGACGCGTCCGGGCGGAGCGCCGCGGCACTGCACGAGGTCGATCGACCCATGGGTCTAGGTGCGAAGAGGTGGGCTCGCCGCGCTGGCGCAGTCGCGGCCCTCGGCGCGCTCGCCGTGCTCCTCTCCGCGTGCACCGACTTCAACCTGCGGACGGCGCTCCCGCCGGACGCCGCCACCGTGCAGGGGCAGGCCACCCGCAACCTCTACGACATCGTCTTCGTGATCGGCGTCGCGATCTTCGTGCTCGTGGAGGGCCTGATCCTCTTCGCGGTCCTGCGCTACCGCCGCAGGAGCGGCGACGACGAGCTGCCGCCGCAGATCCACGGCAACAACCGGCTCGAGATCATCTGGACCGCGATCCCGATCGTGATCGTCCTCGCCCTGTTCGTCCTCTCCTGGCAGACGCTCAACACCGTCGACGCGCACACGCCCACGCCACCGGTTCGCATCGGCGTGGTGGCCTACCAGTGGCAGTGGCAGTTCGTCTACGCGCCCGACGGCGTCGCCTGGGAGGACTGCGATGCACCCGCGAACGCGGGCAAGTGCGTCACCGTCTTCGGGACGCTGCCGGCGGGCGGTGACCGCACGAACTGGACGCCGCCCACGATGCACGTCCCGGTCAACGAGACGGTGGAGCTCCAGATGCACTCCATCGACGTCATCCACTCGTTCTACGTCCCGGCCTTCCTCTACCAGCGCGACATCACGCCGGGCCGCGACCAGGTGATCCAGTTCACCGCCGACCGGATCGGCACCTACCGCGGCCAGTGCACCCAGTTCTGCGGCCTCTACCACCAGTTCATGGAATTCGAGGTGAAGGTGGAATCGAAGGCCGACTACGAGGCCTGGCTCCAGCAGGAGCTCACGCCGCCCCCGTCCCCCTCCCCATCGCCCTCCCCCGGCGGGCCGGCCGGCTCCCCGGCGGCGAGCGCGGCGGCGGGTACCTCCGTGACGCTCCAGCTCACCGCCTCGGGGATCGCCTACGACAAGACCGACCTCGCGGCGCCGGCCAACACGCCGTTCTCGATCGTGTTCGCGAACAACGACGCCGGGATCCCCCACAACGTCTCGATCCACGAGGGCTCGCCCACCGGGACGGAGGTCTTCAAGGGCGAGATCTTCAACGGGGTCGACACCCGGACCTACGCCGTGCCGGCCCTGCCGGCCGGCACCTACGCCTTCGTCTGCTCGGTCCACCCGAACATGACGGGCACCCTGACGGTCAAGTAGGAGAGCCCCGATGGCCACCACCGCGCTCCGGCCCGCCGCGACCTACCGAACCGGAGCTCTACGACTGGCTGACGACCACCGATCACAAGAAGATCGGGATCCTCTACACCTTCAACTCGCTCCTGCTCTTCCTCGTCGGCGGGATCTTCGCGCTGGCC
Organism: uncultured Chloroflexia bacterium; assembly: GCA_963722475.1. Classification (GTDB taxonomy): domain Bacteria; phylum Chloroflexota; class Limnocylindria; order Limnocylindrales; family CSP1-4; genus CTSoil-043. The sequence continues at coordinate 163,458 of CAVRMJ010000005.1, read as the reverse complement.
GTCCGCACGGAGCTGGCCCAGCCCGGGCTCCAGTTCATGACCGAGTCCACCTACAACCAGATGTTCACGATGCACGCCTCGGTGATGATCTTCTGGGTCGTCATCCCGTTCCTGGCGGGCTTCGGGAACTACCTCGTGCCGCTCATGATCGGCGCGCCGGACATGGCGTTCCCGCGCATCAACGCCCTCTCGTTCTGGCTGCTGCCGCTCTCGGCGCTGATCGCGATCCTCGGCTTCCCGCTCGGCGGGGCGGCCGCCGAGGGCTGGACCAGCTACAGCCCGCTGGCGCAGTAGAAGTTCTCGTCGGGCGTCGGGACCGACCTCTGGATCGTCGCGCTGATCCTGGTCGGCACCAGCTCGATCCTGGGCGCCATCAACTTCATGGTCACGATCTTCAAGATGCGGGCGCCGGGGATGACCCTCTTCCGGATGCCGATCTTCGTCTGGACGATCCTGGTCACCAGCGTCCTCGTCCTGATGGGGACCCCGGTCCTGACGAGCGCGCTGATCATGCTGTACATCGACCGCAACTTCGGCGGCAGCTTCTTCAACACCGCGCTCGGCGGGGGCAACGCGATCCTCTGGCAGAACGTCTTCTGGTTCTACAGCCACCCGGCCGTCTACATCATGATCCTGCCCGCGATGGGGATCGTGTCCGAGGTCCTGCCGACCTTCAGCCGCAAGCCGCTCTTCGGCTACAAGGCGTTCGTCTTCGCCACCGCCGGGATCGGCGCGCTCGGCTTCTCCGTGTGGGCCCACCACATGTTCACGACCGGCTCGGTCTACCTGCCGTTCTTCAGCCTGATGACGTTCCTGATCGCCGTCCCGACCGGCGTGAAGATGTTCAACTGGGTCGCCACGATGTTCCGCGGCAAGCTCCGCTTCACGACCGCGATGCTCTTCGCGGTGGGCTTCCTGTCGCTGTTCCTCATCGGCGGGATCAACGGCGCGATCCTGGCCGCAGTGCCGGTGGACTACCACGTGCACGCGACCTACTTCATCGTCGCCCACATCCACTACGTCCTCTTCGGCGGCTCGATCATGGGCATCTTCGCCGGCCTCTACTACTGGTGGCCGAAGATGTTCGGGCGGAAGCTGAACGAGACCCTGGGCAAGATCCACTTCGTGGGGATCTTCATCGGGATGAACCTCACCTTCTTCCCGATGCACCTCCTGGGCCTCTCCGGGATGCCGCGCCGCATCGCCGACTACAGCGCGACCGCCGGCTGGAACGACCTGAACCTCCTGGCCACGATCGGCGGCTTCACGATCGCCGTCGCGATGCTTCCCTTCCTCTGGAACATCTTCATCACGTTCCGCGGCGGCGAGCCCGCCGGTGACGACCCGTGGGAGGGGAACACGCTGGAGTGGGCGACCTCGTCGCCGCCGCCGCCGTACAACTTCGACCACCTGCCGCCGATCCGCTCGGAGCGACCGGTCTTCGACCTCCGCCACGCGAACGACGTGCCGGCACTGACCGCGGGGCACTGAGCATGGCCGTGACCAGCAGCGCCCTCACCCCGCACGTGGCGGCCGCGGGCGAGAGCCGGGCGCACGCCCAGCGCGGGATCAGCAACCCGATCCTCGGGATGATCCTGTTCATCGCCTCCGAGGTGATGTTCTTCGCCGGCCTCTTCGCGGCGTACTTCAACGTCCGCCTGAACGTCACCCAGTGGCCGCCCCTCGTGAACGAGGCCGTGTTCGAGCCGTTCCAGATCCACCACGAGATCCTCCTCCCGGCGATCCTGACGACGCTCCTCGTGCTCTCGTCGGTCACGATGCAGCTGGGCGTCTGGGCCATCCGCCGCGGCGACCGGACGGGCTTCCTCCGCAACACCGGGATCACCCTCGTGCTGGGCTTGATCTTCCTGATCGGCCAGATCTACGACTACACGCAGCTTGGCTTCGGGATCACCGACACGGCGTTCGGCAGCACGTTCTACACGCTGACGGGCTTCCACGGCGCGCACGTGCTCGGTGGTGCGATCATGCTGGGCGTCGTGCTCTACCGCGGGATGTCGGGACAGTTCTCGGCAAAGCACCACGATGTGGTCGAGGCGGTCTCCATCTACTGGCACTTCGTGGACGTCGTGTGGATCGCGCTCTTCTCGACGCTCTACCTGCTCTGACGGCCGGAGGATCGGGCTCATGATCATGCGACCGCGCCGGGCGATGCTGATCGGCTTCGTCTTCGCCGGGCTCGGGGTGGCCTACGGGCTGCTCAGCCGCGACTGGATCGGCGTGACGCTGCTCCTCGCCCTGGGCGTGGCGATGGGGCTGATGGCCTATGTCCTGATGGCGGCCTCGCCGCGCGGCGACGAGTCCGAGTAGCGCGGCGAAGGCGACCCCGCAGTCCATGTCGCCCTGGGATTCGTTCCTCGCGTTCCTCAACAAGCTGGTCTCGCCGGACTGGGGCGCGCTCGTCGCGCTCATCCCGATCGGGGTCGCGGTCCTCGTGGTCGCGTACCTCGGCTGGACGGTTCGGCGCGCGCTCACGGCACCACCCACGCGGACCAGGCCTCTTCCCGCGTTGCCGACGCCGGCCCACCTCCACATGCCCGGGCCAAGCCTGGCGCCGTTCCTGGCGGCCGCCGGGTTCGCCTGCCTGTTCCTTGCCCTGCTCTTCGTGCACGTCGGGCCCCGCGTCGATCCCGCGACGAAACAGCCCATCGCCGATTCCACCGCCTGGACGATCGCGCCGTTCGGCCTCCTCGCGATCGCGATCGGCGTGGTCGCGCTCGTCTCGGGACTGCTCTACTGGGGCCGCGAGGCGAGCCGCGAATACGACGCGCTCGAGGCGCCGGGCACCCTGCCGGCCGTCGCGCATGCCGGACCGCCCGCGGGCGTCCACATCCCGGGGCCCAGCTTCCGGCCGTTCATCCTGGCTCTCGCCGCGGCGGCGCTCGTGCTGGGCGGCGTGCTGAACGTCTCGATCTTCGTCGGGGGCCTCGCGATGCTGGTGATCGCCCTCCTCGGCTGGCTGCGCGACGCTCGCGCCGAGTACCGGGAGACGGTGCGGGCCGATGCGACCGGCCATCTCGAGAACATCCCGGCCCCCCGCTTCCCCACCGGGACGCTGCTGATCTTCGGGGTGATCTTCGCGGCGAGCGTGCTGGTCGCGGCCGGGATCGTCCCGCCGAGGGACTCCTCGGCGGGCGCGGCGGGATCGGCGGCGCCAGCTGCGGCGGCCGGCGTGGCCCCGTCCCCCTCCCCGTCGCCCTCCCCCGGCGGCGCCGGCCGGCTCCCCGGCGGCGAGCGCGGCGGCGGGTACCTCCGTGACGCTCCAGCTCACCGCCTCGGGGATCGCCTACGACAAGACCGACCTCGCGGCGCCGGCCAACACGCCGTTCTCGATCCTGTTCGCGAACAACGACGCGGGGATCCCGCACAACGTCTCGATCCACGAGGGCTCGGCCACCGGGACGGAAGTCTTCAAGGGCGAGATCTTCAGCGGGGTCGGCACCCGGACCTACGACGTGCCGGCCCTGCCGGCCGGCACCTATGCCTTCGTCTGCTCGGTCCACCCGAACATGACGGGCACCCTGACGGTCAAGTGACCATGCGCGGCACCCATCCCCGCCCCCGGCTCGCCGCGCGGCCTCGCCGTCCTCGGCGCGGCGTCGATCGTGCTCGCCGGCTGCGCCACGGGCGGGGTTGCGGCCACGCCGGGCACGTCGGTGATCCAGATCGGCTCGCCGCTCATCGGGAAGCCCGCCCCGGCGCTCACCGGCACGACCCTCGACGGGGCGCCGTTCGACCTGGCCTCGCTGCGTGGGTCGCCCGTCCTCGTCAACTTCTGGGCCTCCTGGTGCGGCCCCTGCCGGGACGAGTTCCCGATCCTCGCGGCCGCCGAGAAGCGCCATGCGGCGCAGGGGCTCAAGGTCGTGGGCGTCCTGTTCAAGGACGACGCCGCGCCGGCGCGGACCTTCGTGGCGGACCAGAAGGCCGACTGGCCGACGGTGACGGACCCTGCCCGCACGATCGCGCCAGCCGTGGGCGGTCCTCGCGCCGCCGCAGACCTACTTCATCGACCGCGACGGGATCGTCCGCGACGTCCAGATCGGGCAGGTTCGCGACGCCGCGGAGCTCGACACGATCCTCGCGGCGATCCTGAATTGACGCACGGCGCCGATGCGCCGGCGACCGGCAGCGCGGCGGACGCGCGGCCACTCGCGATCGAGGTCCGCGGGCTGCGCAAGAGCTACGGGGCGCTCACCGTCCTCGACGGCCTGGACCTCGCGGTCCCCCGCGGCGAGCTCGTGGCGCTGCTCGGCCCGAACGGCGCCGGCAAGACCACCACGGTGGAGATCCTCGAGGGCTACCGCGGCTCCGACGGCGGCGAGATCCGGGTCCTCGGCATGGACCCCACCCGTGACCGCGCCGCGCTCCACGGGCGGGTCGGCCTGATGCTCCAGAGCGGGGGCATCACGCCGCAGGGGCGCCCGCGCGAGCTCGTCCGGCTGCACGCGCGCTTCTACGCAGACCCTGCGGACCCCGACGAGCTGCTGGAGCTCCTGGGGCTGACCGAGGCGGCGGACCGGCGCTACAAGCTCCTCTCCGGCGGCGAGAAGCAGCGGCTCTCGCTGGCGCTCGCGCTGGTGGGCCGCCCTGAGCTCCTCATCCTCGACGAGCCGACCGCCGGCATGGACCCTGCCGCGAAGGCGGTGGTGCGCTCGCTGATCGCGGACCTCCGGTCGGCCGGCCGCACGATCCTGCTGACCACCCACGAGCTCGCCGACGTCGAGCGCCTGGCGGACCGGGTCGTGGTCATCGACCGCGGGCGCGTGGTCGCCGCCGGGACGCCGGCCGAGCTCGTGGCCGGGTCGGGGCCGGTCCTGCGGTTCCGGTTGGCGGGCGGGGACGGGGCCGGCGTCGCGATCGACGCGGAGGAGCTCGGCGCGCTGGGCGCCGCGCTGGGCGGAACCCTGGTGCCCGATGGGGCGCCCGGACGTCACCGACTTGCCGGGAGCCCGCCGGATCCACGGGCGATCGCCTACCTTGCCGACTGGTGCGAGGAGCGCGGCCTGCTCCTCGCGGAGCTGCAGACCTCCGGCGGCACGCTGGAGGAGCGATTCCTCGAGCTGATCGCGGAATCGCGGCCGGGCGACCTGGCACGGGCCGCAACGCCCGGGCCGGTCGCCGACGCCAGCGGCGGCGTTGCAGCCGGACCGGGCGTCGACGGAACGGGGCGCGAATGAGCCGCACGGTGCTCCCCGAGGTGCTCCGAGGCGGCGACGGCCGGCCGTCCTCCCCGGCGGCGCGGATCGCATCCGCCCTCGAGATGGAGCTGCGCCTGACCAGCCGCCGCCTCGAGAACCTCTTCGTGACCCTGCTGCTTCCCGCGGTCCTGCTCGTCTTCTTCGGGTCGATGCCCATCCTTCCGGCCGCCGCCACCGCGGTGCTCGGGGCGCGCCCGATCGACGTGGTCCTCCCCGCGATCCTCGCGACGGCGATCGTCGCGGCCGGGCTGGTCAACCTCGGGATCTCGACCGGCTTCGAGCGCTCCTACGGCGTCCTCAAGCGGCTGGGCGGGTCGCCGCTCACGCGCGGCCAGCTCCTGGTCGCGAAGATCGGCACGATCGTGGTGGTCGAGGCGGTCCAGGCGGTCCTCCTCGTCGGGCTCGCCGTCGCCGTCTTCGGCTGGGGGCCCGGGTCGGGTTGGGATCCCCTGGTGGTCGTCGTCGCGGTCGCCCTCGGGACGGGCGCCTTCAGCGCGCTCGGGCTGCTCCTGGCCGGGACGCTCCGGGCCGAGGCGACGATGGCGCTCACCAATGCCCTCTTCCTGATGGCGCTCCTGCTCGGTGGGCTCCTCGTACCGGCCACCAGCTGCCGGGCGTGCTCGGCGCGTTCGCCTCGCTCCTGCCGACCGCGGCGCTCGCCGATTCGCTCCGGATCGGCCTCGGGACCAGCACCGGCGACGCCGTCGGGCCGCTCCTCCTCCTCGGCGCCTGGGCGGCGGGCGCCACCATCCTGACGGCCCGAACCTTCCGCTGGGAGTAGCCCGCGGGGCGAGGGAGGCTGCCGCCGGGCGCGCGGGCGGGTGGCCGATGGAGTCCGCCCGTCTTCCTCCGAGGTATGCGCCCGCGGACTGTTACGAGGGCTCGGCGGCACCGCCGCCGAGCTCGACCGGTCCGGGTGTCCTCGCCGTGACGTCACCCAAGTGCAGGTTGACGATCCGCGATGCCGCGAAGCAGCGCCAGGCCGGACGAATCGTCGACCGCACCTCGTTGCGAGTCTACGGGCACATATCCCGGAGGGTGATCAGCGAGCCCGACATCCTCCGGCCCGCCGGGAGAACCGCTCAGCGCGTCCGGGGAAAGCCCAGGTCGACCTTCGACGTGCCCGGATCCGGCCAGCGGGACGTGACCACCTTCGCACGCGTGTAGAACTGGACTCCTTCCGGGCCGTACATGTGGAGATCGCCGAAGAGGGATGCCTTCCAGCCCCCGAAGCTGTAGTACGCGACCGGGACCGGGATCGGCACGTTGACGCCGACCATCCCGGCGTTGACCTCGAACTGGAACTGCCGCGCGGCGCCTCCGTCGCGGGTGAAGATCGCCGTCCCGTTCCCGTACGGGTTCGCGTTGATGACGCGGATCGCCTCCTCGTACGTGTTGACGCGCATCACGGTCAGGACGGGCCCGAAGATCTCGTCCCGGTAGCAGTCCATCCCCACCCTGACGTGGTCGATGAGGCTGGGGCCCAGGAAGAAGCCCTCGCTCCCGCGATGGAGCGGGTGCTCGCGCCCGTCGGTGACGACCGTGGCTCCCTGCGCCGGGGCCGATTCCAGGTACGAGGCGACCTTCTGCAGATGCTGGGCCGTGATGAGCGGGCCCATCTGGGAGGCCGGGTCGGCTCCCGGGCCCACGATGACCCGCGGCAGCCGGGCCTGGATCGCCTCGACCAGCGGGTCCGCGACGTCCCCGACGGCAACGATCGTGGCGATCGCCATGCAGCGCTCGCCCGCGGAGCCGTAGCCGGCCGAGACGGCCGCGTCGGCGGCCATGTCGATGTCGGCATCGGGAAGCACGAGCATGTGATTCTTCGCGCCACCCAGTGCCTGGACCCGCTTGCCGTTCTTCGTCGCGGTCTCGTAGATGTATCGCGCGATCGGCGTGCTGCCGACGAAGCTGACGGCAGCGATGTCCGGGTGCGCCAGGATACGATCGACCGCGATCTTGTCGCCCTGGATGACCGTGAAGACGCCGGCCGGGACACCCGCCTCGGCGAGCAGCTCGGCCATGAACAGCGCCGCGGACGGGTCCTTCTCCGACGGCTTGAGGATGAACGTGTTGCCACAGGCAATCGCGGTGGCGAACATCCACATCGGGACCATGGCCGGGAAGTTGAACGGCGTGATGCCGGCGACCACGCCGAGCGGCTGGCGGATCTGGTAGACGTCGATGCCCGTGGAGGCCTGCTCGGAGAAGCCGCCCTTGAGCAGGCTCGAGATCCCGCAGGCAAACTCGAGGTTCTCCAGGCCGCGCGCGATCTCGCCCAGCGCATCCGAGGTGACCTTGCCGTGCTCGGCGGTCACGTGCGCCGCGAGCTCCTTCCGGTTCGCCTCCACGAGGTTGCGGATGCGGAACAGGATGTCCGTCCGCCTGGAAAGGGAGGTGGCCCGCCAGGCCGGGAAGGCCGCGGCGGCGGCCGCGACCGCTGCGTCGACCTCTTCGACCGAGGCGAAGTCGACGGTGCGGGCGATCGCCCCGCGTGCCGGGTCGTAGACCGGCCCGAAGCGTCCCGACCCGCCGGCGACGCGCTGCCCGCCGATCCAGTGGCTGACCCGCTCGAGGGTTGCCGGGGCACCTGTGCCCGGCTGGGCGACCTGCGTCATCTCGACAACCTCGATCCTGCGGAACGCGTGGTCGGCTCGCGCCGACGCTCGGAGGATCGTGAGGATACCGCGACGTCGCCCGGGCCGGGAATCACGAACCCCGGCGGGCGGGCCGGGGTTCGCTGGTGGATTCGGTGTCTTGGTTGCGGGGAAGGGATTCGAACCCTTGACCTTCGGGTTATGAGCCCGACGAGCTGCCGCTGCTCCACCCCGCACACCTACTATACACATTCCCCGCCCACCGGTCAAAGAAATGTCCACGCACCCGGGCGTAGCGGCCAGGTGCCTCCTCGCAGGCGAGGGGGCGGTTGTAGAGTGCGGTGACACGTAAGCCGCCATCCACGGGGAAGCTCTCCTGCCGATGCCTGCCGACGACCTCCTTGCCGCCGCCCGAGCCGTCCGCGAGCGAGCCTACGCCCCGCACTCCGGGTACCTCGTCGGGGCCGCGCTGCGGGACGCCGAGGGGCGGATCCACGTGGGAGCCAACGTCGAGAACGCAGCCTACCCGCAGAGCCAGTGCGCCGAGGCCTCCGCGATCGGCGTCATGATCGCGGCCGGCGGCCGCCGGATCGTGGAGGCGCTCGTCGTCGCCGATGCCGCCAACGGGCTCCCCACCCCGTGCGGCGGCTGCCGCCAGCGCCTGCGCGAGTTCATGCCGCTCGATGCGCTCGTCCACCTTGCGGGCGCCCGGCGAGGGCGATCATGAGGACCGTCACGCTCGGCGAGCTGCTCCCGATCAGCTTCGGGCCTGAGCACCTGCGGAAGGAGCCCGGAGCGTGAGCGATCCCGCGACGCTGGCCGCCGACGTCCTGCGCGAGCGTGCGCCCGGGCGCACCCCGCGCCTGGGGATCGTGCTGGGCTCCGGGCTCGGTGGCCTTGCCGACCTCCTGGGGGACGCGGTCGCGGTCCCGTACGCGGAGATCCCGGGCTTCCCGGCGTCCACCGTCGCAGGTCACGCGGGCCGTTTCCTGGTCGGCGACCTGGATGGCGTGACGGTCGCCTGCATGCAGGGCCGCTTCCACCTCTACGAGGGCCACGCGCCCGGCCGTCATCAAGCTCCCGATCCGGACGTTCGCCGCGCTTGGCGTGGAGGCGCTCCTGCTGACCAACGCGGCGGGCTCGCTGCGGGCCGAGGCCGGGCCGGGCAGCCTGATGCTCATCACCGATCACCTCAACTTCATGTGGACGAACCCCCTCATCGGGCCGAACGACGACGCGTGGGGCGAGCGCTTCGTGGGCCTCGAGGACGCCTACGATCCCGAGCTGCGCGCCCGCCTCGTGCGGATCGCCGGGGAGCTGGGGATCCGCCTGCACGAGGGCGTCTACTGCTCGCTGCTGGGCCCGCTCTTCGAGACGCCCGCGGAGATCCGCGCCTACAGGGTGCTCGGCGCCGACGCGGTCGGGATGTCCACGGTGCCGGAGGTGATCGTCGCGCGCCACGCCGGGCTGCGGGTCGCCGCGATCAGCGCGATCACGAACATGGCGGTCGGGATGAGCGACGTGCCGATCGATCACGCGCAGACCCTGCGCGGCGCGGCGATCGCGGCGGCCGACCTGACCAGGCTGGTCCGGGCGTTCGTCGGGTTGTTCGCCGCCGGGCCGGGACCGAAAGGCTAGCCGTGCTCCCGCAGGAGGTCATCCGGGCGAAGCGCGACGGCCGCGCGCTCACCGACGAGGAGATCGCCTCCTTCGTCGCCGGGATCACCGACGGCTCGATCAGCGAGGGGCAGGCCGCCGCGTTCGCGATGGCGGTCTTCTTCCGCGGCATGACCCGCGCCGAGACCGTGGCCCTGACCCGCGCGATGCGCGACTCCGGCAGCGTCCTGGACTGGTCGGACGCGGACCTGCCCGGACCCCCGCTCGACAAGCACTCGACCGGCGGCGTCGGCGACAAGATCTCGCTCATGCTCGCGCCGATCGTGGCCGCCTGCGGCGGCGCCGTGCCGATGATCTCCGGGCCGCGGCCTGGGGCATTCCGGCGGCACGCTCGACAAGATGGACGCGATCCCGGGCTACACGACGGCGCCGGACAACGCCCACGTTCCGACGGGTCGTCCGCGACGTCGGCTGCGCGATCATCGGCCAGACAGCCGACCTCGCCCCGGCGGATCGGCGCCTCTACGCGATCCGCGACGTGACCGCGACGGTGGAGAGCATCCCCCTGATCACGTCGTCGATCCTGTCCAAGAAGCTGGCCGCCGGCCTCCGGCCGGCCTCGTGCATGGACGTGAACGTTCGGCATCCGGCGCGTTCATGACGACGAGGAGGGCCGACGCGCGCGACGCTGGCCGACGAGCATCGTCGAGGTCGCGAACGGCGCGGGCTGCCCGACGACGGCGCTGCTGACCGACATGAACCAGGTGCTGGGCCGGACGGCCGGCAACGCCGTCGAGACGCGCGAGGCGATCGCCTACCTGGCGGGCGAGGTCGGGCCCGACGGGCAGCGGCGACCGCGAGCCCCGCCAGCACGAGGTGACGATGGCGCTCTCGGCGGAGCTGCTCGTCACCGGCGGGCTGTTCGCCTCGGTGACCGACGCACGGGCCGCCTGCGAGCGCGCGCTCGCGTCAGGGGAGGCCGCCGAGCGGTTCGCCCGGATGGTCGCCGCGCTCGGAGGCCCCGCGGACCTGCTGGCCCATCCGGATGCGTACCTGCCGCTCCCCGAGGTGACGCTGCCGGTGCTCCCGGCCCGGCCGGGGTTCGTCGCCGCCGAGGACGCCCGGGCGATCGGCCTCGCGATCGTCGGGATGGGCGGCGGGCGGGTCCGGGCGGACCAGCGAATCGACCACGCCGTGGGCTTCACCGGGGTGGCGCCGATCGGCGCCGAGGTGGGCCCGGACCGTCCGCTCGCCCTCGTGCACGCGCGTTCGGCGGCCCAGGCGGAGGCCGCCGCCGCGGAGCTGCGGGCGGCGATCGCGATCAGTGACGAGCCGCCGGCGCTCGCCCCGGTCGTGCTGGAGCGCATCACCGCGTAGGCGTCGCGTCGCGCTTCATCGGCCCCGGAACGGACCGCCTGCCGGGGAGCGTGCAGGAGCGCGCTCGTCGCGCCCCAGGCCGCGAGGGCCAGGCCGGCCGCGAAGATCGGCCAGGCGAACGTGTCCGGGACGCCGCCGGCGACGATCCGTCCGGCATCCACGGTGAAGCTCAGGACGACCGCGAGCCCGCCCGCGATACCCGCCGCGACCTGCGTCCGGCCGGCTCGGATCGGCCGGCCAGCGCGGATGCGTCGGGCGGTGGCCAGGCCGAACCCGACCAGCGCGAGGCTGACCGCCCCCGGGGCCCAGACCGGCCCGCTCCAGGGAACCGGGATGAGGAAGAGCAGGTCCCACGTTCCCGGCGACGAGGGCCAGCCGACGAAGGCCCACAGCCAGACGTAGTAGAAGATGTCCCACGTCCCGAAGGCCACCGCGGTCCAGGCCAGCCGTTCGAGGCCGCTGCGACCCGCGAGCCAGCCGACCGCTGCGAGCATCACGAGCGTCGCCGCCTCGCGGCCCACCTCGATCCCGGCGAGGTCGCCCACCACGGCGGGCTGGCGGACCGGGAAGAGCGCCTGCGGGTCGATGCCCAGGGCGCGCTGGAGATAGACCACGACGGCCGCCTCCAGGAGTGCCATCGCGATCGCGTACGCGAGCATGACCGCCGCCACGGCCCGGAACCCCGGCGGTGCGGCGGGAGCGGAGTCCATTCCGCCGATCGGGCTCATGGCCCCCAGTATCGGCCACCGCGGAGGACCGGGCTCTGGTTTCGACGTGTGCCGTGGCAGGGAGTGGGCCAGCGGTCAGTGAGGCGGCGCGATCGCCGTCGGCGCGCGCACCCCTCAGCGGGGCGCGCCGCCGTCCTTGAGAAAGAGGACCTCCGAGCCGATCGGGTGGAAGCCGGCCGCGAGGACGGCCCGCAGGGATGCCGCGTTACCGGGCGCCACCTGCAGGAACACGCGCTGGCCGCGCGGCACGGCGAGCATGCGACACCGCGGCAAGGGTGCGGCCCAACCCTCGACCGCGCGCCTCCGGGGCCACCTCGAAGGAGGCCTCCCAGCGACCGGCGAGCCCACGCCCCACGACGAGGAGGCCGTTCCCGTCAGCCGACTCCCACGCCCGCACGTCGGTCCGGTAGAGAAGCGCCCGGGAGACGCGCGGGCGAGCGACGTCCGGGGCGATCTCGCGGAGCGCCTCGGGGAAGGGCGGCGCGCTGGGGCCGGCACGGGCGGCGAGCACGACGTCCAGCGTTCCGGGCACTGCCCCGAGGCGATCACCGAGCCAGGCAAGGAAGGGCGCGCCCATCGGGGCGGCGATATCGTCCGGGTCCAGGTGGGCGATCACCTCGCCTGGGTCGACGTCCGCGGCAATGACATGGTGGGCGGTGAAGGCAAGGACGGCGTGGACGGGCCCGTCCGGCGACGGGAGCGACCCGCATCCCTCCGTCGCCGAGCGGGAAGCGGCCGGCAGCGGAATCCTCGAGGAGGCGACGCAGCTCGGTCGCGGCCGTGTCCACGCTGCCCGGATGGCCGACGGGGCTGTCACCGCCGGCAGCGTTCAACGCCGACGTCGCGGCCGTCGCGGGGCCGGCGTCTCCGTGGACGTGGTGATGGCCTTCGGGAGCGCGCCGGGCTCCTCGGCGAGGGCCGCCGAGTCCGGCTCCTCGCCGGTCACCGCGTCGACGATGCCGACCACGACGGTCCGGATCGGCGCCCCCGGGGCCGCCAGCACCTGGCGGGCGGAGTTGCCCTCGTCGAGGATCAGGACGGTCTCGCCGGCCCCGGCCCCTACCGTGTCGACCGCGATGAGGTAGTCGCCGGCTGGTCGGCCGGAGGGGTCCAGCAGGTCGCACAGGAGCAGCGTCCGGCCATCGAAGGCCGGGGCGTTGATGGTCGAGACGACCGTCCCGACGACCCTGCCCAGCTTCACGGCTCGTCCATCGCAAGCGGCGCGAGCACCGAGACCGCGTCCACGATCCCCACGATCGCGTGGTCCACCGGGACGAACGGGTCCGGCATGGCCTGCGCGGCCTCGCGGGCGGCCACGAAGTAGACCAGCTCCCCGGGGCCGGCCATGTGGACCGCGTCCGCGGCAACGAGCTGGCTTCCCAGCGGCCGCTGGTGCCGGTCGAGCGGCTGGATGACGAGAAGCTTCACGCCCTCGAGGCCGGGTGCCTTGACCGTCGCGACCACTGTGCCGATCACGCGGGCCAGCTGCATGACCGGCTACCCCCGGACCCGCGCGGCGAAGCGGGCGTCCGCGGCGAGGTTGTCGGCCATCTCGGCGTGGAGACGCGGGATGACGCGCCACGCGAGGCCGGGCGAGGCCGCGATCCGGCCCGCGCCGATCTCCACGGCCGCCTCGACGTCCGCCACCGGCCCGTCGAACAGGAGATAGCCCTTGCCGCCGAGGTCGTCGGCGAGGCGGATCTCGAGGAGCTGCACCCGGGCACCCTTGAGCCCCGCGTCGGCGGCCTCGATGATCGCCGCGACGGTGGCAGTCTCGATGACGCCCAGCGCCTCCCCGGCGGCCGTGCGCCGCTCCCCGCGGATGGCGGCCACGAGCTCCGGGTGGACGTTGGGAAGGAAGACGACATCGAGGACCGAGGATGCCCCGACCTCGCGACCGGCCTCGAGCGCTTCCTCGACGTCGCCGACCGCCCCACCAACGAGGACGAGGTACTTCCCGGGATGGACGGTCCCGGCCCGGATCACGTCGATCGGGGCGCGCTTGGCCATCGCGTCCCCGGCCTCGATCCCGGCGGCGATCGAATCCAGCTCGAGAAGGGCGAGGGCCGGCTCGATGGCGGGACGAGCGGGCACGGCGGACGGGGCCATCGTCAGACGATCCGCAGCGCGCCGACGACGGTGATCCGCCGCTCGCGCGAGAAGGTCCGCGGCCGGGTGAGACCGTCGCCGGACGGGCTGGCGATCGAGAAGGAGGTGAAGCCCTCGCCACCCTCGCCCAGGCCGGCATAGTTCGGCCCGTTCGTCACGAAGATGCTGCAGTTCATCGCGCGCGCCATCTTCGTGATCGTCTCGACGTTCGTGGAGTGGATCGAGGCCGTATGGCGGAAGCCGTGCTCCATCCGGACGGCGAGTTCGATCGCCTGGTCCACCGTCCCGACGCGGACGACCGGCAGGACCGGCATCATCTGCTCGGTCCAGGCCAGGCTGTGGTCGCGCGGGACGTCGGCGACCAGGAGGCGGGGCGCAGGCTCCGCCTGGACGCCGATCTCGGCGAGGATCTTCGCGGCGTCGCGTCCGATCCACGCCGGGTTCATGACGCCCGGCCTGCCCGGCTGGCCGAGCTCCGTGAAGATCACGCGCTCCAGGCGGCGCAGCTCGTGCTCCTTGAGCAGGTAGGCCCCGTTCTGGGTCATCGCCCGGATGAGCCGGTCGGCGACCGAATCCACGACGAGGACGACCTTCTCGTCGATGCAGACGATGTTGTTGTCGAACGACGCGCCCCGCACGATGTCGCGGGCTGCCCGCTCGACGTCGGCGGTCTGGTCGACGACTGCCGGCGGGTTGCCGGGCCCGGCGGTGATCGCCCGCTTGTCAGTCCGGAGGGCCTCGCGCACGACGGCGGGCCCACCGGTCACGAGGAGGACCCGGACGCCCGGGTGGCTCATGAGCGCCCGGGCCGTCTCGATCGTGGGGGCCGCGACGGCAGTCACCAGGTTCGGCGGGCCGCCGGCGCCGACGATCGCCCGGTTGATGAGGCGGATCGTCTCGGCGGAGCAGCGCCGCGCGCCGGGATGGGCGTTGAAGACGACGGCGTTGCCGGCGGAGACGATGCTGATCGTGTTGTTGATGATCGTCGAGGTCGGGTTGGTCACGGGGGTGATGGCGGCCACCACCCCGAACGGGGCGAACTCGGTGACCATCATCCCGGCGTCGCCGGTGACGGCCTGGACCTCGAGGTCCTCGGGCCCCGGCGCCTTCGAAGCGACGAGGCGGTTCTTGACGATCTTGTCCTCGACCCGCCCGAGGTGCGTCTCCTGGTGGGCCATCCGGGCCAGCTGTTCGGCGTGCTCGAGCATCGACCGGCGCACTGCGTCGACGATCCCCTTGCGGCCGGCCAGGCCCCGGGACCCGAAGACGCGGAACGCCTCCGCCGCGGCAGCAACGGCCTCGTCGATGGTGGCGTGGATGCCGTCCCCCAGCTCCGACTCGGCGGCAGCCGACAGCTCCGCCTCCGCGCGGAGGCCGACGCCCGGCCGATCGGTGCCGGCCGACGCCACGCGCCGACGCACCCGTTCGATGATCTCGGAGATCTCGTGCCTGTCGAGCTCGTTCATGGCTTCGGCCGCTACTTGCGGTAGACCTCCGTCCCGCCGATCTCCCAGGTGTCCACGATCGCCATGATCACGGCGTCGCACGGCCGGTCACGGGTCAGCTCGGTCTGGCGAGCGGAGCTGCCGGTCGCGTAGAGGACCACCTCGCCGACGCCCGCCCCGACCGCGTCGGCAGCCACGACATAGCCGCCGGCCTCCCGGTTCTCCGCGTCGAGCTGGCGCACCACGAGGAGCTTCCAGCCCTCCATGAGCGGCTCCTTCTGACTCGCGACCACCGTCCCGGTCACACGTCCCAGAAGCATCTTCCCACCGCCTGCTTGGGGAGCGGCGCGCCGGCGAGCAGCCGGCGCGCCCGGTCCCGCGTCCTAGCCCTTGCCGCCCTCGGCCTTCGCCTCCTCGAGCCGCCCGAGCGGCAGCACGAGGTCGACGTTGACGTGCGGCCGGGCGATCACGTGGCTGGCGACGACCTCGCCGACCTTGGCGGCGTTCCGCACGCCGGCTTCGACCGCCGCCTTCACGGCCGCGACGTCGCCCCGGACGACCGCGGTGACGTACCCGCCGCCCGTCTTCTCGTAGCCGACGAGCTCGACCTTTGCCGCCTTCACCATCGCGTCGGCGGCCTCGACCACCGCCGCGAACCCGCGGGCCTCGATCATCCCGAGTGCTTCTGCCATCGATCCGTTCTCCTTCTCGAGCCTGTCCGATTACGCCCTGGCTTCTCGTCCTTCGAGCCCCTCGATCGCCGCCAGCGCAGCCCGCCAGCCGACGTCGATGTCGCGCTCTTCCCCGCCCAGGTAGATCCGGCCCATCGAGCCGAAGGCCCGCACCTCCAGGATGTTGATGTGGGCCGCCTTCTCCGCCTCGTTGGCGGCCAGCGCGGCGTAGGCGGCCGGCTCCAGCTCCAGGACGTACAGGGTCTGACCGGGGATGAGCATCTGGCCGTGGCGCGTCCGGTTGATGAGCTGAGCCTGGTGGTCGTCGATGCGCCGGATGATCTGGCTGGAGAGGACGCGCGGCTTGATCCGGTCCGTCTCGGCCACGCCGACCTCGGCGAGGATTGCCGCACCCGCGGCCCGCACCTCCGCCTGCGACGGGGAGTGGATCTCGAGCATGCCGTAGTACCGCTCGATGATCTGCATGCCGGGCTTCACCGACGTCGTCTTGAGGGCGATGTCGGTCAGCCGGTTGATCTCGATCCCGGGCGACACCTCGATCGAGAGCGACGCGTCGCCCGCGAGCGGCAGGAAGCCCTGGGCGACCGTGCCGAGGAACGCCGCGTACTGGGCCTGGAGACTGTCCAGGAAGACGTACGCCCGAAGGTCAATGCTGCCCATGCGCGCCCTTCTCTCCCGTGACGATCCTGACGCCGGCCGAGGCCCCGATGCGGGTTGCGCCGGCCGCGATCATGTCCTGCACGTCCTCGGCGGTGCGGATCCCCCCGGCCGCCTTGACGCCCATCTTCGGGCCGACCGTCTCGCGCATGAGCGCGACGTCGAAGACGGTGGCCCCGCCCGCCGCGTACCCGGTGGACGTCTTCACGAAGTCCGCCTTGGCCTGCAGCGCGAGCTGGCAGGCGACAACCTTCTCCTCGTCGGTGAGGAGCGCCGTCTCGATGATCACCTTGTTCGCCGCGCCGGCCTCGCGACAGGCATCCGAGACGCGGGCGATGTCCTCGCGGACCGCGTCGAGCATCCCGCTCTTGAGGGCCCCGATGTTGATCACCATGTCGATCTCGCGCGCCCCGTCCCGGATCGCCCGCCGCGCCTCGAGGGCCTTCACCTCGGTGGTGGCCGCCCCGAACGGGAACCCGATGACCGAGGCCACCACGACGTCCGTGCCGCGCAGGTTGTCCGCCGCGCGGCGGACCCAGGTGGGATTGATGCAGACCGCGGCGAAGCGATGCTCGGCGGCCTCCGCGCACAGCCGGTCGATGTCGGCGGCCGAGGCGTCGGGCCGCAGCAGGGTGTGGTCGATGTAGCGGGCGAGGTCCGCCGGGACGTCGGCCGCGCGGCCGTGGAAGTCGACGCGCGAGGCACCGCCGGCGACGACATCGCGGACCTTGGTCGCGCACTGGGCGGCGCATGCCCCGCGGCACGACGCGCACGGGTCGGCGGCTGGCACGCCGGTGGCCGTGCCGAAGGCGGCGAGCACCTCCCGCGTGATCGTCTCCACCAGGTCGTCTCGTCTGGCTGATCGTCTCGGTCATCCTGTTCGGCCCTCACCCGGTGATCGCATGTAGCGGCGCTCGACATCCGTGATCTTCTCGACCCGTGCCGCGTGACGGCCCGGCCCCCACGCGGTCCCCAGCCACGCCCGCACGATCTCGATGGCAAGGCCCTCCCCGATGAAGCCCGCACCCAGGGTCAGGACGTTGGCGTGGTTGTGCTCGCGGCTGTTGCGGGCGGAGGACAGGTCGTGGCAGAGGGCGGCGCGGACGCCCGGGACCTTGTTGGCGACCATGCACGAGCCGATCCCGGCACCGTCGACGATGACGCCCCAGCGGCAGGTGCCGTCGGCGACCAGGCGGGCGACCGCGTGGGCGACGTCCGGGTAGTCCACGGGATCGCTGCCGTGCGTGCCGCAGTCGCTGGACCGCGAAGCCGGCTTCGGTCAGCATCGCGCCGATCCGGTCCTTGAGGGCGCGGCCGCCGTGGTCGGCGCCGATCGCGATGGCGACGCGCTCCGCGGCTCCCGAAGCGGGCCCGGACTCGGCGCCCGGAGGCGGCGCGGGCGCGGCCCGGGCGGTCCCGCCGGCGGCCAGCGTCGCGTCCACGATCCGGCGCACGACATCGCGGACCTCGTCCCGGGAAGGGGCGGCGGGCGGCGGGGTCGCCGTGTCGCGCGGCTCACGCATGGTCGAGGACCCAGGCGGCGGTGGCTTCGTCGGCCACGAGCACGCTCACGCACGCCGCGCGCAGCGCGGCGAGGGCGATGGGGCCGCGTCCCGCGCCGGCGGCGAGGCCGACGGCCAGCGTCTTGGTGCGAAGCTCCTCGAGCGGAAGCCCGATCGTGCGCCGGTCCAGCGACGGGAGGGCGATCCGTCCGTCCAGGGAGAGGAACCGGCCCAGGACGTCGCCGACCGCGCCGGCGTCCGAGAGCGCCGCGAGATCTCCATCGCCGAGATAGCCCGACGCGACGTGCACGCTGTCGGGCCCGTGCACGCCCATGCCGAAGACCGCGGTGGCGGCGGCCCGCGCCGCGGCGAGCGTCTCGCCGACCGAGGGATCCTCCTCGAGCGCGTCGCGCAGCTCGGGCGAGCCCACGATCGCGGGGGCGGCCATGAGCCGGATCGCCGCGCCGCTGGTGGCCCCGAACCGCTCCACGATCTCGTGGGCGCGCGTCGGTCGGGCGGACCGGGAGGTGGCGCCGTTGAGCTGGACGATCTCCGTGGCGGCGGTCCAGCCCGGGCGCAGGTGGGCGGCCAGCTCGAGCATCGTGCGGCCCCAGGACACGCCGATCGCGCCGGCGGGCCGCACCGAGGCGAGGTGGGCCGCGGCCGCGCCCGCCACGCGCTCCCGGGCGAGGAGCTCGTCGTCCGGCGCGGAACCCGTCGCCGGGACGTCCACGACGACGGCACCGCGCAGCCCGAAGCGGCGGACGAGCGCGTCCTCGAGCTCGACGAGGCGGGCCGCGGGATGGACGATCTCGATCCGGACGGCCGACTCGCGCAGGGCACGGTCCAGGAGCCGGCCGACCTTGAAGCGGCTCACGCCCAGCCGCTCGCCGACCTGGTCCTGGGTGAGGTTGAGCCGGTAGTAGAGCTGGGCTGCCCGGAGCATGAGCCGGGTCTCGGTCGAGAGCGGCTCGCCCTGGCGCGGCAAGGTAGCGCTGATCGTCATGCTCAAATGTGCAGTGCCACTGCTCATGTGTTGCCCACCGTACGCCCGCCGGCGGGTCGGTGTCAAGGGGCAGACGACGGAGACGCGACGGCTCAGGAGGGGGCCGGCGCCGCGACCGGGAGCTGCAGGACCCCGCGGCCGATCGCCAGCCCGGCGACGAGCGCCACGACCATCACGACCGCGAACGTGTAGAAGGGCAGGTGGAGGTCGTAAGTGAAGAGCACCCCCGCCGTGATCGCGGCCACGATCGTCCCCAGCGTCCCGGCCGCCCCGAAGACCCCCTGCGTCGTCGCGGAGCGCCCGGCGGGCGTGCCACGGGCGACGACCGCGTAGAGTGCCGGACCCAGCAGCCCGAAGGAGACGCCCTCGAAGATGACCACGGGGATGACGAGGACCGGGTCCTGGACCGCCGCGTACAGGATCCCGGCCAGCGCCGCCCCGAGGCTGCCCAGCACGATGAGCGGCACCGGCCCGTGCCGATCCGACCACCGCCCGGCGAATGGCGAGACGATCACGACGCCCAGGCCGAACGCCGCGAAAGTGAGGCCGATGAGGCCGATGTCGGCGCCCAGCGCAGTCATCCACAGGCTCCAGATCACGTCGTACGTGCCGACGGCGAAGTAGCTGCCCACGTTGACGACGAGGGCCGCCACCAGGAGGCGGTTCCAGAGCGAGGTCGCCGCCGCGGCGGGATCCCGGGTCGTCGCGGGGTCGGGAACGTGGAGCGGCGCAGGTCGACGGAAGATGGTGAGGGCCAGGAGGAGCGCGGCGCCGGCGACCGCGACGGTGCAGAAGACGAAGGGGAAGACGTACCCGCCGCCCAGCGCCGCCCCGATCCCACCGAACGCAGGGCCCAGCAGGAGGCCGCCCATCTGGGCGGAGCTGTAGAGCCCGAAGGCGGCGCCGCGCTCCTCCGGGGGCGTCGCGTCGAGGATGTAGGCGCGCGCTGCCGGGTCGTATGCCGCGGTGGCCAGGCCGGCCAGCCCCCGGGCGAGGAGGAACGCCGGGGCACCGGTGAGGACCAGGGGCAGCGGCACGACGACCGCCGTTGCCACGATGCCGACCAGCATCAGGATCCGCTTGTCCCCGCGGTCCGCGAGCGCCCCGAAGAGAGGCTCGCCCAGCAGGCGCGCAGCCGGCCAGGCGGCCACGATCCAGCCCAGCGTCGCCGGGTCGATCCCCTGCTTCGTCAGGTAGAGCGGGAGGACCGGCAGCAGCGCGCCGAACCCGAGCCAGAGGATCGCCTCGGAGACCAGGACGGGGAGGATCGGGAGGGTCCGGCCAAGTCGCCCGCGGACGCCCCCGGGGCGGGCGTCGATCACGCCGGGCGCCGAGCGAGGAGGCGCACCACGACCAGCGCACCGGCGCAGGCGGATGCCAGCAGGCCCGCGCCGGCCATCCCGACCCCGAGCCCGACGCCGTTCGAGATGAAGCCCATGACCGGCGGGTAGACCACCGACCCGGCGACCGCGGCGGCCGTGAGGATCCCGCTCACCGCGTTCGCCCGCGCCGGGTACAGCGCTCCCGCGGACGCCATGATCATCGGGTAGATCGGGCCGCAGGCGAGGCCTGCGATGGCGAAGAGCGCGATCGACACCCCGACCCACGGGACCACGACGGCCGCCACGATGGCTGCCCCGGCTGCCAGCCCGCACGCCGTCGCGACCGCGATCGGGGCGAACCGGTCGGCGAACCGGCTGGCGACGATGCGGCCGATCGACGAGCGCGGCCCAGAACAGCGAGAGCGCGATAGTCGCCACCCCGACCGGCGCAGCGCCCAGGAACCGGACCAGCCAGCTGGACACGCCATTCTCCGAGGCAACGTAGCAGGCGATCGCGAGCGCGAGGAGGACCAGGGGCAACGGCACGACGCCCCGCGCACGCGGCCCGCGGCGGGAGGCAGCGGCCGCGGCGAGGCGGGGCACGCCAAGGTCGCGGGTGACGAGCAGCAGGCCCACCCCGATCACCATGATGCAGGTGGCAGCGAACGGGAGGCGCCACGCGACACCGATCTCCACGAGCGCGCCGATGGCGAGCGGCGCCGCGAGGGCCCCGAGGCTGAAGCAGAGGTGGAGGCGGCTGAGCGCGCGGCCACGGTTCTCGTGGAAGCGGTCGAGGAACAGGCCGTTCATCCCGGCCTCGACCGAACCGGACCCGAAGCCACCGATCCCCGCGCCGACCACGAAGAGCGCCCAGCTGGGCGCCACGCACTCCAGCCCGAGGCCCGCTGCCATGGCGAAGACGGCGGCCGGCAGGACGAGACTCCGTCCCAGCCGCTCCATGAGGTACCCGCTCCCGAGTGACCCGATGACGAAGAGGAGCGCCGAGACGAGGTAGAGGATTCCCACGCCGGCGTCGGGCTGGGCGAAGTCGCGTTCGATCGAAGGGACCAGCGACGGCACGAGCAGCGCGCTCCAGCCGACGAGGATGAAGCTGGCGTACCCGAGGGCGACCACGCCGCCGCGGCCGCCGTCCGCTACCTCCGGCACCGCGTCACGATCACGCCGGTGTCGGAGCGTGCGGGTCGAGCGCGAGCCGGGCCCGCAGGGCATCCCGCCAGGCGTCCAGCGCGACCGGCCACCACGCGTCCGCGTTGGCGCGATCGCCGTACCACGGGGAACGTGGGCCCGGCCCGTGGGTCGCACCCGGCAGCACGACCTGGCGCGATCCGGGCAGGAGCGCCGCGGCAACCGGGATGAGCCCGTCGCCCGACGACCGTGTCTCGGTCCGGTTGCGGGTAGACATCCTCGTACAGGCGCCGGACGAACCGCTCGCGGCCGTCGTCGCTCCCGAGGCGACCGACCAGGAAGCTGGAGGCCACGCTGACGTACCCGGTGGTCGGCGCGAACATGGCGCCCGGGACGTGGCGCTCCGCGAAGCGCGTGCCCGCCTCCCCGACGCGCCGGCCCCAGCGGCCCCGCGTCGCGGACGGCGAGACCAACCGCGTTGGGCGTGCCGAGGGTGACCAGCGCCCCGATCCGCCCGGCCGCGTGCAGGGTCCGTCCCTCGAACGGGACCGGCGACGTGAGCAGCCGGCCCACGACGCCGCCCGCACTGTGCCCCACGTAGAGGACCGGCGCCCCGCGGGACGCGGGGGATTCGGCGGATCGCGAACCCGCCTCCAGCAGCGCCCGACCCACGCGCGTCGTGATCGGGCCGAGGCCGCGGACCGACGCGAGGATCCAGTCAGGCGGGTAGACCGGTGCGACAAGGACGTCGGCGGCTCCGCGCTCGCGCAGGACGACGGCCATGTCCGCGTACCAGCCCGGCATGGTCAGGAATCCACCCGCGATCAGGACGACCGGCGCCAGCGAACCGGGCTCGACGTCGCGCCACGTCGGGGCCACCGGCCGCGGCGCAGGGGCGGGGTCCTCGAGAGGCTGCGGACGGATGCTGGTGGTCGGGGCCTCGATCATCGCCGGGCAATCGTAGCGAGAGCCGGCGGGCGCGGCGGGCGCCGGCCGGGCCGGCCGCCCCGTAACCGGCCGCAGCCGCCCGACCCGGAGCCGACCGTATGATCGTCGACATGTTCCTGAGCCCATGGCTCGTGGCGGTCCTGCTGGCGCTCATCGCGGTCGCCACGATCCCGACCCGGCGACTGTTCCTGGCGGGCGCCGGGCGCGGGCTGCTCACGACCTATCTCGTCGCGCTCGTGGCGACCGGGCTCCTGGCAGCGGCCGGTCTCGGGCCGGACAGATTCCTCGTCCCGTGTCTCGTCGTCGCGTTCGCCGTGCCGCTCGTCGCACCGGCGGCCTTGCTCCGGCGCGTGCTGCGTCGCGACGGTCGCGACGGGCCGGGAGGGCCGCCGCGTGACCTCGGGTGAGCGCGGCGGGCGAGGCGCAGAGGGCGGTTGATCATTCGGTCTGTCATAGATCGTTTGGCTTGTTGACAATACTCAATGGTGACGCGTAGTATTTGCCAGTGACCCGGACGCCCGCTCCCACCGATCGTCTCGCTGCCGTGATCGCCGACATGGCGCACGCGTTCCACGCGCCGGGACCGGGCCTCCCCGGCTGGCTGGCGCAGGACCTCACGCTCGCCCAGGTCCGGACGCTCTTCCTCATCGGCCACGAGGCCCCGCTGCCGATGGGCCGGATCGCCGAGATCCTCGGCGTCTCCGTGGCGTCCGCGTCGGGGATCGTCGAGCGCCTGGAGCGGCATGGCCTGGTCGTGCGACAGCATCGCACGGACGACCGGCGGATCGTGGACTGCGTGCTGACGGAGGTCGGCCGCGGCCTCATCGACGAGATGTCGGGCCGCCGCGTGGAGATGGCGCGACAGGCGCTGGGCGTCCTGGCGCCCGACGAGCTGGCGGAGTTCCACCGGCTGGTCTGCCTGATCGCGGACCGTTCGACAGGGGAACCCGGATGACCCGCCTGCTGGTCCGTTTCCTGCGCCCGTACCGGCGACAGCTCGCCCTCGTGGTCGGGCTGCTGCTCGTCCAGTCGCTGGCCAACCTCTACCTGCCGGAGCTCAACGCCGACATCATCAACAACGGCGTCGCGAAGGGGGACACCGGCTACATCCTCCGGACCGGCGGCCTGATGCTCGGCGTGACCGTCGCGCTCGGCATCGCCTCGATCATCGCCGTCTACTGGGCCGCGAAGGTGTCGATGGCCTTCGGGCGCGACCTCCGCGCCGGCATCTTCGGGAAGGTCGAGACGTTCTCCCAGGTCGAGGTCAACCACTTCGGGACGGCCTCGCTGATCACCCGCAACACGAACGACGTCCAGCAGGTCCAGATGGTCGTCCTCATGGGCCTCACGGTCATGGTGTCGGCGCCGATCATGCTGGTCGGCGGCGTGATCATGGCCCTCCGCCAGGACGTGCCGCTCACGGGCATCCTGGTCGTGATCGTGCCGGTGATGGCCCTGATCATCGGCTCGCTGGTCCGTCGCGCGATGCCGCTCTTCCGGGCGATGCAGATCAAGATCGACCGGATCAACCAGGTGATGCGCGAGACGCTCGCCGGGGTGCGCGTGATCCGGGCGTTCGTCCGGACGGACTACGAGGAGCGCCGCTTCGACGAGGCGAACCAGGACCTGTTCGGGACGGCGCTCTCGGTCAACCGGCTCTTCGCGCTGATGATGCCGGCCCTCATGGCGATCATGAACCTGTCGACCGTGGCGGTCCTGTGGTTCGGCGGCATCCGGGTCGACAGCGGGCAGATGCCGATCGGGAACCTGACCGCGTTCCTCCAGTACATCATCCAGATCCTGTTCGCGATCATGATGGCGACCTTCATGTTCGTGATCGTCCCGCGGGCGGCGGTGTCGAGCGACCGGATCGCGCAGGTGCTCGACACGCGAGCCGTCGATCCACGACCCGGCCGACCCGGTCCGGCCGGCGCGCAGCGGCCACCTCGAGTTCCGCGACGTCGAGTTCCGCTACCCGGGCGCGGAGGACCCCGTCCTGCGCGGCATCTCGTTCGTCGCCGGGCCGGGCGAGACCACGGCGATCGTGGGCAGCACCGGCAGCGGCAAGTCCACGCTCATCAACCTGCTGCCGCGCTTCTACGACGTGACCGGCGGCTCCGTGCTCGTCGACGGCGTCGACGTGCGCGAGATGGACCGCGCCGACCTGTGGGGCCGGATCGGGCTCATCCCGCAGCGGGCGTTCCTGTTCAGCGGCACGGTCGCCAGCAACCTTCGCTACGGCGACGAGACCGCATCGGACGAGGACCTGTGGAATGCCCTCGAGATCGCGCAGGGCCGTGACTTCGTCGAGGAGATGGAGGAGCGGCTCGACGCTCCGATCACGCAGGGGGGCACCAACGTCTCCGGCGGCCAGCGCCAGCGACTCGCGATCGCTCGGGCCCTGGTCAAGAAGCCCGACATCTACGTCTTCGACGACAGCTTCTCCGCGCTCGACTTCCGCACGGACGCGCGCCTTCGGGCAGCCCTGCTCGAGAACCTCGCCGACGCCACGGTCATCATCGTCGCCCAGCGCGTCGGCACGATCCTCCACGCCGACCGGATCGTCGTCCTGGAGGACGGCGGCGTGGTCGGAATCGGCACGCACGACGAGCTCATGGAGACCTGCGACACCTATCGCGAGATCGTGTTCTCGCAGCTCTCCGAGGAGGAGGTCGCATGAGCGGGCCGGGCCTGGGTGGCCCCGGCGGCGGCCGGCCTCCGATGCGGCGCGGCCCCGGCGGCCCCGGCGGCGGCGGGCCCATGCACTTCGCCTCGATGCCGGTGGCGAAGCCGAGGAACTTCCGAGGGTCGTTCCGGCGGCTCCTCGGCGAGCTCCGCCCGGAACGCCGGCTGGTCGTGGCGGTCATGCTCCTGGCGATCGTCAGCGTCACCCTGGCAATCCTCGGCCCGAAGATCCTCGGCAACGCCACGAACATCCTGTTCAACGGCGTGATCGGCAAGCAGCTGCCGGCCGGGGTGAGCAAGGCCCAGGCGGTCGCCGGACTCCGCGCGTCGGGCCAGGGCAACCTCGCCGACATGCTCGCGAGCATGAACGTCGTGCCCGGCCAGGGCGTGGACTTCGGCGCGCTCGGCGGGATCCTCCTCATGGTGACCGGCATCTACGCGGTCAGCTCCGTCTTCAGCTGGGCGCAGGCCTACCTGATGGCCGGAGTGACCCAGCGGACGGTCTACCGCCTGCGCCGCCGCGTCGACGAGAAGCTGGGCCGCGTGCCGCTCGCCTACTTCGACCGCGAGTCCCGGGGCGACATCCTCAGCCGCGTCACCAACGACATCGACAACATCGCCCAGACGCTCCAGCAGAGCCTCACCCAGCTGATCACGTCCGTGTTCACCGTGATCGGCGTGCTGATCATGATGTTCTCGATCAGCCCCCTGCTGGCGGTGATCTCGCTGCTCGTCGTGCCGCTGGCGCTGGTCGTGACCGTCCTGATCGCGAGCCGGTCCCAGAAGCAGTTCGCGGCGCAGTGGGAGCGGACCGGCACGCTCAACGGCCACATCGAGGAGATGCACACCGGCCACGCCATCGTGAAGGCGTTCGGACGCCAGCAGGAGGCGATCGACACGTTCGAGGTCGAGAACGAGGCGCTCTTCCAGGCCTCCTACAAGGCCCAGTTCATCTCCGGGACGATCCAGCCCGCGATGAACATCATCTCGAACCTGAACTACGTCGCGATCGCCGTCATCGGCGGCGTGCGGGTCGCGTCGGGGACGATGTCGCTCGGCGACGTCCAGGCGTTCATCCAGTACTCGCGCCAGTTCACCATGCCGATCGTCCAGACGGCCAGCATCATGAACGTGCTGCAGTCCGCGGTCGCCTCCGCCGAGCGCGTCTTCGAGCTCCTCGACGAGACCGAAGAGGCCCCGGACGCCGCCGCCGCGCGGCCGCCGCGCGGCGCGGCCGGCCGGGTCGTGCTCGACGACGTCTCGTTCCGCTACCTGCCCGACGTGCCCCTCATCGAGAACCTGAACCTCGTCGCGGACGAGGGCCACACGATCGCGATCGTCGGGCCGACCGGGGCCGGCAAGACCACCCTCGTGAACCTGCTCATGCGCTTCTACGAGATCGACGCAGGGCGGATCACGGTCGACGGGGTCGACATCAAGGACATGACCCGCGACGACCTGCGGAGCACGTTCGGGATGGTCCTCCAGGACGCCTGGCTCTTCAAGGGCACCATCCGGGAGAACATCGCCTACGGGCGACTCGACGCCACCGAGGAGGAGATCCACGCAGCGGCCCAGGCCGCCCATGCGGACCACTTCGTGCGCACGCTGGCAGACGGCTACGACACGATCCTCGACGACGACGCGACGAGCGTGTCCGCCGGCGAGAAGCAGCTCCTCACGATCGCCCGCGCATTCCTCGCCGACCCCAGGATCCTGATCCTCGACGAGGCGACGAGCTCCGTCGACACCCGGACCGAGGTCCTGATCCAGCGCGCCATGGCGAAGCTCATGAAGGGCCGGACGAGCTTCGTGATCGCCCATCGCCTCTCGACCATCCGCGACGCCGACACGATCCTCGTCATGAACCACGGCCGCATCATCGAGCAGGGCACGCACAAGGAGCTGCTTGCGCGGAACGGCTTCTACGCCGACCTCTACAACAGCCAGTTCGTCGGGGCGCTCGAAGAGGCCGTCTGACGGAGGGCCGGCGGACACCGCGCGCGCGGTCGCGGGCCGCCGCCAGCCGCGGGCGCTGGCCGTCTCATCAGGCCCACCGATATCGATCATGCGGGCCGATGGACTCCGGGCTCGTGAGCACGGGAATCTCCGGAGAAGCGCGGATTGGCCGGCACGATGATCGTGGGTGCCCTCGATCCCATCGGTGGACATGGTAGGCATCAGGCCCGCTGATCGAATCACCGCCCGCGGGAGCCCGGGAACCCTGGTGGTTCGCATGGCGAACGGTCGCGGCACCGTCCCTGGGCCGCCGACGCCTCAGGCAGCGACGGTCGCCGAGCCTCCAAGCACCCCCGCGATCCGCCGGGCGGCTGCACGGCCCTGCTCCACGCAGTCCGGCACTCCCACGCCGCGAACGGCAGCGCCCGCGACGGCCACGTCGGGCAATGCCCGCATCGCCTGGTCGAGGGCGGCCACCCGTCCGAGGTGGCCGATCGTGTAGCGCGGCATCGCCCGGGTCCAGCGGGCAACGCGGGAACGGACAGGGACGCCCGAGATGCGCGCGATCCGCGCCAGGTCCGCGTGAACGGCGGCCACGACCTCGTCGTCCGGGCGGGCAAGCAGCCCCGGCGAGCGCTCCCCGAGGAACGTCCTGGCAAGGACCCAGCCGTCCGGGGCACGGCCGGCCCACTTCGCCGAGCTCCACGTGCACGCGCTGAAGGACAGCGGTTCGTCCCGGGCGACGAGGAACCCATGGCCCGACCGCGAGGCCAGCTGATCGGCGCGGTAGGCCAGGCTCACCACGCCGGTCGAGCCGTGCGGCACGCCGTCCAGCGCCGCGGCCGCCGCCGGAGCGAGGCTCGCGAGCGCGGCCGCCGAGGCGGTTGCCGGGCCCGCCAGGACGATCGCATCTGCCCGGACGATCCCACCGTCCGAGAGTCGCACGGTGATTCCGCCGGCCCCCCGCTGCACCTCCGCGACGCCGAGTCCCAGCCGGATCCGGACCCTCGGGTCATCCGCGAGCCGGCCCGCGAGCGCGTCGATCAGCGAGCCCATCCCATCCCGCAGGCTGAGGAACGGCGAGCCCTTGGAGGCCGGGATTCCGCCAGTGTCGGCGCGCGACCGAGCCCGGCCCTGGGCCAGGCTGGCCAGGAGGAGGCTGCGGTGCTCTCGCTCTGCCGTCCGCAGCTGCGGGACAACCGCGTCGAGGCTCAGCTCGTCGACCGAGGCGCCGTAGATGCCGCCGATCAGCGGGTCCCCCAGCCGCGCGACGAGCGCGCCGCCCAGGCGGCGCCGGAGGAACCAGCCGATCGAGACATCGTCCCCCGCGGGCGCCCGCGGGAGCAGGAGGTCGCGCGCCATCGCCAGCTTCTCGAGCGGCGAGAAGAGCTCGGTCGCAAGGAACGGCCGCAGCCGGGTCGGGAGCACCAGCCGATCCCGTCGGGAAGCGGCACGAAGCGGCCCCCGGTCCGGATGTGGACGACCCGCGGATCGCTCGTGCCGATGACCTGGTCGCCCAGGCCCAGCTCGCGGGCCAGCGCGGCGGCCGCCGGCCGGTACGAGATGAACGAGTCGGGGCCGTCCTCCATCAGGAAGCCGTCGACCCGCTCCGTGCGGATCTTGCCGCCCAGGCGATCCGACGCCTCGTACGAGCTCCACCGCGATCCCGGCACGCGCCAGCTCCCAGGCCGCAGCGAGCCCCGTGATGCCGCCGCCGGCGACCACGACCGCCATGGTTGCCGTCAGGCCCGGCCGGGGACGTACGGGCAGAGCGGGTCGGCCTCCAGGACGTCGCCCGTCCAGGCGAACGCGCGCGCCCGCGAGCCGCCGCAGCGCTCCACGTACGAGCACGCCCCGCAGCGCCCCTTGAACTGGCTCGTGTCGCGCAGTGACGTGAAGACCGGGTGCTCGCGGTAGAGGGCCACGAGGTCGTCGGTGCGCACGTTGCCCACCGCGAGCGGGAGGAAGCCGGACGGGTAGACGTTCCCGTCGTGGGCCACGAAGATGATCCCGTTGCCGTCGCGGACCCCGAAGCCGCGGCCCACGGGGGTCCGGAGGATCTCCTCGTCGCTCTTCCCGTCCTGCTCCATGCGGCGGGTCGCGACGCGCCGGTAGTGCGTGGCTTCGGTCGTCTTGATCTGGAATGGCGCGACCTTCGAGAGATCGTAGAGCCAGCCGAAGAGCTTCTCGCTCTGCGCGGGGCTGATCTCCCGGAGCACCGATCCACGGCCGACCGAGATGAGGAAGAAGAGGCTCCAGCGCAGGATACCCATCCTCCCCACGACCTCGTAGATCGCGGGGAGGTCGTCGAGGGTGGTGTCCGTGACGAGCGTGTTGACCTGGATCGGGAGGCCGACCTCGTGCGCCCAGGTCGCCGCGTCCATCGTCATCGCGAACGTGCCGGGCACGCCGCGGAGGCCGTCGTGGAGTTCCGGCGAGGAGCCGTCGAGGCTCAGCGAGATCGTCTGGATGCCGGCCGCCTTCAGTGACGCGAGGCGGACCTTCGTGAAGTCCGGCGTGACCGCGGGGGCCAGCGAGGCGCCGATCCCGCGCTCCGTGGCGCCCGCGACCAGCTCCTCGAGG
This sequence comes from uncultured Chloroflexia bacterium, assembly GCA_963722475.1. Classification (GTDB taxonomy): domain Bacteria; phylum Chloroflexota; class Limnocylindria; order Limnocylindrales; family CSP1-4; genus CTSoil-043. The sequence goes on along the minus strand of CAVRMJ010000005.1, from coordinate 133,866 downwards.
TCGGGGCGGCGGAGCGGGTCGCCGCCGGTGAAGACGACGTGAGGGAGCGGCTGGCCGAAGTCCATGATGCGATCCAGCAGTCCCAGGCCTTCCTGCGTCGTGAGCTCCAGCGGGCTGCGATCCGGCACGGCGGTCGCCCGGCAATGTCGGCAGGCGAGGCCGCAGGCCAGGGTCGTCTCCCAGTAGACGAGCATCGGCGCCCGGTCGTAGACGAGGCCCCGCGGCTTCACGGCGCCGACGCCGGGCAGCGCGCCGGGGTGGCCACCGCGGGTGGCCGCCCGGGTGGGTGGCCGGCCGGGCCGGGGCCTGCGCGGCGTTCACGACGTCAACCATGGTCAGGTTCCTTCCTGGCGGGATCAGGCGATTGCGGTCGGCGCGGCGAGGGCCGCCTCCGCGACGTCGGCGACGCCGGCGATGAAGAGCGGGTCGGTGTTCAACGAGCGAGCACGCTCCAGGCGGACGCCGGCCTCGCGGGCGACTGCCTGGGCCTCGATGTCGATGTCGTAGAGCACCTCGAGGTGGTCGGCGACGAAGCCGACCGGCCGGATCACGAGGTCCCGGACGCCCCCCGCGGCGAGCCGTCGGATCTCGACGAGGATGTCCGGCCCCAGCCAGGGTTCGCCGGTCCGCCCGGCGCTCTGGAAGGCGAACTCGTGACGTGCCAGTCCCAGCCGCGCCGCGACGAGCGCTGCGGTGCCGGCCAGCTCGTCGGGATACACGTCGCCCTCCGAGACGACCCGCGCGGGCAGGCTGTGGGCCGTGAACATCACCCGGACCGCGGCCGGGTCCGGGAAGCGCGCTAGCGCCTCGCGGGTCGTCTCGGCCAGCGCCTCGATGAAGCGCGGCTGGTCGTACCAGGAGTCCACGAACGAGACGCTGCGGCGCGCCCGGCCCGAGGCCGGCGAGCGCCGCGTCCACGGCTCGCCGGTAGCCGGCGGCGTTGGAGGATTTCTGGGGCGCCAGCACGATCGCCGCGAACCGCTCCACGCCGTCAGCCGCCATGCGCTCCACGATCGCGCCGATGCGCGGCTCGATGTGCCGCATCCCGGCGTAGACCCGGATCGGCTGGCCGCGCGCGGCCAGCTCGGCCTCCACCGCGGCCCGCTGCGCCTCCACGATCCCCGAGAGCGGCGAGCCGCCGCCGATGGCCCGGTAGCGGCCGAGCAGCTCCTCGAGGAGGTGCGGCGGCGGCGCGGCTGCCCCGCCGGATGTCCGTGTAGTACGCCTCCACCTGGTCGAGGCGGTCGGGGCTGCCGTAGGCCATGAGAAGGACGGCGGCGGCGGTCATGCGGTTCTCCCGGGGACATGCTCGTGGACGACGTCCACGAGGCGGGCGAGGTCGTCGGGGTCGGTGCCGGGCAGGACGCCGTGCCCCAGGTTGAAGACGTGGCCGGGCCGCCCGGCTGCCTGGTCGAGGATCGCCCGGGCGTCGGCGGCGACCGCATCGAAGGGGCCGAGCAGGAGGCTCGGATCCAGGTTGCCCTGCACGGCGCGGTCGTGGCCCACCACGTCCCAGCCGGCGTCCAGGTCGATCCGCCAGTCCAGGCCGATGACGTCGCCGCCGGCCGCCGCCTGGAGCGCCAGGATCCCGGACGACACGACCCCGAAATGGATCGACGGGACGCCCAGCGGCCGGAGGCCGTCGAAGATGCGGGCCATCCAGGGCCCCACGGAGCGTGCGTAGTCGCGCGGGGCGAGCGCGCCCGCCCACGAGTCGAACACCTGGACGGCCTGCGCGCCGGCGGCGACCTGCGCCGCGAGGTAGGCGGAGGTCGTGGCGGCAAGATGGTCCATCAGGGCGGCCCAGGCCGCCGGTTCCGCGCGCATGAACGCCTTGGCCCGGGCGAAGTCCTTCGACGGGCCGCCCTCCACCAGGTAGCAGGCGAGCGTGAACGGCGCGCCGGCGAAGCCGATGAGCGGCACCGGGCTCTCGGCCCGGATCAGCCGGATCGCCTCGAGCAGCGGGGCGACCGCGACCTCCGGCTCGAACGGACGGAGCGCGGCGACGTCCGCGGCGGAGCGGATGGGCCGCGCGATCACCGGCCCGCGCCCCTCCACGATCTGGAAGTCCACGCCGAGGCCGGCGAGCGGGGTCGTGATGTCCGCGAACAGGATCGCGGCATCCACGCCCAGGCGACGGACCGGCTGGAGCGTGACCTCCGCGCAGAGCGCCGCGTCGCGGGTGATCTCGACGAGCGTGGCCCGCTCGCGGACGGCCCGGTACTCCGGCAGGGCCCGCCCCGCCTGGCGCATGAACCAGGCCGGCGTGGCGTCGACGGGCTCGCGCCGGCAGGCGCGCAGGAAGCGGTCCGCGCGGGGTCGTCCGTGAGGCCGACCGGCCCGGGACGCGGCGCGGCCCTGTCCTCGGAGGACCGGAGCGCGGTCATCGCCCGGCCGCCGCCGCGAACCCGGCGCGGGCGGCCGCGAGCGTCAGCTCCAGCTCCGCGGGCCCGTGGGCCGCCGAGAGGAACCAGGCCTCGAACTGCGACGGCGCGAGGAGCACGCCGGCGTCGAGCATGGCGCCGAAGAACCGGGCGTACGCGCCGCGGTCGCCCTCGAACGCCTCGGCCGCGTTCGTCGGCGCCCCGTCGCGGAAGAAGACCGTCAGGAGCGAGCCGACCCGGGTGATCCCCACGGTCGCGCCGGCGGCGGCCGCCGCCTCGGCCAGCCCCGCTTCCAGGGCGGCGCCGGTCGACTCGAGTCCCGCGTACAGCTCCGGCGTCAGGAGCCGCAGCGTCGCCGCGCCCGCGGCCATCGCCAGCGGGTGGCCGGAGAGCGTGCCGGCCTGGTAGACCGGCCCGGACGGGGCCACCAGCTCCATCAGGTCGCGCCGGCCGCCGTACGCCCCGACCGGCATCCCGCCGCCCACGATCTTGCCGAGGACCGTGAGGTCCGGGGTCACGCCGTAGCGCGCCTGGGCGCCGCCGTGGGCGACCCGGAAGCCCGTGATGACCTCGTCGAAGATGAGCAGCGCGCCGTTCGCCGTCGTCAGCTCGCGAAGGCGGGCGAGGTACCCGGGCGCCGGCGGGATGACCCCGGCGTTGGCGACGACGGGCTCCAGGATGATCGCGGCGATCCGGCCGGGATGGGCGGCGAACGCGGCCTCGACTGCAGCCGCGTCGTTGTAGGGCACGACGATCGTCGCGGCGGCGGTCGCGGCGGGGACGCCGGCGCTCCCCGGGATCGCCAGCGTGGCGACGCCGGACCCGGCCTCCACGAGGAGACCGTCGCTGTGGCCGTGGTAGCCGCCGGCCATCTTGATGACGAGGTCGCGGCCGGTCGCGCCGCGCGCCAGCCGGACGGCGCTCATCGCCGCCTCGGTCCCGCTGGACGTGAAGCGCAGGCGCTCCATCGACGGCATCGCCGCGCGGACGAGCTCGCCCAGCTCGATCTCGCGGGGGGACGTCGCGCCGAGCGCGAACCCGTCGAGCGCCGCTGCCCGGACCGCCTCCACCACCTCGGGCCGGGCGTGGCCGAGGAGCGCCGGGCCCCACGAGCCGATCCAGTCCACGTACCAGCGCCCGTCGGCGTCGCGCACCCGCGCCCCGGCACCGGCGTCCAGGATCAGGGGCGGCCGCCCGACCGAGCGAAAGGCCCGGACGGGGCTGTTGACGCCGCCCGGGAAGAGCCCCTCGGCACGCGCCCGGAGGTCCGCCTGGCGACCTGCGCGGTGCGGTCATCGAGCGTCCTCCCGGAGCCACCCGGCGACGTCCGCGGCCGCGTACGTGATCACGAAGTCGGCGCCGGCGCGCACGATGGAGACGAGGCTCTCCAGCATGATCCGGCGCTCGTCGACCCAGCCGCGCTCGGCGGCCGCCTTGATCAGCGCGTACTCGCCGCTCACCTGGTAGGCGCCGATCGGCAGGTCGTGGTCCGCGCGCGCCCGGGCCAGGATGTCGAGCGACGGGAGCGCCGGCTTCACGAGGAGCATGTCCGCGCCCTGGGCCACGTCGGCGGCGATCTCGCGGCGGGCCTCGCGGGCGTTCGCGGGATCCATCTGGTAGGCCCGCCGGTCGCCGAACGCGGGGGCGGAGTCGGCAGCCTCGCGGAACGGGCCGTAGAACGCGGAGGCCGTCTTCGCGGCGTAGGCGAGGATCGCGGTCCCGGTGTGACCGGCCGCGTCGAGGCCCGCCCGGATCGCGGCGACCTGGCCGTCCATCATCGCGCTCGGCGCGACGATGTCGGCGCCGGCCTCCGCCTGGGAGACGGCGGTGCGGGCCAGGAGCCGCGCCGCCGCGTCGTTGTCGACCGCGCCGCCCGGCTCGAGCGGTCCGCAGTGACCGTGGTCCGTGTACTCGCAGAGGCACGTGTCGGCGATCAGCACGAGCGGCAGGTCCGCGGCGCGCAGGCGGCGGAGCGCCTCCTGGACGATGCCGTCCGCGATCCAGGCTCCGGTCCCGAGGGGATCCTTGTCCGCCGGCAGCCCGAACACGATGAGACCGCCGACCCCCAGCGCGGCCAGCCGGCGGGCCTCGACGACCGCCTCGTCGGGCGAGAGCCGCGCGACGCCGGGCATCGACCCGATCGGCTCGCGCACGCCGACGCCCGGCCGGACGAACAGCGGCGCGACGAGCATCGCTGGGTGGAGACGGGTCTCGCGCACGAGCGCACGGATCGCCGGGGTGCGCCGAAGGCGCCTGAGCCGCGGCGCGCCATCCGCCGTGTCGAGCGCGGCGGCGCGGTCCGCGACGCCTTCCAGGAACGTGGTCATGGTCTCTCCTGCGCGATGGTGACGAGGATCCGGGGGTCGGCGCCGGCCGCCAGTCCGGTGCGGACGAGATCGGCGAGGGCGGCCGGGTCGGGGGCCCTCGATTCGAGGACGGCGACGAAGCCGGCGGACCGTGCGACCGACGCGGTCGAGGGTCCGATGCAGAACGCCGGCAGTGCGCGGACCGCGTCGCGGTCGTCGGCGGGCAGGAGCGCGAGGAGGCCGCGGACCGTGGAGCCGCTCGTGAAGACGAGTCCCTCGAGCCCCGCCCGAAGCGCACCCCGCAGCGCCGCCGCGGACGCCGCCGGCGCCTCGACCGTGCGGTAGGCGATCACCTCGTCGACGACCGCGCCGCGGGCCCGGAGCCGATCGCCCAGCCGGCCGTCGGCGAGGTCGCCCCGCACGAGAAGGACGTGCGTGCCGGGACCGATCGGCAGCTCCGCGGCGAGCGCGGCGGCCGTGGCCACGGCAGGGACGAACGCCGCCCGGCCGCCGGCCCGCTCCACCGCCGCGGTGGTCGCCGCGCCGACGGAGGCGATCCGCGCCGCCGAGAGATCGGCGCCCCGGCGTCCTGCGGCTGCGCCCAGCGCGTCTGCGCCCGTGGCGCTCGTCACGACGACCCACGCGCAGGTCGCGAGGCGGGGCATGATCTCGTCCAGGGGGCCGCCGGCGCGGACCGGCTCGACGGCGATCGTGGGGACGTGGACCGGGTCCAGCCCGCGCGCCCGAAGCGCCTCCACCAGCGGACCCGCGCGCTCGGAGTCGCGGGTCACGAGCACGCGTGGCCGGTGGGCCACCGCGCGCCGGTCGATCGTGGCGGTGACCTCGCGGGCGAGAGCCTCGGCGAGGGCCGTGCCGTCGCTCGCGGGCCCGCTTCGGCGCGCCCAGGTGACCCGGACTCGTGCCGGCCGCGGGCTGCGTCGCGGTGAACGTGGTCCCCGGCGCCTCGGCGACCGCGCCGGCAGGGGCGTCGCCGAGCGGGGAGATCGGCGGGATCGGCGGCGCCGACGAGCAGGTCCAGCATCCCGTTCCGAACCGTCCCCAGCGCGCCGAGCGGGGACCGGCAGCCGCCACCGGTCGCGGCGAGGAAGGCCCGCTCTGCCTCCACCGCGACGCGGGTCGCTGGGTCGTCGAGCCGTTCGACGAGGCGGTCCGCCACCGGGTCACCCACCCGGCACTGGACGGCGAGCGCGCCCTGGCCGGGGGCCGGCGGAAGGATCTCGGGCGGGAGCGCCTGCGTGATCCGGCCCGCGAGGCCCAGGCGGGTCAGCCCGGCCACGGCCAGGACCAGGGCATCGGACTCTCCCTCGGCGAGGCGGCGCAGGCGCGTGTCGACGTTGCCGTGGAGCGGGTGCGGCCGGAGGTCCGGACGGGTGGCGAGGAGGAACGCGACGCGACGGGGGCTGTCGGTGCCGATCCGGGCACCATGCGGGAGCGTGGCAAGGGTCAAGCGCGGAGTCCGCGTGACCAGGGCGTCGCGCGGATCCTCGCGCGCCGGGAACGCGGCGATCCGCAGCCGCGGATCGCGGGCCGTCGGGACGTCCTTCGCACTGTGGACGGCGACGTCGATCCGCCCGTCCAGCAGGGCGCCCTCGAGCGCGGTCACGAAGGCACCCTCCCCCCAGACCGTGTCCGGGGCCCGGCTGTCGCCCGCGGTCCGGATGACGACCACCTCGACGGTCGCGCCCAGGGACCGGAGCGCGTCGGCGATCACGCCCGACTGGGCACGCGCGAGCGCGCTCCCCCGGGTCCCGAGCCTGAGATGGGGAACCGGCGGGGCGCCCACCGGGCCATCCACCGCAACGGACACGCCCACGGGGTTGCCGGAGCTCACAGGCCGAACAGGTCGCGGGCGGCCCGCTCCAGCGTGCCCCCCTCGTCGGAATGGAGCGCGTCGAGCGGCGCATGGAGGACCGCCGCGACGAGGCGATGGCTCATCTGTTCCACGACAGCCCGCTCGTCCGGTCCCAGCTCCGGAAGCCGATGGAGCAGCCACTCGAGCTCTGCCTGGCGGATCTGCTCCGCGGACGACGGCCATTGCCTGGATCACCGGCACGGACTCGCGAGCGCGGAGCCAGGCGCAGAAATCGCGGCCGACGTCGGCGACCAGCTTCTCGATGCGCCGGCGGAGCCGATCCTGGGGCCCGAACTCGGAGCCCACGACCAGGTCGTCGACGGACACGAAGCGATCGACGAGCCGGGCCTGGATGTCGGCCGGCACGGACGGCGGCGATGAGAGGTCGACGACCAGTGTCCCGGCCGCTGCGATGCGCTGGCCGTCCACCGCGCCGACGTGCCACGTGCCAGCCAGGGCGACGACGACGCCGGCAGCGGGAGGCAGCACGTCGTCGACGCCGAACGGGGCCCACGTGCCGCCGACCTCCGCGGCCAGGGCGCGGGCCCGCTCGAGCGTGCGGTTGACGACGACGACCCGAGCGCCGCGCCGGTGGGCCGCGAACGCGGCGAGACGGCCCATCTTCCCGGCGCCGACGACGACGACCGTCCGATCGCGAAGCTCCCCGGCGGACCGCGCGATGAGGTCCAGCGCGACGTCCGCGAGCGAGCGCGGGGACCCATCGAGCCACGCGTGCGACTGCCGGCCGGCCCGGAGGGCGGCCTGGAAGAGGCGGTCGAGGACCGAGTCGATGCGACCGACTCTCGCGCCGCTCGGCAAGCGTCACGCGCAGCTGGTGAAGGATCTGGTCCTCGCCGAACACCGCCGAGTCCAGCCCGCAGGCGACCTCGATCAGGTGGCGCACTGCATCGACGTCCTCCAGGCGCTCGGCGCCGGGCGGGAGCGGCGGAAGCGCGAGGCGGTCCGCCGCTTCGCCCGCCACGTACAGCTCGACTCGGTGGCAGGTGTGAACAACGATCGCCTGCGGGCCCAGGTCGAACCCGGCGAGGGCGGCGGCGAACGTCTCCCGCTCGACGCTGCGGACCCGTCGCGCGTGGAGGACGTGTGCGACGAGCGTCGCGGATTCCGCGCGGAACCCGGACGCTCGGCACGTGGGACGAATGCTCGGCGAAAGCCAGGTCGAGGGTCATCGCTGCGGCCGGCCCCGACGGATCGGCTGCTGCCCGGGGACCGAAGCGGTCTCGAAGCCCTCCAGCGTGGCGTCGAGCAGGCGGTCAACCGCGACCGTGACCGCGTCCAGCAGGTCGGTGGCGCCCGGGCCGTCGAGGCCCATGCGCCGGGCGGCCGCAGCCACCTCGCGGACGAAGGGCGTCCGGAAGCGCAGGAACGTGGCGACGGTCTCGCGCATCGTTGCGCCGAGCGTCGCGGCGATCCGGCCGTATGCCGCGGCCGCGATCATCCCCTCGGCCAGGGCAGCCTCGCGGAGGTCGTCATCGCTGGCCTCGACGCTCCGCATGATCGAGGTCGTGATGACCCGGCCGTAGCCGCGGAGTGACTCCCGGGCGCCGCTCGGGACGCCCTCGAGGAAGGTCGGCGGCGCTGGAGCATCGTGAAAGGACTGGCGATAGGCGCGCTGGATCTGGTCAGTCGACGTCGCACCGGCGAGTGCCGCCTGGGCCGCAGGCCGCCGGGGAAGCAGCGACTCCACCGCGGCGGGGCTGAACCGCCGGTGGCCTCCCGGCGTCGTGAACGTCGCGAGCCGACCCTCGACGGCCCACCGCCGAAGGGTGGCACTCGACACGCCCAGGAGCGCGCTCGCCTGGCCCACGGAAAGCCACACGGGTCCCGCTGCCCTTGTTCCCCGGTCGCTCACCGGGCCGCCGCCCGGCGCGTCCGTGATCGATCGCATCCGCGCATGTCGCACAACTCGCTCAATCCGCTCGTCGTCCGGACCGCCCACCCTGGGAGCCGGCGACGCGAATTCTCGGGCCGCGGACCCGGCCGCCACATCCCCCAACGCGCACAAAGCCGCGCGCCTGCGGATCGATCGAGAGGCATGGATCCGTGTCGCGACCGCATCGACCGATACAGGCGATACGAGCGAAATGAGCGAGTCCAAGATGTGGAAGCTCTCCTGCTCACAGAGGTCGGTCGGAGTTGCGCCGCGCGGCCGGCTGCCGGGTCTCCGGGAGCGGCCCGCGCGGATCAAACGTTCGCGCACTATAGTGCACTATCGATGGAGGTATCGGCAGGAATGATGAGGTTCGAATGACGCCGGGCACGCGCCAGTCCTCGTCGTGGATCGGCCTCGGGGAGGCCAGCCGGCTGCTGGGCATCGCGCCGGGCACGCTCCGGCGCTGGGCGGACGAAGGCCGGATCCCGGTCTTCACGACACCCGGCGGGCACCGCCGCTTCGCCCGCAGCACGCTCAGCGCGCTCCTCCCGGCCGCCCGCACGCACCGCCCATCGCTGGCCCGCCTCGGGGCGTCGCCGGAGCGGATGGCCCGCGCCTATCACGCGCGCAGCCGGACCGGCATGTCCGGCACGCCCGGGACGGCGGCCGCCGGCCGACCCTGGATTGCCGCCCTGACGGACGAGGCCCGCGACGCCTCCCGGGCGCGCGGCCGGGAGCTGGTCGCGCTCCTTCTCGAGCACCTCGACGCGCCGAGCGCGGATCACGCCGCGGAGACGCTCCGGGCCGCTTCCGAGCTCGCCGCGGCGTACGGCCGCGAGGCCGCCGCGCAGGGCGCGTCGCTCAGCGAGGCCGTGGAGCGCTTCCTCTGGTTCCGCAGCCCCTTCGTCGACGAGCTCGGGGCGCTTGCCCGACGGCGCGGCCTGGACACGCGCGAGGCGACCGCGCTCCTCGCCGACGCCGAGGCCGCCACGGACCGGCTCCTGGTCAGCATGATGACCGGCCACGCGATCGCGGCCGGCCTCCGCCAGGGTTCGGCGTGAGCGGCCGCTACGTCCGGGCGCTGGCGCTGGGCCTGGACCCGGCGTGGCGACGCCTTGACAGCCGCTCCCGCCGCCGGACCGCCGACGCCTTCGTCGCGGCGCTTGCGCCCGCGGAGGGGGTCGTGACCGAGACGTACTCGCTGATCGGGCTCAAGCCCGGGATCGACCTGCTGGTGTGGCAGCTGGCGGGCTCGGTCGACGCCCTCGAGGAGGAGTCGGCGCGGTTCCTCCGTTCGGGCATGGGCCGGTGGCTGGCCGTCCGGGAGTCCTTCATCGGCCTCGTGGGCGATTCCCAGTACGTCGTCCGGCCCACCAGCCAGGAGCAGTCGCTCTTCGAGGGGGAGCGGCAGCGCTACCTGGTCGTCTACCCGTTCACGAAGTCAACCGAGTGGTACCTGACGTCGCGCGAGGTCCGCCAGGGCTCCATGAACGAGCACATGCGCGTCGGGCACACCTACCCGCAGGTCCGCCAGCTGCTGGCCAACTCCTTCGGGCTCGACGACCAGGATTTCCTGGTGGCCTACGAGACGGACGACCTGCCGGCGTTCTCGGCGCTCGTGCGCGAGCTCCGGGGGACCGAGGGCCGACGCTCCACGGTGCGCGACACGCCGATCCTCCTGGGGATCCACCGGTCGGCCCGGGAGATCGTGGAGCTGCTGGGCGCGAGCGAGGCCGAGGCGGGCTGACGGGGCGGGCTCGCCCACCCTGGCTGGCTCTCGTCGGGCAGGCCGGCGTGCCGCGTATCCTGCAACGCATGTCCTGGGACATGCCGGAGGCGACCGACCTCGACGCCGACGTGGAGACGCCGGCCGCTTCCCCGCGGGATGACCGGGTCGGCCTCTACGGCCCCGGCAGCGAGGCCTGGCGCCTGAACCGCGAGGCGACCATCCTGCTCGGGGCCGGTCCCCGGGCGCTGCTGCTGCAGCTGGCGCATCCGCTCGTCGCGGAGGGGGTGGACCAGCACTCGGCGTTCCGCGAGAACCCATGGGGAAGGCTCGAGGGCACGCTTCGCAGCTACCTCCGGATCGTGTACGGCAGCCTGCCGGAGGCGCGAGCGGAGATCAGACGGCTCTGGCGCCGCCTTGTCAGCGGCTGGCCTCGTGGCGGGCTTCCGCCTCTGGCGGCCGCGCTTCCCGACGGGGATCCGCTGCATGCCGCAGGCGCTGGCGGCGGACCGGCGCGTGGCCGCGATCCCGGACTGCGAAGGCGTCCGATCGCGCCCGAGCGGCTGATCCGGGGCCGCGTGGCGGGTGAAGCAGGTGGACGGCGCGCCAGGTCCGCGTCCATAGCCTCGCGGCTCAGCCCAATTCGCGGGCTCACTCTGCCTCCGCGAACAAGGGCGCGCAGACGGACGTTGAGAAGTACGTCAGGGCGGCCATCGAGTTGACCAGCGCCGCCTTGCCACCGCACGGCGTTTGCCGCGCTCGGAACGGCCGTCGAGCAGGCGGCGATGTCCAGGGCCAAGGCGGGCCAGGGCAGGGCCATCTCGGAGATGCTGTCGTTCCTGGAGTCCGCGGAGGAGTCCGTCGTACAGGCGAACACCGTCACGGACATCGGCCAGAAGGAGCTCACGTCCGCCCAGCTCCGCCCAGCCACCCACCGGACCTGGCGAAGACGAGTGGCCTGGCCCTCGGGCCGCCGCCGAGGCCAGGAGGAAGTGGGACGGCACGTCCGTCTGGTCGGGTCTGGCCGCTGAGTCGTGCGTGGATCATGGTGAACCGCGCCGGACAGAACACGAACCACCTGCCGATCGCGAGCGAGATGCCCCACGGCGGTTTCAAGCAGTCGGGGTTCGGCAAGGATCTGTCGGACTACTCGTTCGACGAGTACACGCAGGTCAAGCACGTGATGATCGAGCTCACGGGCGAGGCCGAGAAGGGCTGGCATTACACGATCTGGGGGGACCCCAAGGCAACGTGCGCGGTAGACACGGCGACAGAGACTGAGTATCATTCCCGCCATGAGCGATCCCGACACGCTGACGCGAGGCCCTCGACCGGGCCGGCTACCACCTGCACGGAACCCCGCGCGCGAGGTGGCCGAGATGGTGGCCGCCCGCGACGGCCGCTTCTCGGCCGAGGACCTCGTCGTCGAAGGGCGCCAGGGCCGCCGCCGGGTCGGCCGCGCGACGGTGTTCCGCTCGCTCGAGATCTTCGAGTCGCTCGGGCTCGTCGAGCGGGTCCACCTGCCCAACGGTGAGCACGCCTACGTCGCCTGCGAGCCCGCCCACCACCACCACGTGGTCTGCGAGCGGTGCGGGCGCAGCAGGGAGGTCGGCGACGTGGGCATCGACCCGATCGCCCGCGAGATCGAGCAGCGCACGGGCTTCCTCGTCGACTCGCATCGCATCGAGTTCTTCGGGCTCTGCCCTGAGTGCCGAGCCGGCGACGGCCGACGCCGGCCTGAGCCCACGGCCACTCTCACGAACGCCACAGGAGGCGTACCGGTGAACCAACGACTGAGACTCAATCTGCGACTCGGTCCGCGACTGGCCGGCGCCCTGGCAATCTGGTGTCGCCATCCTCGCGGCTGCCTGCGGCTCCGCGGCGGCCACGCCGGCACCCAGCCACGGTGGGCGGGACGCCGCCGCCGTCGGTCGCTGCCGGGCCGAGCGCCGCTCGTCCCGAGCCCCAGTCGACGCAGGCCCGCCGATCCCGGTCCTCGGGACGGAGAACTTCTACGCCGACCTGCTCGCCCAGATCGGCGGCGCGCGCGTCCCGGCGACGAGCCTGCTCAACGATCCGAACGCCGACCCGCACGCCTTCGAGGCGAGCCCGCAGGCCGCGGCCGCCGTCGCCGACGCGAGGCTCGTCATCGTCAACGGCCTCGGCTACGACGACTTCATGCAGCAGCTGCTCGGCGCCTCGCCCGAACGCGAGCCGCGTCGTGATCGACGTCCAGCAGCTGCTCGGCCTCGCCAGCGACGTCAACGCCCACGTCTGGTACGACCCGGGCACGATGCCGAGGGTCGCCGCGGCGACGGAGGCCGCGCTGGCCAAGCTCGAGCCGGCGAACGCCGCCTACTTCGCCGCCCGCGAGCAGGCGTACCTCGCATCCCTGGCGCCCGCTCGCCGCGAAGATCGCCGAGCTGAAGGCGAAGTACGCGGGCGCCCCAGTGGCCTTCACCGAGCCCGTGGCGGGCTACCTGGCGGAGGCGATCGGCCTCCAGGTGCTCACGCCCGAGGGCTTCCAGAAGGCGATCGAGGACGGCACCGATCCGGCGCCCGCCGACGTCGCGGCCGAGCGCGACCTGCTGACCGGGAAGACGGTGCGGGTCCTGCTCTTCAACAGCCAGGTCATCTCGCCCGCTGACCCAGCAGATCCACGACCTCGCGGTCGCGAACGGCATCCCGGTCGTCGGCGTGGCCGAGACGATCCCGCCGCAGTACCAGACCTACCAGGAGTGGCAGCTCGCCCAGATGAACGAGCTCGAGCGGCCCTGGCGAAGGGTGCGTGAGCAGGTGACCGCGCCGGCCATCCGCTTCGACCACGCCACCCTCGCCTTCGGCGGGCCGGGAGGTCTGGCACGACCTGTCGCTCGCGTTCGAGGAGGGCAGCTTCGTCGCGATCCTCGGTCCCAACGGGTCGGGCAAGACCTCGCTGCTGCGCATCGTGCTCGGCCTCGCCGGGCTCAGCGTCGGGTCCGTCGAGGTCCTGGGCCAGCCGCCCCGGCGCGGCAACCCTGGCATCGGGTACGTCCCCCAGGGCCAGGTCTTCGACCGGGACCTGCCGCTGCGCGGCCGCGACCTCGTCCGCCTCGGGCTCGACGGCCACCGCTGGGGGGTCGGCCGGCCGGATCGCGACCGTCGCCCGTCGGGTCGCGGACGCGATCGCCTCGGTCGAGGCGACGCGCCTACGCCGATGCCCCGGTCGGGCGCCTGTCGGGCGGCGAGCAGCAGCGCCTGCGGATCGCCCAGGCCCTCGTCGGCGACCCGCAGCTGCTGCTGTGCGACGAGCCGCTCGCGAACCTCGACCTGCGCCACCAGGGCGAGATCACCGAGCTCGTCGGCGGCTGGCACCCGCGGACCGGGCGCACCGTCCTGTTCGTGACCCACGACGTCAACCCGGTCCTCGGGCTCGTCGACCGGGTCCTGTTCGTGGTCAACGGCCGCTGGGCGGCTGGCACGCCCGACGAGGTCCTGACCTCGGAACGGCTGTCCGAGCTGTACGGCTCCCACGTCGACGTGCTCCGCGTGCACGGTCGGATCCTCGTCGTCGGCGAGGCCTTCAGCGCGGGGTTCGAGATCGAGGAACCCCACCACCTGCCGGTGGTCGAGCACGACCGACCGGACGTCCCGAGGGCCCGACGCGATGATCGACCAGCTCGTGCACCTGCTCGGCTACGACTTCGTCCAGCACGCCATCGAGGCCGGCGTCGTGATCGCGATCGTCTCGGGCGTGGTCAGCCGCTTCGTCGTCGCGCGCAACATGGCCTTCGCGGTCCACGCCCTCGCCGAGCTCGGCTTCACCGGCTCGGCCGGCGCGATCCTCCTGGGCGTCTCGCCCGTGCTCGGGCTCCTCACCGGCACCGTCGTCACCGCCCTCTTCATCGGTGCCCTCGGGGTCCGGGTGCGCGAGCGCGACGCCGTCGTCGGCGTCGTCATGGCCTTCGGGCTGGGGCTCGGCGTCCTCTTCCTCTCGCTCTACCAGGGCTTCGCGACGCAGGCGTTCAGCATCCTCTTCGGCACGATCACCGGCGTCAGCGGCGGCGACGTGGTCCTGCTCCTGGCATCGGGATCGTCACCCTGCTGGCGCTGGCGCTCGTCTACCGGCCGCTGACCTTCGCGACCGTCGACCCGGAGGTGGCCGAGGCCCGCGGCGTGCCGGTGCGGACTCCTCGCGATCGTGTTCCTCCTCATCATGGCGGCGGCCGTCGCCGAGGCGGTCCAGGTCGTCGGCGTGCTGCTCATCCTGACCCTGCTGATCACGCCCGGCGCGACCGCCGAGCGGCTCACGGCCGCACCGGGCCGGGCCACCGCCTACAGCGTCGTCATCGCCCTCTTCTCGGTGCTGGGCGGGATCATGCTCTCGCTCCTGACGAACCTGCCGGTCAGCGTCTTCGTGACCTCGCTGAGCTTCGCCTGCTACCTGCTCGGGCGGTTCATCGTGGGCCCGATGGTGGCGGGACGAGAGCGACCGAGGGGTGGAACCAGGCGGGGCGCGTCAGCCACCGCGGATTGAGCGCCTCGCTGACCATCGACGGCGTGCCGTCACGGACTCGCCCGCGTGGTCGCCGCGGCCTGGCCCGTTGTTGTCGTCGCGCGCCCGGATGGCGTCGGACGCGCACGGACAACACGCGTGCGTCGATCCGTTGTTGATCGCCAGGCACCGGACTCTCGCCTGCCGACCCGGCCGTTGGCCTCGGCTCAGTTGGCTCCGTGGACGATGCGCGAGGCCGTCCTGGGGCGTGACCTGACCGTTGGTCGGATCAACCGAGAGCCTCGAGCACGGTCCACACCCGTTCGGTCCTCCGGCCCTATGGCGTCTTCGCCGTCATCAGTCCGTTCAACTTCCCGATGGCCCTCGCCGCCGGGCCGTCCGGCGCGGCGCTGGCGGCCGGCAACACGGTCGTCTTCAAGCCGGCCAGCGCAGCGGCGATGAGCGGCGTCCTCCTCGCCGAGGCGTTCCACGACGCGGGCGTCCCGGACGGCGTGTTCAATCTCGTCAATGGGGCCGGGGTCGACCGTCGGCCAGCAGATCTCGGAGAACCCGGGCATCGACGGGGTCGTGTTCACCGGCTCGTACGAGATCGGGATGCGGCTCTTCCGGACCTTCTCGACCCGCTGGCCGAAGCCATGCATCGTCGAGATGGGCGGCAAGAACCCGGCCATCGTGAGTGCCAAGGCCGACCTCGAGGAGGCGGCCGAGGGAATTGTGCGCAGCGCCTTCGGCTACGGCGGCCAGAAGTGCTCCGCCAACAGCCGGGTCTACGTGGAGCGGCCGGTCCACGACGAGCTCGTGAAGTTGCTCGTCCACGAGACCGAGGCGATCACGATCGGCGACCCCCTGCTCCGGAGTGTCTGGCTCGGCCCGGTAATCGACGAGGGGCGGTCGAGCGCTACCTGGCCGCCGCCGAGGCGCGGCGCGACGGCAGCGTCTTCACCGGCGGCGAACGCCTGTCTGACGGCGACATGGCCCGCGGCACCTTCGTCGAGCCGACCGTCGTTGGCCACCTGCCGGCCGATCACCGCCTGTATCAGGACGAGCACTTCGTCCCGTTCACCGCGGTCCTCGCGGTCGACTCGCTCGAGGAGGCCCTGCGCCTCGCCAACGACAGCACGTACGGGCTGACCGCCGGCATGTACAGCGAGGACCCGGCGGAGGTGGACCGCTTCCTCGACGAGATCGAGGCCGGCGTCCTCTACGTGAACCGGCGAGTCGGTGCAACAACCGGCGCCTGGCCGGGCGTCCAGCCCTTCGGCGGCTGGAAGGGCTCCGGTTCCACGGGCAAGGCCGGCCTGAGCCTGTACTACCCGGCCCAGTTCATGCGCGAGCAGAGCCACACCGTCGTCGACTGAGGCCCGCATCTCACCGCGGCCTCCGGGAACGCCGGCCGGCCCGGGCCCAACACCGACTCGGATCTTGGTGCGCCGCGGGGCGCTGAGCCGTCACGTCGTGACCCTGTCGAGTGCCCTGACAGGATGCCGCCGATCCCAGATCAGCCCACTGCTCATCGCGATCGTTACCGAGGCGGCGAACGCCAGAACGGGCCGACTCGTCGTCTGGTCGGCGGCGTGCACCACGTTCAGCGGAGCCGCAGGGCGATCTCCTCCCGCTTCGGGCGTGATGTCCTCCGACTGCGCTGGACTACCCGAGCCAGTGGAGCTCGATCGTCTCCAACTGGCGCACGCCCCGGGTGGGGAGTCGGTCAGAAGGAACGACGAGCTGGACCGGGCCCGACGTTCGGAGTGCTTCACCATCCCGTTCCCACGCGAGAAGCACCATGGTCCCGCTGTATTCGGGAAGCAGTTCGGCGACCGAGAACACGACGACGTGGTCATCGCGACCGCGGGCCGCGATTGAGGACCGGAGCATCTGCGCCTGCTCGGGACTCGGCGGCGGAGTCAGGGACAGGTCGAGGTTCGCCGGCAGGAACCCATACGCCGTCAGGAGCGTGTGGAGCAGGACGCCCCGATAGCGAGCCCGCTGCACGCCCGCGCGCCGCGGGAACGCAGCCGATAGCTCAACTGCGGGCAGCGACTGCAGATCGTCGGGGACCGACAGCGTCACGACGTGGTCTTCGCCGCGGATCACGAGTGTCCCTTGACGTGTCGATGTCGTGGGTCCCGCGCCCTCGTGATGTTCGGCTCGGTACGTCGCGAGCGCACTCGCGTCGATCCGGAACTGGTGGCCCACGCGCGTAGCGGGTAGCTCACCCCGACGGATCAACTCGTACACAGTGACCCGGGAGATCCGGAGTTCGCGTGCGACTTCCGCGGGCCGCAACACCGTGCTCATACGTCCTCCGTTCGCCCCGCTCGTGGCCCGCATTCGATGCGCCAGTGGTGGCAGGGTACCCCAGGCTGAGGCGCTCTGGTGTGGGTCCGACGGAGATCGGCCATACGTACGTCTTGGCCGTTCGAGCCAGCCCATTACTTACAAACCCGCACGGGTGATGCTCGGTTTGCTAGTATCGTCGCGGTCTCGGGCGCTGAAGCCGCCTGGCCGCTTCGGTCGCATGAGCTCTCGGCGGCGAGTAGGCCAAGCGGCCGAGAGGTTGAGAGGAGCCCCGCATGAGATCCCGCCTCGCGGCACCGATCGCCGCCCTCGCCCTGGTGCTCGCGGCGTGCTCCAGCGGTTCCACGCCGGCGCCAAGCGCGCCGGCATCCGGCCCCGCCGCGTCCAGCGCAGCACCGGCCGGCCTCACGATCTACGCCGCGGCGTCGCTGAAGGCGGCCCTCGCGAATGCCACGACCGCCTACGAGGCCGCGAACCCGGGCACGACGCTCTCGATCTCGACGGACTCGTCCGCAGCCCTCGAGACCCAGATCGAGCAGGGTGCTCCGGCCGACCTCCTCCTGTCCGCCGACATGGCGAACCCGCAGAAGCTCGTCGACAAGGGCCTCGCCGCGGGCGGCATCACGAAGTTCGCCGGCAACCTCCTCACCGTCATCGTCCCGGCGGCGAACCCGGCCGGGATCCAGACCCCCGCCGATCTCGCCAGGAGCGGGGTGAAGGTGATCGCGGCGGGCGATACGGTCCCGATCACGAAGTACGCGGCCCAGATCGTGGCGAACCTCGCCACGCAGCCCGGCTACCCGGCCGACTTCGTCGCGAAGTACACCGCGAACATCGTTTCGAAGGAGGACAACGTCGCCGCGGTCGTCGCGAAGATCGAGCTCGGCGAAGGCGACGCCGGCATCGTCTACGTGACCGATGCGAAGACCTCGACCCAGGCCATCACGATCGCCGTGCCCGACGCGGCGAACGTCCCGGCCACCTACGGGGGCGTCGTCGTGAAGGCCTCTCCGAACCTCGCGGCGGCGCAGGCGTTCCTGGCATGGATCGCCGGACCGGACGGCCAGGCGATCCTCGCTTCGTTCGGCTTCCTGCCGCCATCCTGAGACATGGAGGAGTGACCCGCGAGGCAGAGGCCGAGCCGATACGGGAGACGGCGGCGATCCGAGCCCCGCGCATGGGCCGGGGCTGGGGAACCTGGTCGCTCATCGGTGTCGCCGGGCTATTCGGGCTGTTCCTCGGCCTGCCGGTCGTGGCTCTCGTCGCACGTGCGACCGTCGATGGGTCCCTTGCCCGCGCCCTTGGCACGCAGGTCGTGCTGTCGGCTCTCGCCCTGAGCCTCACCACGACCGCGGTCAGCCTGATCCTCACGGTCGCGTTCGGCCTGCCCCTGGCCCTTGTCCTGGCTCGGCGCCGGTTCCGGGGATCGGGATGGGTCGAGGCGATCGTCGACCTGCCCATCGTCCTGCCGCCGGCCGTCGCCGGCCTGGCCCTCCTGCTCCTCCTTGGCCGCCGCGGCCTCCTGGGCGAACCACTCGATGCACTCGGGATCGAGATCCCATTCACGACCCTGGCCGTGATCCTTGCCCAGACGTTCGTGGCCGCGCCCTATTTCGTCCGGTCGGCCCGGACCGGGATCGCCGGCGTCGACCGCGACGTCGAGGACGCCGCGCGGGTCGACGGCGCCTCGGAGCTCCAGCTCTTCCGGCACATCACCGTCCCGCTGGCGAGCACTGCGCTCTCGGCCGGCCTCGTCATGAGCTGGGCCCGCGCGCTGGGCGAGTTCGGGGCCACGATCATGTTCGCCGGCAATCTCGGGGGAAAGACGCAGACGCTTCCGCTCGTCGTATACGGTGAGTTCCAGGGCGGTGACCTTGACGGCTCGATCGCGGCCGCGGCGATCCTCGTGCTCGCCGCGCTCGGCGTCCTCGTCGCGGTCAGAGCGCTGCACTGGGGGAGGGTGCTCGACCTTCGGAGCCTCGGGTGACGGGGGCGCTCGCTGCGGCGATGACTGACCCGCTGGCGCCGGTGAGGTACCGGCCGATCGGCGTCCTCCACACACCGTTCGTCGACGTAGACGGGATGCCCGTTCAGCCGGCCGTCGCCCTCGGCGTCCGGGGCATGATCGAGCTCGAGCTGGCGTTCACGGCCTGCCTGCCCGATGTCGACGAGTTCCGCGACCTGATCCTGCTCTCTCACCTCCACGAAGTCCGGGCGGCCCGGTTGGGCGGATTCGAATCTGCAAGCGCGGGCTGGCCCGAGAGGCCACGTTTCAGGAACACGCGCATACAGGAGGCGGCACGCGCGGCCCGGCAGGCGGAAGCGGCCGACGTGCATCGGCGGATCGGGCGCTACTTCGCCAAGGTCCTGGCGATCGTCCCTGCGCCGCGCGCCAAAGCGCTCCTGCGCTTGCTCATCGAAAAGATCCGGGTCGTCTCGCCCACCGACATCCGGCCCGCTTATCGGGTGCCGCTGGAGGTTCGCACACCGGATGAGATGGTGAGCCCGCTGGGATTCGAACCCAGGACGCAGGGATTAAAAGTCCCTCGCTCTGCCGCTGAGCTACGGGCCCACGCGGTGTAGACGATACCCGGCGCGGGCCGCCGGTGTGCATGGCGCGAACGGCGCGCAATTGCTGTTGCGCAAGTCTGCAAGACCGGGTATGGTCCGCGCCATGCGCTGGCCCATCTTCTCGTCGGAGGCGAAGAAGAAGCTCTGGCGGCCCTGCCGGGAGGCACGGGCCCTGGGGCTCTGACGGCGCGCGCAGACGACGACCGGGGGCCTCCAGGGAACGGAGGCTCCGAGGGCCGCGGACACCGACGGTGACCGCGGTCTTTTTGATTCGCCCGACGGCGATCCGGCCCTCCCCCCCGGCGGACCCCGCGTCACATCCACCCGACGCGGAGGACACCACGATGCAGGCAGCGATCCTGGGCGACGGCCCGTTCGGACGGGCGGTCGCCGACGCCCTCGGCGGCGCACGGCGTGGCCGTGCGCGTCGTCGGGCGACCGCCGGCCGGACGCGCACGACCGCGGCGACTTCGCGGGCGTCGACGTCGTCGTCGACGCGTCGCGCGGCGACGCGGTCGCTCGCGCAACGTCGCGGCCGCCGTCGGACGGAGGCGTCCGCCGGTTCGTCATCGCCACGACCGCGTGGGAACGGCCGACCGGCGCGACGTCGCCGAGCTGCTTCGCGCCCGGGGCGCGGCTGCCGTCGCCGCCTCCAACTTCAGCCCCGGTGCGCTCGTCTTCGGGCGGCTCGTCGAGATGGCCGCGCGCCAGGCTGGCGCGGCCTGCCGGGCTACGAGCCGTACGTGGTGGAGTGGCACCGGCGCGGGAAGGCCGACCGGCCGTCCGGCACGGCCCGCGACCTCGCCCGGCGCATCCTCGCCGCTGAACCCGTCGCTCGACCGCGTCGCCGCGCCGACCGACGGCCCCGGCGAGGCCGGGGCGCTCGAGGTCGTCGGCAGTGCGGGCCGGCACGAACCCGGGCCGCCACCTCGTCGGCTTCGACGGCCCGGGCGAGACGCTCGAGCTGACGCTGACGCGCCCGCGACCGGAGCGCCTGCGCGTCGGGCGTCGTTGCGGCTGCCGACTGGCTGCTCGCCGAGCCCCGGCCGGCAGGTCTCCATCCGTTCGAGGCCGTCCTCGGCGTCGACGATCGCTCGGAGGTGCACGCCGCCAGCTGACGCCATGAGCCGCGCCCGCAGTTGCTCCGGCCAGGCCCACTCGGCCACTCCGCTGCGAACATCCGAAAGGAGCCGCTCCGATGACACCGATCACCCGCAGCGCCGACCGCGCCCGCCCGGTCCTCGGCGGCGCCCTCACCGCGCTCGTCACGCCGTTCACGCCCGACGGGGCGCTCGACGAGGCCGCCTTCCGCCGCCTCGTCAGCTGGCAGGTCCTGTCCGGCATCGACGGCCTGGTCCCGTGCGGCACGACCGGCGAGGCGCCCACCCTTGACCCAGGCGGAGCGCGAGCGGCTCATCGAGATCACCGTCGAGGTCGCGGCCGCCCGCGCCCTCGCGCCGCCGCGTCACGATCGTCGCCGGCACCGGCACGAACGACACCGACGCGACGATCCGCGCCACCCGGCGGGCGGCCGAGCTCGGCGCGGACGCGGCGCTCGTCGTGGCGCCCTACTACAACCGGCCGGACCAGCGGATGCTGGAGAGCCACTTCCGGGCCGTCGCGGACGAGGGCGGCCTGCCCGTCGTCGTCTACAACGTCCCGTCGCGGACGGGCACGAACGTCGAGGCGGACACGTTCCTGCGGCTGGCCGCGCATCCGCGGATCGTGGCCGTCAAGGAAGCGTCCGGGAACCTGGAGCAGATCGCGCGGATCTGCCGCGAGCGGCCGCGCGGACGTGGCCGTCCTGGCCGGCGACGACGCCTGGACGCTGCCGATGCTGGCGCTGGGCGGCGAACGGCGTCATCTCGGTGGCATCGAACGAGATCCCGGGCGAGATGGTCGCGCTCTGCGCGGCCGCCCGCGACGGGCGACTGGGAGCGGCGCCCGGCGGATCCACGAACGCTGGCTGCCGCTCATGCTGGCGAACTTCCGGGGCGCCCCGAACCCGGTCCCGGCGAAGGCCGCGCTCGCCCTGATGGGGCTCGCCTCCGACGCGGTCCGCGCGCCCGCTGCTGCTCGCTCGACGACGACGCCGCGCGAGCGCCTGGCGCGGCTGCTCCGCTCGCTCGGGCTGCTGGAGCTGCCCGGCGGCCGGGCGGCGCCGGACGACGGCGATGCGCGGTCGAGGGGGCGGCATGAGCGCCGCGCGACGGCGCCGCGTGACCCGCGCCGCGACGCCGCGACGCGGCCGGCAGCCGGCGCGGACCAGGTCCTCGCGGCCCTCGAGGCGGGCCGGCTCCGGGCGGCCGTGCCCGGACCCGGCGGCGCCGGACGGCTGGGCGCGTCCGGCCCGAGGCGCGAGGCCGCGATCCTCGCCCTGCTTCGCGGACCGCGCCACGCGGCGCGTGGTCGGCCGCCGAGACGTTCGGGTTCGTGGACCGCGTCGGCCTGCCACCGAAGGACGCTGGCCGGTTCGCCGGACGCGCGCGCCGCGGCGGCGGCCGGGCGACCGTGGCGGATCGTGCCCGGCGGGACCAGCGATCCGGGCCGGCGCGCACCTCGAGCCGGGCGTCGTCGTCATGCCGCCGTCGTACGTCAACGTCGGCGCCTGGGTCGGGGCCGACACGATGATCGACTCGCACGTGCTGGTCGGCTCGTGCGCCCAGGTCGGCGCGCGCGTCCACCTCGCGGCCGGCGTCGTCGTCGGCGGCGTCCTGGAGCCGGCCGGGGCGCGGCCGGTCATCGTCGAGGACGACGCGTTCGTCGGGGCGGGCTGCCTCCTCCTGGACGGCGTGCTGGTCGGGCAGGGCGCGGTCCTCGGCGGCCGGCGTCACCCTGACCGGGACGTCGCGCCTCTACGACCTGCGTCGGCGAGCGCGTCCTCGAGGGTACGCCCGACGAGCCGCTCCGCGTGCCGCCGGGCGCGGTCGTGGTGCCGGGGACGCGCGCGCTGGCCGGGCGCGTTCGCGCAGGCGCACGGCCTGGGCGCGCAGGTCGCCCTGCATCGTCAAGCATCGCGACGCGCGCACCGACGCCCGGGTGGCGCTCGAGGAGGCGCTCCGGTGACGCGGCCGCACGCGACGGCGGCGCCGGACGCGGCCGGCGCGAGCTGCCGGCCGCGGCGCCGACGGCTCCCGCCGCGGCGCGGCCGCCCGCCCGCAACGAGATCCTGCGGGCGACCGGCTCGGCGGCCTCGACCCGGCCGACCTCGCGGCCCGGTTCGGAACGCCGCTCTACGTCTACGACCTCGACGTCATCGAGCGCCAGGTCGCAGGCCCTGCGGGCGGCCCTGCCGCCGATCGTCGAGATCGCCTACGCGGTCAAGGCGAACCCGGCCCTCGCCGATCGTCGCCCACCTCGGCCGCCTCGGGCTCGGCGCGGACGTCGCGTCGGGCGGGGAGCTCGCGACCGCGCTGCGGGCGGGGATTCCGCGCGCAGCGGATCGTCGTCACGGGTCCCGGCAAGCGCGACGCGGAGCTCCGCGGCGGCGGTCGCGGCCGGCGTCCGGGCGATCACCGTCGAGTCGCCGGGCGAGCTGGACCGCCTCGAGCGGATCGCGGCGGAGGCGGGCCGCGCGCGTGCCGGTCCTGCTGCGCGCCTCGATCGGCGCGGCCGGACGGCTGGAGCGCGTCCGGCTGGTCGGCGACGATGGGGCCGGGAAGTTCGGGATGGACGAGCCCGACCTGCGGGCCGCGGCGCGCTCCGCCGCGCGGTCGCGGCACCTCGAGCTGCTCGGGCTCCACCGGTTCGGGGCGTCGAACGTGCTCGACGCGGGCCGCCTGGCCGACCCACGTGGCCGAGACGGTCGAGCTGGCGCGGGCCGTGGCCGCCCACGCCGGCGGTCCCGCTGCGCCTGGTCGATGCGGGGGGCGGCCTGGGCATCCCGTACGAGCCGCACGAGGAGCCGCTCGACGTCGGCGGCCTCGGCCGCCGCCTGGCGGCCCTCGCCGACGCGCTGGGCGGCGACGCCGGGCATGCGCGATCTCCGGCTGCTCCTGGAGCCCGGCCGCTTCCTCGTCGGGGCCGGCCGGCGCCTATGTCGCGCGGGTGGTCGACCGCAAGCGCGTCGGCGAGGCGGAGGTCGCCATCCTCGACGGCGGCGTCCACCACCTGCTTCGGCCGGCGCTCGTCGGGCAGGAGCACCGCGTGCGGGTCCTGGGCGCCGGCGCCGGGGCGGCCCGGTCGTGGCCGCGTCACCGTCGCCGGGCCGCTCTGCTCCGGGCTGGACGTCTTCGCCGCGAACGCGAGGCTGCCGGTCCCGGCCGTCGGGCGACCTCGTCGCGGTCCTCGACGCCGGCGCGTACGGCTTCACGGAGTCGATGCCGCTCTTCCTGAGCCACGCCGATCCCGGCCGAGGTCGCGGTCCGCGGCGGGCGGGCGGCCCTGATCCGGCCGCGCCTGGAGCCGGCGGACTGGCTCGACCGGCAGCTGCTCCCGACCTGGTGACCGGCGCGGCGGGCCGTCGGGTCGAGGGCGCGGTCGCGGCCCGGTCATCGGCCCCGGGCCGCCGGACGGGCTTCGGGCGGTCTCCCGGTATGATCGCGGGGTGACCGACTTCTACGACATCGACCGCGCGAACGCCCGCCTCCCCGAGGTCCGCGGCGTGCTGGAGCAGCTGCGCTCGGAACGGCTGGAGCTGATCGCGCTGCGCGATCGCCTGCTCGCGGCGCGCCGTCGCGCCGAGGTGCCGGCGGACGGGACGCACGCTCGTCGACGAGGCGCTCGGCGAAGCCGCGGGCGGCGCGGCCGGCGCGACGACGTCCGATTCCCCGCGCGTCCTCGACGCGCGGATCCGGGCCGTCATCGACCAGATGGAGGCGGCCGTCGCCCGCCTGAACGGGTGGAGCGTGCAGCTTCGCGACATCGAGGACGGCCTGGCGGACTTCCCCGCGCTCGTGAACGGGCGCCAGGTGTGGCTCTGCTGGCAGCTGGGCGAGGACGAGATCCACTTCTGGCACGACCTGACGTCGGGGTTCGGCGGCCGGCGACCGCTCATCGAGCTGTCGTGACCGGTGCCCGCGCAGGCCGGCCGGCCAACCCGATGCGACCCGGATCCGCGGCCGCGCGCTCGACGGCGATCGTGGCCGGGCGGGTCATGGAGCGGGGCCGGGCCAAGGCGCACCGGCCGCTGCCGCGCGACGTCCGCCGGGCGGCGGTGCAGCGCGGGCTCGAAGCCTACGGCCGTGGTGCGTGGTACCTGGCCCACGAGGAGCTGGAGCCGGCCTGGATGGGCACCGACGACCCGGCCGAGCGCGCCCTCCTGAGCGGGCTCATCAAGCTGGCTGCGGCGTACGTCCACGCGGCGCGGGGGAACCCGCTCGGCGTGCGGACGAACCTCCGCGGCGCCCGCGAGCGCCTGGCCTCGGCGATGGACGCGGCCCCGGCCGGCCCGGATGGCACCCTCGCGTGGATCGACCTGCCGACGCTCCTTCTCGGCGTCGACGACCGCCTGGTGCGCAGCGAGGCGCTCTGCTCGAAGCCGGCCGGCACCGCGACCCCGGGCGCCGACGTGGCCGCGCCGTCGCACGACGTCGCGGGGCCACTCGGCCGGTCCCGGGGCGGACCCGTGCGCGATCTTGCCCCTCGTCCTGCCCCGGAAGCGTCCCTGACGCAGCCGCGCGCCGCGATCCCGGCGATCGGCGTCATCGACGCCGATGCAGCGCGGACGGACCCGCCGGGTTGATCGCGTCCGAGCGCCGGGTCAGGCGGCCGGGTCAGGCCGTCCGGCGCCGCCGGTTGCGCAGGTGGTGCAGGAATGCCCGCGTTCGCTCCTTGTGGTTGAACGCGTAGCCGATCAGGAGCAGGAGCACGAAGTCGCCGGTGGCCACACCGGCGGCCACGAGGTACGAGAGCTGCTGGCCGACCGGCCCCTGGATGCCCATGGCCGGGACCACGATGTAGAAGAGCCCGAGCTGGAAGAACGGCGGCAATGGGGAGAGGTTTGCTCGCGCCGTGCCTGCCGTCGGGCCGGAAGCGGTCGTCCCGCCGACCAGGAACGCGTTCGAGCCGGAGACGATCGGCGCGGCGCCCCGGAGATCCATGGACGCCGACAGGTCGCTCGCGGCCAGGTGGACCCAGCGCGGGATGTTGCCGTTCGCGTCCGGGATCGCCCAGACGACCTCGCCGTTGGAGCCCTCGCCGCCGGCGTAGTAGAGGTTGGAGTTGGCCACCCAGCCGAAGGCACCCGTGTGGGCCGCCGGCAGGTTCGGGCCGGCCGCGGTCGAGGTCCCCCACCGGGTGACCTGGCCCAGCGTGTCCTTCGCCGTGGAGACGTCGCCGCGGAGGACCTGCGTGGTCGGGCCTGCCGCATCCTCGCCGCCCCACACGAAGAGATACGCGCCGCTGACGGTGGCCAGCGCGTGGACCCGCGGCGCCGGCTGCGCGGCCCCGGCGGCGTCGAACGAGGCGAGCGCCGCGTTGGGCGTCCACGCCTGCAGCTTGCCGGTCGTCGCGTTGACGGCGGCCTTCCAGACCGTGTCCGTGGGCCCGGTGCCGTCCGTGCCACCGACGAGGAAGACGCCATCGCCGGCGACCGCGACCGCGGCGCCGGCACGCGGCGCGGGCAGCTTGAGGTCGGTCGATTCCGTCCAGGCGCTGATCACGCCGGTCGACGCGTCCGGCGTGCCCGCGAAGACCGTGTCGGTCGGCTTGCCGTCCGCGCCGAGGCCGCCGATGACGTACGCGGTGCCGGAGAAGAACAGGGCCGCTGCCTGGGCCCGCGGCGCCGGCAGCGGAACGCCCTGGCTCCACGCGTCGAAGTTGCCGTCCGGGTGGATCACCGTGGCGAAGACGCCGGCCTGCGGCGTGCCCGCGGCATCGGTGCCGCCGACGAGGAGCGTCTGGAGCCCGGCGCCCACGATCGCCGCGTCGGCGCGCGGGGCGGGCAGCGCCAGCTCGGCAGGGCTGGGCTCCCAGGGCAGGACCGTCCCCGCGGGAGCGGGGCAGGGCACGGTCTGGTTGGAGGTGGGGCAGAAGTTGATCGGGGTGAGATCGACGGCGGGGTTGAACACCTTGAGCGACACGCCGAGATCGATCGTGTTCTGCACCGTTGCGTACAGCGCCCGGTCCGGCAGGTACGCCATGAGCATGATGATGAGGACGAACCAGACGACCGCCTTGACCCCCGCCCAGCCCCAGCCGTTCGCGTCGAGCAGGCCGAAGAAGGCCCGCCTGCGGGCCACCCTGCCGCCTGGACCGAGCGCCTGTGCCGCCATCTATCCTCCCTGAACGCGGCCTCGGACCCTCCCGCCCACGGCCCCGCCCCCGCTACTTGACCGTGAGCGTGCCCGTCATGTTCGGGTGGACCACACAGTTGAAGCTGTACGTGCCCGCGGGAAGCGCCGGCACGTTGTACGTCTGGGTGGCCACGCCGCTGAAGATCGTGCCCTGGAAGACCACCGCGCCGGTTTGCGAACCTGTATGGATCACGACGTTGTGGGGGATCCCCGCGTCGTTGTTCGTGAACGCGATCTGGAAGGGAACCCCGGCCGGGGCCGTCAGGTTGGTGTTGTCGAACGCGATGTTCTGGGCAGTGAGCGCGATGACGGTGCCGGTCACACCGCCCGACGCGGCGGGCGAGGCGGCTGCGCCGCCCGAGGGCGCCGCGCTCGGCGCGCCGCTCGCTCCGGCGCCGGGCGCGGCCGACGGGGACGCGAACGCGTCCTTCCAGCAGGCCGGGACCGGCGTCGCGCCCGCGGGCGCCACGTACGTCGGGTCGCGCCAGCCGGACAGCGTGACCGTCTGGCCGGTCGTGGGGTCGATTCCCTGGAACTGCAGCGTGGATGGAGCGGTGATGAACGCGATCAGCTCCTGGAGGTTCCGGTAGTTCAGGGGTCCGGGCGGGTTGCCCTGGTCCGACCAGATCGGCATGAGCGAGTTCGCGTCGCCGCAGACGTAGCGGCCACCCACGGTCAGGACGCTCTGGAGGTAGCCCGGCGTCAGGTGGGTGAGGAGCTTCGCCTGGTCGTTGAGGACCGGCCCGATCCCGCCCTGGCCCTGGGCGCCGTGGCAGCGTGCACAGTTCGCCTCGAAGAGCGTGTAGCCCTGGGTGACGGCCGTGACCTGCTGGGCGGCGACTTCCTTCCCGAGGCGGCTGGAGTTGGCGACGCCCGGCACGCCGAGGTCGTAGAAGTAGTAGACGATCACGAACAGCGAGACGATCGTGACGGCGAGGAAGGCGACCCAGCGCGCGCTGGCGCTCTGGCTGACGATCTTCGCGGCACGCTCCGGCGACAGCCCGACGCTGTGCGCGGTCGGCGGCGCGGTGAACCGCTCTGCCTCGGCGGGTCCGCGAGGGACGACCGGGGCGGGTTCGCTCGAGATGGGCAGGCGGTCCTCAGGGCGCTGGCCGGGCTGCTCGGTCATCGGGGGCCGGGTCGTGGTCATCGATGGCTCAGATGCAGCCGGTCGCGCTCTTCGAGGGGATGAGGCCCGGCTGGCCCAGGGCCACCGGGAGCGGACCGAGCGTCAGCTTGCTGGTGTCGAGGGTCAGCTTCGCGTCGGCACCGACGCTCACGGCGAACCGGTCCAGCGATCGCGGCGCCGGGCCCAGCTCCTTGACCTTGGTGCCGAGCCGGTCGTAGCGCGACCCGTGGCACGGGCATTCGAACCAGTAGCTCTTGACGCAGAAGTTGGGCTTGCAGCCCAGGTGCGTGCAGCGCTGGTACAGGGCGCGCACGTTCACGGCAGTGCCGTCGCCGGTCGCGTCGTCGCCGGGCACGAACTCCTGGCGAGTGGTGTCCACCAGCACGATGAACGATCGGGCGTCCTGGTAGTACGCGGGGTACCCGTCGCCGAACGGGATCAGCGCGTTCGCATTCTTGACGTCGGTGAACGAGCCCAGGGGGACCTTGCCTCCGAAGCCGCCGGACAGGTTGGGCCACAGGAATCCGAGGGTGCCCGCCGAGACCTCGAGGAGCCAGAGGCCCATCCCGGCACCGAGCGACGTGCGGAGCAGCTGGCGCCGCGAAAGGCCCTTCGGGGCTTCCGTGCGCATCGACTTGAGCGCCTCGCTCGTGAGGGCTCCGGGCTTGCTGGATGGCTCGACGTGGTAGTTGCTCATGGGACGCTCACAGGCTGAAGTGGAAGCCGCTGACCCAGGGGAGCGTGAACGCGTAGCCGGGGCCGCGGAAGAAGATGCCCAGGAACGTGAGGACGAGCCCGAGCCCGCAGAAGAGCGAGAACAGGACGACCGCCGTCTTGCGGTCCGAGGGCCGATTGGCGCGGATGTTCTCGCGATCGACGAACGGGATGAGCGCCGCGCCGATCAGCACGAAGAGGGGCACGAGCGCGCCCGCGACGGTCGGGTGGAAGTAGGCCAGCAGCTCCTGGAGCCCCAGGAAGTACCAGGGAGCCTTGGCAACCTCCGGCGTCACGTTCGGGTTGGCCAGCTCCTCGAGCGGGGCGTTCACGAAGAGGCCCATGAACAGGATGAAGATGCTCATGAACACGGCTGCCAGGAACTCGATCGAGAGCAGGTGCGGCCAGGTCATGACCGTGTCGTCGGGCTCCTTCTGGACCCGGACGACGGCGTCCTGCTTGACGAGCGCGAGCAGGCGATACGGGCGCGCCGACATCGGCACCCGCTGCTTGTCGATCTCCGTCCGGCGGGTGGGGTCCACCGGAAGCACGGCCCGCCGCTCGGGCGGCGGCTGCTGGTCGGTCATGTTCGCTCCGGCGGGCCGCTAGGGGCGGCCCAGACCAAGGCGGAGCCGAGCACCGGAGCGAGCGCACCTGAGGGTGCGTGAGTGACGGAGCGGAGGCGACAACGCAGGCATGGGTCGTTCATAGCGGCCCCGAAATCCCGCCATCCTTGCGGATGCGCCAGAAGTGGACAGCCAGGAAGACCGCCGCCACTAACGGGAAGACCATGATGTGGAGAACGTAGAAGCGCAGCAACGTGTTGCCGCTGACCTCCAGTCCTGCGAGGAGCAGGGTCTTCGACGGCGTGTTGAAGAGCGGCGCGTAGCCGGCCATGTTGGAGCCGATCGTGATGGCCCAGTAGGCGATCTGGTCCCACGGCAGCAGGTAGCCGGTGAAGCTCAGGAACAGCGTCAGGAAGAGCAGGACGACGCCGACCACCCAGTTGAACTCGCGGGGCGGCTTGTACGCGCCGTGGTAGAAGACCCGCATCATGTGGAGGAAGACGAAGAAGACCATGAGGTGGGCGGCCCACCGGTGGATGTTCCGGGTCAGGAGCCCGAACGGCACCTGGGACTGGATCTGCAGGATGTCCGTGTACGCCTGGTTTGCCGACGGGGCGTAGAAGAACATCAGGTAGACGCCCGTGACGGTCAGCACGAGGAAGAGGAAGAACGACAGCCCGCCCAGGCAGAACGTGTAGGCGAACTTCACCGCGTGCTGGCGCACGCGGACCGGGTGCAGGTGGAGGAAGACGTTGTTCATCACCGCGTACGCCCGCGACCGCTCGTCGTTGGGGTACGGGTTGCGGAAGATGGACCGGAAGACGGGACTCCGCCGGATCGTCTGATCCACCCGCTCCAGGAAGCTCACCTGGCCCCTCCTGCGACGCCGGGCGTACCGGCAAGCTGCGCGTCCCGGTACGACTCCTTGTAGAGCCGACCGTCGGTCGATATCTCCTGGAGCTCGAACCGCTCCATCGTAATGGCGTCGAACGGGCAGCGCTTGACGCAGAGGGCGCAGCGGATGCAGCGCTCCTCGTCAAGGATCATGGCGGCACCCTGGTCCCAGCCGTACGCCTCCTCGAGCTCCGGCAGGAACCCCTCGGACTTCAGCTGGTTGACGTCGACCATGTGGATGACGCCCTCCGGGCAGACGTCGGCGCAGGCGCCGCACAGGACGCACCGGAAGGGATCGAACCAGATGTTGTAGTTGCACATGAGGCAGCGCGTCGGATTC
Organism: uncultured Chloroflexia bacterium; assembly: GCA_963722475.1. Classification (GTDB taxonomy): domain Bacteria; phylum Chloroflexota; class Limnocylindria; order Limnocylindrales; family CSP1-4; genus CTSoil-043. The sequence continues at coordinate 103,441 of CAVRMJ010000005.1, read as the reverse complement.
GGCGACCGCGTGGGTGGCGCGGTAGCCCAGCTCCACGCCCGTCGTGAAGTTGACCTCCGGCTCGCGGGACGACATCCGCGCCTCGACCGGCAGCATCGGGATGTGCTGGCGCGGCAGCACGTCGTAGTACTCCGGCATCTCGTGGCGCCACGACGAGGTGATCTTCACGTTGGCGGCCACGGTCACGTCGGCTCGACCGCCCAGGTAGCGGTCGATGGCGTAGGCGCACTTCTTGCCGTGGCCGGCGGCCTCGATGAGCGTCGCCGGGCCGGTCACGAAGTCGCCGGCGGCGAAGACGCCGCGCACGTTGGTGGCGTACGTCGCCGGGTCCACCTTGAGGCGGCCGCGGGCCACCTCGAAGGTGGCCTCCACGGGCAGGAAGCTGAGGTCGGCGGCCTGCGAGACGGCCGGGATGACCGTGTCGGCGGGGACGACGAACTCGGAGCCGGGGATCGGCACCGGGGAGCGCCGGCCGGAGGCGTCGGGCTCGCCCAGCTTGTTCCGGATGAAGCGGACGCCGGTGAGCGTGCCGTCCTCGCCCACCAGCTCGATCGGGCTGACCAGGAACTCCATCCGGACGCCCTCGCGCTCCGTCTCGCCCAGCTCCTCCTCGTCCACGACGAGCTCCGAGCGGGTGCGACGGTAGGCGATCGTGACGTTCTCGGCGCCGTGGCGGAGGCTGGTCCGCGAGCAGTCCATCGCGGTGTACCCGCCGCCGACCACCACGACGTTGCGTCCGACCTCGAGCGGCTCGCCCAGGTTGGCCTTCTTCATGAAGTCGACGCCGTACTGCACGCCGGCCAGATCGGCGCCGGGGATGTCCAGCCCGACGGCGTCCATCGCGCCCGCGCAGATCGCGATCCCGTCGAAGTCGCGCAGGAGCGTCTCGAAGCTGATGTCCGGCCCGATCTTCGTGTTGTACCTGAAGGTGACGCCGAGGCGCTCCACGAGCCGGACGTCCATCTCGATCGCCTCGCGCGGCAGCCGGAAGGCCGGGACGCCGATCAGCATCGTGCCGCCGGCAAACGGGAGGCTGTCGAAGACGGTGACGCGGTACCCCTTGACCGCGAGCTCGCGGGCGACCGCGATACCCGCCGGCCCTGCGCCGACCACCGCGACGCGCTCGTCACGCAGCGTGATCTGCGGGATGACGTCCGGGATCCCGGACGCCTCGTGCCACTCGACCAGGAAGCGCTTCATCGCCCGGATCGCAAGCGGGCGGTCGATGTCGCCGCGCCGGCAGGCGCGCTCGCAGGGGGCGGAACAGACGTAGGCGCACATGGCGGCAACGGGGTTGGGGTCGCGCGAGAGCAGGTAGCCCTCCTCGAACCGGCCCTCGGCGGCAAGGTTGAGGTAGCCACGGCAGTTCGTGCCCACCGGGCAGGCTTCCTGGCACTCGATGTTGCACTGGAGCCACGAAGCGTCCACCGGCTGGACGAGGAATTCCTGGTTGGGGTCGATGGCCACGATGCGGTCGCCTCGTTCGTACCTGCGGCTGCCGGAGCTCGGGGGTGCGGGAGCGGCGCGGCGCACGCGGAAGCCGACGCCGGGTGATCGACGCGCCGGAATCTACACGACGATGCGCATAAGCGCACGCACGGACCCGCGGGGCGGTGCAGCCGTTCACAGGGGCGGTGCAGCCGGATTGACGCGCCGCGGCGGCGCAGCTACGCTCGGCCCGCGGCAGCGGCGATGTCGGTCGCGGCGCCGACCTCTTGGATCAGTCCGAGGAACGTCCGGTGAGTCCCAGCGAGTTTGCCTTCCTGGCCGGTGGCCTCGCGCTCGGCGTGCTCGCCGGGGGTGCGCTGATCGAAGTCGTCCGCGCACGTCCGGCCGCTCACCGCGAGGTCCGGGTCACGGTCTCGGCCGGGCCGGCGGGGAGTCGCGCCACGACGCTCTCCACCCCGCTCCCGGCGTCCGAGCTCGTCCGCGGGCCCGATGACCACTTCGCGTCGGAAGCGGGAACGACCGAACAGCCGTTCGGTCGGCCGAAGCGCGAACCGGCCCGTGAGCTCGCCCCGATGGGAGCCCCGGCCTTCGGGCGCGGGCCGGGGACGGCCAGGGTCGAGACCGTCGACCCGTGTGCGGCACAACGCACGGCCGCTGATGAAGCGTGCGCCCACGCCGATCGACTGGCCCTGGTGGCCGCCACGGCGCAGGGACGGGCGCGCGACGCGCGACGCGCCTACGACGAGCACACGGGACGCCGCGACCGGGCGGCCGCGGTGGTCGATCCGCGTACAGTCCGGGCAGCCAAGGACGAGGCGCAGGGGCAGTTCCGACGCGGCCGGCTTGCCGCGCAGGACCGGGCTGCCCTCGAAGCGGCGGCGGCGGCCTGGCTGCGCGAGATCAACCGGATCAACGCCCGCACCCGCGAGGCTGCGCTGGTGATGGCTCGCGAGGCTGGCGTGGAGGCCGAGCTCCTTCGGGCAGTCGAGAAGGCCGGGCTTGACATGGACGTCGCCCGGATCGGCAGCGAGCACGCGGCCGAAGCCTGTCGGGCCGCGCGGATGGCCCTCGCGGCGTGCGAGGAGGCAGAGCGTGTCGGGTCGGCCGCTCCCGAGCCAGTCCACCCGGCCGCTTCCCGACAGCTCGAACTCGCGGGAGAGGCGGCGTCGGAGCGTGTGCCGGCCGCCAGCGAGGACGTCGCGATCCTGCGTCTCCTGCGTGGCGACCGGGTGACCATGCGCTCGATCGTGGAGCGGCTGGCGGCCGGCGATCCGGACGAGCAGCGGCGCTGGCAGCTGCTCATCTCGGACCTCGTCGACGCCGTCGTGGCGGGTGCGATCGACGCAGCGGCGCTCTCGTTCCCGGAGGGCCACGTCTTCTGGGGCCCATACACGCAGTCCGAGTGCCGCGAGATCGCCGCGGCGATGGCGGCCCTCGGGTACCGCTTCGACGGGCTGGGCGGGTTCGCCGACGGACGCGTGCCCGCCCAACGCGACCTGTCGCTTGCGCTCGGGTATGCGGGCCAGGACCCGATGCGGGTCCGCCGCTGGCCGGCCGAGTCGGAGATGCCGGAGCTCTTCCGCGACGTGCGGGTGGACGCCGGGCGCTACCTCGCCCAGGCTGCCGGAGGGCTGACCATGGGGGAGATGGTGGACCTCCTGGGTCGCCGCGCAGAGCCGCTGGCCGAGCTCTGGAACGCGTGGGGCCGGGTTCGGCCGCTGCTCCTCGACGTGTCCTGAGGATCTACTCGGCGAGCTGGGTCCCGTCCGGGAGCTGCGCCTCCTCGTCGTCATCGATGACGACGAGGCGGTAGGCCTCCGCCGCCGACGCGCCGTATCCGAACGCCGTCTTCGGCCGCCCACGCCCGCATTCGCTGCTCGAAGGCCGCGTCGACGTTGAGCTGGCTGGAATGGCAGCGCAGCGCCTCGATCTTCCGGTCGAGCGTGGCGCCGACGTCGATCCAGGCCGTGGGCGCGGCGGGCCAGAACAGGTAGAGGCGGCGGACCTTGTGCGGGGCGAACCCCGTCCGCGCGAGGTTCGGGAACGCCATCGGGTTCCGGGCCGCCGGGTACACGGCGTCCACGGCAGAGATCCCGGCCGCCCGGTGGTCCGCGTGGTTGATGCCCCCGCCGTGGTAGAAGAGCACCTCGGGATCGTGGGTGAGCACCGCGTCCGGCCGGAACTCGCGGATCTCGCGGACCAGCAGCTCGCGGAGCGGCAGCTCGTTGGCGAGCGCTCCGTCCGGCTGGTGGAGGAAGCGGACATCGTCGTAGCCGACGACGGCTGCCGCCCGGCGCTGCTCCGCCTCGCGCGTCGCAGCGAGCTCGAGCGGGTCGAGCGCTGCATCCTCGCCACCCTGGTCGCCGCTCGTGCAGCAGATCAGCCGGCCGACGGAGCCGCTGTCGATCCACACGGACGCCGTGGCGGCCGGGCCGAAGTCGGCATCGTCCGGGTGCGCCACGATGACCATGAACCGCGCCGGGCGCCAGGTGTGCGGAGCGACCGTCGCCTCGGCGGCCGGCGGATCGGGCGTCATCGACCGGCGCGGGCGGCCGCGCACGAGACCCGGCGCGGGCGCAGCTGTCTCTCGTCCACGCGACGTCAGCTCGCAGCCCGCGCTTTCGCCGCGGCCAGGACCGACCGCACCTCGGCAGCGTGGCCCTCCGGCTTCACCGCCGGCCAGGCATGCGCGATGCGACCGTCCGGGCCGACGAGGAACGTGGAGCGCCGGGTGCGCATGGAGGTGCGGCCTTCCTTGGTCCGCTCGGCCCAGGCCCCGTACGCGGCGGTCACCGCGGCGCCGTCGTCGGACAGGAGCGTGAACGGGAGCTCGTACTTCGCCCGGAACGTCGCGTGGCTGCTTGAATCGTCCGGGCTGATCCCCCAGACCTCGGCGCCCTCGGCGCGGATGGCCGCGAAGCTGTCGCGGAACTCGCACGCCTCGGTGACGCAACCGGGCGTGTCGTCCTCGGGATAGAAGTAGACGACGGTCCACTCGCCGAGCCGGTCGGCGAGGCGGTGACGCGTGCCCGATTCGTCGGGAAGGTCGATCGCGGGGGCCGGATCGCCGGCGGCAGGCACCTGGAACATGGCCGGAGGATAGCCCGGACGCCGCCGGAGTGCCGCCCGCAGGCCGAATCTGGCGATCCCGTATACTGCCGACCGAACTGAAGACCGCCTCCGGGGAGCGCCAAGCGCTGAGAGTGTGGCAACAGCCACAGACCCGCCGAACCTGATCTGGCTCATACCAGCGAAGGAAGCAGGCCGCACCTGACTCGATGCCGTCCCGCTGCCCGGAGGACGGCATCTCGATGATCAGGAGGCGCAACATCCCGTGGCTTCCGCCGATCGCTCGATCGAAGAGGTTGGCCGACCGCGGCCGCGCGCGCTCACGATCGCCGGCTCCGATTCCGGTGGCGGCGCCGGCATCCAGGCCGATCTCAAGACCTTCGCTGCCTTCGGGGTCTACGGCGCCTCGGCGGTCACGGCGATCACCGCCCAGAACACCCTCGGCGTGCAGATGATCCACGAGGTCCCAGCGAGGGTCGTCGCCGCGCAGATCGACGCCGTGCTCTCCGACATCGGCGCTGACGCGGTCAAGACGGGGATGCTCTTCAGCACGGCGATCATCGAGACGGTGGCCAACCGACTCCGCGCCCATGGCGTCACCCGCCTCGTCGTCGACCCGGTGATGGTCGCGAAGGGTGGCGATCGCCTCCTGCGCGAGGATGCGGTCGCCGCGCTTCGGGAGCTGCTGCTCCCACTCGCGGCAGTCGTCACCCCCAATGCCCCGGAGGCCTCCGTGATCGCGGGCCTCGACGTCGTGGACGAGCGGACGGCGCGCGAGGCCGCCCGCCGGATCCAGGCGCTCGGGCCGCGCTTCGTCATCGTCAAGGGCGGCCACCTCGGCGGCGAACGCTCCGAGGACATCGCCTTCGACGGGACGACGTTCGACGTGCTCTCGGCCCCGCGGATCGACACGCCCCACACCCACGGGACCGGCTGCACGTTCTCGGCCGCGATCGCGGCTGGGCTCTCTCGCGGACAGTCGCCCCTCGAAGCGGCCCGAGCCGCGAAGGCGTTCCTCCACGGTGCGATCGAGCATGCCGAGCCACTCGGCGCGGGTCATGGTCCCGTCAACCACCTGTGGAGGTATCGCGATGGCTGAGCTCGACCTGGCGGCCGTCACGGCCGGGGCGCTCGCCGAGATCCGGGCCCGCCGCCCGCTGATCCACCAGATCACGAACTACGTCGTCATGAACGACACCGCGAACATCACCCTCCACATCGGCGCCTCACCGGTCATGGCGCACGCGATCGGCGAGGTCCGCGAGATGGTCCGCTACGCCGGTGCGCTCGTGCTCAACATCGGGACCCTGGAACCCGCCTGGATCGAGGCGATGCTCGCCGCCGGCATGGAAGCGAACGAGCGCGGTGTTCCGGTGATCCTTGACCCGGTCGGCGTCGGCGCGACCGCGCTGCGAACCGACGCCGTGGAGGCGATCCTCGCCGCGGTCCGGGTCGATGTCGTCCGGGGGAACGCCGCCGAGCTGTCGGCAATCGCCGGGTTGGCGGCCGAGATCCGGGGCGTCGACTCCGTCTCCGCGGAGGCGCCGGACGCGGCCGCCCGGATCGTCGCCCGCCGGACCGGCGGTGCCGCGGTCGTCAGCGGGGCGATCGATCACGTCGCCGACGCCACTCGCGCCGCCCGGGTGGAGAACGGCCATCCGCTCATGGGCGCGATCACGGGCTCCGGCTGCATGGCGACCGCGCTCGTCGGCGCCTTCCGGGCAGTCCAGCCCGACCCGTTCCTCGCCGCCGCGGCAGCGATGATCGCCTTCGGGGTCGCCGGCGAGATCGCCGCCGAGCGAAGCGCCGGTCCGGGCACGTTCCGCCAGCAGCTCATGGACGCCGTCTACGGGCTCGACGGCGAGGTGATCCGCGCCCGGGCGCGGGCGACGGTCACCGAGGTTCAGCCGGCGTGACCGGGCTCAGCGACCTTCGCGTGCGCCGGCGCGAACAGCTCCGGGCCGCCGGCGTCTACCTCGTGACCGAAGAGGCGCTGAGCCGTGCTCGGACGTCCGAGGAGATCGCAGTCGCGGCGCTCCGCGCCGGAATCCGGATCGTCCAGGTCCGCGAGAAGGAGGGGACGACTCGTCGCGCTCTCGTGATCGCACTGGCACTCCGGGAGGTGACCCGCGCGCACGGGGCGCTCCTCCTCGTCAACGATCGGCTGGATCTCGCCCTGGCCACCGGCGCCGACGGGGTCCACCTGGGCCAGGACGACCTGCCGGTCGCGACCGCCCGGATGATCCTGGGTCCGGACGCGCTGATCGGCCTCTCGATCACCGATCCGGCCCAGCTCGAAGCGCCGGACGTTCGCGAAGCCGACTACCTCGGGGTCGGCGCGGTCTTCCCGACGAGCTCGAAGACGGATGCGCGCGACACCGGTCTCGAGCTCGCTGGCGGCCGCGCGTGCCGCGGTCGACCTGCCGATCGTCGCCATCGGCGGGATCACCGTGGAGAACGCCGCTGCGGCCGTTCGGGCCGGCGCGGACGTGGTGGCGGTGATCAGCGCCATCGCCGCCGCGCCCGATCCCGGTCTGGCCGCGCGCCGCCTTCTCGAGGTCGTCCTGACCACCAGAGGAGCATCACCAGGGGCGACCGCGGTGAACCCGTGACCGAGCTGCCGGGCGAGTTCGAGCTCATCGCTCGGCTCGCTGTGCTCTTCGGGACACCGCCCGACGGTCTCGGGATCGGCGACGATGCCGCGACCTGGCCGGCCACCGGCGACACCGTCGCGGTGGCAACCACCGACATGCTCGTCGAGGGCATCCACTTCCGCCTCGATTGGACGAGCCCCGAGGATCTCGGCTGGAAGGCCCTTGCGGTCAACCTGTCCGACCTCGCCGCAATGGGCGCCACGCCGGGCCGTGCGCTCGTCTCGATCGCCGTCGACGCCGCCCGCCGGGAACTCGTTCTCGAAGTCGCTCGCGGGCTGCAGTCCCTCGCGAAGCAGACAGGAACGCGGATCGTCGGCGGCGACACGGTCCGCTCGCCCGGCCCGCTCGTGGTCAACGTCGCGCTCGTCGGCGAGGCGGACCGCGCGCGCCTCCTCCGCCGGGACGCCGCGCGGGCCGGCGATCTCGTCGCGGTCACCGGGCATCTCGGCGCCTCGTCGGCGGCGCTGGCCCTGCTCTCGGAACGCCCGGCTCCCCTCGATCCCGCTGCCGCACCGCTCCTCGCCGCGCACCATCGGCCGATGCCGCGGCTCGTCGCCGGGCAGCTCCTCGCGTCCCATGGCGTCCGCTGCGCAATCGACATCAGTGACGGGCTCGCGAGCGAAGCGCTCCATCTCGCGCGGGCGAGCCGAGTCGGCATCGAGATCGACGTCGACCGGGTGCCGCTTGCGCCAGCGGCGGTTCGATTGCTCGGCGAGCGACGGAGTCGCGAGCTGGCCGTCACCGGCGGCGAGGACTACGAGCTCCTGTTCACCTTCGACCCGGGGCTCCTGAGCGAGCTCGCGTCCGCCCTCGCGATCGACGGGGCCCTGACGGTCCTCGGCGAGGTGACCGATCGAGTGCCAACCGGCACGGCCCAGTTCGTCGAAGCCGGCCAACCGATCGAGCTGGCCGAACGCGGATACGTGGCGTTCTGATGACGAGCCACACCCCCGTGGTCGGTTCCCCGCGCGATGACCTGGCGGCTGCCCAGCTCGGGATCGAGCCGGTCCCGCAACGCCATCGAGTGCTCGGCTTCCTGGACTACTTCGTCCTGTGGGCCGACCTCGGCGTCGGGCTCCTCGTGCTCCTCGCGGGAACGCTCCTCGTGCCCGGGCTGGGGTTCTGGCCGGCGATGGCCGCGATCGTGCTGGGCACGCTCGCCGGAGTGCTCCTCCTCGGGCTCGCGGGAATCGTCGGAAGCGACCACGCGATCCCGTCGATGGTCGGTCTCCGGCCGAGCTTCGGGGTCCGCGGAAGCTACCTGCCGAGCCTTGCCAACGTCATCCAGCTCGTCGGGTTCGGCGCCTTCGAGGTCATCATCATGGCCCAGGCCTCGGCTCGCCTGGCAACGCCGATCGTCGGTTCGGGGACCTACCCGGCCTGGGCCGTCATCTGGAGCGCCGTCGTCATCCTGATGGGCCTTGGCGGTCCGCTCGTCGTCGTCCGCCAGTGGCTCGAGAAGGCCGGCATCTGGATCGTCCTCGCCACCGCGGCCTGGATGATCACCTACATCGTCACCCACTTCGACCTCGGCCCAGCGCTCGCGCGACCGGGCGACGGGAGCCTGACGTTCGCCCAGGCGATCGACCTCGTCGTCGTCATGCCCATCAGCTGGCTGCCGCTCGTGGCCGACTACAACCGCTTCGCGCGCGACACGCGGTCTGCGTTCTGGGGGACCGTCGCAGGCTACGCGGTCGCGAACATCAGCTTCTATGCGCTCGGCGTGCTGCTCATCCTCGTCCTGCCCGGCGGCGATTTGATCGGCTCGATCCTGTCCGTCGCATTCGGGGCGGCTGGCCTCGCCCTGCTCCTCGGTGACGAGGCGGACAACGCATTCGCCGACATCTACTCGGCGGCGATCTCGCTCAAGAACGTCCGGCCCGGCTGGTCGACCCGCTGGCTCGTCGTGAGCATCGGGGCGATCGTCCTCGCGATCGCCCTGGCCGTGGATCTCACTCAGTACCAGAACCTCCTGTTTCTCGTCGGCTCGCTCTTCACCCCCCTCTTCGGTGTCCTGTTCGCCGACTATTTCGTCCTCCGACGGCGCGCCTACGGGACTGCTGAGCTCTACCCGACCGGCCCGTCAACCGCTCGACCGAAGGGGGTCAACCTCGTGGCACTCCTCGCCTGGGGCGCGGGCATCGTCAGCTACCTGCTCGTCATCAACGTCGCGCCCTGGCTTGGGGGCACCCTCCCGTCGCTCGGCGCAAGCCTCATCGTCTACGTCGGGCTGACGCAGCTTGGGCGCGCACTGTCGCGATGATGCGGGTCTCGGCCCGGCCTTCGGAGCACGGCGCAATCCTCAACCGGTGGCGCCCAGCCCCGAACCGGTGGCGCCCACCCGGGCGCCCGGACGCGCTCAGCCCAGGAGGCCGGCGACCCAGTCGGCCACCGAGGCGGCCACGTCGCTCGCGCCAGCGTCGCGCAGCTCCGCATCCGTCGCGAGGTCGCTGCGGATCCCGATGCCGCGCGCGCCGGCCGCCACCGCCATCCGCATGTCGTCGAGAGCATCGCCGACATAGACCGCCTCCGCTGCACGGCCCGCGAGGCCCAGCGCGGCCAGCGCGTGGCGAAAGCCGGCGGGACCCGGCTTCGGCTCAAAGGGGTCGTCGCCGTAGACGCAGACGGCCAGGAGCGCGGTCAGCCCGTGGCGATCGAGCTGCGTCTCCACGCTGTCGCGGCGGCCGGCCGTGACAATGCCAAGGGCGAAGCCCGCCGCGGCGAGGCGCCGGAGCGCATCCGCGGCGCCCGGCAGGAGGCCCGCCTCGTCGCGGCCCCGGTAGAGCGACCACCATCGGTCGCCGACCGACTCGATCTCCTCCTCCGGCAATCGGAACCGGCGGTACAGCTGGCGCCAGTCGGGCGTGAAGTGGCGCCGGTAGTCGTCCCAGGTGACCACGACGCCGTGCTCCGCCATGACGAGCTCCGTCGCGGCGTACATGAACGGGAGCGTGTCGACGAGGGTTCCGTCCCAGTCGAAGAGGATCGCGCGCACGGCGACGAATCGTAGCGGGTCCCCGGCCACGTGGCTGCCGGCAGCCTCGATGCTAGACTCGCGCCCGTGCCCGACCCCGTCGATCCGCGAGCCCCCGCGGACCTGGCCGCCCTGGACCCCGCCGTCCGCCGCGTCTTCGACGCGGCTGCCCGCAGGGGCGTCCGGCTCGAGATCCACCAGCTCGCTGACACGACCCACACGGCCGCGGACGCCGCCCGCGCGCTCGGCGTGGAGCAGGCGCAGATCGTGAAATCGCTGGTGTTCGTCGCGCCCCGGCGGGACGGGCCGCCCGAGCTCATCATCTGCCTGGCGGCCGGGACGAACCGCGTGGACATCGCGCTCCTGGCTGCCGTGACGGGCGAGGCGGGCGTCCGGCGGGCGACGGCGCGGGAGGCACGTGAGCTGACCGGCTTCTCCATCGGAGGAATCCCGCCCCTCGGCCATCCGCGGCCGGTCCGGGTCGTGATGGACCCGGACCTGGGCCGCTACCCGGAGGTCTGGGCGGCAGCGGGCCATGATGGCTCGGTCTTCCCCGTCTCGCCGGCGGCGCTGCGGGCACTCACGAGCGCGATCGTCGCGGAGATCGCCGAGATCCCGCCCGCGGAAGCGCCGGCCGACGCGAGGACCGTCCATGCCGATACACCGGGCACCCCAACGGGCGGCCTGGCGACTCCGGGGACGTGACCGCAGAACCCCGGCAGGCGGTCGTCGGGTATCCGGGCGGCCTCCGGGTCCGCTACCGCTGGGCCGGCAGCGGGGGCGGCGATGCGGTCTTCGCGCTGTCCGAGTCCGGCGGCGAGCTGTTCGAGTACGGGGACCGGGCCGGGAAGACCTTCGAGCGACTCTGTCGTGCAGAGCTCCGCGCGGAGGGCCCGGCCGGGACCTGGGCTGCGCGCCTCGCCTCGCCGGTCTACGACGAGCCCGCCGGCGCGGCCTGGGACACCGCCGGCCTGCTGGTCGTGAAGTACGGGTTCGTGACGTACGGGCTGGTCGCGCGGACGGGCGAGCTGCGTTGGTCCCATCGGTCCGGGTCGCCGGTCCTGGCCGTCCTGGGTTCGTCGCGCCTGCACCATGTGCTGGTCCAGGCGGAGATCGAGACGTTCGCGCTCGAGGAGGACGGCGAGGTCCGCTGGCGGGTCGGCCACTCCGACGTGGTCGCCGAGGCGGAGCTGGTCGGCGGACGCCTGGTCCTGACGAGCTACGCTGGCCTGGTCTCGGCGCTCGATCCGGCCACCGGACGTGCGCTGAGCTGAGATCCTGCAGCTCCGGCCGTGGACGTCGTGTGGACAACCGGCACCGGTTGCGGGACATTCGTGGACGGCGGCCGTTGACCGTGTCGCCCGCGCCGCGTAGCGTTGATGTCGACCCGGAGGGGTCATGAGCTCGCTAACGGCGGAGGCCTCACGGCCAAGGTCCACGCGACGCGGAGGTTCCTCCGGGTCGCTTCGTGCCCGCCGCCCTGCGTGCACGCGTCCGGCGCCGCCGGGGCGGCGCCGGACGGCGGCCCGCCGCGGCCGCTGCTACCATCCCCGCCCGTGACCCCCCTGCTCGTGGTCGCCGCCGGGATCGTCGGGATCGCGATCGGCACGCTTCTCCTCCGTTCGTACGGGCCGCGCGTGCGCGTGGGCCGTCTCCTCGCCGTGACGCCGGCAGTCGGCGTCGCCGCCGCCCGTGACCTGGCCTCGACCGGGTCCAGGCGCTACGTGCGGATCGACGGGCGCCTGGACGCGGACGACGAGTTCCCGGACGAGCACGACCGCCCGCTGGTCTTCCGGCGCCGGCGGGTCGAGGCTCGGCTCCGCGGCGAGTGGCGCGTGCTGGACGAGCAGCGGAGGCTGGTCCCGTTCCGCCTCCGCGAGGGGCTCGACCAGGTGGGCGTGGATGCCGAGGCGCTCGACGAGGGGCTGGTGACGATGGCGCGCGAATCACGCGGGACCGCGTCCGAGGTCGCGGACCAGCTCGCGACGCGACTGCCGCCGGAGACGCCCGTCCGGCTGCGCATCGAACAGCTCTCCTCCGTCGAGCACGTGTCGGTCCTCGGCGTGCCGGTCGTCGCGCGCCGACGGCGACGTCCGGATGACGGCCGGAACAGGCCGGCCGCTCATCGTCTGCACGCTCGAACGGGAGGAGGCGATGCGCGTCCTCGCCGACGGGACGCGGGCGCGCCCGGTCGCCGCCGCCGCGGCCCTCGCCGGTGGCCTGGCCCTGCTGGCGGTCGGGATCGGCTGGGCCCTGCTCGCGGGAGGGGCGACGTGAGGCGGCCTCGGAGGCGCGGCCGGGCGCTGCCTGGTCGTCGGTCGCGTGCCTCGTCGCCGCGCTCGCCTCTGCCGCAGCCCCGATGCGAGCCGCGGACCCGACGGCGAGTCCCGCCTCGGGCGACGTGCGGAGCAGCGCGACGGCGCCCGGCCTCGTCGGCGATCCCCTCTTCGCCGTGGCGGGGACGCTGGTCATCGGGCTCGCGGCCGCGGGAGCAACGCTGCTCTACATCCGGCTGACCGACCGGCGCTGAGCCTCCGATCCCCGGCGCCGCCGCCGGGTCGGGCCGTGACGTGCCCGGGCGTCCGGGACGTCCGCTGGTCCATGACGATCGGCCTATTGGCAGGAATTGTCAGGCGGGACAGACTCCCCGCAACCTCACGAATCCTCCATGGGAGCAGGCTTCGACCGGTCATGACGCTCGCCCCGCGGCCGCCTGATGCCACGCTCCCCGTCACGAAGGCGGCGCGCTTCCTGGGCGTCCATCCCAACACGATCCGGGCCTGGAGCGACCAGGGGCGTCTCCGTTTCTACCGCATCAACGCCCGCGGCGATCGGCGCTATCGACTCGACGACCTGGAGCAGTTCCTCGCGGAGGTCGAGAAGGGGCCGGAACCGGCTCATCGGACGCCGCAACCTGGGCGGCGTCCCGGTGCAGCCCGACGGCGCGATCGATCGGGGCCACCGCGGTCGAGCTCCGGACGCGTCCCACCGCGCGCGGGTCGGCCGGCCCGATGACGATCGTGCGACCCATCGTCGCCTCGCGACCCGTTCATGACGCGCCGGGGCGGACGCGCCTCGACATCGCCATCCTCGCCCACCTGGCGGACCTGGTCGCCGGGGACGCCGAGCCGGATGTCGTGATGCGGTCCGCCGTCGACCTCCTGCGCGACCGGGCCGGGCATGACCTCGTCGCCGTCCTCGAGCGTCGAGACGGGCGGCTCGTCCCGCGAGCCGCCCGCGGGCGTGGGAGCGGACCGCCTGGGATCCCTCGCCGAGTCGCAGGGTCTGCTCGCTCGCGCCCTGCGCGGCGAGGGCCCGGTAGCCGAGACGGCGCAGGCGAACACGGCCTGGCTGGGTGGCTCGGGGAGCCTCCTGGGAAGTCGCGTGGCGGCCGCGATCCGCGGCGGCGGCGGATGGCGCCTGGGGGCTCCTGCTGGTCGCGGACGAGGGCGGCCCGGCGCCGCCCGAGCGCGCGGTGTTCGTCGCCGCGGTGGCCCGCTCGCTGGGCTTTGCCGTCCACGCCGGGCGTCTCCGGGAGGAGTCGGCGACACAGCTCCACCGGGCCGAAGCGCTCCGCCGGATCGCGATCGACATCGGCAGCAAGCTGGATATCGACCAGATCCTCTCCGAGCGTCGTGGAACACGCCCGCATCCTCTTCGGGGCGGAGCGGGCAGCCGTCTCCCTCCGCCGACCCGACGGCGTGGTGGCCGCCGAGGCGAGCCGCGGGCTCTCGGCGGGCTATCTCGCCGCCGCGCGACACCTTCCGACGCAACCGCTGTCCGCCGAGGCGGCGGCCGAGCTGCGACCGGTCTTCTCGGTGCGCTACCGCGATGACCCGCGGGCACTGGCGGTTCGGGCGGCCGTGGTCCAGGAGGGATTCGACACGCTGTGCGTCGCGCCGCTCCTCGAGGGCGATCGCCTGCTCGGCACCCTCGACGTCTACCACGACCGTCCCCATGCCTGGGACCCGGAGGAGCTCCAGAGCCTGGCGGCCTTCGCGACGCACGCGACGACGGCCGTCAAGAACGCCCAGCACTTCACGCAGATGGCGACGTGGGCGGCGCAGCTCCAGTCGATCCAGCAGCTCGGCGCGCGGCTGTCCCGCCTGACGACCGCGAAGGAGATCGGGGACGCCATCTCGAACGAGCTCGAGACGCTGATCTCGTTCCACAACGTCCGCGTCTACCGGCTGCACGACGACGGCTGGCTTGTCCCCGTCGCCATGCGCGGGCTCGTGGGCGAGTTCGTCGACGAGACGCCGGACCTGCTCCGGGTCCGGATCGGCGAGGGGATCACCGGCTGGGTCGCCCAGCACAAGGTGCCGCAGAACCTGGGGGACGCCGCGCACGACCCGCGAGTCCTGACGATCCCGGGCACGCAGGAGGACCTGGACGAGTCGATGCTCCTCGCGCCCCTGGTGTACGAGGACCGGGTCCTGGGCGAGATCGTCCTGTCGAAGCTGGGCCTCCAGCAGTTCTCGGACGACGACCTGCGCCTCCTGGTCATCTACGCCAGCCTCGCGGCCCAGGCGATGGCGAACGCCGAGACCACCGAGCGCCTGCGAGCCCAGTCAAGCGCAGCTGGAGCGGCGGTTGGCCGAGCCAGCGGGCGCTCCTGGCGATCACCGAGACGATCCTCGGAACGTTCGACGCGCGCGCGATCCTGGAGCAGGTCTGCGACCGGCTGAGCGCCCTCGTCAGGCTGGACACGATCTCGATCGAGCTGCTCGACCCGGGTACCGGGATCCTCCGGCCGATCCTCGCCCGGGGCGTGCATGCGGCCGACTACCTGGAGCCATGGGGGCCCGGCGAGGAGGGGCTGGCGACATGGGTGCTGTCCCACGGCGAGCCGCAGCTGGTCCGCGACGAGCTGACCGATCCCCGGATCCGCAAGTTCGCGTCGACCGGACCTGTCGAAGGGAGCCTCATCTGCGCTCCGCTCCGGGGCCCCGACGGCGCGCTGGGCGTGGTCTCGATGGAGCGCCTCGGGCCGGAGGACCGCTTCGACGAGGAGGACTTCGAGCTGGTGCAGCTGTTCGCGGGCCAGGTCTCGATCGCGCTCCGCAATGCGGCCGCGTTCCGGATGAAGGAGATCGAGGCCCAGACCGACCAGGTCACCGGCCTTTTCAACGCCGGCACGTTCCGCGCCTGGCTGGACCAACCGGCCGGGCTGGACGATCGCTTCGGCCTCCTGATGCTGGACCTCGACAACTTCAGGGATGTCAACGAGACGATGGGCCACGAGGCGGGCACCGAGCTCCTTCGCCGGGTTGCCGGGATCATCACCAACGCAAGCCGCGACTCGGATCGCGTCTACCGATACGGCGGCGACGAGTTCGCCGTGCTCGTGCCCACCCAGGATCCTGCCGGCGCGATGGCCGTGGCGTGCAGGGTTCGGGACTCCCTGCGGGCCCTGTCGAGCGAGTGGGCCCTGCACGACGGCCGCCCGCTCGTGAGCGCATCGATCGGCGTCGCGACGTACCCCGCCGACGGCGCGACGCGCGGCGAGATCCTGCTGGCCGCGGACCGGGCCTGTTTCGTGGCGAAACGCCGCGGGCGGGACCAGATCGCCACGGCGGCCGAGGGGCTGGCGCTGGCCGCGGACTTCACGCTCTCCGAGCCCACCCCGATGGACCCGATGGATCCGGTGGGCTCGCACCCCGCGTAGGGCCGGCTCCGGCCTACAGCCGCCCCGCCTCCATGACCCGCTGGAGGAATTGCTGCGTTCGCTCGGCGCGCGGCGCGCGGAACATCTGCTCGGGCGGTCCTTCCTCGAGGATCTGGCCGCCGTCCAGGAAGCAGACCCGGTTCGCGATATCGCGCGCGAAGCCCATCTCGTGGGTCGCGATCAGCATCGTCATCCCGCCCCGCGCCAGCTCGCGGATCACCGCGAGGACCTCCGCCACCAGCTCGGGGTCGAGCGCGCTGGTCACCTCGTCGAGGAGCAGCAGCTCCGGGTCCATCGCCAGCGCCCGCACGATCGCGACCCGCTGCTGCTGGCCGCCCGAGAGCCGGTCCGGGAACTCGACCCGCTTGTCGGCAAGGCCGAAGCGCTCCAGCAGCGCCACCGCGCGGGCCGCCGCTTCCGCCGGCGCCATGGCCGAGGACCTTGCGGGGCGCGAGCGTGACGTTGTCGAGCACGCTCATGTGGGGGAACAGGTTGAAGGCCTGGAAGACGATCCCGATGCGGCGCCGGATCCGGTTCACGTCCACCCCGGGTGCCGTGATCTCCTCGCCGGCCACGACGATCCGCCCGGCGTCGATCGGCTCGAGGAGGTTGACGCAGCGCAGGAGGGTCGACTTCCCGCTCCCCGAGGCGCCGATCAGGCAGACGACCTCGTGCTGGGCGAGGGTGAGGTCGATCCCGCGCAGGACCGGAGTCCGCCCGAACGACTTGTGAAGTCCCTCGATCCGCAGGGCCGGTCCCGGTCGCGCCGCTCACCGGGCTCCCGCCGCTGCCCGACGCCGGTCGCGGACGATCAGCCAGTCGGTGAGCCGTGCCAGCGGGATCGTGATGACCAGGAAGACGGCCGCGGTCGCGAGGTAGGGCGTGAAGTTGAACTGGGCCGCCTCCGTGATCTGCGACTGCCGGAAGATCTCGACGACGCCGATGTACGAGACCAGGACGGTGTCCTTCTGGAGGCCGATGAAGTCGTTGAGCAGCGGCGGGATGACGCGCCGGATCGCCTGTGGCAGCGACGACGTACCGGAGCGCCTGCCACTGGCTCAGGCCGAGCGAGCGGGCCGCGGCCTCCTGGCTCGGGTGGACCGACTCGATCCCGGCCCGGTACACCTCCGACACGTAGGCCGAGTAGATCAGCGTCAGCGCGATCACCGCGTAGAAGAACGGGTCGGTCGGCACCCCGTCGATGTTCAGGCCGGGGATCCCGAACCCGAGGATGTAGATGATCAGGACCCCCGGCAGAGCCCGGAAGATGTCCGCGTAGGCCGTCGCCATGAGCCGGAAGGGGAAGAAGACGGGCCCCGGGATGCTGCGCAGGACCGCGATCACGAGGGCGAGGACCAGGATCAGGACCTCCGCGATCATGAACAGCTGGATGTTCACCCAGAACGCGGCGGCGATGTCGGGGAGGGAATCCGCCAGGAGCTGGCCGTTGAGGAACGAGTGCTGGACCAGCGGCCAGCCGGACGAGTTGACCGCGATCCAGCCCAGGAAGCCGAACAGCGAGGATCGTGCTCCCGAACGCGATCGCGGTGGACCGCAGGGCGCCCGTCCGGCCTCCCGAGCGCGCCGGCCCGACGAACCCTCGGGGATCGAGTGGATCCCCGAGGGGGTTGACCAGGCCGGACACCGGCGCGCTGCGTCCCGACCGGTGCGTCAGGGCGCCAGGATGGGCGCGTTGGCCTTGTCGGACAGCCAGGTCTTGGTGATCTGGTCGAGCGTCCCGTCGGCCTTGATCGCGGCCAGAGCGCCTGGTTGACGCACGCCGTCAGCGGGCTGCCCTTGGCGAGGACGAGGCTGAAGTGCTCGGCATTGGGGCCGGCCTGGACCGGCAGCTGGCCGACGATGCTCGCGAGCGGGTTGCCCTTGGCATCGACGATCTGGGCCGCGGTCACGTAGAACGCCGTCGGCAGGTCCACCACGAGGCCGTCGATCTGCTTGGCCTGGAGCGCCTTGACGGCGGCGTCGTTGTTGTTGTAGACGGAGATCTTGGTCGTCGGCTGGATCACGTTCTTGATCGTGTCGTAGGCCGTCGTCCCGACCTGGGCCCCGAACTTGAAGCTCTTGAGCCCCGAGATCGTGGTGACCTTGGCGAGCGGGTTCGCGGTCAGCGCCACGACCGACTGGGCGACGAAGTAGTAGCCGTCCGACAGGTCCACCGCGGTTGCCCGCTCGGCCGTGTACGAGACCTGGGCGAGGTAGAAGTCGAACGGCTTCTTGCCGGGCGCGTACGAGTTGGCGAACGGCACGACGGTCCAGGTCACCTTGTCCGTCGCGAAGCCCAGCTTGGCGGCGATGGCGTAGGCGACGGCGCTCTCGAAGCCCTGGCCGTTGGTGGGATCGCCGAGCTGCCAGGGCTTGGGCGCGTTCCCCGAGGCGGGCGGCTGGAAGTACGGCGGGTAGGCAGGGTTGTCGGTGCCGATCGTCAGCGTGCCGGACGTCAGCGTCGCGAGGTTGGCCGGGGCGCACGGGTCGGGCGACGGGCTGGGAACGACCGCGGTGCTCGGCGAGGCGGCCGGCGACGCGGCGGTGGACGGGGCCGCGGCCGACGGGGCCGCAACCGATGGGGCGGGCGTCGGGGTCGCCGCGCCGGAGCAGGCGGCCACGAACGCGCCGGTCAGCGCGAGTGTCGCCGCGAAGCGGAATGGGGTTCGCATCGTTCGCAGACTCTCCTCCATGTCGGGACCGGCGAGAGTGTACCCGAGCGGCAGACCCCACCGGTGACCGTCGAGATCCGTGGGCCTCGCAGGGTCGGATGCTCGGCTAGACTCGGGGCGTGCGCGTCCGGGTCTTCGAGATGCGGCTCCTCGCGGCGGGCCTCACCGCCCTGTGGGCCGCCACGAGCCTCCTCGTCCTGGTGGGCTACCGGCCCGGCGGCCCGGCCGACCTCCTGGTCGGGATTGCGCTGCTGCTGCCGGTCGGGATCTCGGCGGCGTTCGTTCGCGTGGCCGCCCGCGGCCCACGGCCAGAAGACGTTCCGCATCATCGCGGCGCTTGCGATCGGGACCGGCCTCATCCTCCTTCCGTCCCTGGCCAGCCTCTGGCGCCAGATCGTGGATCGCGGCCTCCAGACGCTGGTCCCCTCGCTCGAGGCCGGCTACCCGTGGGCCCTCGCGATCCTCGGGACGTCGCTCTTCGCCGCGCTCGGCCTGACCCGACACGTGATGGAGCCGGGTGTGCGGCGCCGCCGGCGGCTGACCGTGGCCGTTCGCGGCGGGGCTGGGCGTCGGGTTGATCACGACCACGCTCCTGGCCTCCGTCGCCGTCGCGAACAACCTGGCGCTCGCGGGGCGTCCCGCGGTGTCATCGCAGTTCGGCCCGACCGACCCGACGCTGGTCCCGCCCACCTGTGACGCCCCGATCACCACCGGCAGCAGCGCGCGCCTCGCGCTGACGCTCAGCGGCACCATCGACGGGCGCCCGATCGGCGGCGCGCGCGTCCGAGGCGCACGCTCGGGTCTCGACTTCGCGTGGACGTCGGAGGTCGCGAGCATCCAGGCGCTGGGGCTGGGCGGGGCGGCCCGGATCGGGACGCAGGGCTGGCTCCGGGAACCGGGGGCTCCTGGCTCCGGGTGCCGGGCACCGCCGTCGGGGGCGAGTCGCTCGACGTCGCCGTCATGCAGCAAGGGCTCGATTCCGCGGCCCGGGCGGCTGCCGAGGACCTGGGGATCGCGTATGTCGACGGGGCGCGAGCGCGGCACTGCCGTCTCGCGATCGGCGGAGACACGTTCCGGTTGACGTTCCCGCAGGTCCGCTGGCTGGCGGGCGACGCCGACCTGCACCGCTGGCGGGGCGAGCTGGAGTACTGGGTCTTCACGGACGCCCAGCTCGGCCGGGCCGACGGGTGGATCGAGGGCGAGGGCTTCGCGCTCCGGGCGGGCGCCGTCCAGGCACGGCTGGAGGCGAGCCTGACGGCCACGGAGCGGGGCAGCCCGATCACGATCGTGGCGCCGGCGCCCTGACGGAGGAGAGGACGACCATGGATCGCTGGGACTCCGGCGCGGACGCGGTCGGCCGCAAGCGCGACCGCCTGGCCCGCTTCTACCGGGTCACCACGTACCTCGAGGCGCACCCGGAGGGCGCCACGCCGGACCAGATCGCGGCGTTCGTGGGGATGTCCCGGCGCAACGCCTACCGGGACCTGCGCGCTCTCGAGGACGAGCTCGACATCCCGCTCTGGGCCGACGGCGGCCGCTGGGGGATCTCCGACAAGGCGTTCCTGCCCGCGTTCCGCCTGACCCGCGCGGAGGCGATGGCCGTCTTCCTGGCCGCGCGCCTGATGGCGCGCTACGCGGATTTGCACGATCCGGACCTGGCTGCCGCGTTCCAGAAGCTGGGCGAAGCGCTGCCACCGGTCCTCGGCCGCCACGTGCAGCGAACCCTCGACGTGATGGCCGCTCGGCCCCTGGACCCGACCGGGAGCCGCAACCTGCGGCTCCTCACCCAGGCGTGGGCGGAGCGGCGGGTCGTGGAGCTGACCTACGACCCCAGCACGTACGATCCGGCGCGCCCGCCCCGCGCGGCCCGGGTCCGGCCCTATCTCATCGAGCCGTCCGCGGAGACGCACGCGCTGTACCTGATCGGCTTCGACGAGACGAAGGCCGGGCTCCGCACGTTCAAGCTGGAGCGGATCCGCGCTCTGCTCCATGACCGGGATCCTCTTCGAGCCGCCGCCCGACGGCGAGATCGAGGCGGCCCTGGACCGCGCCTGGGGGATCGTCGCGGACCAGGCGGTGGTGGAGGTGGTCCTGCGCTTCGACCGCTCGGTCGCCTCGCGCGTGGCGGAGACCACCTGGCACCCGACCCAGTCGCTGGCGAGGAACGCCGACGGCTCGCTGACGTGGCGCGCCCGGGTCTCCGGCACGCTCGAGATCCGTCCGTGGATCCTGGGCTGGGGCGCGGACGTGGAGGTCCTGGCGCCCGAGGCGCTGCGCGGCGAGGTTGCCGGCATCGTGCTCCGGGCCGCGGCGCGCTACCCACGCGAGTAACCTCCCGAAGGGCCACAATCCTCCCATGCGACCGGCCCGTTTCGCCGCCGTCAACCTCATCAGCGACCCGATCCACGGCTACATCGAGCTGACCAAGCGGCTCTCACCGGCCGCGGCACGAGCGGCCGGTCTGGCGGAGGAGGCGACGGCGGAGGAGGACCTCCTCGACACGGTCTGGCTGCAGCGCCTCCGCAGGATCAGCCAGCTCCAGAGCGCGCGCTGGGTCTTCCCCACGGCGGAGCACTCGCGGTTCACCCACGGCCTTGGCGTCATGCACGAGGCAGGGCTGTGGGCGCGCCAGCTCTACCCCTCCCTGGCCGAGTCGCTGGCGATCGCCGGGACCGGCGCGCCCGTCCCGTCCGAGGGGCTGGTGGTGGAGACACTTCGCGTGGCCGGCCTGCTCCACGACGTGGGTCACGGGCCGTTCGCGCATTTCTACGACGAGCACGTCCTGGCGGCCTTCCCGGCGCCGGATGACGCCCGACGCATCGGCGCCAAGGCGCTCACCCACGAGGACCTGTCGCAGCTGATCGTCACGCAGGAGCTGGCGCCGCTGATCCGGGGCCTCCGTCGAGCGCCGGGCGGCGTTCCGGCGCGGGATGCCATCGCACCGGGAGAGACGGTCGATCCGGCCTGGGTCGCGTTCCTGATCTCGAAGCCGCCCCTGGACGACGCGGCGATGCCCCTCTGGGTCCGCTGGCTCCAACCCCTCTTCTCGGGGGTCTTCACGGTCGACAACCTGGACTACGTGCGGCGCGACTCGTACTTCACGGGAGTCGCCGCCGGACCCGTGGATGCGGAACGGCTGCGGCGCTATGCCTTCGTCTCGGAGCGCGGGCTGACGCTCTACGAATTGGGCCTCAGCGCCCTGGAGATGTTCCTGACGGCACGCCTCTTCATGTACCAGCAGGTCTACTTCCACCGCACGGTCCGCGGCATCGATCTCGACCTTGCCGACCGTGTTCGCAACGTCGATCGCCGCGCTGTTCGGTGTCGGCTCGCCCGCCGACGACCTGGCCCGCTTTGCCGACCTGGACGAGTACGCGCTGCTCCACCGGGCGGCGCGCTGGTCCCGGGGGCTCGAGGTCGTGCCGGCACCCCGGCCGGGCGACGGCCAGGTCACCCCGGACGTGGCGGAGACGTGGGGGCGGATCCTGCTCCGTCGACCGCGCTGGCGTGCCGAGGCCGAGGTTCGTGCCGAGTACGAGGTCGGACCGCCGCCGGCCGAGGCGACCGCAACCCTGGGCGAGGGCGTGCCCGGCCGGGTCGCGATCGACCTCGCGATCGTGGACGCGCGGCCCAGCGGCGACGAGGCGAACGCCCGGCTCGCGATCGCCGGACGAGAGGGCCGTCCGTCGCAGCCACTTTCCGCCTGGCTGGACCGGCTGCCCGCGTTCGCCCTGATCGGGCGGCGCTACGTCAGGACCGACACCCCTTGAAGTACCTCGAGTGGGCTGCACCCGGACGTGCGACGTCCGCCACAATCGGGGCGTGAGCACCGACCAGGCCCGCAACCTTGCCTCCGAGCTGATCGTCTGGGTCGCCCTGCTCG
This sequence comes from uncultured Chloroflexia bacterium, assembly GCA_963722475.1. GTDB lineage: Bacteria > Chloroflexota > Limnocylindria > Limnocylindrales > CSP1-4 > CTSoil-043. The sequence goes on along the minus strand of CAVRMJ010000005.1, from coordinate 81,072 downwards.
GCGCGTTCGGCATCCTGGCCGTCATCCACGTGGTCGATGGGCGACGCCGGAGGCAAAGGGTCGCCGAGATCTGCGCGACCGGCGCGTACGGGCCGCGAGCCGAGATCGTCGCGGCGATCGTGGCCCGGGCCGGCGTGCTGGGACCGGACGAGGCGGCGCGCCTGGAGGTCGCCCGGCGGGCAGCCCTGCAGTACGGTCCCGGGGCCCGAAAGGCTCCGGCCGCTGCGCGACGCGCCCGAGACCGGGCCTTCGCGAACGAGCGCGACGTCGTCGCCCTCGCGGCGGCGGCCGGGGCGCGTGATGCCGCGCTCGGCGCGCTCGCCGCGCTCCCGGACCCCGCGCTTCGCCGCGTGGCCGCGGAGTGCGCCGCCGAGACCGCCGCGGCCGTCGTCGCCGTGGACCGGATACCCGCCGACGAGTTCCGGATCCTCACGAGAGCCTGGCGCGAGGTGATCGGGCCGATCGCCGTCCGTCCGCGCCGGGAAGCCTGAGCGGGCCTACCATTGGCGGGCGACAGCCCGCGATCCGGAGGGAATCCCGTGAACCAGGAGCACCAGGCAACCCAGGCGCTGGAAGCGGCCGCGCGTCGGCGGCGCGAGCTTCGGGACGCGCTCGTCGAGCTCGAGAACGCGGTCTCGTCCCCCGCCCAGGATTCCGAGCGATGGCGCGACGGAGTGGCGGCGCGGCTCGCGGCCCTCCAGGACGCGTTCGCCGAGCACGTGGCAGAGACGGAAGGCGCCGGTGGCCTCTACGACGAGATGGAGGAGATCGCGCCGCATGTCAGGGGCAGGGCGCGCCGGCTGCGCGAAGAGCACCCGCCGCTGACGAGCGCCGTCATCGACGCGGTCGCACGGTTCACCGCGCCGCTCCCGGAGGGGACCGACTTCGACGCGATCCGGGACGACCTGCAGCGACTGATGGGCCGGTTCATCCGCCATCGCCAGCACGGGGCTGACCTCGTCTGGGAGGCCTACGCCCTGGACATCGGCGGCGCCGGCTGAATGGACCAGACCGGGGCGGGAACGGGGACGCTGGAGACCAGCCCGCCCGACGACAATCCGCTCGCGTCGCTCGTCGCGCGCCACGGCGCCGTCGTGCTCGACGGCGGGCTGGCGACGCAGCTGGAAGCCCAGGGAAACGATCTCGCGGACCCGCTCTGGTCGGCCCGTCTCCTCGTCGAGAACCCGGGCGAGATCACGCGCGCCCACCTGGCCTTCTACCGGGCCGGCGCGGCGATCGCGACCACGGCGAGCTACCAGGCCACGTTCGAGGGCTTCGCGGCCCGCGGGATCGACCACTCCGCGGCCATCAGCCTGATGCGGCGGAGCGTCGCGCTCGCGGCCGAGGCACGGGAGGCCTGGCGGGCGGAGCGGTCCCCGCACGACACCGGCCCGCTGCTGGTGGCGGCTTCCATCGGGCCGTACGGCGCCTCCCGTGCCGACGGCGCCGAGTACCGGGGCCGCTACGGCCGGAGCGTGGGCGAGCTCCGGGACTTCCATCGCGAGCGGCTCGAGGTCCTGGTCGCGACGGAGGCCGACCTGCTCGCCTGCGAGACCATCCCGGAGCTCGAGGAGGGGGTCGCCTTGGTCGAGATGCTCGAGGAGACGCCCGGTGCGCGGGGCTGGCTCAGCTTCTCCTGCGCCGACGGCGCCCGCCTGCGGAGCGGCGCGGCGGTCGAGGAGGCATTCGCCCTGGCGGAGCAGTCGTCGCGCGTGCTGGCGATCGGCGTCAACTGCACGGCCCCGCAGCACGTGGACGAGCTGCTGGTGCGCGCGCGGAGCGCCACGTCCAAGCCACTGATCGTCTACCCGAACAGCGGCGAGCGCTGGGACGCGGTCGCGAAGCGATGGATCGACGGCAACGGTCCGACGGTCGACGGGCCCGCCGCTCAGCGCTGGATCCGGGCGGGCGCCACGATCGTGGGGGGCTGCTGTCGGGTCTCGCCGGCCCAGATCCGGGCGGTGGCGGGGGCCGTGGCACAGCTGGCGGACGGCAGCCGACCGCGCGCGAGGATTGACGCGTGACGGGCGCGCCGGGAACCGCGAACAGGTACCCGATCCGGACCGCGACGGCCGAGACGATGGAGGCGTTCGCGGCGCCGCTCAATCTCGCGTTCGCGGAGACGCCCGACCCGGGCGACGAGGAGCATCGCCTCTGGGAACCGGAACGGATCATCGCGGCGTTCGACGGCGACCAGCCGGTGGCGACGACTGGCGCCATCACGTTCCGCCTGAGCGTGCCCGGCGGGGAGGCTGCCGCGGCAGGCGTGACCCTGGTCGGCGTCAGCCCATCCCACCGGCGACGCGGGATCCTCCGCTCGATGATGCGCCACCAGCTGGACGACGTCCGCGCGCGCGGCGAGCCGCTCGCGATCCTGTGGGCCTCGGAGGGCGCCATCTACCAGCGTTTCGGGTACGGCCTCGCCACGCTCAGCGGCAGCTTCGAGATCGCACGCGACCGGGCCGCGTTCGCGCGCCCGGCTCCCGCGATGGGGACCGTCCGCCTCGTGGACCGCGAGGCGGCGCTGGGCATCTTCCCCACACTCTACGACCTGGTCCGGTCCGAGACGCCCGGGATGGTGGCGCGCAGCGAGGCATGGTGGCGCTGGGCGACGCTCCACGACACGGACCAGGCGCGGAGCGCGAACGGCATGAAGTTCTTCGCCGTCTACGAGGCCGACGGGGCCGTGGAAGGGACGGCCATCTACCGCGTCAAGCCCGACTGGGACGAGCGCGGTCCGAAGGGCCGGCTCTTCGCGATCGAGGTCATCGCGAGCACGCCGCGGGCGACGCGCGACCTGTGGAGCTGGCTCCTGGACGTGGACCTGGTCACGCTGGTCAGTGGCGTCCGCGCGCCCGTGCCGCATCCGCTCCAGCTGCTGCTCGCGGAGCCGCGCCGGCTGGGCTTCACGGTCGGCGACGCGCTCTGGCTTCGCGTCGTGGACATCCCGGCCGCGCTGGCGGCACGGACCTACGGGCGCGCAGGCGAGCTCGTGCTCGAGATCCGCGACCCGTTCTGCCCGTGGAACGCCGGGCGCTGGCGCCTCGTGGCCGGCGAGGTCGGACGGGGCACCGTCGAGCCATCGACCGCGCCCGCCGACCTGACGCTCGACGCGGCCGATCTCGCCGCCGCGTACCTGGGCACGTTCCGGTTCTCGGACCTCGCACAGGTCGGGCGCGTCGGCGAGGGCACGGCCGGGGCGCTCCGTCGGGCCGACGAGCTTTTCGCGGTCACACGCGCTCCCTGGTGCAGCACGATGTTCTGACGGATGCCACCGATCCGGCGGGCGGCCAGCACCTACATCGTCTACTTCGTCGCAGTGGGGGCGGCGTTCCCCTACCTGCCCGTCCACTATCGTGCGCTCGGCCTGGACCTGGACATGATCGGGCTGCTGGCCGCGCTCTCCGCGGCGACGCAGTTGGTGGCTGCGCCCGGCATGGGGCACCATCGCGGACCTGTTCGGGCGGTCACGCCTGACGCTGCCGGCGGCGGCCCTCGTCGCCGCGGGCGGCGCGCTCGCGCTGGCCCTTGCCCGAGAGCCAGCCGCCGTGACCGCGGCCGTCGTGGTCCTCTCGGTGGGGCTGGCGGGCATCGGCCCGGTCCTCGACGCCCGGACGATGGAGCTGCTCGGCGCGGACCGGGCGCGCTATGGGCGAGTGCGCGCCTGGGGATCCGTCTCGTTCGTCATCTCGGCCGCGATCTGCGGGCCACTCCTGGATGCCCAGGGCACGGGCGCCCTGTTCCTCGTCTACGTCCCGTGCCTGGCGCTGACCGCGCTCATCGCGCTCGGCGTGCCGCGGCGTGCCACCAGGCGGCACGCGAGCCTGCGCGTCGGCACGTTCCAGCTGGTCCGGCAGCCGCGGATGGGACGCTTCCTCGTCGGCGCGCTGTTGGTCTGGGCGGCGCTGGCCGCCGTCAACGGGTTCTACTCGATCCAGATCGTCGCGCTCGGCGGGGCCGCGTCACTCGTCGGGTTGGCCTGGGTGGTGGGAGCGCTCGTCGAGATCCCGATCATGTGGTCGTTCCCGCGCCTGGCCGCACGGTTCGGCGCCGGACGCCTCCTCGTGGCGGGCGGCGTGCTGTTTGCCGCCCGCAACGTCCTGGCAGCCCTCGCCCCGAACGGGGAGATGCTCGTGGCGGTCGCCCCGCTCGAGGGGGCGGGGTTCGGCCTCTTCTTCGTCGGTGGGGTCGGCTTTGTCGCTGCCCGGGCGCCGGCCGGCCTGGCGGGCACGGCGCAGGGGATCTTCTCGGCGACCACCGGCCTGGCCACGATCCTGGGCACCGGCGCCGCCGGCCTGATCGCCACCGCGCTCACGATCCCCGGCCTCTTCGCGGTTGCCGGCGTCGTTGGCCTGGTCGCCGCGATCGTCGTCGCCGACGCCGTGCGCGGCGCCACGCTCCCGTCCGGCGCAGTGACGGGTCTCATCGCCATCCCGGGGCCGGGCGCCGACGGCGTCCCCGTCATTCTCCCCGGTCCCGTCGCCGACCATCCCCCGGCGGGCGGCGCGGCCTGAGCCGCGTCAGGTCCAGATCGTGGGCGGGCGGATGGTCGCGCCGACGGAGGCCGCCAGGCGCTCCAGGAGCGCCCACCAGTCGAAGCGGCTCGTCACCTCCGACGCGCGGAGCGTGACCAGCCGTACCGGTTCCACGAGCGTCGGCAGGACCCGATCGAGGACCGCCTCCACCTCGTCGCGGAATGCATCATTCGTGCTCCGCACGCCGTCGGCCTGGAGCTCGATGTCGGGAAGCAGCCGGACCACCAGGTCGTAGGTGGCGGACCAGCTGCGGACCAGCGCCTCCACGGCGTACCGGTCCGACCCGCCGCAGGCCCGCAGGTAGTACGCGAAGTTGTCCATGACGCCCCGGTCCGTGACGAGGATGTCGGCCTTGCGCGCGAGCTCCAGCTCCTGCCGGATCTGCGAGACCAGGACCCACAGCTGTGCCTCGCCCGTGGCGCCCTCGTTGATGCCGAGCGGGTTGTCGCGCACGACCTCGCGCGCGAGCTCCGCGGAGCAGCCCGCCCGCTGGACCGTGGCCGCGAACGCCAGCACGGCGCTTGTCTTGCGAATCCCGTGGGAGCCGATGAAGGCGACCTTCGCGGGGCGCGGCCAGTGCGCCAGCGCGCCGGGGACGGACGGAGTCGAGATCGTGGCTGGTCGGGCGGGTCGAGCGCGTGGCATCGCCGCCTAGGGTAGGCCGCCCGGGTCCGTCCCGCGGGACGCGCGTGGCGTCCCTCGTCCTACGGCAGCGGCCGCCGGACCGACCGGCGCGCCTCGAGGATCACGCGGACGAAGCTGCCCAGGTGCGCGACCGGCCGGATATGGCTGGGCTCGCCGGAGTAGATCGTCCGGATCGGCACCCAGGCCATCGGCCACCCGCCCCGGATGCACGTCGTGATCATCTCGACCTCGAACGCGAAGCCGGCCTCGCGGCCGGCTAGGAGCGCGACCATGAGCCGCCGGTCGACCAGGCGATACCCGGACTGATTGTCGGGGATCTCGCGGCCGACCGCCCACGAGAACGCCCGGCCACCGAGCGAGTTCGCCAGGCGCCGCACGGGCGGCATCCGGCGGAAGTCGCGACAGCCGATCACCAGCGCATCACCCGCGACCGAGCGGGCGACGAGAAAGGCGGGGATGGCGGCCGGGTCGTGCTGCCCATCGCCGTCGAGGGTGACGACCGCGTCGAAGCCGCGCTCCAGCGCCCACCGGAAGCCCGCCCGCAGCGCGGCACCCTTGCCCTGGTTCGGGTGCTGGACGAGCACGGTCGCGCCGGCGGCCTGCGCCTCGGCCGCGGTGGCATCCGACGATCCGTCGTCGACGACGAGGACCGGCAGGTGGGCGAGCGCCTGGCGCACCACGTCCCCGATCCGGGGTGCCTCGTTGAAGGCCGGCACGAGGACGAGGACGCGGCCGCTCCCCGGTGGGTCGACCCGTGCGCCGTGCTCCGCGGCGGCCTGCCTGCCGCTCAGCGTGCCGCCCCCGGGGCCGCTTCGAAGAGGCGGTCCACCACGCGCGCGGCGTCCGCGGCCACGCCGAAGAGCAGGTCCGACTTCGCGGAGGTCTGGAACCGGAGGCCCACGAACGCGAGCCCCGGCACGCTGGTGATGCCGCCGTCGTGGATCGGCCAGCCGTCGTCGGCGAGGACCGGCAGGCGGAGGTACAAGAAGTCGGGCGCGAACCCGCAGGCCCAGATCACGCTCGCGATCCCCGCCGCGCCCAGGTCCAGCTCGGCCACGAGCGGAACCCGAAAGCCGTCGTCACCCGGGTAGTCGTCCGAATCGTCGGGGTCCGGGGCGACCAGGCCCGCCCGTTCGATCTGCTCGTCGATCCCCTGCCGGAACCGTGCCGCGAACGCGTCCGCCCCGGCGAGGCGGGCATGGAGGTCGTCGGCGATCCGAAGCCGATCGCCCGCGACCCCCTCGATGCGCCCCACCAGGTGAACGCCATCGCGCGCGAGCCGGTGCAGGTTGATCGTGTGCCCGCCTCGAGCCCCGGTGAGGTGCGGGTTCGGCGACCGACGACCGCGCGGGTCCGCCCACTGCGCCTCGGTCAGGTCGAAGAGGCCACCGGCGACGTTCCAGCGGAACGCGTCCCTGCCCCGGTAGCGCCGGATGAGGCGGCCTGCGCTCCCGACGCTCAGGTACACGTCGCGGCCGGCGAGCCGGAGCTCCTCCGTGATCTGGCAGCCCGACTGCCCGCTCCCGACGACGAGGACGGCACCGGGCGGCAGCAGCTCCGGGCTCCGATAGGCAATCACGTCCAGCTGCGCGATCGGGGTCGGCAGGTCGGTCGCGAACGGGGGTCGGCGCGGCGTGCAGTTGGTGCCGGTTGCCGCGATCACGCGGCGGGCGCGCCACGGACCCTCGGTCGTCTCCACTGTGAAGCCGGAGCCGGCGGAGTCTCGAGTAACCGACGCGACGGCGACACCCTCACGGACCGGCGCGGCCAGGGCGGTTGCCCAGCTCGACAGCATCTCGATGATCTCCGCCCGCGGCAGGAAGCCGTTGGGGTGGTCGGTGCCGCCGACCCCTGCCGGCAGGTCGGGCAGCGCGGTCATCCAGTTCGGGGTCACGAGCGTGAAGGAGTCCCAGCGCCGGCTGCGCCAGCTCTCGCCGACGCGTCCCGCCTCCAGCACGACGTGGTCGACGCCACGCCGGGCGAGGGAATGGCTCGACGCGAGGCCCGCCTGGCCCCCGCCGACCACCAACGTGTCGATGCTCCGCACGACCGGTTCCCCCATCACCCCGAGAGCGGCGGGACGCGCCGGCCATCGGGGCGTCAGGGTACCGCGACCGGCGAGGAGCCATCCGGGTGCGGAACGCGCCCCGACGGCGTGGCCGGCCGACGCTGAGCTCGTCCAGATCCGTCCGGGGGCGCCCGACGTAGGATCCGGCGAACGGCGCGTGTGGGCCGGGAAGGGGCGACGGCCGGGTCCCCGCGATGACCGGCGCTTCGACGGCGACATCCGGCCGTAACGGAAGCCCGAACCTTGAGACGATGAACAGCATGAGCGACTCGCAGGCCACCGGCCCGGCACCCACCGCAGGGCGGGCTCGGCTGCGACGGACGCTGGACGGATCGTGGCGCCCGGCCATTGCCGGCGCGCTCGCCGCGGGCGTCGCGATCGCGGCCTCCGAGCTGACCGCGGGCCTGGTCCAGGGCGCGCCCTCGCTGGTGACCGCGATGGGATCGCTCGTGATCAGCCTCCAGCCGCCGGGTGCCAAGGACCTGGTGGCGAACCTGTTCGGCACGAACGACAAGGTCGCCCTGAATGCCGTCGTGGTCGTCGTCGCGCTCGCCGTCGCCGCGGGGACCGGGATCCTGGCCGCGCGCCGCCGGTGGTTCGGGGAGGCCGTCTTCGTCGCCTTCGGGCTCCTCGCAGGCGCGGCTGCGCTCCGTGACCCGCTCGCGTCCCAGGCGCTGGCGGCGGGCAACGCGGGCATCGCCGCGACGGTGGGCCTCGTCGCCCTGCTGACCCTCCTGTCGCTCGCGGAGAGCGCAGCCGGCGGGGGCCGCCCGAACGCCGAGGTGGCGGACCGCAGCACGCCCGAGTGGACCCGTCGCCGGTTCCTGATCGCGAGCGCCGGGACGCTCGGCGGCGTGATCGTCGCGGGCGGCGCCGGACGTTCGCTCCTCGACGCACAGCACGCCGATGCCATCGTGAGCTCCACGAAGATCCCCGCGCCGCTCCGCGCGGTGCCGCCCCTGGCCGCCGACCAGGTGCTCGGCACCCCGGGCCTCACTCCCCTCGTCGTGCCGAACGCCGACTTCTACCGGATCGACACCGCGCTGCTCGTCCCGCGCGTTGACCCGGCCAGCTGGACGCTGGATGTCACCGGCATGGTCGCCCATCCCCTCACCTTCACCTACGACGAGCTCCTCGCGATGCCGCTCTACGAGCAGTACGTGACGATCTCCTGCGTCAGCAACGTGGTCGGGGGGCACCTCGTCGGGAACTCGCTATGGACCGGCGTGCGGCTGAAGGACGTGTTGGAGACTGCGGGCGTCCAGCCGGGAGCGACGCAGATCGTTGGCCGCTCCGTGGACGGCTTCACGGTCGGGTTCCCGACGGCCTGGGCGATGGCGCCCGGGCGGGAGCCGATGATCGCCGTGGGGATGAACCGAGAGCCGCTGCCGGCCGACCACGGCTTTCCCGCCCGTCTCATCGTTCCGGGCCTCTACGGCTACGTCTCGGCGACGAAATGGCTCTCGGAGATCCAGCTGACGACCCGCGAGGCTGTGGACGGCTACTGGGTGCCCCTGGGCTGGGCCAAGGACGGACCCATCCTGACCCAATCGCGGATCGACGTGCCGACGAGCGGTGCCACCCTGTCACCGGGCGTCGTCGACGTCGGCGGCGTGGCCTGGGCGCCGGACCGCGGAATCGCCGCGGTGGAGCTCCGGATCGACGACGGCCCCTGGCAGGCCGCCGAGATCAGCCGGGCGATCTCCAACGCCACCTGGGTCCAGTGGACGCTGGCATGGACCGCGACGCCCGGCGCGCACAACCTGGAGGTTCGCGCGACCGACGACACCGGTGACGTCCAGACGGCCCAGGTGTCCGACCCCGCCCCGGACGGCGCCCGGGGCCACCACCGGGTCCTGGTGATGGTGGGCTGAGGGCGGGCCGATTGCGCCCGATCCGGCCCGTCGTGTCGCCCCCGACGCCTTGCTCAGCCGCCGGCAGCTCCCACTGCTCGCCAGGTGTGGCCCCCGTCGCGCGTCATCCGGAGGCTGGCCGGTGCGTCGGCGGGCGCGGTGATCACCACGCCCTGTTGGGCCGAGGTGAACCCCAGGTCGCGGATCGTGACGGCGCCGAGTGGAGCGACGACGGTCCACGTCCGCCCGCCGTCGAACGTCGCGACGAGGCGTGCCCCGGTCGAGTCGCTGCCGGCGACGACGATCACGGAGGGCGACGACGCGGCGACCTGCGCGGCCATCTGGACCGGTACCCCGGTGCCCGACTCGACGAACGTGGATCCTCCATCGTGCGACAGGTACAGGTGGTCCCCCGCCGGGGTGCCCCAGAGCCCCACGTCGCAGGCCGCCGTCAGCTCGGTCGGGCTCGACGCGGCGAGGAAGGCCGGGCCGACGACATCCCCGCAGGGCGGCTGCCACGTCATCCACGCCCCGTTCACCAGTCGAGCGCCGGCCACGACCGTCCGGTCGTTCTCGAGCAGCCAACCCGCGGCGCCCGAAAGGACCAGCTGCACCGACGGGACCGGCCCGGCCCCCACTGGCACGCGAACCTGCGCGAGGCGGAAGTCGTCCGTGCCCACGGGGCTGGACGCGACGCGGTAATCCCCACCGTCGAGCACGACCGCGTGGACCGTCCCGCCGGCAGTCTCGAGGGCTGCGATCCCGGCATCCGCCGGAAGGCCGGGGATAGTCAGCCGGGCCCAGCTGGCCCCGCCGTCGTGCGTGGCCCAGAGGTCGGGCCCGAAGGCCCACCCGTTGCGCGCGTCCGCGAAGCGGAGCCCGCTGATGCCCGAGGCCCCCTGGTCCGGACCGGGGACGATGGACGCCGCGGGAGCCGCGACGGCAGCCCACGTGTTCCCGCCGTCCGTCGTGCGTGCCATCGCCGCGCACGGCCCGCTCGCGCAGGTGCCCTTCCCGAGAACCCAGCCGTCATCGACCGACACGAACGTGACCGACGCCGGGCTGAGCCCGAGGAGCGAAGTCGGCGCGCCCGCCGAAGCGGACGGCCCGGGCGACGTCGAGGCGACGGGCGCCGTGGCAGTGGGCGCCACGGAGGCGCCGGGCGTTGCCACGCTGGTGGATCCGGTCCCGGGCCCGCCGGCCGGGAGGTTCCCCCGTTCCGGGTCACGATCAGCGCCGCGACCGCGATGACGACCACCGCTGCCGCCGCCAGGTTCACCGCGACCCGGGCGAAGAGCCGCGGCCCCCGGTCGCCGGCGCGCGGCGCCGGATGCCTCGACGGGATCTCGCCGATCCGCGCTACCAGCTCGTCGGGGGCGGGTCGCGCGGCGGAAGCCCGCAACGACGCACGCACGTCTCGTTCGAACAACTCGTCGTTGTTCATGGCCCGAATCTCCCTGATCCTGTGCGTCGGCGGCCGCGCGAAGGTGGCGCAGCGCGTAATGGAGGCGAGACTTGACCGTGCCGGCGCCCACGCCGGTGCGGGCCGCGATCTGGTCGACGGTCAGGTCCGCGAAGAAGCGCAGGACGACGACCTCGCGGTGGTCAACGCTGAGCGAGCGGATGGCGCCCGCCAGGGCGTCGCGCCGGGCAAGGCCGTCGTTCGCATCGGGAGTGGACAGCTCGGGATCCAGCGCGATGTGGATCGGCCGGCGGCGTCGGGCCCGGAGCTGATCGCGACACGCGTTGACCACGATCCGCCCGAACCACGCCTCGAACTTCGCGGGGTCGCGCAGGTCCCCGAGATGGCGCCACGCGGTGAGCGCGGCGTCGTGGGTCGCGTCCTCCGCGTCGGCGCGGTTGCCGAGCATCAGCGTCGCATAGCGGTAGGCGCTGTCGAGGACGCGCCGGTCCACCAGCTCGGGGAAGGTCCGCGCCTGCACGTCGTCCGTCCGGCTCGCCTCGGGGTTCTTCGCCTTCACCACTGCCAGTCGCTCCAATCCGGCCATGTCCACCTGACGATCAGGGCGGACGAAACGTTCAACCGGGGATGCGGCGGCGTTGCCGCGACCGATAGGATGGCACGATGAACGCGACGCTCTACCGCGATGGCGCCCTGGCGGACGGACGCTCGGATCACCTTCGGCTGGGCGTGAGCATCCTCGTCGCGGACGGCCTGATCGCGTGGATTCGGCCGAGCGACGACGAGGGCCCGCTGCCCCGCGACGGGGCCACCGATGTTGTCGACGCGAGCGGCTCGACCTTCGTTCCAGGAATGGTCGACTGCCACAGCCACCTGACCCTGCCCGGCGGCGCCCACTGGATCGATCGCATCGATGATCCGCCGGAGCGGCTGCTGGCCGTCGCGGAGCGCAACGGACGCTTGATGACGGGCGCCGGTGTGCGCTGGGCGCGCGACGTCGGCGCCCCGCGGGTCGAGGACCCGGTGGACGGGCGCCTGCGGGCCCTGAGCCTCGGCGTGCGCGACCGATGGCGGGGTCGCCCGGGATTCCCCCACGTCCGGGCGGCCGGAACGTGGCTGGACCGCGCCGGTACGATGCCCGGCCCCCGCAGCGTCGAGGCGAACGACGCGGACGAGCTCCTGCGGCTCGCCATCGGCCAGCTCGACGACGGCGCGGACCTGCTCAAGCTCTATCTCGACGGGCCGGAGGCAGGCGTCGCGCCGTGGTCCGCGGACGAGCTGCGTCCCGTGATCGCGGCTGCCCATTCGCGGGGCGTGAAGGTGACCGCCCACTCCGGGGACCTGGCGGGCGCCCGGGTCGGGGTGGCCGCGGGCGTGGACTCGCTCGAGCACGGCATGGAGCTGGACGCCGACGTTGCCGCCGCCATGGCCGCGCGGGGCACGGCGCTCGTCTCGACGCTCGCGGTCTTCCGATCGTGGCTGGGCTTCGCCACCACCACCTCCATCGAGCGCTTCGTCCTGCCGAAGCGCCGAAGCAGCATCCTGGACCGCCAGGCCCGCGCGGAGGAGAGCGTCCGGCTGGCCCGGGCTGCGGGCGTGGCGATCGCCACCGGCACCGACTTCGGCGGCGGCTCGACCCGGGCGAACCAGCTGGCGTGGGAGGTGGAGTGCCTGTTCGCGGCGGGGCTCGAACCGTGGGAGGCGCTGGGCGCGGCGACCTGGCGGGGCGGCGACCTGCTCGGCGAGCCGGAGGCCGGCGTGATCCGCGAGGGCGGTCCGGCGGACTTCAGCCTGGTCCACGGCGACCCGCTGTCGGATCCGACCGCCCTCTGGCGCGTCTGGCACGTCGCCTGGGCCAGCTGAGCGTCAGCGAACGGCGAACCCGTCCGCCTCTTGCTGGACCGCGCTGACCGCGTCGATCCCGGAATAGAGCGCGAACGCGACGTCGGTCTCCAGCGACTCGCCCGGCTGGAGGACGCGCGCCCGGCCGGCCGCCTGCGCTTCCTCGAGCTCCATCGGGTGGCTGGTCCACGGCTCGAGCGCCACGTGGTGGTGCCCGCGCCAGCCGCCGTAGACCTGCCAGAGCCAGGCGTGCGGGAAGACGAGCGCGGTCGAAGACGATCGCGACCCCGCGGCGGGTCGACGTGTCGGTCAGGGCAAGCCAGCCCTCCGGCAGGTCGGTTGCCCAGTGGCCGCCGAAGACCGCGTCGGACGCGGGCCGCACTCGCCGAACGTCGCGCCCGCCGGTCGGGGCAGACGGGTCCGGCTGCGGCGGCCAGGCGTAGGCGCTCCCGACCTCGCCCATCGCCGGGTCGGACGAGACGCCCGACCAGCATCGCTCGCCCGGATGGTCGATCCGGTGCGCGGGCGTCACCGCGAACGCGGGATGGATGCCCCACGGAAGGGCAGCGGGCGCACGTCGAGGTTCGTGATCCGGTAGTGGGCCCGCAGGACGGGCTCGTCCGCGCGCAGCTCGAGGCGTCCGCTCGAACCGCGCCGGGGCCATCGTGGCAAGGCCACGTGGCCAGGACCCAGGCCCGTTCCGTGCGCGGAACCGACGTGGGCCGTCCAGGGCGACCGACCACAGCTCGCCCATGTACGGCAGCTGCTCGCCGTGGAGGTCGGCCCGGTCGCCGGTCGGGAAGATCTCGTCCCAGCCGCCCGACCACCAGTCGTCGAACTAGCGCCCCGTAGGGCGCGCGGCGCGGGGCGTCAGCCGCGGGTTGCGCCAGAGCAGGTTCGCGGTCGGCCGCCATGTCGACCAGCTCCAGCGACGTGACCGCCCAGCTCGCGGCACCACCGTGACGCGGAGCGCGCGCGTTCTCCAGGACGAGCGCGCGGGATGCCGCGCCCAGGCTCCAGCCCTCGCGCGACGCCGGCGCGCGTCACGCGAGGATCACCTCCACGCCGGCCGCGCGGATGCGCTCGACGTGCTCCGGGTCGACGCGCCGTTGTCGGTGATGAGCACATCGACCGCCGAGAGCGGCGACGATCGGCGTGAAGCCGTGCCGGCCCAGCTTGGAGGAGTCCGCGACGGCCACCACCCGTCGGCGCCCGGGCGGCCATCATCGCGCCCACCTCGGCCACGAGCACGTGGGGCGTCGTCAGGCCCGCCTCGACCGTGAGCCCGTCGCAGCCGAGGAAGATGATGTCGGCCGTCAGCTCGCGCAGGCCGGCGACGGTCTGCGGCCCGACGAACGCGCGGTAGTCGGGCAGGTACAGGCCGCCGAGGCAGACGAGGTGCGGCGCCTCCCAGCCGCCGATCTCGTCGATCACCGGCAGCGAGTAGCGTGACGACGGTGATCGCGTTCGACGCGCCGGAGCGGGCCGGGCATCTGGGCCGCGACCTGCGGCACGGTGGTCCCGGAATCGAACAGGACGACCTCGCCGGCGGCAGATCATGCGCGGCGGCCGCGGCACCGATCCGCGCCTTCTCCTCGCGGTGGTCGCGCACCTTCGTGCGCGTAGACGCCGCCGGCGCGCGAGCGGCGCCGCGGCTCACCGCACCGCCGTGGACCCGGCGCAGCCGGCCCGCGCCCTCGAGGATCACGAGGTCGCGCCGGATCGACGCGTCGGTGACGCCGAACCGCCGCGTGAGGTCGGCGACGGTGACGCGCTCGTCCTCGTCGACGAGGCGCGCGATCTGGCCTCGCGCGCGCTCGCTGGGCGCCAGGCCAGCGCATCTCGACGGCGCGAGTGCGGCGGGCTCGGGCCGGTCCGGGCGGCGTCGGCGCGCCGCTCACTTGTTCACCCCCATCGTCAGGCCCTGGATCAGGTTCCGCTGGAAGATGAGGTAGACGATGATCGCGGGCAGGGCGCTGACCAGGGAGCCGGCCATGAGCGCCGGGATGTTGACCACCGCGGCCGTTCTGGAGCACCGCCAGGCCGACGGTGATCGTGCGGACGGCCGGCGTCTGGAGGAACAGCAGGCCCACGAGCAGGTCGTCCCAGATCTGGATCACCTGGAGCACGGCGACCGTGGTGATCGCCGGGATCGCGAGCGGCAGCATGACCTTGCGGAAGATCTGCCAGTAGCGCGCGCCGTCCATCACGCGAGGCCTCGACGAGCTCGGTGGGGATGCCCCGGTAGTAGGTGGTCATCAGGTACGTCGCGAACGGGGCGCCGAGGGCCGCGTAGACGACGATCGCGCCCGGGATACTGGTTGATCGCAGGTGGCCGACGACCCGCGCGCGATGTTCACGAACTCGCGGGATGATGATCGACTGGATCGGGATCATCATCCCGGCCAGGATGGCGAGGAAGACGAGCCGCCGAGCCGCGGAACCCGAGCTTGGCGAAGGCGTAGCCGCCGGTCGTGCTGCACGATCAGGATCAGCGCGACGCCGCCCGGCGGTCACGATCGTCGAGTTCCACGAGCTCCTGGAGCACCGGCATCTGCGTCGAACAGGCTGCTGCCAGCTGTCGAGCGAGAAGCCGCTGCCCGGCGACGTACTGGTCGCTACGACCGGAACGAGGTCAGGATCATCAGGACGAACGGGAACAGCATGACCACGCCGACGACGCACAGGATCGCGAACATCAGCAGCCGCGCAGACCCGCCGCCGGAGCTTGGCGTCCATCGCCGTCGCCCTAGTCCAGCCGGCTGCGGAAGAGCCGCAGCTGCGCGATGCTGATCGCGAACACGACCGCGAACAGCACGATCCCGATGGCCGCGGCGTAGCCGAACGCGCCCACCTGGAAGCCCTGCTGGTAGACGTAGAACTCGAGCGTCGTGGTGCCGTAGCCCGGGCCCGCCGCCGGTCATGATGAAGATCAGGCTGAACAGGGCCGTGAACGCGGTGATCAGCGTCAGGATGAACGCGAACTGGATGAACCGCATGAGCATCGGGATGGTGATCTTGCGGAACGTCGTGAAGCCGCTCGCGCCGTCCACGCGGGCGGCCTCGTAGACCTCGCGGTCGAGGGTCGCCATCCCGGTGATGAAGATGATCGTGTTGGTGCCGAAGACCGACCAGATGAACGTGATCGCCACCGCGACCATCGCGCGAGTACTCGCCGCTGCAGCAGGTCGGTCGTGGATCGAGCCGAGCCCGAGCGCGCTCAGCACGTGGTTGAGGATCCCCTCGGCCGCGAACACGCGGATGCGCCACCATGCCGATGACGACCCAGCGGATCGCGGTGGGCAGGAAGTAGGCGGAGCGGAAGAAGCGCCAGCCCGAGCACGTGCTCGTTGAGCAGGTAGGCGACGAGCAGCGGGATGAGGATCGCGAACGGGACCGAGGCCAGCAGGATCAGGTTGTTCGCGCATCGACCCGCCAGAAGTCGGGGTCGCCGAACAGCCGCTGGTAGTTCGCGGTGCCGATCCAGGTGGACGTGATGCCGTCCCAGCGCGTGAAGCTGAAGTAGACCGCCTGGCCGATCGGCACCGCCAGCAGGACCAGCTCGAGGATGATCACCGGCAGCGCGAAGAGCGATGCCGGCGCTGCCGCTGCGACGGCGCGCAGGCCGGGCGCCGCGGCGGCGCGCGCGGCCGGCGTCGGCGCGCGACGGGAGCCGGGTGGTCAGCGCTCGGTCGACGATGGTCGATCAGTGAGGGGGGACGGCCGGCGGCGCGAGGGGCTGCGCCGCCGGCCGCGGTCGATCAGCCGCCGGCGGCCGGTGCCGTGTACGTGTCGCCGCGCCGGTCGCGGGCAGCTGCGTTGAGCGCGTCCGACATCGCCTTGGTGCGCGTCCTGCGGGCGTCATGGTGCCGGTGAGGACGCGCGTTCGAGCACCTTGGTCGCGACGTCCTGGACCTCGGGCTGGATGACGTTGTCGATCATCGGGTAGCGCGTGTAGCCCTGGTTCGCCGCGAAGTCGAGCATCGCGTTGGCCAGCGGCTCGGTCGGCGGGCGTCCCGGCGACGACCGGGATCAGGCCGCCGTCGGCGATGATCTTCTGGGCCTCGGGGGTGGCCATCCAGGCGAGGAACGCGGCCGCCTCGGCCTTGTGCTGCGAGTAGCTCGTGACGCCGAAGCCGTCGCCGGGGAACTCGACCACGCCCTTGACCTGCGTGGTCGGTGAACGGCGGGACGAACACGCCGACGTTGTCGCCCAGCTTGTCGTGGAACTCCTTGAAGTCCCAGCGAGCCCTCGAGCGTCATTGCGGCCTTGCCGGCCTCGAACTGCGCGACCGAGTCGCTGTTGGTCAGGACGTCCGTGTTCGTGTAGCCCTTGGTCTTGAGCGTGGCCCACTTGCGTGAGCTGGGCGACGATCGCCGGGTCGGTCCACGGGATCTGTGCCGCTGTAGAGCTTCTGCCAGTCGCTCGACCGGCAGGTACATCATCATGTAGCTGAGGTCGTAGTACGGGTAGAAGCCGGCGTTGAGCGCCTGGCCGCCCGGTGCCGTAGGTCATCGGCAGGATGCCCGACGCCTTGAGCTTGTCGCAGCGCGGCGAAGAACTCGGTCCAGTTGGTCGGGAACGTGGTGATCCCGGCCTTGGCGAACAGGTCCTTGTTGTAGAAGCCGTTGTAGTGCTGCATGTCGAGCGGCACGCAGATGGCGCCCTGGTCGAGCGACTGAGGCCCTTGGAGCACCAGTCGATGCCGTTGAACTTCTTGAGCGTGTCGCACCGGGATGTACGGTTGAGCGGCTCGAGGTAGGTCTGGTTCTGGAGGGCGAACAGGCCCGTCCACATCGTCATGATGTCCGGGCCCGGACCTGCGCGATGGCGGCGGTCTTGAGCAGCGCGAAGTAGTTGTCCGCCGGCTGGCTGACGACGTTGATCGTGACGTTCGGGTTGGCTGGCCATGTAGGCCTTGACGAGCGCGTCGGTCACCGTGGCGTTGGCCTCGGTGCCGTAGTTGTGCCAGAGCGTCAGCGTGACGGGCGCCGCCGGCGAAGGCGATGCAGCGGTGGATGGGGCCGTCGAGGCCGCAGCCGAGGCGGCGGCAGAGGCCGCGGCGCTGGCGGCCGGGGCGGTCGTGGCGCCGCCGCTGCAGGCGGTCACGGCCACGATTGCCGCCGCGGAGAACACCGCGGCGAGCTTCCGGTGAACCATCGGTTCCCTCCTCAGGCGGCCGGGTCGTGCGATCAGCTCGACCGATCCCGGCCAATGCGTACCAACGCCAGCATCTCGACTGACACGGCGGTCGAATGGAGCCGTGACGCGCTGAGGCCGTTTATATCCCTGCGCGAAACGAACGTCAATCCGAACATTGGAGTTGCCGTCCCGAACGGGCCTCTGATCTCCGAACGCCGATGCGAGCATCGAATGTACATCATCCGCGCATCAATACGAACACGTTCAGTTGACGAACGGCGGTCGCGTGATAGCATCCCGACGGCGGGTCCGCGTTCGCGGATCTCCGCGCGCGACGCCCGGGCGTCACGCGCCGGCGTTGTCCGAGGAGGGTTCAAGCGTGTCGACGGGCGAGTCGATCCGGCTCCAGCGGCTCTTCGACGGCGGGCACGAACGTCGTCATCGTCGCCATCGACCACGGCCTCTACAACGGGCCGCGGCCCGGGCTTCGAGGACCTCGGACCGATCGTGGACCGCCTGCGCGGCGCCGACGCGATCCTGCTCAGCCCCGGCATGGTCGCCCCACGTCGCGTCGGTCTTCGAGCACCGCGGCGCCCCGGCGATGCATGCGTCCGCCTCAACTGGGGCACGCAGTACGCCACCCAGTGGGGCTACCACGAGAGCCGCAGCGTGCCGATGATCTCGGCGGCGCAGGCCGTCGCGCTCGGGGCGGACATCGTCCTGGTCGGGATGTCCATCAAGACCGGCTCCGAGGCGGTCGACGCCGAGAACGTCGCCGAGGTCGCCCGGTGCGTGGCCGAGAAGCGCGAGGTTGGCGTCCCGATCGTCGGCGAGGTCTACCCGGCCGGCCACGAGGACGTCGGCCCCGGAGGAGCGCCACGAGCAGATCTCGATCGGCTGCCGGATCGTCGCCGAGCTGGGCGCCGACCTGGTCAAGACCTTCCACACCGGCGAGCGCTTCGCGGAGATCGTCCGCTCCACGCCCGTGCCGATCCTGGCGCTCGGCTCGAAGAAGCTGCCGCGCGAAGTCGACGCGCTCGAGCTGGCCGCCACGGCCATCCGGGACGGCGCCCGGGGCGTGGTCTTCGGCCGCAACGTCATCGGGGCACGCAGCCCGGAGCGCTTCCTGGAGGCGCTCCAGGAGGTGGTCAAGAACGGCGCGGAGCCTGCGTCGGCTGCCGCGAAGCACGGGCTGGACTGAGCCTCGCGCGCGGATTTCGGCGATGACCCTCCTCATCGGCCTGGACATCGGGACGACGTCGGTCAAGGCCGGCCTCTTCGAGCCGTCGGGCCGCCAGCTCGCAGCCGCCGGGGAGGAATACCGGATCGACCATCCGGCCCCCGACCGGGCCGAGATCGACGCCGAGACGTACTGGACCGCGACCGCCGTCGCGGTCCGGCGCGCGCTCGGCATCGCCGGCGTCGACTCCGCGCCAGGTCGCGGCGATCGGCGTCTCCAGCCAGGGCGAGACCGTCGTCCCGGTGGACGCGAACGGCCGGCGCTGGGTCCCGCCCTCGTCTGGCTCGACAACCGGGCCCTGGCCGAGGCCCGCGAGCTGGCCGAGCAGTTCGACGACGCCGACGTCTACGACCGGACCGGCGTCCCATCGATCACGCCGACCTGGACCGCCTGCAAGCTGCTCTGGTGGCGTCGGCACGAACCCGGGCTGTTCGCGGCGGCCCGTCGCTTCCTGCTCGTCGAGGACTTCGTCCTCCACCGGCTCACGGGGCGCTTCGTCACGGAGGGCGGCGTGCAGTCGCACGTCGCTGCTCTACGACATCCGCAGCGACGGCTGGTGGGACGCCATGCTCGAGGCGGTGGGGATCGGACCCGAGCGGCTGCCCGAGCTGGTCCGGCCCGGGGCGGTCGTGGGCACCCTGACGAGCGAGGCGGCCGCTGCCCTCGGCCTGCCCCCGGGCGTGCGGGTGGTCGCCGGCGGGATGGACCAGGGCGCCGGGGCAGTGGGCGTCGGGAACCTCGGGGGCGGCGTGGTCTCGGAGAGCACGGGCGGCGCCCTGACGCTCCAGGCATCCGTCGATCACCACGGCGGCGACCCGACCCGCCAGACCCCCGTCTACGTCCACTCGGCCCCGGACCGCTACCTCTACTGCCCGGTCTGCCCGACCGGCGGGATGGCGCTGACCTGGTTCCGCGACCAGTTCGGCGCGGAGGAGGTCACCCGGGCCGCGCGCGAGGGTCGCAGCGCCTACGACCTGCTGACGGCGCTCGCGGCCGGGGTTCCACCCGGCGCGGACGGCCTGACGATGCTCCCCCACCTCATGGGGGCGTTCAGCCCGGAGTACGAGCCGGAGGCGCGCGGCGCCTTCTACGGGTTCACGCTCCACCACGGCAAGCCGCACTTCGTGCGGGCCGTGCTCGAGGCCGTCGCGTTCATGCTCCGCCGGAACCTGGAGCTGCTTGCCGGGGCCGGAGCGCCGGCCACCGAGATCCGCTCCCACGGCGGCGGTTCCCGGAGCGCGCTGTGGAACCAGATCAAGGCCGACGCCTGCGCGCTGCCGGTGATCACGCTCGAGGGCGACGACGCGGCGGTCCGCGGCGATGCGATGATCGCCGGCGTGGCGGCGGGCATCTTCACGGACCTGTCCGTCGCGTGCGCGGCGATGGTGACGGTCAAGGACCGCTACGAGCCGGATCCGGCGACGCGGCCGCCTACGACGACGCATACGGCCGCTACGTTCGGCTGTTCGACGCGCTCCGGCCGCTGTTCGCGACCGTCGGGCCACCACGCTGACAACCAGTCCATTGCGACCCAACGCAATCGTTCACAGGAGGCAGACCGTGGCGGTGAAGGCGAAGATCGGCGTCCTCGTCATGGCGCTCCTCGAGGACGACTACAACAAGACGGCGCACATGCGGCCCGCCGCCACCGCGGCCGCCCGGGAGATCGCCGACGCGCTGGCCGCGTACGGCGACGTGGTCCACGCGGGCCTCGTCGAGGAGGAAGAGCAGGCCGCGGCCGCCGCCCGCCTCTTCAACGCCGAGGACGTCGACATCATCGTCGCGCTCGAGCTCGCCTACACGAAGGGCCTCGTCCCGGCGCGCTGCCTGCTGGAGACCAGCGCCCCGGTCCTCGTCTGGAACACCCAGAAGATCCCGCGGCTCGGCGAGGAGGACGGCTTCGACGTCGTCATGCTCAACACCGGCATGGCCGGCATGCCCGAGCTCACCGCCGTGCTCGTCCGGACGAAGCGCGACTTCGCGCTCGTCACGTCGCGCTTCGACGATCCCGACGGGCGACGGCGGATCGGCGAGGTCATCTCGGCCGCTGCCGTGCGGCGGCGGCTGCGCGATGCCCGGGTCGCCCTGGTCGGTCACCCGTTCGAGGGCATGACCGACCTCATGTTCGACGGACTCTCGCTCCGCCAGCAGATCGGCCCCGTGGTCTGGCCGCTCGAGCCGGAGAAGATCGCCGTCCGCGTCGGCGAGATCTCGCAGGCGGACGTGGACGCCACGGTCGCCGCGGAGCGCGCCCGGTACACGGTCGAGATGGAGCCCGCCCTGTTCGAGCGCTCGGTTCGCCTCGCGCTGGCGCTCGAGTCGGTCGCCAGGGAGCACCGTTTCGACGCGTTCACCGCGTTCGACCAGGTCTGGCTGAGCGATCCGCGGGTCGGGATCATCCCCTCGTACGGGACCGGCCGCCTCTGCGAGATCGGGATCCCCGCCTCGCCCGAGGGCGATGTCAACACGGCCGTTGCCCAGCTCATCCTGCAGGAGCTCGCCGGCCAGGCCACGACCCTCGAGAACTACGTCATCGACTTCGAGAACGAGGCGGTGATGTTCTCCCACGATGGCCACGGCAACCCGGCCCTCGGCACGCCCGGCGGCGTCAAGGTGAAGCACTCGATCTACTACACGGGCGTCCACGGCTTCGGGGCCGGCTTCGAGTTCGCCTACCAGCCGGGACCGATCACCAACCTGGCGCTGGTCACCGTGGGCGACGGCCGCTGGCGGTTCGTCATCTCCGAGGGCCAGCTGCTGCCCTTCCCGCCTCGTCCCATCTCCGCTCCCCAGACGCTGTTCCGGCACGACACGCTCCCGATCGCCGACTGGTGCGACAGCTGGTTGCGCGCCGGGGCAACCCACCACATGGGCGCGGCGCAGGGACGCTGGACAGCGCAGCTTCTCCACCTCGCGCGGATGCTCGGCGTCGAGGCGGTGGTCGTGTGAGCACGGCCCGCGGGGCTCGCCTCCGGGCGCCGGTCTTCGAGATCGGGCTGAAGGGGTACGCCTACGGCGCCGAGGCGGTGCGCCTCGCGAGGGCGGCGGATCGCCTGAGCGGGGAGCTCGACGTGAGCGTGATCTTCGATCCCCAGGCCGTGGACATCTCGGCCGTCGTCCGAGAGACGCAGCACCTCCTGGTGTTCGCCCAGCACATGGACGCCGTGGCCGTCGGCCGCGGAGCCGGGGCCGTGCTGCCCGAGGCGATCCGGGAGGCCGGGGCCGTCGGGACGATGCTCAACCACGCGGAACGGAGGATGACTCTCGGGGACATCAACCGGGCGATCCGCCGTGCCCGCGAGGTGGGCCTCGCCACCATGGTCTGCGCCGACTCCCCGGAGGAAGCGGCGGCCGTCGCCCAGCTCGGGCCTGACATCGTGCTGGCGGAGCCGCCCGAGCTGATCGCCACAAGTCGCTCGGCGGCCACGGAGATGCGGGGCTTCGTGGAGCGAACCGTCGAGATGGTCGGACGGATCGACGCCGGGATCATCATCATGTGCGGCGCCGGCGTCCAGACACCGGACGACGTGGAGAAGATGATCGGCCTCGGCGTGGGCGGGACCGGGTCGTCCAGCGGGGTCCTGCGGGCCGCCGATCCGATCGCGCAGATTGGGGCCATGCTGGCGGCCATGAAGCACGCCTGGATGGAGATGCACGGTGGCGTGCCGGGCATGCAGCAGAGCAGAGGAACGATTGGATGAGCGTCCACCACGAGACCGTCGAGGTCCACAGCCACCTCCGCAAGCCGATGTTCCATGACGTCACGCAGGCGGCCGAAGACGCGGTGTCGCGCTCAGGGATTCGGATGGGCACGCTGACCGTCTACTCGAAGCACACGACCTGCAGCGTGATCATCCAGGAAGCGTCCCACGACCGGCTGTACGACGGCACCGAGTATCTCCTCCAGGACCTGCTGGACTGCCTGGAGGCGGTCGTGCCCACGTGCAGGCACGAGGGGCAGTACCTGCATCCGGGCACGGCGCACATCCGGCATGCCGTGGAAGACCTCGGAGAAGAGGCGGTCTGGAGCCTGAACACGGACGCGCACCTTCGTTCCAGCCTGGTCGGTCGCTCGGAGACGATCCCGATCCTCGATGGGCGGATGGAGCTCGGCGAGTTCGGGCGGATCTACTTTGCCGACTTCGACGGGGTCCGCGAGCGCGATCGAAGTGTGCATCTCATGGTGATGGGCGAGTAGCGGCTCGACCGGCGACCACCGGGAAGACATCGCCCGGTGGCGACCGGCGGGAGAGGTGGCACCGGGGTGGAGATCGGGCGAGCGACCACGACCATTGTGCTGGCCGTCGTCCTGGCGGCCTGCCAGGCGACGACACCGTCCGCCAACCCGGCCTCCTCCGCTATCGCGTCCAGCGCCAGCCCGATGGCGAGTCCGACTGGCGGTGTGAATGGCGGACCGACGGCCGGACCGAGCAGCAGCGGGACTGCGGGGCCGGCGACCGCACGCCCGACCGAGGGGGCATCGTCCCCACCACCCACTGCGGGGCCATCGTCGGCAAAGCCGACCGCGGGGCCGACCGCAAAGCCGACGGCGGGGCCCACCGCGAAGCTGACGGCGGGGCCATCATCCCGGCCGTCACCGACGATCTCGCACGTGATCGTCGTCTGGATGGAGAACCGGGAAGCGTCGGCGGTCGCGGCGTCCACGATGCCGTACCTGTACGGCCTCTCGGAGACCTACGGCCGCGCCGACCAGTTCTACGCGGTCACCCATCCGTCGCTGCCGAACTACCTCGCCTTCTGGTCGGGCTCGACGCAGGGCGTGACGGACGACGGGATCCACGACCTGGCGGGCGCGAGCCTTTCGAGCCAGCTGGCGGCCGCAGGCAGGTCCTGGCGGACATACGCCCAGGACTACCCGGCCGGCGGCTGCAACACCGCCAGCTCGTACTCCGGGGGCGTGGACGGCCCTGGCGTCGCCGGCACCTACGTCCGCAAGCACAACCCGGCGATGAGCTTCACGTTCGTCTCGGGCAGCAGCCAGTGCGCCAACATCCAGCCGCTCGCGAGCTTCGATCCCGGCGTGAACGTCTCCTTCATCGCGCCGAACCTGTGCAACGACATGCACGACTGCTCGGCGGCGCAGGGCGACGCCTTCCTGCGGGCGTTCCTGCCCCGGGTCTTCGCGTCCCCGGCGTGGGCGCACACGCTCCTCGTGGTGTCGTTCGACGAGGGTTCCACGGACGTGAACGGCGGCGGGAGGGTGTTCACGATGGTCGCCCGCCAGGGGTTGTCGGGCGTCGTCTCGACGACCATGCACGACCACTACGGGTTGCTGCGCACCATCGAGGACATCTTCGGGCTTCCGTGCCTGGGCGCCTCGTGTGGCGCGACGCCCCTCGTCGAGTTCCTGCGATGAGCTCGGCGGCGATCGACCCGAAGCTCATCCTGGGCGACATCTCCGGCGGGCGCGTGCTCGACGTCGCGACCGGGGCGGGCGGTTTCGTGCGATTCCTGCTCGACGGCCTCCCGGACCACGCCGAGATCGTCGGCATCGACGCGAATGGCGAGCGGGCCGCGGCCTTTTCGGCGGAGTTCGACAACCGGGCCGACGTGCGGTTCGAGCAGATGGACGCCCTCCACCTCGCCTTCCCGAACGCCTCGTTCGACACCACCAGCATCTCGAACTCGCTCCACCACTTCGCCGACCCCGTTCCCGTGCTGGCCGAGATGCTGCGCGTCCTCCGACCCGGCGGCCACCTGGTCGTCAACGAGATGTACCGCGACGGCCAGTCGGAGACCCAGGCCACGCACGTGCTCCTGCACCACTGGTGGGCGGCCGTGAACCGGCTCCACGGCGAGGTCCACCGCGAGACCTACGAGCGGGCACGGATCGTCGAGATCGTCGAGGCCCTGGGGCTCTCCGAGTTGCGCCTCGTCGACCTCTCCGACCCCGGCGAAGACCCCCACGACCCGGAGACGGTCGCGGACCTCGAGGCGGCGATCGACCGCCACGTCGCGCTCGCCACGGGGCACCCGGAGCTCCAGGCGCTCGGCGAGGCACTGCGGACACGTCTCCGGGAGGTTGGCGCCCGGGGCCCGACCCGGCTCGTGGCGATCGGCCGGGCGTAACGCGCCGGCTGGGAGCCCCGGGGGGCGCCGGAGGCACTCGGGGACGGGACCATGGTCCCCCCTGGGCAGTACCAACGGATCGTTGCCTCGATGCACCAGAGATGTGGAAACTGCACGAGTGGATCCGAGCCCCGGGTCCGGACATGCAGCTCGAGAGACACCCGGTGCCGATCGATCCGACCTCGACCTCCGCGACTCCACCACTCGAAGCCGGTCCCGTGCCCGAGCTCGGACTCATGCGCGTCCGGATCATGCTCGTCATCGGCGCGACGTTCGTCATCGCCCTGTTCATCGGCGGCGCGATGGTCGCCCTCGGGATCCCGGGAGTCGGACCGGCCTTCGCCAGGCTGCTCGAAGCCGTGCCGCTGCCGGGCGTCGTCGCGCTCGGGGTCGCGTTCGCGCTCTCGATCGTCCTGGTTGCCTGGATGGCCCGCCAGGTAATCCGCCCGGCCGAGCAGCTCGCCGCCTCGCGCCACGACCTCGGCGTCCTCTACGAGTCCGCCCGAAGCCGCGCGCTGCAGGACTCCCTCACGGGGCTCGCCAACCACCGCGCCTTCCAGGACGAGTTCGAGGCGTTGCTCGCGCTCTCGACACGACACAGGATCGACGTCGCCCTCCTGCTGATCGATATCGACGACTTCAAGACCGTCAACGACTCGGCCGGCCACGCCGTCGGGGACGACCTGCTCGTCGAGATGGGCCGCATCCTCCGGTCGCGCCTTCGGGCATCCGACCGGGCGTTCCGGATCGGCGGCGACGAGTTCGCCGTGCTCATGCCGCACACCGACGCCGAGAACGCGAAGATCGTCGCGAACCGGCTGCTCGCCGGGTGCGTCGAGCCTCGATCGACCGGCGCCTTTCCCCGCGGCTTCGCGTTCTCCGGCGGGCTCACGTCGGCGCCGTTCTTCGGCACGAACCGGGACCAGCTCTACAGTCAGGCCGACGACGCCCTCTACCGGGCGAAGCGCGACGGGCGGTGCCTGGTCCACATCTACGATCCGGCGACGAGCCAGGCCACGGTCGACATCCGCGTCCTCACCGAGCGCTCGGCCGCCGTGGCCGACGTGCTGCGGAGCGGGGGCCTGCGGCCCGTGTACCAGCCGATCATCGATCTCCGGAATGGGGAGGTCCTCGCGTTCGAAGGGCTGACCCGGCTGCCCGACGGCACGCCATTCCGCGATCCGGGCGTGCTGTTCCAGGCGGCCGAGGCGGCGGGTCGCACGTACGAACTCGACCTGGCGTGCGTCGCGGCGGTCCTCGACGGCGCCCGGCGCATCGACAGGCGGATCGGGCTCAGCCTCAACCTCTCGCCCCGAACGCTCGAAACGCCCGAGTTCGCGCCTGAGCCGTTCGTCGCCAGGCTCGCAGTGGCGGGCTGGGAGCCGGGACAGGTGATCATCGAGCTGACCGAGCGGGACGCGGTCCGGGATGTCGACCGGCTGCGTCGAGTCCTCGGCCGGCTCCAGGCAACCGGGCTGCGGATCGCGGCGGACGATGTCGGAGCCGGCAACGCCGGCCTTCGGCTGCTCAGCCAGATCCACTTCGACATCGTGAAGCTGGACCTCAGCCTGGTCCAGGAGGGCGTCCGGCGCGAGACCTCGCTCGAGGTCGTCCGCTCGCTTGCCGACCTTGCCGCCCGCTGGGGCGCAATGGTCATCGCCGAGGGCCTCGAGACGCCCACCCAGCTTCGGCTCATCCGCACGCTCCCGGTCGGGGCCGCCCAGGGATATCTGCTGGGGCGACCGGCAACGGTTCCGGACCAGCGTTCGATCGACCTCGCCGATCTCGAGGCGGGGACTCGGGTCGTCTCGAGCGAGTCGGACGGCCCGGGGATCGTCGAGTTCCAGAAGCGCCTCGCCATGCGCCGCGTGGCGAGCTAGGTCCGGGCACCGGCGGGCGGCACGAACCGCACACGGGCGACTCGCGGGGGCGTGGCGGCGCCACGGCCGCTCGCCGACCGGGGTGCTACCGTTTGGCCGTGGACCGGCCGGAGCTCGCCCGCCTCGAGCACGCCAACATGATCGAGCTGTTCGCGCTGGTGGGCGCAAACGTGCCGGGCGCCCTCGTTCGGCGGTCGGGCGGCGTCGTCCTGGTCATCACCGGGCTGCCGTTCCTTCTCTTCAACCAGGTCGTCGTCGAGGACGACACGGCGACGGGAGCAGGCATTGCCGACGCCGTGGCCAAGGCGCGCGCACGTGGCAGCCCGTTCGTCGTGAACCTCCGTGCTGGCACCGACGACCGGCTCCTCGAGGTCATCGGGCGGTTGGGCCTGATCCCGCTCTCGGCGGATCCCTGGATGCCGGGCATGGCGATGCACCCGGTGCCCCGGCAGGCAGCGATGCACACGCCCGACCATGAGATCCGGCGGGTCTCGGATGACGCGGGCATCGAGGACCACATCCAGACGGCCACCGCCGGGTTCGAGATGCCCGAGCTGGTCGTCCGGAGCGTCGTGGGACCGGCGCTCGTTCGACGGCCCGAGATCGCGCTCTATGTCGGCTACGCGAACGGCGAGCCGGTCAGCTCGGGCCTCGGAATCCGCACCGGGAGAACGATCGGCGTGTACAACATCTCCACGCTCGCGCCATTCCGCAAGCGCGGCTTTGGCGCCGCCATCACTGCGCGAGTTGCCGCCGACGGCGTGTCAGCCGGCTGCGAGGTCGCGATCCTCCAGGCGAGCGACATGGGGCGCCCCGTCTACGAGCGGATGGGCTACCGGACCGTCGTCGAATACATGGGGTACGTGGAACCCGGATCCTCGGCCCACCCGCCGGACTGACCGGGCGGGTGGACGCGGCAGGAACACGCGACGTGGAAGCAGGTGCGAAGGCCGTCGTCGTCTACGAGTCGCTGTGGGGGCATACCGAGACGATCGCCCGCCGTGGCGGAAGGCGGGCCTGACCGGTCTCCGTCGGGCCCGGGTCAACCCGGCGGCTGGTCTAGTTGCCGACGACGTCCCGGACCAGGACCACGGTCGTTCGACCGGGGCGATCGCCGTTCAGCAGGAGGACCTTGTTGATCGCGGTGTGGATCCGGTAGGCCGCCATCAGGCGCGCGTCCTCGAGCGGCACGACGTACTCCTCGATCCTTCGGAAGGCCGTGTCGAGGTCCGCCACGATCTTCTGGGTCCCGACGGCCAGGATGACCTTGCCTGCCCCGCTCGCGATGGGACCGATCTGGCTCCCCCCGAAGGAGGCGAAGACGAGGCGCCCGTCCTCGGTGACCGCGTTGGCGCTGTTGAGCCACACGTCTGGCGAGGCCCCGAGCTTGCGTATCTCGCGACCCTGAGTGGCTCGGTCCATCGAGCGCAGCCTGGGTCGCAACGCGTCGTATCGGCCGGTGTCCTCGATCTCTGCGCTGACCCCCAGCTGGTCGAGCGTGACCGAAGCGCCGCTGTTGATCTCGGCCCCGACTGGAACCAGCCCGATGATGAGGTCCCGGGCCTCGTCGCGACCGTCGACAACGTGGACGTCGAAGCCCCGCGCCCGCAAGGCGGCCGCGGTGCGCTCGACCGACTCGTCGGTGGCGAGGGTGGCGAAGGCGGAGTCGCGCGCAGGAGCTGCGCTCTGCTCGGCAATGGCTGTCATGTCGGTCGGTCTCCTCGGGCCGCACCAGGCCCGTCCGGGTCTATCGTTGCGTGCGCAACCATTTAGCCACACTCGCGCGAGACCGTCAAACGGCGGCCTCACCGAGCGCACGCTCGCCCACGGGCACGGGCGCCGGGTCGCCTGATCGTCCGGGGGAGGCTGGTACGCTCGCTCGATGCACCACGCCCCCGCGTCTCCCCGGGCTGCACGGTGGACGCGCGTCCTCCTGGCGTGCGGGGCGATCGGTCCGGTCGTGTTCTGGGTGCTCGGGGGCGTGGTCGCCGCCACGTGGTCAGGCTACGACCCCGTCGCCAATTCGATCAGCGCGATGGTCCACGCCCCGCTCGGGGGCCTCCAGGTGCTGGCCTTTGCCATCGGGGCACCGTTGACGCTCGCCTGGGCAATCGGGGCCGGGCGGGTCATGGGTGGCACGCCCCGGGACCAAACCCTCGTGCGCGCGGTCTTCGCCGTCCAGGCGGCAATCTCGCTCGCGTTCGCGCTGTTCCCAACAGATGCCGCAGGCGCTCCGACGACCTTCGTCGGCGAGCTGCACCTCGCCACGTTCTACGCGTACGCGATCGCCATGCCCGCCTCGCTCGTCCTCGTGTGCCGGGTGTTCGCCCGCGACCCAGCCTGGCGGCCCGCGTGGCGCCCGACCGCGATGGGGGCCGTGCTGGTGGTGGTCGCCACCCTCCTCGTGCCGCTCACGATCGCAGGACCACTCGAGCCGTGGCTGGGGCTGCTGGAGCGCATCTACGTCGCAATCCCCGGCGCGTGGCAGGTCGCGGTCGCGCTCCGTGCCCTCAGGCTGGATACCCGGCGCCGCACGATTCGGACGCCGACAGCCTGACGACGAGGAGGCTCAGGCCGGCGGAGCCGTACACTGCCCGCCTGGAGGTGCCCATGGATCTGCTCGCCATCACGCTGCTTGGCTTCAAGTTCAGCGGGACGCTCGCGCTCGCTGTCGTGATCGTCGTCGTCGTCATCGTCGGCCTGGTGTGGTTCGCATCGATGCGGAGACGCCGCCGCTGACCGAGGAACGACGCCCCGGAAGGAGGGGCCGACGCGTGCGGCGCGCGGCCGCGATCGGCATGGGCGTCCTCGCGGCGGGCGTCGTGCTGCTCTGGGTCGTGACGCCGTCGGTCGACGACCTCGAGACGCGCGTCGCGCAGCTGGCCTCCCTTCACCAATCGTCGGTGTTGCGCCCGGGCGAGTTCCCGCCCCTGCTGGCCGAGGCGGTGGTCGCCACCGAGGACGAACGCTTCTACCAACACCACGGGATCGACGTGGAAGGGCTGGGGCGCGCCCTGCTCTACGACGTCAGCCACCTGTGCGCCTGCCAGGGCTGCTCGACGATCACCCAGCAGCTCGTCAAGGACGTCTACCTGGGCGGCTCGGACGGAGGCATCGACAAGCTCGCGGACATGGCGCTCGCGCTCAAGGTCGAGCTGCGCTTCACAAAGCAGGAGATCCTGGCGGACTACCTGAGCATCGTCGCGACGGGCTACGGCCGGCACGGGATGGCCAACGCCGCCTGTGCCGACTTCCACCGCTCGCTTGCCGAGCTCGACCTCGGCCAGCTCGCCCTCCTGGCCGGGTTGCCACAGGCACCGTCTGCCTATGATCCCCTGCTCCATCCTGGAGAGGCGACTGACCGCCGACAGCAGGTGCTCGCAGCGATGATGGCCGAGGGGTACATCACCCCAGCGCAGGCTGCCGCGGCGGCAACCGAAGCACCGACACTGCCCATGAAGCCGGGCGGCTGCTAGGTCGGTTCTCCCTCGACGGTGGTGCGACGCGAACGCCGCCTCCGCGGACGCCGGGGTGCCGTCGTCGGCGCGTGGTCGTCGGCCGGCCGGGCCTCGGCCGGGCCGGCCAGGACCCGCTCGAGGAGTTCCGCCAGCAGCACCTGCGCGCCCGGTTCGAGCGCCAGCAGCTGCGCGGCGACCCGGCTGCGCCGGATGAGCTGCGTATCCTCGACCGCCTCGCGTCCGGCCCGGGTCAGGGCAACGAGGGTGACCCGCCGGTCCGTCGCCGAGGGACGGCGTTCCACGAGGCCGGCGCGCTCGAGGCGATCGACGAGGTTCGTGACCGTCGAACGCGGGACGCTGATCTCCGCGCCGAATCCGCTGATCGGGACTTCTCCCTGTCGCGCCAGGACGCGAACGGCGTGCAGATCGCCCAGCGAGATGCTGTGCCGGGCCGCGAGCGCGCGCTGGAGGGGCTCGGCCAACGCGACGGCCCGCAGGTATGCACGCAGCACCCGGCGCCCCGTCGGATCCAGGACCACCTCGCTACACTCCCGTCATCCGGATACTCCGAGCATCGGGAGTATCCTAGCGTGGGACGGCGGGGCAGGGTGGCCGCCCGACGGGAGACGAGAATGCCGGTCATCACGATCGCGCGCGAGTTTGGGGCAGGCGGCTCGCGAGTCGCGGCGATGCTTGCGCGGCGGCTCGGGGCCGAGGTGATCGACCGCCAGCTCGTGGCTGAGGTGGCGCGCCGGCTGAACCTCACCACGGACGAGGTGACCGCCGAGGAGGAACGCCCGAAGAGCGTGGTCGATCGCCTCATCCGCACGTTTGCCTGGATCAGCGAAGCCTCCAGTCCCGGCTGGAGTCCCCCGTACGGCGATCCCATTCCCGACCCGCAGCGAGCGGTCCGGCTGCTCACGGAAGAGGTGATCCAGGAGAGCGCTCGACGGGGGAACGCGATCGTCGTCGGCCGCGGCGGTGCGTTCCTCCTGGCCGACTGGCCGGGCGTGCTCCACGTCTTCCTGCACTCGGCGGAGCCCGTCAGGATGCGCGAGGTCATTGCTCGACTCGCGGTGTCCGAGGAGGAAGCGCGTCGCCGCCTGCACCAGACCGACGCGGACCGTGCTGCGTACGCGCGGCAGAACTACGCAACGGATTGGCGCGATCCGCGGCATTACGACCTCGTTCTCGACACGGGGCGCCTGGGGTACCAGCGTGTCGCGGAGACGATCCTCGCCGCGCTGGGCTCATAGGCGGCCGCGGGTGGCGATCCTCCGCCGCGCGGGCGCGAGCAGCCGGCCGGAGGCTGGCGGCCCCGAGGCACGCCGCGCGGCGGTCGGTCGCGGAATCGTCCAAATCCTCAGCCGGGTCGTCGATCCGTCCGTCCTCGACATCGCCCTGGGAGATGGCGGCATGGGCGGGACTCCGCTCCAAGGTGACCCGACCCGCGACGTGCCAGTCGCGGACGAGCGCAAGGCCAGGGCCCGCGTCGTGGTCAACGGGCCCGATGCCCTCGCGAGGCTCCTCCGTCCTCCGTCACCCGACGCGCTTGCCGAGGGATTCCTGCGGGGCGACCTGGACATCGAGGGCGAGGTCATCGCGGCGGTCGACGCCGGCCAGGCGCTCGACCTGCGCCGCCTGCGTCCAGCCGACCTCCGGCGGCTGATCCGCTGGGGAGTGGCGCTCCGGCGGGGCGCGGCCCGGGCAACTCCGCTCCGGCGAACAGCGCACCTGGCCGGCCCCCGCCATTCCAGGGCCCGCGACCTGGCGGCCATCCGCTTCCACTACGACGTCGGCGAGGCGTTCTACCGTCTCTGGCTCGACCGCCGGCTGACCTACTCGTGCGCCTATTTCCCGCCCGACACGACCGCCGACGCAGCGGCCGATCTGCTCGATGGGGCCCAGGAGGCGAAGCTCGACCTGATCGGACGGAAGCTGCGCCTGGGGCCGGGGATGCGCCTGCTCGACATCGGCTGCGGTTGGGGCTCGCTTATCGCGCACGCGGCGGGGAGCGTCGGCGCCGCCGCCGTCGGCGTGACACTCTCCGAGCGCCAGGCGGATGAGGCGAACCGGCGGTTGACCGCCGCTGGACTCGGGGACGTCGCCCGCGCCGAAGTGCGCGACTACCGGGACCTCGCGGCCCTTGGACGGTTCGACTCGGTGGCATCGGTCGGCATGTTCGAACACGTCGGTCGGGCGAACCTGGCGAGCTACTTCCGCGCCGCGTTCGAGGCGCTTCTCCCGGGTGGGCTCTTCCTGAACCACGGAATTGCCCAGGCAGGTCCCCCACGTTCCGGGCCTGGCTCGCGCTTCGGCCCGGGGCCGAGCCATTTCGTCGATCGGTACGTCTTCCCGGACGGGGAGCTCGTGTCCATCGAGACCGCCATCAGCGAGGCTCGCTCGGCCGGCTTCGATGTCATCGACCTCCAGTCGCTGCGTCCGCACTATGCGCTGACGCTGGCCGCCTGGGTCGCGCGGCTCGAGGCGAACTGGGGTGCAGCCGTCGCGGCGGCCGGCGAGGAGGTCGCCCGAACGTGGCGGCTCTACATGGCGGCCGCTCGGCTCGGGTTCGAGCGCGGCGACCTTGACGTCTGCCAGCTCCTGCTCGCGAAGCCCGACGTCAATCGTCCCGCTCGCCTGCCACTCCGGCCGTGGTGGTGACCGTGGACCCGCGGACCGCAGGTCAGGAGGGACTGGCTGACGGCACGAGCCGACCTGCGCCTGGACCGGCCGGGCCCAGCCGCGACGGCCGGCGCGGCACTCGCATCGAATACAAGTGGGTCGCCCTGTCGGTGACCACGCTCGGGGCCGCTATGGCAGCGATCGACTCCTCGATCGTCGTGCTCGGGCTCCCCACGATCATGACCGACCTGCGCTCCGATCTCGTGACCATGATCTGGGTGCTCATGAGCTACATCCTCATGAGCACGATCTTCCTGATGCTCTTCGGGCGCCTGGCGGACATGTTCGGGCGGGTCCGCATGTACAACCTTGGGTTCGGGGTCTTCACGGTCGGGTCGCTGCTGTGTGCGCTCGCCGGGAACGGCCCCCAGCTGGTGCTCTTCCGCCTGCGTCCAGGGCGTCGGCGGGGCGATGCTGATGGCCAACGGCATGGCGATCATCACCGAGGCCTTCCCGCGCGGCGAGCGCGGTCGGGCGATGGGCATCAACTCGATCACGTGGGCGGTCGGGAGCATCGTGGGGCCGGTGGCCGGTGGCCTGATCCTAGCCGTCCTGTCGTGGCGCTGGATCTTCCTGGTCAACGTGCCCGTCGGCATCCTCGGGAACGGCCTGGGGGTACGTGGCGCTGCACGAGATCGGCCAGCCGAGGCGGGGCGAGCGCTTCGACATTCGGGGCATGGCCCTGTTCTCGGGCGGGATCTCGTGCCTGCTTGTCGCCCTCTGCCAGGGGATCTCGTGGGGCTGGCTCGTCACCCGGGATCCTCGCCCTCGGTGCGGGGTTCGTCGTGCTCGAGGGCCTGTTCGTGCTGTCAGAGCGCGCCCCCGGGGCCCACTTCATCGAGCCGACGCTGTTCCGCTCGCGAATCTTCGCCTTCGGCACTGCCGCCGCCACGCTGCAGAGCCTCAGCATGTTCGCCGTCAACTTCCTGCTGGTCTTCTACCTGCAGGGCGTGAAGGGCGTTTCCCCGATCCAGGCTGCGCTGATGATTCTGCCGCTGTCGCTGGTGCAGTCCGTCGTGGGGCCCATCGGCGGGACGCTCTCGGATCGCGTCGGGGCACGCGTCCCGGCGACCGCGGGCCTGCTGCTCCAGGCGATCGCCTGTGTGCTCCTTGCCCAGCTTGCCGCGGACTCGCCGTACCCGGTGCTCCTCGCCGGGCTCCTGGTGCTGGGCGTGGGTGGCGGCCTCTTCTGGTCGCCCAACACCAGCGCCGTGATGGGAGCGGCACCTCTCGAGCGCCTGGGCGTTGCGAGCGCGACGCTGGCGACGTTCCGTCAGACGGGGATGGTGACGAGCTTCGCCCTCGCCCTCGCCGTGGCAGCCGCGGCAATCCCCGGCCGGCTGGTCGGCGAGATCTTCCTGGGGACGTCAGTGCAGCTGGGCGCACCGGTCATGAGCGCGTTCACGGTGGGCATGGCGCACGCGCTGGTCGTCTCGGCGCTCATCGTCGTGGTGGCCAGCGCGATGACATTCATCGCCGGAGACACCGCACGCACGCGGCGAGCGCACGCCCAGGCGGCCTGACACGTCACAGCCTCCCGGGCCGTGGCCCCGGTCAGCGCGGGGCCAGGATCAGCCCGAATGTCGCGCCCTGGGGATCGCTCAGGATCGCGAAGCGACCTCCGGGGAAGTCCCGCGGCGCGAGCATCTCCGTGGCGCCGGCCGCCAGGGCGGTCCGGAATGAGGCGTCCACGTCAGCGACCGAGAAGTACGCCATCCAGTAGCTCGGGACGACGGCGGGCACCATCGGGCTCATCTCCATGCCGCCCGCGATCATCTCTTCTCCGAGCTGGAATTGCGTGTAGGGCGGCTGCCCGTCCCCCATCGGATTCAGGCGGGGCGTCCAGCCGAACACGACTGCGTAGAACGTCACGGCCCGCTCGAGTCCGCGCGCGTTGAGCTCGGCCCATCCGAGGGTGTTCGGCTGACCCTCGACGAAGCCCGCCATCGAGATCGGCTGCCACGCCGAGATGAACGCGCCCGAGGGATCCTGGAAGACAGCCATGCGACCCTGCTCGCCGACCGTCATCGGCGGCGCGATGACGGTCCCGCCGGCGGCGTGCACAGACTTCGCCAGCGCGTCGGCATCGAGCGTGCCGATGTAGATCGACCAGGCCGTTGGCGCATCGGGCATCATCTTCGGCCCGATCCCGGCGGCAGGCTGACCACCGATCGTGCGACCGCGTAGCCGCCGTACTGGGGGTCCGGATTGACGTCAACCTGCCAGCCGAAGAGCCTGGAGTAGAAGGCCCGGGAACCCGCTCGATCCCCGCTCGACAGGTCGACCCAGATGGGTTTGCCTTCCCAGGCAGCGCTGTTGACGGCCGAAGCCACGGTCTCTGCCATGTGTCGTGCCCCCCCTGATCCTCGATGCGCGGTTGGGCGCAGGCTACTCCCAGCGGAACGACCGTGCCGCGATCGCCAGGCAGACGACCAGCCAGCCGGTCAGGATCGCGAGGTCGAAGCCGAGCGGCGCCACCTGGGTCCCGTTCACCATGACCTGCCGCAGGGCGTCGCCGAGGTAGGTGAGGGGCAGGAAGCGCGCGACGGTCTGGAGGAATCCGGGCAGGAAGTCGAACGAGAAGAAGATCCCCGACAGGAACATCATCGGCAGCTGCACGATCTGGACCACCCCGGTCGCCTGCTCCTCGGTCTTGAGGAAGGAGGCCAGCATGAAGCCGATGGCGAGGAAGGAAGCCGCACCCAGGAGGACGATGCCCGCCGACGCCAGGAGGTTGCCGACGATCTGGACGTTGAAGAAGACGAACCCGATCCCGAGGATCAGCACGGCGTCCACGATGGCCACCATCAGGCGCAGCAACACGTTGCTGCCGATGAGCTTCCAGCGGGCGAGAGGCGTGGCGCCGATCCGCTTGAGGATGCCCTTCTCGCGCTGCTGAACCAGGGGGATCGCGGCGAAGATGCCGAGCTGCATGAGGGCCATCGCCAGGATGCTCGGGACGAGATAGGCGACGGAGCTGATGTTCGTCGACTGCAACGTCAGCGGGCTCACGGTCAGGATGGCCGAGCCGCCCTGGGCCTGCGAGGTTGAAGGCGTTTGCGACCTGGGCGACGGCGCCCTCGACGACCTGCGTGGTCTGGTTCTGCGACGGATCCCCGTAGACCTGGATCGCGCTCGAGGCCCTGGTGCCGGCCCTGGCCTGGACCAGCGCATCCTGGAGGCCCTTCGGGACGACGATGACGGCCGACACGTCGCCGTGCTGCATCGCCGCCTTCTCGGCATCGAGCGAGCCGTCGTGGAGCGTGAGCAGCGAGACGCTCGCGAAGGCCTGCCGAAGGCCCGCCGAGGCTGCCGTCCCGTCCTGGTCGACGAAGCCGACCGAGATCTTCGCGTCGCCGCTCCCGCCGAAGATCCAGCCGAAGAGGAAGACGAACATGATCGGGAAGAAGATGGTCCAGAAGAGGGCCGCCCGGTCGCGCACGAGACTCTTGACGTTGGCGACCGTGAGGCGGAGCAGGGTTGTCATCGTCCGGCCTAGTCCCGCAGCGCTCGACCGGTCAGGTCGAGGAAGACGTCCTCCAGGGTTGCCTGGCGGATACCCAGGTTGTGAGGCTCCACGCTCAGCCCGTCGGCCGTGGCCAGGAGCGCCGCGATCGTGCCGGGAACGTCATTCGAATAGAGGACCGTCTGACCGTCCTCCTGCGCCGTCCGCGTCACGCCACCGAGCACGCCGAGCTGATCAGTTGGCAGCTTCGGGTTCGAGTCGAAGAACACGGCCCGCTCCCTGAAGCGCCGCCCGATCAGCTCGGAGACGGCGCCCATCTCCAGGATGTGACCGTGGTCCATGATCGCCACCCGGTTGCACAGCTCGGTGGCCTCTTCCATGTAGTGCGTCGTCAGCATCACCGACTTGCCCCGCTCCTGGAGGCCCTTGATCAGGTCCCAGAGCGAGCGCCGAGCCTGGGGGTCCAGGCCCGTGGTCGGCTCGTCGAGGAAGACCAGCTCGGGATCGTTGACGAGTGCCAGGGCGATGGACAGGCGCTGCTGCTGCCCGCCGGACAGGTTCATTGACCAGGCCCTCGCTCGCTCCCCGAGGTCCACCGCATCGATCAGCTGCTTCGTCGGCACGTGATGGCTGAAGAAGCTGCCGAAGAGGTCCAGGAGCTCCGTCACGGTGAGCCGTGGATAGAGCGACACGCTCTGCAGCTGGACGCCGATTCGCTGCTTGATCGACTGCGGGTGCCGGCGGACGTCCAGGCCGAGGACCTCGACCGTGCCCGAGTCCGGCGGACGCAGGCCCTCAAGGACCTCGATCGTCGTGGTCTTGCCCGCCCCGTTGGGTCCGAGCATCCCGAAGACCTCGCCGCGCGCGACCTCGAACGTGACCCCGTCGACCGCCTTGACGTCC
Source organism: uncultured Chloroflexia bacterium (assembly GCA_963722475.1). Taxonomy (GTDB): domain Bacteria; phylum Chloroflexota; class Limnocylindria; order Limnocylindrales; family CSP1-4; genus CTSoil-043. Next base: position 43,841 of record CAVRMJ010000005.1, on the reverse strand, counting down.
CCGTAGTGCTTCTTCAGGTCGGCAACGCGGATGACGGGCTCGCCACTCTGCGTCATCTCACTCCCTGGTCTTCACGAGCCGATCTCCACGGCGCTCTGCGGAGATCATCCACCTTGCGCATGATCGCCGTTCGGCCGCCCGAACGACAAGGGGTCCGCGTCCCGGCCCGGCCCGCGCGTGACGGGTCCGGTCAGCCCGCGATTGCGTGGTCCACGACGAAGATGAGAACGGCCAGCGACCCGAGCACCGCGAAGACACCGGCGACGAGAGCCGGGCGCCGCAGCAGCCTGCCTGAGACCGCGAAGAAGGTGCCGACGTCGGTCTGCAGCTCTCTGTCGTCAGCGAGGCGCCGCCACAGCGCGACCAGGCCGAGGACGAGCGCGAGGAGCGGCCCGAACACGAGCGCGACCGGACCGGCGTTGATCGAAGCGAACCAGTTGAAGATCGCATCGGCCGCGTGCGCGGGCTGGTACTGCACAGGCTGCATCAGGCGGACCACCGCGGACGCCAGCAGGACGAGGGCGGGGAGCACGAGCAGTGTCGCCGCGAATGCGGCGGCGGTCTCCATGCGGCGAGGCGCCATGGCACGTTCCTCCAGGGTGCGTTCCGGGTATGGGTCGAGGCGCGCGGCGAACGCGCCGGCGATGACGTCGAGGGCCAGGCGAGCCGACACGGGCTCCTCGTCGAGGAGCGCGCGGAACTCGTCCTCGTACCGTCGCCGCCAGCGCGACGGGTAGAGCCGGATCAGGAGCGCGGGGCGCATGTCGGGTCAGGCGACGGCGAGGCGGCGCAATCCCGCCTCAGCGAGCTGTTGGATCGACGCCAGCCGATCTCCGAGCACCTCGCGCCCGAAGCCGGTCAGCCGGTACGGCCGGCGGCGATCGTCGCCCTGCAACGCCTCGATGAGCGCGCGGGACTCGAGTCGCGCAAGGGCCCCATACAGGGTCCCCGGCCCAAGGCGGATGCCTGCCAGCCGGGCGATGTCCTCGATCATCGCGTACCCGTGCTTCGGTCCTCCGGCGAGGCTCGTGAGGATCAGCAACCCGGGATCTGGCGGCTGGCCGTGCGTGCTGGGATGACGCGGCATCTCGGCCTCCATGTGTCCGACGGCAGTATCGTAGTGCGTACTACATCGTAGCGCATAGCAGAGAAAGGCGGTCCAGGCGATCGGGATCCGGCGCGCCCGCGAGTATACGGACGCGGTACTGCCCCGACAGGCCCCTTGACGTGCGGCAGGAGCGTGGCACTCTGGGAGCAGGCCGCTCGTGCCCCTGCTGCGCGCGGCCACGAGGAAGGGTGACCGATGCACCTGCCGAAACCCCGCCGCGCCGGCGCCAGGCTCGCCGCCGCAATCGTCGTCGCGAGCCTGCTCGCCGCGTGCGGCGCGAGCGCCACGCCAACCCCGACGCCTCCCCCTGATCCGTCCGCGCTGCTCACCGGAAGCCTGGCAGCGACGTCGAAGCTGTCCGGGCCGCTGGACATCACGCTGACGCTCGACGGGCAGATCGTCCAGTCGGGCAAGGCGACGATGGACATCTCCGGATCGAGCCTGGCCGCGACCATCGACCAGGCGGGCAAGCAGGGCGAGGTCACGCTCGACCTCAGGGGCGTGCAGGCCACGGCCGACATCAAGGCCGACGTCCGGGTGGTGGGCGGGACGGCCTACCTCCAGGCGAGCCCGCTCGGCGCCACCTGGTACTCGCTGCCGCTGTCGGCCGCGGAGGGCCTGGTTCCATCTGCCCTGCCGCTGCCCTCGGCCGCGCCGTCGTTCGACCCGTCGGCCATGCTGGCGCCGTTCCTCAAGGATCCCGGCGTGAAGATCACGTCAGGGGGCGTCCAGCAGTTGGACGGGCGCGACCAGGACGTGGTGACCATGACCCTCGCCGGGTCGAGCGTCGCCGCGTGGCTCACCCAGGCCGAGTCGATGGCCGGCACGAGTGGCGTGCCCCTCCCCTCGATGGCGCCCTCCATGCCCGACATCCCGGTGACGTTCTGGATCGACCGCCAGTCGAGCCAGCTCTCGAAGGTGAGCACGACCATCAGCGACAGCGGCAGCAGCCTGACCGTGGCGCTCACGATCAAGGCCCACAATGGGAGCGTCTCGATCCAGGCCCCGCCGGCCGACCAGACGCAGGACGCATCGAAACTCCTCCAGATGCTCATGGGCTCGGGTGGCGCGAACCCGTTCGGCAACCTCTTCGCCTCACCAGCGCCCTGAAGGGCGGACGGGGGACGTCCTCACCTCCGCAACGGCCACGCGCTTCCGGAGGATCTGCCGGGCGACTACACGCGAGGCTACCGCGGTACCGAACGATGGAGATCACCTGACGTCGCGCGCGATCGGCGCGTGGCTGAGCCATGTTGCGCGACCGGCGCCAGGTGACCAACGTTGAGGATGTCGATGCGCCACACGAGCAGAATCGCCTGGACCGTGATCGCCCTCGCGGGGATCGGGCTGGTCGTCGTTCTCTTGATCGATCGGGGGCTGCTGCGAGGTTCCGCACCTGGCCCCGCGACATCGGCCGGTTCGTCGCCCGGGATCGCCTCGTTCGTCCCGGGTACGCCCACCCCACCGCGCGGGTCGGCGAGCGGTGAGCCGTCCGCATCGCCGAGCGGTGCCCCGTCCGCATCGCCGAGCGGTGCCAGGCTCGACACGGGGGAAGGGGTCGACGGCCGCGTCCCGGTTGTGCTTGCCGGCCGGATCGAGCTGTACGCCGGCGCCGTGTCCGTGACCCCGGGTCAGCGACTCTCGCTCCACGTGTCCACGACGGCCCGCCAGTACACGTTCACGATCGAACGGCTCGACGCGACCCTGCCTTCGGGCAGCCAGATCGTTGTGCGGTCGGCCGTCCGCGACAGCCACGACTACCGGTCTCTCGGGACGTTCGACACCCTGAATCGAACCGCGCGGGCGAACTGGCCGGTGACGGATACGATCGACACGGGCGGCTGGATGCCCGGGATCTACGTCGTGACGGCGCACGACACGAGCGGGACGACGGGCCAGGCGATCTTCGTCGTCCGGACGCCGGTGCTCGCGCGCGGACAGCCCACCTTCGTCTTCACGGCCCTGACGTACGAGGCGTACAACCTCTGGGGCGGCGCGAATCTGTATGCCTATGCCGCGCCGCGCGCCGTCCGGGTCAGCTTCGAACGCCCGTACGCGCTCGACGACGGCAAGGGCTTCTGGGTGCTCGGTGACGACCGCATCCTCGCCTGGCTCCAGCTCCGCGGGCTCGCCCTCCAGTACACGACCGACTACGACCTCGCCGTTGATCCACCGGCTGTCGCTCCGCGTCTCCTGATCATGCCCAGGCACACTGAGTACGTAACCGCGTCGCTGCGCGACTGGGTGGAGCAGCACGTCAACACGGCCGGCGACATGAACGTGCTCAACTTCGGGTCGAACGGCTTCTACTGGCAGGTCCGCCTCGCCACGCCTCGGACCCCGGGCGCGCCGATGGACATCGTCTGCTATCGGAGCGCGGCTGGCGACCCATATTCGGCGATCGATCCGACTCGTACCACGACCCAATGGCGAGAGCCGCCGCTGAACAGGCCCGAAGGCCTCGTCTTCGGTTCCCAGTACGTGGCAGTCCTGGGCAACGGCTACGTCCGCTATGACTACACGGTCACGACCGGGATGCCGCCCGAGCTCATCGCCGGCACGGGCTGGCGACCCGGGACCGTGATCCAGGGCCTCCTGAAAGGCGAGGGCGATCTCGTCTACCCCGGTTCCGGCGGGATCGCGATCATGGACGGCCGCGCGGCGACCGCAAAGGGAGTCCCCCTCACGACGAGCGTGACGATCCGCACCTCGCCGGCCGGCGCCCGCATCTTCGACGCGGGCACGTTCGCCTGGGCAGACGGGCTCGAGCCCGCCCGGGTGAACCTCGGGGTGACGGCTGCGAGTTTCGATCGCTTCAATCGAAACGTGCTCGCCTGGCTCGGGTTTCCACCCCGCAGCTGAGAGGTCGGGCTTGCACCCAGAGACTCGTGACGCCGCAATGGCGTCGGGATCGGCAGCCTGCGCGAGCACGTCGACCCACTCGTCGCCCCCTGCTGACCTCGCCGGTCAAGGCGAGGCGGCGCATTCTTCCGCGCGGCGCCGTTCGCAGGGCGTGTCGAGGAGGGCCGTCAGTAACCGTAGCCCCCGCTCGCGGAGGGGACGGGCGTCGCCGCGGGCGCAGACGCGTTCGGGGAAGCCGCGCCGCCGCTCCCGGCGACCGGGGCCACGAACCAGACGCCCCCCACGCCCTGCCCGGCCGTGTCACCCGGCTTCGTGTCCGCGGCGTAGTAGTAGAGCGCCTGGCGGTTGTACGTCACCTGGAGCGTCCCGTCGGACCGGGCAAACGTCCCGAGCGTGCCGGTCACCCCGGTGCCAGCCATCGGCTGCCCACCCGCCGCGACGGTGAGCGGTGGCCACGCCGTTGCGCAGCCCCCGGTGCAGGATGAGGCGTCAGCAGGGTCCGAGGTCCGGATGTACAGGGTCATCCCGGCGGCGCCCGTCAGGTAGGTGCCCAGGGTCGCCGAGCTGCTCGTCCCGATCCTGGCCGGCACGCCCGCCGCGGGCGAGCCACTCGCTGCCGACGTGGCCGCTGGCGTCGTGGCCGAGGTGCAACCGCCCAGGGCAAGGCCCGCAGCGAAGACAAGACCAGGAAGGAAGATGCCGGGGACGCGCATCGCAGAACCTCTCGAATCGGGCCCGAGGGGGCTGGGTCCATGTAGAGCCTACGCCAGGGGTGCGCGAACTGGATCTCTACAGCGCCTGCGGTCCGAGCGTGCTGCGCGGGTGTGGAGTGGGCGCGGGAGCCGTCGTCCACCCGAGAAGCTCGGGCAGGCCGACAAACCGGAAGCCGAGGTCCTGGTAGAGCGAGATGACGATCGGGAGGATCAGCGGGGTGAGCGCCGGACCGCCGTGGGCCAGGAGCACGGAACCGTTCGTGCCCCGCATGGCAGCCTTGACGAGCTGCGCCGAGGTGGCCCGGATCGACGTATCCGCGGCACTCGTGTCCCACAGGAGAACCGTCGGGAAGCCGGCAGCGCGGGCCACCTCCAGGACTCCCGCGTCGTACGCTCCGTAGGGCGGGCGGAAGACCGGCAGCATCGGTACCCCTGTCATACCCTCGAGGATCGCGCGGGCCTCGGTGATCTGGGCTGCCTGCGCCTGGGGGCTGAGCGTGGTCATGAACGGGTGGGTGCGGGTGTGATTCGCGCAGGGATAGCCGGCCGCCGTGATGGCGCGCCAGAGCCCGGGATCCGACCGCGTCGCGGCGGCGTAGGGGAAGAAGGTTGCGGGCACGGACCCGCGCTGCAGCGTGTCGAAGATCGCGCCTACCCGGGCAGGTGACCAGTCGTCGTCGATGGTCAGGGCAATGACCCGCGCCTCGCGAGAGCCGTGGAAGACCGGGTCGAGGGCGGCGGCGAGGACGGAGGGCGCCGTCGCGCTGACGAGGGCTGCCTGCCCGGCCAACGCGAGGAACGCCCGACGCGAGATGCCACCCATCTGCCGATGCCGTCCTCCGTCAGGAGCCACCATTCGAGGATCTCATCGTAGCCGCTCGGCGAGCCGGGGCCATGGCCCGTTCGGCCAAACCAGCGGCTGCGTCTCGGACAAGCTCAGGACGCTGACCCGTCAGTTGCGTCGTCCCGCGCTTCGCCGACAGCGTCGAGGAACGCCTCGGCCTCGATCTCCACCCTCCAGCGCGGGTCGAGCAGGCTGGCGACGACGATCATGGTGCTCGCCGGACGGATCTCGCCGAAGACCTCCCCGTGGACGCGCCCGATCGCTTCCCAATCGGCTCGGTCGACGAGGTAGGTTCGCGTCCGGACGACGTCGGTGGGACGCGCACCCAGCTCTGCCAGGGCGGCCAGGATGATCGCGAGGCATCGGCGCGCCTGGCTCTCGGGGTCGGGATCGCACGATCCATCCGGCCAGACCGGGGCCGTGCCACTGACGAGGACCCGCGGTCCGACCCGGACGGCACGGCTGAACCCGACCCGCGGCTCGAACGGCGATCCAGATGACACCCGGCGGCGCTCCATCGCCGCGAGCGTAGCAGGGAGCCCTGAGCGGGGAACCCACGCAGATCTGTGAATCGGGTGAGCACGATCGCCGGGCGCGCGGCAACATCGGGACGCCAGTGGGAGGATGACATGTGACGAGCGCCGATCGTCGCAGGGAACTGCGCGCCCAGTACGAGCACCGGCACACCGAGCCCGGCGTGTACGTGCTCCGCAACACGGTGACCGGCCGCGTCCTCCTCGCGTCGGCCGTCGACCTGGGCAGCGTCCGCAGCAGGCTCGAGTTCGCGAAGGCGACGAACACCCCGAGCGCACTCGACGGCAGGCTGACCTCCGACGTGCGCGAGTTCGGCATCGGGGCGTTCGCGCTCGACGTGCTCGACGTGCTCGAGGTGGCGCCCGGGATGGCAACGGCCGACGTGCAGGCCGACCTGCGGACACTCGAGGATCTCTGGCGTGAGAGGCTGGCAGGGACGCCGCACTACTGACGTCGCCGGCTGACCAGCCGGCAGCTCTGCTCCAGGAGCTGGCGGATGACGTCGGATGGCACGCTTCCGTCGAGCGCGACGGTGTTCCAGTGGCGCTTGTTCATGTGGTAGCCGAGCCTGATGCCCGGGTACTGCTCGCGCAGGAACTCGGCGAGGTCCGGGTCGGCCTTGAGCGTGACCGAGTCGGGACCCACTACTGCAGCGGCGGCGAACATGCGGCCGCCCACCTTGAACACGAGCGTTTCGGGGCCAAGCGGAGTCTCCTCCGTTGCGCCGGGTTGGCGACGACACCAGGCCAGGACCGCAGGACCGTCCATCGGCCGCAATCATCGCCCATCGGCTTCGCGTGGGGCTCGCCGGGCCGCGGTCGTAGGATGGCACGCTGGCCAGGACATCGAGCGTCGGCCATACCCTGGATGATGCCGGAGTCGCCCCTTGCACCGAGGTCACGTGTCCGTTCCCCGATCGACGGCCCACTTGTTCCGGCTCCGCCTTGGGCTGCTGCGCCAGGTCGACTACCGGCGCCTCTGGGTCGGCGAGACGATCAGCCAGTTCGGCTCACAGGTGAGCCTCCTGGCGATCCCCTACATCGCGACGGTGTTGCTGCGGGTCGCTCCCCTTGAAGTGGCGCTGCTGGGCGCCGTCCAGTTCCTGCCCTTTCTGCTCTTCACCCTCCCTGCCGGAGCGTGGGTGGATCGGCTGCGGCGGCGCCCGATCCTCATCTCCGGCGACGTCGCGCGCATGGTCGCGCTCGGCACGATCCCGCGTCGCCTGGGCGCTGGGGGTGCTGACGATCTGGCAGCTCTATCTCGTGGGCTTCGTGGCCGGGATCGCCACGGTCTTCTTCGACGTGGCGTACCAGTCCTACGTGCCGGCGCTCGTGGAGCGCGGCGAGCTGGTTGAGGGCAACGCCAAGCTCCAGGCGAGCGAGGCGACGGCCGCCGTGGTCGGTCCCGGCCTCGGGGGCGCGCTCATCGGCCTCGTCGGCGCGCCCGTTCGCGGTCGTCGCCGATGCCCTCAGCTATCTCGCCTCGGCGCTCTTCGTCTCGCGGATCGAGCGCCCCGAGCCACATCCCGAGGCGGAGCGGCGCGCGGCGGGCCTGGCCCGGGAGCCGCTCCGGCGCCAGGTCGCCGAGGGTCTCCGCTTCGTGGTCCGGAACCCGTACCTCCGCGCGATCGCGGGGGCCACGTCGTCGTCGAACCTGTTCAGCAACATGATCTACGCGATCATGCCCGTCTACCTGTATCGGGAGCTCGGCCTGAGCGCGGCCACCGCGGGCGTCATCTTCGGGATCGGTGGGCTGGGCACCCTGGGCGGGGCGCTTCTGGCCAACCGGGTCGCCGCCCGGGTCGGGCTCGGCCGCACGATCATCGTGTCGGTCGCGCTCGACGGACCGGCGATGCTGCTCGTGGCCCTCGCGCCGCGGGACGCGCCCGTCGCCTGGCTCGTCGCCTCGGTGGCGCTGGGGGGCTTCGCAGTGGTCGTCTACAACGTCAACCAGGTGAGCTACCGGCAGGCGATCTGCCCGACGGAGATGCAGGGCCGGATGAACGCGACGATGCGCTTCCTCGTGTGGGGGACCATCCCGGTCGGCGCGGTCCTCGGCGGCCTCGTCGCGACCGGGGTGGGCGTCCACAACGCGATCTGGATCGGCGCGCTCGGGTCGTGCCTGCCGTTCCTCTTCGTGCTCCTCTCGCCGGTGCGGTCGCTGCGCACCATGCCGGAATCGCTCGCCGGGGGTGAGCCAGTGGCTGAGGGTGCCGGTTGAAGCAGGCGCCCGGCCGGGTTGTGGACGAGCTCGGCAACGACATCGTGGGCGAGCTCGCGGTCGGACGCCCGTTCCCGCTGGTGATGCGGCCCGAGCGACCGTGCTCGCGGCTCCGCCTGCCGCTCCGCTGGCACCGTCTTCATTGAATGCGCGTTCCTGACGGCCACCGGGATCGCGGACACGCCTGCGGTCAGAACCGTTCTCCGGGTGCACGAACTCGACCGATGAGCGGCCGATCCGGCGTCTTCACGCCCTCCCGGAGCCCGAATGGGCCGCGGGGTCGGTCAGATCGTGCATCGAATGCAGCCCCGTGCCGCGTTCGTGCGCCAGATGTACGGATCTGACGACGCCCATCTGACGCGACCCTCCTCGGCGCACTAGGCGGCCGCTAGGACTCTCCCGTGATCTGGCAGCTCGATTGCGTGGCGGTCGTGGAAGCGGGCCGAAAGGCGCAGCCGGATACCGCGGAGGGAGCGGAGCGACGCGCATTCGATCCAGAGGCTGTTGCCGTGGACCTCGATGGTCATCGGCTGACCACAAACGCTGCAGAGGTTGAATTCGCGCCAGGCCATCTCGATTTGCTCGCGGGCGAGGTCCTCGTCGTTCGGCATCGTGAGAGCGTTCATCGGTACTCCTGCTCCTGGTCGACCGGTTGCGATGTGGGTTCTGGATCGATCAAGAACACCACCACTGTACACGCTGGTTCTGGATCGGTCAAGATGGTGGGCGATGAACCACCGGTCGACGGCTCCGCGCCGCTTCACGCTCCGGGACCTCGCCGAGTCCCTCGGCGTCTCGAAGACGACGGTGTCCAATGCGTTCAGCCGCCCGGACCAGCTGTCACCGGAGCTTCGAGAGCGGGTGCTCGAGGCCGCCCGCGCGGCGGGATACGCGGGCCCGAACCCGGTTGCCCGCATGCTCCGGACCGGCCGGGCCGGGGCCCTCGGCCTGATCCTCCCGGAGTCGCTGCCCTTCGCGCTCGACGACCCGACGACCAGCGAGCTCATCCGGGGCATCGCGGACGCGTGCGAGGAGCGCCGGCTCGGCCTCCTCATCGTTCCCGGGGCCATCCGGGTGCGCGACCCTCGCGCCATCACGGACGTCGCCGTCGACGGGTTCATCGCCTACTCGCTGCCGTGGAACACCCCGGTGCTGGAGCAGGTGCTCGTCCGGGGCGTTCCGGTTGTCGTCGTCGACGAGCCCCGCCTCCCCGGCGTGGCGACGGTCAGCGTCGACGATCCGGGCGGTGCCCGGCTGGCGGCCCGCCACCTGGTCGAGCTGGGCCACCGGCGGCTCGGGATCGTGACCGTGCCGTTCAAGTCCGACGGCTATACCGGCCGCGGGGACGAGGCCCGGATCGCTTCTGCGACGTTCGACGTGACGACCCGCCGGCTCACGGGATATCGCGCCGCCCTGGCAGAGGCAGGGCTGGAGAGCGACGCGGTGTCGATCTACGAGTGCGCGCACAGCGATGAGGAGCTCGGGCGGCAGGCCGGGCGCGACCTTCTCGAGCGGGCGGCGCCGGTGACCGCCATCCTCGCCATGAGCGACCGCCTGGCGCTGGGTGTGCTCGCGGCGGCCAGGGAGCTCCGTGTCGACGTGCCGAGGGAGCTGTCGGTCGTGGGTTTCGACGACATCGCGGGGGCCGCCAAGAGCCAGCCGTCCCTCACGACGATCCGGCAGCCGCTCCGCCTGAAGGGCTACGCGGCCGCGCGGTTCCTGCTTGACGACCCGGGAGCAACGCCCGGGGTTGGCACGCGGAGCCTTCCGGTCGGGGGGTACGAGCTTGATTTCCCCGTCGAGCTGGTGACCCGGCGGTCGACCGCCGCAGCGTCCCGCCCGTGAGACGGAGGCGAGACGGACGTCTTCGCGCCGACGCGAGCCCCGTCGCAGCGGAAACGATCGACAATGCGGGCAGGACGGCACCTTCGGCGCCTGCCCCAGTATCGGATCGCGTTCCTCATCACGATCACGCTCGACTGAGGCTCCGAGGTTCAACATGAAACGATCGCTCTGGGCTGCGGCGATTCTCCGGACGGCCGTCATCCTGGCCGTTGCCGGCCTGTTCGCCGGCTGCGGATGGAGCGCCTCGACATCCACGCCAGCCTCCACGGCGCCCTCCCCCGCCGTGACGGTCCCATCGCCGGCCGCCACGACCAGCCCATTCGGCGGCGGGGATCCCGCCTCGATCGGCCGCGCATTCGTGACGGCGCTCGCCCGGGGCGACAACACCGGCGCCGGGGCGATGGAGGATCCGGCCATGCTGGCCGCGGCGCCGGCCGCCAAGCTCGGACAGCTCTGGCAGTTGTTCGTGACGCAATACGGCGCGTTCGAGGACGTCGGCGCTGTCGCCACGGCGACGCAGCCGCCATACATCATCGCCACCGTCGAGACCGTCTTTGCCAACGCCACCGTGGCGCTCACGGTCACGGTGACGGGCACGGGCCTTGTCGGTGGGCTGCACGTCGCGAACGTGACGACGGCCTCCCCGGAACCTTCCTCGTCGCCCGCGTCCTACGTGAACCCCGGATCGTTCACCGAGAGTGCCGTCGTGGTGGGCTCCGTGCCATGGTCGCTGCCCGGCACCCTGTCGATGCCGAACGGGACCGGTCCCTTCCCCGCCGTCGTGCTCGTCCAGGGCTCGGGCCCGTCGGACCGAGACGAGACGGTCGGGCCGAACAAGCCGTTCCGCGACCTCGCGTGGGGGCTGGCCTCGGCCGGGATCGCGGTCCTGCGCTATGACAAGCGCACGTTCGTCTACCTGGCCGCGATCGAAGCCCAGCTGGCCAGCCTGACCGTGCGCCAGGAGACGACCGTCGACGCCGTGGCGGCAATCTCGTTCCTCCGTTCGACGCCGAAGGTGGACCCCGGTCGCATCGTGCTCATCGGGCACAGCCTGGGCGCCTACCTGGCGCCCCGGATCGCTCTCCAGGCGCCCGGCGAGCTCCGGGCCCTCGTCCTCCTGGAGGCGCCCAGCACGCCGCTGGCCCAGATCATCGTGGTGCAGGCCCAGTACCTCGCGTCGTTGCAGGGCAGCCCGAGTCCGAGCAGCGACGCGCAGCTGGCGGCCCTGCGCGCACAGGTGGCGCTGGCTGAGTCACTCGGCCTGTCGCCCACGACGCCGGCGTCCGAGCTGCCCCTCGGCATCCCGGCCTCCTACTGGCTGGACCTTCGCACCTACGACCCGCTGGCCACGGCCGCGAGTCTCCGCCTCCCGATGTTCTTCTCGCAGGGCGGACGGGACTACCAGGTGCCGCCGAGCGAGCTGGCGGCGTGGCAACGCGCGCTGGCAGGGCGCAGCAACATCGCGTTCAGGGCGTATCCCGCGCTCGATCACCTCCTGTTCACGGGGACCGGTCCGAGCACGCCCGCCGAGTACTCGACGCCCGATCAGCACGTCGCGCCAGAACTCGTCGCCGACCTCGCGGCGTGGATCACGAGTCATTGAGGGGGATTCGAGGAAGCGGGAGACGAGCGTGCTGCAGCTGTATCCGGCGATCGAACCGTACCGGCTCGGTCGCCTCAGGGTCTCCGACCGGCATGAGCTCCATTTCGAGGAGAGCGGCCGGCCCGACGGGACGCCGGTCGTGTTCGTGCACGGAGGCCCGGGCGCAGGGACGTCTGCAGTCCAGAGGCGGTTCTTCGACCCGACGACCTACCGGATCGTCCTGTTCGACCAGCGGGGGTGCGGCCTCAGCACGCCGCACGCCAGCATCGAGGAGAACACGACCTGGGACCTGGTCGCGGACATGGAGCGCCTCCGCGAGCACCTCGGGATCGATCGCTGGGTCGTCTTCGGCGGCTCGTGGGGAAGCACCCTGGCGCTTGCATACGCGGAACGACACCCGGAGCGGGTTCGGGCCATCATCCTGCGCGGGATCTTCCTCCTGCGACCGCACGAGATCCGCTGGTTCTACCAGGGGGGCGCGAGCTTCGTCTACCCGGACGCCTGGGAGGCGTACCTCGCCCCGATCCCACCGGAGGAGCGGGGCAACCTGGTGGCGGCCTATCACCGCCGCCTGACAGGGGACGACCGGGAGGTCCGTGCGAGCGCGGCGCGCGCGTGGAGCACCTGGGAAGGCTCGACGAGCCACCTGCTTCCGGACGCGGCGGCGGCCGGCGAGTTCGCCGAGGGCCGATTTGCCGACGCGCTTGCCAGGATCGAGTGCCACTACTTCGTGAACGGCGGCTTCTTCGACTGGCCGGACCAGCTGCTCGATGAGGTGGACCGGGTCCGGCACATCCCGGCGTTCATCGTCCAGGGCCGGTACGACATGCCCTGCCCGATGACGACGGCGTGGGACCTCCACCGGCGCTGGCCCGAGGCCCGTTTCGAGGTCGTTCCCGATGCCGGCCATTCCGCCCTGGAACCCGGGATCACCGATCGCCTGGTCGCTTCGACGGACGCGGTTCGAGGGATCTGACGGGCCGCGACGGCCGATCCGAGGCCACGGCCCCGGTCGATGGTGCCGCTGCTACGATCGGCGGCGTCGCCGCGCACGCAGCACGGGGAGCCCGCATGGACGTCGCCAGACCGACCATCCCGCCCGAGGAATACCCGCGTCGATGGCGACGCGTCCAGTCGCTGATGCAGGCGGAAGGCATCGACCTCCTCGTCGCCTACGGCAACGACCGCGCCGTGTTCGGCCCCGCGCACGTTCGCTGGCTGGCCGACATCTCGGTCCACTTCGAGCCGATGGCCGTCCTCGTGCCGCTGGCCGGCGATCCGGTGGTGGTCTGCGGACCCGAGAGCGACCAGTACGCACTGCGAGTCGGTCGGGTCCGGGACGTGCGCGTGCTCCGCGAGTTCACGCACCCCGACGAGGACTACCCGTTCAGCCACATCGAGACCCTGTCGGACATCGTCGCCGGGCTGACTGGCCCCGCGCGGTCGGTCCGCCGGCTCGGCATCGCCGGCAGGGGCCTCCTCGACGTCGCCACGTCGGCTGCCCTCGAGACGGCGCTGCCCGACGCGACGTGGGTCGATGTCGAGCACGCGATGTGCGGCCTGCGAGCCCGCAAGTCCGCCGCCGAGATCGCCGTGATCCGCCACGCATACCGGCTCGCCGCGACCGGGATCGAGGCAGCCGTCGCCGCGATCCACCCTGGCGTGACCGAGAGCGCCGTCGCGGCCGAGGCCGAGGCGACGATGCGCCGGGCGGGCGCCGAGGGGACGGGGATCGACACGATCGTGGCGTCCGGACCGAACGCCCGGCCGATCCTCGGGCGGGCCACCTTCCGCCAGATCGAGCGCGATGACCTGGTGGTGCTGACGGTGGCCCCGCGGTACCAGGGCTACCACGGCGCGATCGGGCGGCCCGTGTTCGTGGGAAAGCCCGGTCGCGAGGCGCGGGCGGCCTTCGATGCTGCGCGGCGGGCCCAGGACGCCTGCACCGCCCTGATGCGGCCGGGGATCGAGGGCCGCGAGGTCGAGGCGGTCGGACGACGGGTGATGGAGGCAGCGGGCTTCGGGCCGAACTTCCTCTACTCGGGCATCCACAGCGTGGGCCTCATCGAGTTCGAGCCGCCGATTTTCGGCCCCAGCAGCACGGGCACGCTCGAGGAGGGCATGGTGCTCTCCGTGGACATCCCGGTCTTCAACGCACCCTGGGGCGGGCTGCGGGTGGAGGACGGCTTCCTCGTGACCGCGACCGGCGCCGAACGGCTCGACGACACGCCCTACCTGCTCACCGCGTAGCCGCCTGCGGGCGGTCCGCGACGGGCACAGCCCGGGGAGGCTCTAGCCGAATGCCGCGCCCGCCTCGAGGAACGTGGTCGCCGCGAGGAGCGCGTAGATCGCGAGCAGGCCGACGAACGCCCAGCGGAGGATCCGGATCCCTTCGAAGCCCAGCTCGTCACGGTGGTAGCTGCGCACCGCCCCCGCGTAGAGGGTGCCGAAGATCGCGAGCATGACGCCCGCGAAGGCGAACACGGCCAGCAACGCTGCGAGGTTCACGTTCATCCCGCTCCCCCTCTCCCTCGAGGACGTCAGTAGACCGCAAGGTGGGCCATGATCAGGATGATCAGGACCTGTAGGAGCGCCTGGACTCCCGCGAGACGGATGTTCCGCATGTTGAGCCTGGCGATCAGCCCGGTGTCGGGCTGTCGCTTGGCGAGCTCGATGAAGATCCTGACGCCATTCGGCATGAAGATCCCGAAACCCTGGGCGGTCAGGATGCAGCACGACGACGCCGGCCGCGATGATCCATGGCGAGCTCAGGTCGAACTTGTCCTCCGCCTGCGCGAGGTAGATGCCCGAGGTCACCGCCACGGCTGCCAGGGACGGCAGGATGAAGAAGGTGGTGGGCGTGAGTCGCTTGGCCACCTCCACCCTGGCGGGGATGTCGAGCGAGCGCATGACCCTCGACATGACCAAGCCCATGAAGAGGTCGAACCCGGTCCAGGTCCCCCCGGTGATCACGTGGACGAAGGTGAGCAGGAGCAGGCTTCTAGTCGCGAGGCCGACGATCAGGGCAATCGGCGGGAGGACGCCGATCGCGAAGCTCCAGAGGAGCAGCCGGCTCGTGTACGGGGGAAGCGTCGAAGGTCCAGGTTGCATGCGAGCCTCCTGGTCGGGTCACGGGCGTTGGCACGCGCACGGTGCCCAGGCCGGGCGACCGTCGCCTCGTCGTCGCAGCGAAGCGTGCATGCCGTGCGGCCCAGTATGACCCTGCCGAATGGCACATGGTGGGGGCCGTTCGGCACGGATGCGCCGTCCGGCTCCCCCGGCCCGGCGTCAGCGCGGAGCCGGGCTCGTGGGCCAGCACCGCCCGATCCGTATGGTTCATCCTGAGCGGGTCACGCCGCCCACCCAGCGTCTCCAGGTCACGGCCCGGCAGCGCATGTTCCTCGAGGCCGGAAGGAGAACTTCATGCCGCAGGCACAACGAGTCGTCGACATCCTCGCGGGCCGGACGGCGGTCGGCGCGCGCGCGACGGTCCAGGGCTGGATCCGGACGCGCCGGGATTCGAAGGCCGGGCTCTCATTCCTGCTCCTTCACGACGGGTCCTGCTTCGACGCCCTCCAGGTCGTCGCCCCGGCAGCGCTTGACAACTACCACGAGGAGATCCTGCACCTGACCGCCGGCTGCGCGGTCACGGTCAGCGGCACGGTCACTCCCTCGCAGGGTGCAGGGCAGGCCGTCGAGCTCCTCGCCGACGCCGTGGTTGTGGTCGGGTGGGTGGACGATCCGGAGAGCTACCCCATCTCGGCGAAGCGGCACACGTTCGAATACCTCCGCGAGGTCGCCCACCTGCGCGTGCGCACGAACACGTTCGGCGCGGTCGCGCGGGTCCGGCACTGTCTCGCCATGGCCATGCATCGCTACTTCGATGAGCATGGCTTCTACTGGGTGCACACGCCGATCCTGACCGCGAGCGATGCCGAGGGCGCGGGAGAGCTGTTCCGCGTCTCGACGCTCGACCTGGCGAACCTCCCGCGGACGTCCGACGGCGCGGTCGACTACACGCAGGACTTCTTCGGCAAACCCGCCTTCCTGACCGTGTCCGGCCAGCTCAACATCGAGGCGTACTGCCTGGCGCTCACGAACGTCTACACGTTCGGGCCCACCTTCCGCGCGGAGAACTCGAACACCAGCCGCCATCTCTCCGAGTTCTGGATGGTCGAGCCGGAGATCGCGTTCGCCGACATCAGCGCCAACGCCGACCTTGCCGAGGACCTGCTCCGGTACAGCTTCCGCGCCGTCCTGGACCAGCGCGCCGACGACATCGCGTTCTTCGCCGACCGGATCGACAAGGAGGCAGTCAGCCGGCTCGAGGGCTTTGTCACGTCGAGCTTCGCGCGAATGGAGTACACGGAGGCCATCGAGGTCCTGCAGCGCTCCGGGCGTCCGTTCGAGTTCCCCGTCGAGTGGGGCGTCGCCCTGCAGGCCGAGCACGAGCGATACCTCTGCGAGGAGTACGCGAAGCGGCCGGTGGTGGTCATCAACTACCCGAAGCAGATCAAGGCGTTCTACATGCGCCTGAACGACGACGAACGCACCGTGGCGGCGATGGACGTGCTGGCCCCCGGCATCGGCGAGATCGTCGGCGGCAGCCAGCGCGAGGAGCGCCTCGACGTTCTCGATGCGCGACTTCGCGAGACGGGGCTCGATCCCGCGGCGTACTGGTGGTATCGCGATCTGCGCCGGTACGGCACCGTGCCGCACGCCGGGTTCGGGCTGGGGTTCGATCGGGCGGTGGCGTACGTCACGGGGATGGCAAACATCCGCGACGTCATCCCGTTCCCGCGCACCCCTGCGAGCGCGGACTTCTAGTCGGCCAGGCCAACTGCGTGCCGAGATTGCCCGTCGGGACGCCCGAACCGCTCAGCGGAAGCTGAGGGCCGAGTAGATCGACTCGAGGAACAGGCTCGGGACCGAGGTGAGTCGCCGCGTGTCCCGGAAGCCGGCCTCCGCCGCCACCGTCGCCCATGAGCGGAACGAGAGCGGGAAGGGGACCCATGGGTTGCCGTGGTCGGTGTCGTATTCGACAAGGACCAGGCGCCCGGTCGCGCGAAGGTAGCCCCGGACGAGGCGGAGGACGGCGAGCTTGTCGCGCTCGAAGTGGAGCGAGTTCGCCATGACGATTCCGTCGAGCAGCGGGAGCGCGAGGGGCGTGGTGAAGTCTGCGACGAGCGGCGTGACGCTGACATTCGGGAACGCGTCGCGGAGCGCCCTCACCTGGACGTGCAGGGCGCGGCCGTCCCGGTCGATCGTATGGATCGAGCCGGTCGGACCGAGGAGGTCGGCGAGAGCCAGCGTGAACGCTCCTTCGCCCGACCCCAGGTCTGCCCAGGCCTTCCCGCCGCCCAGGACGCCCTCCCGGAGCAGTCCGACATGGTCGTGATGGTCCATGCCCGCAAGTCTGGCGCACTCGTCTCGCCAGACGCGGATCATCTCGCGCGGCGCCGGCGGCCTCCGGAGTCGCTCTCGGCGACCACGTCGCCGCGAGGCCGAGGGATGCACTTGACGTGACATGACCCCCTCGCCACCATGGCGCTCTGCCGATCTCGGCCGCTGTCGAGTCCAGCCGGGCGCGAGCGACGAGAAGTCGGCCGGGGGGAGGTCGCGATGCGTCGCAGATCCCAACGGACCGTCGCGCTCGCGTTCGCCGTCGGCGTCGCGATGGCCATCGCGGGGTGCTCGAGCTCGTCAACTCCGACGCCGACGGCCGCCGCGTCAACCGCGGGCCGGCCCGCTCCGGCGGCCCCGATCGGTGCTCCGAGCGCGGCGGCAGCCCCGCGCGGGCTGGCAGCCAGCGCAGCACCCCTGCCCTCCCAGGCGACGACCTCATCAGCGGATCGCTGCCCCACCGCCGTCACGGTCGGCGCCGCCCTTGGGATCAGCCTTTCGAAGCCATCCAGAGTCCCCAACAGTGGAGGGACACCGCTTCCGCCCGGAGCGACTGGTGTCGCGTGCGACTACCGGGGCACCGCCTCCAACGTGCTGATCGAGCTGATCGCGAACATCAGTCCGTCAGCCATCTCCCTGTTCACCGCGCGGTTCCCCGTGCCACCCGTAAACGTGTCGGGGGTGGGGGATCAGGCCCGTTCCTTCTCGCAGCCGCTCAACGGCGGGAAGGACAACGAAGGCGTCGTGGCCACCAAGGGAACGGCTCTCGTGATGATCATCGCCACCGCCACGCCGGCGTCGCTGACGCAGGTCGAGACCCTGGTCAGCCAGCTCCTGTAGCCGCCGGGCAGCCGGAACCCGAAAGCCCGCGCTCGAACTGCACCCGTCCGACCAGGCCCGACGGCCCTGCGTCGGCATCCGCCGTCCATCAGGGCAACCCGAACTTCAGACTCCCGAGGATGGGCGCGGCGGCAGGCAGGAGGCCGTCCATGAGCGCGCCGTCAAACGCGTCGACGTCCACCACGACCGTCCCCGCGCCGGGTACGTCGAGGACGGTGAGCTGGAGGCGCTCTGACCCGGCGACGACCCAACGGAAGCTGGCGTCGGTCGCGCCGACGAAGAGCGCCACCGTCGGAAGGCCGCTGGCGAACGGGCAGGATGGCGTCCAGCCCGCGACGATCGCGACGTCGAGCCGGAGGCCGGCGAGGCCGCCCATCGTGACCAGGACCGGAGCGCTCGCCACGAGGCCCGGGCGCGCCCGGATCCAATCCACGAGGTCCCTGGCCGTCGTCCCGACGCCCGGTACGACCGCGATCGGGCAGGTGGGGTCCTGCGATGCGGCCCGCGGCGACCGGAAGACCCTGATCCCGGTCGCGTCCGAGGTGACCGGTTCGAGCGCCAGGTAGTCGGGAGCGTCATCAGCGATCAGCCATCCATCGGGCAGCGTGTAGGTGATCGGCGGCCGGAAGACCGACGACATGTAGGTGCCCGGGGGAACAGCCGCCCTCGCGGTCGAAGTCGGCGTCGGTGACGAGCCGGCGCCACACCCCGCCAGCATGGAGACGGCGATCAGTGCTCCCATCCACGAACTGCGCGCCAATCCGGTTGCCTCATCCTCCAACTCGACGCGTTCTCGGCGCCCCGTGGTGCTAGCCGCGATGGTTCGTGAGCCAGATCAGGATAGAGAGGACGATCGCGCCGACGAGCCACGGGACGAACAGGACGGCCCCCGCCAGCAGACCGGCACCTCCGACGATCAGATTCCCCGTGAGGAGCGGCGCGCAGGAAACGACCAAGAACGCGATCGTCCAGATCGCGAGCAGGAGCCGAAAGAAGCCGTTCACCGGTTTGCAGTCTAGATGGCGCGCGCCGTCTCGCGGGCCGGGCGCCCCGCGTTCTGGGGGCGTCGCTCCGCTTGTCCCGCCCGAACGCGCGTCACGCGAAGAATGCCGGCGACGACCGCGGGGCAGGGGCTTGTCGGACAGACCCAATACGTCGGGTCGATGAAGCCGACACCCGTCTGGGCGACGACCTGGTGCTCGGCGGCCAGCCATGGCTCGTCGACCGCCTTCTCGACGGGGGTGGCGCAGGCAAGGACGCTGGTCGGGTGCTGCGAGAGACACACCGGGGGGTCGAACTGCGAGGTCGGCGTGTCGGCCATGAGGATGACCCGGCCGGCTGCCGGAATCAGCCGCTCGAGCGTTCGCGTCATGCCGGCCTCCCAGGCCTGGGTGAGCGCATCGCCCGTCAGCAAGCGCCCGGACGGATCGACGGGACTGATCCCATGGATGCCGGCCATCACGATCGCGGCCGGCCGCGTCGCGACGAGCCGGGCGATCGCCTGCTCCCGCCAGGCCGCGTCAGGGCTGCCTGATCCCTGGTCAAGGCGGCGAACGGGCGATCCAGATCCGGCTCGCCCCGCCGGGCCGGGCAATCCGGCTGAAGGCCACGAGCGGGCTGCCGTCGGGTCCGATCGCCAGCCCCGACAGATCCCCGACCGCGGTGACGGTCGTCCAGGTCAGCGACCCACCGCCTGGGCGGGTCCCGAGGGTCACTGCCTCGCCGTACGACTCCTGGGCGGCGACGACGAGCCGTCCAGATGGGTCGACCATCGCAAATGGCACTGCGCTCCCGGCGACCCCGAAGAGCCGGCTCGTCGTCCAGGCACCGGAGACGTTCGTCGTCTCGTCGATCTCGGAGTAGCCGTTGCGGCGCTCGACGAGATGGATGGCTCCGCGGCCGTCGATCGCGATCGACGGGTTGAGGAACGTCCGGTCAGTCGTCGGGACGATGCTCTTGCTCCAGCCACCGGCGGTCGGGCTGGCGAGCACGAGGCCTTCTCGCGGACCACCCAGCAGCGCGTAGGCGATGACGGGCTGGCCCGATCGGTCGATCGCGATCGTCGCCGTCGACGCCGGGGCGGCGAGCACCGCGACGGTCATCGGGGCCGACCACATCCCATCGCTCGACCCGCGACGGTACAGCAGCTGGGTGCCCGAGGTCGTCGACGAGAGGTAGACGAGGTGCGCTCGTCCACTCGGATCGAGGGCGATCGAGGGCCGGGACACGAACGTGGAACCCGTGCTCGCCGCGACGGTCTGGGACAGCCACGATCCCGATGCATCGTCGCCGTAGACGATGCCGGCCGGTGTCTCGTATGCGAGGTGGAGATGGCCCGAGGCATCGACCGCCGGGCTGGCGTTCCAGCTCGGTCGAGGATCGCTCGTCGCGAGCTCTGCGACCGGCGACATGTCGGGGCTGGTCGGCGGCGTCCAGCCGGCCGTCGGAGAGGGCAGGCCGAACATCTGGGGGATCGTGACAAAGGAGAAGCCGCGGGCCCGGTAGCGGTCGATGATCGTCGGCAGAGCGAGCGGCGTGAGCGGTGACCCGCAGTGCATGAGGACGATCGAGCCGTCTGTGCCGGCTGTCGCGTTCGCGATCTCCTCCGGGACCCCCGGGACTCCCGATTGGTCCTTCGAGTCCACGTCCCAGCCGACCACGAGCGGGTAGCCCGCCGCGGCTGCGACCTCGAGGACGCGACTGTCGTATCTGCCGTAGGGCGGGCGGAAGACGCTGATCGACGGGACGCCGAGCGTCTCGTCGAGGATTCGCCGGTCGGAGTCGAGGTTGAGGGCGAGCTGCCCCGACGAGAGGCTGGTCGCATCGTGGTGGGTCGTCGTGTGGTTGCCTATCGGGAACCCATTGGCCGCGACCCAGTGCCAGAAGCTCGGGTCCTCGCGGACGTACTGCCCGTTCGGGAAGAACGTCGCGGTCGCGTGCCTGGCAAGCAGCGTATTCACGATCGAGATGCAGGCGGGGACGTTGAATCCATCGTCGAACGTCAGCGCGACCGCCTTGACGGTGCGCGGCCCGTGCGCAACGAAGGTGGCGGCACGCTGGACGCAGCCGGGCTGGCAGGACGCCGTCGCGGTCGGAGTTGGCTCGGGGGTCGGGCTCAACGTCAAGGTCGGGCTCGGCGCCGGGGGCGGCGTCGGCATGGCAGCAAGCGTCGGGATCGGGGTCGGTGACGGTGTCGGCGTGGCGGCGGGCGTCACGGACGGCAATGGCGCGGCGCACGCCGCGGCGAGCGTGACCGCCAGCAGGCCCAGCGCCAGGGCCCCTCTTCCATCCATCTGACCTGTTCTCCGCCGCTGTGGACGCCTCGGGCCGCGTTTGGCCTCAGGGTATCCCCGACAGCCAGGGCGCGGCCGCCTCGCTCGGGTTCCAGCATCCGCACGTGCACTCGCCCCGACAACCCGACGCTCGCGGGCGGACTCGGGAGCCTACCTGCCGTCTCGCGACCGTTCGGGTGGCTAACACTTCGTGATTCATGGATCGTGGCGTTCGTGCTGGCCCTCGATGACATCCGCGCCTGCCCATCAGATGATGCCTGACGAGACTGGGCGTCGACCGCGTCCACAAACGGTTGCGGTCGGCCAGAGCCGAAAGGACAGCACCATGGATCAGACGATTGACCAGCTGCGTGACCTGCGGACGATCACCCATCCTCACGAGCACGCCTTCACCATGAAACGGCTTGCCTGATGGACCTCGCACCAGGGCTCGTTCGCTCCGAAACGCACGCGGGAGGAGGACCCGGCTCAGGAGACGTCTATCGGCACCTCGTAGATCTCAGCGGTCGGGTGACCGGCCCTGGCATGGATGTCGGCTCGCGCGATCCGTCGTGGCTCCCGATCTCGCGTCAGTCGCTGTCCTTGAACGCATGGGTCCTGTCCCAGTGCCAGACGCCGGCGGGATCGTTCGAGTCTCCATCGGCGGTGACACCGACCGCGAGATCGAACCCAGTCAGCTGTCCGGCCCCTGCCCCGATACGTGATCTGCGTGCCCGCCGGGATCGCGTCGAGGTTCGGGTACTCAACCGTGAAGGTAGGGCAAGAGGAGCCGTTTCATCGACTTCCCACGCAAAGGAGCCGGAGACAACGTCCCCGGCCCCCGGCGCGCTGCAGCCGTCAGGCCCCGCGATGTGGTGGGATCCTCCGGTCAGCCCTGGCAGGTCAGCTCACTTGCCTGCGTGGTAGTAGAACCCGTCCCAGTGATAGGCCGTGGCCGACTCATACGAACCGTGTATGACGGCGTGGAACCCGGCCAGCGACCCTGTCCCCTTCCAGAAGGTGCACATCCCGACACCCGTGTGGAGGTCGACCATGCAGTACCCGGTCGCGGTGTTGCCGGGGCTGGCCTTGATGACCACGGTGCTGCTCAGGAACACGGAGCTGCTGACCACCGGGCCGTAGTACACGACCCTGGTCCCCTTCGGGATCGCCGGGACGTTCGAGGACGTGACGGTGCAGTACTCCCCGACCTTGCCGGTCATGGTGCCTGAGCAGTTCTTGACGATCGTGAGCGTGCGCGTCGTCGACGCCAGCGCCGATGGGACGAAGACGGTCAGTGCGGCCGTGAGCGCGAGGATCGTGCCGGCCACAGCGAGGAGCCTGCGAATCGAGCGCATCCGTGTACCTCCCAGCGCGGCGGCGGGTCGGGTTTCGTCATTGGCTCGGCGCGGTCTGTGCGACCAGGTTGGGCAACCGTGCGCCAACGCCTCCCGCCGCTCGATCTCCGGATGATCGATTCACTGTCGGGCGACCCGCAACGGGGATTCCCCTAGGTTCCGGGGGTCCGGGTGACAGGTAGGGCGCGATAGACTGGCCCGGTGCTGCCCGGGCGCGTGGATGAGGTTGCGCGGATCGACCGGCTGTTGGACGGTGCCCGCAGGGGGGTGAGCGCGGCGCTGATCGTCCACGGCGACCCCGGGATCGGGAAGACCGCCCTCCTTGACGCGGTGGTCGCGAGGGCGGCCGGATTCACCCTGCTGCGGGCCCAACCGCTCCAGACCGAGTCTGAGCTCCCGTTCGCCGGACTTGCTGATCTGCTGCGGCCGCTTCTGCCCCACCTCGACCGCATCCCCGCGCCGCAGGCCGCGGTCCTGTCGGGCGCGCTCGCACTGGGACCGCCGACGCCGGGCGATCGATTCGCCGCCGCCGCGGCGACAATCAGTCTGCTCGCGGCGGGAGCCGATGATGCGCCGGTGCTCGCCGTGGTCGACGACGCCCACTGGCTGGACACGCCC
Organism: uncultured Chloroflexia bacterium; assembly: GCA_963722475.1. Classification (GTDB taxonomy): domain Bacteria; phylum Chloroflexota; class Limnocylindria; order Limnocylindrales; family CSP1-4; genus CTSoil-043. The sequence continues at coordinate 20,621 of CAVRMJ010000005.1, read as the reverse complement.
TCCCGCGAGGCCCTCCTGTTCGCCGGCCGCCGGCTGGGGGGCGAGGGCGTCGTGCTCCTGCTCGCGATGCGCGACCGACCCTGGCTCGAGTCGGTCGGGATCGAGCGGCTCGACCTCCGGGGACTTGCACCCGACGCCGCGGCCCAGCTCGTCTCCGGGGCCGGCAGAACGGTCGGCTCGGGCATTCGCGATCGCCTCGTCGCCGACACGGGAGGGAACCCGCTCGCCCTCCTCGAGGCGCTCGCGACACTGACCGACGCGCAGCTCGATGGCTCGGCGCCCATCATCGGACCGATCGCCGTTGGCCGCAGCCTCGAACGATCCTTCGCGCAGCGCCTGGAGCCGCTGCCTGACGAGACCCGGCGCGCCCTGCTGATAGCCGCTGCGAGCTACACGGGCGATGCGACGGAGATCGCACGTGCCTTCGCCGGCGTGGGTCTGCCGACGAGCGTGCTCGACCCCGCCGAGCGGGCGGGGCTCGTCGCGACCCACGCGGGCAGGGTCGAGTTCCGCCACCCCGTCCTGCGTTCTGCTGCGTACCACGTCGCCGATCCCGCCGAACGGCGAGCCGCGCACAAGGCGCTCGCCGCGGCTCTCGGACCCGACCAGTACGACCGGATCGCCTGGCACCTCGCCGCCGCCGCGGCCGGGCCGGACGAGGAGGTGGCACGGCTTCTCGAGGATTCCGCGACCGCTGCGCAGGGACGGCGCGGCTACGCGGCTGCCGCGAATGCGCTCGCCACCGCGGCTCGTCTGAGCCCGGCGGACCCCGACCGGATCCGCCGGACCCTCGGAGCCGCCAACGCGTTCTGGCTCGGGGGTCAAGCGCAGACCGCGGCCGACATCCTCGCCGGCGTCCTCGATCTGACGGCGGATCCGCTGCTTCGAGCGGACATGCAGCAGCTCCGGGCCGTAGCCCTGATGTTCGTCGGCCCCGCGAAGGAGGCGGTCGTCCTGCTCGTTGACGAGGCAGGCCGCGTCGAGCCCAACGACCCGGTGCGGGCGGCGACGATGCTGTCTCTCGCGTCCACCGCCGCGAGTGGGACAGCCGACATCGATTCGGCGGTCGAGACCGCGCGTCGAGCCGTTCGGCTCTCAGGCCCGACCGGGGGTCCCGTCAGCATGCTTGCCGCGCTCGCACTTGCCAGCGGTCTGACCCTCGCGGGCGGAGTGGGCGAGGCTCGCGGGATCCTCGAGCCGCTGCTCCCCTTGCTCGAGACGATCGACCCCCTCGGCGAGGAAGGGATCGTGGCCGTCACGGCCGCACACATGCTCAGCTGGATGGAGGAATGGGAGGCGGCCAGGCGGATACTCGAGCGTACTGTGACCACGGCACGCGTTGCGAGCGCGGTCACAGTGCTGTCGTACCCACTTTCAATCCTCGCTGAGCTCGAGCTCCGCTGCGGACGTATGGCAACTGCCTACGCCGCCGCGGCCGAGGCGGTCCAGTTCGCCATGGAGACCGGGCAGGCCATGGTGTCGTCGATCGCTCTCGTGGTACTCGCCCGGGTCGAAGCGCGTCTCGGCCTCGACGGCGAATGCCGGGCGCACGTGGCGGCGGCGCTCGATGTGGCTCGTCGGCTCGGGGTGATCCCGGTCGAAAACTACGCGGCGTGTGCGCTCGGCGAGCTCGAGCTTTCGCTCGGTCGTCCCGAGCGGGCGGTGGCACACCTGTCGGAATGCCTCCGCCTCGACATCAGGTATGGGGTGGGGCTCCCGAGCGTGGTGCCCTCGAACGCCGACCTCGTGGAAGCCTATCTGAGGGTCGACCGCCCCGGCGACGCGGTCCGCGAGCTCGAGACGCTTGAGGAGCAGGGGCGGGCAACCGGCAACCGCTGGGCGGCGGCGACGGCCGCACGCTGCCGCGGCCTGCTCGCCGACGAGAAGGGGTACGAGGCCGTCCTGCTGAACGCGCTGGAGCTCCACGGCGACCAGGAGCCGTTCGAACGTGCCCGGACAGAGCTGTGCTTGGGCAGACGTCGCCGCCACTCACGCCACCGGGCGGCCGCCCGCATCGTGCTCCACCAGGCGCTCTCGACGTTCGAGACGCTCGGCGCCGAGTTGTGGGCCGGACAGGCGAGGGCCGAGTTGAGGGCAACCGGCGAGACTCCGGCGCCAAGGCCTGGTGGGTCGCTCACGACGTTGACGCCGCAGGAACTTCAAGTCGCGCTCGTCGTCGCCGGGGGGGCGACGAACAAGGAGGCCGGAGCGTCCCTGTTCATCAGCCCGAAGACCGTCGAGTTCCATCTGGGCCACGTCTACGGCAAGCTCGGCGTTCGCTCCCGGACGGAGCTCGTGCCGAAGGTCGCGGGCCTGTCCTAGGGTCGCGACGAGATCCCAACGCGAACCCATCACGGAGGCGATGGTTGCGTCGTCGAGGAACCTTGATGATGTGACGTTCGCAACATGTGACGTTTGTCACATTCGCTGGTCCGTGTGCCTCTATCGGCGGTCCACCGCGATACGGTCAACTTGGCGCGATCCGAGAGAGCGAGCCAGGGACGCCATGCGCCTGCGAGGTGGCCCGTTCCGCGGATCCGCAGCCCCGCGTGGAGGGCAGTCGCGATGTCCGTCATCGAGACCGAGAAGCTCACCAAGTTCTACGGGGCCCACCGGGGGATCGTGGACGTGGACCTCGCCGTCGAGCAGGGGGAGGTCTACGGCTTCCTCGGGCCCAACGGCGCCGGGAAGACGACGACGATCCGGCTCCTGCTGGACCTCCTTCGCCCCACCTCGGGGCGGGCGTCTCGTCTTCGGGATCGAGACGACGGTCGATCCCGGTCGCCATCCACCGCCGGATCGGCTACCTCCCCGGCGAGTTCGCCCTCTTCGACCGGCTGACCGGCGGCCAGACGATCGAGTACTTCGCGAACCTGCGCGGCGGCGTCGACCCGCGCTACCAGGCCGACCTCGTCGCCCGCTTCGACCTCGACCCATCGCGCCGCTTCAAGGAGTACTCCAAGGGCAACAAGCAGAAGGTGGGCCTGGTGATCGCGCTCCAGCACCGGCCCGACCTGCTCGTCCTCGACGAGCCGACGTCCGGGCTCGACCCGCTCGTCCAGCAGACCTTCTTCGCAGCTCCTGCGCGAGACCGTCGCGGAGGGCCGCACGGCGTTCCTCTCGTCGCACATCCTCGGCGAGGTCGAGAAGACGTGCGACCGGGTCGCGATCATCCGCGACGGGCGCATCGTCACGGTCGACCGTGTCGAGGCGCTCCGCGACCTTGCGCACCACGAGGTCGAGCTCCGGTTCGAGGCGCCCGTCCCTGCGTCGGCGTTCTCGTCGCTGCCCGGCGTGAGCGACGTGCAGTCGCGACGGCGAGCCGTCTTCAGATGCGCGTGACGCGGCTCGATGGCGCCCGTCGTCGAGGCGGCCGCCCGCCACGGGCTCGTCGACTTCGAGACCCGGGAGCCGAGCCTCGAGCAGACGTTCCTCGCCCAGTACGGCCGCGAGGCCGTCGAGGTGAACGGCCATGGCCGCTGACATCCGGGGTCTGCCCGTCGTCGGCGCCGGCCCCACACGTCCCGCTCACGAGTCGGCTCTACGGCCTGGGAGGCGTCTTCGGCAAGACCGCTGCGCGACTCGCGCCTCGGGATCATCGTCATCGGCGCCCTCCTCGGCGTGATGATCGCTGGCCGGTGGCATCACCATGTCCGTCGACCTACGGCACGCCCGAGTCGCGGCTCGAGCTCGCGGCGATGTCGGGCGACATGCCGCCGATGATGCGCGGCATGTACGGCAACCCCGTCAACGTCGACACGCTCGGCGGGTTCATCTCGTGGCACTACGGCCCGTACTTCGCGCTCCTCGCGGGGCTCTGGTCGATCCTCGCGCTCTCGTCCACCCTCGCGGGCGAGGCGCGGCGGGGCAGCCTGGACTTCGCCGTCGCGACGCCCCACTCGAGGCGTTCGATCGCGCTCGAGAAGGTCGCCGGGCATGCAGCGGCGCTCGGCATCGCGATGGCCGTTCGTGGCGATCGTCGCGTGGGCGACCGGCATCGTGGGCGCCGCCATGCCCGGCGACGTCGATCTCGCCCGCTCGCCGCGATCTCGTTCGCGATCGGGCTCGGGATCCGGGCACTGATCGCCGGGTCGATCGCGTTCGCGCTGGCGCCGTTCCTCGGACGGGGCGCAGCCGCCGGGATCGCCGGCGCGCTGATGCTCGGCGGCTACGTCGTCAACAGCTACCGGACCGTCGTGCCGGCGTTCGACGCGCTCGCCGGCGGCACCTGGTTCCGCGTGGACCGCCGATCACCTCCCGCTTGCCGGGCAGTCCGACTGGGCCGGGATCGCCCTCACCGCCGTCGTCTGCGCGGTCCTGCTCGGCGATCGGCGTCGAGGCGTTCGCGCGGCGGGACGTCGGGGTGACGATCTCGGTGCCTGCGCCCGGGCTGCCCCGGGCGCTCCTCGGCGTCCACGGGCCGCTTGGCCGGTCGTTCGGCGACCTCCTGCCGACGGCGATGGCGTGGGGCATCGGCCTCGGCATCTACGGCGTCCTGATGGCCGCCGCCTCACGGTCGCTGCTCGACGCCCTCACCACCTCGCCCGCCATGGCCGACATCTTCCGCAACCTCATCCCGGGGATCGACATCACGACCGCCGCCGGGTTCCTCCAGCTGGCCTTCGCCGACATCGGCTTCGTGCTCATCGGGCTGGCGGCGGCGACGTTCATCGCGGCCCGGTCGTCGGACGAGACGTCGGGCCGGCTCGAGCTCCAGCTGGCGACGCCGCTCACGCGCGTGCGCTGGGCGGTCGCGAGCGGTGCGGCCGTCTGGCTGGCGATCGGCCTGGTCACCGTTCTCCTGGCCACCGCGGTTGCCCTCGGCGTGGCCTCGGTCGGGCAGGATCCCGCGACACCTGCGGTGGGAACGCTCGTCCTCGCCATGTACGGCGCCGCCCTCGCCGGGATCGGGGTGGCCGTCGCCGGGGTGTCCCGGGCCTCGTTCGCGATGCCAGCGGTCGTGACGATCGCCGTCGGGACCTTCCTCCTCGACCTTCTCGCGCCCGCCCTGCGGCTGCCCGACTGGGTCCAGGAGCTCGCCCTCACGTCGCACCTGGGTGAGCCGATGGTCGGCGCATGGGACGCGGTCGGGATCGTGGCCTGCCTCGCGCTCGCGATCGGTGGCGTGGCCGTCGGCGCCTGGGGGATGGCCCGGCGCGACGTGGGCGGGTGACGGTGGCCGAGCGCCGTGGAGGACGAACCGGCAGGGGCCCGGCGGTGGCTGGTCCTCATCTACCGGATCAAGGCCGAGTCGTCGGGCCACCGGACGTACGTCTGGAGGCAGCTCCGCCAGCTCGGTGCCGTCTACCTCCAGCAGGCGGCCGCGGTCCTGCCCGACCGGCCGGAGCTCCGCGTCGGGCTCGACCGGCTCGGCCAGCGGATCCGGAGCGCCGGCGGCGAGGCTTCGCTCCTCGAGACGACGTCGCCGAGTGAGACATGGGACGAGGAGCTCGTCGCGCGATTCAACGTCGCCCGCGATGCCGAGTACGAGGAGATCATCGACAGCGTCGAGCGCTTCGAGGACGAGATCCGTCGCGAGACGCGCCAGAAGCGGTTCCGCTTCGCCGAGCTCGAGGAGGGCGAGGCGGACTGGGAGAAGCTCCAGCGATGGTTCGCGCGCCTCACCGAGCGCGACTTCTTCGGCGCCCCCGGCCGAGCCGGCGCGGAAGAAGCCCTGGCCCGCGGCCGCGCGCTCCTCGACGAGTTCACGCGGGAGGTCTACCGCCTGGAGGGTCTCGACCCCAGCACCATCGGCGTTCACCTGCGTCGCTGATCCGCGAAGCGGGCAGCTCGGATCGATGGCGACGGGGCGGCAGGTCACCCTGGTGCGGTGTCCCGGGTGGCCCGTCCGACGTTCAGGGTCGTCGCGCGCCCAAAGGGGGCCGCTCCCGCGGGCGCCCGTTGCCCCTCATCGACCGGCGACGGCCGTCACCGACAGCTCCTTCGCGATCTCGTCAGCCCATGCGTCGATCGCCGGCCAGTCGCGAAAGTCGCCCGTGGGGAGTGCCTCTCTCGCGGCCGGCATGAGCGCGACGAAGCGCTCCGCGAAGCCGATCGGCCTGGCGGCGGGATCCATCGCTCCGAAGAACACCTTCTCCCCGCGTGGATGAATCGCCTCGCTGAACCCAGCGAACTCCCTGGGCGCGCTGACCTCGAGGACATCCCGGCCCTGCTTGTCGACGGCGTCGGTGCCGACGGGGCCGCTGCTGAACAGCCAGGTGGGCCGCTCGTCGAGAAGGGCGCGGTTCCGCTGCACGAATCTCGTGGCGTCCTTGAGCCAATGGAACATGTAGGCGGCGGCGCCCACGACGAACGCGTCGTACCGCGAAGCGTCGCGGACCTCTGCCGCCCGGCGCGCCTCTGCAACGAGCCCGTCGGCGCGCAGCCTCTCCGCGATCCGCTCGGCGATCTCCTGCGTCGCTCCGTGGCGACTGGCGTAGGCAACGAGCACGGACATGACGAGCTCCACGAATCGGAGGGGTGAACGTGCCCGAGAATGGCCGCGACTTCGTGTTCTTCATAGGGCCGAACGGCCATCGACCGCACGATCGGCACGGCCCGAAGTGCCGGTCTGGCCATCCGATCGGAGTGCTCGTTCCGCCTGCTGGCGTCGTCCGGGACAGGAAGCACGCCCACCCTCATACTCGCGGCCGTCGCACCGGGGGGGCGTCCCTGCCATCAGGCTGTCCGGACGCGCCTCCCGAAGAGGGGGCTGGCATGCCGAAGGTCGTGATCACCCACGCCGTCAAGGACGTGGATACGTGGCTCAAGGGCAAGGCAGAGCGGGTCGCCTTGTTCGGGCAGTTCGCCACGAATGTGACGGATCACGTCGCGATGGATGGGAGCAACCACGTCGCCATCACCGCCGACATCCACGACATGGCGGGCGCGCAGGCAGTGATGACCTCGCCGTCGCCCGAGCAGGCCGCCGCCGGGGAGCGGCACGGCGTCATCCCCCCGATCACGGTCCACATCGAGAAGTAGCCAGACCGCAAGAGAATCTCGGGCGTCACAGCCTGAGACTCCCGGTCGGTCAGCGGCCGGGCGCTCGATAGCTCGGCGTGAGGTTTGACGCGGCGTCCACCTCCTCGGGCGTGAGGAGCACGACCGTGCGGGTGTGGACGGTGCCGGACGCCGAGGTGGTCATGGCGAGCGCGGCGGCCGCCGCGTTGCCGGGCAGGTCGCCGACGATGTAGTAGTCGTCGCTCCCGAAGGCGAAGTAGTACGACTCGAGGGTCCCGCCGACCGATGCGAACAGCTTCTCGACGGCGGCGCGACGGCTGCTCCCTCCCTCGGCCAGGACGCCCCGGGCGCCCTCCACGGCAAAGCTGCCCGTGAACAGGTACCTAGGCATCGGGCCCCCTCGTGCCGCGGGGCATCCGATGGGACGCGCTCCTGCCGCGGTCGGCCAAGCGTAGGGCCCCCGACCGGGGTGTCAAGCCGCGAGCGCAGGTGTGTGAACGGCCAGCGACCCCAGGTGCGGCCGCGGAGATCGCGGGGCGGAGCGTCGTCCTCCTCGAGCTGATCCACGGGGCGGCCCGTCGCATCCCGGCCGCCTCGGCGGCGTTCGGGGGGGCGCGCGGCGGCCGCCAACGTCACGGCGCTGGCGTTCTGGGGGGACCGGGCCGCCGACGAGCAGCAGGTCGCGGGGGCCCGTCGGACCGCGACGCGGTTCGAGCGCTTCTCGCTTCGCGGCGGCGGATACCTCAACTACCCTGAGCTCGACCAGTCGGCGAGCAGGGTCGCGGCCGCATTCGGCCCCGAGCCATTCGAGCGACTGCGGCGACTCAAGCGGCTCCATGATCCCGCCAACCGCTTCCGCTTCAACGCCAACATCCCGCCAGCGGATTCCTGACAGGCATCGACGGATCGCGGCCGACGGTGGGTCTCCGTCAAACACTCGGCGCTCGATCCCCAGGCAAGCTCTGGCGCTGACGGGTCGCGGGCGCCCGCGGAGCACGAACCCCCGGCATGCGGTCTGGGGACCTGGCGCGCCCGGAGGGCATCTGACGCGCGCGGACAACAAGCGTGGTCAGATCGCCGAGTGCGTGGCTGACCTCCGAGCCATCGCCGCGTCGAGGCGTTCGATGAACGGCTTCGCCCCGAGCTGAACGAGGATCTCGCGCGACCGTTCGGCGTCGGCGACGACCTCCGGATCGGTCGGGTCGAGGAGCGTCACCATGTCGAGCCCGCAAAGGGCCTCGTCCCAGGCGAGGCCGAGGTCGCGCGCCTGCACGAGCGCCTCGCGATAGGCGACCAGCGCGTCCGCCTCCCGTCCCTCCAGAGCCGCGACGCCGGCCTGGATCGCCCGTCGGCGGAGATCGATAGCAGGCCCATGCGCGGCGATAGCGTCGAGTTCCTCAAGGTCGGCCGCCGCGCCGCGTGCGTCGCCGAGCCAAAGAGAGAGCCTCGCCGCCGTGGGGTGATGTTGCGGCGCATACTGAGAGTTCGACCTCGCGGCTTCGCGGAACTCGCTCCGCGCCGTCGCGAGCTCGCCGGCTCCCCAGGCGACTGCACCCCGCACCCAATGTGTCCCAGACGCCAGCAATGGATCCGTGGCGCCGCTGACCAGCGCCTCAAACTCGGTGAGCTCCGCCGCAGGGTCCTCGCCGCGAAGGGCATAGAGCTCGACGACTTTGCTGAGGGTCGCCGCCCGGTCTTCGCGATCCGGGTCCGTCGCCAGGATCGCCTGCATCTCCGCCAGCGCCCAATCCCATTCGCCGGTAGCAACCGCGGCGTCCGACGCACCGAAGAACAGCCGAAGGGAACCGCCGCGGATGCCGAGCCGCGTGACCTCCGCGATGGCGCTCCGGTACGTCTCCATCGCTGCGGACGGGTCGCGGACGATCTGGTACGAGCCGATGTTGTTGCGGGCCCGCATGGCAACGCGATGCAGGCGGTGGGCAAGCGCCAGTTGCAGCGCCGTCTCGATGGCCCCAGCGCCCTCGTAGTCGCGACCCACATCGGCGAGCGCGGAGCCGCGCGTGACGAGCGAGTCGGCGACGAGCTCGACCAGGTTCGCGCGCTCGGCGGGTTCGAGGACCGTGTCGATCACGGCGATGGCCCGGCGAGGATCCTCGCTGAGGAAGCACGCCCGGGCGAGTTGGCTTCGGAGTACAAGGAGCGCCGGGTGAGAGCCGAGTCCGGCGAACGCATCGGTCGCCGCCTCCAGCAGCGCCAGGGCGTCGGGCGCTCGGAACGCCAGGATCACCGCGTCGCCGAGCGACGCGGTGGCATGCGCCTGGGCAGGCGTGTCGCCGATGGACCGGTAGATGTCGACCGACTGACGCAGGAGCGTCTCGGCCGCCTCGAACCGCCCGGCCTCGGTCGACCATTCGCCAGCCTGGAGGAGGATACCGGCGACCTCAGCCGGCGCGTCCGAGATTGACCGAGCCTGCTCCAGGAAGCTCACGGCCTGGTCGTGAGCCCCGAGGGCAGCTGCGCGCCCTGCAGCTGCCTTCAGGGCGATCCTCGCCTGGCCGGCGAGGGCGTCGGCCTCGGGGCCTTCGGGGCTGTTCTGGTAGGCGGCGAGGTAGTGGCCGGCGAGGCCCCCGGCGATCTCGTCGGAGCCGAGGGTCTCGAAGAACCGCGCTGCAGCGAGGTGGCGGACCTTGCGATCTCGCCTCGCCAGTGTGTTGTAGGCGACCTCTCGGATGAGCGCCTGGACGAACGCGTATTGGCCCCGCTCGGGCGAGCGGGGGTCGGCCTCGAGGGTAAGGAGCTCGCGCCGGACGAGGGAGCGGAGCCGGGGCTCCAGCTGGGGTTCGCTGACGCCGCTCACGGCCGACAACCCGGCGAGGGTGAAGGACTGGCCCAGGACGGCGGCATCGGACATCAGTGCCCGATCGGCTGGTTCGAGTCCGTCGAGCCGGGACGCGATGAGGGCAGTGAGGGTCTCGGGGACGGCGAGGCTCGTGAGATCGCTGGTCGGCGTGTAGACGCCGTCCTCGAGACTGAGCCGGCCCTCGGCGAGGAGCATCCGGACCGTCTCGACGGCATAGAGGGGCATGCCATCCGCGCGATCGACGATCGCCTTCACGGCCGCCGCCGGCAACCCCGGCACGAGCCCCGCGAGGAGCTCTCGCATCGCGGGTACCGGGAGCGGCTCCAGGTAGAGGGAGGTGAAGTTGCGCTTGCCGGCCCCCCAGTCCGGGCGCTTCTCGAGGAGCTCCGGGCGGGAGAGCGTGACGACATAGATCGGGACGTTCCGACTCCACTCCATGACGTGGTCGACGAAGTCGATCAGGCCGCTGTCGGCGTAGTGGAAGTCCTCGAAGACCAGCGTCACGGTGCCCTCGGCCGCGATCCGCTCGAAGAACGTCCGCCACGCCCAGAAGAGCTGTTCGGTGCCACCCGTCGCGGTCTCGGCGCCGAGGAGGACGAGGAGGGCCGGCTCGATCCAGCGGCGCTCCTCGGGGTCCGGGATCCAGCGCAATACGGTTTCGGTGATCTTCGCCCGCGTCGTCGGCGGATCGTCCGCCTCCCTGAGGCCGGCCCTGCGGCGGACCATCTCGCCCAATGCCCAGAAGCTGATCCCCTCGCCGTAGGCCGGACTCCGGCCGGCGTGCCAGTAGGTGGTGTCGACGACTCCGTCGGTGTACTTCGAGAACTCCCAGGCGAGGCGGCTCTTCCCGATCCCGGCGGGTCCGATGACCGAGACCAGGCGGGCGCGCCTTTCCCGGCCCGTCGCGTGGAAGAGTTCCTTGAACATCCGCAGTTCGTCGTCCCTCCCCACGAACGGGGCCTCGAGCGACTCCGACCGGTTCCGCCCACCGAGTTCAGCAACGACGCGGAGGGCCCGCCAGGCGGGCACGGGTGCCGTCTTTCCCTTGAGCGTCTGCTCGCCCGCCGGCTCGAAGACGATCGCTTTGCTCGAGGCCCGATGGGTCGCCTCGCCGACGAGCACGGTGCCAGGTGCGGCCACCGACTGGAGCCGCGACGCGGTGTTGACGAGGTCGCCGGCGACCATGCCCTGGTTCGTGGCCCCGATCGTGACCGCGGCCTCGCCGGTCAGGATGCCGGCCCGCGCCTGGATCGACGGGCCCAGGGAGCGCACCGCGTCCACGAGATCGAGCCCGGCCCGGACCGCCCGCTCGGCGTCGTCCTCGTGGGCTGTGGGGGCTCCCCAGACGGCCATGACCGCGTCGCCGATGAACTTCTCCACTGTGCCGCCGTAGCGGCCGATCACGTCCCGCGAGAGTTCAAAGTAGCGGGTGAGCAGCTCCCGGGTGTCCTCGGCGTCGTGTCCCTCGGCGAGCGTCGTGAACCCCACGAGGTCGGCGAAGAGGATCGAGACGAGCCGGCGCTCTGCGACGGGGGCCGAGGCGGGCGTGGTTTGCCCAGCGGGATGCGAAGCAGGTCGGGTCTCGACCGAGCTCCCGGCAGCTCCTTCGAGAGGAGCGGCACACTCGCCGCAGAACAGCTCACCGGGTTCGTTTTGCGCCTGACACCGCGCGCACACGATCACCAGGGGCGCAGCGCAACGTGAGCAGAACTTCCGGCCGGCCCTATTCTCGGTCCCGCAGTTCGAGCAGATCACCGAGCGCGCCCCTCCGTCATGAGGGAGCGAGGGTACCGCAGCGAGCGGATTGCCGACAGGGGTCCGTCGGTGACGGCGTCCCGCGAGGGCGCACGGCCTCAGGAACCTGGCGCGCCCGGAGGGCATCAGACGCGCCCGGACAGCAGGGCCGTGGAGAGCTCCGCCATCCGTATCGGGGGCAACGGCCTTCCTCTCCAGGGCACCGCGGCGCATGATCCCGTTCCTGGCTGGGAGTCATCAGCCGCGCATCGGGCCCCAGCCGGATCCGATCATGACGTCCCGCTTCGTCCTGGAAGGGAGAGAACGTGGCAATCCGTGACGAGCTGGACGCGATCAATGCCGGGTTCGGCGAGGCCTTCGCCACGCAGGACGCTGAGCGGCTGGCGGCCTTCTACGCTGACGACGCCCGGCTCCTGTTCCATGGTCAGCCGATCATCCGCGGCCGCGCCGCCGTCGAGGCAACCTTGCGCGATATGGTCGCGGGCGGACCAGCCACCCTACGGTTCGTGACCGATGAGGTGATCGCGGATGGCTCCCTGATCGTGGACATCGGCCGGATGATCAGCCCGACCGGGCAGAGCAAGTACGTCGTGGTCTACCAGCGTCAGGCCGACGGGAGCCTCAGGGTGGCCGTCGATGCGGCCAACAGCGATGGACCGTGGTCAACGTCGACCTGAGGATCGCTGAACCACGCAAGACCCGGCTGGGCGGCCCCGGGAGCGTTGGACACGTATGCCTACGGCATCCGCGGCCGGTTCTTCGTCGAGTTCGGTCCCGGCAGTCGGGAGCGCATCGAGATCGAACCTGGGGACTTCGGCCCCATTCCTTGACGCGAGATAACGTGCCCGCGAACCCGCGCCCTGACCTGGTCAGCGTCATCGCATGAGCGTGGCGAGGCGAGCGAACCGCGTGAGGCTAGACTGTCGTGGCAAGCGATCCATGAAGGTCCCCGAGTGAGGGAGCCAGGGCGACGCATACAGCGGATCGCGGAGTGACGGAGGGCCCGAGCTGGCGATGAGCGACCCGACCGCTGACCCAACCCTCGACCGGCTCTTCCGCCACATGGCATGGGCGAACGCGGCGCTCTTCGCCCGGCTCGCCGAGTTGCCGGACGAGGCGCTCGCGCTCGCGGCGCCCCGGAACAAGTGGCCAGTCGCGATGATCCTCGAGCACATCGTGGTTGCGGCCGGGGGCTATGCCGCGCGCCTCGAGGGAGCGCCGCGCCCGGAGCGGACCGCACCACCGACGACGGTGGCAGAGCTCGCCGAGCTCGCCGCCCGCTGCGCCGCCTACGACGCCCGGGTCCGCGTGCAAGCCGCCATGCCGGACGGGCCGGCCGAGTACCCCTACCGCAAGACGGTCCTCCGGGCGCGATCGACGATCCTCGGCCAGGCGATCCACCATGCGACCGAGCATCGGGCACAGATCGCGGGGGCCCTCGCGACGAACGGGATCGACGCGATCGACCTCGACGCCCTCGACCTCTGGGCCTACGGCGACGCGGAGGGCCTCGGGGCGTAGGTAGGCGCGGTCGCGGACCTCGCGGGCGTGTCACCGATTGCGCCGCGGCGCCGTAGCATCGAGAGCGATCTGCGGCCAGGTCGGGGCGTTCCTCGCTCCTCAGACGCCGTCCCTGAGCTGACGGGCGTACTCGGCCGCGTCGTAGTGGCCTGATGACGCCGCGATCAGCCCGTCATCGTCGATCGTCCAGTCCTCGTAGCCGACGACGCGCACCGCCTTGCCCGTGCCGCCCGGTCCAGTGTGGGCTGTAGACCGTGAACCGTGGTGCGCTCCGGTAAGCCCGGATCCACCGAACGCCCTGGCGTGATTCACGATCCGGGACAGACGAACAGGTGCCCTTCTGAACGGGAATGATGGCGTTGCGAACAGCCCATCAGCCCAACGCAGAGGAGCACCTGCCGGATGCGATCTTCCCACAGCCTCGACCGGCTCGACGTGGCGTTCGACGGGACGCAACTCGTCGCCGACGCGGGCCTGCTCCTGCCGGCCACGCTGGCCCAGCATCTCGGCCTGAAGGAGCTCGTCGAGGAGTACCTCGACCTCGGGAAGGCCGCCGGGCCGGGCGAACGTCGGCGACAAGGTCCTGCACGCTCGTCGTCTCGGCGCTCGCGGGCGGCGACTGCATCGACGACGCGGCCGCCCTGCGCGCCGGCGGGACGGCGAACGTCCTCGGCTTCACGGTGAAGGCGGCGTCCACCCTGGGCACGTTCCTGCGCAGCTTCCGCTGGGGCCACGTCCGCCAGCTCGACGCGGTGTCAGCCGCCATCTCCTCGCGCGGGCCTGGGCGGCGGGTGCCGGCCCGGGATCGGCGCCCTTCACGATCGACCTCGACTCGACGATCTGCGAGACGTACGGCCTCAAGAAGGAGGGTGCCCTCCACCACGGGTACACCGAGGTCCGCGGCTACCACCCGCTGCTCGCGGTGGCCGCGGGCACGGGCGACGTGCTGATGGCGCGGCTGCGCGAGGGCCGGGCCAACACCGTCCGGGGCGCCGCCCACTTCCTGCGCGAGACGATCGGGCGGGTCCGGCGAGCCGGCGCGACGGGCCAGCTCACGATGCGCGCCGACTCCGGCTTCTATGCCCACGAGGTCGTGGCGGTCTGCCGGACGATGGACGTCCGCTTCTCCATCACGCTCCGCATGCAGGGCGGCGTGCGCGGCCTGATCGAGGCGATCCCCGAGGATGCCTGGACGCCGATCCCGTACTGGATCGACGGCGGCGCCGACGTGGCCGAGATCGCCTACACCCCGTTCGCCGACCAGCAAGGACGCGATGCCGGTCCGCCTGATCGTCCGCCGGGTCGAGGCCCACGCCGGGCTCCCAGCTCGCCCTCTTCACGCTCTACGACTACCACGCGTTCATCACCGACCGCGACGGCGAGATGCTCACCCTCGAGGCCGACCACCGCCGCCACGCCGAGATCGAGAACGCGATCCGCGACCTCAAGTACGGGATGGGCCTCAACCACCTGCCGTCGGGCAGGTTCGCCGCCAACGGCGCCTGGCTCGCGGTCCAGGTGATGGCCCACAACCTCGCCCGCTGGACGGCGCGGCTCGGTCTCGGCGCCGGGATCGTCACGGCCAAGACCCTCCGCCGGCGGCTCTTCGGCCTTGCCGGGCGGCTCACCCGCAGTGCCCGGCGCCTGACGCTCCACCTGCCGCGTCGACTGGCCGTGGGCCGCCGAGTTCATGCCGCCCTCGCGCGGCTCCGGGCGATCCCGCTGCTCGCCTGACCGGCCCGCCATCCCGCGGCCGCACCGGGGCCGGCGTCAGCCTGCGCGGAACCTGGCCACGGCCGCCATTCCGGTCGCCGGACGAGCCATTCCGGTCGTCATCGCCCTCAGAGACCCCTCCTGACGACCCATCGCCCTCGCCGACCCACCTCGGGACCCTCGTTTGGGCCGTCTCAGTCGGTCAGGCGGCCCGGTTCGGTGGATCCGGGATAAGTACCCCCCGATTCCTCCGAACGATCTGGTCGGCTCTGCGGTGCACTCGGGCAGGCTGCTCGTGGCGGCACAGCCGGGTTAGCCTCCCAGGCTGCCGCGAGCCGGGCAATCCGATCCCGGACGCTCTTCACGCGGGTCTCGCCAAGCAGGACCTTCAAGTCCTCTTCGACGATGTGACGCTCCTCCCAATCGTCGGCGACCCGGGCGTGGCCGCTCCCAGATCCAACGTTGACCCGGGCTGCCATGAGCTGGCGCAGGGCGTACGCGTGGAGCGTGTACACGGGCGGCGGCTCGGTGCGTGCGATCGCCATGGCGATCTTGGTCGGAGGCCCGCCGGGGCGGCCCTCGTAAAGGTTAGGCACAGGATCGCCGCGGCCGTCGCCGTTCCGTCATTGATCAGTCCAGCGATGAGCTCGACAAGGGTTCGCGTCTTGCCCGTTCCAGGACCCGCGAGCAGCCGAGCATGGCCCGTTCAGGCCGCTGAACGCTCCTGGAGTGGGCGGCGGCGCAGGCCGGTCTCCTGCAGCGCCGGCGGCACGTAGGCCTGGTCGAGCGTGCCGATGTCGGTGCCGGGCGGCACGATCTCGTCGATCCGGTCGAGGACATCGTCGGTGAGGACGACGTCCACCCCGGCGAGGAGGTCGTCGAGTTGCTCCATGGTGCGGGCCCCGAGGAGGGCGCTGGTAACACCGGGGTGCGCGATCGCGAACGCCATGGCGAGGTGCGGCATCGACAGTCCGGCTTCCTCGGCGAGCGGGATGAGCTGCTCGACCGCGTCGAGGCGCCGGTCATCGCTGAACGCCTTGTGGATCTTCGCGCGAACGCACGTCGGTGTCCTGTCCCCGGCGAACTCGTCCGGTGAGCATGCCCTGCCCGAGCGGGCCCCACACCAGGATGCCCATCCCGTATCGCTGCGCGACCGGGAGCACCTCACGCTCGATGCCGCGGTTGAGGATCGAGTACGGGGGCTGCTCGGTGCGGAATCGCTCCAGACCGCGCCGTTCTGCGACCCACTGAGCTTCCACGATGTCCGACGCCGGCATCGTCGAGGTTCCGATCGCTCGCACCTTGCCGCTACGGACGAGGTCCGTCATCGCCGACAGCGTCTCTTCGATGTCCGTGTCGGGATCGGGCCGTTGGATCTGGTACACGTCGATGTGGTCGGTCTGGAGCCGGCGCAGTGAGTTCTCGATCGCGGTCATGATCCACCGTCGGGACGCGCCCTGCTGGTTCGGGTCGGTGCCCATCGGGCGGCTGACTTTCGTCGTGAGGACCACATGGTCGCGGCGGCCTTTGAGTGCCCTGCCGACGATCTCTTCCGAGTCGCCATAGGCATCTGCGGTGTCGATGAGGTTGATCCCCGCGTCGAGTGCCTTGTGGATGATCCGGATCGAGTCCTCCGGGTCCGAGTTGCCGACCTGTGTGGCGAACATCAGCGCGCCGAGTCCGTACGGGGTGACCTTGATGCCGGTCCTGCCAAGAGTTCGGTACTGCATTGGGTCTCCAGTCTTGCGTTCGCCGGTGGCGTATCCTTGTCCAACCGGAATGCTCTTCCGGAACTATACGGAAGAGCATTCCGTTACGCAAGAGGAGAATGATGGGACCCACCGATGTCGACTCTGCGACCCAGTCGGCGGCGTTGAACCGAGACGCGACGCGCCGCCAGCGCTCTGACGCGAAACGCAATGTGGTCGCCTTGCTCGAGGCCGCAAAGTCAGTGTTCGCTCGCACGGGCGTGGACGCGCCGGCGAAGGAGATCACCGACCTCGCCGGCGTCGGCGTCGGGACGCTCTACCGGCACTTCCCCCGCCGTTCCGACCTGATCGTCGCCGTGCTCCAGCACGAGATCGACGCGTGCGCCAGCGCAGCGACGGCCCTCAGTGCGGAGCAGGAGCCGTGGGAAGCCCTCACGACGTGGATCGGACGGTTCACCGAGTTCGTCGGCACCAAGCGCGGACTCGCCACAGCTCTGCACTCGGGCGACCCGGCGTTCGACGACCTCCCGCGCTACTTCATGGAACACCTCGAGCCGGCCCTCGACGGACTCCTCGGCGCGGCGAGAGCCAGCGGGCACGTCCGCGCGGACGTCACGGCCAGGGACGTCCTGCTCACCGTCGCGCTCATGTGTCAGCCCGTCCGGGGAGAGGATCCGCACCTCAACGAACGCATGATCCGCATCTTCATCGAAGGGCTACGTCACTCGTAACTGCCCGCCATGGCGCGGCGGGAGCTGGCCAGCGCGATGGTGTCAATCACCCTGGGGCGCCCGGACCTCACTCCGCGACTCGCGGCGATCCGCTGCCCACCGCGTTCGTCACGGACGGCGACAACGCGGGGTGGGCTCCGGACCAGGCCGAGGCGACGATCCGGCTGCTCGCCATCCGCACGGCGACCGTGATCCCGGGAATTCTGACGACAGCCGATGGCACCCCGCTGCGGATCGCATCGGTCCGCCGCGATCCCCGGGGCAGCTTGGCGAGCCTGCTCGGTCATCGCGGTAACGGGACGGGCCGGTCTACCCGAGGTCACCTGGAGGTGAAGTCGGTCGAGCGTGTGACCGATTCCCAGCGGGCGACGTCGCGGTCGAACGCCTCTCGACTCGCGGCCAGCGCCGTCATCGCGTCCGCGCCGAGCAGCAGATGCCTGGGAGGATCGTCGGCGTCGATGACGCTCAGCACGGCAGCCCCAGCCTTGTCGGGATCGCCGGGTTGCTGGCCGTCGTACCGGGCGCGGGCCTCGCGGATGGGTTCATAGAACTCGTCATAGTCTTGGATCGTGCGTGGGCTGTGCTTCATAGAGCGCCCCGACCAGTCCGTCCGGAACGGTCCCGGTTCGATGGCTGTCACGTGGATGCCGAGGGAGCGCCACCTCCTTGCCCAGAGTCTCGAGGATCCCCTCCATGGCGTACTTGCTGCCGTGGTAGAAGGACAGGCCAGGAGACGTTGTGAGACCGCCGATGGAGGTCACCGCGAGGATGTGGCCGGACCGCCGCTGACGCATACCGGGCAGGACTGCCCGGATCACCGCCACAGTCCCGAAGACGTTGACTTCGAACTGCCTGCGCAGATCGGCCATCGTGGACTCCTCGAAGAGGCCCTCGTGCCCGTAGCCTGCGCTTGCGATGAGCACCTCGATCGGGCTGGTTCTGCTCGACCTGTGCGATCGCCGCCAGAACGGCCTGCTCATCGGTGACATCGAGCAGGATCGCCGTGGCCCTGTCGCCTCCGGCAGCCTCGAACGCGGCCGCCGTCTCAGCCGTCCTGACGGTACCGACGACGCGGTGGCCGACTCGCACCGCCTCGAGGGCGAAAGCACGGCCGAGACCGGAGCTCACACCGGTGATCAGGAACTGCTTCGATCTTGACGCCACGACGCTCGGTCACATCCTCCAACGGAAAGGACCATTCTCGTCCAACAGCACGCCGTCGGGCATCACCTGAGCGACGCGTCCAGCTGACGGATCAGTTCTCCGACCCGCCCACCGCCACGCGGGGCGATCGGGTAGCGCCTCAGGACGTCAACCACGACGGGATGCGCAAGGATCCGCGACTGCGCGATGTGGTCGGCTCCGACGGTGGGATCGTCTCCGGCGGAGAGCTCGAACGCTCGTGCGGCATGAGCGGCCGATCCGAGGATGTGCTTGACCTGCGTAGCTCTTGCCAGGGGGTGGAGGAACGCCGCACCGACCGCGTGGCCGGCCGCGCGCGCAGCGTCGCTCGCCGCAGCCTGTCCTGCATCGCGGGCCTCCTGGGCCGCCCGGTGTGCCGCCCAGGCGCTGTCACGTAGCGCCTTCGTCCGCTCGGCTCCATCCGCGAACGCCTGCGCAGCGTCGATCGCGGCTCGTGGGCGCCGATCGTCAGGGCGTTCACGCTCGAAGATCGCCAATGCAGGCCGCGCGCACGCCACCGCGTAGCCGGCGACCACGCGGAGTTCGGACCGGCTGAGTTCGATCGTCGTGGAGTCATCCGCCATGGTGTGATCCTCCTGCACAGGGCCCCAGACTCTCAACGAGGTCCGGATCAGCCGGGGCCGCCGGTCTCGCTGGGCACGCTCGGCGGAACGCGCCACGTCGTCTGGGGCGAGGGACTCGCGTGGGTGAGAAGGCGCCCGACCAGCTCCTCGCCAACCCGGCGAAGAGGACGGTAGGCGCCTCGATCGTGCGGCGCGCGGGACGCAATTGGCAGCGGACTCCCGGGATCAGTGCAAGGAGAGCCTCGGCCCGATCGGCGACCGGACTCGTCGATCGGCACCGGGCGGAACTGGCCCGTCGTCTTGGCGCTCGACGCCACGGTCTTTGTTGTTCTGGCGCGCCCGGAGGTGTCCGGGTTCACGACATAGGCGACAACTGATAGGCGACAGGTGAGTCGGGACATGCGCGACAGTCGGGCGCATGTCGAAGCACCGGGTGGCAGTCCTCAAGGTCGTCTCCAAGCAGCTGTCCATCACCGCCGCCGCGGCCGAGTACGGGATGAGCCGGCAGCACCTGCACCGCCTGCTCCGCCGGTACCGGGACGGCGGCCTCGAGGCCCTCGAGCCGCGCTCGCGCCGGCCACGCACCAACCCCGGCCGGACGCCGGACCAGGTCCGCGAGCGGATCATCGCGCTGCGCACGGAGCTCACCGGGCGCGGTCTCGATGCCGGACCGGTCACGCTCGCCTGGCACCTGGGGCGGGAGGGTCTCGCCACCCCGTCGACCTCGACCATCCGGCGCATCCTCCACGCGGCGGGGCTCGTGACGCCCGAGCCGCGCAAGCGCCCGCGGAGCTCGTGGATCCGCTTCGAGGCCTCGGCACCCAACGGCTGTGGCAGTCCGACTTCACCCACTGGCGCCTGGCGGACGGAACCGAGGTCGAGATCCTCGACTGGCTCGACGACCACGCCCGCTTCCTGCTCGCGGTCACCGCCTTCGGGCGGGTCGCCGGCGACGACGTGGTGGCCACGTTCGTCGCGGCCGGCGAGGAGCACGGCTGGCCGGCCGCGACGCTCACGGACAACGGCGCCGTCTACACGTCCCGGTTCACCGGTGGTCGCAACGGGTTCGAGTACCTGCTCGCCTACCTCGGCGTCCGGCAGAAGAACGGGGCGCCCGGGCATCCCCAGACCCAGGGCAAGATCGAGCGCTTCCACCAGACCCTGAAACGCTGGCTCGCGCGCCAGCCGGCAGCCCGGACCCTGGCCGAGCTGCAGGCCCAGCTCGACGCGTTCCGCCTCGCCTACAACGAGCACCGGCCCCACCGGGCGATCGGCCGGGCCACGCCCGGGGAGGCGTACCGGGCGACGCCGAGGGCGCAGCCCGCCGGCCCCCACCCGGTACGGGCCCACTTCCGCCTCCGCTACGACGTCACCGACGTCAAGGGCGCCATCACCCTGCGCCGCGCCGGCCGCCTGTACCACCTCGGTCGGCGCGGCCCACGCGCGTCGAAGGGTCCTCGCCATCGTCGACGAGCACGAGGTCACGGTCGTCGCCCTCGACACCGGCGAGATCCTCTCCACCCACCGCATCGAGCCTGAGCGGCAGTACTGGCGCAACCAACAACAAGAGCCCGGCCGATGGCCGGGCTCTCAAGCGACCGGCTGATCACATGTGTCGCCGATGTCTCGACTCATGTGTCGC
>CAVRMJ010000004.1:0-82187 GCA_963722475.1 uncultured Chloroflexia bacterium | reverse complement strand
ATCGCCTCTCGCGCAACCTCGGGCAGCTCGTCGTCGCTCGTCGACGAGCTGGCCAGCCACGGCGTCGGGTTCCGCTCCGCGACCGAGCCCTTCGACACCGCCAACCCGGCGGGCCGCATGCTCGTGCAGCTGCTGGGCTCGTTCGCCGAGTTCGAGCGGGCCAGCCTGCTCGATCGCATCGGGGCCGGCATGGAGCGCAAGGCATCCCGCGGCGAGTGGTGCGGGGGGACGCCGCCGTATGGCTACCGTGAAGCCGCGCGGCACCACGATCCTCCAGCCGGACCCCGCGACCGCGCCGGTCGTCGGCAGCGTCTTCCGCCGCTACGTCGAGACCCGCGAGGGCGCGCACCACATCGCGGAGTGGCTCGACCGCCAGGGCCACCGGACGCGGGCGGGCGGGCGCTGGTCGAGCGACGAGCATGCTCGCGCTCCTGCGCAACCGGGCCTACATCGGCGAGGTCAGCTTCCGCGGCGTGTGGGGTCCGGGTGCCCACGAACCGATCGTCGAGCGCGACCTCTTCGAGGCGGCCCAGGCGATCCTCGATGCGCGGGCCGGCGATCCCGCCCTGCGGCGCACGAACCCGTCGGACTACCTCCTCTCGACGCTGCCGTTCGTGTGCGACCGCTGCGGCCATCCCATGGTGGGCGCCAGCGCCCGCGGACGGGGCGGGGTGCGGTACGCCTACTACACCTGCACCACGCGGGCGAAGCGAGGGCCGGCCGCCTGCGATCAACCGCGACTGTCCAAGGACGAGCTGGAGGAGGCCGTCCTCGCGCAGATGACCGAGGTCTACGCGGACACGGGCCTGGTGGGGGCCGCGCTCGAAGATGCCGCGGCGGCCGGACGAGCTGCGCAGGCCGAGGCCAAGCAGGCCAGACGAGACGTCGCGCGCGAGGCTGCCGAGGTGCGCCGCAAGCTCGCGCGCTACTTCGCCGCCTTCGAGGCGGGCGAGCTGGACGCGCCGCTCGTGCAGGCGCGTCTGGCCGAGCTACAGGCGCAGCTGGCGGCCATCGAGGCGCGTCTGGCCGAGACGCCGCGCTCCGACGCCGGCACGCCGGCGGGACCCGTGGAAGCCGCCCTCGTGTCCTGGGCCCTCAGTCAGGCCCTGGGTGAGGTCCTGCGGCAGGGACAGCGAGCCCGGACCAAGGCGCTGCTGCGCCTACTGATCGGCGAGATCCGCGTGGTCTCACCGGATGACATTCGGCCGACCTACCGGGTGCCGCCCGAGGTTCGCATACCGGCTGATCTGGTGGGCGATACTGGGTTCGAACCAGTGACCTCACGGATGTGAACCGTGCGCTCTGACCGGCTGAGCTAATCGCCCGTGCGCGCGGATTATAGGGCCAGCCCGGGCCAGCGCGATCGTGACCGCCGGCGCGTCGATGCCGGCGACCGCCACGACCTTCCGGCGGGCCGTCGCGCCGGCCACGATCGCGGACGCCCGACCGGGCGACGCCGAGCTCCCGCGCCAGCAGCCGGCAGAGCGCCTCGTTGGCCGCCGCCTCGACCGGCGGCGCGGCCACCCGGACGCGCAGGACGCCGTCCTCCCCGACCCCGTCGACCGCGGTCGGCGCCGCCCCGCGGCGTGAGGCGCACGGCGAAGCGGACGCTCGGCCGCGGCGCTCAGCGGCCGACGACCCCGAGCAGCGCGCGAGGACCAGCATGAGGATCGAGCGGCGAGAAGTCCAGCCCGCCGGTCGCGGGCAGCACCCGCCGGATCGGCGCCGAGGAACGGCTCCGTCAGCGCGATCACCTGGCGCGAGATCGGAGTTGCGGCCCTGCGGGTCGACCCACGAGACGACGACGCGGCCCAGCACGAGCGCCCACAGCACGAGCACGAGCAGCTGCGACGAAGTTGCGCGCGAACGGTCCATCGCCGGAGTCTACGCGCCGTCGGGCGGCTCGGGGCGGTCCGCCGGACGCCGGGGACGCGCGCGCGGCGGTCTGCGGCCCGGACCGCGCGGCCGCTCGCCGAAGAGCGCGCGGCCGACGCGGACGATGCGTGGCGCCCTCCTCGATCGCGACCGCGAAGTCGTCGCTCATGCCCATCGAGAGCGCCGGACCGAGGCCGCGCGCGGACGCCGTCCGCCGGCCGCGCCGCGAGCCGGCGCGCGCCCAGGCGCTCGCGAGAGCCGCAGGCCCGGAACGTCGAGCGCGCCTCCTCGGCGCGTCGCGACGAGCCGGCCAACCGTCATGAGGCCCCGCAGCTCGAGGTTCGGCAGCGCCGGCGAGCGCCGGCAGCGCCGGCGGCCAGGCCGTCGGGTTCGAAGCCGGCCTTCGCCGGGTCCGCGTCGACGTTGACCTGGAGGAGGATCGGCAGCGGCCGACCCGGCCGAGCTCGCCGGCGATCCGGTCGAGGCGCGCCGCGAGGGCCACCGAGTCGACGCTCTCGATGACGTCGAAGATCGCGACCGCGCGGCGCGCCTTGTTGGCCTGGAGCGGCCCGACGAGGTGCCAGGCGGCCCCGGGCACGAGCGGCGACCTTCGCGTCAGCCTCCTGGACGCGGTTCTCGCCGAGGATCGTCAGGCCGGCGGCGACGGCGGCCCGCAGGCGCTCGGCGTCGACGGTCTTGCTGACGGCCACGAGCGTCACGCCGGCCGGGTCACGGCCGAACGCGCGCAGGCCTCGCGCGATCGCGCGCCAGGACGCGCGGCGCGCGCAGCGACGAGACCGCGCGACCGCGGCCGGGTCGGGCGGGCCTGCTGCGGCCGGGTACGCCCGACGGGTCGGGCACGGGCCGGCGCTACTTGGTGCGGCGGAGGAAGCTCGGGATCTCCAGGTCGTCCGCGTCGTAGCGTCCGGCGCACGTTCGCGGCCGGCGCGGTCTCCGCGCACGGTCCGCTCGGCGCGGACCGAGACGGGCTCGGCCCGGTCCGTCGGCCGGCCGCTCCAGCCGGGCGCGCGTCGGCGTCCGCGGCGCTGCGCTGGCGCTCCAGCTCGCCGAGGAAGTCGCGCTCGGGACGGGCCGGCGGGAGACCTCGTACGGGCGCTCGGCGGTCTCGCGGCGGACCGGTCTCGCGGCGGCGCGTGCCGTCGAAGCCCGGTCGCGATGACCGTGATCACGACATCCTCGCCGAGGCGCTCGTCGAAGCTCGCGCCGAAGATGATGTTCGCCTCCGGGTCCGCGGCGGCGCGGATCTCCTCGGCCGCCTCGGTCACCTCGTAGAGGGTGAGGTTGGACGAGCCGGAGATGTTGAACAGGATCCCCTGCGCGCCGGTGATGTTGACCTCGAGGAGCGGGCTGGCGATCGCCTGCTTGGCGGCCTCGACCGCGCGGTTCTCGCCGGACGCCCGGCCGATGCCCATCAGGGCCGAGCCGGCGTCGTGCATGATCGCCTTCACGTCGGCGAAGTCGAGGTTGATCAGGCCGGGCACCGTGATGATGTCGCTGATCCCCTGGACGCCCTGGCGCAGCACGTCGTCCACGACCCGGAACGCGTCGAGGATCGAGGTGTTCTTCGGCGACGACGTCGCGCAGGCGGTCGTTGGGGATCGTGATCAGCGTGTCGACCTTCGCCTTGAGCTGCTCGGCGGCCTTCTCGGCGATGAGCTTGCGCTTGTTGCCCTCGAACGCGAACGGCTTGGTCACGACGCCGATCGTCAGCGCGCCGAGGTCCTTGGCGATCTCCGCGATGACGGGAGCGCCGCCGGAGCCGGTGCCGCCGCCGAGGCCGGCCGTGATGAAGACCATGTCGGAATCGCGGAGCGCCTCCGTGATCTTCTCGACGTCCTCCTCGGCCGCGCGCTGGCCGATCGCGGCGTCGCCGCCGGCGCCGAGGCCGCGGGTGATCTTGTCGCCGATGCGGATCTTGTGGGGCGCATCGGACTGGAGCAGCGCCTGGGCATCCGTGTTGATGCCGATGAACTCGACGCCCATCATCTCGGCCCGGATCATCCGGTTGACGGCGTTGCTGCCGCCCGCCGCCGACGCCGACGACGCGGATCAGGGCGAAGTTCTCGGAATCCGACCGCAGCGGCATCGCTGGTCCTCCGGGTGATGACGCGGCCGTTCGGGGGCCGTCCGGGCCATCCGGGCACGGCTCAGGTGGACGTACTGCCCGGAGTGTCGCGGTCCGGCGAGCGGAGCACGAGCGCGCCGGAGCGGGGACTGCCCGCGGAGTATACCGCCGGATCCGCCGGATGGGAACCCCGGACGTCGCCCCCGGCGAGCGCGCCTAGGGGAAGACGCTCCGCAGGGCGTTCCGGATGCGCCCGACCAGGCCGCCGGCCGGCGCCGACTCGTACGTCGTGAGGTCGGCCGCGCCGAGGTGGCGCGCGCCCCACAGGAGGAGCCCGATCGCCGTGCTGTAGGCCGGCTCGAGGATGCCGTCGACCAGGCCGCCGACCTCGGTGGCGGCGGCGACCCGGACCGGCATCTCGAGGATCTCCCGGCCGAGCACCGCGGCGCCCGCCGAGCTGCGCGCCGCCACCGGTCAGGACGAGGCCGGCCGGCAGCATCCCGGGCGCCGCCGACAGGATCTCCGTCCGGAGCATCTCGTAGGTCTCGCGCATGCGGGCCTCGATGATCCGGCAGACCTCCATGCCGCTCCACGGTCCGGCCCGCCTCGTCGCCGAGGACCGTGACGCTGATGACCTCGTCCGGGTCCAGGCCGGCCACGTCGCAGGTGCCGTGGTCGATCTTGAGCGACTCCGCGACCTGGAGGCTGGTCTTGAGGCCGATCGCGATGTCGTTGGTGACGTTGGCGCCGCCGACCGGGAGGACCGCCGTGTGGAACGGCGAGCCCTCGGCGAACAGGGTCAGGTCGATCGTCCCGGCGCCGATGTCGGCGACCGCGACGCCGAGGTCGCGCTCGGTCGGCGAGAGGACCGCCTCGGCCGAGGCGAGGCCGCCCGCGACCAGCTCGTCGATCTTCACGCCGGCCGCGGTGACGCACTTGGTGAGGTTCTGGACGGCCGTCGCGGAGGCGGTGACGATGTGGGTCTCCACCTCGAGGCGAACCGCGCTCATCCCGAGCGGGTTCATCACGCCCTCCTGGCCGTCGACCGTGTAGCCGCGCGGCACGACGTGGAGGACCTCGCGGGTCGACGGGATCGAGACGGCCCGGGCCACCTCGATCGAGCGGTTGACGTCCTCCTGGGTCACCTCGCGGCGCGGGCCGGCGACCGCCACCTGGCCCGGCGAGTTGAGGCCGTCGACGTGCTGGCCGCCGACGCTCACGAAGGCGCGGTCGATCTTCCAGCCCGAGTGCCGCTCGGCCTTCTCGACCGCGGCCGTGATCGAGTGGACGGTCTGGTCGATGTTGACGACGACGCCCTTGCGCAGCCCCGACGCCGGCACCGTGCCCTTCCCGATGATCGTGACGCCGCCGTCGCGGCCGACCTCACCGATGAGGGCCACGACCTTGGTCGTCCCGACGTCGATCCCGACAAGGACCGCCTCGCGTTCCACTCGTATCGTCCCTCTCCTGGCCGTGGGGCCGGCCTAGAGGAAGTGCCGGCGGATGAGCGCCACGTTCTGGAAGATCCGCAGCCCGAAGGTGATCAGCGCGACCAGGTAGAGGTCCAGCCCGAGGCGGTCCCCGACGAAGGTGAGGAGCACCGCCACGATCGCGTTGACCACGAACCCGCTGACGAAGATCCGGTTGTTGTAGGTCCCTTCCAGCTCGGCACGGACGGCCCCCAGGACGGAGTCGAGCGCCGCGAGGATCGCGACGGCCGAGTACCGGGCCAGCTCGAACCCGACGTTGACGTTCAGGACGAGCCCGAGGAGGACGCCGACGAGCAGGCCCGCCAACGGCAGGAGCACAGGTCGGTTCTCCCTCCTCGTACGTCGTTTGTGCAAGGCTACCCGACCCGGCGGCAGGGTGCCAAACCATCCCGCCACCCGGTCGCGTCATCGCGTCGTGTAGGTCCCGTGCATGCCGTCCGCCAGGACGATGCGCAGGAGCGTGGGCCTCGCGTCCCGCGAGCAGGCTGCGCAGGAGGCGGACCTGTTGGGGGACCAGGTCGGCCGGCCGGAGCGTCGGGGAGTAGAAGCCGAAGACGGCCGTCCAGGGAGCCGCGACCGCGGGGCGGACCGTCCATCCGTCCTGGTCGTCGAGCTGCACCTCGAGCCCGGGCGCCGACGACCCGAGGTCGGCCGGGCGAAGCGAGAGCAGGCGCGTCGCGACGTCCAGCTCGATCGGGCCCAGCTGGCCGCCGACGGCCGGCAGCGACGCCGACGTCGGTGCCGACGGCCCCGACCGGGGCGCCCGTCGCGCGCAGGTCGTCGACCGTCGGAAGCCCGGCCGCGATCGCCCGGGCCGCGGCGGTGGCGTCGGCCGAGCCGGCGTCGGCGAACACGTACCCGTCGCGGTCGACGAGCAGGAGCGCGGCGCCGACGCGCCAGGCGAGGATCGGGGTGCGCTCCACGAGGTGGACCCGGAGCGTCCCGGGCAGGACCACGTGGACCTCGGCCCCGGCGATCGACGGGATCGCATCCAGGCCCGACCGCAACGCGTCCGTCGCCAGCGTGAACGAGTTGGGCGGCGGGCTGCCCAGGGCCAGCACGGCGTCCACCTCCGCGCTCGTGGTCACGACGGCGCCCGACACGTCCACGGACCGGACGCCGAACGCCGGCGACGCGGCCACGCCCCAGGTGGCTGCCCCGGCGCCGACCATCACGAGCGCGGCGAGCGCCCGCCTCGGTGAGAGCCGCGACGACGCGCGCCGCCGGGAGGGGCGGCGACGGGCGCCGCCCACGCTGCGGACCGGGAGGCGGGTCACCGCGGCAGGTCCGAGGGGTGCGAGCCGGCGGCGGGGAGCCGCCGCGTGTCGCTCCACGGCCGCGGCCACGATCCGGGCGCACAGATCCGCGAACGGGACGCCGCCGGCCGCCACCATCATCGGGAAGAGGCTGATGGGCGTGAAGCCGGGGATCGTGTTGATCTCGTTGAGGTACAGGGTGCCGGTCCGGCGATCCTGCAGGAAGTCGACCCGGGCGAAGCCCTCCGCGCCGATGAGCGCGAAGGCCGCGGCGGCAATCCGGCGGCACTCGGCGGCGGTCGCCTCGTCCACCTCGGCTCGCGGCAGGAGCCGGGCGGCGTCGGCGACGTACTTGTCGACGTAGTCGTAGAAGTCTCGGCTCGGGATCACCTCGCCCGGACCGTGGACCTCGAGGTCGCCGGCGGCGTTGCCGAGGATCGCCACCTCCAGCTCGCGCGGGGTCGGCAGGCACGGCTCGACCAGGACCCGGGCGTCGTAGCGCAGGGCGAGCTCCAGGGCCGGTCCGCGATCCGTCGGGCCCCAGGCGATCGACATCCCGACCGACGACCCGAGGCGGGCTGGCTTCACGATCAGACGGCGTCCCGGCGCGCCGGCGGCGAACGCGTCCAGCTCGGCCAGCACGCCTGCTCGGTCGGCGGCCCAGCGCGTCGCCGCTGATCTCGAGCCAGGGCAGGACCGGGAGCCCGGCGCCGCGCGCGACCCGCTTGAAGAACGGCTTGTCCATGCCGACCGCCGACGCGGCGATCCCCGGCGCCGGTGTAGGCGAGGCCGGCCGCCTCGAGGATCGCCTGGATCGTGCCGTCCTCCCCGAACGGCCCGTGGAGGGCCACGAAGACGACCGGCGCCGGGACGGCGGCCGCGATCCCCGAGGTCGCCTCGCCGGCCGTGAACGGCCCGGACGCGCCGAGCGTGGCGGGCGTGTCGTAGGCAGCGGCGGGCCGGCCCTCGCGCCGGTGACCGGCCGGCAGGAGCCACCAGCCGCCGTCGAGGTCCACGAGGAACTGGCTCACCGCGTGACCCGCCGCGGTCAGCGCCTCGGCGATCGCGGTGCCGGAGACGACCGAGACGTCGTGCTCCGCGGACGGCCCGCCGAGGACGACGGCGACGGGCACTGCTCCCGCGCTCCGCGCGGTCATGCTGGCTCCTCGCGCCAGGCCGACCAGTCGCCCAGGAACACGATCTCGAAGGCGAGCATCACGCCCGTCTCGCGAGCGACGGTGGCCCGCACCAGCTCGCCGAGCGTCCGGACGTCCGCCGCGGTGCCGCCCTGGTCGTTGAGGATCCAGTTGGCGTGCTTCCCGGAGACCACCGCCCCGCCGATCCGGCGGCCCTTGAGACCGCAGCCGTCGATGAGCGCGCCGGCCGACGGTCCCTCGGTCGGGTTTCGGAAGACGCTGCCCGCGCTGGGGATCCCCAGCGGCTGGTGGGCCTGGCGCCAGCGCCGGATCTCGTCGAGCCGGGCGCGGATCGCCGCGGGGTCGTCGGGGACGAGGCGGAACGTCGCCCCCAGGATGACCTCTGCGGGTCCCGCCGGAGAAGCATGCTTGAACCGGCTCTCGCGGTAGGCGAGCCCGAGGGCGGCGGGTGGCAGGCTGGCCTGGGTCCCGTCCGGCCCGAGGACGAGCGCCGACTCGAGGATCGCGGCGACGTCCGAGTCGTGGGCCCCGGCGTTCGCCCAGACCGCTCCGCCCACGTTCCCCGGGATCGCGAGGCCGAACTCGAGGCCCGAGAGGCCCGCGTCCGCCGTCACCGTCGCCGCCTTCGCCATCGGCAGGCCGGCATCCGCCACGAGGCGGCCGTCCGCGATCTCGTAGCCCTGCGCCCGGACGTGGATCAGCAGCCCGCGCACGCCGGCATCCGCGATCACGACGTTGCTGCCCCGGCCGAGGAGCGTGTACGGCACGCCCCGCCCGCGGGCAAGCCGGACGAGGCCGCGCAGCTCGAACGGGTTGACGGGGGCCGCGTACAGGTCGGCCGGGCCCGCCGACGCGCATCGTGGTGAACCGGGCGAGCGGCTCGTCCCGGGACGTCCGGATCCCGAGCCGGCGCTGGATCTCGGTCCCGACCCGGACCGCGTCGAAGGGCTCGCTCATGTGCCCGCTTCCCCGCCCGCGGCGAGGCGGGCGATCTCCGCGGACGGCGGGTAGGCGGCGCGCGTCGCGGCCGCCAGCACGAGCCGGGCGACCGCGTCCGCGGCGCCGGGCCGTGCCGCTCCCCGCGCGGCCGCGCTCATCGCAAGATGCGCGGCCGGGTCGTCGAGGAGCCGGCGGCCGCGACGAGCGCATCCGCGTCGAAGTCCGCGTCATCGACCACCCGCGCGGCGCCCGTCGCCGCGTACGCCTCGGCGTTGGCGCGCTGGTGGCCGGCCGCGTGCGGGTACGGGACGCACACGAGCGGCAGCCCGAAGGCGGCCGCCTCGGCGAGCGTCGACGAGCCGGCCCGGCCCACCACGAGGTCCGCGGCCGCGAGGGCGGCGGTCATCTCCTCGGCCAGGAACGGGAACGGGCGGTACCGGTCGCGGCGCTCCGCCGGCAGCGCCTCCCGGGCCGCCAGCATCTCGCGCGTAGCCGGCCTCGCCGGTCACGTGGAGCACCCAGCAGCGCTCGACGAGCCGCGGGAGCGCCCCCGCGACCGCGGCGTTGAAGCGCCGGACCGCCTGCGACCCGCCGAAGACGAGGAGCAGGCGCGGCCCCGCCGGGATCCCCAGCCGCTCGCGGGCCGCCTCGCGGTCGATCGCGCGCGGGTCGCGGATCGGGCGTCCCGGTCACGTAGCAGCGCTCCACGCCGAGCGCGGCGCAGGTCGCCTCGAAGCTGACCGCGACCACGTCCGCCAGCCGGGCGGTCGCCCGGACGCTGCGGCCGGGCACGACGTTGCCCTCCCAGAGGACGGCGGGAATCCGCAGGAGGCGCGCCGCGGCCAGGATCGGGATCGCGACGTAGCCACCGCTCGTGAAGATGGCGTCCGGGCGCCGGCGGGCCAGCCGCCAGAGCGCCTGCGGGAACGAGGCCGCGAGGCGGAGCGGGTCGAGCACGAGAGTGGACGTCGCGTCCGGAGCTCCGGAGCGAGCGCAGGGCAAGCCGCGAGAACGGGATCCCGGTCGCGGGGACGATCCCGGCCTCCAGGCCGCGGTGTCCGCCGATCCAGGCCAGCTCAGGCGCGGCCGGCAGGGCGCGGAGCGAACGGGCGACGGCGACGGCCGGGTAGATGTGCCCGCCCGTGCCGCCGGCCGCGATCACCACTCGCATCCACCCATCCTCCATAGGTTGCCGTCTCGCGCGAGATCGACAGCAGGATGCCCGCGGCGACCAGGCTCACGATGAGCGATGAGCCGCCGGCAGAGACGAACGGCAGCGTGATCCCCGTGACGGGGAGCAGCGTCACGACGACCCCGATGTTGACGAACGCCTGGACGCACAGCTACGCCGTGATCCCGGCCGCGAGCAGGGCGCCGAAGGTGTCGGGCGCCGCGAGCGAGATGCGCATCCCGCGCCAGGCCAGCAGGAGAAACGCGACCACGACGAGCGCCGCCCCGACGAAGCCGAACTCCTGGCCGATCACCGCGAAGATGTAGTCGTTGTGGGCGTTCGGCAGGATGATCCCGCCGGCTGCGGCGCGATCGCCGAGCCCCGCACCGAAGAGGCCGCCCAGCCCCAGCGCCAGCAGGCCCTGGACACTGTGGAAGCCGGTCGTGAGCGCGGTGTCGAACGGATTCTCGAATGCCTGGAGCCGCTCGAGCTGGTAGTCCTTGAGGAACAGCCCGGCGGCCAGCACCGCGCCCCCGCCGAGGGCCAGGATCCCGAACGGGTTGCCGCCGGCCACGAAGAGCATGACGACGACCGTGACGCCGAGCACCGCGGTCGATCCGAGGTCGGGCGACTTGAAGATGAGGACCAGGAACGGCACGACGATCACCACGAACGGGATCAGCCCGCTCCGGATCGAGCCGATCGCGGCTCCGCGCCGGGCCATCCAGTGGGCCAGGTAGACGACGAGGGCAAGCTTGGCGAACTCGCTCGGCTGGACCACCGGCAGCCCCGGGATCCGCAGCCACTGGGTGGAGCCGCTCACCTCGACACGCCAGGGCGAGAAGAGCACGAGCGCGAGGAGGACTCCCGCGAAGAGGAGCGCCGGCACCGAGAGCACCCGCAGCCAGCGATAGTCGGAGCGCATCGCGACGAGCATGCAGCCCATCCCGACCGCGGCCCAGACGAACTGCGGGCCCACGATCGCGAGCGTCCCGTCGCCGGCCGCATAGCCGCTCATGGCGGAGCTCGAGTAGACCATCAGGATGCCCAGGGCGGTCAGGGCGACGACCACGGCGAGCACGACCGAGTCCGGCGCGTGCCGCTCGCGGGCGTCGATCGGGGCGGCAAGGCTGCCCGCGGCCCGCGCACGGGGGACCGCAGGAGGCACCTTCGTCACGCCCACGGTCCGGGCGGCGGCCGGGAGGCGCGGCGCGGGCGGGATGCGTGCCCCGGCCGCGCGGCCTGCGTTGGCGGCGCTCATCGTGCGCGGTCGCGGTCGCGGCCGGCCGTCGCGGCGGCGGCGAGCCCTGCCACGGCCTTCTTGAAGGCGCGACCGCGCGCGGCGTAGTCGGGGAACTGGTCGAAGCTCGCGGCCGCCGGGCTGAGGAGCACGGTGGCCACCGTTCCCGGGGCCGCATCGGCCAGGAGCTCGCGGGCCAGCGCGTCCGCGCGCGGGACGGCGGCCTCGAGCGTCCCCGCCTCCTCGACGCGTCGCAGGCCGGCCGCTCGGAAGAGCGTCGCGAGCGCCGGCCCGGACTCGCCGATCAGGACCGCGGCGGCCGCCCGCTCCGCGACGACCGGGGCGAGCTCCCGGAGGTCGACGCCCTTGTCGCGACCGCCGGCGATCAGGACGAGGGGCGCCTCGAAGCTGCGCAGCGCGGCCGCGACCGCGTCGGGCTGGGTGCCCTGGGAGTCGTTCACGAAGCGGACGCCGTCGATCAGGCCGACCGGCTCGAGGCGATGCTCGACACCGGCAAACGTGGCCGCCGCGGTGCGGATCGCGTCCGGGGCCAGGCCGAAGAGGAGGCCGACCGACACGGCCGCCAGGAGGTTGGCGACGTTGTGGCGCCCGGGCAGCGTGAGCTCGTCCGACCGGCATGACCCGGCCGGCCGGGCCGGTCCAGGCGACGCCACCGCCGGCGATCGGCAGCCGCTCCACGCCCGCCGCCACGACCCAGCCGTCGACGATCCCGACCCCGCCCGGGACCGGGCGGTCCAGGCGGTAGCAGACCGAGGGGGCAGTCCCGAGCCCGGCGTAGGCGGCCACGACCGGGTCGTCGAGGTTGAGGACGAGCGCCCCGGCCGGGTCCACCAGCTCGGCCAGCCGCCGCTTGACCGCCCGGTAGGCCGCCAGCGACCCGTGGCGGTCGAGGTGGTCGGCGGTCACGTTCGTGTAGACGGCCACGGTCGTCCCGCGCGAGAGGCTCGGCAGCTGGAGCTCGGAGAGCTCCACGACGACCCGGTGCGCCGGCGTCAGCCCGGCCAGCCGGTCGACGAGCGGCACGCCGATGTTCCCGCCCAGCAGGACCGGGTGGGCCGGGTCGGCGGCCAGGAGGTGCGCGATGAGCGATGCCGTGGTCGTCTTCCCCTTCGTCCCGGTGACGCCGATCGTCGGCGCCGGGCAGAGGCGGAGCGCCAGGTCCGGCTCCGAGACCAGCGCCGGCGCGTCCGGGTCTCCCGCCGCCACGCGCGCCGCCAGCGCGTCGAGCGCCGCGTGGAGGCGCGGCTCCGTGGTCGGGAAGCCGGGCGTGATCGACGGCGAGAACGCGACCAGGGCCGCACCCTCCCACGAGGATGCCGGGTCGACCTCCGGCCCGGCCCGGAGCCGCGACCGATCGGCCACCCAGCTCCGCCAGCCGATCCGCCAGCGCGGCGGCGGGCTTCCCGTCGTAGATCGTCACGACGGCGCCCGCATCGACGAAGAACCGGGCCAGCCCGACCCCGGTGCGGGCCAGCCCGAGGACCGTGACGGGGACGCCCGCCAGCGCGCCGGCGCGGACGGCATCGGGCGTCAGCGCGTCGAGGTCGACCGGGTTCGTCACCGTCAGACCAGCCGCTGCAGGGTGGCCAGGAAGAGCGTGACGCCCAGCAGGCCGGCGAGCGCCGCGACGATCCAGAAGCGGAGCGTGATCTTCGTCTCCGGCCAGCCGCCCAGCTCGAAGTGGTGGTGCAGCGGGCTCATCCGGAAGATCCGCTTCCCGTGGGTCACCTTGAAGTAGGCGACCTGGAGCAGGACCGAGCCCGCCTCGACGACGAAGATGATCCCGATGAGCGGCAGGATCAGGATCTGGCCCGTGATCAGCGAGACGACCGCCAGCGTCGCCCCGAGGCTCAGCGAGCCCGCGTCGCCCATGAAGATCTGGGCCGGGTGGACGTTGAACCAGAGGAAGCCCAGCAGCGCCCCGATGATGAGCGAGCACAGGATCGCGAGGTTCGGCTGGGCGGGGCTGTTGAGCAGGGCGATGATCAGGAACGAGACGAAGGCGAAGACCAGGGTGCCGCCCGCCAGCCCGTCGAGGCCGTCGGTCAGGTTGACGCCGTTGCTCATCGCGACGATCGCGAACGCCGCGAACACGATGTAGAGCCACGGCGCGATGGGCACGGCGCCCACGAACGGGACGCCCATCGCCGACGATGTCGTACGTGCGCTGGATCTGCCAGGCCGCGAACACCGCGACCGCCGTCTGCCAGAGGAGCTTCTGGCGGGCGCGGATCCCGTCGCCGGTGCTCGCGTTGAGCCAGTCGTCGGCGAAGCCCAGGGCGCCCACGAGCCCGAGCGCCGCGAGCGGGGCGAAGGTGGACGCGTCCACCAGGTCGAAGACGAGCGCCAGGGCACCCACGACGGCGATCAGGAGCACGCCCCCGGCGGTCGGCGTGCCGCCCTTGGCCTGGTGCGTCTCGGGCCCCTCGACCCGGATCCGCTTGGCGAAGCCGGCCCAGCGGACGAGCCGGATATACCCGGGCATGAGGATCACGACGACCGCGAAGGCCAGCAGGATCGCCTGGATCAGGGCGACGGTCATGCCGGGATCCCCGCGCGGAGGGCGTCCACGACGCCTTCGAGGGCGGCGCCCCGCGAGGCCTTGACGAGGACGACGTCGCCGCGGCGGAGCAGCGACCGGAGCAGCTCGATCGCTGCCGTGCGGTCGGGGACCGCGGTGGACACGCGACGCCGGCCAGCCCGGCGGCCACGGCGGCGTCGGCGATGCCGAGGGCTCCCTGTCCGACCACGACCAGCTCCGCCACCGCGCGGCCCGCCGCTTCGCCGACGGCCCGGTGGCCGGCCTCGTGCGTGTCGCCCAGCTCGAGCATCTCGCCCAGGACCGCCACGGGGCGGCCGGGCAGCGACGCGAGCACCTCGAGCGCCGCGAGGACCGACGGCGGCGAGGCGTTGTACGTGTCGTCGAGGATCGTGAGGCCCGGCGCCTCCACGACGACCCCGCGGTGCGGCGAAGCGCCTGCCCAGTCGCTCGCCAGGCCGGCCGCGATCGCCTCGTCCGGGAGCCCCGCGAGGAGGCCGACGGCCGCGGCGGCCAGCGCGTTCTGGACGCTGTGCCGGCCCAGCGCACCGATCTGGACGCCGAACCGCGCCGGCCGAGGCGATCGCGCCACGACCTCGAACGTCATCCCCGCGGCGCCCCGGCTGACCACGCGCTCCGCCGTCACGTCGGCATCGGCCGCGAAGCCGTAGCGGATCACCGCCGCGCGCGTGCGCGAGCCGAACGTCCGGACCCGGGCGTCGTCCGCGTTGAGGACCGCGGTGCCCGTCGGGCGGCAGGGCCTCGACCAGCTCCGCCTTCGCGTTCTCGATCGCCGCGAGGCTGCCGGCCCGCTCCTGGTGAACGGACGCGACCGCGGTCACCACGCCGATCTGCGGGCCGGCCGAGCCGGGCGAGCGTCGCGATCTCGCCCCCGACGTACATCCCCATCTCGAGGACCACGGCACGGTGCTCGGGCCCCAGCCGCAGGAGCGTGAGCGGGAGCCCGATCTCGTTGTTCGCGTTTCCCTCGCTCTTCAGCGTGGGCAG
The DNA here is from genome assembly GCA_963722475.1 of uncultured Chloroflexia bacterium. Lineage (GTDB taxonomy): Bacteria > Chloroflexota > Limnocylindria > Limnocylindrales > CSP1-4 > CTSoil-043. The sequence goes on along the minus strand of CAVRMJ010000004.1, from coordinate 67,405 downwards.
CGCAGCCGCGAGGACGGCCGCCGTCGCGTCCTTCGTGGAGGTCTTCGCGAGGCTGCCGGTGATGCCGACCACGAGCGGGTCGAACCGGGCCCGCCAGGCGGCACCGATCGCCTGGAGCCCGAGGAGCGGGTCGGGCACCCGGACCACCGTGGTGCGTTCCCAGGGCATCGAGGTCCGCGGGCTCGAGCGGGCGGCTGACCAGCAGGGCCGCCGCGCCGGCCGCCACCGCCGCCTCGAGGTAAGCGGTGGCCGTCGGTCCGCTCGCCGGGCAGCGCCACGAAGAGGTTGCCGGGCTCGACCGCGCGGGAGTCCACCGCGCCGCCGCGGATCGGACGGCCGCCGTCGCGGAGCAGCGTTCCGCCGGTCGCCGCGACGAGGTCGGCGGCACGCATGGCTGGAGCGGCGGCCGGCTGGGTCGGGTCGCCACCCAGGCCGGGCGCCGGCACGGTCGTCACGCCGGGGAGTGTCGCACAGGCCGCGCTCACGGGTGCGTCGACGCGCCGGCTGCCGACGGCGACGGGGCCGGTCGAACCGGCGGCAGGTCCAGGGTCGACATGGCGTCGGTCGCGATCCGCCGGAACAGCTCGAACGACTCGACCGCGTTCTCCATGTCGCCGGGCACGTTCACGATCGGCCTGCCCTGGTCCACCTGGACGGCGACGACCAGCTCCGGCGCCTTCCGGCCCACGAACCCGATGAACGAGAAGTCGTAGACGTCGGTGCGGAAGCTGCCGGTCCTGCGAGTCCCAGATCTGGGCCGTTCCGGTCTTGCCGCCCACCAGGTACCCCGGGATGAGGGTGCGAGCGCGGTAGAACGGCACGACGTTCACGACCCGCTCCATGATCGCGGTGAGGTCCGCGGAGAGAGCGGGCGTCATGACCCGGCCGCGGTCGGCCGTCGTCGTGGGAACGTCCCCGGTTGCCTTCACGACGTGGGGTGTCGGCAGCGTCCCGCCGTTCACCATGGCGCTGTACGCGGTGGCGAGCTGGATCAGGGTGACCGCGACGCCCTGGCCGAACGAGCCGTTCGCGAGGTCGATCTGCTGCCACGGCGTGACCGCCGGGTCGCGGACGAGGCCGGCCACCTCGCCGGCCACGTCGATGCCGGTCGGGGCGCCGAAGCCCAGGCGGGTCCACGTCGCCGTAGAGGACGGCGGCCGCCTGGCGCGTGGTCGGGCCGAGCATGAGGGCGACCTTCGACATGACGACGTTGCGGGACCAGGCGATCGCGTCCTGGAACGTGATGGTGCCCTTGCTTCCCCGATCGGCGTTCTGGACGAACGCCCGCCCGCCGTCGAGATTGAGGACCGACTGGTCCTGGAGCTTCGTCGTGCGCGTGACGACCCCGCTCCCCAGGGCCGCTGTCGCGGTCAGCAGCTTGAAGACCGAGCCCGGGCTCGTACACGCTCGAGACGACCGGGTCGATGAACCGCGACGGGTCGCTCGCCGCGATCGCGGCGTAGTCGTTGCCGTCGTAGCTGGGGTACGTCGCGGAGGCGAGGATCTCGCCGGTCTTCGGGTCCATCACCACGCCCGAGACGCTCTTCGCGCGGTCCGCCACCCAGGCCGCGTAGACCTCCTGCTCCAGCTTGAGCTGGAGGCTGGCGTCGATCGTCAGCGTGAGCGACGTGCCGGGCGAGCCGGGCTCCACCGTCTGGGCGTTCTCCATGATCGGGCGCCCGGAACCGTCGCGCTCGGCGAGCAGCACCTGCGGACTGCCGGCCAGCAGGTCCTGCCAGCGGCCCTCGATCCCGTACTGGCCGGTCCCGTCGCGGTTGACGAACCCGAGCAGCTGGGCGGCCAGCGTCGTGCCGGTGGCACCGCCCGCCAGCGGGTAGACGCGGACCGGCTCGGGCTCCAGCCGGACCTGGACGAGCGAGCCATCGGCAAGGCCGGCGTTGATCGCGTCCGACTGGGCCGGCGTCAGGTCGTGGGCAAGGACCACGTAGGCGTTCCCGGCGGCGAGCTTCGCTCGAAGGGCGTCGGCGTCGGTCGGGGCCAGTCCCAGGATCGCGACGAGCCTGGCGGCAACGCTCTCGCGCAGCGCCGCCGTGTCCGCGTCGGTCGGCCCGGTCAGCTGCGCCGGGAACGCGCTCAGGAGATCGCGCTCCACGGAGGTGGCGAGCACCACGGTCCCGGTGCGGTCGTAGATCGTTCCCGCGTACCGGCGGGACCTCGATGCGGGCGGTCACCTGGTCGCGGGCGCGCGCCACCAGGTCGTCGTGCCGCACGAACTGCCAGTAGCCCAGCCGGGCGATGCACGCGATGCCGAAGGACGCGAGCAGCGCGAGCACGAGCAGGCTGCGGGGGCGGCTGTCGGTCCGGCCGGGCATCGGGAGGGCTTCCTCGTGGTCGGGCGATCGGGCGGTCGCCGACGCGGGCTAGCGCGCGGGGACGACGAGCGGGTCGGCGAGCTGGCCCAGGCCCGCCTCGAGGGCAAGCGTCCGGATCGCCGGCTCGCGGCCCACGCTCGACAGGGTGGCGATCAGGTCGCGCTCGTTCGCCTGGAGCTCCGCGCGAGCGGCGATCAGGCGGTCGACGTCGAAGTCGGTGGCGGAGACCCGCACCGTCTGGGAGAGCGAGAAGAGCCCCAGCAGGAAGACCACCACGATCCCGACGATCGCCACGCCGACCCGACCCTGGCGGCGACGGGACCGGACCGCCGAGACGCCCCGCACGCTGCGGCGAGTGAGATCGGCAGGACGGTCCGATCGCGGCGTACCGCGCCGTTCGACAGGCGCTTCTGCCCGGCGGCGCGGCGCCAGGATGCCGGAGCGCGGCCGCGCCCCGGCATAGCCCGCCATCAGTCCGCCCCGAGGTAGGCGGTGCCGTAGGCCGGCAGGCCCAGCTCCCGGACGGCAACGTCCATCCCCGCGAACGACTCTTCGCCCAGCGCGCGCGCCTCGTCGAGGGCCGACCAGGTCCGCTCGCGCCGCTCGCGGATCTCGTGCTCGCGGCGACCGTACGACCTCCGCCGCTGTGCCTGGTGGTTCTTGCTCATCGGTGCGAACCCTCCTTCGCGTCGAGGCCCGGACGGCTCATGCTGCGAGCCGTTCCGCGGTCCGGAGCCGGGCGCTCCGGGCGCGGGGATTCGCGGCGACCTCCGCCTCCGATGGCACCACCGGCTGGGGGCCGACGGGGCGGAGACGGGGGGCCCGGCCGCAGACACAGACGGGGAAGCTAGGTGGGCAGGTGCAACCGCGGCGCTCGGCCGCGACGAAACGCTTGACGAGGCGATCCTCGAGCGAGTGGTAGGCCAGCACGACCAGGCGACCGCCCGGGCGAAGCAGCGCGACCGCCGCGTCCAGGGCGGCCTCGAGCGCATCGAGCTCGCCGTTGACCGCGATCCGGAGCGCCTGGAAGACGCGGGTCGCGGGATGGATCCGCCCCGCACGGCCGGGACGGCGCGGAACGACCCGTTCGACGAGCGCGGCGAATGCCGCGGCGCTCGCGACGGGGGTCGTACGGCGCGCCTCGACGACGGCGTGCGCGATGCGCCGTGCGTGCGGCTCCTCGCCGTAGCGCCGGAAGAGCTCGACCAGGTCGGCTTCGTCCAGCTCGGCGAGCAGCTCCGCGGCGGGCCGGCCCGTCCCCGGATCGAAGCGCATGTCGAGCCGGCCGTCGGCGCGGAAGCTGAACCCGCGCGCTGGGTCGGCCAGCTGGTACGAGCTCAGGCCGAGGTCCAGGAGGATGCCGTCGACGGCCGGGAACCCGGCCTCCGGCGCGACGGTCGGCGAGATCCCGGAAGTTCGCCTGCCGGAGGACGAGCCGATCGCCGAACCGGGCGAGCCGCTCCCCCACCCGCGCGATGGCGGCGGGGTCGGCATCGAGCCCGAGGACGCGGCCGTCCGGGCTGGCGGCTTCCAGGATCCGCTCGGTGTGCCCACCGCCGCCGACGGTTCCGTCGACATGAAGGCTGCCGGGGCGCGGGGCGAGCATCAGCATGACCTCCTCCGCGAGCACCGGCAGGTGCCCAAGCTCCATGTCTACCTCACCGACGACGAGCGGATCCCGAGCGGATCCTGGAAGCGCATGTGGTGCGCTAGATGCCCAGCCCGGCCAGGTGCTGGGCGAGGGCGTCCGGCGCCTCGAGCGCCTTCCGGTAGTCGTCCCACCGGGCGGGCGCCCAGATCTCCGCGTGGTCGAGCGATCCGACGACCGTCGCCTCGCCCTCCAGCCCCGCCGTCTCGCGGAGGTAGGCCGGGAGCACGAAGCGACCCTGGGCGTCGAACTCGATCTCCACGGCGCTCGCGAAGACGAACCGGCTGAAGGCCCGGGCACCGGCGTTCTCGACGGTCGGCAGCGCCGCGACCTTGCCCGCGAGTCGCTCCCATCCTTCCCGGGGCCAGATCGCCAGGCAGAGGTCCAGCCAGCGCGACACGAAGGCGCCGCCGGAAAGCTGCGCCCGGAACTTCGAAGGCACGGCAATCCGCCCCTTCGCGTCCACCGTGTGCCGGTACTCGCCGGTGAACATCAGTCCGGACTCCCCTTGTTCGTGTCGGCCGCCCGCCGGCCTCGTGGCCACGAGTCCGTCGTGCGTGGCCCGGTGCCCCGGCGGCGGTCGATGTGCCCTTCGTCCGCCGCCGGGATTCACCACTTGTCCCCACTTTGTGGGACTAGGTGGGTATAGTACACCGCAGCAGGGCCGCGTCAACGCCGATTTCGCCGCCGGGAGGGGCAAGCGGGGCAGTACCAGTGGCGACTTGCGGGCGTGACTCGGCCAGGTGTACGCTCCGCCGCCGAGCATGGTCATCCGCGCTTTTCGAGGACACCCACGCACATGACCGCCATGCCGCGAACCGCAGGCGTCGACCTGGCGCCGCCTCTCGGGCGAGACGCCGAGACGCAGGCCCAGCCGCTGGCGGCCGTCCGGATCCGCCGCTGCACCTTCCGCCGGCTGATCGCCGTGGACCGGGCGGGCGGGCGCGTCTACGACGTGGATTGCCTCTTCCCCGACCGGAAGCTCCCGCTCCCGCTGGGAGACCTCGAAGCGGCCACGCCCGTCTGCAACGCCTGCACGGCGTCGCACATCTTCCGGGCTGACGAGGCCTGACGAGTCCTGACGGGGCCCGACAGGCCGCAGCGGCGGCTGGTCCCCGGAGAAGGCGCCAGCGAGGCGGCCTGTACGCCGGGTTCTGTACCGCGCCCGAGGGCACGGCGACGGTCATCCATCTGGGGCCGCCGGTTGCCCGACGGCTCATGCGGCCGACCCGAGGGTCCGCGGCGGCGCACCGCTGCCCCGGCGAACCGGGACACGCCCTCCTACTTGGCCTTGCTCCGGGTAGAGCTTGCCGCGTTTCACCCCGCCGCCGGTTTCCCGGCGGCGGACTCGTCTCTGTGGCGCTGGTCCTCGCCTCGCGGCGGACGGGCGTTACCCGCTACCCTGCGCCGGGGAGCCCGGACGTTCCTCACGCCGGCGGTTGCCCGCCGACGCGCGACCGTCCAGCCGCCTCGCTGGCCGGGGAAGTCTACCTCGCGCGCGGGCCGCGAGCCCCGGCAATCACGATCTGGACCGTGCTCAGGGCAATTCCACCTCGAGGCCATCCCAGGCAACCTCGACGCCGGCGGGAAGACGCGCCGTCAGCGCCGCGTGGCCCAGCTCGTGGTCCAGGTGGGTGAGGTAGGCGCGCCTCGGTCGCAGCGCCTCGATGACCGCGAGGGCTTCCGACACGGTCTGGTGCGTCGGATGCGGCACGTCGCGCAGGGCGGAGATCACCAGGACGTCCAGGTCGCGGAGCAGGGCGCGGCCGTCCTCGTCGATCCGCTGCACGTCCGAGCAGTATGCGAAGCCCCCGGTCCGATACCCGGTGATCGCCCGGTCGGCGTGGACCACCGGGACCGGGACGAAGCGCCTCCCGCCCACGAGGAACGGTCCGTCCAGCGCGACCGGTCGAAGCTGCGGGGCCCCCGCGTACGCCTGCCCGCCGGGACGAAAGGCGTAGGCGAATCGATCCACGATCACGTCCAGGTCCTCCGAGCGCGCGCGCACGGGGATGTAGGCGCCGTCCAGCTCGTTGAAGCGGCGGAGCTCGTCCAGCCCCCCGATCGCATCCTGGTGGTGGTGGGTGAGGAGGACCGCGTCCAGGCGGCGGAGGTCTGCCGCCAGGGCCTGCCACTTGAAGTCCGGACCGCAGTCCACGAGCACGCGCTTCTCGCCGAAGGCGAGCAGCGCCGACGCCCGGTACCGGCGGTCGCGTGGGTCGGTTGACGTGCAGACCGGGCAATCGCAGGCGATCCGCGGGATCCCCTGGCTGGTGCCGCTGCCCAGGATGCGAACGACCAGGCGGCCCGGGTCAGGCCCGGCGTCGCCGGGGTCGAAGCCCGATTCCAGCTCGATCGCTCCTCCGCGCACGCCGCCGGTACCGAAGTCCATGCCCAGCTGCGTCGACGAGAAGGCCGCGCCGCCTGGCCCCGCGGGCGGCCGACGCACGACGAGCGCCGGCCCGCCGGCCGCGACCCGGTCCAGCGCCTCGTTGGCCAGCGCGTCCGCCGTCGCGTTCTCGCTGCGAGGAACGTGCCGGGCACTCCAGCGCCGGAAGCGGCGCAGCCCGGCGATCGCCTCGTCGTGGAGCGGGGCGAGCTTGGCGTCCTTCACCCGCCAGCGCCCGCGGATCTGCTCCACCACCAGCATCGAGTCGAGCAGGAGGAGGACCTCCTCCGCCCCCAGCTCGGCGGCAAGGTCGAGCGCGCGGACCACGGCCGTCCACTCGGCAACGTTGTTGGTCTGGCGTCCCAGCGCCTCGGAGATCGTGGCCAGGGGAAGCGCGTCGGGCCGGTCCGCGCCGGGCCGGTCCGCGTCGATCAGGGCCGCCCCCGCGGACGCCGGTCCAGGGTTTCCCCGTGCGGCGCCGTCGGTCCGGATGATCAGCCGGCGGACGCCGCCGGCCGCGGCTCCGCTCAGACCGAGCGCTCCACGATCGCCCGCGAGACCTCGAGGATCGCGCGGGTGATGTTGATGCCGCGCGGGCACGCATCGACGCAGTTGAAGATCGTACGGCAGCGCCAGACGCCGTCCTTGTCGGCGAGGATCTCCAGCCGCTCGTCGCCCGCATCGTCGCGGGAGTCGAAGATGAAGCGGTGGGCGTTCACGATGGCGGCCGGGCCGAGGTATGACGGCTGGGCCCAGAAGGATGGGCACGCGGTGGTGCACGCCGCGCAGAGGATGCACTTCGTGGTGTCGTCGTAGCGCGCGCGATCCACCTGGCTCTGGCGCCGTTCGCGCTCGGGCGCGGGCGAGTCGGCGATCAGGAAGGGCATGACGCTGCGGTACTTCGAGAAGAAGGTGTCCATGTCGACGACGAGGTCCTTGACGACCGGCAGGCCCGTCAGTGGCGCCACCGTGATCTTCCGGCCGAGCTGGTCAACGCGGATCTTGCAGGCCAGCCGATTGCGGCCGTTGATGAGCATGGCGTCGGACCCGCAGATGCCGTGGGCGCACGAACGCCGGAACGTGAGCGTGCCGTCCTGCGCTTCCTTGACCGAGATCAGGAGGTTGAGGACGCGATCCATCGGCTCGGCCTCGACGCGGTAGGACTCCCAGTGCGGCGCCGTGTCGCGCTCGGGGTCGAAGCGGAGGATGCGAAGGTCGACCTGCATCACGCGGCTCCCGGGCTCAATAGGTACGCGGCTTGGGCTCGAACCGGGTGATCGTCACCGGCTTGTAGCGGAGCGAGGGTCCGGCCTCGCCGCGGTACGCGAGCGTGTGGGCAAGCAAGTTGACGTCGTCGCGCTCTGGATAGTCCTCGCGGGAGTGGGCGCCCCGGCTCTCGGTCCGCGCGATCGCGGACGCCGCCATCGCCTCCGGCGCAGTCGATCAGGTAGCCCAGCTCGCGCGCCTCGAGGAGATCCGTGTTGAAGACCATCCCGGAGTCGCGGACGCGGACGCGGGCGTAGCGCTCCTTGATCGCGGCGACCCCGGCAACCGCGGTCGGCCATCATCCCGGCGGTCCGGAAGACGCCCACGTTGTCCATCATGAGCGTGGCGAGCTCGGTCCTGAGCGCGGACGGGCTCTCGCCTTCCGGCCGACTCCGGAGTGCCTCCAGCTCGGCGTGAACCGGCTCCTGCGACGTCGGCCGCAATCGACGGGGCCTCCGCGGTTCGGCAGTAGGCGGCCATCTCGCGGCCGGCGCGACGTCCGAACACGAGCAGGTCCACGAGCGAGTTCGTGCCCGAGCCGGTTTGCGCCGTGGACCGAGACGCAGGCCGCCTCCCCGGCGGCGAAGAGCCCGTCGACCACCGTGTTCGCCTCGTCGCGCATGACCCGCGCCCGAAGGTCCGTCGGGATCCCGCCCATCGCGTAGTGAGCCGTGGGCTGGATGGGCACGGGCTCCGTGAGCGGCTCCACGCCGAGGTAGACGCGGGCGAAGTCCGTGATGTCCGGCAGCTTCTCCTCGATGACCGCGCGGCCCAGGTGGCGCACGTCGAGGTAGACGTAGTCCTTCTTGGGCCCGGCCCCGCGCCCGTCGCGGATCTCGAGGTAGATCGCCCGGCTGACCATGTCGCGCGGCGCCAGCTCCATCAGCCTTCGGCGCGTAGCGGCTCATGAAGCGCTCGCCGTCCGCGTTGAGGAGCGTGCCGCCCTCGCCGCGGGCCGCCTCGGAGAGGAGGATCCCGATCCCGTAGATGCCCGTGGGATGGAACTGGTAGAACTCCATGTCCTCGAGCGGGATCCCGTGGCGGTAGACGAGGGCCATCCCGTCGCCGGTCAGCGAGTGGGCATTCGAGGTGATCCGGAACATCCGGCCGTTGCCACCGGTGGCGAGCAGGACGGCCTTGGCCCCGAACGTGTGGAGCTCGCCGTCGGCGATCCGGTAGGCGACCGCGCCGGCCGCCCGGCCACCGTCGCCTCCATCGCCGCCCTCGAAGATGAGGTCGACGACGTGGTACTCGTCGTAGAACTTGACGCCCGCCTTGATGCAGTTCTGGTAGAGGGTCTGGAGGATCATGTGGCCGGTCCGGTCGGCCGCGAAGCAGGCCCGCTTGACAGGACCCTCCCCGAAGTTCCGGGTGTGGCCGCCGAAGCGCCGCTGGTCGATCTTCCCGTCGGGCGTCCGGTTGAACGGCAGGCCCATGTGCTCGAGCTCGATCACCGTCTCGATCGCCTCGTGGGCGAGCACTTCGGCCGCGTCCTGGTCGACGAGGTAGTCGCCGCCCTTGACGGTGTCGAACATGTGCCACTCCCAGTGGTCCTCCTCCTGGTTCCCCAGGGCGGCGCACACGCCCCCCTGGGCGGCGCCGGTGTGGGAGCGGGTCGGGTAGAGCTTGGTCAGCACGCCCGTGGAGACACCGGCCCGGGCGAGCTCGAGCGCCGCCCAGAGTCCGGCGCCGCCGGCGCCGATGACCAGCGCGTCGTGGTCGATTCGCATTCGGCGGCCTTCCTACTTGACCGGGAACGGGAGGGTCATGACCGCGATCGTCCCCATCAGGAAGAGCGCGATCCCGGCCAGGTAGAGCAGCATCGTGAGCGCGGTTCGCGCCCCGCCCTGGGTGTAGTCCTGGACCACCGTCCGGACGCCCATGAAGGCAGTGGAAGACGACCATCGTGAGCAGCAGCCAGTCGACGGTCCGCCACAGGACGCTCCCCCACCGGTCGTCGATGATCCACTGGGCAGTCTGCGTGGCCGGGTCGAAGATGAAGTGGGTGATCGAGAAATGGCCGAGCGCGAGCACGAACAGGGCGAGCCCGGACAGGCGCATCAGGTACCAGACGGCGAGCTCGAAGCCACTCTGCTGCGGGCGCGCTCGACCGGACCGCGTATAGACGCTCATCACGACGCTCCCGCCCAGATCGGGGCGCAGGATGATGTACGCGCCGGGCAGGCCGACGACCACGAACACGACCCAGCTCACGTACCACAGCTGCTTGTGGAAGACGGTCGTGGCGGGCCAGAAGTCCATCACGATGATCCGCAGGCCGTTGAGGGCGTGGTAGAGGAGCGCCGCGCCCAGCAGCGTCTCTCCGACCCGGCCGACCGGGCTGGCGTAGAACTTCAGGACCTCGTCGTACAGGCTCGGGTTGGCGCTCACCAGCCAGATGTCGAGCACGTGGAGCAGGACGAACGCCCAGATGGCGACGCCGGAGATCCGGTGGAATGCCCACGCCAGCATTCCTTCGCCGCCTCGATACTGCAGGTATCGCACCGGGAGATTCGCCTCCGTAGCCGGCCGGGGACGCAGCCGACTCACGGGGCCGGGCTCGTCCGGGTGGACCTCCGCATTGTACGGGGTCCGACGGGCGCGGACCGCCCGGCGACGCGCCGGCTGTGCCACCCCTGCGGGCTGCCGGTTCCCGGCACGCCGGGATAGCAGCCGGGGTGCTGGTACGGGCGACCGAGAGACGGCCGAGCGTCCGGCGCACGTCGCGGGGTACCATCGGCCCGCGCCACGCCCACCCAGACGCAGGAGTCGCCGTGAAGATCCAGGAAGCCGACGCGAAGTCGCTGCTCGCCGCCCAGGGCCTGCCCGTCCCTCCGTGGGCCGTCGCCCGGACCCCTGCCGCGGCGCGCGCGGTGGCCGAGCGATTCCTCGCCGACGGGGCGAGCCACGTCGTGATCAAGGCACAGGTGCTCGTGGGCGGGCGCGGGAAGGCCGGCGGCGTGAAGCTCGCAGGCTCGGCGGCCGAAGCGGAGGAGGTTGCCGGCCGGATCCTCGGCATGGACATCAAGGGGATCACGGTCCGCAAGGTGCTCGTCGGGCCCGCAGCCGTGATCGTCAAGGAGTTCTACCTCGGCGCAATCCTGGACCGCGCGTCGCGCCGGATCGTGCTGATGGCGTCGGCCGAGGGCGGCGTGGAGATCGAGGAGGTCGCGAAGGTGACCCCGGAGGCGATCCACCGCGTCGCGGCGCATCCACTCCTGGGGCTGCTGGACTGGCAGGCGCGCGAGCTCGCGTTTGCCGTGGGCCTTGCGGGACCGCACCTGCGTGACTTCGTGAAGATCGCCCGCGGCATCGTGGCCACGATGCGGGCCAACGACGCGGACCTCGTGGAGGTGAACCCGCTCGCGATCATCCGCGAGAGCGGGCCCGAGGGCTACGTGGAGCGTCTCGTCTGCCTCGACGCGAAGGTGACCCTGGACGACTCCGCGCTGCCCCGCCACCCCGACCTGGAGAAGCTGCGGGACCTCGACGAGGAGGATCCTGCCGACGCCGAGGCCCGCCACTACGACATCAGCTTCATCCACCTCGACGGCTCGATCGGCTGCATGGTCAATGGAGCGGGCCTGGCGATGACCACGATGGACCTCGTGAAGCGGGCCGGCGGCGCGCCGGCCAACTTCCTCGACATCGGCGGCGGCGCCAAGGCGGACCGCGTCTCCGCGGCGATGCGCCTGATCCTGGCCGACCCCAAGGTGCGCGCCATCCTCGTCAACATCTTCGGTGGGATCACGCGCGGCGACGAGGTGGCCCGGGGCCTGATCGATGCCCGGGCCCGCCAGGAGCGCGACGTGCCGATGGTCGTCCGGATCGTCGGGACGAACGCGGAGGAAGCGGCGCGCCTCCTGCGGGAGGCCGCGTTCGAGACGGCCGCAACGCTCGACGAGGCGGCGGCCAAGGCCGTTGCCGCGGCCCAGCAGGCGACGGGAGACGCAGCGTGAGCATCCTGATCGGTCGCGAAACGCGCCTGGTGGTCCAGGGCATCACCGGGCGCGAGGGCGAGTTCCACTCGCGCCAGATGCTCGAGTACGGCACCCGCATCGTCGCCGGCATGACGCCGGGCAAGGGCGGCCTCCACGCGCTGGAGAACCGGGTGCCCGTCTTCGACACGGTGGCCGAGGCCGTGCGCCAGACGGGCGCCAACACGTCCTGCATCTTCGTCCCTGCCGCGGGCGCTCCCGACGCAGTTCTCGAGGCGATCGGGGCTGGAATCGGGACCGTATTCTGCATCACGGAAGGGATACCGGCCCTGGACATGCTCCCGGTCGTGGAGGTCGCCAGGGCGGCCGGCGCCCGGCTGATCGGCCCGAACTGCCCGGGCGCCACGTCGCCCGGCAGGGCCAAGGTCGGCATCATCCCGGGTTCCATCCACCGCGAGGGTGGCGTCGGCGTGGTCTCCCGGTCGGGCACCCTCACCTACGAGGCGGTCCAGGCGATGACCGACGCGGGGATCGGCCAGTCCACCTGCATCGGGATCGGGGGCGACCCGATCATCGGGACGACCTTCCTCGACGTCCTGCAGCTCTTCGCCGCGGACCCCGAGACCGAGGCGATCGTCCTGATCGGCGAGATCGGCGGGGCGGCGGAGGAGGAGGCGGCCGCCTGGGCGGCGGAGCACCTGCGCGGCGTGCCGATGGCCGCGTTCATCGCGGGTCGGACCGCGCCGGAAGGCAAGCGCATGGGCCATGCCGGCGCGATCATCTCGGGCGGCCGCGGGACGGCCGCGGAGAAGGTCAGCGCGCTCGAAGCGGCCGGGATCCGCGTGGCGAGCTCCCCGACCGAGCTGCCGGCGTTGCTCCGCGAGGCGGGCTACCGCGGGTAGCCGGCCGCCGACGGTCAGTCGGGGGCACCGGGCGCCCGGAATCCCGCCGGGTAGAGCGAGGCCCAGGCCGGCCCGCCGGGCGCCTCGATGAGCTCCACGAGGACGCCGTGGCAGCTCCGGGGGTGCAGGAAGGCCACCGGCCCCTCGGCGCCCGGGCGCGGCGTCGTGTCGATGAGCTCCACGCCGTCGACCGCGAGCCGGGTCAGGGTCGCCGAGATGTCCGGGACTTCGAGGCAGACGTGGTGGAAGCCCTCGCCGCGACTGGCAAGGAAGCGGGCGACGCCGGTCGTGGCATCGGTCGGCTCCACGAGCTCGATCCTGACCTCCCCGACCGGGAGGAACGCGATCCTGACCCGGTCCGCGGGGATCGGGACCACGGGGCCGGGCGCGAGCCCCAGGATGTCCCGGTAGAAGCCCAGCGCCGACGTCATCTCGCTGACGACGACGGCAACGTGGTGGACACGGCCAACCCGGTGGATGGTCGGCGGCAGGCCGGCAGGCATCGAGGACATCGGGAATTCCTCCGGATCTTGTGCATCGGTCCCGGCAGGAGTCCGCGGCCGATGAGGCTAGCGTGCCTCCTGGATGCTCACTCTCACACGGTCACCAGCTCGCGGTGCTCGCCCCAGGCCGCGCGAAGGCGGTCCGAGATCTCCCCCACGGTCGCGTAGGCGCCGACCGCCTCGATCAGGGCAGGCATCAGGTTCTCGTCGCCCCGGGCACAGTCCCCCACCCGGCGAAGCGCCGCCTCCCACGCTGCCGGGTCCCGCTCCGCGCGAACGTGCCGCACGCCTTCCACCTGCCGACGCTCGCCGTCGGGGTCGATCTTCTGGAGCGCCGGCGTCCGGTGGCCCTCGTCACGGAAGCGGTTCACGCCGACCACGACCTGGCTCCCGTCCTCGATCGCACGCTGGACCTGGTAGGACGAATTCCTGGATCTGGCGCTGCTGGAAGCCACCCTCGATCGCGGCGAGCGTTCCGCCCAGCGAGTCGATCTCGTCGAGGAGCTCACGTGCGGCCGCCTCCAGCTGGTCCGTCAGCGTCTCCACGAAGTAGCTCCCAGCCAGCGGGTCGGGTGTCTCCGTGACCCCGGCCTCGTGGGCGAGGATCTGCTGCGTCCGCAGCGCCAGCCGTGCCGCCTCCTCGGTCGGCAGCGCGAGCGCTTCGTCGCGGGAGTTGGTGTGGAGGCTCTGGGCCCCACCGAGAACCGCTGCGAGGGCCTGGATCGTGGTCCGGACCACGTTGTTGTCGATCGACTGCGCCGTCAACGAGCTGCCGGCCGTCTGGACGTGAAAGCGGCACATCATCGAGCGCGGGTCGCGGGCGCCGAACCGGTCGCGCACGAGGCGGGCCCAGATCCGGCGAGCGGCCCGGAACTTGGCGACCTCCTCGAAGAGCTCGCTCCACGCGGCGAAGAAGAAGCTGAGCCGGCCCGCGAACGCGTCCACGTCCAGCCCGCGGGCGACCGCTGCCTCGACGTAGGCGATCGCATCGGCCATCGTGAAGGCGAGCTCCTGGGCCGCCGTGGCGCCGGCCTCGCGCATGTGATACCCGGAGATGCTGATCGTGTTCCAGCGCGGCAGCTCGCGTGCCGAGAACTCGAAGATGTCGGTGACCAGGCGCATCGACGGCCGCGGGGGGTAGATGTAGGTGCCGCGCGCGATGTACTCCTTGAGGATGTCGTTCTGGGTCGTCCCGGCCACGTTGGCGCGGGGCACGCCCTGCTTCTCCGCCGCCGCGACGTAGAGCGCGAGGAGGATCGCGGCGGTCGAGTTGATCGTCATGGAGGTGCTGACGTCACCCAGCGGGATCCCGGCGAACAGGGCCTCCATGTCGACGAGCGAGCAGACGGGGACGCCGACCCGGCCGACCTCTCCCTCCGCCTCCGGCGCGTCGCTGTCGTAGCCCATCTGGGTCGGCAGGTCGAACGCCACCGAGAGGCCCGTCTGGCCCTGGGCGAGCAGGTACCGGAACCGCTCGTTCGTCTCGGCCGCGGTGGCGAAGCCGGCGTACTGGCGCATCGTCCAGAACCGGCCACGGAACATGGTGGGCTGGACGCCACGCGTGAACGGGTACTCGCCGGGCCGCCCAAGGTCGCGGTCCTCGTCGAGGCCGGCGACGTCCGCCGGCGTGTACAGGTCCGCGATCTCGATCCCCGACGATGTCGCGAACCTCGCCCGGCGTTCAGGCGTCGAGCCGATCGCCTTCGCCCGGGCGGTCGCACGCCACCGGTCGCGGCCGGGGTCGGGCGGGGGCGCGGGGGTCTCGGCGGCGTCGTTCGACATTGCTGCTCCGCTCAGTGGATCACGACAAGGAGGTCGCCGACCTCGATCGTATCGCCAACGGCAACCCCGATGCGCTCCACCGAGCCCTCGCGGGGCGCCCGCAGCTCGTTCTGCATCTTCATCGCCTCGACGACGAGGACCTGCTGGCCCGCCTCCACGTTGTCGCCGACGCCCACCGAGACGGCGACGACGCGACCGGGGATGATCGCCCGGATCTCGACGGGACCGCCCAGGGAGGCGGTGCCGGCACTCCGGCGCGCGCGCTCGCGGAGGACCGCCCGACGCTCGAACTCCACCTCCACGTCGATCCGCCAGCCGTCCACGACCACCTCGCGAATGCGCGTCCCGCGAGCCCGATCGATGTGGACCGGGCCGAAGAGGACATCTGTCCGAACCGCCATCCCGGCAGCGCCATCGGCGGCCGGCTC
This sequence comes from uncultured Chloroflexia bacterium, assembly GCA_963722475.1. Classification (GTDB taxonomy): domain Bacteria; phylum Chloroflexota; class Limnocylindria; order Limnocylindrales; family CSP1-4; genus CTSoil-043. Next base: position 52,216 of record CAVRMJ010000004.1, on the reverse strand, counting down.
GGTGAGGCGGGCGCGGACCTCGCCGAACCGCTCCAGGCTGACCGCCGTCGCGACGCCATCGACGAGCGGGAGCCCAGGGTCGGCGGGCCCATCCTGTGGCAATCGCGTCGCCGGATCGGGCGCGGGCGACAGGGTGATCGCCGGGTCCCCCTCCAGCCTCGACGACCCGGCGACGCCAACCCGGACCGCGGCCGGGTCGATGGGCCCGTCGGGCACGGCCGGTTCGCCTGCCTCCCACGTGGGTCCGGCGATCATGGTGGGTGGCGGGAGCGTGGGCGGGAGCGGACGAGCGCGGCTCATCGGGGCCACCGGTCGACGGCGAGCGCCCGTCCGGCCGTTCGCCAGGCGGGGACACTGCCGTCCCGGCTCGCCGGGTCGGACGCGTGGCGCACGGAGTCCGGCCCCGTCACCGGCGAAGTTCCCCTGGGAGCGCCCGCCGCCGTCTCCCCGAGCTCGGCGAGGCCCGCGGCCAGCGTCGCGACCTGGACGGCCCGCGCCCGCCGGGCCGGGCCGTCCCAGTGGGCATCGACCCAGGTCGTCGACAGGCCGGACGCGTCGACGAAGCCTGGCTCTTCGAGCATCGCCCGGTGGAACGGCAGCGTTGTCTGGATGCCGCCGATCTCGGTCTCGGCGAGCGCGCGGCGAAGACGCTGGAGGGCTGCCGGCCGATCTGCGGCGTGGACGATGAGCTTGCCGATGAGCGGGTCGTACTCTGCCGGGATTCGGTCGCCCGCCTCGATGGCCGTGTCGACGCGTACGCCTGGCCCGGCGGGCATCGCCCAGCGGGTGATGCGCCCGGCCGCCGGCGCGAAGACCCGGGCCGGATCTTCCGCGGAGATCCGGACCTCGATGGCATGGCTCGTCGGGCGCGCCGCGCGCTCTGCCGCAGCCAGGGCACCGTGCGAAAGCGGCGCGCCGCTCGCGAGTCGGAACTGCTCTGCGACGATGTCGAGGCCTGCGACCAGCTCTGTCACGGGGTGCTCAACCTGGAGCCGCGTGTTCACCTCAAGGAACCAGAAGCTGCCATCGCGGTCGTACAGGAACTCGGCGGTCGCCGCGTTCTGCAACCCGGCCGCATCGCCAAGGCGAATCGCCATCGCGTGCAGGCGACGCCGCTCGAGCTCGGACAGGCCCGGCGCGGGCGCTTCTTCGATGAGCTTCTGGTGGCGCCGCTGCGTCGAGCAGTCACGCTCGCCGAGCGCGATGACCTGCCCGGTCGCGTCGCCGAGGAGCTGGACCTCGATGTGGCGCGCCGGCATGATCTCGCGCTCGAGGTAGACGGACCCGTCGCCGAAGGCGGCGGCGGCCTCGCGCGAACCGGCAACCAGGGCCGCGGGCAGCTCGTCGGCGGCTACCACGCGGCGCATCCCTCGACCGCCGCCGCCGGCCGCCGCCTTGACGAGGAGCGGGAACCCGACGGCCTCCGCTGCGGCGAGCACTCCCTCCAGCTGGTCCGGGCGATCGACGGGAGCGGGCTCGAGCGTCCCGGGAACGTGCGGGACCCCGGCCGCGCGGGCCGTCCGCCGGGCCGCCAGCTTGTCGCCGAGTGCGGCGATCGCTGCAGGCGACGGGCCCACGAAGACGAGGCCGGCATCCGCGACGGCCTGGGCGAACGCCGCCCGCTCGGACAGGAACCCATACCCGGGGTGGACCGCCTCCGCGCCCGATGCCAGGGCGGCCGCGACCACCGCGTCGATGCGCAGGTAGCTCTCCGCGGGCGCCGCCGGGCCCAGGCGCACCGCCGCATCGGCCGCCCGCACATGCGCGGCGGTCGCATCGGCGTCGGAGTAGACGGCGACCGCCTGCATCCCCAGCTCGTGGGCGGCCCGGATGATGCGAAGGGCGATCTCGCCCCGGTTCGCGACGAGGATCCGGCTGAAGGGCGGGGTCACGTCTCGACTCGCCGCCGTCCGCGGGTCAGCACCCGGCCCGGACGTCTTTGCGCAAAGACACGCTGGCGTGCGCGGAGGCCCTCGCCTCCCCTGCCGCTCACAGCGGGATGTTGCCGTGCTTCTTGCGAGGGTTCGTGTCGCGCTTGTCGGCCAGCATCTCCAGGGCACGGATCAGCCGGGGACGCGTGTCGGACGGCACGATCACGTCGTCGATGTAGCCGCGAGCCGCCGCGACGTACGGGTTGTTGAACTCCGCCTCGTACTCGGCCACCAGGCGCCGGTGCTCCGCTGCAGGATCGGCTGCGCTGGCGATCTCGTCCTTGAAGATGATGTTGACCGCCCCGGCCGCGCCCATCACCGCGATCTGCGCCGTGGGCCAGGCGAAGTTCATGTCCCCGCGGATGTGCTTGCTGCTCATGACGTCGTAGGCGCCACCGTAGGCCTTCCGCGTGATCACGGTCAGCTTCGGGACGGTCGCCTCGCAGTAGGCGTAGAGCAGCTTCGCACCGTGCTTGATGATGCCGCCGTGCTCCTGGCCCACGCCCGGCAGGAAACCCGGAACGTCGACGAACGTGACGATCGGGACGTTGAAGCAGTCGCAGGTCCGGACGAACCGCGCGGCCTTGATCGAGGCGTCGATGTCCAGCGCGCCCGCGAGAACGGCCGGCTGCTGGGCCACGATCCCGACGCTTCGTCCACCGAGTCGTGCGAAGCCAACCAGGATGTTCGGCGCCCAGCCGGGCTGGATCTCCAGGAAGCTCGGCATCGTCGACGACGCGTCGGATCACGTCGTGCATGTCGTAGGGCTTCTGCGGATCGTCCGGTACGACGTGATCCAGCTCCGGGTCTCGCCGCTCCGCCGGGTCGCGTGACGCGATCCTGGGCGGCTCGCCAAGGTTGTTCTGCGGAAGGTGCCCGAGGAGCCGCCGGACGTGGTCCATCGCGGTCGCCTCGTCCGCGGCGGCCAGGTGGGCCACCCCGGAGATCGTGGTATGGGTCGTGGCGCCGCCCAGGAACTCGGAGTCGACCTCCTCGTGCGTGACGGTCTTCACGACGTTCGGCCCGGTGACGAACATGTAGCTGGTGCCTTCGACCATGATCGTGAAGTCGGTCATCGCCGGCGAGTAGACGGCGCCGCCGGCGCACGGTCCCATGATCACGCTGATCTGCGGCACCACGCCCGACGCAAGAACGTTGCGCAGGAAGATCTCCGCGTAGCCGCCAAGTGACGCGACACCCTCCTGGATCCGCGCGCCGCCCGAATCGTTGAGCCCGACGATCGGGGCGCCGACCTTCATGGCGAGATCCATGATCTTGCAGATCTTCTCGGCATACGCTTCCGAGAGCGAGCCGCCGAACACTGTGAAGTCCTGGCTGAACACGAAGACGAGGCGCCCGTCGATGGTGCCGTGCCCCGTCACCACGCCGTCGCCGAGGATGTGCTGGCGATCCAGTCCGAATTCCGTGGCCCGATGCGTCACGAACGCGTCCAGCTCGACGAAGGATCCGGGATCCAGCAGCAGGTCCAGTCGCTCCCGTGCCGTCAGCTTGCCAAATGTGTGTTGCCGCTCGATCCGGACCGGTCCCCCGCCCAGGAGCGCCTCCCCGCGCATTCTCTCGAGCTGCTCGAGCCGTTCGTCGCTTGTGGGCACGTCGACCTCCTCGCGGCGCCTCGACCTCGCGCTTGCGGGCGCGCCGGGCCGTCATCATACGCAGGGAACCGTAACGGGAACGAGGGCGACGCGCCTGTTATCCACACAATGGTGAACATCTCGACGCAAGTGTGGAAAACGCGTGTCCGCGGACTCGCGGTGGTGGGGTAGCATTCATGGCCCGCGCCACGCCACGAGGCATCCGGCCGGTCAACACCCAGAGGTGATTCCCTGGTGGCACAGGTCATCGCGATCGCGAACCAGAAGGGCGGCGTCGGCAAGACGACCACCGCGATCAACCTTGCCGGCGCCCTCGCGGAGCTTGGTTACCGTGTCCTCGCAGTGGACATGGACCCCCAGGCCAACCTCACGGTGGGCCTTGGCATCAACCTGGGCCAGGTCGAGCGATCCATCGCCCAGATCCTCGACGACGGGACGGCCAGGCTCGAGAGCATCATCCTGCCAAGCCAGACGGAGCGGGTCGACGTCGTCCCATCGACACTCGAGCTCGCATCCACGGAAGTCGAGCTCTTCTCCGCGATCGGCCGCGAGTACGCGCTCCGGGAAGCGCTGGAAGACGGCGTCCGGGATCGCTACGACTACATCCTCATCGATTGCCCGCCGACGCTTGGCCTGCTCACCATCAACGGCCTTGTCGCGGCGAGCAGCGTGATCATCCCCGTGCAGACCCAGTACTACGCGCTGAAGGGATTGACGGCGCTGGTGAAGGTCATCAACACGATCCGCACGAAGCTCAACCGCGACCTCCGGATTCTCGGCCTGCTCCCGACCTTCTACGACGGGCGCACCATCCTGGGACGCGAGATGCTCGACGAGCTGCGAGAGCTCGGCGAACATCACGTCTTTCACGTCATCATCCGGAACACCGTGAAGCTGGGCGAGGCGCCGCTCACCGGTCGCCCGATCACCGAGTACGCGGGCAGCTCCGAGGCCGCCCGGGCATTCCGAGAGCTCGCGAAGGAGGTCATCGAACTTGGCCAGGCCTGACTTCCGCGCGTACGCGGCGCGGCGCCTCTCCGAGGAGCGCGAGCTGTCGCCGTCCATCGTCAACCTCCTCTCGGCCGAGAGCGGCCGCATGACCGGCGTTCGGAACGTCCCGATCGATCGGATCGAGGCCAACCCGCAGAACCCGCGCCTGGTCTTCGAGGCGTCTGCCCTCGAGGAGCTTGCCGCGTCGATCCGCGAGCACGGCGTCCTCCAGCCGGTCCTCCTCCGCCCGCTCGGGCCGATCCAGTACCAGCTCGTTGCCGGCGAGCGGCGCTGGCGGGCCGCACGGCTCGCCGGGCTCGCGACGATCCCGGCCCTCATCGAAGAGCTCGACGACGACGCCGCGATGGAGATCGCGATCATCGAGAACCTGCAGCGGGAGGACCTCTCGCCGCTGGAGGAGGCCTCGATGTACGACCGGATGATCAAGGACCACGGCTACAGCGTCCGCAGGCTGGCCCAGAAGCTTGGCAAGGACAAGGGGTACCTGGAGAACCGGCTTCGTCTCGCCGACGCGCCCCAGGAGGTCCGGGACCTCGTGTCTGTGCGCAAAGACACGCTCTCCCATGCCTACGAGCTCATGAAGATCGAGGATCCCAAGAAGCGCCGTCGCCTGGCCGCCCAGGTGGCCAGGGGGGAGCTGACGCTCGTCAAGCTGCGCGAGAAGATCGAGGGCCGGCCCGCCCGTCCCGCGGCGACGGATGATTTCGAGGAGTCCTCGGGCATTCAGCAGGCAGCGGTCGCCAACGCAGCGGAAGCCCCGGAACCCGCAGGTTCGGCCGCGGTCCCGACCGGTGACGATGCCCTCCTCCTCGCCAAGAGCCAGTTCCACGACGCCCTCGCCGGCCTCATCGCCGTGCTCCGGAGCCACGAGTTCTCGTCGTCGGTCTCGCCCATCGATCGCCAGAACCTCGCCAAGTACCTGACGATCTCCAAGCTCACCATCGAGAACGTGATCACGGTGGTTCGCGGACCGGGCACCCGGGACTGACGACCGGGCGACCCAGGTCGGGCCCGAGGACCCGTCAGAGGAGTCCGGCCGCCGCGAACGCGGCTGCCCAACCGGCGGCGACGATCCCGTAGCCCACTGCCTGGACCTCCCAGGCACGCTGGAGGTGGCCCCGGAATCCCACCGCGACACCCACGGCCAGCGTCGCCGCACCGGCGCAGGCGATCAGGGTGCCCAGGTTCGATCCGGCCAGCACGATTGCCGTGATCGTCGCGATGCCGCCGGCGGCCGCATCCAGGAGCGCTCCCAGCCGGATCGCCCGCCTGCGGCCGAGCGCCGTCGCGATCGTTGCCGTCAGGCTGGCCGCGTCGCGCTCGGCGTCGGCGAGCGAGTTCGCGATCGCGAGGCTCGTGCCGGCGAGAACGCCGAGGCCGGCAAGCCCAAGGATCGGCATCGGCAGGCTCCCCGTCGCACCCACCCACGCGAAGACCGGCAGGAGCGGGATGCCCGTCGCGTACGGGAGCCAGGACCACGGTGACGCCTTCAGTCGAAGGTCGTACGCGAGCCCGATCGCGTAGCCCGCGAGCACGATGAGCGCCGCGGCCGCGCCGGCCACTGAGGCGAGGGCCAGCCCCGTCGCACCCACGGCGGCGGCGACCGCGAGGGCCAGGCGGGGTGTGACGCGGCCATCGAGCAGGGGCTTCGATCGGCCGGCACGCGCGTCCGCCGACGCGTCGAGGAGGTCATTGAACGCCCCGATGGAGAACTGGATGGACAGCATCGCGACCCCAAGGAGCACGGCCCGGCCATCCGTGGCGCCAGCCAGGAGCGCAAGCGCCAGCGTGACCGCGGCATCGAGCGCGGACGGGAACGGGTGGACCAGCCTGACCAGGCCGACGAGCACCCGGCTCACGCGCGACTAGAGGTAGACGAGCTCCTCGAAGTTCTCGACGAGGTACTCGATGAGCTTCGCGCGCGGCTCGGCGAGCACGGCCCTCGTGCCGGCAACCAGGCAGTGGAGGGTGATCGCCGGGAGCAGGAGCCGGCCCTGCTCATCGTGCCCGACCATCGCGGGCGGCCCGCCGCCGGCCGCGAACACCTTCCCGATGACGCGATCGTCGGCGCCGGTCGCGGCGCGGTAGTCGTGGAGGACCGCGAGAACGCCCCGCCGGATCGAGATGTCCCGCATGGCTTCCGCGGCCCAGGCGTCGATCTGCGCGTCCGGTTGCCCGCCCAGGCGCTCGCGATACTCGTCCTGGTTCGCCGCGAGTCCCGTGGCTCCCACGTCTGGCCTGCCTCCTGTCGACGCCTGCTGGTGGGCGCGAGTATCGCAGAACGGGCAGCGGCCCCGCTCGCGTGTGCAAGATCGCACATCTGTTCTATACCGCCGAGGCTCCCCCGCCGTCGGACAGGGATGACCGACGGCCCTCGGGCCAGTCATTGAAGAGCTCCGTCACCCAGCGCCCAACTGGCCCGGGCGGCGGCTCGTCGCGGCCGTCCGACACGAGGGCGAGGAGCGCTGCCCGGATCTCCCGGGTGAGCGCATCGATCGCGCCGCGGGTCGGTCGGCCGGCCGGTTCGATGGGCACGCCCACGCGGACCCGGATCGTCTTGCCCAATCGCAGCCAACCGGTCCCAGTGATCCCGATCGGGACGATCGGGACGCCGGCGCGCAAGGCGAAGAAGGCCACGCCCTCGTTGACCGGCAGGAGCGCGCGCTCGCCGATGTGGATCCGGCCCTCGGGCGCGATCCCGAGATGCGCCCCGCTCGCGAGCACGGCCTCGACCCGGCGGGTCGCCTCGAGGAGGTTCGTGCGCTCGGGGTTGAACGGCACGGCTCGACCGGACCAGGTGATCAGGCGGTTGCGGAAACCGACGGACATGTCGGCTTCCTTCGGGCCGAAGAACCAGAGGTCCGGGCGGGCTGGCAGGGCCGCGACTGCGACGAACGGGTCCGTCCAGCTCTGGTGATTGAAGCAGAGGATGGCCGGCCCGGGCGGCAGAGGCCCGCCCTCGACCCGGACCCGCAGGTACGCCCGAACGAGCACGCGGATCCCGAGCGTCGTGAACCAGTACGGCACCCGGCCGGGTCGCCGGATCTCCACGGACGGGCCATCAGCCGGGAACTGGGCGCCCGTCGATCGCCGCGCAGACAACCTGGAGGAACGCCGCAACAACGTCCGCGTTCGCGTCTGCGCCACGCATGAACGCGCCTTCCAGGGTGGCGCTGATCATCCTGTGCGTGCCCTGGGCTTCCACTGCGATCTCGCCGAGCTGGACCCGGCTCCAGCGGACCAGCTTCCCGGCGGCCCGTGGGCCCTCCTGCGGCACGTTCACCCGGACGTGGAGGGTGACGAGGCCGGCGGGAGTGGGTGCGAAGAGCGACCACCGAACCCCGGGTTCATCGCCCCAGGTGACCCAGCAGTCCGCGTCGGGTGTCGCCCCCAGTGTCGCGAGCGCCGCCTCGGCAACCGCGAGGACCTTTGAGCCAACCGCTTCCGGGGTCGGCGCCACGGCACTCCACTCGATGAGCCGCATCGTGAGCCGCTCCTCCCGCTGTTCGACGTCGCCTGCTGCGTGGACGGCCCGAAGGCTACCACGGTGCCTCCGCCAGACGGGCCGTTCGGCCGTTCACACCGGGCCCGCATGCCGGGTATCTTCGCGAGCCTACGGAGGTCCGCCCTGCCATGTCCGTCGATCGTCGCCTCGCCAACCTCGGCGTCTTCCTGCTCATCCTCGGTGCCATCCCACTGGCCGTCAGCCAGGGCTGGCTCGCCCGCGAGACCGTCTCCCGCGCGCTGGAGCTGTGGCCGCTCATCCTCATCGGGGCCGGGATCGGGCTGCTCCTGCGGCGCACGCCCCTCCACTTCGCGGGCGGCCTGCTCGTCGCCGCGACGGGCGGGACGATGCTGGGCGCGCTCCTCGCGGGCGGCCTGAGCCTGGGCACCCTGGGTTGCGGGAACGTGGGCACGGCCACCGGCCCAGCCGTCCTCGACGAGCACGGCACGTTCACCGGCGGAACCATGAGCGTCGTGCTGCGCGCAACCTGCGCCGGCCTTTCGATCACGCCGGCCTCGGGCAGCGCCTGGGGCGTCACGGTCACCGGACGCGCCGATGCGCGACCGGTGCTGCAGGCGGCGGCGGACCGCCTGGACGTTCGGTCGCCCGACCGGACAACCGTCGGACCCTTCGATGCCGGACAGGGTGCCCGGTGGAATGTCACGCTCGGGACCGGCGTCACGTACGGGCTGGACGTCAATCTCAACGCCGGCGAGGTGAACCTGGACCTGGGAGGCCTCCGGCTCGACGCGCTCAGCCTGCAGGGCAACGCGGTGGGCAACTCGCACCTGCTCCTCCACGACGCCACCGTCGGCAGCCTGGACGTGCAGGTCAACGCGGGCGACCTGAAGATCGCGCTTCCCGCGACGGCCGACCTCGCGGGCCGGGTGCAGGCCAACGCCGCGTCCGTCGCGTTGTGCGCCGATCCCGGCACCGGGCTCCGCCTGCGGAACACGTCGGTGATCACGGGCGACAACTTCGGCAGCGCCGGCCTTGTCCGGTCGGGCACGACGTGGGAGTCTCCGGGCATCGGCTCGGCGGCGCACGTGGTCGACCTGACCCTCAACGGCGCGGCCGCAAGCTTCACGCTCAATCCTTCGGAGGGATGTCGGTGAACGATCGTCTGTACCGCTCCGTCGACGACCGCGTCATTGCCGGCGTCTGCGCGGGCCTGGCTGACCGGCTTGACATGGACCCGGCGGTGGTCCGGATCGGGTACGCGATCCTCACGCTCCTGACCGGCATCTTCCCGCTGCTGGTCCTCTACGTCATCATGATCGTCGTGATCCCCGAGGAAACGACCTGGACGGGCGTCCGGCCCGTCGGCCCGCTACCCGCAGACCCGCAACCCGCAGGCTCGGCACCGGCCGAGGCGGCGCCGGCCGATCCCGGCGCTGTCCAGGGCACCGTCCCTGGCGCGTTCCCGGGCGCCGTCCCCGGCTGGATCCCGCCCGGCGGGCCGGGCGGGCCGGATGCCGGGAGCTGGCGCGACCAGCGCCGCGCGGCCCGGCACGCCGAGCGTGCGGCCCGTCGAGCGGCGCGACGGGACGACCCGGTCCCGGCCATCATCGGCGGGCTCTTCCTCGTGGGCCTCGGCGTGTTCTTCCTTGTTCGCGACACCTTCAACATCGATTGGGCGGTCGTCTGGCCTGTCGCCGTCATCGCCTTCGGCGTCGTGATCCTCGTTGCCGCCTTGCGACCGCGCTCCGGGTGACGAACGCCCCGGCCCTCGTCATGGCGATGGCGATCGCCGGGATCGCCGGAGGCCTCTTCCTGCTGTTCCGCGGGCTCGTGGCGTACCGCGCGGGCGAGCTGGTCCGCGGGACGGGCACGAGCCGGATCGAATCGCTCGCCGCCGGCGAGGTCCGGCTGGTCGGGACGATCGAACCGGGACCCGTGACCCTGGTCTCGCCGCTCCAGAGCGTCCCCTCCGTCTACTACCGCGCCCGGATCGTCGAGGACCGCGGCCAGCAACGGACCGTGACGCTCGACGAGGAACGCGCGGTCGGGTTCCTGGTCCGTGACGCGACCGGCACGCTTCGCGTGTTCCCGCGGGGGGCCCGATGGGACGTGCCCGTCAGCTTCGACGAGCAGACCGACTGGAGCGGCGACGATCCGCCCGGGCTCAACCGGAACCGGGGCGCCGGCTTCACGTCGACGCTCGACCGGGACGCGGCGATCGCGGCACTGCTGACAGTCCACCCGCCCGAGGGCTGGGAGGCCGACGAGCCGCGCCCTGGCCTCAGCGTGCTTGGCGGCGGCCTCGGCAGCGGCCTGGGAAGCGTCCGCGCCGGAAGGCGCCACTACGAGGAGCGGCGCCTGGCGCCCGGTGATGTCGTGACGATCGTGGGCAGCGCAGTCCCGTTCCGCGACATCGACGACCCGGCGACGGCCGACCGTGACGATCCAGCCGCGGCGCTCGACGACGCGGAAGTTGCCAACGACGTGGCCGAGGCGCGCGAGGCGGGGCTCCTGGTGAGCTCCCCCGAAGAGGCCCTGGGCAATGCGGCGATCCCCGGCTTCGGCATCGGGCGGCCGACGAGCGTTCCCCGCCTCGATCCCGCCGCGCGGCCGCTGCCGATCGCGCCGGCCGCTGCGGGCGCGGCCGCCGCGGCGACCTTCGACATCGCGCCCGGCGAGCTGGTCATGGCGGTCGTCTCGGGCGGCCCGCTGGTCGTCCGGGCCGGGAGCCCGGGCGAGGCGATCTCACGCGACCGGAGCGCGCTCACCTTGGGGCTGGCGGGTGCCGTGATCGCGATCGCTGCCGCGCTGATCCTCGCGGTCGCGGTCCAGGGAGCCTTCGGGTGAGCCCGCTCACCGGTGCCGCGCTCTTCGCGGTCGTGCTCGTCGCCCTCGTGTGCCTCTTCCTCCTGGTCATGACCTACAACTCGGTGGTCGCGCTGCTCACGCGAATCGCCAAGGCCTGGGGCAACGTCGAGGTCGCCCTCAAGCAGCGCCACGACCAGCTCGCCGAGCTCGTTGCCGCCGTCCGGGACGTGATGGCGTTCGAGCAGGCTGTCCTGGGCGAGGTCGCCCGCCAGCGCGCCCGGTACGCGCCAGAGGCGCCGATCGCCGAGCAGGGCGCGGTGTCTGCAGCGACGAGCCAGGCGGTCCGATCGCTCCTTGCCGTTGTCGAGAACTACCCGCAGGTGCGCTCGCAGGAGAACGTGCTGCGTCTCCAGGCGGAGATCGAGCGGCTCGAGCAGCAGCTTGCCGACCGGCGCGCGCTCTACAACGACCAGGTCTACCGGTACAACGCGACGATCGCCCAGGTCCCGGCTGTGCTCCTGGCGCGGCTCTTCGGCTGGTTGCCGCGTGCCTTCTTCGACGCCGAACCTGCGGCCGACCAGCGCCCATCGGTGGAGCTCCGTGCGCACGAGGATCGCGAGCCGAACGGGGACGACGCGGCTCGGTAGACTGGCGGGCACGTGGCGCCGACCGGGAGCGGCACCACCGAGGGAGAGGGAGCGATGGAGACGACCGCGTCCGAGGGTGGCGGGCTGCCTGCCGCCGCGGTCGAGCCGATCGAACCGCTCGACGTCTCGACGGCGTTCACCGCCGTCGGGCCGGAGGGTGTGCCCACGCTCGTCTTCCTGCACGGGACGCGCGTCACGCGCGCCATGTGGGAACCGCAGGTCGCCGCCCTGGCCGACCGCTACCGCGTCGTCATCGTGGACCTGCCCGGCCACGGCGTCCTCGCCGACATGCCGTTCCGGATCCCGGGCGCGGTCGCCGTCGTGCGGTCCGTCATCGAGCAGACCGGCGGCCGCGCGATCGTGATCGGCCAGTCGCTTGGCGGGTACGTCGCCATGGAGCTGGCCGCCGCCCACCCCGGACACGTTTCGGGGCTCATCCTGTGCAACGCCGCGACGGAGCCCCGAACCGTCGCGCGCCGCGCGCCGCGCGCCGTGGGGGTCTACCTCGTGGACCGCGTCGGCGAACGATACCTCGGGCGCGGCGCCCCGGTGCAGGTCGGCGGGCCCACCGCCGGGCCGGCCCCGCGCGCGACCAACGGCTGGCTGTTCAAGGGCGGCTATCGGGCGGCGGTGACGGCGCTCCGGACCTCGTTCCTGCCCCGCCTGGCGGCGTACCCGGGCCCCGTGCTCCTGGTCAACGGCGCGGACGACCCGCTCTTCCGGCGCGGCGAGGACGCGTTCCTGGCGGCCTGCCGCAATGGGCGGCTGCACGTCATCGAAGGCGCCGGGCACCTCGTCAACAGCGAACAGCCGGAGGCCTTCAACGCGGCCGTGCTCGAGTTCGCGTCGGCGGTGTACGGACCGGACCTGGGACCCGCTCGGGCCTGACCCGGGCGCGGCGGCGCCACAGCGTCGCGGGTGAGGCTCGGGCGACGGATCCGGAGCGGGCCGCAACGAGCGCGTTTCTGAAAGGTTGCTACACTCCGCCACCTGGTGTGCCTGCTCCCAGGCGGCGCGCCCCAGGTCTCGCGTCGCGACGCCCCATGACGGGCGACTCTACCGGCCGCCGACGGGTGCGCCGGGTCCCGTGATCGCGAGCCTGCAAGGTCTGGTCCCCGCCCGGGGACCCCTGCACGGGTCAGGGCCGTCGTCTCAGACGGCCGGGCCGTACGTGGCAGGACCACCCCGCACTACCGCGGGGCCACGTGGAGTCGAACCGAATCGCTCGCTGTCCGGTCGCCGGGCGCCGCACCCACCTGGATTGCGGCGTCCCCGGCTCGCCCGACGCCTGACGCGTTCCAATCCCCGCGTCGCTCACCCAATCACATGCCCGGGCAGCGCTCCGCATTCTCGAAAGGAGCTGTCCGTGCCCGGACGCACCCATCCCCCGACATCGAAACGCATCGGCCGCCTCAAGGCGCTGGCGATCACCCTCCTCGCCGTCTTCGTGCTGGCGAGCGCCGGCGTTCCGACCCTGGCCGTCGCCGCCGCGGCAGAGCCCGCGGCGTCACCCGCGCCGAGCGCGTCATCCTCGCCGAGCGCGTCACCCGCGCCGAGCGCGGCCGCCATGCCGGCGGCCAGCCCGAGCCCGTCGCCGGATCCCTCCGCGTCGGCGTCTTCTGATCCGTCCCTGGCCGCCTCGATCTCGCCCATCCCGAGCCCCACGCCCCCACCGGGCTCCGTGGCCGCGGCGTCGCTGCAGGGGCAGCCGTACGAGCTGCCGGCCTTCGTCGGACTCGGGACATTGCAGGCGTCGTTCGCGTCGTTCTACGGCCCCGGCTTCTACTGCATCTCGAACAGCGTGAAGGGCTGCGTCCCGCAGGTCGGGCCCACGGCCTGGCCGAAGCTCACCGCCTGCGGGGTCCTCTACACGCGCACGGTGGTTGGCGTGGCCCACCGAACGCTCCCGTGCGGCACGCTCGTCGCGTTCAGCTTCGGCGGTCGGACCGTGATCGCGCCGGTGATCGACCGCGGGCCGTACGTGGCGGGCCGGACCTGGGATCTTACCGGGGGGCTCTGTCGGGCACTCCACCACTGCTTCACCGGTCCGATCCGCTGGACGATCGTGCATCGCGCGGTCGGCCCGGCAGAGCCGGTTCGCATCGCCCTCCGCCGCGTCTGACGGGAGGGCCGAGCGGTGCCCTGCCCCGAGGGCCAAAGTTCGACGTGGGACGCCCGCCGGGGTCTCGAGTGAAGTGGCTCCGGCGGTAGGATTCGAACCTACGACCAAGCGATTAACAGTCGCCCGCTCTACCACTGAGCTACGCCGGAGCGGAGGCGCCCGCCGCGGAACGGGCGGAGCGCACATCGGGCGGCCGGGGCCGCGCCGCGGGGAAGAATAGCATGGGTGCCGGGCAGGGGGCGGCCCGGCCGGTGCCGGTCGCCACTCCCGTCGATGCGATACTCCCGGCATGAGCCTGATCTCGGCCGCGGAGCTCGCGGCAACCCTTCACGACCCCGACCTCCGGATCGCGGACGTGCGCTGGTCGCTGGCGGCACCGCGGAGTGGGCACGCGGCCTACGCGTCCGCCCATCTGCCGGGTGCCGTCTTCGTCGATCTCGAGTCCGTGCTGACGGCGACCGCGGGGCCGGGCCGGCATCCGCTCCCCGATCCGGCGACGTTCGCCGCGGCGCTCGGCGAGCTCGGGATCGGCCGCGGCCACCGCGTCGTGGCCTACGACGACGCGGGCGGGACGGTGGCGGCGCGCCTCTGGTGGATGCTCGATGCGCTGGGACACGCACGGGCAGCCATCCTCGACGGCGGGATCGGCGCCTGGCGGGCGGCGGGGCTGCCGCTCACGGCGGACGTTCCAGCGTTCCGGCCAGCCGAGCCGGTGACGACGCCCGGCCCCGGGTCCAGCTGGCCGCGGACGATCGATCGCCCCGCGCTGGCGGCGCGCCTCGGCGAGCTGACGCTCCTGGACGCCCGCGCCGGCGAGCGCTACCGCGGCGAGATCGAGCCGATCGACCGCGTTCCCGGCCACATCCCGACGGCGCACAGCCTCCCGACTGCAGCGCTCCTGGAGCCGGACGGCCGATTCCTGGCGCCGGCCGCGCTCGCCTCGCGTTTCGCGCGCGCCGGGGTCGGCGACGGACAGGTTGTCGTCGCGTGCGGCAGCGGCGTCAACGCGTGCCAGCTCGCGCTCGGGATGCGGGCGGCCGGGCTCCCCGACCCCCTCCTCTACCCAGGGTCATACAGCGACTGGACGCAGTCGGGCATGCCGATCGCATCCGGCGTCGATCCGGGCGATCCACCGGGATCCGGGCGTGATTCTGGCACCGGTGATCAGCTAACCCGCCGATAATCCGCGGTTCCCATCATTGCCTGATGGGAACGCGCAGCAGCGCTGCGTTCGTGGGCGCCGACCGGGCCCGGCGCACCGTCGCGGAGCTCACGACCGAAGTCCGGCGGGCACGGGTCGACCGTGGCCTGAGCCAGGCCGAGGTTGGTCGTGCCGTTGGGCTGAGCGGGCCGCAGGTGTGTCGGATCGAGCGCGGCCTCTCGCCGGGCGTCTCGATCGCCGTGGTGTGCCGGCCTCTCGCGGTGGTCGGACTGGAGCTGTCGGACTGGAGCTGTCGGCTCGAGCCTATCCCGCGGGCGAACCGATCCGCGACCAGGCACACGTTGCGTTGCTCGCGCGCTTCCGGGCGCGCCTCCACCGGTCACTCCGCTGGCGCGCGGAGGTTCCGCTGCCGGTTCCCGGCGACCTCCGAGCGTGGGACGGACTGGTCAGCGGCGCCAGCTGGCGGGTCGGCATCGAGGCCGAGACGCGACCGACCGATCTGCAGGCTCTCCAGCGCCGCCTCGCACTCAAGATGCGGGACGGGGGCGTGGACGCACTGATCCTGGTTCTCGCCGACACGCGTCACAACCGCGCGCTCCTGCACGCGCACGGAGACGAGCTGGTGCAGCGGTTCCCGGTGTCGGGGCGGCGTGCGATGGAGCTCCTTGCAGCAGGCGCTCACCCTGGCGGGAGCGCGGTCGCCCTGCTGTGAGAGGCGGGCAGGCTGACTACCGGGCTGACTACCGGGCTGACTACCGGGCCGACCGCCGGCGGGTCAGCGGGAGGCACCGGACGCGGCGACCGCGGACGCGAGGCCCCGGATGCAGACGCCCCGGACGAAGGGCCCCGGACGAGAGGCCCCGGACGCAGACGCGAGGCGCCCCGGACCGCGGCACCTTGCGGCGGACGCACGATCCTGCAGGCGTCCCTGCCCCGACTCCGGCGAGGTGGGCACAGTCGTGCGTCCAGCGAACGGTTCTGCCCGAGACGAGGTGGTTCCTGCGTCGGTGACCGGCACGTGGGCCCGGCGAGCGGTCCGGGATTGACCTCCGACGGCCGGATCGTGCACCTGGCGTAATGCGCGGTCGGATCCGTGTGTGAGATGCACTGGACCGACGAGGTGGCCAGCTGCGGGCCGCCAGGGGCCCGGCGGCGACTGCGGGCCGCCCTGGGCCCGGCGGCGACTCAGGTCGCCCGGCGGCCCGACCACTCAGCCTGTCGGGCCGCCGCTCGCGCGTGGGACGAGGTGGACCGCGATCCCGTAGACCTCACCGGTCCCGATATCGCGCCGCTCGGCGATCGTGAGTCGCCACGGGGCACCGCGGACGACGATCCACTGCGCGAGCGGCCGGCCCTCCCGGTAGACGAGATCCATCAGGTCGAAGGCCGCGCGCGGCAGGTCGAGGAGCACCTCGGCGGCCGGCAGCCCCAGGAACTCGGTGCCGAAGAGCTCCCGGAACGGCGCGTTCCCGTGGACGACGACGTGCCCGGCGCCGTAGAGGAGCCCCGCCGGGTGCTGGGCCGGAGGACTGGCCACCTCGCGGGCCGCCGGGGGCTCGCCTGGCACCTCACGGGCAGCCGGGGGCTCGCCGGTGGACCGCCGGCCCGCCTCCACGGCTCGCTCCCCTACTCCAGGTAGTCCTTGAGCTTGCGGCTAGCGGGACGGGTGGCGGAGCTTGCGCAGCGCCTTCGCCTCGATCTGGCGGATCCGCTCGCGGGTGACGTTGAACTCCTTGCCGACCTCCTCGAGGGTGCGGGCGCGGCCGTCCTCCAGCCCGAAGCGGAGCTGCAGGACGCGCCGCTCGCGGCCGGTCAGCGAGTCCAGCACCGCCTCCACCTGCTCCTTGAGGAGCTGGTGCGAGGCAGCCTCGGCCGGGGCCAGGGCGCCGCGGTCCTCGATGAAGTCGCCGAGGTGGGAGTCCTCCTCCTCGCCGATCGGCGTCTCCAGCGAGACCGGCTCCTGGCTGACCTTGATGATCTCGCGGACCTTCTCCGGGGTGACCACGACCTCCTGGCCCTTGGACATCGCCTCGGCGATCTCCTCGACCGTCGGCTCGCGGCCCAGCTCCTGGAGCAGCTGCCGCGAGACGCGGATCAGCCGGTTGATCGTCTCCACCATGTGGACCGGGATGCGGATCGTGCGGGCCTGGTCGGCGATCGCGCGGGTGATCGCCTGCCGGATCCACCACGTGGCGTAGGTGGAGAACTTGAAGCCCTTCTCGTAGTCGAACTTCTCGACCGCCCGGATCAGGCCGATGTTCCCCTCCTGGATCAGGTCCAGGAAGCTCATCCCGCGCCCGATGTACTTCTTGGCGATCGAGACGACCAGGCGCAGGTTCGCCGAGGTCAGCTGCTCGCGCGCGTCGCGCCCGATCCGCACGATCTCGCCCTTGCGGTCCGCGGAGCTTCGTGCTGAGCGGCACCACCTCGGGGTCGTAGAGCCCATGTGCCTGAGCAGGTCGGCGTCGTGGCCGCTCATGATCCAGCGCTCCAGCGCCGGGAAGGCGACCACCTCGCGGGTCCAGTCGTAGATCGCCCGCAGGCCCGACGTTGTCGCGCGAGTCGAGATCGCCGTTGTGGACCGCGAGGTAGGCCCAGTCGAGCAGCGTGATGAACGTGTCGGCGTCGAGCTTCTCCGCGTACGTCGGCGAGGTGCTTGCGGGCCTCCTTGAGGAGCTCCTTCGTGCCCTCGGACTGGACGTCGCGGCCGGCCTTGACCAGGTGGAAGTCCGGGTGCGGCACCAGCAGGTCCGCCGCGCCCTCGTCGGCGATCGCCGTCGCGCACCATCGCGTGCGCCTCGTCGCCGAGCGGGAGCCGGTGCTGCGGCTTCAGGGTCCGCGTCTTGCGCTCCGTGTCGTGGAGCGTCCACTCGTGGAGGCTGACCATCGCCTTCGCGGGGAACTCGACCATCCACTCGCCGAGCTCGATCGCCTTGGCCAGGACGATCTCCTCCTCGGCGGTCAGGAGGGCCACCTTGCCGATCTCCTTGAGGTACATCCGGACCGGGTCGTCGATCCCGATCATGTCGGCCGAGAGCGCCTCGAGCTCCTCCTGCGGTGGGCTCCTCGAGCGCCTTCGCGTCGAGCTTCGCCGGAACCTCCGGCACCGGCGGCGTCGTCCGACGCGAGATCCGCGTCTGGATCCGCGCTCGCGCCGCCGAGCTCGTCGTCGGCCACGACGAGCTCCGGGACGCCGGGCTCGGCGCCGAGGTCGAGGTCGTCGTCTTCGTCGTCCGCTTCGATGACGGCGACTGCGCCGGCCGCCTTGCTGGCGGCGTTGACGGCCTTCACCTCCGCGGCGGCCGCGCGACGGCGGCGCGGGGTGGCGGCCAGCACGGCCTCCACCAGCTGGCGGTCCATGGGGTCCTGGCTCACGATCGTCCTCCTGCGGCGCGGGCTGCGGCCGGGCGGCTGAGCAGGCTTGCCTGCTCCATCCGTCTCTGCAGCGACTTGCGGGTCTCGTTGTAGTGCTGTTCCTGGGTCATGAGTCGCTCGATGGTCGGGCGGTCGTTCGCCCGCTCGGCCTCGCCGAGCTCCACGCGTGTCCAGCGGGTTCGCTCCTCCAGCCGGTCGAGCTCGAGGCGGAGCAGGCACTGCTCGATCCCCTGGGACGCGACCCGGGCGTCCGTGGTGCCGGCATCCGTGCCCGCATCGCGCCGCTCGAGGAGCGCGACGAGGAGCGCCTGCGTCTCCGGGTCCGCCGCGAGGCGGGCGAAGACGCGTTCGGTGGTGTAGGGCGGGTCCTCGCGGACCGCGAGCATCGCCGACCAGAGCTCGCGGGCGGGCTGGCTCGGAAGGTCGGCGGGCGCCAGGCGTTCGGCCGTCGCCTCCTGCGTCTCGGGGACCGAGAGGAGGAAGCGGAGCAGGTCGCGCTCGACCGGGATCGATCGCGCGGAGGACGGCCTTCGGGTCGAACGCGTCCGGCGAGGCGAGCACGGTGGCCGCCGAGATCCGGCTCTCGCCTGCACCCGCACCGCTGGATCCGCCCCGGGCGGCCTCCGGCGCGCGGTGGAGCGACTCGAGGAGGACCCGCTCCTCGACGCCCGAAACCTGGCGGAGCCGCTGGAGGTAGCCGTCGCGGAGGACCGGGTTGCGGACCGTCCGGAGCGTCGGGAGGATCGCATCGATGAACCGCGCCCGCCCGCCGGTGGTGCGCAGGTCGGCCGACCGGGCGTGGAAGTCGATCAGGTAGTCGACGATCGGCGCGGCCGTGCGGATCGCCTCGCGCCAGGCATCCGGTGCGTCGCGGATCACCTCGTCGGGATCCTTGCCGTCCGGCAGGCGGGCGACGCGGACCTCGTCGAGCTCCACGCCCGCGTCCGTGGCGGCGAGCTGGCGGGTGAGCTGCTCCAGCGCGGTGACGCCCAGCGTGCCGGCGCGCTCCCCGGCCGGGTCCACGTCGTAGGCGAGCACGATCTTCTTCGCGGCGTAGCGCGTGAGCAGCGCGACCTGGCCCGGCGTGAGCGCGGTGCCCAGGCTGGCGACGACGTTGTCGAAGCCGGCCTGGTGGGCCATCAGCGCGTCCGTGTAGCCCTCCACGATCACGGCGATCCCCGACTTGCGGATGGACGCCTTCGCGCGGTCCAGCGGGTAGAGCGTCCGGCTCTTGTCGAAGAGCGGCGTCGCCGGGGAGTTGAGGTACTTCGGGCCGTCGGGGTCCGGATCGGGCTCGGGCCGTCCGTGGGCTGCTCGCCGGCGGTCGGTGGCGCGGCCGGCAGGACGCGGCCGCCAAGCCCGGTGGCGTTGCCGGTCGCGTCGCGGATCGGGAAGAGGACGCGGCCCCGGAAGCGATCGTAGACGCCCCGACCGCTCTTGCGAGGCGTGGCGAGGCCCACCTCGATCAGCTCGGGAGCGCCGATCTGGCGCTTGCGCTCGAGCGTCCGGACCAGGGCGTCCCAGTCGGGCGGGGCGAAGCCAAGCTGCGCCCGCTCGATCGACTCGTCCGTGAAGCCGCGGCCGCGCAGGTAGGCCAGCGCAGCGGCGCCCGTCTCGCTGTTCATGAGGACGGCGTGGTAGAAGGCGAACGCGGTGTCGAGCACGTCGTGGAGCCGCTTGCGGTGGGCATCCTCGCGGGTGGTCCGCTCGTCGATCTCCACGCCGGCGCGCTGCGCCAAGCGCCGGAGGGCCTCCGGGAAGGCGATCCCGTCCCGCCGCATCACGAACGAGAAGATGTCGCCGCCCTCGCCGCAGCCGAAGCAGTGCCAGGTCTCGCGCCCGGGCGTCACGATGAAGCTGGGCGTCTTCTCCCCGTGGAACGGGCAGAGGCCCTTGAGGGTGGTGCCGGCCTTCTTGAGCTGCACCGTCTCGCCGACCACGTCGACGACGGTCAGCTTGCTCTTGACTTCCGCGGCGACCCCGACAGCCAACCTGCCTCCATGCCCTTCTGCCGTGCCGGCCGGGCTTGCCCTTGTCGCTCGCCTCGCCCGCGAGCGCCGTCAGCCGGACACGGAAACGGGCGTGTCAAGCCTTGACACGCCTCGATCTGCCGGGATTGTGCGCCTGGCTCGCTCGCTTGTCAAGGGGTATGTCAATACCCGGGGGGAGTACCGAGGAGCGGCGACGATCTCCGCCTGTGTGTCGGCAGGACACGGCCATGTCACCTCCTTGGACACGAGCATGTCAACGAGGGGGCCAGCTCATGTCAATGGTCTCGACAATCGGCGCTGGCCGCGATCGAGCTAAAGCCAGGCGAAGCGATGGAACCCTTCCGCACTGGCCGGCCGGAGATCGGCGGGGTTGGAATGTCGCGGGGCGCCGCTGGCGCTGCCGGCCGCCTCCCGTCCCACTGGCATGGCGCTTGACGTGTGCTGGACAGCACATTGATCGACGCCATCTGCGGCTCGCCGGCACCGTGAGGACGCGTGCCATTCGAGCTGTCACAGGGGCGGCTGAAGATCGGTTCGTGATAGACACCGAGACCGTGCTCGCCGCCTCCGAGACCATTCCTGCTTCCCGCTCGATGGCCGACGCTCCCCTGCCCGGCTACGAGAGCCACTCGTCGATCTCGACGTACCGCGCATGCCCGCTGCGGTACGGGTTCCGCTATGTCGAGCGCCGACCCGGCGACGTCAGCCCGGGACAGTTCGCCTTCGGGAGCGCCGTCCACAAGGCATTCGAAGCGTTCGGGCTCGCGCACATCCGCGCCCGCGCCGACGGCACCGCCGAGCCCGGCCCCGAGACCCTCCAGGATGCGCTCGACCGAAAGCTCGCCTCGTCGGGTCTCACCGACGACGAGATCGAGGCGGCCCGCCGGCGGGCGGTACCCGTCCTCGCCCGCTTCCTCGAGGTGTCGGCCCGCACCGGGGCCGATCCGGTCGCGGTCGAGCTCGGGTTCGGCGTCGGCGTCGAGCTGGCCGGCTGCGCCGGCGGCTTCCGGTTCGTCGGCTACGTCGACCGCGTCGACCGGGCTCTCGACGGCACGACCGAGATCGTCGACTACAAGACCGGCCGAACCCGCAGCCAGGCCGACGTCGATGCCGACGCGCAGCTCACCGCCTACGCGTTCGGGTGCGCCCGGGGCGGTCTGCGCGACCCGGCGACCGGCGCGACGCTCCCGCCGGCGTTGCGGCTCGGGCTCTACTTCGCCGAGTCGGGCGAGATGCTCTGGACGACCCGCACGGACGAGCAGCTCGCCGCGTTCGAGACCGGCCTCGTCGAGACCGTCGGCCAGATCCACGACCGCGAGTTCCCGGCCCGGCCCGCCCCGTGGCGCTGCCGCTGGTGCGAGTACCGGCGCGAGTGCCCAGCGGCGAGCCCCGAGGCGTGACAACTCGGCATCGTAGTGGGTGCGTCTGATGCGACCGCCGCGATCGAGCTGAGCATGGCGCAGGCCTACGCTGACACCCGATGATCGCCGCTCTGTGACCACTCCATGGCGCCGGCCGATCGACACCCTACCCGCCGCGGACGGGGATCCCGCAGGTGGGAGGCTCCGCCGTCAGCGATGGATCGCGTCCAACGTGATTCGTCGGGCGTGGATCCGACAGATGACACGGGTCTCCCGCGCCTGTTGCTCGGCCGGATAGACGCCGCCGTAGTAGCGCGCGTGGCGGGTGTACGTGCGGGTCAGCGCGTCGAGATGCTCGAGGGCGCCGTCCGTGACGAGCTCGGCATCGCCGCGGACCTGGATGAACCGCGCGGTGTCGTCCGGGTCGACGACGAGCAGGCTGACTCTCGGGTTCGCGAGCAGGTTGCGCCCCTTCTGGCGTTCCAGGGTCGTGTTGACGCGAGCGCACTCGCCGTCGAGGTCGACCCAGACCAGGCTCGACTGCGGCTGGCCGTCGGGGAGCATCGTCGTCAGGACGCCGCAGATCGGTCGGGTGAGAAGATCGAGGTGCGAGGCCGGGATGACGACCGTCTCGGTGGCGACGATCGCGGTCATCGGGCTTCGTCCTGCCGGCCGTCGCATCGAGCGCGACGACATGCGTGGGCTTGATCCGGCACAGGACGGGCGTCTCGCGCTCGGCGAAGCTCGGCCGGGATGCAGTCGCCGAAGTAGCGCACCGGTCGCCCGGCGTACTTCGAGGCGAGGCCCGTCGAGGTGCTCGAGCGCGCCCGCCTCGGTCATCTCGACCACGTGCCGCGGATCTCGAGGTAGCGGAGGGGCTGACTCGGGTCGTAGCAGAGCAGCGTGACCTTCGGGTCGCGGCGCATGTTCCGCTCCTTTGCGAAGCCACGCATCGTGTTGACGCGCACGTGTGTGCCGTCGAAGTCGCACCAGACGACCGAGGTCTGCGGATAGCCGTCGGGCATGACCGTCGTGAGCGCGGCAACCCGGGGACATTCCACGAGGTCTCGATGGGACGCCGGGATCACGGCGCCGTCGACGTCAACGAGCCCGATCACCCGGCCGACCTGCTCCACGTGCGGCACGCCCTCCCGCTTCCTGAGGCTGCAATCCACACGCGAACCGGATACAACCATGAAGGGGCACGCGATAGAGCCACAGGGACCGTTTGTGGTCCTGGGTGAAGGGGTCCTCAACCCGATGATTGTTCAGGTCCCTTCGGCTCTGGCGGTGCCCGCCGGTCGATGCGCACGCTTGGGCCGGAGGTGTGCGTTGGTCGTGCCCGCGCTGCACCCAAGAGGACCGTCGAATGCCGATCAGAACGTGGTCAGCTCGCCGCGCCTGACCCCGCTGATCTCGACGAAGCTCCACGCTCCCCGCGTGGCGGCCTACCGCGAGCGACCTCGCCTGAGCGCGCGCATGGATCGCGCCCTTGACGACACGACCCACCTGACCGTGCTCTCCGCGCCGCCGGGATACGGCAAGAGCATGGCCGTGGCGGGCTGGCTCGCATCCCGTGACGTCCAGAGCTCCTGGCTCTCGCTCGACGCGGCGGACAACGACCCGGTGCGCTTCAACCGCTACCTCGTCGCCGCCCTCGAGACGCTGCGGCCAGGGATCGCGGGCGTGACCCCCGCGCTGCTCGATGGCATGCCCGGTCCCGAGGCCGCCGCGATCCTGATCGACGCGATCGGGATCTCTGACGACCCGTTCGTGCTCGTCCTCGACGACTACCACGTCATCGCCGCAGAACCCGTGCATGCCCTCCTGCGCGTCCTCATCGAGCAGGGACCGCCGTTCGCCCACCTCGTCGTCATCACGCGCGAGGACCCTCCCTTCGCGCTTCCCCGCCTGCGCGCCCACCGTCGCCTCGTCGAGCTGCGGGCCGAGGAGCTGCGATACACCGTGGACGAGGCCGCCGGGTATCTCGGCGAGACGTCGGGACTCGAGATCGACAACGAGCACGTCGGCCGGCTCGTCGAGCGCACGGAGGGCTGGATCGCCGGCCTCCAGCTCGCGGCGATCTCGCTGCGAGGCCAGCCCGCTGCCCCCTCGCTCATCGAGGCGTTCACCGGCAGCCAACGGTTCGTCCTCGACTACCTGGCCGCGGAGGTCCTCGGACGGCTCGATCCGGAGCTGCGGACCTTCCTCGTCCGGAGCTCTGTCGCCGAGCGCTTCACCGCAGGACTCTGCCAGGAGCTGACGGGGCGCGAGGACAGCGCCTCCCTGCTCGAGCACGCCGAGCGCATGAACCTGTTCCTGATCCCCCTCGACCTGGAGCGGCGCTGGTACCGCTTCCACCACCTGTTCGCCGACTACCTGCGGACCCTTCTTGACCCCGCGGAGGAGCTCGCACTCCGTGAGCGTGCTTCCGACTACCTCGAGAAGGCAGATCTGCTCGAGGAGGCCATCGGCCAGGCGGTCGCGGTCGGATCGACCGAACGGGCGATCCGCCTGCTGGAGCGGCAGGCGCGCAGGACGTACGAAGCGGGCGAGCTCACGACGCTGCTGCGCTGGCTCGATGCCATTCCCCGCGATCGGGTGGCCGCGAGCGCGGAGCTCGTCTCCCTGTGGGCCGTCGCCCTCTTCTTCGTCGGACGGGTCGAGGACGCGGCCCGGGCGTGCGCCGGAGGTGAGGCGGCATTCCCGGACCGCGCGCCCGGAGGGCTGCTGGTCGTGCGTGCGCTGATCGCCGCGTTCGGGATGCGACCCGATGCCGTTGGACTGGCGCTGGCGGCGGTCGACGCGGTGGGCGACGACGAGTTCTTCGGCGGCCTCGCACACCAGGCACTCGCCTCGGGCCAGCTCTCCGCGGGTCAGTTCGAGGCGACCGCCGCCAGCGCTCGGAAGTCGCTGGTGGCCGCCGCAGGATCCGGATCCTCGGTCGTCGTCCCGGCCATGACCGCGCTCGCCAGCGCCCTCAACTTCACCGGCCATCGCGGCGACGCGGAGGCCCTCTGCCAGGACACGCTCACGAGCCACGCGGGAGAGGCTCGCCGCCTGGGCGGCGGCACGCCGTACGCGATGTACTGGCTTGGC
The DNA here is from genome assembly GCA_963722475.1 of uncultured Chloroflexia bacterium. Classification (GTDB taxonomy): domain Bacteria; phylum Chloroflexota; class Limnocylindria; order Limnocylindrales; family CSP1-4; genus CTSoil-043. Next base: position 27,630 of record CAVRMJ010000004.1, on the reverse strand, counting down.
GCGATGCGCTACGAGGCGAACGATCTCGCGGGGGCGCTCCATGAGCTCGAGCGGTCGTGGGCCGCAATGGGAACGTTCGGCTTCGGGCGCGCGGTGCTCACGATGATGGTGTCGTACCTCGCTCTTGCCCGGCAGGCAACGGGCTCTCGCGAGGATGCGCTCGAGGCAGTTCGGACTGTGCGCCGCGATGCGCGCGCGGCAGGGCTGGCGGGCATCGAGGGCGGGCTGGCCGAGATCGAGGCGCGGCTCTGGCTGATCCAGGGCGACCTGGTCGCTGCCGCCCGCTGGGCGGACGAGGCCGGGCGCGCCGACGCGAAGGATCCTGTCGCCCCATCGAGCTGGCCTGCCCTCTCGCGGACAGTGACTGCAGCTCGTGTTCGGCTCGCCCAGGGGAGGACCGACGAGGCGGCAGGACTCCTCGGCCGGGCGCAGCAGACGGCCGCGGAGGCCCACGACACGGCGGACCTCATCTCGATCGGCGTCCTCGATGCGGCACTGGCAAGCCGGACAGGTGATCGGCCTGGAGCCGGGCGAGCGCTCGAAGCGGCGCTGCGGCTCGCGGCGCCCGAGACCTACGTGCGACGGATCGTCGACGACGGAGCGCCCCTGGCGTACCTGCTTCCCGGTCTGCGGTGGGTCGCACCGCGGTTCGTCGACGAGGTCGTCGCCGCGCTGGACTCCAGGCCGGACGCCGCTTCCGTCGGCGGACGGCGGCCGGGACCGTCGGTGTGGCAGGACGAGCACGGCGAGATCCTGGAGTCCCTCACCGATCGGGAGCTCGAGGTCCTGCGCCTGATGGCCCGCGGCCGCACCGACGCCGCCATCGCCCGGGAGCTCGTGGTCTCGCTGGCCACGGCGAAATGGCACGCGGCTCACATCCGGGCCAAGCTCGGCGTGGAGAGCCGGACCCTGGCCGTGCTCCGGGCGCAGCAGCTCGCGCTGGTCTGAAGGCGGGCTGACCGACCCAACACCCCCGGGCTCGTCAGCGCCCGGCGATCTCTTCGGATCGTCCCACCAGGATGGATCCGAGAGAAACCATCCCTCCGAACCAACCTTTGTGTGGGCGCCCCTGGTGCCGGCTGGGTCGAGCATGGCGGCATGAACGGCTCCGAGCTCCGGGCCAGCCGGGAACACACGAGGGAAGTCGACGATCGAGATGAACGCTGAACAACTGCCGGCCGTGATGGCCGGAACGTACCTGATGGCGCGCGAGCGGCAGGCTCGCCTGCGCGACCAGGCCAGCGGCGAGCGACTCGCCCGTATGGCACGCGCAGCGCGGGCCTCGTCTCGGAGGCTGACCAATGGACTGGGCATCGTCGTGCCGCTGGCCGGCGTCGGCCCGATGGGAGGAACTGACTGATGCAACTGCTCCGCAACCTGGGCAGGCGGAAGGTCCGCACGGCCCTCACGATCCTCGGCATCACGATCGGGATCTGGGCGCTCGTCGTCTTCGGCTCGATGGCCAACAAGATCAACGCCCTCGTGGCCGGGGGCAGCGACTACTTCCGCGACAAGGTCGCGGTGAGCGCCAAGGGCGGCACGATGGGCCTGGGTGGGCCGCTGGCGATCTCGACGGCCGACCAGGTCGCCCGCCTGCCCGGCGTGGACGTGGTCGTGACCGGCGTCGCGTTGCCGCTGTCCGACGACGCCAGCACGATGTCGATGGGGACGCCCCCCGTGATCACCACGGCGCAGGAGGGCCGGGACGGAGGCCGCGAGACGTTCGTCGTCCACTATGCGGCTGGGAGGGCAATCTCCGCTGCGGACGAGGGCTCGAACGTCACGGTCCTCGGCTCGGACCTGGCGCGCCAGTACCAGAAGGCCGTCGGCGACACGATGACCCTGTGGGGCGACACCTTCACTGTCGTCGGGATCCTCGAGCCGACGCTCACCGCGCCGGATGGCAGCGCCTCGATCCCGCTGGCGGCCGCGCAGCGCCTCTACGTTCGGACGCTCCCGCCGCTGGTGGCCGCCAAGCTCACGCCGTCTGAGATCGCGACGGGCCTGACGGTCTACCCCACGCCGGGCACGAGTCCCGAGACCGTCGCGACGGAAATCAAGGCGGCCCTCACCGATGTCAGCGTCATGACGGGGAAGGACTTCGACAAGCAGATCGGGGGGGCGACCTCGATCCTCAACTCGATCCTCGTCGGGATCGCGCTCATCAGCCTCGTCGTCGGCGGTCTCTCGGTCATCAACACGATGGCCATGTCGATCGCCGAGCGCACGCGGGAGATCGGCATCAAGCGAGCCATCGGTGGGCAGCCGGGCACGCATCGTCCGCGAGTTCGTGATCGAGTCCGCCCTGATCGGCTTCATCGGCGGCGCGGTCGGCCTCGCGCTCGGCGCGGCTGTCGTCTGCGCCGCGAACGAAGGCGGACGTGCCTCCGGCACGATCCTGTTCGACCTCACGACGGGCACGGCGCTGACGGCAGTGGCGTTCTCCACGATCCTCGGCGCCCTGGCCGGCCTCATCCCAGCCCTCAACGCAGCGCGTCTCGACCCCGTCGCGGCGCTGCGCTACGAATGACCCACCCCAGACAGACAGGAGACACGTGAGATGGCACTCCTCGAAGGCCGCAACCTGCGAAAGACCTACCGGCTCGGTCGACGCAACACCATCGCCGCGTTGCGCGGCGTCGACATCAGCATCGAACCAGGCGAGATGGTCGCCATCATGGGACCGTCGGGTTCGGGCAAGAGCACGCTCATGCACATCCTCGGGCTCCTCCACGCGCCCGACCCGAACCACGGCCCCGCTCCCGAGCTGACCTTCGACGGCCGCGATGTCGGTCGGCTCTCCGACGGCGAGCGCACCCGGCTCCGGGCCCGCGAGATGGGCTTCGTCTTCCAGGACTTCAACCTGGTGCCCACCCTCAGCGCCATCGAGAACGTCATGCTCGCCGGGGAGTACGCGGGCGTCCCGGGGTCGGAGGCGAAGGCCGCCGCCCTCGAGGCACTCGCCCTCGTCGGGCTCGCGGACCGGGCCGATCACCGTCCTGCCGAGCTGTCGGGCGGCGAGCAGCAGCGCGTCGCCATCGCCCGTGCCCTCGTGAACCGGCCCGCGCTGGTCCTCGCGGACGAGCCGACCGGGAACCTCGACTCGGAGCGGTCAGCCGAGGTCCTCGCCCTGCTGCGCCAGCTCAACCGGGACCAGGGCCATACGTTCATCCTGGTGACGCACGACGCGGAGGTCGGCGAGGCGTGTGACCGCGTCATCCGGATGCGCGACGGGAAGATCCGTGACCACGGGCTCTCGGTCGTGCCGTCGCGGCTGGACGAACCAGTCGAGGTCGCGGCCAGTGCCTGACGTCGTGGGCGACGTGCCGAGTCCGCCTGGTCGTGCCGTCCCGCGGTCCGACCAGGCGCCCGGCATTCGCGAGCCTTCCGCGCGGCGAGATCGTCGCGGCAAACCATCCTTTCTGCGGGCGATTCTGGACCTGGGTTCGACCAGGATCTCGGCATGAACCGCTACGAGATCCGGGTCGGCGGCCACCTCGATGCCCGACACGCGCGTGCCCTCGGGTGCGACGAGTGCCGATGGCTCCCGGACGGCGACTCGATCCTGGTCGCCGCAACACTGGACCAGGCGGCCACCTACGGCCTGCTCGCCCGGATCCGGGATGCCGGCCTCGAGCTCATCGCGGTCGAGCGCATCTCCCCGCCCGTGCTCGCGGACCACAACGCGACCGCGACACGGAGTGATCGGTGATGAAGTCAGCGCCGGGTGGGTTCCCGGCGCCCAGCCTTCGGAGGTGTGAGAGATGATCCACGGCCCTAACGTCGATCTCCGCCTGGTCGAACCGGACGACCTGCCCGAGTGGCAGGGGCCGCGACTCCTCTCGCAGGGAGCCCCGTAGCGAATCGCAGCCCAGTCATCGGCCAGGTTCCGCGGCCGTCCGCGCCGGTCGCGTCGCCAGCGTCGAGCCCAGGATCACGAGGGCGAAGCCGATCGCCATCCCGACGGTGAACGTCTCCCGGAGGACGAGCACGCCCAGCACCGCCGCGACCGCCGGGTTGACGTACGTGATGACCGTGGCGCGAACCGGGCCGATCTCGGCGATCAGGGAGGCGAACAGGAGAAACGCAGCGGCGGTGCAGACGATCGCCAGGATCGCGATGGAGGCGAGCGCGTTCGTCGAGGGCATGACCGAGGGCCACTGGACGACCGCGATCGGAGCGTACGCCACCGCGCACAGCGTGAGCGACAGCGCCATCACCCCGACCGACGGCAGGCCAGCCAGGCGACGCGCCAGGATCGCCGGCCCGACGGCGTAGCCGATGACGACGACCCCGACCGAGAGCAGCGCCGTCGCGTCGGACGCCTCGAAGTCGCCGCCCACGATGGCGACGACGCCGGCGAGGCCGACCAGCAGCCCGAGCAGCGCCGTCCGGCCGAGACGGTCCGCACCGCCGCTGCCGAGCGCGATGGCGCTGCCAACGAGCGGGACGCCGGCGACCAGGAGCCCGGCCAGCGAGCTCGAGATGTGCTGCTCGGCCGATCCCAGCAGCACCCACGGACCGGCGATCTCGGCAACGGCAAAGGCGACGACCCAGCGCCAGCGCATCAGCACCAGCCGGAGGTCGACCCGCAGGAGGGCGATCGGCAGCAGGATCGCCGCCGCAATCGCGGTGCGGGCGAAGACGAACGTCGCCGGCGTCATCTCGGCGACCGCGATCCGGATGAAGAAGTACGGGATGCCCCAGATGACCGACATCAGGCCGAACAGGACCAGGCCCCGCCTCGTCACCGGGGCACCCTCGGGCAGATCCTCACCTGAACGATCTTCCCAGACTTGCCCGGTCGGTGCCGCTCGACCGGCAACGCGTCACCGCGGCCCCGCTGATGGAGTCGAGAGGCGAACCGGGGCTACCCGGCCGCGTGGTCGAGGCGCATGCTCGGTGGCGCGTCGATTCGTGGCAAGAACCCACGCACCGGGGTCGGCGTCGTATCAGCCAGGAGGACGGAGTCGTGGCGTTGGAAGTGGAGGCGATCAACCCGGTCCGCCAGGGCATGTTCCCCCCGAACCTCCTCTTCGTGATCGCACGCTGGGACGTGACCTGCGGCTTCTGCCGCACCCGGTTCAAGCGCACCGTCCTGGAGCTGATGGTCGGATCGAGGATGAGCCGGGTGGTGTGCCCGGCGTGCGGGACGCACAACCTCCTGCCTCATCACCCCGATGTTCGGGCCACGGGCCGATGATCAGGGACGAGGGCTGATCCGCATGGGCCGGCTCGTCTACTCCATGTCCGTCTCGCTCGACGGCTTCGTCGAGACGCTGAGCGGGTCACTCGACTGGGTGCTGGTCGACGAGGAGCTGCACTCGTTCTTCAACGACGAGGCGCGCGGGATGAGCGCCTTCCTGTACGGGCGGCGGCTGTACCAGTTGATGGTGGACTACTGGCCGACGGCGGAGACCGATCCGGCTGCCACGCCGGCGATGCTCGAGTTCGCCCGTGTCTGGAAGCACAAGCCGAAGATCGTGTTCTCCAGGACGCTCGACCGCGTCGAGTGGAACGGCCGGCTGGTCCGCGATGACGCTGCGGGGGAGGTTTCACGGCTCAAGGAGCAGCCGGGGTTCGACATGGACGTCGGTGGTCCCACCACCGCCTCGATGTTGATGCGGCTCGGGCTGATCGACGAATACCGCCTCTTCCTGCACCCGGTGATCCTGGGTGCCGGCACGCCGTTCTTCCCGGCGCTGGACGCTCGCATCGGGCTCACGCTTCTCGAGACGCGGACGTTCGGCTCCGGCGTGGTCTACCTCCGGTACGGGACGGCCAGCTCGCCTCGACAATCCGACACGGTCCCCCTGCTCGACGCGCCCCTTCCTGGCGTCGAGCAGGCCAGCATGGGCACGGGACATGAGGTCGTCCAGGGTCTGGCCCGCGGCGAGCGCGGCCAGGCCCACGCTGATCCGGGCGCCGACGTGAACGGATGACGGCGTGCTACCTTCGACAACCGTGGATCAGCCTGTCCGTCATGATGTCGTCGCCCGTCCAGGCGGCCACCTCGAGTGGCTCCTCCCGGGAGTGGCGTGAGCGAGCGTCGGGGACAGATGCATCCTGACCGGCGGTCACTCGCCGGTACCTCCGGGACGGGGCAGGCTCAATGGTCGGCCTCACCCGCCTGGGCACCGATGTGACGGAGCGGGAGGAAGCTCGGCTGGAGCTCGCGGCCTCGGAGGAGCGCATGCGGACCGCGCTCGACTCGATGCTGGAGGGCGTCTCGGTCCTGTCGGCCATGCGAGAGGACGGCGGTCGCATCGTGGACTTCCGGCTCGACTACTCGAACCCGGCCATCGGGCGCATCTCGCGGGTGGCGGCAAGCGATCAGGTCGGGCGCACGCTCCTCGATCTGTTCCCGGCCCACCGCACGAACGGGCTCTTCGACGCCTACGTGAACGTGGTCGAGACCGGCGTCCCGTTCGAGTCCGGCAGCTTCCGGTACCTGGATCCCAGCGCGGCCGGTGGACCGCTCGATCAGGTGCTGGAGCACCGCGCGGCCAGGCTCGGCGATGGGTACGTCATCTCGGTGCGTGACATCTCCGAACACCATCGCCTCGATGTCGACAGGCGCCGACTGTCCACCGCGATCGAGCAGTCGGCCGACGCCGTCATGATCACCGATGCTGCCGCCCGGATCGAGTATGTGAACCCGGCCTTCGAGCGGGTCACGGGCTATTCGTCCGACGAGGTGCTGGGCCAGAACCCGCGGATCCTCCAGAGCGGCGTCCAGGGTCCGGCGTTCTACGCCGCGATGTGGGCCGCCCTCTCGAGCGGGCACACGTTCGTGGGAGACATGACGAACCGGCGCAAGGACGGCAGCCTGTTCCAGGAGGAGGCCGTCATCTCGCCCATCCACGATGACGCCGGGGCGATCACGAGCTACGTCGCGGTCAAGCGAGACGTCACACGGGAACGCGCCTTCGAGGCCGCGCAGGAGCGGATGGCGCGCGAGCGGGCGTTGATCGTGAGCGCCCTCGCCGACCTCAAGGTCCTCCCGACGGCCGCGGCCACAGCCGACCTCATCTGCCGGCAGGTTGCCAGCCTGGCCGGGATCGCGACCGCCAACCTGGCCTACTTCACCCTCGAAGGGCCGGTCATGCCGCTCGCCTTCGTGCGCGCGGACGGCGGACGCGGACCCCTGCGGCGCCTGCCATTCCAGCACAGCCGACGCCTGCGGGAGCGCGCGGAGGAGGGGCCGTGGGTAGAGGCGTGGGTCCGCCGGCCCTGGCACCCCTACGACCGCTTGTTCGCCGAGCTCGGCGTCGAGGCCGTTGCGCACGCGCCGATCCGCCACGATGGCCGGGTTGTCGGCTACCTGACCGCCACGTCGACGGACGCAAACGCGGTTGCATGGCTCACCGAGTCCCTCCCCGCCCTTCTCGAGTTCGCGGGCTTCGCCGGTGCGCTCGTCGGCCCGGCAATCGCGGATCTGACCGAAGCAGGCACCATTCGGTCGCGCATCGCCGACATCATCAGGTCGAATGCCTACCGGCCGGTCTTCCAGCCGGTCGTCGACCTCGAGACCGGCGCGCACGTCGGCTACGAAGCCCTGACGCGCTTCTCGGACGGGACGGCCCCCGACCTCGTCTTCGCCGACGCGCGGGCAGCCGGGCTCGAAGCCGAGCTGGAGCTCGCAACCCTGGCCGCCTCGATCACGGCGGCGGCGGGACTCCCGCTGCATGCGTGGCTCAGCCTCAACGTCTCGCCCGGCCTGCTGAGCGGGGACGCGCGGCTCGCCGCGCTTCTGCGTCGATCGGATCGGCCCATCGTGCTCGAGGTGACCGAGCACGTCCCGGTCGACGACTACGCCGCCCTGCGCGCCGCGATCGGCGGGCTCCGCCCGACAGTGCGCGTCGCAGTCGACGACGCCGGGTCGGGCGTCGCCAACTTCAGCCACATCGTCGAGCTTCGACCTGCCTTCGTGAAGCTCGACATCGGGCTCGTCCGCGGGATCGACTCGGACCTGACCCGGCAGGCCCTCATGGTCGGGCTCCTCCACTTCGCCACCGAGTCGGCCAGCCAGACCATCGCCGAGGGCGTGGAGACGGAAGAAGAGCTTGCGATCCTGCGAAGGCTCGGGGTTCCCTTCGCCCAGGGCTACCTGCTCGGTCGGCCGGCGGCGGTGGAGGCATGGGTGGAGCGGGCGGGCAATGCCCCGGCGGCCACTGCGCGCCAAGACGCCCCTGGTCGCGAGCCGGACGCGTCGCCCGGCGACGAGGGTTCCCGCACACGATCTCGGCCGGGCCGGCCGGCTGGAGGTGCCAGGTGAACCTTCCCGCCAAGGCGACGACGCGGCCGGAGCGCGCGTCGTCGCTCCGGGCGCTCGTCAGGAGCATCCCCGGGGCCGTGTACCGCCGCGGTGCCGAGCGGCCCTGGCATTTCGAGTTCGTCAGCGACGGCATCGAGGCGATCGCCGGCTACGACGCCAGCGACCTCGTCCCGCCAGGTGCCCTGGCCGACGCCCTCCTCCCGGCGTCCGAGGACCTTCCCACAGTCGCTGATGCGGTCAGGGGCGCGGTGTCGACCGGGCAGCCGTACGACCTGGAATATCGCATCCGTCACGCGGACGGGACCACCGTGTGGATTCACGACCGCGGGCGCCCCGAGCGCGACGCGGGCGGCATGGTGACCTGGATCGACGGCGTGATGTTCGACGTCACCGAGCGCAAGCAGGCGGAGCGGGTGCTGATGGAGCAGCGGGCCAGGCTCATCGCGCTCATGGACAACATCCCCGACCACATCTACTTCAAGGACGTCGAAAGCCGCTTCACGATGATCAGCTTGGCCATGGCCACGTCATTCGGCCTCAGCGATCCCTCGCACGCAGTCGGGAAGACGGACTTCGACTTCTTCCTCGAAGATCAGGCCCGGACGGCTCTCGAGGATGAACGAGAGATCATGCGATCAGGCATGCCCGTGGTCGACCTTGAGGAACGGGAGACCTGGCCTGACGGCCGCGAGACCTGGGCTTCGACGACCAAGCTGGTTCGCACCGACGGCGAAGGCAACCCCGTCGGCACGTTCGGGATCTCCCGTGACATCACCGCGCGCAAGCAGGCGGAGAGGGAGCTGCGGGAGACCAACGCCGCGCTCGAGGTGGCCATGGCCCGGGCCAACGAGCTGGCCGCCGAGGCCGAGTCGGCGAATCGGGCCAAGAGCGAGTTCCTGGCCAACATGAGCCACGAGATCCGCACGCCCATGAACGGCGTCATCGGCATGACCGGCCTGCTGCTGGACACCGACCTCGACGAGGAGCAGCGGCACTACGCGGAGACCGTGCGCACGAGCGGCGAGTCGCTGCTGGCGCTCCTCAACGACATCCTCGACTTCTCCAAGATCGAGGCGGGCAAGCTCGAGCTGGAGACGCTCGACTTCGACCTGCGCGCGCTGCTCGACGACTTCGCCGCCATGCTGGCCCTGCGCGCCCACGAGAAGGGGCTGGAGTTCATCTGCGCCGCCGCGCCGGACGTGCCGGCCTACCTCTCGCGGCGACCCCGGCCGCCTGCGCCAGGTGCTCACTCAACCTGGCCGGCAACGCCGTCAAGTTCACCGACCAGGGCGAGATCGCCGTGCGGGCAGGACTCTGGTCGCGGAGACCGACGACGGACGTCGTCGTGCGCTTCTCGGTGAGGGACACCGGCATCGGCATCCCGCCCGAGAAGCAGGGACGCTGTTCCAGAAGTTCACCCAGGCGGACGCCTCGACCACGCGCCGGTACGGCGGCACCGGCCTGGGGCTGGCCATCTCGAAGCAACTGGCGGAGCTGATGGGCGGCGAGATCGGGGTCGTGAGCGAAGAGGGGCGCGGCTCGGAGTTCTGGTTCACGGTGCGCCTCGCCAAGCAGGCCGAGCCGGAACGCACGCCAGTCGCGGCCGCCGAGATTCGCGGGGCGCACGTCCTGGTGGTGGACGACAACGCCACCAACCGCGAGGTCCTGATGGCCCAGCTCCGGGCCTGGGGCGTGCGGGCGGAAGAGGCCGCGGACGGCCCCGTCGGCGCTGCAGGCGCTGGCGCGGGCCCGGGACGCGGGCGATCCCTTCGCGGCGGCCATCCTCGACATGCAGATGCCGGGCATGGACGGAGCGGACCTGGCCCGGGCCATCAAGGCCGACGAGACGCTGAAGGACACCCGCCTGGTGCTGATGACCTCCCTGGGCCAGCGGGGCGACGCGCGGCAGATGGAGGAGATCGGGTTTGCCGCCTACCTGGCCAAGCCGGTGCGGCAGTCGGAGCTCTTCGACAGCCTGTCCGCCGTGCTGGCCGGTGCGCCGATGAGCCACGACCGCGCGGCACATCGTCACGCGCCACGCGGTCCGCGAGATGCGCCGGGGCGCGGTCCGCATCCTGCTGGCCGAGGACAACATCACCAACCAGCAGGTGGCCCTCGGCATCCTGAAGAAGCTGGGGCTGCGCGCGGACGCCGTGGCCAACGGCGCCGAGGCCGTCAGGGCGCTCGAGACGATCCCGTACGACCTCGTGCTGATGGACGTCCAGATGCCCGAGATGGACGGCCTCGAGGCCACGCGCCGGATCCGCGATCCCGCGATCCGCGGTCCGCAACCACGCGGTCCCCATCATCGCCATGACGGCCCACGCCATGCAGGGCGACCGGGAGCGCTGCCTGGAAGCGGGGATGGACGACTACGTCACCAAGCCGATCTCTCCCGAGGCCCTGGCGGAAGCGCTGGATCGATGGCTGCCGCGGGACGACGTCGCTCCACCGCCGCGCGCGCCGGGCGGGCCCGCGGCAGCCGCCCCCGCGAACGCGGGAGGAGCTGAGGCGCCGGTGTTCGACGTGGCGGGCATGATGGCTCGCCTGATGGACGACGAGGAGCTCGCGCGCATCGTGGTGGATGGCTTCCTGGAGGACGTCCCGCGGCAGATCGAGGCGCTGCGGGGCTGCCTCGTCGCGGGCGACGCCCCGGGCGCGATCCGCCAGGCCCACACCATCAAGGGCGCGTCGGCCAACGTCGGCGGTGAGGCGCTGCGGGCGGTGGCCGTCGGAGATGGAGAAGGCGGCCAGGGCCGGCGACCTCGGTGCGGTCACGGCCCGTCTCCCCGACCTCGAGTCCGAGATCGGCCGACTCCGCGAGGCAATGCGCGACTTCACCATCGCGCTCGGACGCGAACCGGCCGGAGACCGCATGAAGATCCTGATCGCCGACGACGACGTCACGTCGCGCCTCGTCCTGGCGGGCGTGCTGAAGAAGTGGGGCCACGAGGTGGTGGCGACGGTGGACGGCACCGAGGCCTGGGAGGCGCTGCGGCGAGCCCGATGCGCCGACGCTGGCCATCCTCGACTGGATGATGCCCGGGCTCGACGGCGTGGAGGTATGCCGCCGCATCCGGAGCCTGCAGTCCGACCAGCCGCCCTACCTCATCATCCTGACGTCGCGGAGCGAGAAGGCCGACATCGTCGCGGGACTGGAGGCCGGCGCCGACGACTACCTGGCCAAGCCATTCGACCCGGGCGAGCTCCGTGCCCGGGTCGACGTGGGCCGGCGCGTGGTCGAGCTGCAGGCGAAGCTGCTCGAGACGCGCGACGCGCTTGTCCACGAGGCCATGCACGACCCCCTGACCGGCGCCCTCAACCGCCGGGCGTTCGGCGACGTCCTGTCCCGCGCGCTCTCCGGGGAGCGTCGGCACCACGCCGGGCTGGCCCTGGGGATCTGCGACATCGACGAGTTCAAGAAGGTCAACGACATCCATGGCCACCAGGTTGGCGACGAGGTGCTGTACGGGCTTGTCCGGCTCGTGACAGGCAACCTCCGCGGGCACGACGTCCTGGGCCGCCATGGCGGAGATGAGTTCGTGGTGCTCGCCGAGCACGTCGGGGACGCCGATGTACTGACGCTGTATGACCGCATACGGGCCGCGGTCGCGGACAACCCGATCCCGACACGGGCCGGGGACCTGTCCATCACCGTCAGCTTCGGGGTGAGCGCCTGGAGAGAAGGCCAGACCGAGGACGAGCTCCTCGCGGCGGCCGACGCCGCCCTTTATCAGGCCAAGGGCGCCGGGCGGAACCGGGTCTGTCTTGCCGGTGAACCGAACGTGGCGCATCGCCCGAAGACCTGATCGATCGGCGAACGTGAGATCGCGCTCGAGCGGCAGAGAGTCCATGGTGAGCTCCTACCGTCCGAGGACGGCCTGAGGAGGCCAGCGGAGCCAGACGACGGCGACGAGCACCGCGACGTTCACGCCAAGCGCGGCGAGCGTGTTGAACATCGGCCACGTCCCGAAGAACATGACGATGCCGGTGGCCGAGACGAGCGCGGACGGCAACGGCCAGGGGCCGCCAGACGCCGCCCGGCACGACGACGCCCCAGAACGACATCGCCGCGATGACGAACCCGACCAGCGACACGATCCAGAACGCGCTGGCGATGGTCGTGGCCGTGTCCGCCGGGAGCGACGGGACGAGCCAGGACCGGGCCGCGAGCCAGTCACCCGTGGGCGTGCCGGGGCGGAGCCGGATCCAGGCCAGGGCTCCGAGCGCTCCGCCATGGCCGAGCCCGTGCAGCGAGCAGCACGCCGGCTGCGATGAGCTTGATCGTCTGGTCAGACATGTCTCTACGCCTCCTGTGGCTCGACCCGGAACACCGGGTGGTCAGCCGGGTCCGGGAGCGCGGTGAAGAACTCGCGCGCCCGCCAACCCATGTGCTCGCGATAGGCGGTCACGACCCGGTCGTGCTCGTCGCCACCGACCTCGACCGCGCGGAACGGCTCGTGCGTCCGGCCCCTCCGCAGCTCGCCCTCGCCGGCCGCCCGCAGGTTGCGCACCCAGTGGGTCTCGCCGCCGCCCGAGACGAGGTACCGAGCGCCCTCGACCTCGAGCGTGGGGACAGGCGTCCTGATCGGGCGGCCGGTGCGCCGACCGCGGACCGTGAGCGTCGGGCCACCGAGCCAGAGCGTGATCGGGTTCACCACGCGGCTCATGAAGAACCGCGAGGGCACGTACGGACGTGGCCTGGTCTCATTCGTGGTCATCGGATCGTCAATCTGCGGCATCGGAATCCTCCTTCGATCGTTCGGTTGTGCGTGCGCCGACGTCCACCGACTCCGCCGACGCGGGCATGCGTTCGGCAGCGACGAGCTCGAGGCCCGCGTCCCGCAGCCGGGTCAGCAGCCCGTACAGGGCGGCCTGATCGACGGCCGCGAAGATCAGCAGCGAGTCGCCGCCCGGCAGCAGCCGGAGCTCTTCGCAACCAAGGAAGCGGGCGCGTCGCTGGTCGAGGTGGCCGGCGACTCGGATCTCGTAGCGGTCCATGGCCCTGATGTTCGGGCTCGCGAGTCGCGATCGCGCCTCGCGAAAGGCCGGTCTTTCGTCGCTCGATTCCCCTTCCGAAAGGAGGGGTTCAGGCGCCGATGATCCGGGGCCGCAGACCTAGACGAGGCCGACCTGCTGGGCGCGCACGAGGGCCTGGGTGCGGCTCGTCGCGCCGAGCTTGGCGAGGACGTGGCCGACGTGCCACTTCGCCGTGCCGAGCGAGACCGTCAGGCCGGCCGCGATCTCCGCGTTGCTCGCGCCCTGGGCCATCAGCCGCAGGACATCGAGCTCACGGGCGGTGAGCGTCTCGAGCAGCCGCCCGTCGGCGTCCTGCCACACCGATGCCCCCGGCACGTGCGGCCGCGGCGCGCCGGCTTCGGTCGGCTCGGCCGCAAGGCGGCGAAGGCGGCGATCAGCCCGTCGACGAACCCGGGCGCAGCCGCGCGGACGAGGGGCAGGAGGTGGGCGACGCTCCGCCCGTCATCGACGAAGCGTCGGACGTAGCCGCCTGGAGCGGCGAGCTCGACCGCCTGCTCGAGCGCTCGCAGCGCCTCCGCCCGGCGACCCGTCGCCTCGGCCACCGCCGCCTCCAGGACGCCGATCGAGATCAGGTCGGCGACGGCTCCGGACGCTTCCTGCGCCACTCTCGTCCGAGCCAGCAGCTCGCCGAGCCTCGTCGGGCCTGCCCTGTGCCAGGCGCACCCGCGCGATCGTCGTGTCCATCGAGCGACGCAGGACCTCCAGGAGGGGTGAGCCGGGCGGTGCCTCCGGTGTCGCCCGGTCCGCCCAGCGCCCTGCGCCGGCGACATCGCCCAGCCGCAGGAGGATCCGGGCCTCGATCTCGCCGGCGAGCCCGGGGAGCGCCATGCCGGTCGTCCGAAGGTCGCGCTGGCTGGTGCGGAGCGCCTCGAACGCACCATCCTGGTCGCCGCAGGCGAGGCGGACGAGCGCGAGGTACGAGATCGCCCAGCCGAGCACGGGACGGCCGACCCCCATCTGACGCGCTGCCTCGAATCCCGCCTCGAGCTCGCGACGGGCCTCGACGAGGTCGTTGGCTTCGTAGCGGACGATGCCGAGCACCACCCGGGCCGGCCAGGCGATCGGTCGCGGTCTGCCCTGCCCATCGGCCTGCTGCGCGAGGACGGTGCGGCAGATCGTCTCGGCCTCGCCGCGGAGGCCGACCAAGGCCAGGGCCGTGGCCGAGCGGGTTGACCGCCGGCAGGACGGCCATCGGGTTGCCGGCCCGAAGCGCTGTCTCGGTACCCCGCCCGCAGCGTCTCAACGGCCGGCACGTATTCCCCGCGCGCGAGCGTTCGCGAGGCCCGCGGCCAGGAGCCCGAACGAGCGGAACAACGGATCGTCGCCCACGAGCTCGAGTCCCTCGATCGCCAGGTCCTCCGCGTCCGGCCCGGTGACCGTCGCCATCAGCGCCCGGAGGACGAGCAGCCGTCCCTCGGCCGGCCCGCGCGCGTCGGACGAGGCGAGATGACGCTCGGCGAGGGCCACGGCGGCCCCCACCTGGCCCGTCTCGAAGAGCGTCCATGCCTGCAGCGACACGAGCTCCGGGCTCGTCGCGACGCGCTCCGCGGGCAGGGCCTCGAGCCAGCCGAGCAGGGTCGCCAGCTCGCCGGCCTCGAACGCCGGCCGTGCGGCGCGCTCGACGAGGCGGATCGCGCGGTCAGCCGAGCCGGCGGCCAGCGCATGGTCGATCGCCTCGGACGCGAGGCCGGCCGCTCGAACCAGTCGGCGGCGCGCTCGTGGAGCGCGCGTCGCTCGTCCTCGCCGACCTGCGAGCGGAGGTAGTCGGCGAAGAGGCGGTGGTAGCGGTACCAGCGCCGCTCGGCATCGAGCGGGACGAGGAAGAGGTTGGCGCGCTCGGCTCGCTCGAGGAGCGCGTCGGCGTCGGCGCGACCGGTCAGCTCGCGGCACAGCTCGCCCGTGAAGCGCTCCGGCGATCGAGGTCCGGACGAGGAACGAGCGCAGGTCCTCGTCGACCCGGCCGAGGACCTCGTCGGCGAGGTAGTCGAAGACGAACCGCTGGCTGCCCCCGAACGCCTCGATCAGCGCGGCCGGGTCGGGCCGGTCGCGCAGCGAGATCGCCGCGAGCTGGAGGCCGGCGATCCAGCCCTCGGTTCGCTCGACGAGGCGCTCGACGAGCGCGAGGCTCGAGCGGCGACGCCCGACGCCGGCGAGATAGGTCGACGCCTCGTCCGTCCGTCCAGCGCAGGTCGTCGGCCCGCAGCTCGACGAGCCGTCCGTGGGCCCGCAGGCGGGCGAGCGGCAGCGGCGGGTCCTCGCGAGTCAGCAGGACGAGGTGGACGAAGGGCGGTCCCCGCTCGATCAGGAAGCGGACAAGACGATGGACCGGCTCGGCGGTGACGAGCTGGTAGTCGTCGATCACGAGCACGAACGGGTCGTCGCTCTCGGTCAGCCCCTCGACGAGCGAGGCGCCGACGAGCTCCGGGCTCGGGGTCGCCCCGGGACCGAAGAGGTCCGCGGTCGCGTCGGCGGCCGCCGGTCGGACCGTTCCCAGCGCCGCGGACGAGGTAGCGGGTGAAACGGGAGAGATCATTGTCGGCGGCATCGAGCGAGAGCCAGGCGTGGGCGACCCCGCGCGACTCGAGCCAGCCGGCGACAGCGACCGTCTTGCCGTAGCCCGGCGGGGCCGACAGCAGGGTCAGGCGGGCACTGTCGGCCAGCCCCCGATCGAGCAGCGCGCCGAGTCGCGCGACGCTCCCGGTAGCCCGGGACCGCCGCAGGTGCCCGGAGCTTCGTGCCGACGAGAGGAGCGCGAACGTCGGGCGCGACCGGGCGACCCGGCGGAAGGGGACGAGCCGACACGTCGGACACGGGTTGCCAGGGAGCGATCGGATCGCTTGGGACCATCTTCTCCCTTGCCCGTGCGGATGCGGAGCAGCATCGATGCGAACGCCCGCAATTGTGCGCGGGAGGGCCGAGGCTCGGGACCCGATCTCGCCGGCCGTCGACGGTCGGAGCGGTCTCCGACGGCCTCGAACTCGGGGTGTGGAGCGTCCGGCGGGTAGCATGTGCACCGAGCCACCCGGTCGGGTGGAGGTTCATGAGGGAAGTGACGCGATGGCAGGCACGCTGCTCAGCGCGGTTGCCTGGGTCGGCGACGGCATCGAGATCATCGACCAGACGAAGCTGCCGGCCTCCTGCGAGATCCTGCGCCTCTCGACCGTCGATGAGGCGATCGACGCGATCCGGAGGCTGGCCGTGCGTGGCGCCCCGGCGATCGGCGTCTGTGGCGCGCTGGCGGTGGTGCTGGGCCTGGACGAGGCGCGCCCCATCTCCCGCGCCGGGGCTCTGGCTGCCCTGGACGAGCTCGTGACGCGCGTGGGTTCCGCCCGGCCGACCGCGGTCAACCTCTCGTGGGCAGTTCGGCGGGTGCGTGACGCCGCGGCGCAGGGGTCAACCCCGGCCACAATCCGGGAGCGCGCGCTGGCCGAGGCGCAGCGCATCCTCGACGAGGACCGCGAGGCGTGTCGTCGGATCGGCGAGCACGGGCGGGCCGAGCTCGCGTCAGCGAGCCGCATCCTCACCCACTGCAACGCCGGCCGCCTGGCCACGCTCGGCTGGGGCACGGCACTCGGCGTCGTCTACGCGAAGGCCGCCGCCAGCGAACCCGTGCACGTCTTCGCCTGTGAAGCGCGGCCGCTCCTGCAGGGGGCCCGCCTCACGGCGTGGGAGCTGATGGACGCGGGGATCGACGTCACGCTCGTCGTCGACAGCGCGGCCGCGCCGCTCCTCCACAGCGGCCGGGTCGACGCCGTCATCGTGGGCGCGGACCGGATCGCTGCCAACGGCGACACGGCGAACAAGATCGGCACGCTCGCCCTGGCGCTCGCGGCGCGCCACGCGGGCGTCCCGTTCTACGTCGCCGCGCCCAGCTCCACGTTCGACCTCGCGACCCCAACGGGCGACGCCATCGTCATCGAGGAGCGACCGGCCGACGAGGTGCGGCGCTGTCAGGGACGGCTCGTCGCGCCGATCGACGTTCCCGTGTGGAACCCTGCCTTCGACGTCACGCCGCACGAGCTCGTGACCGGCTATGTCACCGACGTCGGCGTGCTCCAGCCTCCGTTCGTCGAGGTGTCGAGCAGCGGGCGCGAGGCACGGGCGCAATGAGCGGGCCGTCGGCCTGGAGCGAGGCGCGGGAGCGGGTGCTGCTGTTCGCGCGGCGCCTGCTGGCCGAACGGCTCGTCTTCTTCACGGCGGGCAACATCAGCATGCGGATCGCGGACGATCCCGGGCTCGTCGCGGTGACGCCCTCGAGCACTCCCTACGACACGATGAGATCCTCGGACATCCTCATCGTGCGTCTCGATGGGTCGGTCGTGGACGGCGCTCGGAAGCCGACGACCGAGCTGCCGCTGCACACCCTCACCTACCTGCAACGCCCCGACGTGGGCGGGATCGTCCATGCCCACAGCCCCGCGGCGATGGCGGTGGCGGCAATGGGCATCGCGATCCCGCCGATCCTGCACGGCCTGATCGCGGCCTGCGGTGGGGGCATCGTGACGGCACCGTATGCGCGGGGTGGAACGCCCGAGGTCGCCGACCTCACCGCGTACGCCCTGGGTGGCCGGAGCGCGTGCCTGTTGCGCAATCACGGCTCCCTGGCCATCGGACCGACGGTCGACCACGCCTACAACGCCGCCTCGGTCGTCGAGGGTGTCGCGGACGCGTATCTCCGCGCGCTCGCGTTCGGACCCGTGCCCGAGATCGCACCCGACGAGGTGGACCGGATCCGCCGCGAGCAGTGGGCGCCCGCGTGGGCCGCCACGCCCTCGGCACCGACGCACGGGGGATAGCGCCGCCGCGCATTCGTGGCGTCCGACCTCAGCCTGGTGCCGTGCCTGCCGCCCCGACCCGGCGCTCCACGTGCCGCTCCGCCCGGCACCGTCTTCACCGGATGCACGATCGCGACCGCCCCACGGTTCGCCGACGGGTCAACGCGTCAGGACCGTTCGTTGAACGCACGAGCTCGACCGATGCCCGGCCGGTCCGGCCTCCTCGCGCCATCCGTGAGCCCGCACGGGCCACCGGATCGGTCAGACTCGTGCATCCAACGCAGACCGGTGTTGCGTTCGTGCGCCAGATGCAGGGACCTGACCCGCCCGCCTCGAAGCACACGCGACGCAGCGCACCGTCAACCGGGGAGTGTCCGCCAGCGCGGCGCCCGGCCCCCGGAGGCAGTCGGGCATACTGGCGCCGACTCGCCCGCGATGAGGCCTGCATCGGTGTACGTCCCCGCCCATTTCAAGCCCGACGACGCAGCGGTGCGTGCGCTGCTCGCCCGTCCCGGTGCCGCAGATCTCATCACCTCGACGCCCCGCGGCCTGCTCGCGACGCTGCTGCCGTTCGTGTACGACGCAGCGGGCAGCCGGCCGGACGTCGGGACGTGGGGCGCCCTGCTGGGTCACCTGGCTCGCAACAACGAGCAGTGGCGCGAACCTGCACAGGGCGAGGCGCTCGTGATCATCCGCGGCCCCGACGCGTACATCTCGCCACCCTGGTATGCGGCGACGCAGGAGCACGGCCGGGTGGTCCCGACATGGAACTACATCACGGCCCACGTGTATGGGCGCCTGGTCGTTCATGACGACGGCCGCTGGGTCGAGGCGCTCGTCCGCCGGCTGTCCGACCACCACGAGGCTGGCCGCGCGGAGGCCTGGTCGGTGGATGACGCGCCCCCGCCCTACATCGCGGGTCAGCTCGGGGCGATCGTCGGCGTCGAAGTGCTGGTCGACCGGGTCGAATGCGCGTTCAAGCTCAGCCAGAACCGCTCGGCGGCGGACGTCGAGGGCGTCATCGCAGGCCTCGACGCCTCCGGCGAGTCAGAGCTCGCGGACGCAATGCGGAACGGGGGGCGATTCAGCGTCCCGTCTCGAGGAGCGCGGCGGCAAGCTCCCTGAACGCTCCGAGCGCCGGGTCGGACGATGCATTGGCGCGCACCTGGATGCAGACCTGGTCCGCCCCCGCGTCCAGGTGGGCGCGGACGCGTCCGACGATCGTCTCGACGTCGCCGCAGGCGATGACGGCGTCGATGAGGCGGTCACTCCCGTCACCGGCGAGGTCCGCATCGCCCCAGCCCAGCCTTCGAAGGTTGTTCGCGTAGTTGGGCAGGGCAAGGTAGCTCTTCGCGAATGCTCGCCCGATCCGGCGTCCCTCGGACATGTCCGCGGTGAGCACGGCCGTCTGCTCGACGACGAGGAACGGCTCGGGGCCGAGATGCTGGCGGGCGAACGGAGTGTGCTCCACGGGGACGAAGTACGGGTGCGCGCCATCGGCGCGCTCGGCGGCCAGCTCCAGCATGCGGGGCCCCAGCGCGGCCAGCACGACGGGCAGCGGCGGAACGGGCTCGGGGCCGCCGTACTGGGCCGCCGCCATCGCGTCCAGGTAGGCGCGCATCGTCTCGACGGGCCGGCCGTAGGTCCCGCCGCGGGCGGCGACCGACGGGGCGTGGCTCACTCCCAGGCCGAGCACGAAGCGTCCGGGGAATGCCTCGGCGAGCGTCCTCGCCCCGTTGGCCATCGCCATGGGATCGCGGGCGTGGATGTTGGCGATGCCCGACGCAACCGCGATCCGCGTGGTCGCGCCCAGCAGGACCGCGGCGTGGCTGAAGATCTCCTTGTTGCCCAGCGTCTCGGGGATCCAGACGGCCCGATAGCCAAGCGCATCCAATTCACGAGTGGCCGCTCCGGCATCGGTCGCGGACAGGCGCTGGAGGGCCCAGCTCCACACCCCGACGGGCCCGAGCGCCTCCGCCAGTCGGCGTCCCCCAAAACGTCCCGCGGCGCTCATCGAAGCTGTTCCTCCGAAGCCCGGCCGTGCTGTGTGCCGGCCAGATCGATCAACGAACCCTACCGGCTCGCGCCGCGCGCCGTGCGGCGATCGGGCCCGATCGCCGCTCCGCTGGACCGTCGCCCGGTTCAGCCGCCCGCGTCCACCAGCGCCAGGTCGAAGGGCCGGATCAGCGCGGTCAGCACGAGCACGACCGCGACGATCGCCGCCGAGGGCCAGGAAGCCGGCCGCGAAGTTGCCGGTCGCGTCGAGCAGGATCCCGACCAGCGGCGGGCCGAAGATGGCCGTGAGCAGGCCGCCCCAGCCGACGACCGCCTGGGCCGATGCCGGGCTCGCGCGCACGCTGGCGGCGGCCCCGTTGAAGACGGCCGCGTACGGGAACCCGACGCCGAGGCCGGCGACGACGAGCCCGACGACCGCGACCGGCACCCCGGGCGCCAGGGCCATCGTCGCCAGGCCGACCACGGCCAGGGCCAGCCCTGCCCGGATCAGCCAGACCGGTCGCATCCCGCCCTCCAGGATGACGCCACCCGAGGCGCGGGCGACGATGCCGGTCGACGAGCGTCAGCGAGCCGATCAGCACCGGCCGCCGCGATGGGCAGCCCGAAGGCGTCGGCCAGGTAGAGCGTGACCCAGGTGCCGAGGACGATCGCCATCCCGAAGCCGCACATGTGGCAGAGCGCCAGCAGCCACGTGTTGCGCTCCCGCAGCGCGACGACCAGGGCGGCCCTCGCGCCGCTCGCAGCCGCGACGCGGGGCTCGCCGGGGGCGAGGAGCGTCCACACGACCCAGACCGCGGCCACGGCGAGGCCGGAGAGCGTGAAGGCGAGCCGCCAGTCGCCGGACGGATCCGGCCAGGATCGGGATGTAGGCCAGGGTGATCCCTGACCCGAGCAGGAACGAGGCACCGTACAGGCCCTGGGCCAGGTGGCGACCGCGATCGTCGAAGATCGACCTCGTGTACGAGGCGCCGGCGGCGAAGCCGAAGCCCGAAGCCGAGACCGCCCACGACGCGCCAGCCGAGCAGGGCCGGGAAGGTGGGTGCCAGCAGGCCGGTGCCGAGGTTCGCCGACTGCCACGAGCAGGAACCCGAGGGTGACCGCGGGCCGCGTGCCGATCCGGTCGGCGATCGCGCCGCCGGCCAGCATCGTGATCGCAGCGCCAGCGAAGAACGCCGTGGCGATCGCGCCCGCGTCCGCCGACGACAGCGCGAACTCGGCCCGGATGAACCCGAGCACCGGACCCTGGATCGTGTAGTTGGTGGCCACGGCGACGGCGACCGCGCAGATCAGCAGGAGCGCCCGGCGGCGCGACGAGGCTGGCATCCGGGAACTGTAACGGCCCGGCGATGCCGATTCGCCGGCGCCGGGAACCAGTCTGCCCCCCGACGCGTCACGGTGCCATCCAGGCACCCGTACGAGGATCACCCGATGCTCCGCCGCGTCCCCCTCACGCTTCTTGCCATCCTGGTCCTGCTGGTCGTGCCGGCGGCGGTTGAGGCCGCCGGGCCGCAGCTCGTGGCAACGGTCATCCCCGGGAGGGAGATCGCCGTCGCCGGCTCGGGCTTCCCTGCGTCGACCACTGTCTCCCTGGTCATCACGCGCAACGGCAACCCCGACGAGACCCGGACGCTGAGCACCAACGCGGCTGGCACGTTCACCACGACGATCGACGCCGGTCCGGGGCGCGGCGGGGCCTACGCGCTCGTCGCGACGGCGGGCCAGAGCACGGCGAGCGCCGACGTCGTGGCAGTCGAGACCGCGGGCGGGACCGCGGGTGGGACCGCAGGCGGCGCCCAGGCTCCCCCACCGACCAGCACGCAGCCGGAGCCGGCTGCCGAGCGCGGCTCACCAGGGACACCGATTCTGCTGGCACTGGCGATGCTCGTCGCCGGCAGCGCCGGTGCGTCGTGGGCCGTGCGTCGCCGCGGCACCCCGCGAGGTGCGGCACACTCGATCGAGGGTTGAGGGGACGCGACATGGCGTAGCTGCGAGCCCGGGCCCGGCAGGGGATCCCTGGCCAGGACCCGGCGACGATCGCGGTCAGCGTCGTTGTCACGATCACCCGGTGGTCGGAAAGCCGCACGACGGGGACGTCGCCTGCATGGCCGCGTAGCCCATGCCGTCGCCGGGCAGCCCGTCCCGGTGCGCCTCTGTCTGCAGCACGATCGGCTCGCGTTGGCGGCCCGGATCCGCGAGGTCCGCGAGCGTCTCGTCTCCGGTCGCCCCGATGACGACCCGCCGTAGCGGCGCGCGCTACGGCGTGAGGTCGATGACGCCCTTCATCCCGGCCTCGTAGTGGCCCGGCTCGTGGCACGCGAACGCGTACGGACCAACGCCGCCGAACGTGTACGTGAGGTATTCGACGTGCAATGGCTCGATCTTGTCGGCTTCGACGACGATCTGGCCGTCCGCCTGGTCCAGGGCGACGCGGTCGGCCGGTCCGACCTGGAACTCGTGCGTCAGGGACGTGCCGACGTTCGGGAGCACGAACAGGATCGTCTCGCCCGGCGTCACCGAGACCTCGCTGGGCACGAACTCCAGCTTGTCGTCCATCCGGATGACGACCATCCGCGGGTGCGATGCGGTCCCGATCCAGGGGGTCGTGGGGACGACGTTCACGAAGCCGTACATGCCGTTCTCGAAGTGGCCCGGGGCGTGGCAGGCGAAGGCATACGGTCCGGTCCCGGTGAACGTGTATGTCAGCGTCTTCGTCGAGCCAGGGGTGATGTTCGCGACCTCGGGCGTGCTCGGGTTGTCGTCGAAGACGTCGGCCATCGGCCCGACCTTGAACTCGTGCGTGGCCTGCCCGGTGTTGTTGATCCGGAAGGTGATCGTCTCGCCCTGCTGGACGCTGACAACATTCGGCTCGAACAGCAGCAGGTCGGTGACCGCGATCTTGATGATGCGCGGGTTCGCCTTCGTTCCGGCCACGAACCCGGGCTCGCCCGGATCCGGCGGGCCCGGGGGCGGCGTGGCGACGTGCGAGCGAAGGCGCCGACGGAGTCGGCCTGCCGCTCGGCGGAAGGCGCCGCGCTCGGCGAGGGAGCCGGCGAACGCGGCGACGGAGACCGACGGAGGGCGGCACCCTGGCTGGACGCGGGCGACGGAGACGCAGCGGCGGACGCGGTCGGTCCCTGGCTCGCCGCCGGCGCGAACGTCCAGCTCGGTCCGGCCGCGGTGGTGCACGCCGCCAGCGTGATCGCCAGGGCAATGCCAGCGAGGCGGAGCCTTCTCGGCAGGCTGGGACGCCGCATGGTGCTTCTCCTCCTCCGTGATGCCCGCGACGCCGACGCGCGGATCACCTCGCCCGCGTCAACGACCGGGGTCGAATGTCGGCATCCTATCCGATGTCCGGAGGCGAGCCGCCCGCCTGGCGCGGATCCCGCGTGGCCTGCGCCATCGCGCGCCGGGCGCGATGGCAGTCGGCGGTCTACCCTGACGCCGATGTCCGCTGATCGCCGACCGTCCCGCCGCTATCGCGCTGAGCGCGCTCCTGGCGGCCGTCGCCCTCGGAGGCGGCCTGGTCTCCGGGGGCGTGGCGCTCGGGGCGGAGCCGGCCGGAGTCGGCGCTGCCGCTGGCGCGACCGCTGCATCCGCGCACCTGGCACCGCGCGAGGTCCTGCGCGAACCCCTCGGGCGACTGGCGTCCGCCGGCCTCTCGACGAGCGAGCGACGGCAGCTGATGACGGGCTCGTGACGGAGAGCACGTCAGCCGGCCCGACGATCGCCATCTCGATCGAGCTGGGGGCTTCCGCCACGGGACCGGTGATCGACCTGCTGGCCGCCGGCGGTGCCCGCGTCGTCAACGTCGCCGGGCCGATCGTCGAGGCGTACGTCCGCCCGAGCGGCTGGCGACGCTCGCCGGGCTGGAGGCGGTGCGGGCGATCCGCCCGATCCGGCGCCCTACGGGCACGGATTTCGTGAGCCCCGCCGTCGCGCTCCACGGGTCGAGCACCTGGCAGGCTGCGGGCCTGAACGGCGCCGGCGTGAAGGTCGGGATCATCGACGGCGGCTTCTCCGGCATCGTGGCGCGCCTCGGGACCGACCTTCCGGCCACGGTCCACGCCCACTGCTACACGTCGGTGGGATCGTTCACGACGAGCCTCGCCGACTGCGCGAACGGCGAGACGCACGGGACGGCGGTCGCGGAGGCGGTCTTCGACATGGCGCCGGGCGTGGACCTCTACGTGGCCGATCCCATCTCGCGGCTCGACGAGAAGCGAGCCATCACCTGGATGACCGACAACGGCATCCGCGTGATCAACGCCTCGTTCTACTCCGGGCAGATCTTCGAGGGCCCCGGCGACGGGACCTCGCGGTACGCCAACTCGCTCTATTCGCTCGTGGACCAGGCGGTGGCGGGCGGCGCGCGTCTGGGTGAACGCGGCCGGGAACACGGGAGACTCGTCGTGGACGGGGCCCTGGGCCGACGCCGACAACAGCGGCTGGCTCGACTTCGCACCCGGCGTCAAGGCGGACAGCATGACGCTGGCCGCCGGTGACGACGTGACAGTGGCGATCCGGTGGGCCGATCCCTGGGGCGCGTCGGCGAACAACTACGACCTCGCGCTCTACTCGGGCTCCACCGAGGTGGCGTCATCCACGGACATCCAGGCCGGAGCGGGCGACCCGTTCGAATTCGTCGAGTTCACGGCCCCGGCAGCCGGCAGGTACGACATCAAGATCCGGCGCGTCTCGGGTGCGCCAACCTCCCGGATGCAGCTGATGGTCGGGACCGACGTGGACGTCAAGCTCTCGGTCCAGGTCGCCGACGGAACGCTTCCCACCCCGGCCGACAGCGCAAACCCGGGAATGCTCGCGGTGGGCGCCGTCAACGTGGATCAGCCCGGCCAGATCGAGGCGTACTCCTCGCGCGGACCCACGCTGGACGGCCGGGTGAAGCCGGATCTCGTCGCCGCGGACTGCGCGCCGACCACGATCGAGGACCCGTTCTGCGGAACCAGCGAATCCGCGCCGTTCGTGACCGGCGCCGCGGCCCAGGTCCTCCAGGTCCACCCGGGCCTGACGCCGGCCCAGCTGGCGGCATGGCTCCGCTCCCGGGCGCTCCCGCTCGGCAGCCCGATCCCGAACTCGACGTTCGGCGCCGGCCGGCTGGACCTCGGCGCGCTTCCCTTCGGCTCGGCGGCGAACCTTGCCTATGCGTGGCCGCCGACGGGCGCCGTCGCCGGCGTGCCGCTCTCCGGCCAGCCCGTGGTCAAGGTCGTCGATGCGACTGGCCTGGTGATCGCGGCCGGCCCCGGCAGCGCGTCGGACATCGCGTGTCTCGCTGGCGACGAATGCTGCGGGCGCCACGCTTTCGTGTTCCGGCGGCCTGGCCGACGCCGCCGTCGCGGGCGTGGCGTTGTTCACCGGGTGCACGATCGACCGGCCCGGAACCGGCTACGTGATCCGTGCGGAGGCGCCCGGGCTCCCGCCGCTCCTGTCGCCGCCGTTCGACGTCCTCGCGGCGGGGTCGGCCCTCCGCTGACGCTCGCCGCGAGTCCCTCCACGGTCACCGTCGGCACGGCGACCGCGCTGACGGCACACTTCGCGGCGGCGCCAGCGACCGCGGAGCGGTCGCTCGAGATCGAGCGCTCGATCGACGGTACTCGCCTGGTCGTCCGCCTGCAGCGGGACGACCGGCGCGGCCGGGACGCTGCAGGTCGACGTCGCAACCGACGGCGACCGGCTGGTACCGCGTCCGCTTCGCCGGCGGCGTCGACCTGCCCGCGGCCACCAGCTACCCGGTGCGGGTCGTCGTCCGGCAGTCGGTCGTCCTCGCTGCGTCGATTCGCCCGCCGCGGACGATCACCCGCGGGACGACGGTCACGTTCACCTCCACCGTCCGCCCGGCCGGCGTCGGGCTGCCGCGCGCCACCGTCACGTACGTCCTCTATCGGCGGGTCGGAACCTCGTGGGTCCTCTCGCGGCGCGTCTCGGTGACGGCCGACGCGAACGGGCGGGCACGGCTCGCCCTGCGGTTCACCGTGGCCGGATCCTGGTACGTGCGCTCGTCGGCGGCCGCCACGTCGTCCAACGCCGCCAGCCCGGGGAGCGTCGTCGCCCGCTACGACGTGCGATAGCGCGGGACGGTGACGGCCGTCGCGGTATGCTCGAGGGAATGGCCGACCGACGCCCTGCCCGCTGGATGCGGAACGCCGAGGCAACGCTCCTGCTGGAGAGCTTCTTCATCGCGGCGGTCGTCTTGTTCCTCGCGATCCGGGCCTTTCTCGCGGTCACCGGGTACCCACGGCTGGGTGCGAACGGGATCCACGTCGCCCACATGCTGCTGGGGCGGCCTGCTCATGCTCGCCGCGCTCCTGCTCCTGCTGGCGTACCTGGACCGGTCCGTCGAGCACCTTGCCGCGGTGATCGCCGGGCTGGGCTTCGGGACCTTCGTCGACGAGCTCGGGAAGTTCCTGACGGCCGACAACGACTACTTCTTTCGGCCGGCAGTCGCCGGGGATCTACGTGCTGTTCGTGGCCACGTTCCTCGCGGCCCGGACGCTGATCGGCCAGCGGCGGCTGCGTCCCAACGAGGCGCTCGCGAACGCGCTCCTCCGGCTCGCGGGAACCCTGGACCCGGCCGATCGAGCCCAGCGATCGGGCGCGAATCCGGCGGCTCCTCCGCCAGGCGGACCCGGACTCCGAGCTGGCCCAGGTGCTGGGCGGTACGTCGCGGAGCTGCCCGGAACTCGCCGAGAACGACGACGCCGATCGAGCGGATACGCCGGCGGCTGGGCGACGCCTACGTGGCGGTCATGGCGAACGACTGGTCCGAGCGCGCCCTCGTCGTGGGCGTGATCGCGTACGCCGGTGCGGCGGTCGTCGGGGTGTTCCTGGTCGCGACGACGGCGCCGGCTTCGGGGGCCCCGGACACGTCCGCGGCTGCGACGGTGGCGCAGGTCGCCTCCACGCTCGCGGGCGCGGCCCTCGTCGCACGCGGCATCCTGAGCCTGCACGGCTCGCGCGCGGACGCGTACCGGTGGTTCATGCGCGGCGTGCTGGTGTGGATCCTCGTCACCCAGGTGTTGTCTTCTACAGCTCGCAGTCGGCCGGCCTCGGAGGGCTCGCCGTCGACCTCGTCGCATACGGCAGCCTCCGCTTCGCCCTGGCCCGGGAGCTCGACGACGCCGGCCCGTCCCGGCTGAGCATCGCTGCGACGGTCGGGGCCGGGAACCGCGCGCCGCGGACCGCCCCGCGCGGTCAGGCGCCCGCGCTCCCACTTCCCCGTCGACGCCGCCGCCGGATCCCGCGCGCCCACTCCCGGACCTCGTCCCACGAGCGAAATCGCCGTCGGGCACCCGCTCGGCCGTCAGGATCACCTTCTCCCCGAGGCCGAGCTCCGACCGGTCCAGCCTGCCCGGCAAACAGGCGGTGCTCGCGGGCATGGGTCAGCTCCATGATCTCGGCGATGTCGGCGGGTGGCCGCCGGCGTCGGCGGATCGCCGAGCGGCCCACTCGAGAAGAGCCAGTCCGGCCGGGAGGAAGCGCGATGGCATGGCGCTCGGCCAGGTTCGT
>CAVRMJ010000003.1:0-272296 GCA_963722475.1 uncultured Chloroflexia bacterium | reverse complement strand
ACGCGAGCAGGCTGCGCAACGCGAGCAGGGGCGACCTCCCGCGCGGGCCCGACACCCGACGGTCGCGGGGTCCCGCAGCGAGCGGTGCTACCCTGAGTCGCCCGAGTCGCCGTTCCGTTCCTCGAGGCGCGCCCAAGATCGGATACCACCATGGCTCGCACCAAGTTCGCCACCCCTGAAGCGCTGATCGTCATCTCGACCGACGGCTACTTCGATGTCTACCCGTCGGGTCAGCGCCCCGCCAACGCCAAGCCGGCCTATCGCGGCACGATCGACCTCCTGGACCGCGACGTGCGGGCCGGCAACCGCCTCACGGTCCGGCCGGATTCCATCGCGCTCCGCGTCGCCGTCGGGTCCTGGTCCTCGGACCACGGTGCCGCCGCCGTCCGCGGTGAGCTGGGCGCCGGTCGCGACGGGAAACAGGTCGTTCCCACCGCCTGACCGCATCGGCCATGCCGGACGAGATCCCGCTCAGCATGGATGCCGATAACGCCCGGGCACGGCTCGAGGGCATCCTCGCGGAATGCGGGCTGGCCTACGAGCTGTTCCCCTGCGACCCGGCGCTCGCGGACACGGCGGCCTTCTGTTCCGCGTACGGCTTCGACCCGCGATGAGTCCGCGAACACGATCGTCGTGGTCGGGAAGGCGGAGCCCCGTCGGTACGCCGCGTGCGTCGTCCTGGCGACGCACCGGCTCGACGTCAACCGCGTCGTTCGCGCCCGGCTCGGCGCCCGCAAGGCGTCGTTCGCGGCAGCCGGAGGAAACGAAGACGCTGACCGGCATGGAGATCGGCGGGGTCACCCCGTTCGGGCTGCCGCCCGACCTCCCGATCTGGGTCGACGCCGCGGTCATGGCCCGCGAGCGGATCGTGCTCGGCGGCGGCAGCCGGCGCTGGAAGGTCATCGCGCCACCGGCGATCCTGCTGACCCTCCCGCAGGTCGAGGTCGTGGACGGCCTGGCGGTTGATCCGCGATCGGCGTCCGACGGAGCATCCGGCATAGCAGCCGGCCCTTCGGCGGCGCTCGCCGAGCGAGGCGATCCCCGGGGAGGACGCTCGCAGGCGCTGATCCTCGTCGTTCGTTTCCGGCCAGGTCCGGCCTATGTCCCGCCGTCCGTCTCCCCGCCGTGGCGCGACCGCGCCGCCAGCCACGGGGCCGCGAGCCGCTTCCGACGCTCGGACGTCAGCAGGTCTGCGGCGTGGACGGCCATCACGGCCCCCTCGATCACCTCGAGTGCCGCTTCTCCACCCGCCCGATCGTGGCGGCGCGAGGTCGTCGGACTCCTCGACCACCGCCCCGAGCAGCGAGATGCGATCCAACAGCGGTCCCACCACGTGGGTGAGGTCATCGCGCTCGTGCTCCGAGAGGGCGATGTCGGCACGGCGCAGCTCGTCGCGCAGCTCCGGGGTCCAGGCGGCGGCAAGGCGCGGCAGGTCCGTCACGGTCAGCGCGTCCAGCGCGGCCGCCAGCCGGTCGCGCGGGTCGTCGTCGGGATGGTTCGGCGGCGTTCGTCATGGATCGAGCGTACGCGTTCGCGGATCACCCCGCCGCGCGCGCTCGGAGGTGCGCGAGCAGCCGGTCGGCGACGACGTAGGAGCGGCCGCCGCCCATCACGAGGACCACGTCGCCGCGCTCGACGCGTGGGGCGAGCCAGTCCGCCGTCGCCTCGACCGACCCCGGCGCCCAGGCCGGCGCGCCTCCGCACCGCGTTCACCGCGTCCGCCAGCGCCCGGGCGGACGTGATCGTCGTATCCGGGTCGCGACCGGCGTGGATGTCGGCGATGACCACGCGATCCGCCCGCGCCAGGACGTCGGCGAACTCGTCGAGCATCGCCGCCGTCCGGTGGAAGGTGAGCGGCTCGTAGACCGCCCACAGTCGACGGCCCGGGTAGCGATCGCGCCACCGCGGCGAACGTCGCCGCCATCGCGGTCGGGTGGTGCCCGTAGTCGTCGAGGACGACGACCCCGTCGACGTCGCCCTTCAGCTCCAGGCGACGTCCGACCCCGGCGAACGTCGCGAGGCCGTCGAGGATCGCCGTGACTCCGGCGCCCGCGGCGAGCGCAGCGCCGGCGGCCACGAGGCCGTTCTCCGCGTTGTGACGTCCCGGGAGGCCGATCCGAGCTGTGACGACCGGTCGACAGCCCGCGGGTCGACAGGCCCGGCGATCCCGAGGCTCCCCTCCCCCGCCGGGCCGACCTGCCAGGTGCCCGCGATCGCGGATGCGGGGCCGCGGGCCGTCGCGTGCGCGCCGGCAAGCGCTGCGGCGGCGGCCGCCGGATCCTCGCCGGCGCCGACGACGCGCACGACGACGAGCCGGCCGGGCCAGTCGCGCAGCCCGACGAGCACGTCGCGGACGCCCGGGTCGCCCGCGTTCGCGACGAGGACCGGGTCCTCCCCTCCCCCGTCGAAGCGACGGATCCAGGCCACGAACGCCGCGACGACAGCGGCTCGGTCCGGGAAGACGTCCGGGTGATCCCAGTCGGCGTTCGTGAGCACTCCGAGCGACGGACGATAGGGGTCGAAGTTGCCGGCGTACTCGTCGGCCTCCACCACGAAGTGGCGTCCCGCGCCGAGGCGGACCGTGGACGGGCGGATGCCCCCGGCCAGCGCCGGCGGCAGCAGGGCGCCGACGAACCCGGACGGGTCGAGCCCGGCGCCGGCCAGGAGATGGATCAGCCAGCCGGTGGTCGTCGACTTCCCGTGCGTCCCGGCCACGCCGATGAGCGCCGCGCCGCGCGTCGCCGCGGCGTCGGCGATCAGCTGCTGCACGCTGGTCGCGGGGATGCCGCGGGACCGGGCCGCCAGGAGCTCGGGGTGGTCGGGCTGGACCGACGTCAGTGCCTTCGTGACCGCGAGGCGGTCCACGAGCGGCGACCCGTCGCGGACCACGTGCCCCGGGTCATGGGTCCAGAGAAGCGGGATGCCGGCATCCTCGAGCGGTGGCGTGTACGGCGAGGGTCCGCCGGCGTCGCAGCCCGGACGCACGCGCGCCGACGTGATGCGCGAGGAGGCACGCTGCCGCGGCGGCGGCACCGCCGGCGCCGACGACGTGGATCCGCTCGCCGGGAGGGATCGGCCGTGCCGGCGCGGACGGGCTCCAGGCCGGCGCCGATCTCCCCGGCGTCGCGGTGGATCACGGCGCCGCGGGCGTCCGGATCGGGCTCCGGCGGCGCCGGGGACGCCTCCAGCTCCGGCCGGCCGGCGGGCTCGGCGCCGCCGTCGCCGGCTCGTCGGACGGCCGGCTCGGCCGCCGCCAGCTCGAGCGCTCGGCGACCGCTCGGCCGATGGCCTCCGGCTCGGCGCCTCGGGATCGGCTCGGCCCGCTCGGGCTCGGGACGCTCGACCTCGGCGCTCCGCGGGCCGGCTGCGGCGGCGTCGGGCAGGTCGGCGCGTCCGCGAAGCGGTCGACCGAGACCCAGCGGCGGTCGACCACCAGGTGGAGGACGGTCGGGCGGGCCGCGGCGAGCGCAGCCCGAAGCGCCGGCTCGAACGCGTCGTCCTCGTCGATGCGGCGCTCCAAGGGCGCCGTAGCCCTCGGCGACGCGGACCCAGTCCACCGGCCCGAGGTCGGTCGCCACCGGCTCGAGGCCGCGGCGAACCTGGTGGTCGTGGATCGTGCCGTAGCGTTCGTTGTCGAAGACGAGCACGACCGGGTGGACGCCGACGCGGACGGCGGTCTCCAGCTCCGCGATCGTCATCCCGGCCCCGCCGTCGCCGGCGAGGGCCACGACCGGCCGTCCCGGTCCGGCGAGCGACGCCGCGACGGCGGCCGGGATCGCGAAGCCCATCGCGCCCGCCGTCGTGCCCACGAACGTGCCCGGCCGTCGCAGGATCAGGCCGCGGGCGGCCCAGCCGCCGAAGTTGCCCGCGTCGGTGGTGACGATCGTGTCCGGCGAGAGGACGCGGTTGAGCGTCGCGACGACCCGGCCCGGATGCACGCCCGGCCCGTCCCAGGCTGCCTCGTCGACGCGGCGGGCCTCCTCGTAGGCGGACCGATCGGCGGCCATCGCGGCGCGACGCCGCTCCAGGCCGCCGGCGTCGAGCACGCCCGCCCGAGGACCCGTCGCGCCTCCCGCAGGAACGTGCGCGCGTCGGCCGCGAGCGCGATCGTCGGCGCGGCAAGGCCCGGGCCGCGACCCGAGCGGCTCCACGTCCACGTGCGCCCAGCGCGTCCCGGCAGCCGGGATCGCGTGGCCGTACGTGGCCACCTCGTTGAGGCGGCAGCCGATCACGAGGATGGCGTCGGCCTCCTCCAGCCGGCGTCGAACCGTCGGCGCGGCGAAGTAGCCGCTCATCCCGAGGTAGCGGGGGTTGTCGTTCGGGAAGACGTCCGGCCGGCGCCACGCCGCGATGACCGGGACGTCCACGAACTCGGCCAGGCGGACGAGATCGGCCGTCGCGCGCGAGCGCAGGACGCCGCCGCCGGCGAGGATGACCGGCCGCTCCGCGTCGAGCAGCAGGTGGAGGATCCGGCGCACGTGGATCGGGTCGGGCGGTGGCGTGCGCGGACGGGCCGGGCATCGCCGCGGCCGCAGGTCGCGCCGGGCGCGTCGGGGACCTCCTCGGCGAGGAGGTCCTCGGGCAGGGACAGGAGCACCGGGCCCGGCCGGCCGGTCGTGGCGCGTCGGAGCGCCTCGTCGAGGATCGCCGGGCAGCGCCGCCACGTCGCGCACCTCGCGCGCCCAGCGGCAGAACCCGCCGACGGTCGCCGCCAGGTCGACCTCCTGGAACCCCTCGCGGCCGCGGGTCGGCCGCGCCACCTGGCCGACGAGCGCGATGACCGGGAGCGAATCCGCGTGGGCCGACGTGGAGGCCGATCGCCAGGTTCGCGGCGCCGACCGCGCGCGTCCCGAGGACCGCCGTCGGGTGGCCGCTGAGTGCCGCCGAGGCGGCCGCCATGAACGCGGCGCCGCCCTCGTGACGAGTGGCCACGACCCGGATCCCGGCGGCCGCGAGGCCGTCGAGGAGCGGCAGGAAGCTCTCGCCCGGAACGGTGTAGGCGACCCGCACCCCGGCCGCGGCGAGCGTGTCGGCGATGAGGCGGCCGGCTGTCCGCGGTGTCCCGGTCACGGACTTCCCTTTCCTAGCGGTAGTTGGTGAACTGGAGCGGGACGGTCTCGTCGAGCTCGCGAAGTCGCGCGATCACCTTCTGGAGGTCGTCCTTGCTCTTGGCGCTCGACGCGGACGGCGTCGCCCTGGATCTGGCCCTTCGCCTTCGGGAACTCGTCCCGGAGGATCTTCGTGATCTTCCTGGCGAGGTCGTCCGGGAGCCCGCTGCGCAGCCCGACGTGCTGGCGCACCTTCATGCCGCCGGCCTGCTCGACGGCGCCCCAGTCGAAGATCTTGAGCGAGAGGCTGCGCCGAACCGCCTTCGACTCGATGAGCTCGCGGATCGACTTCGCCCGGAGCTCCGAGTCGGTCAGGATCGCGAGCGCGTCCTTCTCCTGGGTGATCTCGGCGGTGGCTCCCTTGAAGTCGAAGCGCGTGGCGATCTCGCGCCGGACCTGGTCGAGCGCGTTCCGGAGCTCCTGGGCGTCGAATTCGGAGACCACGTCGAAGGAGAACTCGCCGGCCATCGGTTCCTCCGTGTCGCCCGGCGCGCACGCCGGGACGCTTCGGTCGCTGCCCCAAGTATGCAGAACGCGAGGGCGCCTTGTCCGTCAGTCGGCGCTGCCGGAGCCGGCCGCATCGGCCGGGGTCGCCGTCCTGCGCGGTCCTGCGATTCCTCCGGCGACTGCGGTGGCTCGCTCCAGGAGAAGCTCGAGCGCCGCCCGTGCGCTGGCCGCCTTGTTCGCCTCGCGGTCGCCGGTCCAGGTGAACCGCCGGATCTCCACGCCGGCCGGGTCGGCGACGGCCACGTACGTGAGACCGACCGGCTTCTCGAGCGTCGCCCCGGACGGGCCCGCGATCCCCGTGACGGCCACCGCGAGGTCGGCGCCGAGCCGCGTCCGCGCTCCCGCCGCCATCGCCCGCGCAGCCTGTGCGCTGACCGCGCCGTGCTGGGCGATCACGATCGCCGGCACGTCGAGGAGCGCCTCCTTGACCGCGTCGGCGTAGGCGACGACCCCGCCCCGCACGTAGCCCGATGAGCCGGCCACGTCCGTCAGCGCGTCCGCCACGCGCCCGCCGGTGCACGACTCGGCCGTCGCGACGGTGCAGCCCCGCGCCCAGGCAGATCTCCTGGAGGTGTTCCGCGAGGCCACGCAGCTCGTCCGTCGCGATCCTCGCCATCAGGGGATCCGGTTGGTCAGCTTCGGCGGATCGGGCGGCTGGAAGAGCCACGTCTCCGGCGAGCCCCCCTTCCCGAGCAGCCCGAGGTTCGTGCCGTTGACGCTGTACGAGGTGACGCTGGCGTTGCCGGTCCGGACCTCGACCGAGGTCGTGCCGCTGAAGGTGAGCGTCTGGCCGTCGTTGACGACGAGCCCGCCGCTCCCGGTCGTCGGCGACACCACGCCGTCAACCCACACCTTGAGCCACGCGCGACCGCCCGAGACCGCCACGACGACGTTCACGCCCCGGTAGACGACCGTCACGTTCCGCGTCAGGGTCGTGGTCTTGCCGTCGCCGCTCCTGGCGGCGATCGTCAACGTCCAGCGTCCGGCCGTCAGGTCGAGGCTGGTCGCAAACGACCCGTCGTCTGCGGGCGTGACGTCGACCGCCGCGGGGGCCGCCGGGGTGGGCGCAGCCGACGCCCTGGGCGCTGCCGACGCCGCGGGCGCGGTCGACGCCGTCGGCGCGCCTGCCGGCACGGGGCCCAGGTACGTCGCCGCGACATTGACCGTCGTCGCATCGGTGGCCTGGCCGGCAACCGGGATCGCCCCGTTCTGGAAGGTCGAGCCGTCGGCGGGCGAATTGAGGGCGAGCGTCGGGGCGATGACCGGGCTGAAGGGGACCGTGATCAGGAGCCGGATCGTGTGATCGGCCGGCTTGCCGGTCTTCGGATCGACCGCGCTCACGTCGAACTGGTTCTTGCCGCGCCGAAGCTCCACGGTGGCCACCCACCCCCCGTCGCCGGCCGCGGTGATGTTGAGCGGGTCGCGCCCGGGCGCATCGATCGTCACGAGGCCGCCGGCGACCGTGGTCCCGAGGAGCGCGTACGTGGTCGTGCTCTCGGCCACGTCGATCACCGCGGTCGGCGGCTGGACCACGACGAGCGGCGGCGGATCGGTGAAGCGGACCAGCTGGAACCCGATGTAGGCCAGGATCGCGAGCACCCCGACCGTGACGACGGCCGCGACGACCACGCCCGAGGTGAGGACGAGGCCCTTGCGAGGAGCGACCAGCGGGCGCCGCATCACGATCACCGGCTCGGGCGCGTCCTCGGGCACCTCGCGGTGCCACTGGGCCACCGCCTCGTCCGGGTCGAGGCCGAGGTACTGGGCGTAGTTCCGGAGGAAGCCGCGGACGTAGACGCTTCCCGGGAGCGACGCGTAGTCACCCCGCTCGAGCGCGGCGAGGTATCCGCGCCCGATCTTCGTCTCACGCTCGGCGCGGAGGAGGTCGATGCCCTTCTGCCTCGCGGGCGGCGATCAGCCGCTCCCCCAGCGGGTCGGCGCCCGGGCGCGGGTGCCGATCCTCGACCGGGGGCCGGTCGTGCTCCGCCCCGGCCGGGCGGGCATGGTGGCGCGTCGTCACCGGTCGTCTCCGACATCGCCGTCCGCCGGCGCCGCGGCGCCGCTCACCTCGCGCCGGAGCACCTGGCGCGCGTTCGAGCCGTCGAACGCCCCGATGTAGCCGCGCGCTTCGAGCTGGTCGATGATCCGCGCCGCCCGTGCGTACCCGATCTTGAGGCGCCGCTGCAGCAGCGACGCCGAGGCGCGATCGTACTCCTGGACGACGCCGACGGCGTCCCGCAGGAGCCGGTCCGCGTCGTCGTCGGCGAGGTCGTCCACCGATCCCGGTCGATTCCTCGTCGTCCTCGATGATCCCCAGGTCGTAGTGCGGCTCGGCCTCGGCCCGCCAGTGCGACGGTCACCGCCCGGATCTCCCGGTCCGAGACGAAGACGCCCTGCAGGCGGATCGGGCGCGGCAGGTCCGAGGGCTGGAAGAGCATGTCGCCGCGGCCGATCAGGTCCTCGGCGCCGGGCGCGTCGAGGATCGTCCGCGAGTCGATCTGGGACGCCATCGCGAAGGCGATCCGCGACGGGAAGTTGGCCTTGATGAGGCCCGTCACCACGTTGACCGACGGCCGCTGGGTGGCGAGCACGAGGTGGATGCCCGTGGCGCGCGCCTTCTGGGCGAGCCGGACGATCGGGTCCTCCACCGTCCGGCCGTCGCGCATCATGAGGTCGGCCAGCTCGTCGACGATGATCACGATGTAGGGCAGCCGATCGGCCGGGTCGACCCGCGTCTCGTTGTACGCAGTCGATGTTGCGGGCGGTGGCGCCGGCGAACCGCCGGTAGCGCATCTCCATCTCGCTGACCGCCCACTTGAGGGCCGCCCGTGGCGCGGTCGGCCTCGGTGATGACCGGGACGAGCAGGTGCGGCATCCCGTTGTAGTCGGCCAGCTCGACGCGCTTGGGGTCCACCAGGATCATCCGGACCTCGTCGGGGGTCGCCCGCATGAGCAGGCTCGTGATGAGCGCGTTGACCATCACGCTCTTGCCGGAGCCGGTGGCCCCGGCGATCAGGAGGTGCGGCATCTTCGCGAGGTCGGCCGCCCGGGCGTGGCCGGCCACGTCGCGGCCCAGGGCGAACGCGAGCTTCGACGGGATCGCGACCACTTCGGGGTCCTCGAGGATCCGCCGGATCGCGACCACGTTGAAGTCCATGTTCGGGATCTCGATGCCCACCACCGTCTTGCCCGGGATCGGCGCCTCGATCCGGATCGTCCGGGCGGCCAGCGCCATGGCGAGGTCGTCGGAGAGCGCCTCGATCCGGCTCACCTTGATCGACGGGTCGGGCTCGACCTCGTACTGGGTCACGACGGGGCCCGCGTTCCAGCGGGTGACGCGGCTGGGGATGTTGAAGCTGGCGAGCTTGCCGTCGATGATCGCGGCGTTGCGCGCGTGATCCATGCCGGCGTTGGACGTCCGCGGCGCCAGGTCCTCGAGGAGCGTCATCGGCGGCAGGCGATACTCGCGGTGCGCGGGCGCCGCGTCCGTCCCTCCCGCCGCCGTTCCCGGGCGCGCCGCCGGCAGCCGCCCCCTGACCGGGCCCCGTCGCGGCGCCGTCCGGGAACAGCGTGAGCCGCTCCCCGGTGACCGGCGCCGGCGGCGGTCCCGAGAAGACCGATGACGTCTGGGCGGGTTGCTCGAAGGGGGACGGGATCTCGGGTCGTGTCAGGTCGCGGGCGCTTCGCCCCGGACCGGAGTGCCGTCCCGTTGCCGGATGCCGGCGTCGCATCGGCGCGCGCCCGGCGGACCTCCTCGACCGCGGCCGCCCCGGCCGTCGCTGCCGGCGCGGCGAGCGCGCTGCCCAGCCCGCGGGCACCGCGCCCGAACGGAGCCAGCAGCTCGCGGACCGGCCGGTCGAGGGCAAGGACGAGCCCGGCGAGGAGCACCCCGATGAAGACGACGAACGCGCCCGGCGGGCTGACCAGTCGACCCACGAAGGTGGCGAGTCCCGAGCCGATCCGGCCGCCGGACCGTCCGTCGAGGATCCCCGCGTCCGCGAGGAGCGCGATCAGCGCGAGCAGCCGCGAGGTACGCGACCGCGGATCCGGCCAGCGTCCGGGGCCAGCCCGCTCGCACGCTGCCTGCCCGTTCCAGCCAGACCCCCAGGCCGATCAGGAGCAGCGGCAGGAGCCAGCGGCCGGAGCCGAACCACGGCGCGATCACGCGGAGGATCCAGTCCGTCAGGGCCCCGCGGCCCTGGAGCACGAGCCCGATCAGGATGACGGCGCCCAGCACGAGCAGGACCACCGCCACGAGCGAGCGCGTGACGTCCGGCGAGAGCCGCGGGAACGCCTGTCCCGGGGAGGACCGGCGGCGCGGCGTCCGGGTCCGGGGGCGGGCGGCCGGCGCGCGTCGACGCGTCGCCACCTAGACCTCGACGACGACTGGGAAGACCATCGGACGCCGCTTCGTCTGCTCGTAGAGGAAGCGCGAGACGCCGTCCTTGATCTGGCTCTTGAGGAGCCCGACCTCGCTGATGTGGTCGCCCGGGTTCTCGATGGCCGCCACGACGCGGCGCACGGCCTCCGCCATGATCGGGTCCTTCTCGTTGAGGTGGACGAAGCCGCGGGTGATGATCTCCGGCCGTCCCACGACGTTCCCGGTCTGCTTGTCGACGGTGACGACGACCATGAACATGCCGTCGTTGGCGAGCGCTCGCCGGTCGCGCAGGACAACCTCCCCGACGTCACCCACCGACAGGCCGTCGACGTACACGTAGCCCGCCGTCACGGGGGCGCCGCGGCGAGCGGTCCCGTCGGCGAGGATCTCGATCGGCATCCCGTTCTCGATGATGAACACGTTCTCGGGCGCGACGCCCGTCTCGATCGCCAGGCGCCCGTGCTGGACCTGCATCCGGAACTCGCCGTGCATCGGGATGAAGTAGCGCGGCTTCGTGAGGCCGAGCATCAGCTTGAGCTCTTCCTGGCTGGCATGACCGGAGACGTGGGCGCGCTTGATGGCGTGGTAGTAGACGTTGGCGCCCGCCTTGAAGAGGTTGTCGATGGTCCGGGCGACGTACTCCTCGTTGCCCGGGATCGGGCTGGCCGAGACGATCACCGTGTCGCCCTGCTGGATCTCCACGAAACGGTGGTCGCGGTTGGCCATCCGGGCCAGGCCTGCCATCGGCTCGCCCTGGGCGCCGGTGGTGCAGATCACGAGCTTGTCCGCCGCGATCTCGCCGATCCGCTCCTTGGACACGATCCGGTCGGCATCGTAGGTCAGGTAGCCAAGGTCGCTGGCGATCCGGAAGTTCTGCTCCATCGAGCGGCCGATGACCGCGACCTTCCGCTTGAAGCTGGCCGCCGCGTCCAGCACCTGCTGGACGCGCGCGATGTTGCTGGCGAAGGTCGCCACGATGACCCGGCCGTCGAGTGGCTCCATGATCTCGCGGAACGCCTCGCCCACCGTCCGCTCGGACGGCGTGTAGCCCGGGTTCTCCGCCCGCGTCGAGTCCGAGAGCAGGCAGATCACGCCCTCCTCGCCGAGCTTGGCAAGGATGTGGAAATCCGAGAGCCTGCCGTCGACGGGGGTGTGGTCGAACTTGAAGTCGCCGGTGTGCACGACGGTGCCGACGGGCGTCCGGAGGGCGATCCCCATCGCGTCGGGGATCGAATGCCCGATCCGGAACGGGACGACCGTGAACGGCCCGATCGGGATCACGTCCCCGGGCTCGAGCCCGATGAGCGGGTTGTTGTGGAGCTTGTGCTCCTTGATCTTGTTGCCCAGCAGCCCGCGCGCAAGGGTCGACGCGTAGACCGGCACGCCCGGGAACTCGGGGAGCACGTACGGCAGGGCACCGACGTGATCCTCGTGGGCGTGGGTGATGAGGAACGCCCGGACGTTGGCGCGGCGCTCCTTGAGGTAGCTGATGTCGGGGATGACGAGGTCGATGCCGAACATCTCCTCGTCGGGGAACATCAGGCCGCAGTCGATGACGACGATGTCGTCCCCGTATTCGAAGACGTACATGTTCTTGCCGATCTCCCCCACCCCGCCGAGCGGGATGATGCGGAGCGGCGTGTCGCTGGTGACGGCGTGTCTTTCTGGTCATGGCCTCACGTGAAGAGCGTCAGTTGATCGGGTTCGGGTGGTTGGGGCGGCAGGTCGAATGCCGCGGGACCGGCCGCGGGCGCCGCCGGGTCAGGCGTCGCGCTCGGCGCGGTTGTCGTTCGGTCGCGGAGCCGCCGCGCCTCCAGGAGCACCGCGGGGATCCGGGCGGCATCCTCGAAGCTGGCGGTCTCCACCGCCGCGGCCCGCAGCGCGGCTGCCGGGTGGTACATGGCGAAGACCTGGGCGTTCGCGGCGCCCGACGCAGGGTCCACCGGCGCGCTGGTCCCGTGTGCGCGGCTGATCGTGGTTCCCGGCATGAACCGGCCCATGGAGTGCCGGCCCAGCGTCACGACGAGGGCAGGATCCAGCACCTCGAGCTGGCGCCGCAGGTACGG
The DNA here is from genome assembly GCA_963722475.1 of uncultured Chloroflexia bacterium. Taxonomy (GTDB): domain Bacteria; phylum Chloroflexota; class Limnocylindria; order Limnocylindrales; family CSP1-4; genus CTSoil-043. The sequence goes on along the minus strand of CAVRMJ010000003.1, from coordinate 260,234 downwards.
GGCACAGGCCGCGACCTCGTCAGGCTCCGGGTCCCGGTTGTCCGGTGGCCGGCACTTGACGACGTTCGTGATGAAGACGTCGCCGCGCTGCCAGCCGATGGAGGCCAGAAGGCGCACGAGGAGATCGCCCGCTCGACCCACGAACGGCCGACCCAGGCGGTCCTCGTTGACGCCTGGGCCCTCCCCCACGAACACGACCTCGGTCATGGGGTCGCCCTCGCCGGGTACCGCGTTCGTGCGACCGGCGTGCAGCCGGCAGGCTGTGCAGGCCCGAATCTCCGCCGCCAGCGCATCGAGCGCCGCCCGACGGTCGGGGGCCGTCACGCTGGCGTCTCCGCCTCCGCGTGCAGGGCGCGGCGCGAGGCGGGCGTCACCCAGCCGCGCGCAGCAAGCAGCTCGGCGAGCTCCACGGCATTCGTGGCCGCGCCCTTGCGCACGTTGTCGGAGACGCACCAGAACGCGAGGCCCCGCCCACCGGGGATGGACGGGTCCTGGCGGACGCGGCCGACGTAGATCTCGTCGCGGCCCGCCGCCTCGGTCGCAAGCGGATAGACGTGGGCGGCGGGCTCGTCGCGGACGACGACGCCGGGCACCTCCGCGAAGAGCGCCCGTGCGGCCGCCGGCGTGACGGCCGCGCGTGTCTCGACGTGCACTGCCTCGGAGTGGCCGACGAAGACCGGGACCCTGACCGCAGTGCAGGAAACCCGCAGGTCGGGGAGGTGGAGGATCTTGCGGCTCTCGGTGACGACCTTCCACTCCTCCTTCGTGTAGCCGTTCTCCAGGAAGACGTCGATCTCCGGCAGCGCGTTGAACGCGATCGCGTGCGGGTAGACCAGGGCTTCCTTGGGCGCCCCGGCCGCGTGGGCGCGGATCTGCGTCTCGAGCTCGGCGATCGCGTCCGCGCCCGTGCCGGAGACCGCCTGGTACGTGTCGACGACGACACGCTCCAGGCCGGGGCCGTCGCGCAGCGCCATCAGGAGCGGCACCAGCTGCATCGTGCTGCAGTTCGGGTTCGCGATGATCCCCTCGTGCGCCGCCAGGTCGTCCGGGTTGACCTGGCTGACGACGAGCGGGACGCCGGGCTCCATCCGCCAGGCGTTGGAGTTGTCGATGACCGTGCAGCCATGTGCGACGGCCTGGGGCGCGAGCTCGCGGGAGACATCCGCGCCGGCCGAGAAGAGCGCGATGTCAACGCCTTCGAAGGCGTCCGGGCTGGCTTCGATGACCGGGACCTGGCGCCCGGCAACGGGGACGGTCATGCCGGCGGAGCGACCGGACGCCAGGAGCCGCAGCTCCGCGATCGGGAAGGCCCGCTCCAGGAGGACCGAGATCATCGTGCGGCCGACGACGCCGGTGGCGCCGACGACGGCGACCGTGAGGGGTCGGAGTGGTCGTGAGGGACATGGCTCCGCTGCTCGTGAATGGACTGGCGGGCACGGCCCGAGTATAGCAGCGTGCCCCCGGTCTCCCGGGGGCACGCGATCTCTGGCGCCATGTCGGTTGGCCCATGGCGGGGCCGTCGGGTCAACCCTTGGCGAGGTGCCGCTGCATGGCGGCCTTGCGGGACAGGTTGACCCGGCCCTGGCGGTCGACCTCGGTGACGACGACCATCACCTCGTCGCCGACCGAGACCACGTCCTCGACGGAGGGGACGTGGTAGTCGGCCAGCTCGCCGATGCGGACGAGGCCCTCCTTGCCCGGGAGGATCTCCACGAATGCGCCGAAGGTCATGAGGCGCGTCACGGTGCCCAGGTACAGGGCGCCGATCTCGACCTCGCGGGTGAGGGATCTCGATCCAGTGGATGGCCTTGCGGGCATTCTCGCCGGAGACGGCGGCGATCTCCACGGTGCCGTCGTCCTCGACGTTGATCTCCGTCCCGGTCTCTTCCTGGATCTTGCGGATCATCGAGCCACCCTTGCCGATGATGTCGCGGATCTTCTCGGGGTTGATCTTGATCTTGGTGATGCGCGGCGCGAAGTCGCTCATCGTGTCGCGGGCGGACGGCAGGACCTCGAGCATCTTGTCGAGGATGGCCATGCGCGCGACGTGGGCCTTCTCCAGCCCCTGCCGGATGATCGCCTCGTTGATGCCCGTCACCTTGATGTCCATCTGGAGGGCGGTGATGCCGTCCCGGGTGCCGGTGACCTTGAAGTCCATGTCGCCGAAGGCATCCTCCTTGCCGAGGATGTCGGTCAGGACCGTGAACGTCCCGTCAGGCTCGGACATGAGGCCCATCGCCGCGCCTGCGACCGGCGCCGTGATCGGCACGCCGGCATCCATGAGCGCGAGCGTGGAGCCGCACGTCGACGCCATCGACGTGGAGCCGTTCGAGGTGACGCACTCGGAGACGAGGCGGATGACGTACGGGAACTCGTCCGAGCTGGGGAGCACCGGCAGGAGCGCCCGCTCCGCGAGGTGGCCGTGGCCGATCTCGCGTCGGCCGGGGCCGCGCATCATCTTGTTCTCGCCGGTGCTGTACGGCGGCATGTTGTAGTGGTGGATGTAGCGCTTCTCGGTCTCCGGGCTGATCGTGTCGATCCGCTGGACGTCCGAGGACGGGCCGAGCGTCGCAATCGTGAGTGCCTGCGTCTCGCCGCGGCTGAAGAGGCCGGAGCCGTGCGCGCGCGGCAGGAGGCCGACCTCGACGGTGATCGTCCGGATCTCGTCCACGCCGCGCCCGTCCATGCGGATGCCCTCCGCGAGGGTCAGCTTCCGGGCGGTCTTCTTGTGGACCAGGCCGAAGAGGGCCTTGCAGACACGCGCATTGCGGCGTGCGGCTTCCAGCTTCGCCTTCGCGTCGTCCTTCGACGTCCGGTTGGCGCGGATGGAGTCCGCGATCCCGGCAGAGAGCGCCTCGAGGCGCTCCGGCAGGTCGGCGGCGATCGCGAGGACCAGCGCCGCCGTCGCCTCTGCATCCGGGAGGGCGCGGTGCGCCTGCTTCAGCTCGATCCCGAAGAAGCGCGAGAGCTCGCCCAGCGTGTAGCTGGGGAGGTCCGGGTAGCCGTCGCGGGCGAGCGTCAGCGTGTCGAGGTAGGTGCCCGGCCGGATGCGCGTGCCGTCGGCGAGGGCCGCCTCCAGGAACGCGATGTCGAAGCCGACCGAGTGGCCGACGAGCGTGGCCTCGCCGACGAACGCGAGCGCCTGCTTCGCGGCGTCCGCGGGGCTCGGCGCGCCGGCGACGTCCTTGTCGGTGATCCCGTGCATCTGGTTGCCGAAGATCGACCGGCCGGGGTTGACGAACGTGGACCAGCGGTCGCTGATCTTGCCCTTCTTGATCCGGACGGCGGCGATCTCGACCAGGTCCGCCATCTCCGCGTGGGTGCCCGTCGTCTCCACGTCCAGCACGACGAACTCGGCGCCCGCCTTCGCCTTCGCGGCGAAGTCGAGGACCGAGCCGGTGCCGGCCTCCAGGAACGGGATTCGCTTGGTCTTGCCGACGGCCTCCTGGAGCTGGAGCTGGAGGTCGATGAGCGGCTGGAGGGCGCGGTGGCCGAACAGGATGGCCTCGGCCATCACGTACTCGGGGAGGATCCTGGCGCCGGCCTCGACCATCATGATCGCGTCGCGGGTGCCCGAGACGATCGAGGTCCAGGTCGGAGTCCGCGAGCTGCGGGATCGTCGGGTTGATCACGAACTCGCCGTCGATCCGGCCGATGCGGACGGCGCCGATGGGGCCGTGGAACGGGATCTCGCTGATCGTCAGCGCGGCGGACGCGGCGATCGTGCCGAGGACGTCCGGGTTGTTCTCCTGGTCGGTGGAGAGGACGGTGAGGACGCACCTGGACGTCGTCCTTGTAGCCCTCCGGGAAGAGCGGCCGGATCGGGCGGTCCGTCAGGCGGGCGGCCAGGATGGCGGCTTCGGACGGGCGCGATTCGCGCTTGATGAAGCCGCCGGGGATCTTGCCGGCGGCGTACATCCGCTCCTCGAAGTCCACCGTGAGCGGGAAGAAGTCCAGGCCCGGGCGCGGCTCGGACCGGTTGGCGGTGCCGAGCACGCACCGTGTCACCGTAGCGTGACGGTGACGGACCCGCCGGCAAGACGGGCCAGCTTGCCCGTCTCGATGGTCAGGGGGCGTCCGCCGAACTCGACGGAAAAGGTGAGGGACACGAGCGTTCCTTTCTCGCTCGCGTCGGGGACGGACCGCTGCCGGCGTTCGCGCCGACCTCGAATGCCGAGGCCCGGGGTGCTCGCCCCGGGCTTCAGCGCGTGCTCAGCGGCGCAGGCCGAGCCGTGCGATGACGGCGCGGTAGCGCGAGGCGTCCTTCTTCACGAGGTACGCGAGAAGGCGCCGGCGCTGGCCGACCAGCTTGAGGAGGCCGCGGCGGGAATGATTGTCCTTGGGGAACAGCTTGAGATGCCCCGTCAGGTCCTTGACCCGCTCCGTCAGGAGCGCGATCTGGACCTCGGCGGAGCCGGTGTCGCCTTCCCCGGTCGCGTATTCGGCGACGATCCGGTCCTTGGTTTCCCGCACGAGCGGCACTCGGTCCTCCGACACGAAAACTTCTACTAGCCAATCCTGCAAACCTGCGGAGCGTAGCAGGGGTCGATGGTTCCTGCAAACGCGTCGAGCCGGGCCGGTCGAAACGATGGGCCGAGCGGCCATCACCCCGGGCGGACGAAGGCCACACGTACCCGGCCGCCCCCCAGCGTCCCCGGCCGAGCGCGAACGCGGAGCGTGCCATCCGCGCCGATCCGGACGACCGCGTCATGCGGGCGTGCTGGCGGACCTCCGGGCGCGATCGCCGGCTCAACCGTTGCGGCGTACGCGACCGGCCGGCGGAAGGGCGACCGGGACCCCGAAGGCGAGCACGGCCTCCCGGCCGTCATCCGACCGATCGGCGACCTCCCCGGTGACCGCGACTCGCCGGCCGAGGAGCGCCGCGGGCCGTGCCGAGGTCCCCGGTGGCGATCGCGGTGCGGATCTCCGTGCTGCGGACGTGCCGGCCGCCGAGATCGAACGGCGGCACGACCACGACCACGAACTCGTCCCGCGCGCCCAGGGCGGCCAGCGCCGTGGGCGTCCCGCGCCGTTCATGGCCGAACGCGGCATCCGGCGTCATGAGGAACCCCGCCAGGCCGGTCCGCGCCTGGATCGACTCCACGAAGGCGTCGTACGGGGTCCGGCGGAGCGCATCGTCGAAGTGCTGGACGATCGTCACCGCCACGCCCGCGCGCGCCAACCGGACCAGGCGCTCGTCCGGGTCGCACAGGAGGGGCGGCGCGGCACCGGCGACGATCTCGTCGGGATGGTGATCGAACGTGAGCACGGCTGGCACCGCAGCCAGGCGACGGGCGGCACGGCGGAGCTCGCGGAGGAGGTAGCCATGTCCGCGGTGGAGCCCGTCGAAGACGCCCACGACGACGAGGAGCGGCCCATGCTCGGGACGAAGCGCGGAGATGCCATGGAGCGCCGGCTCCGGTCGGGTCGACGTCGCGAGCCGGCGCACGCTGGACCGGGACGGGTTCAGCCATGCGGCGCAGCGCCGGCGCGCGCGACGCAGCACCTTGTCGGGCACGAGGCGCCCGCCGGAGCGCCTGGCGATCGCGGCCAGCGACCCGTCCTCGAGCAGGAGCCGCACCCGGTCGCATCGCGTGGCGCGTCCGCGGCGCTGCCCATGTCGACCGGCGCGCCGGACGGCACCGGGAGGCGGCCGCCCTCCCCGATCCAGCCGCCGTGTGCCACCACGACGATCTCGTCCGGCCGGAGCGTGACGGCGGGGAGGTCGTCGAGGCCAGTGCCGACGGGTCGGAGCAGGCCGGCGAAGCGCCCGTTCGCCGCGGCCTCGCGGGCAACGTCGAGGCTGATTGCGTCGTCAAGCGTGAACGGGCCGGCGGCAGTGCGGCGGAGCGCCCCGAGATACGCGGCGCTGCCGACGGCCGCCCCGAGATCGCGCGCCAGCGCCCGGACGTAGGTGCCCGCGGAACACGCCACGTCGATCACCGCGAGCGGTCCGTCCGGGTCCGTCCCGTCCCAGCGCTCCAGGGTCGAGCGCGTGGAAGGTTGCCTCGCGGGCCGGCAGCTCGGGCGCGTGACCGGCCCGGGCAAGGGCGTAGGCGCGCCGCCCGCCGACCTTGCGCGCCGAGAACGCCGGCGGCAGCTGGAGATGCGTCCCGAGGAAGCCCGCAAGGGCGGCTTCGACGGCGCCGCGAGACGGGGCCGGCCCGTTGCTCGGCGTCAGCTCGCCCTCCAGGTCGTCCGTGGTCGACGAGGCGCCGAAGCAGACTGTCGCCCGGTACGCCTTCCGGGCGCCGAGATGGAACTCGACGACGCGGGTCCCGAGGCCCAGGTACAGCGGAAGCACGCCGGACGCGAACGGGTCGAGCGTCCCGCCGTGCCCGATTCGCTTCGTCCCGGCGAGGCGTCGGACGAGCGCGACGACGTCGTGCGAGGTCGGGCCGACCGGCTTGTCCACCACGAGGATCCCGTCGAGCCCGGCATCGATGCGGCGGGGGCGGCGATCCCGCGCGGCGTCGGCTGCATCCACCGGGCGGTCGTCGGTCACCGGGGGCTCCTCGGTCACCGGGCCACCGCGCGGGCGAAGCGGATCGCCACCGGGAGGACGGCCGCCGTGGCCTCGGCAAGCGGGAGCGCGAGCGATGCACCCGCGGCCCGGGGGTGCCCGCCGCCGCCCCAGGTCCCGCAGAGTGCGGTGGCGTCCACGCCGCCGGGCTTCGTCCGGACGGAGACCCGCGTGGCGTCGTCCTTCTCCTTGAGCAGCAACGCCACCTCGGCAGTCTCCGACTGGGCCAGGAGGTCGATGATCCCCTCGGAGTGCTCCGAGCGCGCGCCGGTCGCGACCAGGTCGGCCAGCTCCATCGTCGAGGCGATCACGAGCCCGTCGGCGTGGGACTGGAGCCGCCCGAGGACGCGCCCGAAGAGCGCAAGCTGCGCATCGGGCTTCGTGCGGTAGAGCTGCCGGCTGATCTCGGAGAGCGGCGCGCCGGCCTCCACGAGCGCGGCCGCCACCTGGAGCGTCCGGGCCGTCGCGTTCGGATGAGCGAACGTGGCGGTGTCCATCACGATGCCGGCCGTGAGGGCCGCGGCCAGCCTCCCCTCCCCCGCCGTCAGCGGCACGCCGAGCCGCACGGCGAGCAGGGCCACCATCTCGCATGTCGCCGCCGCGCGGGGGTCGATCCAGGCGAGGTCCCCGGACCCATCGTTGCTGGCGTGATGGTCGATGGTGAGGAGCGGCGTCCCGGCGAACAGCGCCTCGTTGCGGTCCCGGATCGCGCCGACCCGCGAGAGGTCACCGCAGTCGCACAGGACCACGAGGTCGTAGACCATCTCCGGTTCCGGGTCGGTCCGGACGAGGTCGCTCCCCTCGAGGAACCGATAGAGCTCGGGGACGGCGTCCGCCGCGGCCACGGTCGCCCGTCCGCCCAGGGCTTCGACGAGGATGCCGATCGCGAGGGCCGCCCCCAGCGCGTCCGCATCCGGGTTCTCGTGGCCGATGGCCAGCACGCGGCGCGCATGGCGCAGGCGCTCCACCACGGCGTCCGGAACCGCCGTCGCCAGGCGTCCCAGGTCGATGGGCATCTAGCCGGTCCGGCGGCGACGTCGCGCGCGCGATGTCGGTCGGGGGCCGGACGTGGGAAGGGTCCGCGCTCCGCCATCCGTGCGGCGACGCTGGACGGGCGGGACGCCGGGACGGTCGCCGACCCGGCCTGGGGACGCTGACTCCGCGCCGCCGGGCGCGGAGGATTCGCCAGCGCCGGGTTCCACCCCGGGCTCCGGCGTGTCGCCCTCCCGGGGCAGGCGCGCGACGGGCGTCGGCAGCGACTCCGTCACGGGCGCGTCGACGATCGACGCCGCACGGGGCGCATCGCCGTGCTCCAGCTCGTCGAGGATCTGGAGCATGCGCGTGCCGCGCTCCATCGAGGCGTCCAGCTCCACGTGGAGCGCAGGAATTCGTCGCAGGTGGAGCCGGACGCCAAGCTCGCGACGGACGAACCCCATGGCCCGATCCAGGGCGGCCAGCGTCTCGCGCCGCTCGGCGGGGTCGCCGATCACGCTGACCCAGACCTTGGCGTGCGACAGGTCGCGCGTCGTTTCGACGTCGGTCACGGTGGCGAACCCGATCCGCGGGTCCGCCACCTCCCTGGCCAGGATCGCGCCGATCTCCTGGCGCAGGAGCTCGTCGACCCGGTCCGTGCGCTGGCTCACGGGACGCTACCGGAGGCTCGAGCGGCTCACCGACTGCTGGGTGAACGCCTCGATGATGTCACCCTCGGCCAGATCGTGGAACCCGGCCAGGCCGATCCCGCACTCGTACCCCTGGGCAACGTCGCGGACGTCGTCGCGGAAGCGCCGGAGCGAGTCCAGCTTGTCCGTGGCGATCAGCTTGCCGTTGCGGTAGACCCGGACGCCGGCCGTCCGCGGGATGTGGCCGTCCGTGACCACGGAGCCCGCGATGACCGTGCTCTTGCCCACCCGGAAGATCTGGCGGACCTCCGCGCGACCCTCGACCTGCTCCACGATCTCCGGCTCGAGCATGCCCTTGAGGGCGGCCTCGATGTCGTCGGTGAGCTTGTAGATGATGTCGTAGAGGCGGACGTCGACCTTCTCGGCCTCGGCCGTGCGGCGCGCCTGGGGGTCCAGCTTCGTGTTGAAGCCCACCACGATCGCGTTCGACGCCGAGGCAAGCAGGATGTCGTTGTCGGTGATGTCGCCGGTGCCCTCGTGGAGGACGCTGATGCGCACCTCGTCCGAGATGATCTGCCCGAGTGCGTGCGTGATCGCCCCGAGCGAGCCGGAGACGTCCGACTTCAGGATGATCCGGAGCTCCTTGGACTGGCCCTCCTGGAACTGGTTGAAGAGGTCCTCGAGGGTCGCCTTCTGGCTGGTGCCCGCCTGCGCGGCCGCGACATTGCGGGTCTGCTCGACCATGGACCGCGCGATCTTCTCGTCCGCAACGACGCGCAGGATGTCGCCGGCCTGCGGCACGTCGTCGAGCCCGAGGACGAGCGCGGCCGATGACGGCCCGGCCTTCAGGATTCGCTTGCCGGCCGCGTTCTCGAGCGCCTTGACCTTGCCGTAGGTCTTGCCGACCACGACGATGTTGCCGATCCGGAGCGTGCCCGTCTGGACGACCACGGTCGCCACGGGCCCCCGACCCTTGTCCAGCTCGGCCTCGATGATCGTCCCGACCGCCTCGCGCTTCGGGTTCGCCTTGAGCTCCTGGAGGTCCGCGACGAGGAGGACCATGTCGAACAGGTCGTCCAGGCCCTGGCCCGTCTTCGCCGAGACCGGCACGAGCGGAACGTCGCCGCCGTACTCCTCGATGACGACGTTCGCCTCCGTCAGCTCGGTCTTGACGCGATCCAGGTTGGCGTCCGGCTTGTCGATCTTGTTGAGGGCGATGATGATCGGCACCCTGGCCGCCCGAGCGTGGCTGATCGCCTCGAGCGTCTGGGGCATGACACCGTCGTCCGCCGCGACCACGATGATCGCGATGTCCGTGACCTTGGCGCCCCGGGCGCGCATCGCCGTGAACGCCTCGTGACCGGGCGTGTCGAGGAAGACGACCTTCTTGTCGTCCCGGACGATCTCCGACGCGCCGATGTGCTGGGTGATCCCGCCCCGCTCCCCGGCCGCCACGGCGGTGCTCCGGATCGCGTCGAGCAGGCTGGTCTTCCCGTGGTCCACGTGGCCCATGACCGTCACGATGGGCGCCCGGGGCACGAGGAGGGCCGCGTCGTCCTCGACGAAGAGCGTCTCCTTCGCGGCGGGAGCAGGCGCCTCGGTGCTCTCGTCCTCCGTCGTCGTGACAGGCGCCTCCGCCTCGGCGATCTCGAATCCCAGCTCCGTGGCGACGAGGGACGCGGTGTCGCGGTCGATCAGCTGGTTGATGGTGGCGAAGATCCCGCTCTTGATGAGCTCCCGGATCACGTCCGCGGCATTGACCGCCAGGACCTCCGAGAGCTCCTTGACCGTGATCGTGGGCGGCAGCACCACGGCGCTGCGATCTCGCGGCTCGGCGACCGAGACCGGCGTGAAGCCGCCCCCCTCGCGTCGCTGCGGCTTGCGGGGCCCGCGGCGCCCGCGGGTTCCGCTCCTGCTCCTGGCCATCAGGCCCCTCCTTCTTGGTCGTCCTGGCTCTGAATCATGGGAACGGCGGTGGCGACGGCCCGCACCGGGTCGAACAGCCCCGCCGGGATCGGGACCGCGAGGGCGCGGCGCAGGGCGCCCTTCGCCATCGCCGCATCCTGGCAGGCATCGGCGGCACACACGTACGCGCCGCGCCCGGGGGCCCGCCCCGAGGCGTCCAGCACGATCGCGCCGCCGGGCGTCCGCACCACCCGCAGGAGCTCGCGCTTCTGGCGGGGCGTCCGGCAGGCCACGCAGGTCCGGGTCGGGTGCTGGCGCGGTGGTGGCCCGCCGGCCTCGCGCCGCGCTACGGTGTCACCCCTGCCGCGGGCTCGTGCGCGACGGCCGGCGCCGTGTCGGCGCTGGCGGGGCTCTCCGACCGCGGCGGCCTCGGGCACGTCGGGGCCGCCGCCCGGCCGGGCGTCCGGCATCGCCGAAGCGTCGGGCGCCGGCACGTCGCTCCGGATGTCGATCCGCCAGCCGGTCAGCTTCGCCGCCAGGCGTGCGTTCTGCCCCTCGCGCCCGATCGCGAGCGAGAGCATCTTCTCCGGAACGACGACGTTCGCGATCCGGTGCTCCTCGTCGATGTTGACGGCCAGGACCTGCGCGGGGCTGAGCGCCTTCGCGACGAACACCGCCGGGTCCTCGTGCCACTCGATGACGTCGATCTTCTCGCCGGCGAGCTCCGCGACGACGGCCTGGACGCGGGCGCCGCGCTGGCCGACCGTGGCCCCGACCGGGTCGAGGCCCTCCTGGCGGGACGCCACGGCCACCTTCGAACGGCTGCCGGGCTCACGGGCGATCGCCTTGATCTCCACGGTCCCGGCGTGGATCTCCGGGACCTCGAGCTCGAAGAGCCGGCGCAGGAAGCCCTTGTGCGTGCGGCTGACGAGGACCTGCGGGCCCTTCGGCGCGCGCCGGACCTCCAGCACGTACGCCTTGACGTTCTGGCCGATCCGGTAGTGCTCCACGGGCGACTGCTCGGTCGTCGCGAGGATCGCCTCCGCCTTCCCGAGGTCGAGGATGATCGCGCGCGGCTCCACGCGGTTGACGGTCCCGGTGATGAGCTCGCCCTCGCGGCTGGCGAACTGGTCGTAGAGGACGTCGCGCTCGGCCTCGCGCAGTCGCTGGAGGACGACCTGCTTGGCGGTCTGGGCGCCGATCCGGCCGAAGGCATCCTGGCCGAGCTGTGCCGTGACGACCTCCTCGCCCAGCTCGGCGTCGGGCTTGATCGCGCGGGCCTCCTCGAGCGTCAGCTCGGTCAGCGGGTCCTCGACGTCGGCGACCGCGCGGCGCTCGCGGGTGACCAGCATCTCGCCGCGCTCCGGGTCGATGCGGACGCGGACGTCCTCGTTGCCGGGGATGCGGCGATACGCGGACTCGATGGCATCGGAGATCGTCAGGATCAGGTGCTCCCGGGGGACGCCCTTCTCGGCGTTGAGCTGGAGGAGGGCGCCCACGAAGTCGCGGCTCATGTGGTGCTCCTCCAAGCTCATGTTCGACGCACGGCGGCCGATCCCGGCCGATCGAAAGAAAAACGTGGGGGTCACCCACGTCATGGAGCGGCGCGGTCGAAGTTCTCCGGAGTATACCCCACCTGCCGCCCGCTTCCGTGCCGTCGTCCAGGACGGGCAGGCGTTCGCCGCGGCGGCCGCGGCGGTCAGGCCGCGGGCCCCGTGCTGGCGACCGACCCCGCGATGCCCGCCGGGGTCGGGTAGCGTCGCGCCACGTACTCCTCGAGCAGCCCGATGAAGCGGGCCACGATGTCGTCGCCGCGGTACGTGGCGTGGAGCTTGCCGTCCACGAAGACCGGCGCGACCGGGTCCTCGAAGGTTCCCGGCAGGCTGATCCCGATGTCCGCGTGCTTGCTCTCACCGGGTCCGTTGACCACGCACCCCATCACCGCGACCCGGAGCTCCTCCACGCCGGGGTGGAGCTCCCGCCAGGCCGGCATCCGCTCCCGAAGGTAGGCCGTGATGTCGCGCGCCATCTCCTGGAAGAAGACGGACGTCGTCCGCCCGCACCCTGGACACGCGCTCACCTGCGGCATGAAGCTGCGCAGTCCCAGCGACTGGAGGACCTGCTGGGCGACCTCCACCTCGAGCTCCCGCCCGGCGCCCGGCTCCGGCGTGAGCGAGACGCGGATCGTGTCCCCGATCCCCTCCGCGAGGAGGACGCTGAGACCGGCCGTCGAGGCGACGATCCCCTTCATGCCCATGCCGGCCTCGGTGAGGCCGAGGTGGAGCGGGTAGTCGCACCGCGCCGCCAGCCGGTGGTACACGTCCACGAGGTCGCGCACGCCCGAGACCTTCGCGCTCACGATGATCCGATCGTGGCCGCAGCCCCGTCTCCTCGGCCAGCTCCGCGGACCGGAGCGCCGAGGCGAGCATGGCATCGATCATCACGTCCCGGCTGTCGCGCGGTGACGCGAGGGCTGCGTTCGCCTCCATCATCGCGGTCAGGAGGGCCGGGTCCAGCGAGCCCCAGTTGACGCCGATCCGGATGGGCCGGTCGTGCTCGATGGCGACCCGCACGATCGTCTGGAAGTTGTCGTCGTGGCGCTTCCCGCCCACGTTCCCGGGATTGATCCGGTACTTGGCGAGCGCCCGCGCCGTCTCCGGGTAGTCCACCAGGAGCTGGTGGCCGTTGTAGTGGAAGTCGCCCACGATCGGCGTCTCGAAGCCCAGGTCGCGGACCTTGCGGACGATCTCGGGCACGGCGGCCGCCGCGGCCTCCGTGTTGACGGTGACCCGGACCAGCTGGGACCCGGCGGCGGCCAGCCGGACCACCTGGAGCGCGGTGGCGTCGACGTCGGCCGTGTCCGTGTTCGTCATCGACTGGACGACCACCGGGTGGGCGCTCCCGACCAGCACGCCGCCGATGTCGACCGATGGCGTGGGCCGGCGGCGCGGGCGCAGCTCCTCGGCGCTCGTCACGGCGTGCCTCCGGTGACCTGCCGGGCGATGTCGAAGTACGTGATCCAGATGAGGAACCCGAACAGCAGGACGAAGCCGACCAGGTACGTCAGGCGCTCGACCGAGATCGCCGTCGCCGAGGAGAGGCCCTGCCTGCGCACGCCCATCCGGCGCAGGACCGCGCCGCCGCGCGCGAACAGGGACTTGAGGAGGAGCACGAGGATGCGCCCGCCGTCGAGGGGCGGGAACGGCAGGATGTTGACGAGGGCGAGGTTCGCCGACAGGAGGCCGGCCAGGTACAGCGTGAAGATCGGGCCGAGCTGCCAGAAGACGTCGCCGACCTGGACGGCGATCCCGACCGGCCCGGTGACGGGCGGCGCCTGGGTGGGATTGGCCGCGATCGAGGAGACCAGCGAGGCGAGGCCGTCGAGGATCAGCCGGAACGCGCTGACGGTCCACGCGGCACCCGCCCCGACCGCGGCCACCGGGTCACGCCCGGCGTACGCGCCGGAGAAGACGAGCCCGGCGCTGTGGATCCCGAGGGCGCCCTGGGTCGCGGCCACGTCGGGCGGTCGCAGCGTCACCGTGACGTCGCGCTCCGTGCCATCCACGGCCCGCACGCGGAGCGTGACCGTCTGGCCGGCCCGGTCGCGGAGCGCCGCGATTGCCTGCTGGCCGGCCTGCGGTGCCGGGAGCAGGTCGAACGTGGTCCCGTCGATCGCGACGATGCCCTCGCCGGCCTTCAACCCGGACAGGTCGGCCGGCGAGCCGGCCACGACGTCGTTGAAGGTGAGGACACCCTGCGGCGCGGCGAGCCAGGCGATCGCGGTGAAGATCACGAAGGCCAGCACCAGGTTCATGCCCACCCCGGCGAGCAGGACCAGCACCTTCTTCGGCAGCCCCGCCACGGTGAACGAGCGCGGGTCGTCCGAGTCGCCGTCCTCGCCCTCGAGCCGGACGAATCCGCCGATCGGCAGCCAGTTGAGCGTGTAGACGGTCTCGCCGCGGTCGCGCAGGACCTTCGCCCGCGGCGGGAAGCCGATCCCGAACTCGTGGACGCGGATGCCGAAGAGGCGCGCCAGCACGAAGTGGCCGAGCTCGTGGATCACGACGAGCGCGCAGAGGATGAAGATGAAGAGGACGATCGTGATCGCCCCCTGGATGATCGGCATGCCTTCTCCTCTACGCGGGGCGCGCGCCGGCGGTTCCCGGCGCGTTGAACGCGGCGCGGACCTCGAGATCGAGCGCGACGAGGTCATCGTACCCGGGAGCCTGCCCGGGGCCCGTCCCGAAGCGGACGACGGCGTCCTCGAGGAGGCGCGGGATGCCCGGGAAGTCGAGCGTCCCGTCCAGGAACCGCGCCACGGCCACCTCGTCCGCGGCGATCAGCGCCGCCGTGGCGCGCGATCCGAGCGCCCCGGCCTCGCGGGCGATCCGCAGCGCCGGGAAGCGCGCCTCGTCGGGCGCCCGGAACTCGAGCCTGCCGGCGGCCAGCAGGTCCGGCGCGGCCGCCGGCGACGGCCGCCGGGACGGATAGGTGATCGCGTACTGGATCGGGAGCCGCATGTCCGGGGTGCCGAGCTGGGCCTTCAGCGAGCCGTCGACGAAGCGGACGGCCGAGTGGACCACCGACTGCGGATGGATGACGACCTCGATCGCCGGGTACGCCACGCCGTAGAGCCAGTGCGCCTCGATCACCTCGAGGCCCTTGTTGGCGAGCGTCGCCGAGTCGATCGTGATCTTCGCTCCCATCGTCCAGGTCGGATGGCGGAGCGCCATCGCCGGCGTGATGCCGGCGAACGCCGCCGGCCGGCAGGTCCAGGAATGGGCCGCCGGACGCGGTCAGGACGAGCCCGGCGACTCCCGACATCTCTTCGCCGACGAGGCACTGCCAGATCGCGGAGTGCTCCGAATCGATCGGGCGGAGCCAGCCGAGCGGGCTGGCGAGCGGGTCCGCGCGGGTCGACTGCGGCACGCTCCGCGGCGCGGGCACGGGCCTCGGCCATCACGAGGTGGCCGCCCGGCGACCAGCGTCTCCTTGTTCGCGGTGGCGACCACCTTGCCGGCGCGAAGCGCCGCGAGGACCGGGCGGAGGCTCACGACGCCGCCGGTCGCGACCACCACGAGGTCCACGTCGTCGCGGGTCGCGAGCTCGACGAGCGCATCCGCGCCGCGGACGCGCCGCGTGCCGGCCGGGAGGTCCAGCGACGTCTCGTCGCCCAGCGCGACCGCGGCCGGCCGGAACTGGCGGGCCTGGGCCTCGAGGAGCGACGACTGCGAGCCGGTCGCGAGCGCCACGACGCGCCAGGCGGGAGCGAGGCCGGCCAGCACGTCGAGCGCCTGCCTCCCGATGGAGCCGCCGGAGCCGAGGAGCGCGACGCCCCGCGGCCGCTCAGCCTGTCGGCGACGAGGACGACATACGCCACCAGGACGGGCGCGGCGAACAGGAACGAGTCGATCCGGTCAAGGATCCCGCCGTGACCCGGGATCACGGTCCCGGAGTCCTTGGCGCCGGCCGCGCGCTTGAGGAGGCTCTCGGCGAGGTCCCCCGCCTGGGCGGCAACGCCCAGGAACGGGCCGAGGACGAGGGCCTCGAGCGGGTCGCGGCCCATGACCGCCAGGACGATCGCGATCGCCGTCGTGGCGGCGACGAGCCCGCCGACGACACCCTCGACGGTCTTGCGCGCGCGAGATCCAGGGCAGGAAAGGGTGCCGCCCGATCGCCCGGCCGACCAGGTAGGCGCCCGTGTCGTAGCTCCAGACCGCGGCCACGAGGAGGAGCGGCCATGCGCGCCCGTCGGAGAGCAGCGTCCCCGCGGCTCCGGCGGTGGACATCCACGCGGGCATGGCCGCCGCTGCGAGCCACGCCAGCGCGGCCAGGAGGCCCACGTACAGCGCGCCGAAGGCCGTCGAGGACCAGGCCGCGAAGCCCGCGACGGGATCGCGCCGGGTGAGCGCCGCCACCCCGAGTGCCACGACGACCAGCCCGGGCGCGACGTCGGGGAGGCGCTCGATCAGCGCCGGGCTGCCGAGCGCCGCATGGCGGGCCAGCAGGGGCAGGGCCGCAGCCACGACCAGCACCACGGCCCCCGCCACGACGCCGCCGGACAGCGGGGGTCGCCCGGTGCCGGCGAGGAGCCGCTCCGCCTCGCGCCCGCCGGTCGCCGCCAGGACCAGCGCCAGGGCCGCGATGCCGATCCCGCCGGCTGCGAAGGCGACGATGACGACCGGGACGATGACGATCGCGCTCAGGGTCCGCTGCCGCACTGGTGCGCCCGGTCAGCGCCCGAACCGGCGCCCGCGGCCCGCGAACTCATCGAGCGCGGTGTCGAACGTCGCAGCGTCGAAGTCGGGCCAGAGCGTCGCGCAGGTGTGGAGCTCCGCGTAGGCCGACTGCCAGATCAGGAAGTTCGACAGGCGCTGCTCGCCACCCGTCCGGATCACGAGGTCCGGATCGGGCAGGCCCGCCGTGTAGAGATGCGCCGCGATGGTGTCCTCGTCGATCTCGTCGGCCGGCGTCCCGGCCGCGACGATGGCCCGGACCGCGTCCACGATCTCGGTCCGGCCGGCGTAGTTGAAGGCGATGTTGAGGATCAGGCGCGAGCCGCCCTCGGTCGCCGCGAGAGCCTCCGTGATCGAGTCCCGGATGTCCGCGGGCACCTCGGCCAGGCGTCCCGAGACGCGCACGCGGACCCCCTGGCGGACCAGCTCCGGCGTCTCGGCGCGGATCGCCTGGTCGAGCAGCGCGAACAACCCCGCCACCTCGGCGTCCGAGCGGGCCCAGTTCTCGCGGCTGAAGGCGTAGAGGGAGAGGACGGCGATCCCGCGCCGGATCGCGTGCTCCACCAGCCAGCGGATCTTGTCGACCCCGGCCGCATGTCCCTCGAGCTCCGGGACGCCGTGGGCGCGCGCCCAGCGACGGTTGCCGTCCATGATGATGGCGACGTGAACGGGCCGGGGACCGGCCTCCGACGCATCGTCCAGCCCGGCGGCACGCGGCTCCCGGTGGGCGGCCGGTGGCGCATCCGTGGGTCGGGCCGGCAGGGCGCGACTCACCTTAGACCTCCAGGACCTCGCGCTCCTTGGTCCCGCCCACCTTGTCCACCTCGGCGATCTCGCGATCCGTGACCTTCTGGAGGACGTCCAGCTCCCGGTGGGCCTCGTCCGTTCCCAGCGTCCCGTCCCGCTCCTCTTTCTTGATCGCGTCGGCCGCCTCGCGGCGGAGGTTCCGGATCTCGACCCGCGCCTCCTCCATCCGGCGATGGACCATCTTGACGATGTCGCGCCGCCGCTCCTCGGTCAGCTGCGGGATGTTGAGCCGGACCGCCGTCCCGTCGACATTCGGGGTCAGGCCGAGATCGCTCTTGAGGATGGCCTTCTCGATCGCGCCGAGCACGCTCCGGTCCCACGGCTGGATCACGATCTGGTGCTGCTCCGGGACGCTGATCCCGGCGAGCTGGTTGAGGGGCGTCGACGTGCCGTAGTACTCGACGTGGATCCGCTCGACGAGGGCGGTCGAGGCCCGGCCGGTGCGGATCCCCTGCAGGTCACGCTCCAGGACCTCGACGGCGCGCGCCATCTTCGGCTCGATGGCCCCGAGGACCTGGCTGCTCATGCGGGGGTACCTCCGGCGATGCGAGTCCCGACCTGCTCCCCCATTGCGGCCCGGCGCACGTTGTCGGGCTGGTTGAGGTCGAAGACGATGATCGGAAGATCATTCTCCATGCACAGCGAGACCGCCGTCGCGTCGAGCACGGCGAGCCGGTCGGTCAGGACGTCCGCGAACGTGAGCTCGGTGTACCGGCGCGCCTCCGGGTGGGTCTCCGGGTCGGCCTCGTAGACGCCGTCGACCCGGGTTGCCTTGAGCAGCACCGAAGCGCCGATCTCCACCGCCCGCAGGGCGGCTGCCGTGTCGGTCGTGAAGTACGGGTTGCCGGTCCCGGCCACGAAGATCACGACGCGGCCCTTCTCGAGGTGGCGGATGGCGCGCCGCCGGATGTACGGCTCGGCCACCTCGTTCATCGCGATCGCGGTCATGACGCGGGTCGGGACGGCGACCCGTTCCAGTGCATCCTGGAGCGCCAGCCCGTTCATCACCGTGGCCAGCATCCCGATGTAGTCGCCGGTGGCGCGGTCCATCCCGCGGGCGGCGGCCGCAAGACCGCGGAAGATGTTGCCGCCCCCGACCACGATCCCCACCTGGACGCCGGCCGCACGGGCGGCCTCGATCTGTCCCGCGATGAACGCGCAGAAGGCCGGGTCAACCCCGTACTGGCGTTCGCCGAGGAGCGCCTCGCCGGAGATCTTGAGCAGGATCCGGCCGTGACGAGGCGCCGACACGAGGCCGGCCGTCACCTCGGTCCCGGCTCCGCCCTCGCTCACAGCTCCTCGCCGAGCGCGTAGCGGGCGAAACGCCGGACGCGGATGTTCTCGCCCATCGTGGCGATCGCCGCGGTGACCAGGTCCCGGACGCTCAGGTCGGTGTCGCGAAAGGGCTGCTCCAGGAGGCAGACCTCGGCGTACCACTTCTGGAGCTGGCCCTCGACGATCTGCGGCCGGATGTGCTCGGGCTTCTTCTGGGTCGCCTCGTCGGCCAGGAGGGCGGCCTTCTTCGCCTCCAGCTCCGCCGCCGGGATTCGGTCCACGTCCACCCAGGTCGGGGCGAGGCCGGCGACCTGGACGGCCAGGTCGTGAACCAGCTTCTGGAACTGGTCGGTCCGGGCGACGAAGTCTGTCTCGCAGTTGACCTCGATGATGACGCCGACGCGTCCGCCGGGATGGATGTAGCTGGCGACGATGCCGTCGCGCGCATCACGCCCGGCCCGCTTCGCGGCCGCGGCCAGGCCGCGATCACGCAGGATGCTCACGGCCTTCTCGAGGTCGCCGTCGGCTTCCTCGAGCGCGTGCTTGCAGTCCATGAAACCGGCGCCGGTGCGTTCGCGAAGCTCCTTGACGTCGCTCGCGGAGATATTCGCCATGGGTGTGTGCGTCTCCTGTCAGATGTGGCCCGGGGCGCGCTCGCGGCCGGCCGCTCTCGAATTCTGGTGGGTCACTCGGCCGGGACGGCGACGTCCGTCTCCGCGCCCGCCTCGGCAGGCACGACGGATGTCACGCCGGGCAGGAGCGCCTCTTCCTCGACGTCGGGCTCGAAGGTGAACGCTCCGCCGGCCGCGAGCTGCGCGACGAGATCGTCCGCCGACGCCATCTCGCCCGCCTCGAAGGCAGCCGCCATCTCCGGCTCGGGCTCCGGCTCGCGCTCGGTCCGGGCGGCACGCTCGCGTCCTCCCTCGATCGCGGCATCCGCGATCAGCGAACAGAGCAGCCGGATGGCGCGGATGGCGTCGTCGTTGCCCGGGATGATGTAGTCGAGCTCGTCCGGGTCGACGTTCGTGTCACCGGTCCCGATGATCGGGATCTCGAGCTTGATGCACTCGGCGACGGCGATCCGCTCCCGGGCCGGGTCGATGATGAAGACGGCGCCCGGCAGGCGCCGCATCTTCCGGATCCCGCCCAGCGAGAGCTTCAGCTTGCGCAGCTCCTCGGAGAGGACCGCGGCTTCCTTCTTGCTCAGGCGGTCGAAGTCGCCGTTGAGCTGCCGGGCCTCCAGCTGCTCGAGGAGGCCGAGGCGCTTCTTGATGGTCACGAAGTTCGTGAGCATCCCGCCCAGCCAGCGGCTGGTGACGTACGGCTGGCCGGCGCGATCGGCCTCCTCCATGATCGGCTCCTGCGCCTGCTTCTTCGTGCCGACGAACAGGACCTGCTCGCCGCGGGCAGTGGTCTCGCGGATGGCGTCCAGGGCAAGGTCCAGGCGCTTGACCGTCTGGGCCAGGTCGATGATGTGGATCCCGTTGCGCTCCGCGAAGATGAACGGGCGCATCTTGGGATTCCAGCGGCGGGTCTGGTGGCCGAAGTGAACGCCGGCCTCGAGGAGCTGCCGCATGGAGACGGTGGGCACGGGGGTGGACCTCCTGTTCGGTTGTTCCTCCGCGGGCCCCGCCTCGGGACCGGGCGACGCTTCCGCGGCCCGGCACCGACCCGAAAGCGTGGTCTGGCACCGCGTGTGATCTCGCCGGCCCCATTCGGGGCGCGGCGGTGGCCATCGGGGCGATCCGATGGCCGGGGCGGAGTCTACCACAGGGTCCCGGCCGGACTCGGGCCAGGCTCCGGACCGGGACCAGGCCGCTCCGGGACTGTCCCGGCGATCTCCGGTCACCCGATCCCCCGGTGGTGACGGACGCGCGCCGGACCGCCGGGCGACGACGGCGGTTCCACGACCACGAGATCCAGGCGGATCGGGAGGTCGGGCAGGATGGCCCCGTCGGGAAGTCGGCCCGTTTCGAGCAGCCGGCCGATGCCCGCCCGCAGATGGACCAGCTTGCGCCGATCGACGGTCTCCTCGGGCAGCCCGAAGTCCCGGCGGCGACGCCAGCGCACCTCCACGACCACCAGGGCCCGCGGAGGGCCGGGATCGACCGCCACGAGGTCCAGCTCGGATCGCCCCGCCCGGACGCGCCGGCCCAGGATCCGCCAGCCACGATCCGTCAGCCGCGCGGCCACGTCGAGCTCGGCAGCGTCGCCCGCCTGCTGGGCGCGTGTCCGCGGCGCAGGCGGAAGGGAAGCGACCATGCCCCACCCTACCCCGCCGCGATCACCTCGGGCTTACCCGGCGAGGGCAACCGTCGGCTCGGCTGGCCCGTCCGGCACCGCGTCGAACGCCTCGAGGCTGAAGACGAGCTGCTCGACGCCCGCCAGCGCCTCGCGGATCGGCGCGAAGGAGCGTCGGTGGTGCGGCGTGACGCCGAGCGCACGGATGGCGGCCCGGTGCTCGGCCGTGGCGTAGCCGGCGTTGTGCTCCCAGCCGTAGCCCGGGTAGCGCACGGCGAGCCGCGCCATCAGCCGATCGCGGGCGACCTTGGCGACGACCGACGCGCACGCGATCGAGTAGACGGACGCATCGCCGTCCACGATCGCGTCGTACGGCCCGATGTCGGCCTCGAAGCCGGCGATCGGGAGGCCGTCCACGAGAACGTGATCGTGGCCGCCCAGACGGGCGATCGCGCGGCGCATCGCGAGGTGCGTGGCGTGGTAGATGTTGAGCCGGTCGATCTCGGCCACGGACGCCGCGCCGACGCCGATCGCCACGGCCCGCCGCAGGACCTCGGGGGCGAGGGCCTCCCGCTGCGACGGTGAGAGGGTCTTCGAATCCCGGACGCCGCTGATCTGCCGGCAGTTGGGCCGGAGGATCACCGCCGCCGCGACGACCGGCCCGCAGGTCGGTGCGACCCCCACCTCGTCGACGCCTGCCACGCGGAGGACGCCAGCCTTCCAGAGCAGGCGCTCGCGGCGAAGCGTGGGGACCGGTGGGGCCATCGCCCGACAGCGTAGCCGAGCGGTCGCGCCGCCGTGCGAATCGAACGGCCCCGCCGGGACGGGGCCGGATCAGCGAGGGCCGCGCGCCGTCCGGGCGCGCCGGCTGTCAGCTCGTGCGGCGCTCGCGCAGCGTTGCGGCCTTGCCGACCCGGCGTCGCAGGAAGTAGAGCTTCGCGCGGCGGGCCACGCCGTGGCGGACCACCTCGATCTTCTCGATCCGGGGGCTGTTGACCTTGAACGTCCGCTCGACGCCCACGCCGGACGCGATCCGCCGGACGGTCAGCGACCGCGTGATCCCGCCGCCCGTCAGGCGGAGGATGGTCCCCTCGAATACCTGGACGCGCTCCCGAGTCCCCTCGACGACCTTGGCGCTGACCTTGACGGTGTCGCCGGGCGCGAGGGTCGGGATGTCGGTTCGAATCTGGTCCTTGACGATCTCGTCGAGTACGTTCACCGGGTCGACCCCTGCTGCACTGGGCGGCCGGGATGGTCCCGCGAGCCGCGTTCCTGGGCATGGCTGATCGGTCGCGGATGGGCGGCCGACGGCGGAGTATAGCATGGCCCGGACGCCATCACGGGACCCCGCGTCCGTCGTCGGGGGACCCGCGGTCGCCCTCGTCCGCTTCCCGGACGGCACGCTCGTCGATGATCTCGCCAAGCAGCCGCGCCTCCTCGGCGCTGAACGAACGCCCCTCCAGGAGGTCCGGTCGCCGTTCCAGCGTGCGCCGAAGCGACTCGCGGAGCCGCCAGAGGCGCACGGCGCCGTGGTCGCCCGAGGTCAGGATCTCCGGCACCCCATCGCCTTCGAACAGGGCCGGGCGCGTGTACTGGGGATACTCGAGGAGCCCGTCGGCGAACGACTCGTCGACGAGCGAGCCCGACTCGATCGCACCGGGAAGCAGGCGGAGCACGGCGTCGCAGACCACGAGCGCCGGCAGCTCGCCGCCGGTCAGGACGAAGTCCCCGATCGAGAGCTCGAGGTCGACCATCGCGCGGATGCGCTCGTCGACGCCCTCGTACCGCGGACAGACGAGGACGAGGTGCGGGCGCGACGCAAGGTCCCCGGCACGTCGTTGCCGGAACGGCTCCCCGGCGGCGTCGAACAGGATCACGGTGGAATCGGGCCGGCGCAGCGCCGCGAGCGCCGCGGCCACCGGCTCGGGCCGGAGCACCATCCCCGCGCCGCCACCGTACGGCGCATCGTCGACGCTGCGGTGACGCCCCAGGCCCCACTCCCGAAGATCGTGGACGCGGATCGACGCGAGGCCTTCCTCCTGGATGCGCCCCGGAATGCTGGCGGCGAGCGGTCCTGCCAGCATCTCCGGGAAGAGCGTGAGGATCTCGATCTCGAGGGGCACGTGGTTCGCCCTCTAGCCCGCGGCCGTCCCGGGGGCGGCTTCCGGATCGGGCGCTTCCTCCGGCAGGCCGGGAACGGGCGCGTCCTGAGCGGGCTCCCTGGGGCGGGGCGGACTCTGCTCACCCTTGCGGGGCCGCGGCGGGCGGGGCGGCCGTGGCGGCGGGATCTGGTCGGCGGTCGGCAGGTCCAGGGCCTCCGGGTCCGCCACGATCTCGCCCCGTCGGGGCGCCAGGATCCGCACGAACGGGCGCGCGACCGGCAGGTCGAACGGACCCCTCGGACCGCCCGCCACGACGAGGATCTCGGCGCCGCCGGAGCGGTAGACGTCCCGCACGGTCCCCAGCTCTGCGCCTTCAGGGTCGACGACCGGGCAGCCAATCAGCTCGTGCCAGTAGTAGCTGCCGCGGGGCAGCCCCGGCACGAGGGCCGCGTCTGCTTCGAGGTAGACCGACATGTAGGCGGCAGCCGCATTGCGGGACGGGATCTCGTGGAACCGGATCACCCAGCCCGGCGGGGCGGCCCATGCCTCGGCGACGGTGAGCGGCTCGGCGGCACCTTCCGGGTACAGGCGCGAACCGGGCGCGAACCGGGCGCCCGGGTCGTCCGTGAGCACCTCCACCCGGAGCCCGCCGCGGACGCCGTGGAAGCCGCGGACGAGCGCGACGACGAGTCGCTCCCCGCCCACGGCCGCCGGGCCGGAGATCAGACGATCTCCAGCTGGAACTGCTCGCCGTCCCGGGCGCCCACCACCTTGAGGAGCGTCCGGAGTGCCTTGGCGACGCTCCCGTTGCGCCCGATCACCTTGCCCATGTCGTCTTCCGCGACGCGGAGCTCGATGACGGTCGCGCCGGCCTCCTGGGTGACCACGACTTCGACCTGGTCGGGATGATCGACGAGCGCCCTGGCGACGAACTCGACGAGCTGCGGAGCTGCCATCGCGGGCCCTCCCTACTTCACGGCCGGCAGGACGCCGGCGTTGCGGAGGAGACGCTCGACGGTCTCCGTCGGGAGGGCGCCCTTGGCAAGCCATCCCTTCGTCTTCTCGACGTCGACGGCAAACTCGACCGGCTCGGTCCGGGGGTTGTAGTGGCCGAGGATCTCGATCGTGCGGCCGTCGCGAGGGCTCCGGCTGTCGGCCACGACGACGCGGTATGCCGGCTGCTTCGTGGCGCCGACTCGGGTGAGGCGAATGCGAGCTGCCATGTCCTGGTCCTTCTCCTCCTGGGCTGGTGGCGTCCGCCGTCCGAGACGGACGGCGGACCTGCTGCGGGTTCCTACTTGAAGACGAGCACGACCCGGCTCGTCCGCGTGGTTGCGGGCGCCTTGGCGATGACCGCCACGGCATCGAACGGCTCGAGGAACGGCTGGACGTTCGTGTCGTAGCTCGCCTTCTCCGTCGCCGGGATCAGTGTCTCCAGGCCGGCCCGGAGACCGGTGATGTTGACGTACGCGTCCATGGTGCCGGCGCCGCCGGCGAGGTCGATGGCGTGAGCGTAGCCCGCCTGGGCAGCCAGCCCGCCGCCCACCGGCGTGTCGAGGATGCCCTTGACGAAGTCGAGCGTCCCCAGCGCGAACAGGTCATCGTGGGCAGTTGCCGCGAGCGCCGGGATGGTCGCCCCGCCCGACTGCGGGATGGTCACGATCTCGATGGTCGCCCCAGCGTACGACTGCTCCGTGTAGGTGATGCCGGCCGCGCCCCCGGCGAGCGCGAGCGCAGCCTTGAGCTGGCCGAGGGTCCGCGTTGCTCCCGCGGGATCCGTGGCGACGGCTGCCATGCCTCCGCCCCAGGTTGTCCCGTCGAACGTGACAGCGAGCGCCGAGTCACCCGCCCAGCCGACGAGCGACTCGACCCCGCCGATCGCGGCGAGGGCGGTATCGATCTGGTCCAGGCTGCCCTTCTGCGCGGGATCGCAGGCGATCCCCGCCTTGAGCCCGGACCAGAGCGCAACGAGCGCCGGCCCGGTCTGGCGGCCTTCGAGCGCCACGAGCGTGCCCGCCGGCAGGCGGGCGGCGATGGCGCTCGACGTGTCCTTCGGGGCGACGCTCGAAGTCGGTGCGCCGGACGAGGCCGGCGCCACCTGGTCCATCACGAGCGCACCGTCGGCGGCGTGGGCGAACCCGGCGGCCCAGTCCGGCAGGGCCGCGAGCGCGTTGTCCAGGCAGGCCTGGGGAACGCTGCCCGTGCTGCCCGCCGTGGCGAGCATCGCGCCGAGGATGGACCTCGTGTCGATGAAGCCGAAGCCGAGGTAGGCGCTCGGTGCCGTCGCCCTGGCCGCCACGAACGCGCTGGAGGCCGCGACCGGGCTGGCGCCCTTCGTGTCGAGGGCGGCCTTCACCGAGATCTCGGGCCCCAGCAGGAGGACGGTCCCGCGGGTCGCCCACGCGAGGGTCATACCGTTCCTGGCGACCGTCGTGATCGAGCCGTCCCCGTACGTGGTCGTCGCCGGCACTCCGCCGGCCTCTTTCGCGACCCACGCGGTGGCGGCGGCGACGTCCTTGACGCTCGCGAGGACCACGACGCCGCGATCCGGGGCAGTGGCGGCGGACGGGTCCTTCCCGGCAGCGGTGGCCAGGTCAAGCAGGTCCCGCGTCACCGCCACCCCGACCTCGCCTGCGACCCACGGCTTGAGGTCCGTCGTCCAGCTGATGCCGGACTTCTGGAGGACCTGGTCCAGCGCCTGGTCGATCTTGGCGTCCAGCGTCGCCTGGTCCTTGAAGCCGGGGAACTTCGCGAGGATGGTGCCGACGTTCTGGCGCTGGTCGCCCGGGAGGTCCGCGCGGCCCTCGAGGTAGACGACGGTCCCGCTCGGGATCCAGCCCTCGATGGAGGACGTCGCGCTGCCCGAGGCCAGCAGGATGGCGCCCACGGAGGCGGCCCCGACGACGAGCGCGACCACGACGAGCGCGACGCCCCAGCGGAGGAGGCCCGACGGGCGCGCGGGGCGGCCCGCGGCGTTCGTCGGGTCCGCCTGCTGCGGGGTGTCCTGTTGGACCGGGACGGGTGTGAACTCGGCCATGGCGTGCCTCCTGGGCCTCAGCGGCCGAAGAGCCCGGGGAGCCGGCGGCCCCCGCGGAGCTGCTTCATGAGCTTCTGCATCTCGCCGAACTGCTTCACCAGCCGGTTGACCTCGACGATCGATGTGCCGGAGCCGGTGGCGATCCGGCGCCGCCGGCTCCCGTTGAGGATCGTGGGGTCGCGCCGCTCGCCTGCGGTCATGGCGCGAATGATCGCCTCCGTGCGCCGGAGGTCACCGCGGTCGACCGAATCCTGCGCCTGGCGGGCCATCCCGCCGAGACCCGGGATCATCTCCATCACCTGTCCCAGCGGCCCCATCTTCTTCACCTGCTGGAGCTGGTCGAGCATGTCCTCCAGGGTGAAGCTCCCGGACTGGAACTTCGCCGCCGCCTTCTCGGCCGATGTCGCGTCGAAGGCGTCCTGCGCCCGCTCGATGAGGGTCAGGACGTCACCCATCCCCAGGATCCGGCCGGCCAGGCGGTCCGGGTGGAACGGCTCCAGCGCGTCGGTCTTCTCGCCCGTGCCAAGGAACTTGACCGGCAGCCCGGTGACCGCGCTGATCGACAGGGCCGCGCCGCCTCGCGCATCCCCGTCGATCTTCGTGAGGACCAGGCCGGTCAGCGGGATCGCCGCGGCAAACGCCTGCGCCACGCTGACCGCTTCCTGGCCGACCATCGCGTCGATGACGAGGAGCGTCTCGACGGGCCGGACCGCGCGCATCAGCTCGGTCACCTCCGCCATCAGGACCTCGTCCACGGTCAGCCGGCCGGCCGTGTCGAGGATCACGGTGTCGCGGACCTCGTGGCGAGCGTGGGCGATCCCCAGCCTGCCGATCTCCGGCACGGGCGTGCCGGCGGGCGCGGCGAAGACCGGCAGGTCCAGGCTTGCGCCGAGCGTCATGAGCTGCTCGATGGCGGCCGGCCGGTACGGGTCCGCGGCCACCAGCAGCGGCCGCCGGCCGATCTTGACGATGTGGCGAGCGAGCTTCGCGGCCGTCGTCGTCTTGCCGGAACCCTGCAGCCCGACGAGCGCGATGACCGCGGGATTCCCCGAGAGGTGGAACGCCCGGTCGCCGCCCGAGAGGAGCGCGGTCAGCTCCTCGTTGACGATCTTGACGACCTGCTGGCCGGCGTTCAGGGAGGCGAGGACATCCGCGCCGATCGCACGCTCGCGCACCCGGGCCGTGAAATCCTTGACGACCTTGAAGTTCACGTCCGCCTCGAGGAGCGCCAGCCGCACCTCGCGCATGGCCGTCTCGACGTCGGCTTCGCTGATCCGACCGCGGCCGGTCAGCGAGCCGAGCGTCCTGCGGAGGCGCTCGGAGAGGGCGTCGAACATGGCGGAATGCGGGCTCCTGTGGACCGGGTGCGTGACGCCGCGGCGTGCGTCGTCGCCGGGTGCGCGGGTTCTGACGACACCGAGGCAGCCGGATTGTACTCCGCCGGTCCCGGGCCGGCCCCGTCAGCCGAAGAGCGCCCCCACGAACGCCGCCGGATCGAACGGGACCAGGTCGCCGACCTTCTCCCCCACCCCGACGAAGCGGACCGGGACGCCCAGCGCCTGCTCGATCGCGAACACGATCCCGCCCTTGGCGGTGGAGTCGAGCTTCGTGAGGATGATCCCCGTCAGGCCGGTCGATTCGTGGAACGCCCTGGCCTGCGCCAGGCCGTTCTGCCCGGTGGTCGCATCGAGGACGAAGAGCACCTCCGGCGCGGCCCCGGGGAGCCGGCGGTCGATCACGCGGCGCATCTTCGCGAGCTCGTCCATCAGGTTCGACTTGGTGTGGAGCCGGCCCGCCGTGTCCGCGATCAGCACGTCCACCCGGCGCGCGACCGCCGCGTCCACCGCGTCGTACACGACCGCCGCGGGGTCGGCACCGGGCGCGTGCGCCACGACCGGAACGCCCGCCCGCACGCCCCAGGCACGCAGCTGCTCGATCGCCGCGGCCCGGAACGTGTCGCCGGCGGCCAGCAGCACCGTCTGCCCCTCGGCGCGATAGCGAAATGCGAGCTTCCCGATCGTGGTGGTCTTGCCGGTCCCGTTGACCCCCACCACCAGGATCACCGCCGGACCGTCCGGGCCCGCGCGGTGCGGCGCCCAGTCAGGGTCGCGATCGACGAGCAGGGCCGTGAGCTCCGACCTGACCGCCGCGATGGGGCCGGCCACGTCCCGGCGACGCCGCGCACGCTCCACCACCTCGAGGGCGAGCGTGGCGCCGACATCGCCGCCGATCAGCGTCTCCTCGACCTCTTCCCAGGTCCCGGCGTCGGGGTCTCCTCGCCCCAGGAGCCCCTTGAGGCGGGCCATGAAGCCGCCGCGGCTCCGCGCGACACCCGCCACAAGGTTGTCATCGGCGAGCTCCACGGCGGGCGCCGCCTCGTCCGCGCCAGGCCTCGCCTCGATCCCGGAGTCCGGAGTCGCGCCCGCGTCGCCCGCCTGGTCCGAGTAGGTGGCTCGTCGTCGCCAGGGCATCGTTCGTCTCGCTCCTTCAGCCGGCCGGTCGAGGATCGGAGACCGCGCGCTCGCGCCGTCCGGCACCGCCGGCAACCCGGTCGGCGATCGCCGTCGCCTCGTCCAGGCGCAGGCTGATCACCCGGCTGACCGCGTCGTCGCCGACGGTCACCCCGAAGAGCGCGTCGGCCGCCTCGATCGTCCCGCGATTGTGCGTGATGACCACGAACTGGGTCGAGGCGGCCAGGCTCTTGAGCGCATCCACGAACCGGCCCACGTTCGCCTCGTCGAGCGCCGCGTCGACCTCGTCGAGGACGCAGAACGGGACCGGCCGCACCTCGAGCATGGCGAAGAGGAGCGCCACGGCGGTGAGGGCGCGCTCGCCGCCGGACAGCATCGCGAGCGCCTGCGCCTTCTTGCCCGGTGGGCGGGCCACGATCTCCACGCCCGTCGCGGCGAGGTCCGACGGGTCGGTGAGGCTCAGCCGGGCGAATCCCCCGCCGAAGAGCTGCCCGAAGCGCCGGTCGAAGGCCGCCTCGAGAGCAAGGAACGTGGCACGGAACTGGGTGGTGATCAGCGTGTCGAGCTCCGCGATCAGCGCACGGGTCTTCTCCATCGCGTGGTCCAGGTCACGGCGCTGCGCCTCCAGATCATCGAGGCGCGCCCGGACCGCGACGTACTCGTCGACGGCAAACGGGTTTGCCGCGCCGAGCTCGTGAAAGCGGCGACGGAGGCCCGCGAGGCGGCCAGGCGGCGGCCCGTCCCCGGCCGGGGCAGTTGCCGCCCAGCGGTCGCCGGCTCCTGCGAGAGCGGCGGCGAGCCGGGCGCCCTCGTCGTCGCCGGGCTCCTGTTCGAGCGGCCGGCCAGCGTCCGCGTCGCCCGCCGTCCCCGCCGCTCCACCGCCGAGCCGGGTGAGCGCGAGGATGCCGAAGTCACCCATCCCCGCGAGCTCCACGAGCGCCTGCTCCCGCACCGCATCGAGGCCCAGGCGAGCCTCGAGCTCCCGTACGGTCGCGGCACGTGCACGCTCCTCCGCCTGCCGCAGCTCGGCGCGCGCACCGGCAACGGCCGTCTCCGCACGGCGAAGCCGCTCGCGATCCGCGGCGTCGGCGGCGAGGCCGAGATCGAACGCGGCGCGAGCGGCCTCCTCACGGGCGGTCGCCGTGGCGAGGTCCACCTCGCGGGAACGACGCCGCGCCTCGAGGGCATCTTCGCGGCTCGCGAGCGCACGCGCCTCCGCATCCGCCCGCGAGAGCCGCTCCTCTGCCAGCGTGGCTCCCGCGTCCGCGCGGGAGCGCCGATCCTCCGCCGCGCGGCGCTCGATCTCCCGGGCCGCTCGATCCGCAGCCAGGCCGTCCCGCCGCCTGCCCAGGTCGGCGATCCGGGCATCCCAGGCTGCCAGCGCCGCGCCGATGTCGGGTGGGGTGGCCCCCGCGCCCGCCTCCGGGCGGGCGTCATCGGGCGCATCGCTCTCGACTTCGGCAAGCGTGGCGAGCCGCTCCGCGACCAGCGCCCGCTCGGCCGCGATCGCCGTCACCCGGGATGCGTGCCAGCCGGTTTCACGCGAGGCCTGCTCTGCATCGCGGGCGACGCGCCTCTCCGCATCCTCGGCGGCCCGGCGCCGCGCAGCTGCGTCTGCCTCTCCGCGCCGCGCTGCATCGTGGGATTCCCTGGCCCTGGCAGCAGCAGCCTCGACCAGGGCGAGCCGCTCCGACGCTGCCTCGCGCTCCGCGTCCGCGCCGGCGAGGTCGCGACCGACGGCCTCGGCCTCGGCGCGACGCTCGAGCGGGGCGTCGGCGATCCCGAGGCTGACGGTGCCGGCCGCGGTCACGACCGCGCCCGTCCGCGCCGCCACGGACCAGCCCGCCGGAAGCGTCCCGGCGATCTCCAGCGCGTCCGACAGGGTTGGAACCCAGGCGCAGCGGGCCAGGATCCGCGAGGCGGTCCCGGCGGCGTCCGCCCGAACGGCGTCCGCCAGCAGGCCGCCCGCGACCCGGGCGACGCCGGCGCGAACCGCCGCGACCTCCGCGGCCATCGGCATCGCGGCACCGGGGCCCGCCGCGTCGTCGAGCACGACGAGACCCCGTTCACCCGTCAGCGCCGCCAGGCGATCCCGCCGGACCACGAAGGAGCGCGCCAGCTCGCCGAGCGCCGCCGAGACCGCGACGCGGAGCGCCGGATCGACATCGAGGCCGGCCGCGAGCGCGCGGCCCCCGACCCGGCGGGCGGCGCGACCGATGCCCCGCGTCTCATCCTCCGCCAGCCTGGCCTGGAGCGCATCCAACCGACCCCGCAGCGTTGCGGCCCGGGAGCTGGCTGCGGCAGAGGCCTCGACCGCGGCCAGGCGCGCCGCTTCCGCCGTCGCGACGTCCGCGCGCGCGCCTTCGCGCGCGGACGCGCTGGTCGCCTCGTCCGCGCGGGCTGCGCTCGCCGAGCTCCGCAGCGCTTCGGCCTCTGCTTCGACCTGCGAGGAGCGGGCCCCGGCCGCCGCCGCAGCAGCGCGCTCGTCGGACAGGCGCCGGTCGATCTCGGCCAGTCGGCGCCGCGTCCCGTCCAGCTCCGCGACTCGGCTCATCCTCGCGCGCCGCAGCGCCGATTTCGGCCTCGGAACGGGCAACCGTGGCGGCCCGCAGGGCCTGGGCCTCGCCGCGCGCCTCCGCGAGGGCGCGGTCCGCGTCCGCCAGCTCCTCGTCCAGCGCCGGCTCCGGCTGCGGCCCGGGGAGCGAGAGCTCGCGACGGCGCGCAGCCAGCTCCGCTTCTGCGGCCGCGCGCTCTGCCGCCAGGCGGTCGCGGTCCCGGGCAATCCCGGCTGACTCCGCCGAGGCGCGGGCGGCATCGAGCTGGAGGACCGCGAGCGTTGCCCGTTCGGCCTCGTGAGCGGCACGGGCCGCTCGCTCGGCGTCCGCGCGCGCGGCGAGATCTCGCGCCGCGTCGGCCGCGTCGTTCTCGGCGACCTGCAGCGCGTCGAGCGCGACCGCCGCCGCCCGCCGCGCGGTCCCCAGCTCGCGGTCCGTGGTGCGATGCGCGGACGCCGCCGCATGCCAGCGTGTCCCGAGATGGGCAATGATCGCGGCGGCGAGCTCCTCGCCGGCGCGATCGCGAGTCGCCTGCTGCTCGGCCTGGGCCGCCAGGCGGCGCGCCTGGGGACGCAGCTCGCCCAGGATGTCCTCCACCCGCGCGAGGTTCCCGGTCGCCTCCTCCAGCTGCTCCTCCGCCTTGCGGCGCCGCCGTTCGTGGCGTCGCACCCCGGCGACCTCCTCGAAGAGCGGCCGCCGTTCCTCCGGCCGCAGCGCGAGCGCCTGGTCCACCATGCCCTGGCCGATGAACAGGAAGGCATTCTCCGCAAGGTGTGCCGCGTCCAGGAGGTCCACGAGGTCGCGGAGCCGCACGCGCTGGCGATTCACGAAGTAGTCGTTCTCACCCGAGCGGTAGAGGCGGCGTCCCAGCTCGAGTTGGGCGAAGTCAACCGGGACCAGGCCGTCCGCGTTGTCGAGGACCAGCGAGACGTCCGCCATCCCGAGCGCGGATCGCCGCTCGGATCCGGCAAACACGACGTCCTCGGACCTGCGCGAGCGAATGGCCCGGCCCTGCTCGCCGAGCGCCCATCGCAACGCGTCGGCGAGGTTGCTCTTGCCCGAGCCGTTCGGGCCGACGACGGCATTGATCCCCGGCGCGAACTCGACCACGGTGCGCTCGGCGAAGGACTTGAAGCCCTGCACGCGGAGCGCGACGAGGCGTGCGGTCCGGCTCATCCGGCGTCGGGCCCTGGCCCGCCTCCGCGCTCCGCGCGATGAGCGGGACCGCGCGCGAGCGTGTCGAGGCCCGCCTCGGCGGCGGCGGTCTCCGCGATCCGCAGCGAGCTCCCGGTCCCGGTCCCGATCACCTCGCCCGCCACGGCAACCTCGACGACGAATTGCCGCGCATGATCCGGGCCCGACAATTCCGCGACGCGGTAGGCGGGCCGTTCGCCGGAGCGCTGCGTGAGCTCCTGGAGGCGGCTCTTCGGGCTCTTGAGCGTGCCGGCCGGCGCATCCGCCTCCAGCTCGGGTGCCGCGAGCGCGAGGAGCCACTCGCGGGCCCCGGCCCACCCGCGGTCCAGGAAGAGGGCGCCCGCGAGCGCCTCGAACGTGGATGCCAGCAATGCCACCCGCGCGCGCCCTCCCCGCTGGGCCTCGCCCTCGCCCAGCAGGATCGCCTCACCGAGGTCGATGCGGCGGGCCAGCCGGGCAAGCCCCTTGGCGCTCACGATCGAGGCGCGACGCGCGGAGAGCACGCCCTCGTCGTCGGCGGGATGGCGCGCGTGGAGGGCCTCGGACACGACCAGGCTGATCACCGAGTCGCCGAGGAACTCCAGGCGCTCGTTGTGGCCCGGCGCGGCGTCAGGATGCTCGTGGAGCCAGCTTCCGTGGACCAGGGCGCGCTCGAGCAGGCCGGGGTCGTCGAATACAATCCCAAGGCGCGCGGCGAGCGCCGCGGCCGAGCGCGACGCGAGCGGATCGTCTCCCGGCAAGAGCCGGGCGCGATCAGCTGGCGTGCTCGTCGATGTAGTCGGAGGCGTCCTGCACGGTCCGGATCTTCTCGGCCTCTTCGTCCGAGATCTCGATTCCGAACTCTTCCTCGAGGCTCATGATGAGCTCGACGAGGTCGAGCGAATCCGCGTTCAGATCCTCGACGAACGAGGCCTCGGGCGTGACCTCGGTCTCGTCGACGCCAAGCTGCTCGACGACGATCTTCTTCAGTCGCTCGTACGTGGTCGCCACTTGCCTGCTCCCTCCTGGAGTCCTGCGGGTTCGTCGGGGTCCGGGTTCCGGTCGGGTCCGTTGGAGGCGCCGACCGCGGTCTCCCTGGCGATGCGTCCGAGGACACCGTTCACCAGGCGCCGGGCCGGATCCCCTCCGTAGACCCTTGCCAACTCGACCCATTCGGCGATCGCCACGCGGGCCGGCGTTGCGGGCGAGTGTAGCACCTCGCCAATGCCCACACGGAGCAGGACGCGGTCCATTCGGGCCAGCGTCACGACCGGATACTGGGGCGCGGCGGCCTCGATCCGTGCGTCGATCTGGTCGCGGTTCGCTCCGACCGCGGCCACCAAGCTGCGGGCATACGCGGCCGTCTCCGGGTCGCCTTCGGTCTCGGCCAGATGGCGCTCCAGCACGGTCGCCGCGGTTCGCTGGCCGAATTCCGCCTCGAACAGCGACGCGAGCGCCAGCCGGCGGGCCGCATGCCTGGCGCGGGGCAGGTCGCCCCGAGCCCCCGCTCGGGGAGCCCGACCGACTCGGCGATCGGCTCGCGGCTCAGGCACCGACGCCGTCGACGATGACGCTGACGGCGCCCAACTCCAGGCCGAGCAGGCGCTCGATCGCCGTCCCGACCGCGATCCGCACCTCCGCGGCAAGCCGGGGCAGCGGCTGGGCGGCCCGCGCGACGACGACGACGCGCGCCTCCACGGCGCCGTCCCGCAGGCGGATCGCGACGGACGATCCGGAGAGCGCGCGTCGCCAGGCCGGGCCGCCCCGGCCGACCCGCAGGACGCCGGGAACCTCCAGCGCGGCCCGCCGGACGACGTCGCGGATGACCGGGTGGCTGACCGCGAGCCCGGGCGCGGTCATGCGGGTGCGCCCGCAACCGATGGCGGCGCCGGAGAGATGCCCGGACCCTCCGTCGCGTCAGCGTCCGGCAGCGTCGCGGCAGCCGCGGACGGCCGGAACGTCTCGCCGATCAGCTCCGGCAGGCGCGCCCTGGCCGCGGCAGCCCCCACGGCAATCGCGTGCTTCAGCATCCGCCGCTTCGCGCGGCCGTGGGTGATGATCACGGTCCCGCGCACGCCCAGGAGCGGC
The DNA here is from genome assembly GCA_963722475.1 of uncultured Chloroflexia bacterium. Classification (GTDB taxonomy): domain Bacteria; phylum Chloroflexota; class Limnocylindria; order Limnocylindrales; family CSP1-4; genus CTSoil-043. Next base: position 226,199 of record CAVRMJ010000003.1, on the reverse strand, counting down.
GACCCGCCCAGGACCTCGTAGTCGAAGGTGGCCCGGATCCGGTCGATTCCCGGCCGCATCAGGAGGTAGGCAAGGCGGCCTCGCAGTCCCGCGGCGAACTCCTTCCGCCACAGGTCGAAGATGAACTCGGACAGGCCTTCGAAGAACTTGATCGTCACGTTGCCGAGGACGGCGTCGCAGACCACCACGTCGGCGGGGTGATGGACCAGGTCCTTGCCCTCCACGTTGCCCGTGAAGTTGAGGCCGGACCGGTCGAGGAGCTCGGTCGCGCCCTGGATCCGGGCATCGCCCTTCCCCTTCTCCTCGCCGATGGAAAGGAGCGCGACGCGGGGGCGCGCAACCCCGAGGGCCCGCTCGGCGAAGAGCGATCCCATGTGCGCGTACTGGAGCAGGTTCTCGGCGGTCGAGTCCGGGTTCGCGCCGATGTCGAGCAGGACGAACGGGCCGGAATCGGTGATCAGCTGGATGGCCAGCGCCGGTCGGTCCACGCCCGCGACACGACCAAGCCGCAGGACCGCGGCGGCCATCCCGGCGCCGGTGTGACCGGCCGTGATCACGGCGTCCGCCCGGCCGCGCTTCACCAGGTCGCACGCGACCAGGATGGATGCATCGCGCTTCTCCCGCAGGGCGAGGGCGGGATGCTCGTGCATCTCGATGACCTGGCTGGCCGGCTCCAGCGAGACGTTGGCCGGCGGCGCCGCTCCGGCAAGCACGCGGATGCGGTCCGCGTCGCCGACGAGGATCAGGTCGTCTTCCGGGTGCTCCGCGGCGTAGAGCAGGGCGCCGGCCACGACCTCCTCGGGCGCATGATCGCCCCCCATCGCGTCGATCGCGAGGCGAACCTTCCGAGCGTGTTCGACGCTGCGGACGGTCGTGAGATCCATCGGCGGGCTCCGTGGTGGGGGCGCCGGGACTGCGACGCCGGCCCGGCCGTCAGGAGGCGGCCTCGCCGCCCTTCTTCTTGATCTCCACGACGGCCCGGCCGCGATAGTAACCGCAGTTCGGGCAGGCGTGGTGGGAGCGCCGCATCTGGTGGCAGTGCGAGCACTCGACGAGGCTGGGCGCGGTCAGCGCCAGGTGCGCGCGGCGGTCGCCCTGGCGGGCGTGCGAGACCTTGCGCTTCGGGAGACCCATCGGGGTGGTCGCTCCTCTGGTGTCGGGCGGCAAGCTGTGGCGAGAGCCGCCGGGTCATCGGGTCCAGGGCGCGTCCTCGCGAACAGCGTGACGGGCCGAAGGCGGAGTGTAGCGGGTTTCAGGCGTCGGCGTCGGGGCGGAACTCGCGGAGTGCCTCCAGGCGAGGATCGATCGACCCATCCGGGTGGACGTGCGGGCCGAGGTTGCGGTCGACTCCACATTCCGGGCAGAGGCCGAGGCAATCGGGACGGCAGAGCGGAACGATGGGCGCAGCCAGCTGGACCGCCTCGCGCACGAGCGTCTCGAGGTCCATCTCGTGATGATCAGAGAGCCGCGGGACGTCGGGTTCGGTGGATCGATCCAGCGGCTGCCCGGTCCCGATGTCGAGGCTGGGCAGGAACTCCTCGGCGATCTCGAGGTCCAGCGGCACGCGCACGGGCGCCAGGCAGCGCCCGCAGGTGTCCGCGAGCACGGTCTCCACGCGCCCGGTGACCAGCAGGCCGCGGTTCGTCCGCACGAGATGCGCTGTTCCGGCCAGCGGCTCGGCCTGGACGAGCTCCTCGCCGAGGTCGATCGCGACGCCCTCGAAGGCCAGCTCGCGGACCGTGCCGGGCGCCTCGCCGAGGAGACCCGCGACGTTGAACAGGAGCGGCCGATCGTCGGAGCCGACCGTCACCGCACCGAACCGCGGCCGACCGCGACGACGTCGGGGTCGTCGTCGTAGGGCTCGCCGGCGGCGACGTCCTCCGCCGGGGCGCGCCGCTCGTTGAGCAGCTCGATCCCGCGCCGGATGCTCTGGAGCGCCTTGACGACCTCGCCCTCCAGGTTGACGAGGACCTCGGCCGCATACTCGTCCGAGCCGCGCCGGACATCGTCGGCCTCGGCGGCGGCATCCGCGACGATCTGGCGCCCCTCGGCCTCGGCAGCCTCGGTCAGGCCCCGTTCGTCGATGAGGAACGCCGCCTGCTCCTGGGCCTTCGCGACGATCCGCTCGGACTCCTGCTGGGCCCGCTCGAGGATCCGCTCGCCCTCGGCGTTGACGCGCCGGGCGGACTGGATCTCCTCGGGCACGGCGTGGCGAAGCTCATCGATGAGGTCGAGCGCCGCAGCCTGGTCCACGACGACGTTCGACGTCAGGGGGAGCTTTCTCCCGTTGGCGATCATCGCCTCCAGGCGCTCGACGAAGAACATGATGTCGATGGGACCGCCCTCCGCGCGCGGGCGTCGGCGTCGCCCGGTCTGCGTCGGATTATCGCACGCGGGCGGGCGCTCCTTCGGCCGCCGCGACGGCGACCACGCGGGCCGCGACCGAAGGCGGGACCATCCCGGCCGGATCGCCGCCGAAACGGACGATCTCCCTGACCAGGCTGGACGAGAGGTAGCCGTACTCGAGCGCGGTCATGAAGAACACCGTGTCGATCCCGGGAGCCAGCCGGTGGTTCATGTGGGCCATCTGCAGCTCCGCCTCGAAGTCGCTCACGGCCCGCAGCCCGCGCACGATGTAGCGCGCGCCCAGCTCGCGGCAGGCGTCCACGGTCAGGCCCGAGAACGGGCGGACCTCGACGCGGTCGGCCAGGTCAGGCGAGCGCCTCCCCGACCCCGGAGATGATCGAGGTGACGCGCGCGTCCACGTCGAGCATGGGCGCCTTCTTCGGGTTCACCAGGACGGCGACCACGACGCGATCGAAGACGCCCAGCGAGCGTCGGAGCACGTCCACGTGGCCGAACGTGATCGGATCGAACGAGCCGGGGTAGATCGCGACACGCATGGCACGCTCCGCCTCAGGCGCCGGACGGCGGTGGGACGTCCTCCGCGGCGGCGCGCCGGTAGAAGACGACCAGGGTCTCGCCGAACCGGCGCTCCCGCGTCGATCGTAGCAGCCCGGCCGACGGCGGCGGCGGCACCTTCCCGAAGCCCGTGGCCACCACGACGGCGTCCGGCCCGAGCGGCCCGTCGGCACTGCCGAGCCCGAGGAGGCATGCCTCGCGGAGCTGGGCCTCCGCGTACGGTGGGTCGAGGATGACGACGTCGAATGGGCCGTCGGCGGCGGCGGGGCCGCGCACGTACGCGAGCGCATCGGCCCGAACCACGCGGGCGCGGTCGGAGACGCCCGCCCGCCGGAGGTTCTCGCGCGATCACGCGGCAGGTCCCCGGGTCGCGCTCCACGAGGACCGCGCGGCTGGCCCCGCGCGAGAGCGCCTCGATCGCGGCGGCACCGCTCCCCGCGCAGAGGTCCAGGACGGCCGCGTCCGGCGAGGACGGGCTCCAGCGCCCCGAAGACCGCCTGCTTCACCCGGTCGGCCAGCGGCCGGGTCCCCGCGCCCGGGGCGGCCAGCCGGACCCCGCGCGCCGAGCCGGCGATGACGCGTCCAGCGTCGGCCATCGCCTACGCGCCCGTCGCCGGTTCGCCGGCAGCGACGTCGCGCAGCCAGCCGCGATCCAGCTCGGCCGCGAATGCCGCGCCCGCCCGGGCCACGCCGCCCCCGGCCAGCAGCAGCGACTCTGCGTGGCGCCGGGCGGCGACGGCGAGCTCCCGGTGATCGGCCCGCGCCAGCGTGGCGACCCGGAGGCGCGGCAGCCCGTGCTGCAGCGTAGCCGAGGACGTCGCCCTCGCGACGCTGCTCGAAGTCGACCTCCGCGAGCGCGAAGCCGTCGGTGAGCCGGGCGACCGCGGACAGCCGCACCTGCTCCGGTCCCACCGGCTCGATCTCGCCGCGCTCCAGGGCCGTGGCGCGACGCTCGTCTGGCCGGCAGTCGGTCGCTGACGAGCACGCACCATCCCTGGTCGTTGGCGCGTCCGACCCGGCCGCGGAGCTGGTGGAGCTGGGCCAGGCCGAAGCGGTCCGCCCCCTCGATCACCATGACGCTGGCGGCCGGGACGTCCACGCCGACCTCGATGACCGTGGTCCCGACCAGCACGTCGGCCGTACCGTCCCGGAAGCGCGTCATCGCGGCGTCCCGATCGGCAGGCCGCAGGCGGCCGTGGACCAGCTCGACCACGAGCTCGCGCTCGAGGCCCGCGGCCGCGAGCCGGTCGGGCTCGTTGAGGAGCGCCCGCAGGCGCATCACCTCCGCCTCGGCCCCGGCCACGTCGTCGGGCGCGTCGCCGGCAGCACCGTCCGCCTCGTCGATGTGCGGCACCACCACGAACGTCTGCCGGCCCGCGGCAGCTTCGCGCGCCACGAAGGTCCAGAGCCGGTCGAGGTGGGCCGGGTGGCGGAGACCGGTCCGGATCGGGAGCCGCCCGGTGGGAGCGGTCCGAAGGTCGGTGACGTCCAGGTCGGCGTAGAGGACCTGCCCGATCGTGCGCGGGATCGGCGTCGCGGTCATCAGGAGAACGTGGGCGGCCCCACCCCGCGTCTTCGCCTCCAGCGCGCCCCGCTGCTCCACGCCGAAGCGGTGCTGCTCGTCCACGACCACGAGGCCGAGGCGGGCGTAGGCGACGCGGTCGGAGAAGAGGGCGTGGGTCCCCACGACCACGTGCGCGCGCCCGTCGGCGAGCGCCTCCAGCACGCGGCGCGATTCGGGGCCCGCCAGCGAGCCGGTGAGCAGCTCCACCGCGATCCCGAGCGGCCGGAGGAGGTCGTCGAGCGTGACCGCGTGCTGGCGGGCCAGGAGATCGGTCGGGGCCAGCAGGGCGCCCTGGACGCCCGGCTCCCGCCGCGAGGGCAAGGGCGTAGGCGGCGACCGCGGTCTTGCCCGATCCGACGTCGCCCTGGAGCAGGCGGAGCATGGGATGCGGGCCGCGGACGTCGTCGCGGACCGCGTCCATCGCGCGCTCCTGGTCGCCGGTGAGGTCCACGTCGCGGCCCAGCCGGCGCCCGAGCGCGGCAGCCAGCACGCCGCGGATCTCGGCGTCGCGCTCCGGCGGGGTGGCGATCGACACCGAGGCCGCGACGGCCCGCTCGCGGCGTCGCCCGACCATGCCGACCTGCAGCGCGAGCAGCTCGTCGAAGGCGAGCCGCCGCAGGGCGGCATCGCGCCGATCGAAGTCGCCCGGGAAGTGGACCTGGTCGAGCGCCTCCTCGATCCCGACCAGTCCCATCTCGCCGCGGATTCGGGCGGGCAGGTACTCGGGGTAGGCGGGCCCGCGATCGAGGGCCGCGCGGATCGCGGCGCGCAGCGTCCGGATCGGCAGCCCGGCCGTCAAGCGGTAGACGGGCACGATCCGGCCGACGTGGAGGAGGTCGCCGTCGGGCGGCTGGAAGGCGGGATTGTCCAGGATCACGGTCGCGCCGCGCTTCTTGAGCTTGCCCGGAGAAGAGCAGCTCGTCGCCCTCGTGGAGACGCCGCTCCACGAACTGCCTGCCGTACCACTGGGCTTCCGCCGTGCCGGTCCCGTCGGAGAGCTCGGCCGTCACGACCCAGGTGCCGCGCCGGGCGGTGCGGCCCGCCCGGAGCCTGCCGACGCGGGCGCGCGCGCTCACCAGCGTGTCCGGCGCCACGAAGTGCAGCGCCTGCAGCTCGTGGAGGACCCGCAGGTCGTCGTACCGCCGCGGCAGCCACAGGAGCAGGTCGCGGACCGTGCGGAGGCCGACCCGCGGCCCGACCCGCCTGAGGACGCTGGCACCGGGCAGCCCGCTTGCCTGCAGGGGCAGGTCGAACGGATCGTCCGGCGGGGGTGGCGACTTGGCGGTCCCCACGCCTTCCCTACTCCGCGCTGATCAGGTAGCGGTAGTGGGGCTGCAGGCCCGCCCGGACCTCGACGTCGTCGAGCGCAGGCCACCGCGCGTGGATCCGTCGCGCGAGTCCCTCCGCTTCGCCGAGGCTGGCGTCGTGTCCGTACCAGAGGGTCACGAGGCCGAACCCGGGCGCGAAGGAGCGCATCCCCTCGACGATGACCGCGTCGCGGTCGTCGCCCACTGCCAGCAACCCGTCGTCCGGGTCGAGCGCCATGGTCTGCCCCTGGCGGACCTGCCGGCCTCCCACCCGGGCGTCGCGGACCGCCGCCGTGACGAGCATCGTCTGGACCTCGCGGCTGGCACGCAGCATCCGCTCCGCGTTGCCGCTGGCGCCGTCAGCCACCTGCAGTGCGAGCAGCGCGGCGAGGCCCTCGGCCGCATTCCGGGTGGGCACGACCCGGGTCGGGCGGTCGGACATCTCGGCGGCCTGCCCGGCCGCCAGCTTCACGTTCGGGTTGTTCGGCAGGATCAGGAGCTCCTCGGCGGGCGAGCGGCGGATCGCCTCGAGGATCTCGCCCGCGCTCGGGTTCTCAGCCTGCCCGCCGTGCACGATCGCCACGGCGACCTCGCCGCTCAGCGCGACCTCCTCGAAGTAGGGCGTGAACCCGTCGCCGGGGACGACCGCGATGATCCCGAGCGGCACGCGCAGGACCTCGGCGTCCGGGCCCGCGAGACCGGCCGCCTTCCCGCCGTCGGTGCTCGCCCCGGCGGTCGCAGTTCGCACATCCCGAGCTTCCTCCACCTGGTGGTCGAGGTCGAGGACCGTCGCGTTGACGATCCGACCGAGCCGCAGCGCATGGCGCATGACCAGGTCGGGGCGCCCGTTGTGGACATGGATCTTGGCCACCTTCGCGTCGCCCGCGACGTTGACGGACTCGCCGGTGCGCACGAGGTAGGCGCTGATCCGGTCGAGGTCAAGAAGCTGCCCGGGGAACGGGTGGATGAGGTAGACCGTCTCGTACCCGTGGCCCCGTCTCGACGTTCGCGATCCCGGCAGGGATCGGGCTCGGGATCGCCGGGACGCGCGAGGCGGGTGGGGGCGCCTCCCCCCGAAGGAACCGCAGCGCTCCCTCGAAGAGCCGGAGCAGGCCGGCGCCGCCCGAGTCCACCACGCCCGCGTCCCGCAGCACCGGCAGGAGGCTCGGCGTCTTGGCGAGCGCCTTCTCGGCCCCGTCCGTCGCGGCTGCAAGGACCGCGCCGATGTCGTTCTCGCGCTCGGCCGTCGCCACCGCCGCGGCGGCGGCCTCCCGGATCACGGTGAGCATCGTCCCCTCGACCGGGCGCGGCACGGCCCCGTACGCGGCCGTGCTGGCCGACGCGAGCGCGTGGGCGAGGTCGAGGCCGTTGAAGCGGCGCATGCCGGCGAAGCCCTCGGCCATCCCGCGCACGACCTGGCTGAGGATCACGCCGGAGTTGCCGCGGGCCCCGAAGAGCGCGCCTTCCCGGAGCCGGTCGGCGACGCCCGCCACGCTGGACTCGTCGCGAACGTAGCGGAGCATCTCCGTGCACGTGGCGAACATGTTCGAGCCGGTGTCGCCATCCGGGACCGGGAAGACGTTGAGGGCGTTGATCTCGTCGACGTGGCGCTCGAGGTTCGCGACCGCGGCCCGGACCGCCTCCAGCAGCCCGGCGCCATTGCAGGCGAGTCGGACCACGCTAGGCGCTCGTCGGGCGACGGCGACGGAACCGGGGGTTGGCCGACCCGGAGCGCGCCGGCTGTCGACGGTGTCGCCGACGCGGGCGTGCCGGACGCGAACGGCCGGCCGCCCAGGCCCTGGACGTGGACCGTGACCGGTCCGACCTCCCGGGCGAGCGCTCGCTGCAGGCCGTAGCGCACCGCGGAGTCGACCTGCCGCGCCACCTCAGCGACCGGGACCCCGTACGCAACCGTGAGCCAGACCTCCGCCGTGACGGTCGGGTGGAGGGCCACGCGGATCGCGCGGCTTCCCAGGCCCAGCCTGGCCCGGACCTTCGCGAGGAGCGTGGGCTCGGCGAGCCCGGTGACCCCGTAGCTGCCCAGGGCGGCGTCGCGGACGATCTCGCTCAGCGCCCGGCGAGCCACGACGGCCCTGCCCGGCACGGCACCCGTCGGCTCCTCGGGCATCGGGGGATCACCTCGCGGTATGGGCGGCTGGACGCGGACGATGTGCTAGCATACAGCCTCCCCGGACCCCTTCCCGGTGTGCGCTTCGGCGTGCCGCGAAGGACCGATCGGGACAGGCGGGCCACCCGCCGACCGGATACACCGCACCTGAGGAACCCGATGGCCCGTAGTTGCGCGATCTGCGGCAAGGTCTCGATGGGCGGCTTCAACCCGCAGTCGAGCGGGATGAACCGCGTGCGAGCCCACCGCCGCTACCAGCCGAACCTGCAGCCGATGGTGGTCGTCGACGGGCGGGACCGCGACCCGCACCCTCGCCTGCACCCGCTGCCGACGCACGCAGACCAAGAAGAGCCGCTGATCCCGGCCCCGGGGCTGCGTCGCCCCGGCCTCCAGCCCGCCCGACCCGGCCCAGCGCCGGGTCGCTGCATGTCCGCCCCGGCCTCACCCGTCCGCGCTGTCGAGCCAGATCGTGAACGGCCCGTCGTTGACGAGCTCCACCGCCATCGGCGCCCCGAACTGCCCGCGTTCCACGTGCGTCCCGGTCGCCTCGAGCGACGCGCAGAAGCGTCGGTAGAGCGCGTCCGCGAGGGCCGGCGAGGCCGCCCCCGTGAAGCCCGGCCGGCGCCCGCGCCGCGTGTCCGCATAGAGAGTGAACTGGCTGACGGCGAGCACGGCTCCAGCCACGTCGACCAGGGCGAGGTTCGTCCGGCCCTGGGCATCCTCGTGGATGCGGAGCTCCACGATCCGCCGGGCGAGCGCGTCCGCGGTTGCCTCGTCATCCCGCGGCCCGACCCCCAGCAGGACCAGGAGGCCGCGGCCGATCGAGCCAACGCGTTCGCCGGCCACGCGGACCTCGGCGCGGCTGACGCGCTGGAGAAGCGCCCGCACGGGCTTCAGATCCCCGGGTCGGGCGGCGTGTCGCCGGCGGCGGCGATGAGGCGTGCGCGCCATGCGTCGGCTTCCACCGCGGCCGCGTCCCGAGCCGCGGAGAAATGGTCGCGCGCCCAGCCCTCGGCGCTCCGCGGGATCAGCAGGTCATAGTCGCGCACGCCGTCCGGGTTCACCTGGCCGTCTCCCCGGAGCATGACGACCGGCACGCCGTCGCGCTCGATCGCGTCCCGGAGGGGGCCCGCGAGATGGCGCGGCAGCTGCGCGAAGCGGACCATCTCGTCGCGGGGGTGCGGCGGCACGCCGCCGTTGCGCTCGTTCGCGAACCCCTCGTCGGCGAGCGTCCGCACCAGGCGCACCTCGCGGGCCTGGTCGCGGCCCTTGGTGAAGAGGGCCGTCCCCACGACGAGCACGTCCGCTCCAAGGCCACCGACCAGCTCTGCCGTCTCGCGGTTCACGCCGCCGTCCACGTGGACCTCGCCGCCCCACGGCTTGTGGGAGAGGAGGTCGCGTGCCGGCAGGATCTTGGCCTCGGCGACCTCGCGCATGAAGGCCTGGCCACCGAAGCCGGGCTCCACGGTCATCACCATGACGATGTCCAGCAGCTCGCGGTAGGGCTCCAGTGCGGCCAGCGGCGTCCCCGGGCGCAGCGCCAGGCCGGCGGCCCGGCCGGCCGCCCGGATCCGGCGCAGGATCGGCTCGATCGGCTCCGTGATCTCGACATGGATGGTGATCGAGTCGCAGCCTGCCTCCAGGAAGCCGTCGAGCCAGCGACCCGGCTCCTCGATCATGAGGTGGGCGTCGAACGGCGCCTTCGTGGCCGGGCGGAGCGCCCGGATGGTGCCCGCGCCGAACGTGAGGTTCGGGACGAAGTGCGCATCCATCACGTCAAGATGGATCCGGTCCGCGCCGGCCCGGATGGCGCGTCGCGCCTCGTAGGCGAGGTTCGCGAGGTTCGCGTTCAGGATGCTCGCGGCGATGCGCGTGCGGCCTTCGCCCATCAGCGGGTGCCCCGGCGCGACGTCCCGGGCTGCCGTCGACCGGCGTCGGGCCGACGGTCCGGGCGCGGGCCCACGGTCCGGGCTCCCGGGGCAGCCCGGGCGATCAACGGGACCGGGGTAGCCGCCGGCATGCCGGACGGGGCCGGATCCACGCTCCGCTCGCCCGCCAGCGCTGCCGCTGATGCGGCCACGAGCCGCGCCTGGCGTCGCGCCACGGCAGCGGCCGCAGGACCCGCCGACATCTCCGCCGCGAGCTGGCCGCAGGCCGCTCCCACTTCCTGGCCGCGGTTGCGCCGGATCGTCACGCCGATCCCGGCAGCCCGCAGGCGGCCGGCGAACGCATCGATTCGCTCGGGCGAGCTTGCCTGCCACGGCGTGTGGGCGACCGGGTTCATGGGGATGCAGTTGACGTGGCTGCCGGTCCCGCCAATGAGCCGGGCCAGCGCCTCGGCGTCCGCGAGCGTGTCGTTGAGGCCGTCGATCATCACGTACTCGTAGCTCACCCGGCGTCCGGTTGCCGCCGCGTAGCCGGCCGCCGCGGCGACCACGGCGCGGACGGGCCAGCGCCGATTGAGCGGGACCAGGAGATCCCGGAGCGCGTCCCGCGCCGCGTGAAGGCTCACCGCCAGCGTCCATTGCGGGCGGAGCGCGGCCAGCCGCTCGATGCCGGGCACCACCCCGGACGTGGAGATCGTCACGTGACGGGCGCCGAGCCCGAAGCGGTCCGCGTCGGTGACGACCCGGGCCGCCCCGATCACCGCGTCGAGGTTGAGGAGCGGCTCGCCCATGCCCATGAAGACCAGGTTGGTGAGATGCCGACCCCGCGACGCCAGGCGGCGCCGCGCGTGGCGGACCTGGTCCACGATCTCCGCCACGTCCAGGTCGCGCTCGAATCCCAGCTCCCCGGTGGCGCAGAACGGACAGCCGACCGCGCACCCGGCCTGGCTGCTGATGCACAGCGTGTTCCGCTCGCGCCGCTCGCCGCGCGCCGGGTAGTGCATGAGGACGCTCTCCACGAGGCGCCCGTCGGACAGCCGATGGAGCGCCTTCTCCGTGGCGTCGTCATCGGCGAGCCGCAGCTCCGTGTCGCCCACCGTGTCGAACCGGAGTCGCTCGGCCAGGCCCGCCCGGAGTGGCACGCCGAGCGTGGTCACCGCGTCCCACGACGCGGAATCCGAGCGCCAGACCGCATCCGCGACCTGCCGGGCGCGAAAGGCCGGCTCGCCCATGTCGGCGAGGAGCACCGCGAGCTCGACCAGCTCGACGCCGGCCACGCCGGGTCGCGGGTCACGCGCGGCTGCGGATACGGGCCGCGCCGGGAATCGAATGGTTGGCTCGGTCATCGAGGCCGGATTATCCCACCCGGGCGCCGACGAGCCCCGGACGCCCGCGCACGAGCGCAGGCGGATCCATGCGCCGCCCGCCGGCCGGCTGGACCTCCAGCAGTCGAAGACGGCCGTCTGCCGTCGCGAGGGCAAGACCCGCACCGTCGCGCACGAGACAGCCCGGCTCGTCGCCGGCCCGTGCCGGAGCCACCTCGGCCCGCAGGACCGCGACGCGGCCTGCCGGCGTCTCGAGGAACGTCCCCGGCCACGGCTGGTAGGCCCGAACCTCGCGCTCGAGGAGCGCCGCGGACCTCGCGGGATCCAGCCGTCCGTCTTCGCGGCGGAACGGCCGCGTGGTGCTCACGCGTTCCCGGGACTGCTGGATCGCGGGGAGGTCGCCGCGGAGCCACGGACCGAGCGATCGCCCGAGCAGGGCTGCCGCGACGGACGCGAGGCGCCTCTCCAGCCCCGGCGCGTCTTCGTCGCCGGCAAGCGCGACGGACTCGGTCGCCACGACGGGGCCCGTATCCATCCCGGCGTCCATCCGGAACAGGCTCACCCCGGTCTCCGCGTCCCCCTCGACGATGGCTGCCGGGATCGGCGTCGCTCCGCGATGGCGCGGCAGCAGGGACGGATGGAGGTTGAGGATGCCGTGCGGCGGGATGCCCAGGATCGCCTCGGGGAGCAGCTTGCCGTAGTCGGCGAGGACGCCGATCTCGGGGTGCAGCGCTGCGATGCCCGCGAGGACGGTGGGGTCCCGCAGCCGTTCCGGGGCCAGGACCGGGACTCCGAGCCTGGCAGCCCGCTCCCCCACCGGCGTGCGGCGGAGGCTGCCGCTTCGACCGACCGGTCGCGGCGGCGCGGTCACGACCGCGACGAGCACGACGTCCGGCGCGGTGGCCAGCGCCTCGAGGACCGGGACCGCGAATGCCCCGGAGCCGAAGAAGATGGCCCGCGCGGGCTCAGCCGCGGGAGGCCGCCTTGGCCTTCTCGGGGTCGATCCCGCGGCGCTCGAGCGCCGCGTCCGCGGCCTGGTCCTCCTCGTCGTCCATGCCGCCTCGACCCACGGGGATCAGCTCGTCCGGCGACGACAGGTAGTCCACGTACAGCTTCCCCTGCAGGTGATCAAGCTCGTGCTGGAAGGCGCGACCGAGGAAGCCGGACCCGGCGACCTTGAACTTCTTGCCCACGCGGTTCTGGGCGACCACCCAGACCCGCTCCTTCCGCGTGACGTACGCCACGTACCCCGGGATCGAAAGGCACCCCTCGAGATCGCGGTCCTCCCCGTCGGCGCGCACGATCCGCGGGTTCACGAGCTCGAAGAGGCGGTCCTCGACCTCGACGACCGCCACGTTCAACGCCTCGCCGAGCTGGGGCGCGGCGAGGCCGACGCCAGGAGCGTGGCGCATCGTGTCGGTCAGGTCGTCGATCAACCCGTGCAGGAACTTGTTGAAGCTCTCGACCGGCTGGCCCCGCAGGCGGAGCCGCGGATCGCCGAGAGTGAGGATCGGCAGGACGCTCATGGGCGCGAGTATACGAGAGGTTCCGGCCGGGCCGGCTGCGGCGTCACGGGCCGGCGGCAGACCAGGGCGCGACCGCCGCCGGTCGCCCCTCCCGCGTGGCGTCAGGCGCCCGCTGTCTCGTCGTCCGACTGCCCGGCCATCTCGACGGGCTGCTCGGCGGCCCCGGCCGATGCCGCCGGCTCGGCGCCTTCTCCCCGGTTCCGGATCTCCTCGGCGAAGCGGCGCGACCGGTCGGCCACCCGGGCGCCGACCGCCTCGGTCCGCTCCGCGGCCCGCTTGGCGAACGGCCCGGCCTTCTCGCCCGCGACGGCGGCCAGCTCGGCCGCCTTGGCTGCGACATCCCGGGCCACGGGCGCGGCATGCGCGGCGACCTGGTCGATCATCTGCTGGAGCTGGGCAAGCCATTCGCGGGCCTGCGACGACGCGGGGGGCGCCTCCGGGGTCGCGCCCTGGTCTGCCGCCGGCTGGTCGGCTGCGGGCTCGGCGTGCGGGAGCTGCTCGTCGTTCATCGTCATCGGAGGTCTCCTTCGCGGTGGTGGGCGCATTCTCCGTCCCGCCGCCCGACCGGCCAAGTGCCGTCGGTACTGTCGTGACGCCGGTGCGCTCCCAGGCGGGTCACAGGAGGCTCTCCGGATCGACGTCCACGGACCAGGGCGGGCCGGGATCGCCGCCGAGGACGCCGATCGGGTCGGCGCCACGCAGCACGAGCGTGAAGCGCCACCGACCCCCGCGCCGGGGAACGTAGGCGGGGGCTGGCCCCGCGACGGTGGCCGGTCCCGGCACGGCGGCGGCGCGGGCCCGCAGCCGCTCCGCCATGGCTCCTGCCTCGGCCCGGGCAGCCTCGCGGTCCTCGGCGCCGACCGTGAGCTTCACCGTGCGCCCGAACGGGGGCGCGCCGAATCGCTCGCGAAGCGCCAGCTCGGCGGCGTAGAACGCATCTGCGTCGCCGGCCACGACCGCCTGGATCGCCGGGTGGTCCGGCTGGTAGGTCTGGATGACGGCCCGGCCGCGCCGCTCGCCGCGGCCCGCGCGCCCGATCGCCTGGACAAGGAGCTGGTAGGTCCGCTCGGCGGCACGCTCGTCGGGAAGCGTCAGCGCGATGTCGGCCGAGACGATGCCGACCAGCGTCACCTCGGGCACGTCGAGGCCCTTCGTCACGAGGCTGGTCCCGACCAGGATGTCGAGCCGGCCCTCCGTGAACGCGTCGATGAGCCGCTCGGCGGCTCCGCGGCGCTCCACCACGTCTCGATCCAGCCGGCCGACCCGCAGGCCCGGGAAGCGCGCCCGCACCTCGCTCTCGAGCCGTTCCGTCCCACCACCCAGGAAGCGGATGCGGGGCGAGCCGCATGCCGGGCAGCGCGCGACCATCGGCGCCGCCGCCCCGCAATGGTGGCAGCGAAGCGTCATGCCGGCCTGGTGGTAGACGAGCGGGCGGGTGCACTCCGGGCAGGCCAGGACGTGCCCGCAGTCACGACACAGGACCGCCGACGCGGCACCGCGCCGGTTGATCACGAGGATCGCCCGGTCACCCGCCCCCGGGTCCAGGGCCGCGATCAACGCTGCCAGCCGGTCGGAGAGCAGGCCGCGATTGCCTGCGGCGAGCTCCGCCCGCAGGTCGACCAGCTCCACCGCTGGCGCCGCACCGGCCGCGCGGTCCGTCAGGGTGCACCGGCGATACGCGCCGGCGCGTGCCAGCCCGTACGTCTCGACGGACGGCGTGGCGCTTCCCAGGATCACGGCCGCGCCGGCCAGCCGGCCGAGCGTCACGGCCAGGTCGCGGGCCTGGATCCGCGGCGTCCGGTCGCTCTTGAAGGCGGCGTCGTGCTCCTCGTCGACGATCACGAGGCCCACGTCAGGCAGGGGTGCCAGGACGGCGAGGCGGGTTCCGACCACCACCTCGGCCGCGCCGGCTCGGATGCGCCGCCACGCGTCGGCGCGCTCGCCCTCGCCGAGTCCCGAATGGAGGAGGACCACCTCCGCGTCCAGCTCGGCCCGTAGTCGGTCCACCAGCGGGAGCGCGAGCGCGATCTCGGGCACCAGCACCAGCGCCGGGCGGCCCGCCTCGAGCGTCGACGCGATCGCCTCCGCGTAGACGGCGGTCCTCCCGGAGCCCGTCGGCCCGTCCACCAGGAGCGGCGTCGGATCGCCGGCGGCGATCGCGGCACGCACGATCCGTAGCGCGTCTGCCTGCGTCGAGGTGAGGTCCGATCCGGCCGGCCGCGCGCCGCGGCGGCCGGATCGCCGGCGCGCGGCAAGCGGGTCCCGGGTCACTTCGCGGGTGGCGAGTGCCACGAGGCCGCGCCGCGTGAGCGTCGCCGCCGTTCCCTGGCCGTGGCGCTCCGCGAGCCCGGGGACGGGGGCGCCGGGGTCGTCGACGGCGAGCCCGGCGAGCTCCCGGAGCAGCGCCTGCTGGCGCGGCCCGAGCGGGCGGCCATCCGGGACACGCGACCCGCCGGCGACGGCCCGGCCTGCCTCGGTGAGACGGGCGATCCGCTCGTGGCGTGGTCCCGCGCCGGCCGCCGTGAGCGTCCATTCCAGGTGGACCCTGCCGTCGGTCTCGAGTCCGTGCAGCCGCCGGAGAAGCCCGGCCCGGCCGTCGCGCGCGTCCAGGTCCCGGACGGCGCGGGGACCCCCGGCGAGCGCGAGGAGCAGGTCGGCCGTCGCGGGATCGGCGCCCGGGATCGGGGGCCCGGATCCGGCTGCGGAGGCCGACGCGGGAGGATCGAGCAGCGTGGCCACCAGCTCGAGCTTCTCCAGGAGCCCCGGCGGGAGCATGGCCCGGATGGCGAGCGCCGGCGGGGCCAGGTAGTGCGCAGCGATCTCCCGCGCCAGCGCCAGCGCCAGCGGCGGCAGCAGCGGCCCGTCGGCGCGCACTCGCGCCCCCAGCGGCCGGGCCGCGACGCCATCAGGTGCCGGCGCGTCACCCAGGATGATTCCCACCGCACGGCGGCGGCCCCACTCCACGAGGATCGCCTCGCCCGCCGCAACGTCCGCGAGCGCTTCGGGGACGACGTAGGTCCACGTCCGGCTCCCGGCGACGCCGGCCGCGTCCACGGCGACCTCCACGTGCCGTGCGGCCGGCGACGCTTCGACCAGGCCCAGGTCGTCGTGGCCGAGAACCTCGAGGGGCGGTGCGCCCTCCGACATCGGCCTAGACGACGACCCGGCGGTGCGGGTGCTTCGCTCGTTCCGAACGGATGATGGCGTCGATCTGCTCCGCCGTCCGCTCCACCTGGCCGTCCGCGTTGAGCACCACCTCGTCGTAGTCACCCTGCCGGGCCAGCTCGATCGCGGCGTTTCGCTGGCGGATCTCCAGCTCGCCGGCCGACTCGGTGGCGCGCGCGCGCAGGCGCAGGAAGAGCGCCTCCAGCGACGGTGGCACGACGAAGATGAGGAGGGCGTCCGGGACGCAGGCCTTGACCGCAGCCGCGCCCTGCACGTCGATCTTGAGGATGACGTCGTGGCCGGCCGCCAGGGCCCGCCGCACCTCGGCGCGCGGCGTCGCGTAGAGGTTCCCGTGCACCTCGGCCCACTCCAGGAATGCCCCGGCGTCGCGGAGCGCGCGGAATCGCTCGCCGGGTCAGGAAGTGGTAGCTCCGTCCGGCCTGTTCTCCCGGCCGTGGGTCCCGCGTCGTGCACGTCACGACGTAGTGGTAGTCCGGGTCGCGGGGCCGGGCCCGGAGCGCATCGATGATCGTGTCCTTGCCGACCCCGGACGGCCCCGAGACCACGACGAGCAGCGCGCCCGGCGCCCCGGCGCTCGGCGCCCCGAACAGCGGGTCGTCGGTGGCGGGCGCTGACCCGAGCGGCCGCCCCGTCATCGCGTGCGGCCCGGGTCGGGGCCGGCCGTGCCGGGCGCCCCGGTCGCGATCGCCCGCAGCGGTCCGAGGACCGACTCCAGGGCCTCCGGGAGCGGCGCCTCGACCCGGACAAGGTCGCCGGTCGCGGGTGACGCGAAGACGATCCGCCAGGCGTGCAGGAAGAGCCGCTCCAGGCCGTCCGGCCCGCGCCGCGACGTTCCCGTGCCGTAGACGGGATCGCCAGCGACCGCGTGCCCGAGGGCCGCCAGGTGGACCCGGATCTGGTGCGTCCGGCCGGTGACGAGATCGACCTCGAGGAGCGTCCAGCCCCGGAAGCGCTCGCGGACCCGGTAGCCGGTGACGGATGGCCGCCCGTCCGGGACGACGGCCATCCTGGTCCGCTGGCGCGGATCGCGCCCGATCGGCGCCTCGATCCGGCCGGCGGCCGCCTCGACGCTCCCCTGGACCAGGGCGAGGTACGTCTTCTTGACCCGCCGCGCCTTGAGCTGCGCCATCAGGCTGGCCTGGGCCACGTCCGTCTTGGCGACCATGATGAGCCCGGAGGTGTCGCGGTCAAGGCGATGCACGATCCCCGGCCGGGCGACGCCCGCGATGCCGCCGTACGTCGTGTCGCGGGCCAGGAGCGCATTGACCATCGTCCCGCTCCAGTGCCCGGGCGACGGGTGGACGACGAGCCCGGCCGGCTTGTTGACCACCAGCACGTCCGGATCCTCGTACAGGACCTCGAGCGGAATCGCCTCGGGCTCGATGTCGGCGGGCTCCGCCGGCGGCACCTGCAGGAGGAGCACCGTCCCGGCCCGCACGATCGAGCGCGCCTTGAGCGGCACTCCATCGACGGTGAGGTGACCTTCCGTGATGAGGTGCTGGATCCGGCTCCGCGAAAGACCGGAGAGATCCGAAGCGACGCGGTCGACGCGCCCGTCCGAGCCTTCCGGGACCTCCAGGCGGAGCTCCGTCATGCGGCAATCCAGGGTCGCCGTCGGGAGGGCCAGAAGGCCATCAGGATCAGCAGGACGAGCGAGGCGCTGATCGCCGCATCCGCCACGTTGTACGTATAGAAGCGCAGGTCTCCGAGGCCCATGTCGACAAAGTCCACGACGTAGCCAAGCCGCAGGCGATCGGCGAGGTTTCCGACGGCACCGCCGAGCAGGAGGCCGAGCGCCAGCGTCGCGAGCCAACCGTTCGTGACGACCGACTGCCCGTGGAACCAGACGATGAGCGCGACGACACCGATGCTCAGCGCGGCGAACAGGATCGCCTGGTCCGGGAAGAGCCCGAAGAGGGCGCCGGTGTTGTGGATGGGCCAGATCCGGACGTAGTCGCCGATAACCTGCACGACCGAGCCGAAGGAGATGGTGGACACGACCCATGCCTTGGTGACCTGGTCGGCGATCACGATGCCCGTGGCAAGCACGAAGAACGCGATCCAGTGGCGGGAGGTGCGGCCCGGCGCTCCGGTCTGCGCCGGAGCCGGGCTCTCCGGGTCCGCCGGATTCGCCGGGTCCGCCGTGTTCGCCGGGTCATCCATGCGTCGGCTCCGTCCCGTCGTCCGGGACGGTCCTGCGCAGCGCGACGCGCGCCTCGCCCCCGGACAGCTTCACGCTCGCCTGCGGCCAGCCCGCGGGCGTGGCGCTCACCGTGATGGTGTCCGCGAGCGTCTCGGCCGCCACCGCCTCCAGGTACGGGGCGATGCGAGCCGCCTGCACCCCGAGGTCGGCGACCAGGTCGATCCGGTCGTCGAGCTCCAGGCCGGCGTCGCGGCGGAGGTCCTGGACCGCCCGCTGGAGCTCCCGCGCATCACCCTCGGCACGCAGGGCATCGGTCAGCTCCGTGTCGATGACCACGACGAGCCCGTCATCGTGGGCGACCGCGGTTCCCGGGCGAGGCGACACCAGGATCTCGACCTCGTCCGGGGCGAGCACGACGCCCGCGAGGGCCACGCTCCCGTCGGCGCGAAGCTCGAACGCGCCATCACGAGCCGCCGCCATCACGGCCGGGATCGCGGCGCCGAGCTTCCGGCCGATCTTCGGCAGGAGCGGTTTGAGGCGGCGCTCCACGAGCTCCGACTCGTCTCCGATCCGGATGACCTCCTTGACGTTGACCTCCTCGGCGACGACGCCCAGGAGGGCGTCGAGGTCCGCGTGCTCGGCGCCCGGGAGCGCGATCCAGAGCCGTGCCAGCGGCTGGCGCGTCTTCAGGCCGGCCTGCGAGCGGAGCGTCCGCGCCAGCTCCACGGCGCGCAGGGCGCGGGCAGTCGCGGCTTCGAGCGCTGCGTCACGCAGGGGGGCGAGCTCAGGTGCCGGCCAGGGCGTCAGGTGGACGCTGTCCGGCGCCGGAAGGCCGGCCGCGACGACGAGGTTCTGGTGGATCGCCTCGGTGAGGAACGGGAGCAGCGGCGCCATCACCCGCGCCAGCCCGGTGAGGGCCGCGTGGAGCGTCGCGAACGCCGCGTCGCGGTCTGCGGGATCGTCGGAGCGCGAGAAGCGCTTCCGGCTCCGCCGCAGGTACCAGGTGGAGAGCTCGTCGATGAAGCCGGAGATCGCGCCGGCCGCGGCGTCCGGGTCGTAGTTCGCCAGGCGATCCTCGACCTGCGCGGCGACGCCGGCCAGCCGCGAGAGGATCCAGCGGTCCAGCGGCGGGCGACCCGCGACGGTCGCCGGCCCGGGCGCAGTCGCCGCGTCGGCGCCGGGTGACCAGCCCGCCAGGCGGGCGTACGTGACGAAGAACGCGTAGACGTTCCAGAGCACGAGCAGCTCCCGGCGAGCCTCGTCGGCCGCATGCCAGCCGAACAGGATGTTGTCGTCGGGGCGCGCGTTGGCGTACATCCAGCGCATGACGTCGACGCCCATCCGCTCGGCCGCCTCGTCGAACTCGATGGCGTTGCCCCAGCTCTTGTGCATGGGACGGCCGTCCTCGCCGAAGAGCGTCGCGTAGCCGAAGATCGCCTTGAACGGCGCCTCGCGCCGCAGGACCGTGCTCATGGCCAGCATCGAGTAGAACCAGTTCCGGAACTGGCCCGGGAAGCTCTCGGTCACGAAGTCGGCCGGGAACCACTGCTGCCAGTGTGCCGGGTCCTCCCGGTAGTGGAGCGTGGAGAACGGCACGATCCCCGCGTCGAGCCAGGGGTTCCCGACGTCCGGGATGCGCGCGACGGGGGCCCCGCAGGTCCGGCAGGCGATCCTGACCGCGTCCACGTACGGCCGGTGCGAGGTGTGCCCCTCCAGCTGGTCCCAGCCCTCCACGGCCCGCTGCGCGCAGCTCGTCGCGATCGCCGACGACGTCGAAGTGTGCCGCAGGCCGCGCAGTCGTAGATCGGCAGCGCCAGCCCCCAGTAGCGCTTCTTGCTGATCATCCAGTCGTGCATGTTGAGGAGCCAGTCGAGCTCGCGCTCGTACCCGAAGGAGGGCAGCCAGCGGATGCCGTCCACGACCTCCATGATCTGGTAGCGCAGCGACGCATCGACCTCCGCGGGCGTCAGCTCCGCCCGCGGACGATCGTAGACAGGGCCCATGCTGACGAACCACTCGTCGACCAGGCGGAAGACGAGCGGCGTGCCGCAGCGCCAGCAATGCGGGTAGCGGTGGACGATCGGCTCCAGCCGGTAGAACAGCCCGTGATGCTTCAGGTGCTCCACGACCGGCTCGGCGCTGTCCCGGACGTCGCGCCCGGCCAGGAAGCCGAACCCCTCGATGAAGATCCCGCCCTCGTCCAGCGGGGCGAGCATGGGCAGGCCGAGCGCCTTGCCCAGCGCGAAGTCCTCGGCGCCGCAGCCGGGCGCGATGTGGACGATCCCGGTCCCCTCGTCCTCGCCGACCTCGTCCCAGGTGACGACCCGGTGCTCGTAGGGCCCGCCGTCGTCGCCTCGACCCGCGAACGCGGTCCTGACGGCCGGCAGCTCGTCGAAGGGGCCGCGGTAGCGCCAGCCGGCCAGCTCGGACGCCGGGCCGTTCCTCGAGGATCTCGAACGGCCCGACCAGCGCCTGCGCCAGCGTCCCCTTGCCCAGCCAGAAGACGCCGTCGCCCTGGCGCACCTTCACGTAGCGGAGCCCGGCCCCGACCGCGGCCGCCACGTTCGACGTGAGCGTCCAGGGCGTGGTGGTCCAGACCAGGAGCGCCTCGCCGGGTCGATCGAGCAGCGGGAAGCGGACCGTCAGCCCGGGGTCCGTCGCGGTCCTGCGTACCCCTCGGTCATCTCCATGCTGGCTGATCCCGGTCCCGCAGCGGGCGCACCACGGCATCGTGTCGTGGCCCTTGTAGAGCCAGCCGCGCCGGTGGCACTCCGCCAGGAAGCCCCAGATCAGGTCGTTGTTCTCGTTGCTGAACGTGAAGTACGAGCCGCCGAGCTCCGGCATCCCCAGCCGGCCCGACGAGCATCTCCACCCGTGTCCGTGACCGGTCCGCCCGGCCCCGACCAGGGTCGCCGTGGCGGCCGGGTCCGCGCCCAGCAGGTCGCGCAGGCGGCGCAGCTCGTCGGGGTCGTTCCAGTCCATCCAGTAGCCGAGCCGGATCGACTGCTCCGTCTGGCGTGCCGCGAACGTCAGCACGCGCTGCTTGCACAGGCGCACGAACTCGGCGATCCCGTGCTCCTCGATGTCGCGCTTCGAGGTGAAGCCGAGGTCGCGCTCCACGTTGACCTCGACCCAGAGGCCCTGGCAGTCGAAGCCGTTCTGCCAGCGCTGGTCCTCGCCGCGCATGGCGTGGAAGCGCTGGAAGACGTCCTTGTAGGTTCGACCCCAGGCGTGGTGGACGCCCATCGGGTTGTTGGCCGTGATCGGCCCGTCGAGGAAGCTCCACCGCGGCCCTGCCCGCGTTCTGGGCGCGCAGGCGGGCGAACGTCCGGCGCTCGCGCCAGAGGGCGAGGATCTCGTGCTCCTGGGCGATCGAGGTCGGGCTTGCTGGTGACGGGTGCGAACATCGGGCCTCGGATGCGGGTCGGAGTCTGGCGCGCCGGCGGGTGCAGCGACCGCGCCGTTCCGGCCACGTGCGGCCGTCACGGGGTCCCGGACGCGCCCCGCGGACGTTCCCCGTATCCTACCCGCGATGCAGCAGCCGCAGGAACCACGCTCGCGAGCACGCTCGGCCTTCACCGCGGCGTTCCTCAGCCTGCTCTTCCCCGGGCTCGGTCATGCCTACGCGCGCGCCTGGTACCGGGCCGTGGCATTCGCGGCCGCGCCCTTCCTCCTGCTTGCCCTCCTCGCCGGCGCCGCCCTGAGCTACAGGCTCGAGGTCCTGGGCGTCGCTCTGCAGCCGCCGGTGCTGCTCGCGATCCTGGTCGGCAACGTCGTCGCGCTACCTCTACCGCATCGTCGCCGCCGTCGACGCCTACCGGGTCGTCCGCTACCTCAACCGGGTCGCCGACGGCGGCGCCGGGAGGCTCGGGCCGGCCCGGCGCGAGCCTCGCCCCGATCTCGCTGGCCGGCCTCCTGTCCGTCATCCTCGTGATGGGCGGCGCGCACGCGGCGGTTGCCTACTACGACCTCCAGGCCCTCGACGGCGGTCCAGAGCATCTTCAACCCGACCGACACGGGCTGCGGCGACCGCCGCGTCCGCCGCCCGCCGGCACGCCGGGCGCCTCCACCGGCACGGCCAGCCCCGAGCCGTCGCTGCCGTCACCCGCCGTCGGGCGCGGCGACGGCGGCGCCGTCGCTCGTCCCGTGGGACGGGACCGGCCGCCTGAACATCCTGCTCATCGGCACGGACAAGCGGCCCAACGAGGGCACCTGGAACACCGACACGCTGATCGTCGCGAGCATCGACCCCGCCTCCCGGCAGGTCGCGATGTTCAGCCTTCCCGCGCGACACGGTCGGCGTCCCGCTCCCGCCGATCCCGGCGCGGTCCGTCTTCGGGACGACCTACGGGTCCAAGATCAACTCCCTCTTCCTGCAGGCGCGCGTGCGGCCGGACCTCTTCCCCGGGGCGGCGGGTACGAGGCCCTCAAGGACACCCTGGGCTACCTCTACGGGATCCCGATCAACTACTTCGTCGAGGTGGACTTCACGGGCTTCAAGACCGTGGTCGACGCGCTGGGCGGCGTGACGATCAACGTCCAGGTCCCGGTCGTCGACGACTACTATCCCGGCGACAACGGGCACGATCCGCGTCTACATCCCGACCGGCGTCCAGCACATGACCGGCAGCCAGGCGCTCGTCTACGCCCGCTCGCGGCACGGCTCCAACGACTTCGACCGGGCGTCGCGCCAGCAGCGCGTCCTCCTGTCGCTCCGCCAGCAGACGGACTTCGCGACCCTGATCCAGCGCCTTCCCGAGCTCGTCCAGAGCACGTCGAGCGCGGTCAAGACCGACTTCCCGATCGACAAGCTCCCCCAGCTCATCGACCTTGCCAGCCGGATCGACATCGCGAACGTCCGGTCCTTCGTGTTCGCGCCGCCGTACTACGGGGTCGAGGGCTACCCCGGCGGCATCTACGAGCTGACCCCGAACGTGGCGCGCATCCGGGCCGCCGTGGCCAGCGCGTTCAACTTCGACCCGCGCGCCGAGGCCCAGCGCCAGGCGGTCGCCCAGGAAGGCGCCCAGGTCTGGGTCCTCAACGGGACCGGCGCGCTCGGTTCCGGGGCGACCGTCGCCGGCTACCTCGACTTCCGGGGCGTCGCGGCGTCGGCGCCCAACCAGCGGCCGCCCGCCGGCGGCGTCCCTGCCAACACGATCATCCGGGTCTACAACGGCGCCGAGACGAAGCTCCCGTTGACGATCGCCCTGCTCCAGACAGGTCTTCGGGGTCAAGGCCCTGTCCGTGACCGACCCGACCGTCCGCGTGGACGTGATCGTCACCACCGGCGCGAAGACGCCCGTGCTCCAGGCGCCGGCCGTCCCCTGACGAGGCGCCGGCCGGATCCGTCCGACGGCGCGTCAGGCCGGGTAGATGGGCGTGACCCAGTGCCCGTACGCGGGCACGTTGCCGCGCACGATCTCGAAGTAGCGGTCCTTGATGCGCTTCGTGATCGGGCCGACGCCGCCGGACCCGACGGGCCGATGGTCGACCTCGATGATCGGGCTGATCTGGGCGCCGGTGCCGCAGAAGAACGCCTCGTCCGCGATGTAGATCTCGGACCGGTCGATCGAGCGCTCCACGACGCGCAGGCCCAGCTCGTCGCAGATCTCCATGATCCCGGCCCGCGTGATCCCCTCCAGGATGTCGTCCGAGACCGGCGGCGTGGCGAGGACCCCGTCGCGGATCACGAAGATGTTCTCCGCCGAGCCCTCCGAGACGTGGCCGTCGTCGGACAGGACCAGCGCCTCGTCGAAGCCGTTGAGCATCGCCTCGGTCTTGCTGAACGCCGGGTTGACGTACGAGCCGACGATCTTCGCCCGCGACGGGATGGCCGGGTCCGACGTCCGTCGCCAGGAGACGGTCCCGACCTTCACGCCCGACGTTCGTGTCGACGTAGTCGCCGAACGGGATCGCCAGGATGTAGTAGCGGTGCTCGAGGCCGTGGAGCTTGACGCCGATGGCCTGCGTGCTCTTGTAGAACGACGGCCGGACGTAGGCGTCCTCGCGGAACCCGTTGCGACGCAGGACCTCGACGACCTCCGAGGTGAGCTGGTCGACCGACGGGACGTCGTCCATCAGCATGATCTTGCAGGAGTTGCGGATCCGCTCCATGTGCTCCCGGACCTTGAGCGCGTAGAGCTGACCCTGCTCGGCGTTCCAGTACGCCCGGATCCCCTCGAAGACCGCGGTCCCGTACATGAAGGCGTGGGTCATGATGCTGACGTTCGCCTGGGCGAGCGGGACGTAGCGACCCTCGAAGAGGCAGACCGGGGTGGCAGGGTCGGCCGGGCGCCGACGGCTCGTCCGGCCGGCGCGGCCGGCGCGGACTTCTCGGTGAGCATCCGATGGGGCTCCTGCAGCGGGGTTCCCGCAGCGACCCGACGGGCCGGCGGACTGGGCCGAGTATACCGTCCGTCCCGCGGGCTCGGCCGTGCCGCGGTCAGGCGACCGTGCCGGCGAATGCCACGAGCACGAGGGCGAGATAGGCCAGGTAGAAGACGCCGCCGATGGCGAGGCCGCGCCCGGTGAGCCTGCCCCGGATGCGCAGCGGCACGAAGATCGCCGCGAGCGAGGCCACCGCGATCCCGGCCGAGAGGAAGCTGAGCGCCGAGTCGGTGCCGACCGACCAGGCCGCCGGCGCGAAGAGGAGCGCGACCGAGGTCGGGATCGCGCTCTGGAAGACCATCGCCCCGGTGATGTTCCCGATCGCGAGCGTGTCCTTGCCCTGGCGGACCCAGATCACGCTGTTGAGCTTCTCGGGGAGCTCCGTCGCGAACGGCGCGACGACGAGCGCCAGGAGCGCGGAACCGACCCCCAGGGATGCGGCGAGATGCTCGACGGCGCCCACGAAGAAGACGGCGCCGACGAGGATGCAGGCAAGCGCAAGGATCACCTGGACGCCCACCACCCGCAGTCGCGGCACGGGGTGGAGCCGGCGCCCTCGATCGAGGCGCCGGAGCCGGAGCGGCCCGAGGGCCTCGTCGCGCTCCCCCGCCTCGGCGACCAGGTGCCCGCGGACGTACCAGGCGTAGAGCGCCAGCAGGACGATGGCGACGCCGCGCCTTGGCCAGCTCGGAGCCGGGCGGCAGGAACGCGGCCCCGATCGCGAGGCCGTAGCTGAGCACGAACCAGCGAAGATCGTGCAGGAGCACCTTCCGGTCGACGACGAGCTCGACACCCTGTCGCCGCCGCCTGCGGAACGCGAGGATGGCCACCCCGGTCACGAACATGGCGAGCGTGCCCAGCATGAACGGCGCACCCAGGATGGCGCCGACGCCGACCTCGGTCGACGCAGCCCCCCCGGCGAACACGATCGCGACGAGCGGGATCATGGTCTCGGGCAGGGCGGTCCCGACTGCGGCCAGGACGGAGCCGACTGCGCCTTCCGCGAGGTCCAGGTGGCGGCCGAACCACTCGATGCCGTTCGTGAACAGCTCCGCGCCGACCAGGATCACGACGAGCGCGAGCGTGAGGATGACGGCGTCCACGGGTCAGGCCGCCGCGCGCTCGGCGACGATCACGGCAAGGGCGATGGGGGCCAGGACAGCGGTCCCCAGCGCGGGCCAGCTTCCGTCGAGCGACGACCGGCCGACGAGGGCCATCAGGGCGACACCGATCGCGAGCAGCCCGATGCTCACGAGCGTCCCGACCCGCACGACGCGGGCAATCCGCGAGTCCACCCGCGCTGGGCTGGCCGTGATCGAGCCGGCACCCACGGGCACGGGGACGGTCATCCCAGAGCCCGGAGCGCCATCCGGATGGCCGTCAGCGCCATCACCGCCGCGAACACGAGCCGCAGGAGGCGCCGGTCGATTCGCTGCGCGACGTGCGAGCGGACCGGCCCGCCGCCGAGGCCCAGCAGGGAGCCGAAGACGCCAGCCCCGAGACCAGCCGTGGCGAGAAGGAGCAGGATGGTCACCGCGCGGTGCCAGGCCCTGTCTCCATCAGCGCGGCCCGGTCAGGGGCGGAGATGCTGCGGGGCGTACGGCAGCAGTGCAACCAGCCGGGCGCGCTTGAGCGCCACCGACAGCTCACGCTGGTGCGCGGCACAGGTGCCGGTCTTCCGGCGTGGCTCGATCTTGGCGCGCTCCGAGAGGTACCGGCGGAGGCGACTGACCTCCTTGTAGTCGATCTGCACCGTCTTGTCGGCGCAGAACGCGCACACCTTCCGGCGGCGGCGGTCGCGGTAGTAGTCATCGCGCTTCTTGCTGCGGGGTGCGGGGGGCATCGTGTCAGCTCCTGTGGTCGAAGGCGGCGCCGATGTGGCAGGCGCCCGGGGTGTGCGTCAGAAGGGGAGGTCGTCGATGTCCGACGGGGCGTCATCCGGGCCCGCGGCCTCGGAGCGTCGGATCGGCGAGATGGTCGCGCCGGTCGGGCGCGACTCACCCGGGAACGGCGCCGCCTCGGCGCCCTCTTCGCGCGGCCGGCGGTCAAGGTTCGTCACCTGGTTGGCGATCAGCTCCGTCGTGTAGCGCTTCTGGCCCTGCTGGTCTTCCCATTGCCGGGTCTGGAGGCGGCCCTCGACGTAGACCTTCATCCCCTTGCGAAGATGCTCGGCGGAGCGCTCGGCCAGCTGCGCCCAGGCAACCACCCGGAACCACTCCGTCTCTTCCTGCCAGGCGCCGTCCTGGCCCTTGTAGTTGCGGTTCACGGCCACCGTGAACTGGGTCACCGCCTGGCCGCCCGGCGTGTACCGCATCTCGGGATCACGCCCGAGATTCCCGATGATCATGACCTTGTTCAGGGACACGGGAACGCCCTCCTGGGACCTGCCGGGGCCCGGATCAGTCGACGGCGGCCGGAGCGGCTTCGCTCTCGGACTCGTCGATCTGCTCGCCGACCAGCCCCTCGTCGTCCTCGACATCCGGGGCCGGGACGAGGTCGCCCACGTCGTCGGTCTTGCCGCGAGCCGCCCTGAGCGGCCGCTCCACGCGGATGACGAGGTGCCGGATCACATCCTCCGTGATCAGGAGCGTTCGCTCCAGGTCGGCGATGGAATCGGCGGGGGCGTCGAAGTGGATGATGTGGTACGACGCCTCGCGGTACCGGTCGATCTGGTACGCCAGGCGACGGCGGCCCCATGGGGCGGCCTTCACGATCTGGCCGCCGCTTCCGGCGATCTGCCGGGTGACCTTCTCCAGGAGCGCCTGGACGCGGTCGTCCGGCGCGTCGGGCCGGATCACGAGCATGAGTTCGTAGCGGCGCATGGCCGTTCGACTCCTTCCTGTGGGGTATGCCCCGCTCGTGGCCCCCGGAACCCGGGCCGCCAGGCGGAGCAGAAAGGGCTCGCGGAGTCTACCACGCGCGTGGCACAGGCCCTCCGTGCGCTGCCGGTGGGCCACCGCGCGCCTCATGTATCCTTCGGCCGTACCCATCCACACTCCGGGGATCCTGCAGCGTGCCATCCAGCACCATCCTCGTCCTCCAGACGAGCCCAGCAGCCACCGCCGTCCAAGGCACCCTGACCGGGGTCGGGTACCAGGTCACGAGCACGGCGGACCCGGACGACGCGGTCCGGCGTGCCGCCGACTTCGCGCTCGTGATCGTGGACGTCGGCTCCGGGCCCCGAAGCGGTGTCGATGTCTGCCGGGAGATCCGGGGCACTGGTTCGCTCTCGGCCATCCCCGTCCTCTGCGTGGGCCAGACCGACGACGTCGAGGAGCGCGTGCGCTTCCTCCAGGCCGGAGCAGACGACGTCATCGCGCGGCCGTTCGACCCACGGGAGCTCGAGGCGCGCGTCGAGGCGCTCCTGATCCGCTTCCAGCGTTCGCGCGACCTCTCGCCACTCGCGCTCGCCGAGGACGCAACGCTCGCCCGCCGGAGCATCCTCGCCTTCTTCAGCCCGAAGGGCGGCGTGGGGACCACGACGATCGCGGTGAACGTCGCCACCCTGCTTGCCGCCCGGGCGCCGGGTCGCGTGCTGCTGATGGACCTCGATCTCCAGTTCGGCCAGGTTGCCACCCACCTCAACCTCAAGCCGCAGCTGACCGTCGCGGAGCTGGCGCACGACGAGCAGTCGCTCCGCGAAGGGGAGATGCTGCGCGCCTACGCCATCGCGCACGAGAGCCGGCTCGCGGTCCTCGCCGCGCCCGGGACCCCCGAAGCCGGGCGCCTGATCACGCCGGAGCAGGTGACCCTGGCCGTCTCGACGGCACGAACCACGCTACGACACGGTCGTGATCGACGCCGGGTCCGAGCTGGACGAGCGGTCCCTCGCAGTGCTCGAGCGGGCCGAGTCGGTCGTGATCCCGCTGGTGCCGGAGATCGGCGCGCTCAAGGCGCTCCACTCGCTCCTCGAGTACCTCGCCGAGGTGGGCCTCGCCTCGGCCACGACGACCTTCGCGCTCAACCACATCTTCGCCCGCGAGATGCTCTCGATGAGGCAGGTCGAGGCCGCGATCGGGGCGAAGGTCGAGGTGGAGATCCCGTACGACGCCGGCCTCTACCTGAAGGCGATCAACGAGGGGATCCCGGTCGCGCGCAGCGCCCCCACCTCGGCGCCGGCCCGGGCGATGGGCAAGCTTGCCGCGGCCGCCACCGGCGTCAGCGTCGACGCCGCCCCGGGGCACGACGAGCGCCGGGGCCGCCTGGGGGGCCTCCGCCGGCGCGGATAGCCGGTCCCGTCCGCCGAAGGAGACCGCGCCGCGCGTCAGCCGGTCGTGTTGACCGTCACCTGGCCCGGCATCCCGATCGAGATCGTCCCCAGCCAGGTGCACTGGCAGGTTGACCCGGCCGTCAGCACCGGCACGCCGCCCATCACCACCTTCGCCGAGCCGGGCGCCCACGGGCCCGCGGGAACCGGGACGCATGGCATCGGCGTGTGGACGCCCAGCGCGGCCGCGGTCGCGGCGATCACGGCCGGGTTGGCTGGCGAGTTGCACATCCCGAACATGGGGATGTTCGCCATCGGGATCGTGTCCACGATCGTCGCCACCGGCTGCCCACCCGCGGTGACGGGCGGCCCCTTCGGGACGGCGGTCAGTGGCATCGGCGGGCCAAGACCCATCGTGCACGACAGCATGGCTGCATTGACGACCACCGGCGGCATCGTCTGGCTCTCCCCTGCTCCGGCGTTCTGGCGCACCGCGGCCGGCCCGGATCCGACAGCGCCAAGTCTCGCACGACACCCCCTGCCCGATCGGGCCGGCGCGGTCGCCCGATCGGCCCACTGCGCCGGCACCATTCCAGCGTCCGTGCCCGACGATCAAGGGGCCTCACGACTTGGTAGCCACGCGGGCGTTCCGGCAGATGGCGTCAACGGTCACGTATGCCTTACCCGGACTTGGACGGAGCACAGCGAATCGGCGTTGACGAAAGCGGGGCGCACCCCAGCCCTTTGGTCTCACCGCCCGCGCACCCGGTAGACGACCCACCCGGCGAGGGTCCACGCCAGCAAAGCCACGAAGGCGCCTGCGGCGGCGACGCCAAGGATCGTGCCAACCAGGGCGAAATCCGGGCCGGTCCCGCCCGCACCCTGGCCGATCAGGGCGAAGTCGCCGAACTCCGTCAGCCCCGTTGTCTCGAAGGTTCCCGGAAAGCCGGCGCCAGCGGTCTGGAGCGTCGTCCACGTCCCGCCCAAGAGGCGCGCAACTGTCGCGTCGCCAACGGTTGCCGGCGCCCGCAATGCGAGCGTCACCTGGGCGTCGGATCGGGCAGTGACGGCGGTGCCCGCCTGGTTCGTGACCGAGAATCGGTAGACGTTGCCAAGCACGTGGGCGTTCTGGGGCTGGACCGACCACGGCACCGGTGTGATCGACACCGTGATCGACGTCGTGCCCGGCGGGAGGATGAGCGCGCCCCCGTGCGCGATCATCTGGGCCTGTGGCGGCTGCTCGGGCGTGCCCAACGCGACGATCGGGCTCGTCCCCAGAGGAACCGCCATCGTCGTCGTCGCCCCGGTCGCACCTCCGAGCCGGCCGCTCGACGGCGCGAGATAGCGGTATGAATCGAGCGGGACGACGCCGTCGTAAAGGGGCGGCGCACCCCGTGGCCCGAGCACAGTGGCGAGCACGGCGATACCGAACCCGGCGGCGATCGCAAGGCCGCCGGCATGATCCCGCCGAATCACCGTCGGGCGTTCCAATGCCGAGACCTCGCTGACGACAACCTTCTGCGGCGACGCTCCCTGAGCAAGGCGCCGACCCCGACGAAAGCCAGGAGGAGGAACGCCACCGCCCCGACCAGCTGTCCGGACGGGAACCCGTCCGATCCCGTCCCAGCACTAGGCCCCAATCCTTCGCTGGATGCAGCAGGGACGGCGGCCGTGGACGTGCTACCGGCCGCTGGCGCCGACGGAGCGAGCGACGACGGGGCCGCGCCGGACGCTGAGGGGCTCACGGGCGTCGCGCCCGGAACGATGACCGCGAAGTCGCCGAAGCCCGTCACGACCGCGACGTAGGTCGAACCGTACATGGCCTCGGACTTGAGGGGGTGCCAGGTCCCGCCCACGACCAGGCCGACCTGTGCGCCGGGGACGTCCTCGGGCGCCCGCAGGACGACGGTCACGAGCCCGGACGCGGGCGCCGTCGCCGAGGCGCCGGCCTGATCGACGATCGTGATCCGATAGACGTTCCCGAGGATGCGCGCCGCGCCCGCCGCGGTCGCGTCAACGGACGGGTCGAGGGGCGTGATCGAAGCTTCGAGCGCGGTCGCGGGCGACGGCAGGGCGAGAGTCCCGTCGCCTGCCACGACCTGCGCCTGCGGCGGCTGCTCCGGCGTCGCAAACACGACCACCGGGCTCTTGTGCCCATTCATGGGCAGGTGTACAGAGGCCCCCTGCGCCCCCGCCGGCTTGCCTGCAGGGGGGTTGACGTAGACGTAGGGCTGGACGACGACGACCCCGTCGTAGAGGGGCGGCGCGGCGAGGGGCGCCGCGATCTGGGCGGCGGCTGCGATCGCAAGACCAAGCGCGAGCGCCGCCAGCCCCATGCGTCGGGCTGTCATCAGATCCACCACGTCGCGAGGTCGGCGACGACGTGCGCGACCGCCGGCGCGACGGTTCCGCCCGTGAGCAGGCGGAGCCCGCCGAGGAACAACCCCACCCCGAGATCGAGTGGCACGACGTGCCAGCCGTAGAGCGGGACGTGGAGCAGTGCGAACAGAACGGACGTCGCGAGCAGGGCGGCTGTCGAACCGGTCGCGTCGTCGAGCGCGTCGAACAGGGCCCCGCGCAGGACCAGCTCCTCAGCGGTCGCGACGAGGACGGTGACGGCCACCCAGGGGAGGAACGAGCCGGCGGGATCGAATGGCAGCCACGGGCCGGGCCAGCGGACTGCGAGGGCAACGGCAACCAGTGCCGCGGCCCCGCCGAGCCCGATGGCAACGTCCGCCGCGAGCCGCTGTCCCGGAATAGCCCTCGGGCGCCAACCGACGAGAGCCGCGCCGACGACGAGCAGACCCCGAACGCGGCACCGACGACGATGCCGTCGGCGAGCGCGCCGACGGTGGCCGCCCACCGCGCCCCAATGGCGGCGCCAAGCATGAGCGTGATCAGGGCCGCCCGGACGAGCGGCGCGACGACGAGCCCGGATGAGCCGGTGAGCGCCGGCAACGGGGTCTGTCCGGCGGGGGCGGTCATCGACCGAGCGGGACGAAGCCGATCGTTCCCGTCGCGTAGGTCGGCGGCCAGACGAACGTGTACGAGCGGACAGCCTGCCACTGCCAGATGACCGCCGCCGCGCGCAGGTTCTGGCCGAGCGTTGCCGTGTCGCTCGAGAAGCGGAGGCCGGCGCCGTTCGGAAGCGCCCCCTCCGGCAGGTCGATCGCCCGCGCCGTGACCGCCACCGCGTCCGCGGCGAACGAGCCGCCGGTCGCCGCGGGAAGGACGTCGCCGAACAGTGCCCATGCCGCGGAGAAGCCGGAGATGCCCTCCTCGGTGGGCCCAGGGCTTCCCGTCGTCGTCTCGGGACCGGAGATCGAGTACCCGCCGGTCGGGCCGGAGGCCGAGGGCGAGCCCAGGTACGAGCCGGAGTACGACCCCGCGCCGTACCCGCTCGATCCCGTCGCCGCGGGAACCGTCGGCGTCGCCGCAGGCGCATCCTGGCCGGCTGCCCACGCCGCCGCGAAGCGCGCGTACGTCACTCGAGCCGCGGTGCCGAGAGCGGTCGGCTGGAAACCGCCCGTGGGGCGGTCGGAGGCGAAGACGCCGATCGCGGCCGGTCCGAGGGCGCCCGCGAAATCCGGGTCGCACTCGGCCATCGTCGAGCCGATCAGCGCGCCGACCCGCAGGCCGGCAGCGATCATCGCCTGCCGGAAGGCGACCCCGTCGGGGATGTGGGACGCGAGGATGATGACGTCCGGCCGGGCAGCCGCGAGCTGCTGCATGACGTCCGGCCAGCGCGGGAGCACCAGGTCGTAGGTGATCCGCGCCACGACCGGCACGCCCGCCGCGGCGCTGGTCTGCGCGGCGGCGTCGGCCACCGAGCTCGCGTAGTCGTCCCTGGCGGAGACGATCGCGACCCGGAGCTGCGACGCCGACCGGCCGAGCCGCGGCGCAAGCTCCGCGGCCGCGAACGACGCGGAGTTCGAGCCGAGGTTCGTGCCGCTCGCCCCGACCCGGAAGACCATCGGGAGCCCGCGCCCGGTGAGGCGGTCCGCGACTGCGCCCGCCTCCCAGTACAGGAGCCCGGCGGCGTCGGCGGCTGTGCTCGCGGCGATCGACAGGTCCGACGAGTAGGCGCCCACCACGATGCTCGCGCCATCGGACTTGAGCGCGGCCATGACGACCGGCGCCTGGTCCGCGCTCTCGAGGTCGCGCACGTCGAGCTCGATCCGCCGTCCGGCGACGCCGCCCGCGGCGTTCACGAGGTCGGCGGCGATCCGCACGCCGCGGAGCTCCTGGCCCGCGAGTGACGCCGCGTTGCCCGAGAGCGGGAAGACGGCGCCGATCAGGATGGGCGGCACGGACGTGGCGCACCCGGCCAGCGCGAGCGACCCGACCAGCAGCGCGGCGAGCGCGGCGCCGGTGCGCGCCCCCGGCCGGCTCATGGCTGCACCGTGAAGATGACGTCGGGGGTCACGACGCGCGGGTTGAAGGGGAAGTGGTCCGACGCCACGAACTCCGCGCGCAGGACGTGCGTGCCCGGGACGGCGGGGACGTCCTGTGTGGTCCCGTAGTTCATCGAGACGAGGTTGTTGTCGATGTACAGGTGGATGTGCCCCTGGTCCGGCCGGATGTCGGTCGAGGTCGCGGTCACGATCGTCGCCCCCGTGAGCCCCACGACGACGTGGAGGCTGGTCCCGGTCACGACCTGGTTCGCGGTCGGTGACACGATCGTCAGCTGGGCCGTCGAGGACGGGCGGGTGACGTTCGACGTCGAGCCCGAGGCCGCCCCGACAGCCGACGGGCTGGCCGCTGACGGGCTGGTCGTCCACGCGGCGGGCGCGCCGGATGTGCAGGCGCCCAGCGCGACCAGGGCGATGACCGCGACGGCGAGGAGACGCGCGCGCGAACCGGATGTCATAGGGGTCCTCATCTTGCGGGGGTGATGTCGAGCCGGAAGTCGAGCTGTTCGCCGCCGGGGGCAGCGCCGATGACCTCGACCGTGAGCGGCGTGCCGGCCGTCGTCCGGACGTGGCCCACCGCGTGGCCCGGTTCGAGCGGGGACATGGCGACGGCCAGCGGCGCGCCACCCGCCGTCGCGACCGTTGCCGTGATCCCGGTGACGGGAAGCTCCTTGCCCGAGGCGTCGAAGTACGTCACGTGGAGGTCCGCCGCGCCGGCTGCCCATTGATCGAGATAGACCTGCGCCGTCCGCCCAGTCGAGAGGTGGACCGTGAACAGCGTCGGCTGCCCCAGCGCGCTGTTGACGTCGACCTGCTGCGGAGGGAGCGCGACGGTGAGCTGGAGCGGAACCTCCACCGGCGGCGTCGTCTCGACGAGCGCGGTGACGGACCACGCCCCGCCGAGCGAGAGGTTAGCGCCCGAGCCGACGAACGTCCCGGCGCCGGCTGGTGCGAGGCTGAGCGAGGAGGCCCCGAGATCGGGCCGCCCCGGGAACGTGAACTGGAGCGTCACCCCGCTTGCCAGCACAGGCGCCCCGGTGTCGTAGTCGACGGCGGTTGCGCGGAACGTGTTCGGGCCGGCGGTCCCCGGCGTGATCGTGACGTGGAGCTTCACGCTCGTCGCGTAATCGTGGCCATCGACCACCACGGCGCTCGGTGCGGAAGGCGCGGGCGCGGCCGCCACGGCCGTCTCGACCGGCGGCGCGACGTTCACGAGGATCGACGCGACCGCGAGCACGATGGCGCCGATGAGGATCTCGACGGAACCGGCGCGTCGCAGCCCCGTCAGGTCGCGGGGCGCCGCCCGCACGTTCCGGAAGTGGTTGACCGCTCCGAGCCCGACGAGCCCGACGAGCAGGCCGACCTTGACGACGATCAGGCGCCCATAGTCGGTCGAGACCAGCGCGTCGATCGACCCGAGCTCGACGGCGGCCCTGGCGACCCCGGTGAGTGCGACAACGACGATCCCGATCGTGGCCCAGTGGCTGAACCGGCGGGCGATCTCGCCCTTCTCCTCGCTCGCCGCTCCGCGCAGCTCCAGGAGGATCCCCGTCAGACCGCCGAGCCAGATCCCGACCGCGAGGAAGTGAGCCCACTGGACGCCGATGTTGGCCCACGGCAGCGCGACCGAGGCGGCGTGGCTGGCGATCGCGTCGACGAGCATCTCGAGGGCAGCGATGACGCCGACGAGCCGGAGGAGGAGGCCCTGCCGCGCGGTCGGCCGCCTGGCCGCGAGGAGAAGCAGGCCGGCCGCGACGACCGGGACCACCCGTCCGACGGCGAGCCACCCGAGCGACGTCCCGACGAGGTCGCCGACCCCCACGCCCGCGTCGCTCGCCTCGGACGCGACGAGGAGCGCCGTGCCGACGGTCGCGAGCAGCCACGCCCCCGCGGCGAGCTGCAGCAGCCGGCGGCCGCGCCGGCGGGCTGCCACCTCCGCCACGAAGACGGCACCCAGGAGCCCGACGAGCCCGAGGTAGAGGAGCCAGCGGCTGACGATCGAGGCGGTGGACACCGCCGAGCTGCCCTGCGACGCCTGCGCCCCGACTGCGGGTGCGAGCGATGCCGCGGGCGAGGAGGCACCGACGCTGAAGGCAAACGAGCCGGCGGCCGCGTGGCCGTCCGTCGCGGACACCGTCCGCCACGCGACGGTGTAGACGCCGTCGGACAGCGACCCGAGTGGGACGCGCAGGATCGGCGAGCCTGCCGCGACGGGAACCGCCGGGCCACTCGCCCGCGACGCGCCCGAGGACATCGAGGACCTGGACGGACGAGAGCCGGGGGTCGGGCGTCTCGGTGAAGGTGAGGGTCACCGCGGTCGGGGCGGTCGCGAGCGTCGCGTTCGCCGCCGGATCGGACGAGCTCAGCAGCGCATGGGCGAGAGCGGGTTGCGCGCGCAGCCCGCCGGCGAGGCCGACGAGCAGGAGGGCCACGGCGACGAGCCGCGCGCGGCGCATGGGTCAGGCAGCCTTTCGGCGGGCCCGAAGGGCGAGCGCGATCCCCGCGAGCCCGCAGACGACACCGGCCCCACCGACGACTGCGCCGACTTCGAGGGCGCGTGTCGCCGCGTCGCTCGCGCTCGAGGCCGCGCCGGTCGCGGCGTCGGCCGCCGCCTGTGCGGAAGTGACGCGGGCCGTGAGCCGATCCACGAGGGCCGAGACCTCGGTCTCGGAAGGCACCTTCACGGGGAACTGGGCATCGGCCTGGCCCTCGACCGCGTTGAAGGTGGTCGCCGACGACGTGAACGACTGGTCCACCTTCGTCCCGTGGATCGTGCCGACGAGGTGGAACGTGTAGTCGCCCGGCGCGGTCGGGATGAGGTGCGCCGTGTATTCGCCTGGCGTGCCGAGCCCGGTGTCCGGGTCGGCGGACGCATTGAGCGGGAGCGCGGCCGTCTGCTGGCCGCCGGTGCTCACGACGACCGTGAAGTCGCTCGCCGGGACATCGTCGATCGGCTTGCCCGCGGCGTCCTTCACGATCACCTGGACGGCGTTGTCCACGCCGACGTAGGCGGGCTCGTGGAGCCAGCCGATGGCGAGGCTGTAGGGACCGAACTGGGCGACGACATGGGCGCCGGCGACCCCGGCGAACCCGATGGCGAGGATGACGCCGGCGCACATGGCGACGACGGACGAACGAAGACGCATGAGACCCCCTCTCGAGCGGGCGCGGAGGCCGCACCCGACTTGCGGGCGCGGCGACGTCCGCGTGAACCCAGCCTCGCCGCCGCCGGCGACGAGGCTATGAGAAGAGGACTGCGGGCGGGGCACGCCTCCCGAGGTTGAGCGCCATGACGGGGGAGGGCGCCCATGTCGGCGCTGCGGGCCGCCGCCGCGTCAGCGGCGCTCGAGCCGGACGCTGCGTCCCGAGCGCGGCCGCGATCCGCGCGACCAGGGCCGCGTGGCCCCACAGCAGGAGGGCGCCAAGCGCCGCGAGCACGAACGTGACGGACGCAAGGACCACGAACGGCGGCACGGACGACCCGGCCAGCAAGGGCTCGATGCCCGGGAGCGGCGCCCCGAGCGCCGCGTGCTCAAGGTTCTCCTGGCCGAGGAAGAGGACGGCGGTGACGAGCGCGAGCAACGGCCAGATCCGCGCCACGACCTGGAGATAGCCGTGGACGTCGGTCTTCGGAGGGTGCCCGCGGACGCGCTGGAGCGATCGCGCCTGCAGCCAGAGCACGCCGAGCCGCGCCAGCGCGATGACCCCGAGCAGCGCCGAGACCGCAGTCACGACCGTGACCGTCGATGTCCAGCGGCCGTCATGGCCGGTCGCGCGGAGGACCACCTGGAACTGCGATCCGTAAGCCGCGAGGAATACCAGATCGTGGACGAGCACGAGTGACGCCGGCGCAAGCGCGGCGATCACGAGCGGGTCGCGGCCGAGGCGGTGCCTCATGGCGGCGCAGTCTACCCCGCCGCGGGAAATGCGTCAGGTGGGCGGACCGCGCTCGATCCCTCCGGTACCTTGGGAGTCACCGAAGAGCCGCGGACAGCTGGTCGGTGTCCCATGCATCGCCCGAGGCGGCCTGCCTGGACGGGCCCGTCTTGGCTACGGAGGTCCGCGACCGTTGCCACCAACGCGGTGCCGAGGGGGAGATTCGAACTCCCACGGGCTCTCGCCCGGCCGATTTTAAGTCGGCCGCGTCTGCCGGTTCCGCCACCTCGGCGTCAACTCGGGAATCGTAACGCCCGCCGGCCTGGCGGACGTCACGTGCGGGAAGCGTGGAGGCGACGGTGGGATTCGGACCCACGCATAGAGGTTTTGCAGACCTCCCCCTTAACCACTTGGGTACGTCGCCCCTGGAGCGCCGACGGGGGCACCGGCGATGCTGGCTGGCCCTCGAGGATTCGAACCTCGGTTCACGGATCCAAAGTCCGCTGTCCTACCGCTAGACGAAGGGCCAGCGGAACGAGGGCCGCACGATTCGGAGATGAATGGAGCGGAAGACGGGACTCGAACCCGCGACCCTCACCTTGGCAAGGTGATGCTCTACCAACTGAGCCACTTCCGCTCGATGACCGTGTCCGGGGTGGTGGTGCCGAGAGGCAGACTTGAACTGCCGACACCGCGATTTTCAGTCGCGTGCTCTACCAGCTGAGCTATCTCGGCCCGCAGGCCCCGCCGGACGTCCCCGCCCGTCGGCGACCGAGAAGGTACCACGGGCGGCCCCTCATCGGCAAGGCGCTGTACTCGTCCAGTACCTCCGTTACACATCGATCCCCAGGGACGCCAGGTACTCGGCCGGGGTGAGGTAGCCGAGGGCCTGGTGGGGTCGGACCGTGTTGTACGTCTTCTCCCACGCCCGCAGGCCGACCTTGAGGGAGGCCAGATCGGGCGGCGCGTCGGTGACCTCGTAGAACTCCTCGGCGTGGGTCCGGTTCGCCCGCTCGACCGAGGCGTGGAGCTTGGGGCTGCGCGGGGGCAGGTTGAACAGGGCGATCCCGAGGCCCGCGCAGGCGACCTCGAACTCGGCCATGAACTCCGAGCCGTTGTCGACGCTGATCGCCCGCACCGGGAAGGGCATCCGGTCCACGATCGCGGCCAGGGCCGCAGCGGCGCTCAGCGCGGTCGCCCGGCGGCCGACCTCGAGGACGTCCCAGCGCGATACCCGGTCGCGGGCGGTGAACTGCTTGAGCACGAGCGACGGCACCGGGCGGACGTCGAGCGTGTCGAGCTCGACGAGGTCGCCCGGGCGCTCGATCGCGAGGCCGTTCGGCAGGCGGACCGCGTGGGGCCGCCCGTAGGCCCGGCGGCGCTGGCTCGCGCGCATGCCTGCCGGCTCGGCGAGCGCACCCCGCCGGCGCAGGGCGGCGAGGATCCGCCCCACCATGGAGGTCGAGGCGGGGATCCCCTCGCGGCGGAGCAGGACGACGAGCTTGTCCTTGCCCCAGCGGGGGTACTCCTCGCGGAGCCGGCGCACGGCCTCGGCCTGGGCGCTCGTCCAGGTGGGACGGCGACGGCGGAGCGGGGCCGAGGCGCGGTCCTCGAGGCTCGTGAGGTGGAACCGGTCGTACCGGGCGAGCCAGCGGTACACGGTCGGTCGGCTGAAGCCGAAGTGGCGGGCCGTCCGCGCGACGTTCGCCCCGTGCCCCTGGTGCCACTCGACCATCGCGAGCCTGGCCCGGGCACGCGCCGAGAGCACGGCGCCGATGCGGGCCCGCCGGGCGGGCCGTCCCCGCCGCCGGCGGGGCGCCCGGACGGGGATAGACTTGGCCATGAGAGTCCTCCGTTGCTGGTTGCTGACACACCCAGCGTAGCGAGGGCTCTCGCTTCGTTCTTCAGGCCCGATCGCGCCTCACCCCGCGTCCAGGCCCCGTGTCACGGACGTATCTGGACGAGCACAGGCGCCCCGGGTCGCCAGGGAGTGGTGCTCGGCGCCGGGTGACCCCGGGGCTGGTGCGCAGGGTGACCACTCCGACCGGCGAGGAGGGCCGTCCCGGCGTCGGCATGCCCACGGTGACCGTGACCGTTCCGCGGTCGCCCGGTGCATCTCGTGACACCGGTGGCTCCCATCGGGATCGCGGCGGTCAGCGCGGTCACCCGGTGCACGCCCGGCTCGGGTCGCCCGAGAGGCGGCGGAGACGCACGGGCGGCCGGTCCTGGGCACGTCGGGCCCGGTGGGCGCGCTCTCAGTCGAGCCCGGCGAGCTCCCCTTCGTCGGCGGGCCCGAGGGGCGCATCCCCGGTCAGCGCCCGGAGGCGGTTGATCCGGTCGACGATGTGTGGATGGGTCGAGAAGAGTCCCTTGGAGCGTGCCTCGAACTTCTTGATCGGGTTCGTGAAGTACAGGTGCTGCGTCGCGCGATTTGCGACCTCCAGCACCTCCTTGTCCTCCGCGATCTTTGCCAGCGCCCGCTCCAGGCCGTGCGGGTTGCGCGTGAGCTCGACGGACGATGCGTCGGCCATGTATTCGCGCTGCCGGCTCACCGCGAGCTGGACGAGCCGCGCGAAGAAGGGCGCCAGGATTGCCAGCACGATGGCCAGCACCAGGATGATCGCCTGGAGGCCGCCGCCGCCGTTCCGGTCGCTCGAGGAACGTCGGCCCCCGCCCAGACCACCCCAGAACGTGAAGCGGAGGAAGAAGTCGGCCAGGAGCGCGACCGTCCCGACGAGGACGCCGACGAGGAGCGAGTACCTGATGTCGTAGTTGCGGACGTGCGACAGCTCGTGGCCGATCACGCCCTGGAGCTCCTCCCGGTCGAGCTTCTCCAGGAGCCCCGTCGTGATCGCGATCGAGGCGTGCGCCGGGTCGCGGCCCGTGGCGAAGGCATTCGGGGCAGTGTCGTCGATCATGTAGACGGCCGGCATCGGGATGCCGGCCGCCAGGGCCAGCTCGGTGACCACGTTGATGAGCTGGGGCTGCGTCTCGGCCGTCACGAGCCGGGCCTTCGACACGCCCAGGACGACCTTGTCGCCCGTGTAGTAGCTCGCCACGGACGACACGATCGCGATGATCCCGAAGATGCCCAGCCAGCCGAGGCCGGCCACCGCCTGTCCCGTGGTCCCGTAGCCGATCGCGAAACCCAGCACGCCCAGGAGCACGACGACGACCAGCGCAAGGAAGAACGAGTTGCGCCGATTCGCCGCGATCTGGCTGTAGAACGTGCCGGCCATCCGGGGGCCCCGTTACAGGCCGGTCAGCGAAGGCTGACGACGGGCACGTCCTGTGCCTCCGGCTCGGCCGCGAAGAATTCTCGCTTCGTGAAGCCCAGCGGGCCGGCCACGAGCACGGCCGGGAAGGTCTGGAGGGTCGTGTTGAAGTCGTTGACCGTCGCGTTGTAGTGCTGCCGCGAGAAGCTGATCTGGTTCTCGGTCGTGGTCAGCTGCTCCTGCAGGCTCAGGACGTTCTCGTTGGCCTTGAGCTGGGGGTAGTTCTCCACGACTGCAAACAGCGAGCGCAGGGCGCCGGTGAGCGTGTTCTCTGCCTGGGCCTGCTGCGCCGTGATCTGACCGCTCGCCCCGGCCGCAACCGCGTTCGCCCGGGCCTCGGTGACCTTCGTCAGGACGTCCTGCTCGAAGTCCATGTAGCCCTTGACCGCGGCCACGAGGTTCGGCACCAGGTCGTGACGCCGCTTGAGCTGGACCTCGATCTGCCCGACCGCTTCGTCCACCCGGTTGCGGCGCGCGACGAGCCCGTTGTAGATCAGGACCCCGGCCACGGCCAGGACCGCGATGATCACCAGCAGGATGACGACAGCTTCCATCAGGCCCTCCGCGTTCGCGGGGCGTCATTCGGCGCCCGGTGCCGGCAGTGTACGGGAGGCAGGGCATGAGCCTCGTGCCGAACGCACGCTGGTGGGCGGTGGAGGGCTCGAACCTCCGACCTCCTCGGTGTAAGCGAGGCGCTCTGACCAACTGAGCTAACCGCCCGCGAGAACCGGCCCGCTGCCGGAGACATGCGAGAGGCGGCTCCGGGTG
The DNA here is from genome assembly GCA_963722475.1 of uncultured Chloroflexia bacterium. Classification (GTDB taxonomy): domain Bacteria; phylum Chloroflexota; class Limnocylindria; order Limnocylindrales; family CSP1-4; genus CTSoil-043. The sequence goes on along the minus strand of CAVRMJ010000003.1, from coordinate 185,287 downwards.
GAGCCGCCTCGATCAGGTGCGAGAGCGTGGTGCCCAGGCCGGGACTTGAACCCGGATGAGTTGCCTCATACGCCCCTCAAACGTACGCGTATACCAATTCCGCCACCTGGGCTTCGAGTGGGGCGCACCGTTCGTTTCCCGATCGAGTGGTACCGAGGAAGGGATTTGAACCCATACGCCCTTGCGGACACTAGCTCCTGAAGCTAGCGCGTCTACCAATTCCGCCACCTCGGCACGCTGCCGATCGAACGGCGAGGGTCACCGCCCGAAGGACGACCATGTTACCACGTCCCAAAACCGGCCACTGAGATCGGCCACCGGGACGGGCCGGGGCCCGACGAGTCGGTCCGAGACGACGAACACGCTGTCACGGAAGAACAGCGGCAGGATCGGCTCGAGCTTCCCGAGGAGCGTCTGCAGCCGACTGTAGGCGGCGCCTCGCGCAGCATCCGTCCCCGGCGCCCGGGCGGCGGCCAGGGCGGCGTCGAGGGACGGGTCCTGGAACCCGGAGACGTTCGAGCCCCCGGCCTGCACCTGGGTGCTCGCGAGGAGCGGGTACGGGTCGGGGTCCAGCCCGACGTTGACGTCGGCGACGGCCGCCACGAACGTGCCGCCGCGGAGGCGCGCCACGAGGGCACCGGCCGCGAGCGATGTGACCGTGGTCGGGATCCCGAGCGACGACCACGCCGCAGCGACCCGCGCGGCAGCGCCCGCCGCCACCGGGTTCACGCTCGCGTCGGCCGCCAGCAGCTCGATCGTGACCGGCTTCTTCGCCTTCGGGGGCAGCCACCCGGCGGCGGTCTTCGTCCAGCCGGCGGCCCGCAGGCCGAGCGTCGCCGCCTTTCGGTCGTATGCCACGGCCGGCGTGGCCTTCGGGTCGTACGCCCACGACGACGGCGGGATCGGCGTGTCCGCCCGCTGCCCGAAGCCGGACAGGAGGGCCGTGACGAGCGTGTCCCGGTCGATGGCCGCGAGCAGGGCCGTCCGGACCCGCGCGTCGCTGAACGGCGCGGCTCCCGGCCGGAGGTTGAGGTAGATGCCCGTCAGAGTCGTCCCGGGGTAGGCGATCCCGCGCGTCGCGGGTTGCGTCGCCAGGGCAGCTGCGGCGGCCGGCGGGAGGCCGGAGACGGCGTCCACCTCGCCCGCGCGATATGCGGCCGCGGCCTCGTCGGGTCCCGGATAGAAGCGCAGCTCCAGGCCCGCCAGCAGTGGATTCCCGGGGGCGACGGCCCGCGGACCCAGCGTGGCGAGCGGTCCGGACCCGGGCTCGAGCGGCGTGAGGACCGGCGCGAGGACGGCGGCCTGTGGCAGTCAGGTCCGTCAGCGCGAACGGCCCGTCGCCGACCGGGCGTGTCGAGAATGGTGCGTCGGCGAGATCCGCGACGGGCACGTTGGCGAGCAGGTGGGCGGGCAGGAGTGGCTGGGCTGCCGCCTGGAGGAAGCCGCCGAGCGGGACCGCGAGGTCGAACCGGACCGTCGTCGCGTCGATCGCGGTCGCGGTGACGCCCTGCCAGCCCGCGGCGAGCGGGCCCGTGTAGGCCGGATCCTGGAGGACGTGCACGGTGTAGACCACGTCGTCGCTCGTCACCGGGACGCCGTCCTGCCAGAAAGCGTCCGTCCGAAGCCGGAACGTCCAGCGGGTTCCCTTGGCGTCCGTCGTCCAGCCCGCTGCGAGGTCTGCCACGGGTCGTCCGTCCGCGCCCGGGCGGACGAGGCCGCGGAAGAGGAGCGCCACGAGGTCGCGGTCGGCCTGGGTCCGCGCGGTGACCGGGTTGACCGAGCTCGGGAGGCCGACCACGGCCTCCCGGTGGATCGCGACCGGGGCTGCCGTCGGCGTCGGAAGCGGCGCGACGACCGGCGCGAATGCCGGCGCGGCGATGGCTGCGCCGAGCGCGCCGAGGACCAGGACGAGGACCAGGACGAACGCGCCGTCTCGACGGCTCACGAAGCGGCCGGCGACGTACCGGGCCTACGCGACCGGGGCTGCGGTCGGGGCGAAGACGTAGCTCGCCAGGGAGAAGACGGCGAACAGGATGGCGAGGATGATCGTGAACTGCCACAACCGTCGCTCGACGCCGCGCCGGCTTCGATAGACCGCCGAGTCACCGCCGAAGGTCCCGGAGAGCCCGGTCCCGCGAGCCTGGAGCAGCACGGAGGCGATCAGGCCGATGCTGACGATGAGCTGGCCGATGGCCAGGAACGTGTTCACTCTGGGGAGATCCTCCTAGGGGCGGGCCGCGGGCGATCGTAGCACAGGGTGGCCTCCGCCCTCCGTCTCGCCTCGCGCCACGCGGCGCGGATCAGCCCGCCGGCTTCGCGGCTCCCTGCGCCGCGACGGCGGCCGCCGCCGCAGCCGCTCGCGCCGGATCGCCGAGATACCGCGAGCCGACCGGGCGGAGCTCATCGTCGAGCTCGTAGACGAGCGGCACGCCGGTCGGGATGTTGAGCCCCACGATCTCCTCGTCGGAGATCCCGTCCAGGTACTTCACGAGCGCGCGAAGGCTGTTGCCGTGCGCCGCGACGAGGACCCGCTTCCCGGCCCGCAGGTCCGGTGCGATGTCCGACTCCCAGTACGGCAGGAAGCGGGCAACCGTGTCCTTGAGCGACTCGGCGCGCGGCACGTCGGCATCCGCGAGGTCGGCGTAGCGCGGGTCGCGGCCGGGGAACCGCTCGTCGTCGTCGGTGAGCGCCGGCGGCGGCACGTCGTAGCTCCGGCGCCACAGCTTCACCTGCGCCTCGCCGAACTGGACGGCCATCTCCGCCTTGTTGAGCCCCTGCAGGGCGCCGTAGTGGCGCTCGTTGAGGCGCCAGCTGTTGCGGACCGGGCACCACATCTGGTCGAGCTCGTCGAGCGCGATCCAGAGGGTGCGGATGGCCCGCTTCAGCACGGACGTGTGCGCGATGTCGAAGCGGAACGACTCCGCGCGGAGGAGCCGCCCGGCTTCGTGCGCCTCGTCGAGGCCGGTCTCCGAGAGGTCGACGTCGGTCCATCCCGTGAACCGGTTCTCCTTGTTCCAGGTGCTCTCGCCATGGCGGAGGAGCACGAGCGTGGGCATCGGACAGCTCCTTGTCGCGCCGGTCAGGCGACGGCGCGGCGGGCCGCTGCGGTCAATGCCGCGCGGGCGACCATGCCGGCCATCTCGTCGGGCTTGAGGGACGCGCCCCCGACCAGTGCGCCGTCGATCGCGGGCTCGGCGAGGAACTCGCCGATGTTGGCGCTGGTGCACGACCCGCCGTAGAGGACCGGGACGGCGTCCGCCCGCGCGCCCCAGCCGCCCGAGCGGAGCGTGGCCCGGATCGCGTCGGCCATCGCCGCGGCATCGGCGCCGGAGGCGGTGCGACCGGTCCCGATCGCCCAGACCGGCTCGTAGGCGATGACGATGCCCGCGGCCAGCAGCGCGGCCGGATCGTGTCCGGCGAGAGCACCGGCGAGCTGGCCGGCGACGACGTCCTCGGCATGGCCGGCCTCCCGCTCGGCAAGCTGCTCGCCGACGCACAGGATCGGCCGGAGCCCCGCGTCGACGGCGCGGCCGAGCTTGCGCCCGATGAGGGCATCCGTCTCCGCGGCATCGCGGCGCCGCTCGGAGTGGCCGAGGATCACCCAGGTGGCGAGGCCGGCCAGCATCGGCGCGCTCACCTCGCCCGTGTAGGCCCCGGCGAGCTCGTGGTGGATGTTCTGGGCGCCGACCGCGATCCCCTCCCCGGCCACCGCGTCGCGCACGGCCGCGAGGCAGACAAACGGCGGGCAGATGACGCGGACGACACCGGGCTCGGCGGTCCGGCCGGCGATGGTGCGGGCCAGCTCGCCGGCATCCGCAGGGGTGGTGTTCATCTTCCAGTTGGCGGCAACGATCACGTCACGCATGCGGCCATCATGCCACCGGCCCACGCTCCCGCGGCGGGGCCGGGCGTCGCGCCCGGGCATGCCATTCGGCCCGGCCGCGAGGATCCGACGGCCCGTCGGCCGGGTGCAGGGCGAGCGTCTCGACCCTGTCCAGCGCGCGCTGGACGCGTCCGCGCGGCATTCCCAGCTCGGTGGCGAGCTCGCCGAGCGACGCCTCCGGGATGGCCCGGCGGAGCGCCGCCACCGCCCGGACGGCGTTCGGCTGGTCGGCCAGCCGGCCGTCGGCGTCGAGCACCGCGATCGCGGCGAGCTGGCGGGCAGCCGCGGCCGCGATCCGGTCCAGGTTCGCCGACTCGGCGTTGAGCAGCCGGTTGAGGTCGCCCCGGACCGATCGCGAGACCTGGCGTGACTCGAGCTCGAGGAGCGACGGGCCGGCCCCGATCCAGCGCAGGAACGTGCCGATCGCCTCGCCGCCCTTCCACGTCACGACGCCGCGCCCGCGTCGCACCCGGGCTCCCGCCGGCAGGCCCACGGCGGCCAGGCGCGCGGCGAGCACCGGCCCCTCGTCCGCGGGAACGACGAACTCCAGGTGGTAGCGGCCCGCCGTGATCGAGAGCGAGCCGCGGACGAGGAAGCGGCCGCGCAGGTAGGCGGCCCGGCAGTGATCGGCGGCGCGATCCCAGTCGAACTCCTGCCCGGCGCCGCGACGGATGCCGTGGGCGTCGTCCTCGCGCAGGAGCCGCACCATCAGCCGGGCGAGGGCCGGACGGTCGCCCCGGATCGCCGCCGTGCCGAGCCCGGCGGCCTCCGCGGCACGATCGCAGGGGCGGAACGGCTCGACGGACGCCAGCTCGGCGCGCAGAGCGGCCACCAGGTCGCGGTCGGCGCCGCTCACGCCGGTCAGGCGGACCGGGCGACCCCGAGACGCCGTCCCGGCACGCCCTCGCGAGCGAGGATGCGGAGCAGCGACGCGGCGAGCAGCTCGGGGTCGTGGTGGTGCGGGTTCGCGGGATCGACCAGGTCGTCGAGCGCCAGCCGCGGCCGCCGCGTCGCGCCGACGGGCGGCCAGCGGAGCTTGACGGGCACGCCAAGCTCCAGGTCGGGCGTGCTGCCGGCGAGGTGGTTGTTGGCGAGGACGACGTCCACGGCGAGCGGCCCCAGGTGGGCGACGAGCGCCTCGACGTGGTCGGCCAGGTCGTAGCCCTCCGTCTCGCCCGCCTGCGTCGCGACGTTGCAGGCGAAGACGCGCAGGGCGGGCGTCGACGCGAGCGCCGCCCGGATCTCCGGGACAAGGAGCGGTGGCAGGACCGACGTGTAGAGGCTGCCCGGGCCCACCACGACGAGGTCAGCCTCGGCGATCGCGGCGAGGGCGTCGCGCGAGGCGCGGACGTCGGCCGGCTCCAGCCAGACGGATTCGATCGCGCGCATCCGGGCGATCCGCGACTGGCCTTCGACCAGGCTGCCGTCGCGGAGGCGGGCGTGCAGCGTGATCGGCGTCCCGGACGCCGGCACGACCCGGCCGCGAACCGCCAGGACGCGGTTCATGTGCCGGATGGCCTCCTCGAAGTCGCCGTCGTCGATCGCGTTCATGGCCGCGATCAGGAGGTTGCCCACGGCGTGGCCGGCAAGATTGCCCTCGTCCTGGGTGAAGCGGTACTGGAGCAGCTCCCCCATCGCCGGCTCCGTCTCGGCGAGCGCCGCGAGGCAGTTGCGGATGTCCCCGACGGCGGCGATCCCCAGCTGCTCGCGCAGGCGCCCGGACGACCCCCCGTCGTCGGCGACCGAGACGATCGCGGTGATGTTCGCGGAGTGCTCCTTGAGGCCGCGCAGGAGCGTGGAGAGCCCCGTCCCGCCCCCGATCGTGACGACCCGCGGCCCCCGGGCCAGCAGGCGGCGCCGGTACACGAGGTCGACGAGGGGCTCGTCGGCGCTCTCCGTGAAGGGACCGAGCAGCGCGCGCACGACGCGGTACGAGCCGTACGCGAACAGGCAGACGCCGATGCCGAGGAGCATCGCCGCCCGGACCCAGTACTGGAGGAACTGGAGGGTGACGACCGAGATCGCCGCCTGCACCGGGCCGTCGACCGCGACGTCGCGGTAGAACTGCCGGAGCGCCAGCGCGCCGGCGAGCGCGAGCGCCGTCAGGCCGACGAAGGCGACGCCCAGCCAGCGCTTGACCCCGATCCCCGGCCGAAGCCAGCGGCGAAGGTTCATGCGCGCCTCACCCTCGCTCGAGCTCGCGGTGGAAGACGCTGACCTGCGAGTGCCCGTGCGCCTCGAGCCACGCGCCGATCTCCTCCGCCAGCGCGATCGAACGGTGGAATCCGCCCGTGCACCCGATCCCGATCGTGAGGCGCGTCTTGCCCTCGGCGAGGTACGCCGGCATCGTCAGGTCCAGGAGCTCCTCGACGGCGGCGAGGAACCGGCGCGCGAGCGGCTGGTCCAGCACGTAGTCTCGGACGTCGTCCGTCAGGCCGGAGAGGCGCCGCAGCTCGGGGACGTAGTACGGGTTCTGGAGGAAGCGCACGTCGAAGACCAGGTCGCACTCGAGCGGGACGCCGAACTTGTAGCCGAAGCTGATCAGCTGGATCGAGAGCTGGTCGGGGTCCACCACCTGCCAGAGCTGGCTGAAGATCCGCTCCTTCAGCTCGCGCAGCGAGAGGTCGGACGTGTCGAGGACCACGTCGGCCTCGGCGCGGACCGGCGCCAGCAGGCGGCGCTCCTCCGCGATCGACGTGGCGATGCCGCCCGGTCCCGCGAGCGGGTGGCGGTGGCGCGTCTCCGAGTAGCGACGGATCAGGGCGTCGTCGCGCGCCTCGAGGAAGAAGACCTGCGGCCGGATGCCGCGGCCCTCGAGCGCCCCGCGCATGGCGGCGAACGCCACGGCCGCGTCGCCGGCGCGCACGTCGAGCACGATCGCCACCCGGTCGAAGCGGGCGGGCTCGCTCGCGATGAGGTCGGCGAGCTCCGGCAGCAGCTCCCCGGGCAGGTTGTCGACGCAGGCGTAGCCCAGGTCCTCGAAGAGCTTCGTGGCCGCGGTCTTGCCGGCGCCCGGAGAGCCCGGACAGGACGACGACGTGCTGGCCGGCTTCGCGGCGCGGGCCCGGATCATCGTCGTCGCGCGGCCGGAACAGGGTCACCGGCGGGATCGTCCCCATGCCGCGGAGTCTACGCCGCCCTCAACGGCCGCCGGCGCGGATCAGCACGATCGAGAACTCGTACAGCAGGTACATCGTGACGCCGAGCACGGTCGGGCTGATCGGGTCGCCACCCGGCGTCACGACGGCGCTGATGATCGCGATCGCGAGGATCACGACGCGGCGCGAGCTGCGCAGGCGGGCGCTCGTGATGATCCCGACCTTGGCCAGGAGCACGAGCACGATCGGGTACTCCATCACCAGGCCGAACGCGAGGCAGAGCGTGGTGACGAAGCCGAAGTACTCGCTCGCGGTGATCAGGGGCTGGAGGTCGGGCGACGAGAAGCTCAGCAGGAAGGTGGAGGCGAACGGCAGGATCACGTAGGCCACGACGACGCCGACCACGAAGAAGACCAGCGCGAGCGGCGCCCACGGGCGCGCCATCCGGCGCTCCTCGCGGGTCAGGCCCGGCGAGATGAAGGCCCACAGCTGCCACAGGAGCACCGGCATCGCCAGCACGAACCCGACGACGATGGCGATCTTGAGGTTGATGAAGAAGGCGTCGCCAAGGCCCGTGTAGACCAGCGGCTTCCCGAGGTTGAGCGGGGCCTTGAGGAACGTGATGAGCTGCGGCGCGAAGTAGAAGCCGACAACGCTCCCGATCGCGACCGCGAGGAGCGAGATCCCGATCCGCCGCCGCAGCTCCGAGAGGTGGTCGACCAGCGACATCACCGTCTCGTCGCCGGCGACCGGGGCGGGGACGGGCGGCGCCGGCGCGGGCGGAACGGCCCCGACGGCGCCGTCGCGAACGAGGTCGGCGTCGGCCATGTTGATCGGGGTCGAAGGTCGCTAGACCCTCGCCTCGGTTGCCGCCTCGGCGGCCGTCGCGGCGGGATCGGGCACGGCCGGGGCGCCGAGCTGGTTCGGCATCGCGGCAGCCGCGAGCGTGTTCGGGACGGGCGCGGCGGGCACGGGCGGGACGGCGGCGACGGGCGTGGGCGGCGCGACGGGGGCGGGCGGGGCCGGGGCCGGGACGGCCGGCGCGACCGGGGCGTCGAGCTTCACCGACTCCTGCACGTCCGAGGCGGCCTTGCGGAACTCGCGGATGCTCTTGCCCAGCGCGGAGCCGACGTCCGGCAGCTTGCCCGGACCGATGACGAGGAGCGCGATCACGAGGATGATGACCAGCTCGACGGGGCCGATGTTCGGCATGCGCGGCGAACCTCAGGTGACGGGATCTCGGCCGCGGCGCCGGCACATGACGACGCCTCTCGCGGCCGCCTCAGCGTAGCACAGGGAGGCGCGCCGCCCACTCGCGGGCGGCCGCCGCCAGACGCTCCCCGGGATCCGCCGGGCGCCCGGCGGGCGGTTCCCCGAGCGCGGCCCCGGCGATGCCCCGCGACACGTTCACGAGCAGGCCGCCACCCGCTCGCCCGCCCGCCGGCGCGGCCGTGGCAGACCCGTGGGTGAGGACGTCGGCTGCGGCGCCGCCCTGGGCACCGACCCCCGGCACGAGGAAGGCGAGGCCCGGCACGATGGCCCGGATGCCGGCCAGCTCGGCCGGCGCCGTGGCGCCCACGACCAGGCCGGCGCGCTCGCCGAGCCCGGCCGCCGCGACGAGCCGCGCGACGCGCCGGTGGAGCGGCTCGGCCGGGAACCCGTGGTCGGGGTCCGCGGCGACGACGAGATCCTGCAGCTCGCCGGCGGCCGGGTTCGAGGTCCGGCAGAGGATGTACGTGAAGCGGTCCTCGCGCTCGAGGAACGGCTCCAGCGCCCCGAGCCCCAGGTACGGGCTTGCCGTGACCGCGTCCACGCCGAGCTGCTCGAAGAGCGCGACCGCCTGCCGCGCGACGGTCGTCTCGACGTCGCCCCGCTTTGCGTCGGCGATGACGGGGATGCCCGCGGGGATCGCGGCCCGGACGCGCTCCAGGGCGGCCAGCCCCGGACTCCCGAACGCCTCGAAGAAGGCGAGGTTCGGCTTCATCGCGGCAGCGACCGGCGCCGTCGCCTCGACGATCAGCCGGGCGAACCGTTCGACGCCGGCCAGGTCGGCGGGGAAGCCGGTCGGGAGCGCGTCGGGAGCCGGGTCGATCCCCACGCACAGGACGTTCCCGACGGCCGCGGTCCGGGCCGCGAGGGCCGCGAGGTAGCCGTCGGTCATGACGGCGACGGCGTCGGCGACGGGGTGAGCGCCGGCGAGGGTGACGGCGTGCCGGGGGCGCCGGCGGCACTCCCCACCAGGCCGGTCGGCTGTTGCCGTCGAGCCCGCTGAACGTGGTGAGCGGGTCCACCTTGACGACCGACACGCCTCCGTTCGTCTCCCGCTGGAGCGTGGCGAGCTGGACGTCCACGGTGACGCCGGACAAGCCGGAGGAAGGCGAGCTGGGTGCCGTCCGGCGACCAGGTGGGGCCCGACGACCGGCCATCCGTGGTCACCCGGGCCAGCTCGGCGCCCTTCGCGTCGAGGACGACGACGTCCGTGCCGAGCGAGGTCGTCCGCACCGCCGCCACGTATCTGCCGTCCGGTGACCACGCGGGTCCCGTGTACCCGGCCAGGGTGAACGGCGTGTTCGTCTTCGTCGCGAAGTTGTACCGCCAGATGGCCGGCGCGCCGGCATTCCCGTTCCGCGCGTTCACGACGTACAGGATGGATCTGCCGTCCGGGCGCCAGGCGGGGTCCTGGTGGCCCAGCGGCGGGTTCTCGGGCAGCCCGGGACTCATCAGGTGCCTCGTCTTGAGATCGACGAACTGGAGCACGGGATCGCTCCGGGTCGGATCGGGCCCGTCCGAGACGACCGCGACCCGGGTGCCGTCGGGCGAGACGGCCGGGTCGAGGATGAACCAGAACCACGTGTACGCGTTGGCCGGCCCGGTCTTGTAGAGGCCGGAGAGGATCGCCTCGCGGCCGGTCCCGTCCGGGTGGATCCGGGTCAGGATCGGGTACTGGAGGTCGTAGCGCTTCACGGACCCCTCGGCCGGGAAGCGGCCGGGTGTCTCGCGCGTCTCGATGAAGTAGACCCAGTTGCCGTCGGGCGACCATGTCGGCTGCGAATCGCGGCCGGTGTTCGTGAGCTGCCGGGCGGTGTTGCCGGACTGGATCCAGAGGTTGCCGGCCTTGACGTACACGAGGGACCCCGGGACCTGGATCGCCGGGTTCACGTCCGGCGGCGCGCTGGGTGACGGCGTCCGGCCGGGCGGCTCGTTGCCGCCGCCTCCGTTCGCGGTGCGGGCTTCCGAGGAACGGCACCCGACCGGTGAGCGCGAAGATCGTCACGACCGCGACCGCCAGGAGGCCGGCCATCGAGAGCAGCGGCGCCAGGAACGGCGCCAGGCTGCCGACCCCGTACGGGTCGCCGCGGGAACCGCGGGCGGGCTGGCGTCTTGCCGGGGCGGCGAGTCATCGGTCAGGCGCTCGCGCCGGCGGCTGCGGCGGCCCTGTCGAACGGCGCCGGCGCGGAGGTCCGCGCGGTGGCGACGTCGATGACGCCGAGCTGGAGCGACTCGTAGCCGCCGAAGCGGCGGCTCATCAGGCGCGCGGCGACATCCACCCGGTCGCCCTCGCGGACGGTTCCGACCAGGTCGCCGCGGCCGAACGCGATCCCGTCGAGCACGTCGACCTCGCGGCGCAGCGTCAGCTGGGCGTGGCCGCCGGCGGCCGCGCGGATGCGGGTCACGGTGAGGCCGTGGACGCCGACGACCGGGTCCGGGTTCCCGGGACCGGTGGGTCCGAGGGCGGCGAGGTCGCGGAGCAGCTCGTAGTCGACGGACCGCGCGGGCAGCGCGAGGTCCAGCGCCAGCGACCGCCGCGCGTCCCGGGGACCGCCGGGCGGCCAGGAGCTCGCGGAGTCGTTCCGTCAGCTCGTCCCAGCGGCGCTCCTCGACCTCGAAGCCGGCGGCCCCGCGGTGGCCGCCGTGGCGCACCAGCAGGTCCGCGCAGTCCTGGAGCGCGGCGGCAAGGTCGTAGCCGTCCGGCGCCCGGCACGAGGCGCGCAGGTGCTCCCCGACCGGGTCGCGACCACGGCGGGCAGGCCGGTCTCCTCGGCCAGCCGGCCGGCGACGAGGCCGATGATCCCGACCGGCCACGGGCCGCGGACGAGCACGGCCGCGCCGGCTCCGCCACCCTCGGCGTCCAGCATGGCGCGGGCTTCCTCGAGCGCGACGCGCGTCACGTCGCGCCGGACCTGGTTCGCGGCCTCGAGCGCGGCCGCGTGGACGGCGGCGGCCTCCGGATCGTCGGTGAGCAGGAGGGCGGCCGCCTCGTCCGCGTCCCCGACCCGGCCGGCCGCGTTGAGGCGCGGCGCGAGCGCGAACCCGACCGTCTCGAGGGTCGCGTCCGCGGCCGGGACGCCGGCCACGCCGAGCAGCGCGGCGATCCCGGGCCGCGGGTCGATCGCGGACCCTCTCGAGGCCCAGCCGCGCGATGGCCCGGTTCTCGCCGAGCACGGGGGCGACGTCCGCCACCGTCCCGATCATCGCGAGGTCGGCGAGGTCCGCGGTGGTCAGCTCGGCGGCGATCCCGCCCAGCCGCTCCAGCAGCAGCGCCGCGACCTTGAGGGCGACGCCCGACCCGGCCAGCCGCCGGTCCGGGTAGCTGGCGTCGGGCCGCTGCGGGTTGACGAGCGCGACCGCCGGGGGTGGCTCCGGGGGAACGCGGTGGTGGTCCGTCACGATGACGTCGATCCCGGCGAGGCCCGGCGGCCGCGATCTCCGCGCCGCTGGAGCTGCCCGTGTCGACGGTGACCACGAGCCGGCGGCCGGTGGCGCGGGCCAGCTCGACGGCGCGCAGCGAGAGGCCGTGGCCGTCGTCCAGCCGGCTCGGCACGTGCGGCGCGGCGTCGATCCCGAGCGCGCGCAGCGCGCGGACCATGATCGCCAGCCCCGTCAGGCCGTCGGCGTCGAAGTCGCCGACGACGAGGACGCCCTCGCGCGGCCGCGCGCGCTCGTGCGATGCGCTCGACGACGCGGTCGGCGTCCGGCAGGAGCGCCGGGTCGTGCAGCGACCCCAGGGCCGGCCCGAAGAAGCGATCCACCTCGTCCCGGTCGATCCCGCGCCCGGACATGACGCGTGGCAAGGCGCGACGAGCCGCCATGGGCGCGCACGGCCTGCGAGGAACGCCTCGTCGAGCGGCGCCCGATCCGGGTAGAGCCAGTGGAAGCGGGGCTCGATCACGGGACGCAGGATGACACGGGCGGATTATCCGGGCCTTCGCGTTGGCTTGCTCGGCGGGCCGGCGAAACGGCGCCGGCCAGCGGGATCACGTCGCCGCGCGGCGGACCGGTCGGCCGCTGGCAGCGACCCGGCGGCGCTCCTCCCACTCCTCCCAGACGGTGAGGAGCGGGGCGGCGTTGAAGATCGACGAGTACGTCCCCGAGGTGATCCCGATCAGCAGCGCGAGGATGAAGGTCTGGATCGACGGCCCGCGAACAGCAGCAGCGCGGTGAGCGTGAAGACCACGGTCAGGCTCGTGTTGATCGAGCGGGCCAGCGTCTGCAGGATCGAGTGGTTGACGATCGCCGAGAAGTGCTCGCCGGCGTGGCGCGCCCGGTTCTCGCGGATCCGGTCGTAGACCACGATCGTGTCGTGGACCGAGAAGCCGATGATCGTCAGCATCGCGGTGACGAAGAGCGCGTCCACCTCGGTCTTGAAGAACGTCCCGAGGATGGCGAAGATCCCGACCACCACGATCACGTCGTGGACGAGCGCCACGAGCGCGGTCATCCCGAAGCGGAAGTCGCGGAAGCGGAACGTCATCCAGGCCAGGATGCCCGAGCGACCCGATGAGCACGAGCAGGATCGCCTGCTGGGTCAGCTCCGAGCTGATCACCGGCCCGACCGTGGTCAGGCTGCGCTGCGCGTCGATCGGCCCGAGGGCTGCCTCGAGCGCGGTCACGAGCGTCCCGATCTCACCGGTCCGGGTCACGCCACCGGGGACCGGCGTCGGCGAGGGGGAGGGGCTTGGGCTCGGCGACGCCGCGGGCGACGCGGAGGCGCCGGCGGCAGCCGCGGAGCCGGACGCCGCCGGGCTGGCCGACGCGCCGGCGGAGCCGGACGCCGCCGGTGAAGCGGACGGGGCCGCGGAAGCGGAGGTGCCCGGGGAGGCCGAGGTGGCCGGGCTGGCCGCTGCCGACGGCGCCACGCTCCCCGACGCCGTGGGCGACGAGCTGGGGGCGGATGTCGCGGCCGGCCCCTGGATCAGCCCGAGCGGGACCGTCCGGATCATGAGGTAGCCGTCCGACGAGTTCTGGACCTGCGAGTCGAAGCCCTGCGCGGCGAGGACGGCCTGGACCTGGGCCGGCGTCACGGAGGGGTTCGCGAAGTGGATCTCCCACTTCGTCCCGCCCGTGTAGTCGATCGAGAACTGGAGGCCGGCCTTCCCGCCCGTGATCGGGCCCAGGAGGATGAAGATGAGGCCGGGGACCAGGATCAGGCCCGAGAAGAGGAAGAACCAGCGGCGCTTCCCGATGATGTCAAGCACGGGTGCGCGCCTCCCCGCGGCGACCGGCCAGGGCCGTGCGGGCCTGGAACTCCTCCTCGCGCAGCCCGTAGAGGCGCGGCTTGCGGGCCCACTCGTGGCTCGACGACCCAGCGCAGGATCGTCCGGGTCACGGTGATCGCGGTGAACATCGAGCAGAGCACGCCGATGATCAGGACGAGCGCGAAGCCGCGGATCGTGGACGACCCGAAGACGTACAGGATCGTCGCCGTGATCAGGCTCGACACGTTCGAGTCCAGGATGGAGTTCCAGGCCCGGTTGAAGCCGGCCTCCATCGCGGAGGTCAGCATCTTGCCGGAACGCAGCTCCTCCTTCATCCGCTCGAAGATCAGGATGTTGGCGTCCACCGCCATGCCGATCGAGAGGACGAAGCCCGCGATCCCGGCGAGCGTCAGCGTCACCGGGATGATGCGGAAGATCGCGAGCACGAGCAGCGCGTAGTAGACCAGCGCGAGGCACGCCATCAACCCCGGCAGCCGGTAGTAGACGAGCATGAAGAGGAAGACCAGCAGGACCGCGATCAGCGCGGCCACCAGGATCCGGTCCAGCGAGAAGCCGGCCAGCGTCGCGCCGATCGTGGTGCTCGACTCCTCCTTGAGCGGGAACGGCAGCGAGCCGTAGTTGAGGACCGTGATCAGGTTGTTCATCTCCGCGGCGGAGAAGCCGCCGGCAGCCCGCCGGTGATGATGCCCGACCCGCCGGTGATCGCGCTCTGGATGACCGGCGCCGAGACCACCTTGCCGTCGAGGACGATCGCGAAGAACTGGCCGACGTTCTTGCTGGTGTAGTTCGCGAACAGCTGGGCGCCGGTCGACTTCAGGCGGAACCCGACCGCGCGGAGGCCGGTCTGGTCCGTCGACGGGTAGGCCTGGTCGATCTGGTCGCCGCCGAAGAGCGGCGTCTCCGCGGTCGGGAGCGGCTGGCCGTCGACGGCCTGGTACGTCCCCGGCGCACTCTGCGTCCCGTACTCCGCCGGGGGAAGCGGCACGAAGTCCAGCTTGCCGGTCTGGACGAGGAGGTCCCGGATCTGGTCCGGGTTCGTGACGCCCGGCAGCTCGACGACGATCCGGTCGGTGCCCTGGGTCTGGACGACGGGCTCCGAGACGCCGGTCGTGTTCACCCGGTTCTCGATGATCGTCTTCGTCGTCGCGAGCGCGCCGGCGTCCGGCGCCTTGCCGCCGGCGGGCTGCAGGCTGTACTCGACCTGGAGGCCGCCGACCAGGTCCAGGCCGAGCTTCGTCTCCACGACCCGCGTGCCGCCGCTGGGGTCGCCGAAGTTGGGGATCGTCAGCTTGGGCCAGAAGTCGACGATCAGGGAGAGCACGCCAAGGACGAGGATGAGGAGTGGGGTTGTTCGACGCATCGGCGGGGATGCTAACAGGCTTTCACCGGCCCGTGAGCCGACGCCCCTCCGCGGGCTCCTGACGAGCCCCTCGCGGCTACTCGGCGAGGCCCGCCTTGATCCGCTCCGCGAGCGCCCGGCCGATCCCCGGCACCGCCGCGATCTGCTCGACCGGCGCCTCCCGGACGCGCTTCGCCGAGCCGAACGTGCGCAGCAGCGCGCGCTTGCGGGCCGGTCCGACGCCGGGCAGGTCGTCGAAGGCGCGACTTCACCGCCGCCTTCCGGCGCAGGTCGCGGTGGTACGTGATCGCGAACCGGTGGGCCTCGTCGCGGAGGCGCTGGACCAGGTAGAGGGCCGGCGAGGTGGCCGGCAGGACGACCGGCTCCGGGCGGCCGGGCAGGAACAGCTCCTCGCGCTCCTTGGCCAGGCCGACGATCGGGATCTCCGCAAGCCCAGCTCCCCGAGGACCGCCACGTCCGCGCTCAGCTGGCCCTTGCCGCCGTCCACGACGATCAGGTCCGGCAGCGCCCAGCGCAGCTCCTCGGCGCTCCCCTCCTCGCCCGCCTTCGCGCGATGGAGGCGGCGCCGCAGCATCTCCGCGTGGCTCGCGAAGTCGTCCTGGCCGGCGACGTCGCGGATCCGGAAGCGGCGGTACTCGCCCGTCCGCGGCTTGCCCTCCTCGAAGACGACCATGCTGCCGACCGTCTGGCTCCCCTGGAACGTGGTGATGTCGTAGCACTCGATCCGCATCGGCGGGGCCGGCAGGCCCAGCGCGGCCGCCAGCTCCTCGAGCGCGCACCAGCGTCTTGCCCTCGTCGGCGAGCCAGCGCGCCTGCTCGCGAGCCAGCGTCTCGGCCGCGTTCCGGCCCGCCAGCTCCACCAGGCGCCGCTTCTCGCCGCGCTGCGGCACGAGGAGGCGGACGCGCCGGCCGCGCCGGGCCGCGAGGAAGGCCTCCAGGTCCGCCGCGTCGGCCGGGAGCGTGGGCACGAGGAGCGCCGGCGGCACGGACGTCGCGCGGGCGTAGTACTGGTCCACGAAGCCGGCCAGGACCTCGTCGTCGCCCGCGCTCGGATCCGCGTCGAGGAGGAAGACGTCGCGGCCGATCAGCTTCCCGCTGCGGACGACGAAGAGCTGGACGGCCGCCTGGCCGCCGGACCGCGCGAGGCCCAGGACGTCCTGCTCGGTCCGGGCGAAGGCGGCCATCTTCTGGTCCTCCATCGTCCGCTCGATCGAGCGCACCTTGTCGCGCAGGGCCGCCGCCCGCTCGTAGTCGGTCCGCTCGGAGGCCGCCTCCATCTCGCGCCGCAGCCCGCGCGCCACCGTCTCCTGGCGGCCCTCCAGGAAGAGCTCGACCTGGGCGATGTCGGCCCGGTAGGCCTCGCGTCGAGATCGCCTCGATGCAGGGCCCCTGGCAGCGCTTGATGTGGTACAGCAGGCAGGGCCGCTGGAGGGCGCGCTTCCCCTCGCGGATGTCGATCGTGCAGGTCCGGAACGGGAAGAGCCGCCGGATCAGGTTCATCGCCTCGTCGACGCTGCTCGCCGACGCGTACGGCCCGAAGTAGCGGCTGCCGTCCTCGGGGAGCTTGCGCGTCCGCTCGATCCGCGGGAAGTCCTCGCCGAGGGTGATCTTGATGTACGGGTAGCTCTTGTCGTCCTTGAGGCGGACGTTGAAGCGCGGCTTGTAGCGCTTGATGAGGTTCGCCTCGAGGAGCAGCGCCTCCGCCACCGAGTCCGTGAGCGTGTACTCGACGTCGGCGACCCGGTCGATGACGCCTCGCGGATCCGGTGCGCCTCGCCCGTACCGGGCTCTGCTTCTGCCAGTAGCTGCGGACGCGGCTCCGCAGGCTCTGCGCCTTGCCCACGTACAGCACCGTCCCGCGCGCGTCGCGCATGAGGTAGACGCCCGGGCGCGCCGGCAGGTTCTTCAGCGTGGCGGTGAGGTCAGGCGTCACGCCGGCGATCGTACGACGTGGGCGCGCAACCGGCGGGGGCGCGGACCCACTCGGCCAGCGAGCGGTTGATGAACAGGGTCTCCACGTCCATCGCCTCGACGCCGTCACTTCTGCCGGAGCGGCAGGTGCGCGCCGGGCGGCGGAGCGTGACGGCCGAGCCGCGATGCGTGCCCTTCCCGGCGGGGTTGACCACGCTCGGCGAGAATGCGCGGATGGTTGCTCTGGGACGTTGGTCCGCGATCGCCCGGCGCGGCGTGGTCATCGCGCTCGTCGGGGTCACCACGCTGTCGACCGGGTCACTCCCCGCCAGCGGCGCCGCGCTGCCGCCCGTCCTGCTCGTCCACGGGTTCGAGTCATCGCCCGCGACCTTTGCCACGATGGCAGCCCGCCTCGCCCGGGACGGTCGAACCGTGTACGCGATCGCCCTGCCGGGCCAGGACAACATCGTCAACGCCGGGGCGATCCGCGCCTTTGTCGCCACCCATCACCTCCGGCAGGTCGACATCGTCGCCCACAGCATGGGCGGGCTGTCGAGCCGGTGGTTCATCAAGTTCCTCCGCGGGAGCGTCAACGTCAGGCACTACGTGTCCCTCGGGACACCGCAGTACGGCCTGTGGCTGGCCTGCCTGGCGCCGCCCGACGACGGCGGACAGATGTGCCCGATTGGCGCCTTCCTGAACCGGCTGAATGCCGGCGGCGACATGCCGGGCGCCACGAAGTACGCCTCGATCTTCAGCACCGGCGACGGAATCGTTCCGCCCGCATCAGCGCACCTCGACGGCGGGGCCTGTCTCGTCCAGGACAATGGCGTCACCCACTTTGCGCTCCTGACCGACGCCCGCGTCTATCGACAGGTGGTCGACGCGCTCAACGGCAGCTGCCCGCCCGCCTTCAGCTGAAGCACACTGCGGGCCGGGCCCGCCGCGCCGAGCTGCAGCGTCACGCGCCCTTCAGCGGACGCCGTGCGCGACGGCGACCCACGCGCCGGGGGGTCTGCGGGCAGGAGGGGACGGGGATGGGCGCCACGCCGGGGTCAGGCCGAGGCCGCCGGCGCCGGCAACTGCGACAGTGCAGGGCGCAAGCGCCGAGCTGGTGCAGGTCACGCCGACCGGACAGGTCAGACCGTCGAGGACGCCGCCGGGTGTGCCGGCAGGCTCTCCGTGGCTGGTCGGGTCGACCAGGTCGCCCCTCGGCGACCCGGTCGACCCTGGCCCCTACTTGAAGACGACGCGCCCCTCGATCGCGGGCGACACGATCTTCTGGCTTGTGACGTAGTCGATGACCGCGTCACGGACGTAGTACTGGGTGTCGTGGACGATCTGCTTGAGCGGCCAGAGGCTCACGCCGCCGTTGTTGAAGTTGCACGAGCCGGCGGCGAGGTAGTTGACCGTCGAGACGTTGTAGAACTTGGTGGCGTTGGTGAAGTCGACCTTCGTCCCATTGATGCGTGAACGAGACGACGTTGTTGCCGTCCGGAAGCGGCGGCGTTGCCGCGCTCCCAGACTTCTGGTCGTAGGTGATCTGGCCCGACCTTGTTCGTGTCGAGCATGCAGGTCGTGTAGTACGAGTAGCCGCCGTAGTCGGGCACGTACTTGTAGTAGTAGTAGTTGCGGTACCCGCGCTCGAGCACGGCCTTGATCTGCGGCCCGTTCATCTTCAGGACGACGAGCGAGTTCTCGTACGGCATCAGGGTGAACATGTCGCTCACCTTCAGCGTGACGGGGCTCGCGGTCGTGGCGGTCGGGAAGAGGATCTTGGGGTTGGACTGGGTCATCGCGCCCGAGAGGTGGACGTCGACGTCGGTGATGCCGTGGCTGGCGAGCTCCGCGACGGCGGCGTCGGCCTGGAGGTTCGCCGCGTTGGTCTCCTGGCGACATAGGCGCTGGTCGTGTCGATCGGGACCGTGGTCTGCCCGACGACCGTGTTGTTGTAGGTCGCGAGCTGGCTGACGTACGGGTCGACGATCGCCTTGATGGCCGGGTCCTCGGGCGTCGTCGCGGTCACGGACAGGTACTGGCCCGCCTCGGCGACCACGGCGCTGTTCCCCTGGTGGGCGATCAGCCAGTTCGCGTCGGCGATGAGCGCGGCGGCGGCGAAGGTGCTGATCTGCCTTGCCGCGCTGGGCGGTGACGCCGTTGATGAACGCCTTGAGCTGGCTGACGCCCTGCGTGATCTTCCCCTTGTCGAAGGACGACCGGGCAGCGTTCAGGCTCGCTCAGCAGGGTGGTGCGGACGGCCGCGCTGTGGATCGCCTTGCTCGCGTAGAGGCGGTTCACGTCCCCGATGCTGAGCTGCATCTTCGGGAGGACGCCGAGGATGACCTCGCCCAGCGTGTTGTTGTAGCGGTAGGCCTGGTTGATGATCACCGGCGTGTTGCCCGGGCCGGCGACGATCGTCGGCAGGAACTTGTAGGGCGCCTCCGGAGCCGCCGGGTTCGTGTGGCTGTGGCTTCCGATGATGGCGTCCACGCCCGGGCACGGCGGCCGCGAAGTTCGTGTCGACGTTGTTGTCGACCTCGACGCTCTTCGGGTTCGTCGGTGAACCCGATGTGGGTCAGGGCGATGACGACGTCATCCCTGGCCTTGAGCGTCGGCGTGATCGCCTTCGCCGGCGGTGATCGGGTTCGAGAACGTCGAGCCCCAGGATGTTGCTGGGCAGCTCGTAGTTCGGGACCCGGTGGTTGGTGATGCCGAGGATCGCGACCTTGATCCCGCCCAGGGTCTTCTCGATGTACGGCTTGACGCCCGCCCGTGTCGACCTTCGAGAGGCCGTAGGCGCCGGTGTCCGAGACGTTGGCCCCGAGGAGCGGGAACGTGGCCTGCTTGAGGATGCCCTGGAAGACCGCGCTGCCGTAGTTGAACTCGTGGTTGCCCAGGGTCATCGCGTCGTAGTCGAGCGCGTTCATGACCGCCATCATCGGGTTGGTCCTGAGCGCGGCGGGGAGCGGCGTCCCGTCGCTCGCGGACCCGCTGTAGGACGACTTGAAGTAGACCATCATCGCGTCGCCCTGGATGGCGTCGCCACCGTCGAGCAGCAGCGTGCGCGTCGGGTTGTAGTACCGCTCCTGCTGGATCAGGGTCGCCAGCTGGGTCATCCCCACGAACGTGCCCTTGGCGAGGTTGCCGTGGGAATCGTTGTTGTGGAGGATCGTGATCGGGACGATCGAGCCGCTGTCCGGCGCGTCGGTCCCGTCCCGGACGATCCGCCCGTCGAGCTTCCCGTTGCCGCTGGGCCCCTTGTAGGCCGTCGCGGCCGTCCCGTAGTGGGCCGTCACGTAGGCGTCGACGGCGTTGAGCATGTCGCCCCAGTACGTGATGTTCGTCATGTACTTGAAGCCGGCGTAGCCGTCGCCGCCCGCGGGGGCGAGGAACTCGTTCGTGCCGACCTTGTAGGTCTTGTTCAGGTCGATCGGGTCGCAGGCCTTCGTCGTCCTGTTGACGATGCAGTAGTCGAAGGCGCCCCACGCGTACGTCTCGCAGGGCCCCGGCGTTGCGGTCGTCCTTCTTGTACGCGTAGTACGTGAACTTGAGCCCGGCCGGCTGGATGACGCCGTTGCTCACCAGCGGCGCCTGGTTGAGCACCTGCAGGATCTGGGCGCCGGTCATCTTCCCGACGACCGTCGCGTTGCCGAACGGCAGGATCGTGAACATGTTCCCGTACGTCAGGAGCGCGGGGGCATGGGTACCCGCCGACGCAGCCGGTGTTGACCCAGGCGCCGCCGACGTAGCACCAGTCGGTGCGGATGCCGCCCGCGTTGTTGAGGAACACGTCAACGTCGTTCGCCGGCGTGGCGTCGGTGTTGAGGTAGTTGTAGATGGCGTCGTCGACGAACGTCGCCCATCATGTTGTCGACCGTGCCGCCGTTGCGGGGGAGGTCGACGGCGCTGTAGCCGATGGGCTGGTTGACGAGTGCCTGGTAGGTCGGCGTCACTGGCGAGCCAGTGATGAGCGTGTCGATCGTCGGGTCCTTGGCGCTCGTCGCCGCCGTGGGGACGATCAGGCTCTGCCAGCCGACCGTCACCGCCTTGGTCGCGGGATCGAACGTGAGTCGACGCGTCCCCGACGCTGCGCCCGTTGTAGTAGGCCTGGACGACGGAGGTCTTGTCCGACCACGGCGTATGAGGCCGGCGTGGGCTGGGCGGATGCCGGCTGCGGGCCCAGGTCCGTGTGGCTGTGGCCGCCGATGATCAGCGGTACCGGGCTTGCCGGCGTCGATCAGCTTCTGCGGCGAGTGTCTTGTCGCCGTAGACCGGGATGCCGTAGCCGTAGCCGCCGTCGTTGAAGCCGAGGTGGCTGAGGACGACGATGACGTCGGCGCTCGGCCTTCATCGTGTCGTAGTAGTGGAGGATCGAGTCGGCCGGGTCCTTGAAGCAGAGGCCCGCGGTCGACGAGGCGATCGTGATCGTCGGCGTCTCCGTGGTCGTGACGCCGATGAATGCGACCTTGACCTGGTTCGGCGCCGTGCCGACCGTCTGGATCACGTACGGCTTGGCGAAGGACGGCGTCGTCCAGTTGCGTGCGCGTCGCACGTGCCCGCGACGATGTTGGCGGTGACGAACGGGTAGGTCGCCTGGGTCGTCCGGGCGATCAGGTTCGGCTGGCCCCAGTCGAACTCGTGGTTGCCGAACGTGGCGACGTTGTAGCCCATCGCGTTGAACGTCGCGATGGTCGGGCGCCTTCCGTCGCCGTTCTCGCCAGGTTCGACAGCAGCGAGCCCTGCATCTCGTCGCCGGCGTCGACGAGCAGCGTGTTCGCCGCGCCGACGGTCGTGCGAACGCCGTTGACGACCGCTGCCACGCGGGCCATCCCCGGGTTGCTCCCGGAGGCCTCCAGCTGGCCGTGGAAGTCGTTGGTGTGCGAGGATCGTGAAGCTGACCGGGCCGGCTGCGAGCGCGGGGCTCGCTGCGGCCGGTATCAGCGATCCAAGGAGCGCGACCGCCATGAACGGGGCGGCGAGGCGGAAACGTCGACTCCGCATTTGGGCACCTCCGGCGACGACGAGGACGCACGAGCGTGCGTCGAACCGATGGTGCAAGCCGAGGACGCCGGGCCCGGAGCCGCGGGGCGGCGGCGGCGGACCGCGCTGCACTGCTCCCGTCACGGTACCGGAACCAGCGGTGCCGCGCAGGGCAATCCTGCGTGTCCCGGCGGGACCGGCGCACGTCGGGTCGCGGAATCCGGCGCGTCGCTGCAGGATCCGGGCCGTGGCGCCCGCCCAGGGCAACCGGATATGCGCCGATGAAGCCGCCCCTGCCACGATGCCGCACGGCCCCGCTCCCCTCCCCCCTCGCCGAACGGCTGGCACGCCTGGCGCCGGACCAGCGAGATGCCGCGACGGCGCCGCCGGGACCCGTCCTCTGCGTTGCGCCTGCCGGGAGCGGCAAGACCACGACGCTCGTCGCGCGGGTCGCCTGGCTGGTCGGTGCCGCGGGCGTGGACCCGGCGACGATCGCGGCGATCACGTTCAACACGCGGGCTGCCGAGGAGCTCCGGGCACGGCTCGACCCGGCGCTCGCGCCGCTTGACGTGGGTCCCGGCGCGGTGCGCGTCCGGACATTCCACGCCCTGGGCCTCGAGATCCTCCGTGACGCGGGGGTCCGCCCGGAGCTTCGTGCGCGCGACGCGATCCTCCGGCGGGCCTGTCCCAGCCTCGACGCGGCCGCCAGGCGCCGGCTCGACGGCGCGTTCTCCCGGCTCAAGCTGGACCTCGCCGTGACCGCGGCCGACGTGGCCCGCGACCCGGCGCCCGGCCCGGTCGCCCGGGCCTTCCTCGCCTACGAGAAGGCGCTCGGCGAGGCCGGCGGGATCGACTTCGACGACCTCGTCGCGCTGGCGCTCCGTCGTCTCGAGGACGACCCGGCGCTGCTCGCGCGCTGGCGTGCCCGGTGCGCGCACCTGCTGGTGGACGAGGTGCAGGACGTCGACGCCAGCCAGCTCCGGCTGGCGCTGCTCCTTGCCGCGCCGGGCAACCGGATCTTCCTGGTCGGCGACGACGACCAGTCGATCTACGGCTGGAGGCTGGCCGACGTGCGGCGGGTCCTCGGGCTTGCCGGGGCGCTGCCGGGCCTCCGGCGCGTCGACCTCGAGATCAACTACCGCTGTCCGGAGCCGGTCGTCGCGGCGGCCGTCCGGCTGGTCGAGCACAACGCGGAGCGATTCGCGAAGCGGGTCCGGCCGCGTCCCTGCCGCACGCGGCCGGCTGGTCCTGGCGCCGGCTCCGACCGCGCGCGACCCGGCGGCCGAGATGCGCGTCGCGGCCCGCGCCATCGACGCGTGGCCGGTCGACGACGGCTCGCGCGCGATCCTGGCCCGGACCCGGCGCGAGCTCCTGCCGGCCGCTGCCGTCGCTCTTGAGCGCGGGATCCCGTTCCGCGCTGACGGCGTCACGCTGCTCCTCGAGGACCCGCGGCTGGACGGCATCCTCGCCGAGGCTGCCGCTGCGCCGGGCACGATCCCGCGCCTCCTGCGCCTGGGCGCAGTCGCGATGTCGGCCATCCGCGGAGAGACCATGGCGGCGGCCGGCGGGACGGCCGCCGCCGAGAACGCCACGCACGAGCCGGCCCCAGGCGAGCCGGCGGCGGCACGCCGCAGACCGACGCCGCGGACCTCGACGATCCCGGGCCGGAAGTGCCGCCGCTCGCCGACCTGCTCGCGGCGATCCTCGCCTGGGCGGCGGCCTACCCCACCCTGGCGGCGCTCACGCCGCGGTCCGACGCTCGCGCGAACGGCTGGCGGCGCTTCGTGGCGAGGAGGCGCGCCTCACCCTGGCCACCGCCCATGCGACGAAGGGGCTCGAGTTCGACCACGTGCTCGTGATCGGGATGTCCGAGGGCCGCTTCCCGAGCCCGCGGGCGCTGGCCGACGCTGGCGATCCCGTTCGGGCTCTCGAGGAGGAGCGCCGGCTCGCGTACGTCGCCTGGACGCGCGCACGGCGCAGCCTGACGCTCGCGTACGAGCCGGACTCGCCGTCGCGGTTCCTCCTGGAGGCGTTCGGATCGGACGTCATCGGGGTCGACGGGACCGACGCGATCGGCGCGTGACGCCGGGGTGTCGGGGCCGCACATCCGGGGCAGGAATCGTCGACGGGCGGCGCCTTGCGGCGCCGCCCGTCGGACTCCTCCGGGGGGACTCAGGGAGGAGCGGGTCGTGATCGGTGGCTACGGGGCGCGGGAGGGAACCTCCGGCTCCGACTCGTCGCGGGGGGCGCCGAGCCGCATCAGGAAGCGCCCGAAGAGGGCCGCGCCGGTGATCGCGAAGAGGGCGAGGGTCAGCCACATGATCGGCCGGGCCACGGCGAGGTTCGGGCTGCTGATCAGCGAGCTGGGCAGGCTGCCCAGGTAGGACTGGTCGGCGGCCTCCATGCCGTAGACCTGCGGGACGATGTAGAGGACCGATGCGACGACGAGGAGGATGCTCACGAGGCGGAACGCCGCCGGGTCGTCGTCGGTGTCGCGGATCAGCTTCAGGACCAGCGCCCAGAAGAGGATCAGCGTCGCGATCGGCGCCGTGATCGGCAGGCCGATCTTGAGGTAGAGGTTCGGCATCAGGAAGAGCATGCTCAGGCCGAGCGTGATCGCCATCAGCGCGTCCCGCATCAGGACGTAGCTGAGCCACCAGACGTCACCGCCGAAGCGGAGGGTCAGGCGCATCAGGAAGCGGATCACGTAGGGCCGCGAGAAGTGCAGGACCAGGGTGAAGGCCCACAGGATCGGCAGCACGGCAGCCACGGAGAGGACCATCCATCCGGACGCCGCCGTTGGTCAGCGCGGTGGCCAGAGCGTCAGCGTTCAACATCGGGCGGCTCCTAGACGGCCTTCGGGCGGCGGACGACAGTCTGCCGCAGGTTGTAGACGACGGCGACGATCCCCAGGATCCCGATCAGGGCCGCCGAGATGTAGGAGAGCGGCAGCGCCAGGTCCGGGTTCTTCGAGGTCACCATGAGCGGCATGTACTGGTCGGTGAGCTTCCCGGCGAGAAGCGTCATCTGCGTCCCAAGGAAGTACGGGCCGACGTAGAGGACGGCGCCGATCCCGATGAGGAGCGTCTGGAGGCGCATCCCGCGCAGGTCCCCGTCGCCCTTGGTCATCAGCTTGATGAGGAGCGCCGCGAAGGCGCACACGGCCGCCAGGCCACCTGTGATCGGGAGGTCCTGGGCCTTGACCACGTCCGGGTAGAGGAAGATGAAGCTGCCCAGGAAGACCTGGACCAGGAAGATGTCGCGCAGCGCGACGTAGATGATCCACCACAGGTCCGCGCCCAGGCGGAGGGTGAACTTGCCGGTCGTGCGTGCCATGTAGGGCTGGGCCAGGTGGAGCCCCAGGGCGAGGACCCACAGCACGACGAGCGCCGCGGCGATCGTCCCCTCCATGAACGCTTCCCCGGCACTGAACAGGCCGGAGACCTGGTCGGCAGTCACTGAACACCTCCTGTCGCGCTCGTCGTGCCGGTCGACCCGGACGGCCGAACGGCGTGTTGCTCGATCCCATGCGATCCGGGTCCCGCATCGCGCGGCCCGCGCCCGGCCGTCACCGAGACGGACGGACAGCCATACACCGCGTCGCAGCGGAAGCACCGCGCGGCCTCGGCGCGGGCGATGCCCTCGGCGAAGCCAACCTGGTTGGCGGTGAACGACCCCAGCTCCACGACCGGCAGCGGCGCGTGCGCACGCGGCCGGGTGGCGAGGTCCAGCGCCAGCTTCTTCTCCGGCGGCGTCGCGAAGCGGACGGTCGCCCGGATCTCCGCCTCGCCGTCGCGGGCACCGGCCAGGTACTCGTGGATCGACGCCGCGGCGCGGCGTCCCGCCGCGACCGCGTCGATGATCGTCTTCGGGCCGGAGACGACGTCGCCGCCGGCGAAGATGCCCGCGCGGCCGGTCGCGAGCGTGCGCGGATCGGCCACGATCCCGGCCCAGCCGCTGACCTCGATCCCGGCCCCCTCGGGGAGGATCGACGGATCCGGCTCCTCGCCGATCGCGACGAGGATGGTGCTGGCCGGGACCTCCCGGACGGAGCCGGGGACCGGCGCGTAGATCTGCCGGCCGCGCTCCGTCGTGCCGGTCATCCGCTGCTCCTCGCAGCGGAGGGCCACCATGACGCCGTCGCGGGCGACGACCTCGACCGGGGCGAGCGCGGTCATGAGCGTGACGCCCTCCCGCACGGCCTCCTCGATCTCTTCCGACTGTGCCGGCATGTCCTCGCGGCCGCGGCGGTAGACGACCGTCACGGACGAGGCACCGCTCCGGATCGCGGACCGCGCCGCGTCCATCGCGGTGCTGCCGCCGCCGACGACGATCACCGGACCGTTGAGTCGCGGGTTCTCGCCGAGGTTGACTTCCTTGAGGAACCGCGTCGCCGGGACCACGGCGCGGGCATCGTCGCCGGGGACGCCGAGCCGGCGGCTCTTCGAGGCGCCTGTCGCGAGGAAGACCGCCCGGAAGCCCTCTCGCTCCAGGTCGCCGAGGGTGAAGTCGCGGCCCATCGCCGTGTCGAGCCGGAGCTCCACGCCGAGGTCCACGATCCGCTTGAGCTCCGCCTGGAGGACCTCGCGCGGCAGCCGGTACTCCGGGATCCCGATCGCCATCATGCCGCCCGGGATCGGCATCGCCTCCATGACGGTCACCGGGTAGCCCAGCCGGACCAGGTAGTAGGCAGCGGCCATGCCGGCGGGTCCGCCGCCGACGATCGCGACGCGCTCGGGTCGACGCACGGCGGGCGGGGGAACCGCGGGCAGCTGCCCGTGCTCCACGGCGAACCGCTTCAGCGTCCGGATCGCGATCGGCTCGTCCAGGACGTCGCGGCGGCAGGCAGCCTCGCATGGCGCGGTGCAGATCCAGCCGCAGACGGACGGGAATGGGTTGAACTCGGCGGAGACCGCGTAGGCCTCGTCGTAGCGACCGGCCGCCACGAGGCCAACGTAACGGCCGGCGTCCGTGCCGGCCGGGCAGGCGACCTGGCAGGGCGCAAGTGGTGACGGCGGGGCGTCGTCGACCATCGTGCGCCAGACCTGCCAGGGCTGGGGGCGCTCCGCCGTCTTCCACGTGAAGAGCGGACCCCACGGTGAGTCGTGGACGGGCTTGAGCGCTTCGCGCGTGACCGCGGAGAGCGGGATCCACCCATCGGTCATCGCGGCGGGCCGCTCGATCGGGCCCTGGCGCGCGGCCAGCGGCGTGGGCGCGTCCATCACGGAGAGCGTCATCACGGCCGGCGGGCACTCGCGGATGCAGATGGAGCAGCCGATGCACTCGCCGACCTGGATCGGGTGCTCCATCGTCCAGGGCAGCGCGGCGCCGCCCAGCCCGGTCTCGATCCCCGGCGCTGTCGGGCGGCTCATGTCGAGCGCCTCGACCGGGCAGACGTCCATGCAGACGCCGCACGTGATGCAGTTGTCGTGGTCAATGTCGATGCGATAGCCCATGGCCTGCCTCCGAGCGAATCCGGCAGGTCAAAGCATCGGGCGCGGGTCTCCGGGGCACCACGTTCGGTCGAGCAGGAGACCCGCCCATCCGACCGGGTAGGTCGCAGGGGCCATGTGGCCCGGGCCGTTCGGCACTCCCGGCGCCCCGGACACTCGCGGCGCCCCTCGGCCTGGACCGGGGCCGCCGGGCAGGTCAGCTGCCGGGGACCAGACCCTCGCGGACCGCCCGCGCGGCGACCTCCGTGCGGCTCCCGGCGTGGAGCTTCTCCAGGATGTTGCGCAGGTGGAACTTCGTGGTGTTCTCGGAGATCCCGAGATCGGCCGCGATCTCCTTGTTGCGCAGGCCGGCCACCACGAGCCGGAGGACGTCCACCTCGCGCTCGGTGAGGTGGTCGGGATCGGACGACGCGGCTCCACCCCCCGCCGCCGCGGGCCGCTGGGTGGGTCGGGCCACCTCGGAGAGGATCCGCGCGGCCGTCACCGGCGAGATGGCAACCTCGCCGCGCTCCACGGCCGCGAGCATCGAGCGCAGCTCGGGCGCCTCCAGGTTCTTGAGCAGGTAGCCGCGGGCGCCGGCCTTGATGGCCGTGAAGAGGTCATCCTCGTCCTCGCTCGCCGTCAGCATCACGATCGCGATCTCAGGGTGGAGCGCCGCGAGGCGGGCGGTCGCCGCGATGCCCCCGCCACCGGGCATCCGGACGTCCATCAGCACGAGCGAGGGGTGCAGCCGCTCGGCGAGGTCCACGGCGCCGTCGCCGTCGGACGCGACACCCACCACCTCGTGGCCCCACGCCTCGAGGAGCGACGCGACGCCGTCGCGAAACAGCGCGTGGTCATCGGCGAGAAGGATTCGCATCAGGCCGGGATCGGTGCCGCGTCGGGGGCCTCGTCCGGGGCGGGCCGGAACGGCGCCACGAGCCGCACGACGGCGCCGCCGTCCGGGTCGTTCTCCCAGGCGAGGGCCCCGCCGATGCCTGCCGCGCGCTCGGTCATCGAGCGCAGGCCATAGTGTGGACGGCCGTCGGCGGGCCCGTTCGCGGCGAACCCGCGACCGTCGTCGCGGATCGTCACGGTCAGGCGGCCGTGCGCCGCGCGGAGGTCGATGTTCACGCGCCGGGCACTCGCATGCTTGCGCACGTTCGTGAGCGCCTCGGCGACGATTCGAAACGCCTGCGTCTCCACGTCGGGGTCGAACCGGGCCGACTCGACGTCCGGCGCAGCCTGGACGCGGATGGCGAGCTTCGCGGACTCGGCGACCCCCTTCGCGTGGGCGCGGATCGCCGCCACCAGGCCGGCATTCAGCCCGATCGGGCTGCGCAGCCCCAGGATCGTCTCGCGGACGTCGACGTAGACCGACCGCGCGGCAGCCGACAGCTCGCCCAGCTGGAGGCGTGCCTCGTCGACCCGGCCGGCGGCCAGGAAGCCGTCGACCGCCTGCGACTTCGTGTTGACGTATCCCAGCACCTGCGAGAGCCCGTCGTGGAGCTCGCGGGCGATTCGTTCACGCTCGCCGACCACCGCGAGCTCGCGGAGGCGCGCCTCCAGCCGCGCGTTCTCGAGGGCGATGGTCGCCTGGTTCGCGAGGGACGAGAGCGTCTCGAGCGCATCCGCGTCGAAGCTCCGCGCCTCGGGCGCGCCCACTGCGAGCAGGCCGATCGTGGTCCCGCCGCGCTGGAGGGGCGCCGCAAGCCGGGCGACCGCGTGCTCCGGCCCGACGAAGCGCAGGATCTCGTCGGCGCTGGTCGATTCGGGCGCGTCCCCGGGGTTCGGGTGCGGGATCGACGGGACCGCGAGCAGGGCACCCGGGACCGTGCTCGCGGCCCGACGGGCCAACCGGCCGTCGGGGCCGACGAGGAGCAGGACGACGGCGTCAACCGCCAGCAGCTCGCGGGTGTGGGTGACGATCGCGTCGAGGACCCGCTCGATGTCGGTGAGTGCCGCGATCGCGACGCTCACCCGGTGGAGCCCGCGGGCCGATCTCTCACGCGCCTCCAGCTCCTGGTTGCGCCGTCGCAGCGCGCCGGTCAACGCGTCGATCCGGCGGAACGCGAGCGAGGCGAAGACGGCGCCGAACGCGAGCGTCGCGACGACGACGAGGAGCGCATCGAGCGGGAACGGGAACGCCGGGTCGAGGAGCTCGTCGCTCAGGACCTCGATGATGCCCACGACGATCGCGGGCACGATGATGAGGAGCCAGCGGACGCGATTGGGCACCAGGACCTCGCAGACGACGCCGCCCGCGGGGTCCCCCGCGGCGGTGCCCGAATCATACCCCGGTGCCGGCGCACCTCCGCCGGAGGGCGGCGCCGGGGTCAGCCGCGGCCTTCGGTTGCCTCGTGGCAGGCGAGCACGCGGGTGAGGTCGTCGATCGCGTCCCGGAACGCGATCGCGAGGTCGGCAGGAACGACGTCCGCGATCGAGTCCTTCGGCCCGTACGCAGCGCGCGCCCGGCGCGCCACGGAGCGCAGCTCGGACGCCGGGGCGTCGCGGAGGCGCTCGGGAAGTGGCGCGAGGAACGCCGCCCAGCGAGCGGCGCCCGGCGCGCCCGCCGCCTCCGCAGCCCGGGCGGCATCCAGGATCCTGTCCGCGTGGCGGGCCGCGGCGAGCGCGGCTTCGTCGATCGCGGGCAGCTCGTGGCGGCCGGGTCGCGGTGGCAGTGCCGGCACGAGGCCGGGTCAGTTCAGCCCGCTCGGCTGGACGATCCGTTCGACGACCAGCGGGATCCGCTTGCGCTCCGAGCCGTTGACCAGGAGCCGGAGCGAGTGGTCGCCGGGCACCGTGAACTCCAGGTTCCAGAGGTCGATCGCGAAGGTCACGATCGTGTCCCTGCCGTCGCGGTTGCCGTGGGCGGCGATCAGGCCGTTTGCACCGGCGATCTCCGACCCGTCCGGGGCCAGGAGCGCGAAGCGAACGTCGTGCTCTTTCTCGAGCTCGGTCGTGGTGACCAGGAGGGCCACCACCAGGGCGAGATGCGGATGACGGAACGGGAAGGCCTGCGCGCCCAGGCGCATGACGCCGCCTCCGAGCACGTTGAACTTCTCGCCCGGACGGGCGTCGGCGGAGTCGGCGAGGAAGGCGAATTCGATCTCGGGCATGCGCGGATGGTACGACGCCGGCCGATCGGGCGGCGGCCTGTCAGTCCGCCCGCGCTGCCGCCGCCGTGGCCCGCTTCGTCGGCCGCGGCATCGACCCGCTCGCCCGCGGGCGTTTCTCGGGCGCGGCCGCTCCCCGGCCAAGCTCGTCGGCAAACGTGACGTCCGAGAGCGGCACGAGCGGCTCGCCGCGCAGGACGCGAGCGAGGTACTCGCCCGTCGCCGAGCCGGGAATGCGCGCGATCGTCTCCGGCGTCCCCTCCCCGATGACCAGCCCGCCCCGGATGCCGCCCTCCGGCCCCAGGTCGATCACCCAGTCGGCCGTCTTGATGACGTCGAGGTTGTGCTCGATCACGAGCACCGTGTTTCCCGTGTCCACCAGCCGGTGGAGCACCTGGAGCAGCTTCTCCACGTCCGCGAAGTGGAGCCCGGTCGTGGGTTCGTCGAGGACGTAGAGCGTCCTGCCGGTCGCGCGCCGGCTGAGCTCCGAGGCAAGCTTCACGCGCTGCGCCTCGCCGCCCGAAAGGGTCGTGGCCGGCTGCCCGAGGTGAACGTAGCCCAGGCCGACCTCCACGAGCGTCCGGAGCTTGGCCGCGATCTTCGGGACCGCGCTGAAGAGGTCCAGCCCCTCGTCGATCGTCATCTCCAGCACGTCGGCGATCGAGTGACCCTTGTAGTGGATCTCCAGCGCCTCGCGGTTGTAGCGCTTCCCCTTGCAGACCTCGCAGGGAACGTAGACGTCCGGGAGGAACTGCATCTCGATCTTCAGGATGCCGTCGCCCTTGCAGTTCTCGCAGCGGCCGCCCTTGACGTTGAAGCTGAAACGCCCCGGCCCGTAGCCGCGGACGCGCGACTCCGGGACGCCCGCGAACAGCTCGCGGATCGGCGTGAACAGGCCGGTGTAGGTGGCCGGGTTGGAGCGCGGCGTCCGCCCGATCGGGCTCTGGTCGATCTCGATGATCTTGTCGACGAGGTGCGCGCCCTCCAGGCGATCGTGGGCCCCGGGCGCTTCGCGGCTCCCGTTGAGCTCGCGGGCGAGCGCCCGGTACAGGATCTCGGTCACGAGCGTGCTCTTCCCGGAGCCGGAGACCCCGGTGACGGCCACGAACCTCCCGAGCGGGAACGAGACGTCGATCCCGCGCAGGTTGTGCTCGCGCGCGCCCATCACCACGATCGCCGTCCCGGAGCCGGGGCGACGGACCGCCGGGATCGGCAC
The DNA here is from genome assembly GCA_963722475.1 of uncultured Chloroflexia bacterium. GTDB lineage: Bacteria > Chloroflexota > Limnocylindria > Limnocylindrales > CSP1-4 > CTSoil-043. The sequence goes on along the minus strand of CAVRMJ010000003.1, from coordinate 153,794 downwards.
GGACCGCTCGCCGCGCAGGAACGCCCCGGTGATGGAACGCGGCTCGTGGAGGAGCGCCTCCAGCGGGCCGGACGCGATGACCTCGCCACCGTGCTCGCCCGCCCCGGGGCCGATGTCGACGACCCAGTCGGCGGTCCGGATCGTCTCCTCGTCGTGCTCCACGACCAGCACCGTGTTGCCCAGGTCGCGCAGGCGCGTGAGCGTCGCGATGAGCTTCGCGTTGTCGCGCTGGTGGAGGCCGATGGAGGGCTCGTCCAGGATGTAGAGCACGCCCACGAGCGAGCTCCCGATCTGGGTGGCGAGCCGGATCCGCTGCGCCTCCCCGCCGGAGAGCGTGCTGGAGGTGCGGTCGATCGTCAGGTAGTCCAGGCCGACGTCCGCGAGGAAGCCCAGGCGGGCCCCGATCTCCTTGAGGACCATCCGGGCGATCGTGCGCTCGCGGTCCGTGATCCGCTCCGGCAGCGTCGCGACCCAGGCGAGGGCCTCCGTCACGGTCAGAACGGAGACGTCCCAGATGCTCCGGCCCTCGATCGTGACGCCCAGCGCCTCCGGGCGCAGCCGCTTGCCGCCGCAGGTGGGGCACGGCCGGGCCACCATGTACTTCTGGAGCTCGGTCTTGATGTACTCGGAGTCCGTCTCGCGGTAGCGGCGCTCCAGGTTCGTGACGAGACCCTCGAACGTGGCGGCGTAGGTGTTCTCGCCGCGCTCGTGGCGGTACGCGATGACGACCTTCTCCTCCTTCGCCGAATGGAGGATGTGGTGGACCGCCTCCGGCGGGAGGTCGCGCACCGGCAGCGCGGATGTCCCAGCCGTGGGCAGCGAAGATCGCCTCGAGGATCTTCATCCGCCAGGATGCGTCGGTCGGCATCCGGGACCACGGCACCAGCGCGCCGTCCGCGACGCTCCGGTCCCGGTCCGGGATCACGAGGTCCGCGTCGATCACGAGCTGGGTCCCGATCCCGGTGCAGGTGGGGCACGCGCCGTGCGGCGAGTTGAACGAGAACGAGCGCGGCTCCAGCTCGTCGATGGTCGTGCCGTCGTAGGGGCACGAGTAGCGCTCGCTGTAGCGATGCTCCTCGAAGCCCGGCCCCTCGCCGTCACTGGAGGCCGGCGCGATCACGACGACGCCCTCGCCCAGCCGGAGCGCGGTCTCGATCGAATCGGCCAGCCGGGCCGCATCCGGCGGCGGCTCGCCGGCCGTTTCCGCCCGACGCACGATGAAGCGGTCCACCACGACCTCGATCGTGTGGCGCTTGTACTTGTCGAGGCTCCGGACCTCCGCCAGGTCCATCTGCTCGCCATCCACCCGGACGCGGACGAAGCCCTGCTTGCGCGCGGCCTCGAAGACGCGGTCGCCCTCGGTCTTGCGATCCTTGACGAGCGGCCCCAGCACCAGGAGCCGGCTCCCCTCGGGCAGCGCGTAGACCTGGTCGACCATCTGCTGGACGGTCTGGCGCTCGATCTCGCGCCCGCAGACGGGGCAGTGCGGGTGCCCGATCCGGGCGAACAGGAGCCGCAGGTGGTCGTAGATCTCGGTCACGGTGCCGACGGTCGAGCGCGGGTTCCGGCTGGCGCCCTTCTGGTCGATGGAGATCGCCGGCGAGAGGCCGTCGATCTGGTCGACGTCCGGCTTCTCCATCTGGCCCAGGAACTGGCGCGCGTACGCCGAGAGGCTCTCGACGTACCGGCGCTGGCCCTCGGCGTAGATGGTGTCGAAGGCGAGGCTGCTCTTGCCCGACCCGGAGAGGCCGGTGATCACCACCAGCCGGTCCCGCGGGATGCTGACCGTGATGTTCTTCAGGTTGTGCTCGCGGGCACCGCGAACGACGAGCTGGTCGGACGGCATTGCCGCTGCAGTGTACCCGGTTCCGGCGTTACAGCACGGGCGTTCTATTCAGCGGCGTCGGCGTCAGCGGCGTCGGCGATCGAGTGTGTGGTGGCGACGCTCAGCGGCGCGGGCTGCGGCGCCCGGTCCGGTGGCGGACGTTCGGCGTGACCGTGTGATCCCAGGTCGGCCGGTCCAGCCAGCGAGCCTGCCATCCTCCGTCGTCGGCGTCGTCGTGCTCGTCGCGCAGGCCGGGCAGCCAGTCCGACGCGGTCCCCTCCTCCGTGCCGGGCTCGCCTCCGCCGGGCTCCTCGCCGGCTTCGACGACGCGGACCGCCGTCACCTCGAGCGCGCGGCCGGTGTCCGTCGCCCCGGCGCGGCCGGGACCCCGACGCGAGCCTGCCCGGCCCGCCCGGCCCCCGAGCGCTCCTGGCGCACCGCCGGACGGGGCCGCCCTCCCGGCCGACGTCGCAGGCTCCGCCCCCGCGCGCTCGGCGGCCCGACCCACGCTGATCGAGGCATCCTCGGCCAGGACGCGCAGCCGGATCTCCTGGACCTGGTCGCGGATCGTGGCCGCCCGCTCGAACTCGAGGTTCTTCGCGGCGTTCCGCATCTCCGCGTCCAGCCGGCCCACGAGCTCCTCGACCTGGCGCCGCGTCCTGCCCTCGAGCTCGTGGCCACGGCCGCCGGCCTCGTACTCTCCCCTCGTCTCGGCGGCCACGCGCAGGCGGTCGTTGAGGTCGTGGATCTCGCGAACGATCGTGATCGGCGTGATCCCGTGCTCGACGTTGTAGCGCTGCTGCACGGCACGCCGCCGGTCGGTCTCCTCGATCGCCGCGCGCATCGATTCCGTGATGCGATCCGCGTACATCACCACTTCGCCGCCGGTGTTGCGGGCGGCCCGGCCGATCATCTGGATCAGCGACCAGGCGCTCCGCAGGAAGCCCTCCTTGTCAGCGTCGAGGATCGCCACCAGGGTGACCTCCGGCAGGTCGATCCCCTCGCGGAGCAGGTTGATCCCGACGATCACGTCGTGCACCCCCAGCCGCAGGTCGCGCAGGATCTGGATCCGGTCGAGCGTGTCCACCTCGCTGTGGAGGTACTCGACCTTGACGCCCAGCTCGCGGAGGTAGTCGGTCAGGTCCTCGGCCAGGCGCTTCGTCAGCGTGGTCACGATCGCCCGCTCGCCGCGCTCGACGCGCTCGCGGATCCGCTCCAGCAGGTCGTCGATCTGGCCCTCGCTGGGGCGGATGGTGATCCCGGGGTCCACGATGCCGGTGGGCCGGATCAGCTGCTCCACGACCCGCTGGCTCTTCTCGAGCTCGTACGGGCCCGGCGTCGCCGAGACGTAGACGGCCTGGTTGATCGTCTTCTCGAACTCCTCGAAGGTCAGCGGGCGGTTGTCGAGGGCGGACGGGAGCCGGAAGCCGAAGTCGACGAGGATCTCCTTGCGCGTGCGGTCGTTCTTGTACATGCCGACGACCTGCGGGATCGACATGTGCGACTCGTCCACGACCAGGAGCCAGTCCGGGGGGAAGTAGTCGAGGAGCGTCCACGGCCGGCTGCCGGGCTCGCGCGCCGAGAGGTGGCGGGAGTAGTTCTCGATCCCGGTGCAGTAGCCCAGCTCCCGCATCATCTCCAGGTCGAAGGTCGTCCGCTGGCGGAGCCGCGCCGCCTCGAGGACACGACCCTCCGCTTCAAGGCCGGCAAGCCGTTCCTCCAGCTCTGCGGCGATCGTCCCCATCGCGAGCTGGAGCTTGTCGGCAGGCGTCACGTAGTGGGTCGCGGGGTAGACGTTGACCTCGGCGCGTTCGGCGAGCAGCTCGCCGGTCAGCGGGTCGAGCTCGGTGATGCGCTCGATCTCGTCCCCGAAGAACTCGACCCGCACCAGGCGGTCCTCCGACGACGGCACGAGCTCCAGCGTGTCGCCCCGGACGCGGAACCGGGAGCGCTGGAGCGCCTGGTCGTTGCGCTGGTACTGGAGGTCCACGAGGTGCCGCAGGACCGCGTCCCGACGATACCTCCCGCCCACCTTCAGCCGGAGCACGGTGGCGCCGTAGTCGACCGGGGCGCCCAGGCCGTAGATGCAGCTCACGGACGCGACGATGATCACGTCCCGCCGCTCGAAGAGCGCCTTCGTGGCGGCATGGCGGAGCTTGTCGATCTCCTCGTTCCGGCTCGAGTCCTTCTCGATGTACGTGTCGGAGCGCGGAAGGTACGCCTCCGGCTGGTAGTAGTCGAAGTAGCTCACGAAGTACTCGACCGCGTTGTTCGGGAAGAAGTCGCGGAACTCCGCGTAGAGCTGGGCCGCCAGCGTCTTGTTGTGGGCGAGCACGAGCGTCGGGCGCTGGATCCGTTCGATGACCTTTGCCATCGAATAGGTGTTGTGGACGATCAGCCCGCCGAAGCCGGCGAGAAAGGATTCGGAGCCTTCAACTGAGAGGTCGTAGACATGCGAAGCGGTCGTCGGCCCTCGCTCCACCGACGCGACGCGCGACCATCGACACGCCAGGAGCCGCTCCAGCTCACGGGTGGCATCCTCGGCCGCGTCGGACGGCCGGGCGGCGAGTGAAGCGCGAAACACCCGCACGAACTCGCGCGCGTGGTCGCGCCTGAGGCGTCGCCGGCCGTTCTCGATCAGGGAGACGGAGGCCCGCGTGCAGCCGGCGTGAACGAGATCGCGCTGCAGCAGCCCGAGCGCGGTGCGGGCCCGCAGAATCGCCCGGTTGGCCTGCTCTGGCAGGCAGTCCGCATTGCCGCCCACAGCCGACTCAACCGTCGCCCGCAACTCGATCCGCTTTCGTCGGCCGACAAACCCCACGACGCGCTCGAACGTCGCCAGATCGTCGGCGCCTCGCACGTCGACTCGCCAATACGTGTCGCCCCGGTGAGCCGTGCCGACGGCCCGTTTCCACGTCGTGAACAGGCGCGCCTGGATACCCAGGCGCAGCAGTGCGTACGACAGCTCGGATGCGAGGCGTTCGCTCTTGGTGACAGCCGAGACGGTTCCGCGTCGGGTCTCATTCCACCCGTCACCCTCGAAGTACCCGGCCAGCAGGGCCCCGAGGGCCGCGTCGTCGAGCGAGGCCCAGAACGGTGGCAGGTGCTTCGCGGCGGCCTTCTGCCCACAGAGCATGCGCAGCGTCTCGACGGTCGCCTTCACGGCGAACACCATCTCCCCGGTGGGTCGCTCGAAGTAGCGCAGGTCGCAGGCCGCCGCGAGCACCCGGGCGAGCGGCAGGCCTTCGGGACCTGGAGTGAGCGTTGCATAGTGGTCGGCCACGTGCCCTTCCGCCACGAACAGCCCCAGGAACCGGAGCCAGTCGACGTCGATCGGCCGGCTCGCGGGGATCGAGCCGTTCCCATTCCGGCTGATGATCCGCGTCGGCCCGAAGCGCTCCATGACGGCCACGCCTGCAGCTCCGACCGACTCCAGTGGCGCGCGCTGACCATGGCGGAGCGATCGACGCACCTCGTGCGGCCACCCAGGATCGACAGGCGGCCCAGTCACGTAGAGTCCGCGCGCGACAAGCGCCGGCGCCGCGGAGTATCTGCGGATCGGTGTCGCGGGAGCGGCGACCTTCGCAGGCAAGGGCAGCCAGTCTGCGGGCCGCAATGAGATCGTCTCGACAATCTCCAGCCGCGAGTCCGGTCCAAGCCGCGTGAAGTTGTGATGAGCAGTCACGCGGACCCGTCGGCCGTCCTGCGTCCTGACGGTCCAGAGCTCCGGTGGGCTCGTATGGCGCGAGACCGCCGTGACCGCCCGAACGACGGACGCATGCGTGTCCGGATCCACGGTTGCCACGAGCAGGCCCTCGCGCTCGGGCGACCGAAACGCCACCTCGGTCCCATGGTCATCGACGTACGCAGGTGCCTCCGCAAGCACGGCATCGACGAGCGGGCCAATGGGTTCGACCGCCCAGCGGACCTCGCCGAACTCGTCCTCGTGGCCAACGAGCACCGATTCGTCGGGATGGAGGCTCTTCCCGCTCCCGGTCACTCCCAGGAGCGTCTGGTGGCGCAGCCCACGTGCCAGCCCGTCGGCGAGCTTCTCGATCGCCTGCGGCTGGTCCCCGGTCGGCTGGAACGGGGCGACGAGCTCGAACTCCGGCATGCGGAAACGATAGCACGAGGCTGCCTGGTTAGAACGCCCGTTCTACAACGTGGTCGGGACCGCAGCGGCCTCGCCGGAACCCTGTTGTCAGCCCGTGGGTCCGGCCGCGGCGGCAAGGGCGGCCGCGTAGGCGGCCGCCGTCCGCCTCTCTGCCGCGACCAGGTCGCCGCCCGTGTCGAGAATCCGCGTGGCCCCCGGCGCAAGACGGGACGCCATCTCCCCCTGGGCCGCGATCCGGCGCACGGCATCGTCGGCCGCAACTCCGCGGCCTGCCAGCCGGGCGCGCTGCTCCTCCGGGGCGCAGGCCACGAGCCAGACCTCGTCGCAGAGTGCCGCGAGGCCGCCCTCGACGAGCTTGATCGCCTCGATCACGACGGCCGGGGCGCCCGCAGCCTCCGCGGCCGCGATCGCAGCAAGGATCCGCGGGCGGACGGCCGGGTGGACGATCGCCTCGAGGTCTCGCAGCGCCGCCGGATCCGCGAAGACGAGGCGGGCGAGCGCCGCCCGGTCGAGCACTCCCGTCGGGCGCCGCGCACCGCATCGCCGAAGCGCTCGAGCACCAGCGCGTGAGCGGGCTGCCCGGGCGCCGTGACGGCGCGCGCCTCCGCGTCGGCATCGATGGCCACGGCGCCGCGCGCCGCGAGCCACCCCGCGACCGTGGACTTGCCGCACCCGATGGGGCCGGTGATGCCGATTCGGACCGTCCGGGTCACGGCGCCCGCTCCTCGAGGAGCAGCCACGCTTCCTCGGCGGCGGCGAGTGCCTGGTCGACGTCGGCCAGCTCGGACGTGACGCGACGCAGCTCCACGAAGTTCGCCGACGTCGTCGGGCTCATCAGCGCCAGCTCCAGGTGGCTCTTCCGCAGTCCCAGGCGACCCAGGTCGTCCTCGATCGCGCCCTTCTGGCGCCGGTAGGCGTCCTTCGAGAGCTTCGGCCCGCGGGGCGGCCGGACGGGCGACGCCGGGGCCGGCCCGGACGTCGGCGGCGGGACCGCGGCGTCCCGATCCGCGAGCGCGGTCGAGGCGCTCCGGCCGGCCGGCCGCTCGCCGACGGCGATCCGGGCGCCGGTGCCACGCCCGTGGAAGCGCTCCTCTTCGCGCAGGTAGGCCTCGCCGGCCCGCCAGCCGTCGGCGACGGCCGCCCGCCACGATCGATAGCCGGCCTCGAACGGGACGATCCGGCCGTCGTCCACCACCCACAGGCGGTCGCACACGATCTCCAGGAGCCGGCGGTCGTGGCTGACCACGAGGAGCGTTGCCGTCGTCTCGCGCAGGAACGCCTCCAGCGCCTCGCGGGCCGGGATGTCCAGGTGGTTCGTGGGCTCGTCGAGGAGCAGGAGGTTCGCCGGCATGATCCCCAGCAGGGCCAGCTCCAGCCGGGACCGCTCGCCGCCCGAGAGGCTGCGGACCTCCTTGAACGCGTCGTCGCCGCGGAACAGGAACCGGGCGAGGTAGCCGCGCGCCTCGCCGGCCGTCATCGGGATCTCGGCGAGCAGGGCGTCGAGCACGGTCTCGCCGGGGATCGGGTTCTCGCGGACCTGGGCCAGGTAGCCGAAGCCGACGTTGGACCCGAACGAGAGCGAGCCGTCCCGCAGCGGCAGGTCGCCGGCGATCGTGCGGAGGAGCGTCGTCTTGCCGGCGCCGTTCGGGCCGACGATCCCGATCCGCTCGCCGCGCGATGCCTCCAGCCGGACGCCGCGCGCCACCTCCGGCCCGCCGGGGTGACCGACCACGAGGTCGTCCGGCGCGGAGCACCACCTCGGCCGAGCGCGGTGCCGCCGTCCCCAGGGCGCGGTCGAGACGCAGCGACGGGCCGGTCTTCGCGACGTCGATCCGGTCGAGCCGCGCGAGCCGGGCCTCGTGCTCGTGCATCTTCCCGTGCTTGCGCTGGCTCCGGTACGTCTGCACGAGTGCCTGCTCGCGCGAGATCTCGGCGTCGCGCGCCTCGGCGTCCTTGCGCATCCGCGCGTCGCGCGCCTCCCGCTGGCGGGCATACGACGCGTAGTCGCCGCGGAAGGCCGTCAGGCGCCGGTCGCGCAGCTCCCAGACGCGCGTCACGGTGGCATCCAGGAACGCCCGGTCGTGGGAGGCGACGAGCAGCGCGCCGCGGCGACGCCGGAGCGCCTCCTCCAGCCACTCGATGGCGCCCAGGTCCAGGTGGTTGGTGGGCTCGTCGAGCATGAGGAGGTCCGGGTCCGCGACCAGGAGCCGGGCCAGCGCCGCGCGGGTCTGCTGGCCGCCCGAGAGCTCCTCCGGCGATCGCCCGCACTCGGCCTCGCTGAAGCCCAGCCCCGAGAGGGCCTCGTCCACGCGCTGGTCCAGCGTCCAGCCGTCGAGCGCGGAGAACTGCGTCGTGAGCTCCTCGTAGCGGGCGCTGGCCGCACCGTGCGACTCCTCGAGCGCCCGCATCTCCGCCTCGATCGCCTCCACCCCGGCCGCCCCGCGGCGGACCGCGGTGCGGAGGTCCGGCGCGGACGCGAACGCCTCGTCGAAATGGGCCTCCTGGGCCAGCAGCCCCATGCGGAGGTTCCGGCGCCGCTGGACCTCGCCCACGTCGGGCTCGTCGATGCCGGCGATGATCCGGAGCAGGGTGGTCTTGCCCGCGCCGTTCGGGCCGACCATGCCGACGCGCTCGCCGACGGCGATCGCCGCGTCGATCCGGTCGAGGATCACGAAGGTCCCGATCTCGCGCACGACCCCGGAGAGCCGGACGAGCGACACCGTCAGGCGCCCCCGGCCGCTGCCCGGGCGCCGGCACGACGCGTCGCGGCCGCCCGGCGAGTCCGCTCGGCGCGCGCCTGCGCCTCCGCGCGGGCGCTCTCGGCCGGCGTCCGGCCCAGCACGCCCTCCCCGGGCAGCTCGACCCAGCGGCGCCCCCTGCCGCGCGGCGGGCGTCCGGTCGCGAGGATGGCCGCCGCTCCTGCGCGATCTGCCGCGGGGAGTCGCTGGCACCACGAGCAGAAGTGCGTTGCCCGCTGCCCGACCACGATCCGCCGGATCGGCCGCCCGCAGCGCAGGCACGGCGCTCCGGCCCGCTGGTAGACCGACCAGGCGTTCCTGCATCGCGCCGTCGCCATCGGGCGCCGTGTAGTCGTCGATCGACGAGCCGCGCCGCTCGATCGCCTCGGCCAGGACGGCCCGCATCTCGCGGTAGAGGCGCGCCTCGTCGGGCGGATGGAGCGAGCCGGCCCGGCGCAACGGGTGGAGCCGGGCGCGCCAGAGCGCCTCGTCCGCGTAGATGTTGCCGATCCCGGCGATGAAGGCCTGGTCGAGCAGGAGCGGCTTGAGTCGCCCGCTGCGGCCGCGAAGCCGCCGCCGGAAGGCCCGCAGCGTGAAGGCGGCGTCGAGCGGCTCGGGTCCGTGCCCGGCGAACAGCGCGCCGCCGTCCTCCGCGTCCAGGACCGCGCCGCTTCGCGGGTCCCTCGGCCAGAGCCCTACCCGGCCGAACTTGCGGATGTCGCGGAAGCGGAGCTCGCGGCCGTCGTCCAGCGCGAGGCGCAGGTGGACGTGCCGGTCGGACGGGGCGCCGGCCGGCACCACGAAGAGCTGGCCGGTCATCTTGAGGTGGATCGTCAGCGCGGCACCGCCCGCCAGGTCCACGACGACCAGCTTCGCGCGCCGGCCGACCGCGTCGATGCGGCGCCCGGCCACGGCGCCGGCGAACGCGGCGATCGAGGCGTGCGAGGCGATCGCGCGCGGCCAGTCGCCCGTGGCACCGGTGATCGTGGCGCCCACGACGAGCCGCCGCAGGTCGCGCGCGACCGTCTCCACCTCGGGAAGCTCGGGCATCGGCGCGTCAGGCTCCCGCGCCGCGCGGGACGACGGTCATCGACTCCCAGTCGTCGCCGGTCTTGACGTCCACGGTGAGCGGCACGTCCAGGGCCAGGGCGCCTTCCATCGTCTCGCGCAGGACCGGGACCAGGCGGGCGACCTCGTCGCGGGGCACCTCGAGGAGCAGCTCGTCGTGGACCTGGAGAAGGAGCCGCGACCGGAAGCCCTCGGCGCGGAGCCGGCGGTCCACCCGGATCATGGCGATCTTCATGATGTCCGCGGCGGTCCCCTGGATCGGCATGTTGATCGCCATCCGCTCCCCTGCCCCGCGCAGCGACGGGTTCGAGGCGCGCAGCTCCGGGATCTCGCGCTTCCGGCCCAGGAGCGTCGTGACGTAGCCCTGCTGGCGCGCGGTCTCCTTGATGTGGAGCATGTAGTAGCTGATCCCGGAGTAGGTCGCGAAGTACCGCTCGATGAAGGCCTTCGCCTCTGCGCGCGGGATGTTCGCCCGGCTCGAGAGCCCGAAGTCGCTCATCCCGTAGGCGATCCCGAAGTTGACCATCTTCGCCATCGAGCGCTCGTCCGGCGTGACGTCGGCCGGCTCCTTGTGGAGCACGAGCGCCGCCGTGTCGCGGTGGATGTCGGCGCCGGCCAGGAAGGCCTCGCGGAGATGCGCGTCGCCGGAGACGTGGGCCAGGATCCGCAGCTCGATCTGGCTGTAGTCGGCCGCCACGAGCGTCACGTCCGGGGCGCCCGCCACGATGGCCCGCCGGATCCGGCGACCCAGCGGCGTCCGGATCGGGATGTTCTGGAGGTTCGGGTCCGACGAGGAGAGCCGGCCGGTGGCCGCCACGGCCTGGTGGAAGGTCGTGTGGAGCCGGCCGTCGTCCGCGAGCAGCTCCGGCAGCGCCGCGATGTAGGTGCTCCGAAGCTTCGAGTAGAGCCGCCAGTCGAGCAGCTTCGCCACGGCCGGGTGGGCCGCCCGCAGCTCCTCCAGCACGGACGCGTCGGTGGAGAAGCCGGTCTTCGTGCGCTTGCCCTTGGGCAGGTTCAGCTCGTAGAAGAGGACCTGCTCCAGCTGCTTCGGGCTGCCCAGCGTGAACTCGTGGCCCACGTCGGCGAAGATCTCCGCCTCCAGGCGGGCCAGCTCGCCGGCGAACTCCACGTCCAGCAGGCCCAGGGCCGGGAGATCGATGGCGACGCCGGTCGCCTCCATCCGGGCGAGGATCGGGATCAGCGGCAGCTCCAGCTCGGCGAAGAGCCGGTCGAGCGAGGCGTCCGCGAGCGCCGCGGCGAGTGGCTCCCGGACGGCGAGCGCGGCGAGCGCCTCCAGCCCGGCCCGGGCCGGCGGCGCGAGGCCGGCCGCGGCCGGCGGCAGCACCAGGTCCATCCGCTCGGCGACGACGTCGGCGATCGCCTGGCTGCGGAGCGAGGCGTTCAGGAGATACGCGGCGATCTGCGTGTCGAACGCGACCGGCGTGGGCACGGCGGCGGGGTCCTCCGCGAGCCGGGCCACCAGGAGCGGCTTCACCTCGTGGGCGACGAGCGGGACGCCGGCCGCCTCCAGCGCGCGGCGGAGCGCGTCCGACGCGGCGGGACCGTCCGCGACGACGAGCCGGCCGTCTTCCCCCGCGACCGCGAGGGCGAGCGCGTGCCCCTGCCGGGGCCGCGGGTCGTCGAGGATCACCGCCACGCCCACCGCCGAGCGGTCTGCCAGCCACGCCGCGAGCGCCGGGATCTCCGCCTCGGTCACGGCTTCCACGCGGTCCGGCTCGGCGATGAGCGCCGCGAGCGCCGCCCGCAGGTCGCCCGCCGGCAGCGGGCCGGACTCGAGCCGGACCGCCCCCGCCTCGTCGGCGATCTGGCCGACCGAATCGAAGTCGAGCGCGAGCTGCAGGCCGTCGCCGCCGCCCGGCCGGGGGGCGGCCGACGCACGCGCTCCCGGGCTGCCGAACGATGGGCGGACCGCGGGCGTGGACTCGGCGGCCGCTCGCGCGGGCGGCTCGTATCGACGGTCTCGTCCCGTGCGTCGGCCGCGCCGCGCAGCGGCGGCAGCCGATCGATGAGCGTGCGGAACTCGTACTCCCGGAAGAGCCGGACCACCTCGTCGCGGTCGTACTCGCCGAAACGCGCGGCCGCGAGGTCCAGCGCCACGGGCAGGTCGCGGTGGATCGTGACGAGCTCGCGGCTCGCGAGGACCCGGTCGTGGTGCTCGCGGAGCTTCTCGCGAAGCTTCTCCGGCGTCACCTCGTCCAGGTGCGCGTAGAGCGCGTCGAGGCTGCCGAACTGGCCGACGAGCTTCGCGGCGGTCTTGTCCCCCACCCCGGGGACGCCCGGGATGTTGTCCGTCGAGTCTCCCTTGAGCGACTTGAAGTCGATCATCTGGCCCGCCTCGAGGCCGTAGCGCTCCCGGATTCGTGCCGGGTCGTAGATGACGGTTGCGTCCACGCCCATCCGGGTCGTCATCAGCCGCGTCCTGTCGGTCACCAGCTGGAGCATGTCCAGGTCGCCGGTGACGATCGTCGTCTCGAGGTCGCGACCTTCGGCTTCCCGGGTGAGCGTGCCGATGACGTCGTCGGCCTCGAAGCCGGCCATCTCGTAGACCGGCAGCCGGAGCGCGGCAACCACCTCGCGCACCTTCGGGAACTGGGCGCGGAGGTCGTCCGGCATCGGCCGGCGGGTCGCCTTGTACTCGGCGAACTGCTCGTGCCGGAATGTCGGCGCGGGCAGGTCGAAGGCGATCGCGACGTAGTCCGGGCGGACGTCCTGGAAGCCCCGCAGGACGATGTTGGAGAAGCCGAAGACCGCGTTCACCAGCTCGCCCTTCGACGTCGAGAGCGGGACGTTGATGAGCGCGAAGTAGCCGCGGTAGATCAGCCCGTTGCCGTCGAGCAGCATCAGGCGTTCCATGGGCGAGGGCATCCTCCCGGCGGCGCGGCCCGCGGGATGCGCCTGCGGCGACGCGGGGCGCCTCCGCCGAGTGTACCGGTCCGCGAAGCGCAGGGCGGGCGGGCGGCCCACGGGCGTATGCTCCGTCGCGGCCGGCCGTTTCCCGGCCGGCCATATTCCGCGGCCGGGTCTGGACGCCCGGGGAACCCCCGGGACGGGCTGAGCGTCGCTGGTCCCGTGCTAGACTCGCGCCGCCTCGCCGCCCCCACGTTTCCCGGCGTCCGCGCCGGAAGGAGCCGCGCCCAGTTGGACGATCCTCGCCCACGCTCGTCCGAGGTCGTCACCCCGGCGGCCGGGCCGGACGACGCGACGGCCCGACGGGATCACCTCCTCGTCGAGCGCGCCCTCGACGGCGACCTGGGCGCGTTCAACCAGCTCGTGGAGGCGTACCAGGACCTGTGCCACGCCCTCGTCGCGCGGATGGTCCCCGATCCGGACCAGGCGAGCGACGCGGTCCAGGAAGCGTTCTTCTCCGCCTACCGCAACCTTCGCTCGTACCACGGCCCCTCCTTTCGCGGCTGGCTGACCCGGATCGCCATCAACGCCGCGATGGACCTCCAGCGAGCCAGGAAGCGCCGCCCGGTGTCGCCCTACCCCGAGCTCGACGACGAGAGCTGGCAGCCGCCCGCCGGGACCGAGAGCGACCCGGAGGCGATCGCCACCACCGGCGAGCGCCAGCGCGCGCTCGTCCAGGCGATGAGCGCGATCGCGCCGGACCAGCGGACCGCCATCGTCCTCTTCGACGTGGAGGGCTACGACTACGCCGAGATCGCCGGGATGACCGGGGTCAGCCTGGGCACCGTGAAGTCCCGCATCCACCGCGGTCGGCTGGCGCTCCGTGCGCTGCTCGCCGACCGGATGGAACTCTTCCGCAGCTGAGGGCGTCACCGAGCCATGGGCCACGTTCCCGACCACACCCCGGCCGCCGCGGCCGTCGAGCACGCCGCGCTGATCGCCGCGCTCGACGCCGGCGACCTCGCGGGCGTCGAGCGGGATCGTGCCGCGGACCTCGTGGACACCTGCGCCGGGTGCGCCGCCCTCCTCGCGGACCTCGCGATCATCCGCGCCGCGACGGCGACGCTGCCGGCCCCGCCTCGACGACGGGACTACCGCCTGACCGACGCGGACGCCGCGCGCCTGCGGCCTTCGGCCTGGAGGAGCCTGATCGGGTGGCTCGGGGCGCCGCGGTCCACGGTTCGCCCGCTGGCCGGCGGCCTCGCCGCGCTCGGGATCGCGGGGCTGCTCCTGACCACCACGCCCGGGTTCTTCGGGCAGGCCGCCACGACGCTCTCGACCGTCGGTGCGCCCGTTGCTGCGCCCGGCGAGGCGGGTGGCCTGAGTGGCACAGCGGCAGACGACGCCGGGCTGAACGCCGCGCCGAGCACCGCGGCCGGGCCCGAGGCAGCCGCCACCGGCGCGCCGGGTGCCCTCCCCGCCCCACTCGCCACCTCGGTTCCGGGCGGCCCCGGAACCACGCCGAACGCGGCGGCACGGCCGGCTCCCAGCCCGGTCGCGGTTGAACCTCCACCCAGCCCGGCCGCGATAGCCGTGCCGGCTCCCGCCGGGCCGGCGACCTCGCCCGTGCTGACCGGTCCGGCCGCGGGCGCGACCGCGGGCACGTCGGGCTTCTGCGACCGGCGCCGGCGCGGCGGACTCCAGTTCGAAGGCCGTGCCACCCGAAGCGTCGTCGGCACAGCGGGCGTGGCGCTGCCGCCCGCATCGGAACCCGCGACGCCGGACCGGACGCTCGCGCTGGCCCTCTCGCTGGCCCTGCTCGTGGCTGGCGTCGGGCTCTTCGTCACCAACCGCGTGCTGCGCGGCCGCGCCCGGATCTGACCGCCTGCCCTCGGGTCGCCCCGCTCGCCGCGCGCTACGATGACGGCCGTGCCGGAGTGGCGGAACAGGCAGACGCGACGGTCTCAAACACCGTTGAGGGCAACCTCGTCCGGGTTCAAGTCCCGGCTCCGGCACCACGAGGCTTGCGCTGCAGCCCGGCTGGCCGCCGGGCGCCCGGACATGAGCGATCGAAGGGGGGTCCTCTCGATGCGTCGCACGATGTCGTTGATCGCGACCTGCATGCTGGTCGTTGGCTGTGCGTCCGGCGGATCCGGACCCCTGGCAGCGGCCCCCAGCTCCGGCTCGTCCGGCGGCACGGGGCCGAGCGCGACGGCTGGCGTCCCCGTGGGAGGCGGCGGGCCTCCGGCGGGCCAGCGGGCAAGCGGCGCGAAGGTGCGGATCGTCAATGCGTACGCGCCGCTGAACGGCGATCCAGGACCGATCGACGTCTACGCTGCGCCGTGGGCTGCTCCCGGCGACACGCCGCTGCTTTCGGTCCCGTACGGGACCGCCAGCGCGTTCTTCGACCCGACCGTGTCGGACGCCGCCGGCGACATGTCGCTCTCCTTCTACTGGGCGGGCACCACTGGGAACGGCAGCCAGCTGGCTGCACAGGATGAGACGCTCAAGGGCGGCGAGGTCATCACGTTCATCGTGACGACCGGGGACACCACCCAGGACTCCGGGCGCCGGTTCGGCGAGATCCAGCCCTTCTTCCAGCAGTCCAGCGGCGGCACATTCGCCCAGACGACGCCGGCCCCGGGGAAGGCGCTGCTTGTCGTCGACTCGATCGGGCTCGACCAGGTGCTGCCGGCGACGGCCAACTCGACCTGGTACTTCGGCACCGGGAACGGGTGCACGAAGACGGTCGGTGACGACGCTAACTCTCTCACCGCGGCAGGGCCCGGCGGCACCGGGACGTACCAGCTGGACCCCGGCTCCTACAGCGGATCGATCCACGCCTACCCCAGCGACGCGACGGACCTCCCGTCCTGTGACAACAGCCCGCTGATCGGCAACCTTGCCATCAAGGCAATCGCCGACCGGACCGTCATCCTGCTCATCTACGGGCCGAAGGACGGGGACTTCCGGACGCTCTTCATCCCGCTCGACAACTAGCGCGCCGATCGCGCACGCCGGGACGCGCATCGCGTCGCCCAGGCGTGACATGTGGCGCGACCGGCGCAGAGCCTGCCGGATGGCCCCCCAACCGCGGGACAATCGGCCCTCTGCGACGATGCCCGCGACCGGCGATCCTTTCACCAACGCCTCTGCTGCCCTTCCCCCCAGGGCCGCGGAGGCGTACTCGTGTCTGGCTCGACCGGCCCCGGAGCGAGCCGGTGTACGCTTTCGACCGCGAACGCACGACGTCGGCGATCCCCGATCTGTCCCCAGAGGAGATCCATTGAGCATCTTCCATCGCCTGCTGGGAGGCACCGAGGAACCGCACCCGCGCTTCGATCCCGACGCCGACGCGGCGCCTGGCATGACCCGTGCCGCGACCGCACCCGGGAACGGCGAGCTGCGGCCGGGCGGCGTGCCGGGCGCGGATACCGTCACGGTCCGTCGCATCGTGTCCCAGCTGGAGGCGCTGCCGCCGGAGCGGGCCCGCTACCTCGCGGCCGCCTCGTACGTGCTGGCCCGCGTGGCGAATGCCGACCTCGCAATGAGCCCCGACGAGACCGCGTTCATGGAACGGACCCTGGTCGAGGAGAGCGGGATCGGCGAGGCCGAGGCCGTCCTGGTGGTCGAGGCGGCGAAGCAGCAGGCCCGCCTGTTCGGCTCCACGGAGGACTACCTGGTCACCCGCGAGTTCAAGCAGATCTCCGACCCGGACCAGCGCCTCCGGCTCCTCCGGGCGTGCTTCCTCGCCGCGGCCGCGGACGCGTCGATCTCGTCCGCCGAGAGCGCGACGCTGGACGAGATCGCGAGCGAGCTCGACATCGAAGCCCCGGCGCTGCACGCCCTCCGGAGCGAGTTCGCCGACCGCATGTCCGTGGTCCAGGCGATGCGGGCGGCGCAGGATTCCGAGGTCGCCCGCGGCTGACGCCGCGTCAGGCCGAGGCGCCCAGGGCGTCGTCGGAGAGCACGAGCTCCAGCACGCAGATCTCCGGGCGGAGCCGGCGGCCGATGTCCGCGACCAGGTCCGCGTCGTAGGCGACGCCCGATCGCAGCTCCATCGGCAGGGCGGCCCGGCCGTGGCCCTGCGGGAGGTGCACCGTGACCCGGGTCGTGCCGGGCCGTGATCGGAGGAGATCGCGGACGGTGGCCATGGCCCCCGCGAGGACGTCGGGCTCGACGCCGGCCCCGAACCGGACGTGGAGGCGACCTGCCGGTCCGGCCTCGATCGGCACGGTCGGCTCGGCGGCGGACGCGATCGCGCGCGGACGAGCTTCCTCCGGGAGTGATGGCACCTCGAAGTCCGGGGCCGCGGCCTCCAGGTCCGCCGGCTCCCACGACCCGGGCAGCGGTTCCGGCGGCATCGCGCCGGGGGCGCTCGCAACCTGCCCGCCGGGGGCGCTCGCAGCATGCCCGCCGTGGATCCCCGTGACCCCGGCATCGACCCCGCGCTTCGCGTTGGTGGTCGGGCCGTTGCCGCGCCGTTGCCCGTGCCGTTGCCCGTGCCGTTGCCGTTCGCGCCGGCTCCACGGGAGCCGCCGGCTCGGCCGCGCCCCCGCGACCCTCGCTCGCCCGCCGCGACTTCCGCCGCGAACGCGTCCTGGCCGCGCGCGGCCGCCGCGTCCCACTCCCAGGCCGCGTCCGCCAGCAGCGAGACCTCCTCGCCGCGGTGATCGATGCGGCCGGCGACCAGGAGGATCACGCCCTCGGTCCAGGTCCCGATCGTCTGCTCGTGGAGTCGCGGGAAGACGACCACCTCGATCGCGCCCTGCAGGTCCTCCAGCGTGACGACGGCCATCGTCGCCTTCGCCTTCGTGACCACCGTGCGGCTGCCCGTGACCACGCCGCCCACCACGACCCGCTGCCCGTCGAGCGTCTCGTCCTTCAGGTCGCCGGAATACGCGGTCACGAAATGGCCGATCCGCTCCGCCACCTCGCCGAGCGGATGGTCCGAGAGGTAGAGCCCCAGCAGCTCCTTCTCCCAGCGGAGCCGCTCGCGGGTGGGGACCTCGGGTGCGGCCGGCAGCGGCGCCTCCAGCGCGGCTGGCTCCGAGGCGAGGTCGAAGAAGCTGATCTGGCCCGAGGCACGCTCGCGCTGGTCGGCCTGGGCCGTGGCGAGCGTCTCGTCGAGCGCGTCCAGCAGCCGGCCGGGGTGGCCGAACGCGTTGAGCGCGCCGACCTTCACGAGCGACTCGAGGACGCGCTTGTTCGTCAGCCGCAGGTCGATCCGGTTGCAGAAGTCGGCGAACGAGCGGAACGGCCCGCCCGACTCCCGCGCGGCGATGATCGACTCGATCGCGCCCTGGCCGACGTTCTTGACCGCCAGCAGCCCGAACCGGATCGCCGGGCCCTCCACGGTGAACTCGAGGTGGCTGGCGTGGACGTCCGGCGGCAGGACGGAGATCCCCAGGCGGCGGCACTCGGCGACCGCCGCGGCGACCTTCTCGGCGGTGTCGCGGATCGCCGTCAGGACGCTCGTCATGTACTCGACGGTGTAGTTCGCCTTGAGATAGGCCGTCTGGTAGGCGACCAGGCCGTAGCAGGTGGCGTGCGCCTTGTTGAAGCCGTAGCGCTCGAATGGCTCGAACGCCTTGAAGACGGCGTCGATCGTCTCGGGCCGGACGCCGCGCTCGGCAGCCTGCGTGACGAACTTGTCCTTGAGGGACCGAAGGACCGAGGACTTCTTCTTCCGGATCGCGTAGCCCAGCGTGTCCGCCTCCGGCCCCGTGAAGCCGGCCAGGCCGACCGCCGCGGCCATGATGTCCTCCTGGTAGACGAAGACCCCGTACGTCCGGTCCAGGTACGGCTCCAGCAGCGGATGGAGGTAGGTCACCGGCTCGCGCCCGTGCTTGCGGGCGATGTAGTGCGGGATGTTGTCCATGGGACCGGGCCGGTAGAGCGCGACCATCGCCGCCAGGTCGTAGACCGACGTGGGCTGCAGCTCGCGGATGTAGCGCCGCATCCCCGCCGACTCCAGCTGGAAGACGCCGGTCGTCTCGCCGGATGCCAGCAGGTCGAACGTCTTCGTGTCGTCGAGCGGGATCCGGTCCAGGTCGATCTCGACGCCGCGGTGCGCCCGGACCAGGTCGACGGCCTGGCGCAGGATCGTCAGGTTCGAGAGGCCCAGGAAGTCGAACTTGAGGAGCCCCAGCGCCTCCACCCCGTGCATCTCGCACTGGGTCATGGTGGCGTCCGAGTTGGTGGCCTTCTGGAGCGGCATGAGCTCCGTCAGCGGCTCGCGGCTGATGACGACGCCGGCCGCGTGGGTGGACGCGTTCCGGGCCACGCCCTCCAGCTGCTTCGCGAAGTCGATGATCCGGCGGACCGGCGGCTCCGCCGCGTACATCTCGTGGAGCTGCGGGCTCAGCACGAGCGCCTCGTCGAGGCGGATGCCGAGCTGGTTCGGGACCGCCTTCGCGATCCGGTCCACGTCGCCGTAGCCGTGGCCGAGGACGCGCCCGACGTCCCGGATGGCCGCCCGAGCCAGCATCGTGCCGAACGTGATGATCTGGGCGACGTGGTCGGGGCCGTACTTCTGGGTGACGTAGTTGATCACTTCCTCGCGCCGGCCGTCCTCGAAGTCGACGTCGATGTCCGGCATCGTCACCCGGTCCGGGTTGAGGAACCGCTCGAACGGGAGGCCGTAGTGGATCGGGTCCACGGGCGTGATCCCGAGCGTGTACGTCACGATCGAGCCCGGCGCGCTCCCCCGGCAGGTGGTCTGGATCCGCTGCTCCCGGGCGAACCGGACGAAGTCGGCCACGATCAGGAAGTAGCCGGCGTAGCCCATCGAGACGATGATCCCGAGCTCGTAGTCCAGGCGTGCCTGCAGCTCCGGCGTGACCGTCCCGTAGCGCCGGGCCATCCCCGCCTCGCACTCGCTGCGGAGCCAGCTCTCGGGCGTCTCGCCGTCCGGCACCGGGAAGTGCGGGATGCGCAGCTGGCCGAGCGGCAGCTTGAGGTCCACCATCTCCGCGATCCGGCGAGTGGCCCGGATGGCCTCGAGCTGGTCGGGGAAGAGGGCAGCCATCTCCGCGGTCGACTTGAGGTAGAAGGCATCCGACTCGAAGCGCAGTCGTCCCGGCGTGTCGATGTTGCTGCCGGTCCCCACGCACAGGAGGACGTCGTGGGCCTCCGACTGGGCGCGGTGGACGTAGTGGAGGTCGTTCGTGACGACGAGCGGCAGGCCGACCTCCGGGGCAAGCCGGAGCAGCTGCTCGTTGAGCCGCCGCTGGAGCGGGATGCCGTGGTCCTGGAGCTCCAGGAAGAAGTTGCCCTTGCCCAGGATCTCGCCGTACTCGCCGGCGAGCCGCCGGGCGGACTCCCAGTCGTCGACCTCGAGCGCCTTCGGGATCTCCCCGCCCAGGCAGGCGGACATCCCGATCAGGCCCTCGCTGTACCGCGCCAGGTGCTCGCGGTCGATGCGCGGCTTGTAGTAGTAGCCGTCGAGGTGCGCGTCGGTCACCAGCCGGCACAGGTTCTGGTAGCCGACCATGTCCTTCGCCAGGAGGACGAGGTGGAAGGGCTGGGCGTCGGCCTTCCCCTCCTTGTCCCGCATCGAGCGCCGGGCGACGTAGGTCTCCACCCCGATGATCGGCTTGATCCCCTTCGCGCGCGCGGCCTGGTAGAAGGCGACCGAGCCGTACAGCGCGCCGTGGTCCGTCAAGGCAAGCGAGTCGAACCCGAGCCGCTCCGCCTCGTCCACGAGGTCGCCGATCCGGCCGAGCCCGTCGAGGAGCGAGAACTCCGAGTGGACGTGGAGATGCGTGAAATCGTTCGGGGCGAGGGTCGTCACGGGGGGTCAATGGTAGCCGGGGGACCGGCACTCGTGGCCCCGAGGATTCGATCCGGGCGGCAACGACTCCGCGGGAGACTCGGAGGTCGTTGGGGGCGAACAGAGGGCCAGAATGGCCGCACCTGCGCCGGGCGCCGGGCATCCCAGGGTCGAAACGTCCGCCGGGCGCGAGCCATCACGCCAAGAAATGCCCTCGAGCCGCCTCATCCGGCAGTATTCGGTCCTCGTGTGCGCCCCCACGATCTGCGTCCCTGATCCAGTCGCGTCGCGGTCCCGGACTGCCCGCCTTGTCGGCCTGCGGGCGTGGTAGATTTCCAGCTCCGGTTCGAGGACGGGCCGCGCCGCAGGGCGGCCGGCAGCCCGCAGGCTGGTCGCAGTCGCTCCCGCAGCGGTGAGACGCCGATGACCCGACGACCCGAGACGCGATATGCCTGGAACGGCGATGTCGCGCTCGCCTACCAGGTGTTCGGCGACGGGCCGGTCGACCTGGTCTACGTCCAGGGCTACACGTCCCACGTCGACCTGAACTGGGAGAGCCCACACCTCGCGCGGTTCCTGCTCGGGCTCGGCGAGCGGGCCCGGGTGATCCATGCCGACCGGCGCGGCTGGGGCTGCTCGGACCGGTTCTCGCCGGGCGACGTGGCGCCGCTCGAGGTCCAGGTCGACGACCTCGTCGCGCTGATGGACGCGGCGGGGTCCGAGCGCGCGGTGATCTTCGGATCGCTCGACACCTGCCCGTCCGCGATCCTGTTCGCCGCGACCTTCCCCGAGCGGACCGCCGGCCTCGTTGTCGTCGACCCGGTGGTGGCGTTCTACGACAGCGAAGAGGCACGTAGAGAATGGGCGGAGATCAACGACCGCGTGCGTCGAGAGTGGGGAACCCCGGCCTATGACCGCGAGTACTGGAGCGACGAGCGCACGTTCCTCGACTGGTTCGTGCCATGGTGCCGGGCGAGCGTCGCCCCGGGGGCGCTGGCCGCCGAATCCGATCGGTACGGATCGGTCGACGTGCGGGGCGTCCTCTCGTCGATCCACGTGCCCACGCTGGTGGTCGGCGACCTCGAAGGCGGCGACCACGTGCCGACCTTCGGCCGCCTGGAAGGCGGCGAAGCGGCCGGGACCGCGCAGCTCGTCGCGGAGCGGATCACCGGCGCACGCCTGATCGAGCCGGCCGGGGAGGGCGGCGCGGGATGGTTTCACTGGTACCAGCGTGCGCCGGCGATCCTCGAGGCCATTGGAAACCTGATCTCGGGTATCCGCGAGGAGCAGGAGTCGTTCGACCGCGTGCTCGCGACCGTGATGTTCACCGACATCGTGGACTCGACGGCGGCCGCGGCGCTGCTCGGGGACGCGGGGTGGCGCACGCTCGTCGCGCGGCATCACGCCACGGTCCGCAGCCTGCTGACGCGGTATCGCGGCACCGAGGTCGATACCGCAGGCGACGGCTTCTTCGCCACGTTCGACGGACCGGCCCGCGCGGCGCGGTGCGCGGCGGCGATCGTCGGCGCGATGGCACCGCTCGGCGTCAGGATCCGGGCCGGTGTTCACACCGGCGAGGTCGAGACGATCGGAGGGAAGACCGGCGGCCTCGCGGTCGTCATCGGGGCTCGCATCGCAGCGGCTGCCGGTCCCTCCGAGGTCCTCGCCTCCCAGACAGTGAGAGACCTGACCGTTGGCTCGGGCCTCCGGTTCGAGGACGCGGGCGAGCACGAGCTCAAGGGCGTGCCGGAGCGCTGGCACCTGTACCGGGTCGGGACGGCCTGACGGTCCCGCCTCCTGATCGCGCGTGTAGCGGGGATGACTGGCACGGCGCTACGATCCTCGGGCATACAAAGGACGAGGCCTCATGAATGTCGGAGGACGGAGCAATGACAGACTCGATCGACGACCACGACGAGATCATCAAGGTTCTGCAGCTCTACATCGACGGAGCGTCGAAGGGCGACGCCACCAGGCTGAGGCAGGCGTTCCACCCCGATGCCCGGATGTTCGGGCAGCTCGCAGGTTCACGGGTGGACATCCCGATCCCGGAGTTCGTCGACATGGCTGTTGGCCAGCCCGCGGATACCGGCGCCTACCGCGGTCGCGTGCTGTCCGTCATGCAAACCGGCGATGCGGCCGCGGCGGTCGTGGCCGAAGAAGGTTGCTGGGGCTCCGTCTCGTTCACTGACTTCTTCACGCTCGCACGGATCGACTCGACCTGGAAGATCGTCAGCAAGACGTTCGCCCATACGGGTGGCCAGATGCCCGAGGCCTGAGAGGCTGTGAATCTTTCGCCGGGGGATTCCCCTGGCGGGCGTCCCCCGGTACAATCTCTCGGCATGGATGAGCTGTTCGACCTCCCGCCCACCGAGCCGACGACGAAGGAGCCCGAGGAGCGGGGTCGACCCCGGCTCCAGCGGCCCCGCCGCGAGCAGATCACCCTGCGGCCATCCGACCTCGAGAGCCTCGTGGCGCCCGAGCACCGGGCCCGCCTCGTGTGGGCCTTTGTCGATGGCCTCGATCTGTCGGCCTTCCAGGCCCGGATCCTGGCGACGGAGGGCCACAGCGGCCGGCCGCCGATCGACCCCGCGATCCTCGTCTCGCTCTGGCTGTACGCCACGCTCGAGGGGGTGGGCAGCGCCCGGGCCCTCGACCGCCTGTGCGACGAGCACGACGCGTACCGCTGGATCTGCGGCGGCGTCGGCGTCAACTACCACACCCTCGCCGACTTCCGGGTGGCGGCCGCCGGGCTTCTCGACGAGCTCCTCGCCCAGAGCGTGGCGGCGCTCCTCGCCACGGGCGAGGTGACCCTGGCCCGGGTGGCCCACGACGGGGTCCGGGTGCGCGCCTCCGCCGGAGCCGGCTCGTACCGCGGCCGCCGCGGCCTCGGGCGGGCCCTCACCGATGCCACCGCGCAGGTGGCAGCGTTGCGGGCCGAGCTCGACGACGACCCTGCGGCCACCAGCCGCCGGACCGCCGCGGCCCGTGAGCGCGCAGCCCGTGAGCGCGAGAGCCGCGTCCGCCGGGCGCTCGACGTCCTGCCCGACCTCGAGGCCACCAAGCGCCGCACCATGCGCCCGGACCGTCCGGTGTCCAAGGCCCGGGTCAGCACGACCGATCCCGAGGCCCGGGTCATGCGCATGGGCGATGGCGGCTACCGCCCGGCCTACAACGGCCAGCTCACGACCGACGTGGCGAGCGGGCTTGTGTGCGGGGTCGAGGTGACGAACCAGGGCACCGACGTGGGCCGGCTCGGCCCAGCGATCGACCGCCTCGAGCGGGCCTTCGGCCGACGGCCGGCCGAGATGCTCGCCGACGGCGGGTACGTCAGCCTCGCCGAGATCGACCACCTGGCCGCCTGCGGCACCGTCCTCTATGCCCCGCCGATGACCGGCCGGCCGCGGCCCGACCAGCGCGCTCCTCGCCACCCCGACAGCCCCGCCGTCGCCGCCTGGCGCGCCCGCATGGCCAGCGACGAGGGCCAGCTCATCTACCGCCTCCGGGCCGCCACCGCCGAATGGGTCAACGCGCTCGCCCGCAACCGGGGCCTGCAGCAATACCGGGTCCGGGGGCTCGAGAAGGTCCGCGCGGTCCTCCTCTGGTTCGCCCTCGCCCATAACCTCGCCCGGACACTCACGATCCGGGCTGGAGCGACCGGATGAGCCGGGCGACCGGCTGGCGGGGCCGCGAAGCCAACCGCCGAACCGGTCCGCCCGCCGCGTACCGCGACCCATTGCCAGCCCGGGAGGCCACCACGGCCTCGTTCAGACGCTGACGAGATCACCGTGCTGACCCGTCGAGCTGACCTTCCGTCCGCGAGCGCCGGCTGCAGGCGGAAGGTTCACAGCCTCTGAGCGCAGGTCCGCGACGCCCGGTCGGTGGACTCCTCCCCGGTTGGGGATGGACATCCTCAGGCGTGGTCGGGGCGCGACGAGTCGCGACCACACGATCCAACTGCCCGTCGCGATCGTCGGCGGGAGCCCCGGGGCCCTGCGCCGGCGCGGTCCCAGTCAGGCGATGACGAAGCGCGCCCGAGGAACGGATCGGCAAGGTTACGTCATCAATCGGCTCCTCGTGCGCGACTGACCGCCCCGGATGCGGGGACGGCGACGAGCTGGCTCCTTGACCCGTGCTGACTGTCGAGTCTCTCGTGACGGGAATGGGGAACGCCCCCGGCGCTGCCGGGGGCGTTCGTGCTGCGGGTCGGGAGCCGACGCGATTGCGTCAGCAGGCGCCGGTCAGGCTCGTGGTGGTGCAGCTGTTGCCGCTGACGATGTTCCCGGTTCCGCTGCCGTCGCCGGAGATGTCGTTCGGCAGGTTGCCGGAGAGCGAGTTCAGCCGGATCGAGTTGCCGGTTGGCGCGGCGGCGCCGAACATGGCCCCGTCGAGCATCAGGACGCCGCCGCCGGTGATGCTGCTGCCGGTCTGCGACACGTTGCCCTCGACGTCGTTGAGCGCAACGATCGTGTTCTGTGCCCCGATGAGCGCGATCCCGACGCCGCCGTACGCCGGTGTTCCCTGGTCTGCCACGGCCGGGCAGAACCGATTGTTCGCGGTCACCTGGTTGAGCTGGATCGACACGTTGCCGGACAGGCCGTCCGCCGGGTTCGCCGGATCCCCCCCGGTGGCGGCGACGATGATTCCGGCGCAGTTGCCCGACGTGGTGTTGAGCGCGATCCGGCCACCGAGCGCGGAGACGACGAGGATCCCGGTGCCGAGGTTGCCGTATGACGAATTCCCAAGGATGACGGCGTTCCCCGACGGCGAGTAATCCACGTGGATCCCGTCGCTGCCGTTGGCGTACGCGGTGTTGTACAGCAGCGTGACGCCCGACGACTCGCCGACCTCGATGCCCCACAGGCCGTTGTGTGCCGTCACATTGCGGACGGCGCGGAAGCCGTCCACCCCCTCGGCGACGATTCCGGCCCCGCCGAAGCCCTGGACGGTGAACCCCTCGATGGAGACGTTGGAGAGGACCTTCGTGATCGACGAGCCATCGGCGCTGATCACCCCGTGGGCGCAGATGCCCCCGACCCCGGGCAGCAGGACCGAGCATCCGTTCTTCGTCGACTTGGCCGCCGGCACGATGACTGCCTCATGACCGACCAGGCGCACCGAGCGCTTGATTTCGAGGTTGCCCCTGTACGTCCCCGGCTCAACGACGACCAAGCCGCCCGATGGGGCCCTGTTGATGGCGGCCTGGATCGACTGGCCGGGATACACGGAGATGGCGGATGCGGCCGAGACGGAAGCGACAGGTACGAGCAGTGCCAGCGTGAATGTCGCGGCGGCGAGAGAGGCGACACGACGGCGCATGGGTGGAACCCTCCTGGTACGACGGCTCGATCTTGTCGATGGCCCAGTGCGTCGGGCTGGCGACCGAGTGGGGACGCTGCGCTGGCGGAGCACCCGTCCGCCGACGGTCGGTCGAGGGCGCTGGGCGTGATCTACCGCGCCGAGAGCCGGCCGCGGTTCCGAACCGACGAGACGACTGCGTACAGCGCCGAGACCATCAGCAGCAATGCGCAGACCATGAAGCCGTACCAGCCGATTTCGCCGATCCACGACGGGCCTTTGGCCCAGTAGGTGTCCGGTTGGCCGCTCGCCGAAAGGACGAAAAGAACGACTGCGGCGACGATCAGCGCGAGCGTCGATGTGCGGGTGGGGCGCATCGAGAACCTCCTCTCCGTTGTCGGAACTGGACGAGGTGCAGCGTCGAGCAGGCGGCCGCCCGTGTCGTCATCCGCACGGCGTGCAACCATCCATCGCGGGTCGTGACGTGGCGCGACCAAGGGATGACGAAACGCCGGGCGGGGGCCTGTAAGGTGACCGGGTGAGGCAACTCGACTGGGTGACCCGCGAACAGAGCGTCGGCAGGCGGCGTGCGCCGTCGGCCCTCGACTGGCTGGTGGCGGCCGGGCTCGCGGTCGTGGCACTCGTCGAGGGTGTGGGCGGCGCGTATCCGGGGCCGGTCGCGGTCGCGGCGACGATCCTGGTGGCGACGACGCTGACCATCGCCTTCCGGCGCGTGGCGCCGCTGCGGGCGGCCGCCATCTGCGCGGCGGTCTCCCTGCCCTACGTCGTTGCGCACGCCGGGCAGTTCGGTGGCGGCAGCGTGGCAGACGCGGCGACGGAGATGCTGATCATCTACTCCGTCGGTCGCCACACCAGGGGGCGCGGGCTGGTGGTGGGCTCGGCCATCGCGCTGCTTCTGAGCGTCGAGCCGGCGATCGGTGGCAGGCAGGCCGGCCTAGCCGAATGGGCCCTCAACTTCATCTTCGGCGGCGGGGCACTTGGCCTCGGCGTGGCGCTGCGAGTCCAGACGCAGCGGTCGATCTCGCTGGCCGTGGCGGCCGAGCGCGCCCACATCGAGCAGGGGGCACTGGCGCAGGCCGCCGTGCTCGAGGAGCGGGAGCACATCGCGAGGGAGCTGCACGACGTGGTGGCCCACAGCATGGGACTCATCGTCCTCCAGGCCGGCGGAGCGCGGAGCGTGCTTGACACCGATCCGGATCGGGCCCGGTCGGCGCTCATGCAGATCGAGGAGACGGGCCGGCAGACGCTGGCCGAGATGCGCCACCTGGTCGGTATCCTGCGCGTGGACGAGAATGCGGATCGACAGCCGCTGCCGCGCCTCAAGCGCTTGCCGGCCCTGGTCGACGAGGTAGGCGGGTGGCATTCGCCGTCGGTCCTCGACTGGCTGGTGGCGCTCGCGATCATGATCATCGCGTTCGTCGAGACAGCGAACGGGGTGTTTCCGGGCCCGGTCGCGGTTGCAGCGGGTGTCCAGGTGGCGGCGACGCTGCCCGTCGCCTTCCGGCGGGTGGCGCCGCTGCCGGCGACCGCCGTCAGCGCGACGGTCTTCCTGCCGTACGTCGTCGTGTACGGAACGGGCAACAGCGTGGCAAACGCGGCGACGGGGTTGCTGCTCTTGTACTCCGTCGGTCGCCACACCGACGGGCGCGGGTTGCTGGTGGGGGCCGCTCTCGGGCTGGTGCTGCTCGCCGAGGAGCTGGCGGGGGCGCGCCTGCTGCTCAGCCTGGGCGATTGGGCCTACCTCCTCATCATGTTCGGCGGGGCACTGGGCCTCGGCGTGGCACTGCGAGTCCAGACGCAGCGGTCGATCTCGCTGGCCGTGGCGGCCGAGCGCGCCCGGAGCGACCAGGAGGCGGCGGCCCGGGTCGCCGTTCACGAGGAACGGGCGCGTATCGCGCGTGAGCTGCACGACGTGGTCGCCGACAAGGTGGGACTCATCGTCCTCCAGGCCGGCGGCGCGCGGATCGTGCTCGGCACCGATCCGGATCGGGCCCGCAGAGCGCTCCGGCAGGTGGAAGAGATGGGCCGGCAGACGCTGGCCGAGATGCGCCACCTCGTCGGCATCCTGCGCGTGGACGAGAACGCGGGTCGGCAGCCGCTGCCGCGCCTCGAGCGCCTGCCCACGCTGGTCGACGAGACACGCGCCGCCGGCCTCGCGGTGGCGCTGGAGGTCTCGGGCCCCGTGGTGGGGCTGCCGGCGGGGCTGGAGCTGGCAATCTACCGGCTCATCCAGGAGGCGCTGACGAACGTGCGCAAGCACGCGCCGTCGTCGCGCGCCGAGGTGCATCTCTCCTACGAGCCCGATCGGGTGCGCATCCAGGTGAACGACGACGGCGGACCGTCCGGCGCGGTGGGCGAGACTGCCCTGAAGGCATCCGGCCTCGGGCACGGCCTGATTGGGATGCGCGAGCGCGTGCAGCTGTACGACGGCCGGATGCAGGCCGGACCGATAACGGGTGGCGGCTTCCGGGTCGAGGCGGTCCTTCCCCTCGCGGTCGACCCCCTATGACCATCGAGGTCATCATCGTGGACGACCAGGCGCTGGCTCGCGCCGGGCTGCGGATGATCCTCGAGGGGCAACCCGACCTGCGCATCGTCGGCGAGGGGGCCGATGGCGCCGAGGCCGTCAGCCTGGTGCGGCGCCTACGGCCGACCGTGGCGATCCTGGACGTCCAGATGCCGCGCGTCGACGGTCTCGAGGCGACCCGGCGGATCGTCGCCGCCGAGCCGGCGACGCGCATCCTGGTCCTCACCACCTTCGACCTCGACGAGTACGCCTTCGAGGCGCTGCGCGCCGGCGCCAGCGGCTTCCTGCTCAAGGATGCGCCGGCCGAGGACATCGTCCACGCCGTCCGGACCGTGGCGCGAGGCGACGCGACGCTGGCGCCGGCAGTGACGCGGAGGCTCGTCGAGCATTACGCGGCACGGCCGCGGCCGCAGGCCTCCTCCGCGCTCGCGACGCTCACCGCACGCGAGCTCGAGGTGCTGCGTCTGCTGGCGGCCGGCAGTTCCAACGCTGAGATCGGCGACCGCCTGGCGGTCAGCGAGGCGACGGTGAAGACTCACGTCGGCCGCGTCCTCGACAAGCTCGGCGTCCGCGATCGGGTGCAGGCAGTGATCTACGCCTACGAGTCCGGCCTCGTGGAGCCGGGCGGCGCACGCAGCGGGTAGCCAAGGCGCAAACGCGGACTCCCAGCCCGCCGCGACTGACATTCGCGGGTGAAGTCCCGGGCGGGTCAGAGCCGCCCGGGACCAGCCGCATTGCACGGGGGGCGGCGGAGGCAGAGATACGCCCCCGGCGCTGCCGGGGGCGTTCGTGCCGCGGGTCGGGAGCCGACGCGATGGCGTCAGCAGGCGCCGGTCAGGCTCGTGGTGGTGCAGCTGTTGCCGCTGACCGTGTTCCCGCTCCCGGTGCCGTCGCCGAAGATGTCGCTCGGCGTGTTGCCGGAGAGCGAGTTGAGCCGGATCGAGTTGCCGGTGGGCGGAAGGGTGCCGAACATCTTCCCGTCGAGGACCACGATGCCACCGCCGGGGAGGCCGCTGCCGGCCTGCTCCACGTTGCCCCGGACGTCGTTGAGGGCGATGACCGTGTTGCGTGCCCCGACGAGCCCGATCCCGATGCCACCGTAGGCCGGCGTCCCACCGGACGCGGTCTGGTCAGGGCACATGCGGTTGTTCGCGGTCACCTGGTTGAGCTGGATCGACACGTCCCCGCTGGGCGTCACGTCGGGGGCCGCGACGGAGGCCACGGCAATCCCGGAGCAGTTGCCGTACACGGTGTTGAGCGCGATCCGGCCACCAAGCGAGTCGAGGAACAGGATCCCGCTGGCGAGGTTGTCGTTCGCGATGTTGCCGGTGATGACGGCGTTCGAAGACGGCGATTCGCTCACATAGAAGCCGTCGCTGCCATTGCCGGAGGAGCGGTTGGAGAGCAGCGAAAGGTTCGACACCATGCTGATCCACACGCCACTGTCGCCGTTGTTCGCCGTCACGTCGTGGACGGCCCGGAAGCCGTCCACCGCGACGACCACGATCCCGGGCCCGCTGAAGTTCTGGACGGTGATCCCCTCGATGGACACGTTGGAGACCGGCGTCACGACCGACTGGCCATTGGCGCTGAACACCGCATGGACGCAGATGCCCGTCACGCCACTGAAGCTATTGGGGGCCACGCAGAAGTTCTTCGTCGGCTTGGCGGCCGGCACGATGACGGCCTCATGACCGACCAGGCGCACCGAGCGCTTGATCTCCAGATTGCCCTTGTAGGTCCCGCGCTCCACCACGACCAGGCCGCCCGATGTGGCCTGATTGATGGCCGCCTGGATCGACTGGCCGGGATGGACCGCGATGGCCGACGCGGCCGAGACGGAGGCGACTGGCGCGAGGAGCCCCACGAGGAGCGCCATCGGACCGGCCAAACGCATGAGCTTCATTGCTGTTCCCTTCACGTGACGAAGCCACGCCAGGACCGTGGCGTAGGCCGGTAGCGCACGAGCTGAGCCAGCGCGCGTGAACGTCGACATGCGTGGACCTCCCTGTTGCGCTCTGCCCGGCCCGACGGGCCGGCCTGCAACGGCGACCTGGAGATCCACCCCTCTCGCCTGATCTGCCGTCGCCGGCAGCCTGCACGGGGAGCGTCCGGAATTCGTTACGGAATCCGCGTCACCATTCGACGAGCTTCCAGATCTCCGGCTCGAGCTCCCCGGGCCGGCCACCGATCTCGGCAAAGAGGGTCACCGCGCGCTCCAGGTGGTGGAGTGCCTCGTCGGCCCTTCCGGTTGCCTGGAGCAGGTCGGCCAGGTTGTTCTCCAGGGCTGCCTGGCGGTGGCGGTCACCCTGCCGCTCACAGAGGACCAGGGCCTCGCGCGTGAGCCCGATCGCGCGGTCGGGGTCGCCCTCATCCGCACGCACGAGCGCGAGCGAGTTGAGGACCGCGATCCTGGCGCCGGCGTCGGCAAGGTCTCGCGAGCCCGCGGCGATGGGGTCGGCCGCAGACGGCGGCGTCGGGGACGGCGTCCGAGGGGCCGTGGCATCGGCCGCGTCGATCGCTGCGAGTGCCCGTTCCAGGTGGCCGCACGCGCCCGCGAGGTCGCCACGGCTGCGGGCCACGATCCCGAGCAGGTCCTCCGCCCGGGCCACCGCGATCGGGTCCACGGCTTCCTCGGCCAGGGCGATGGCCGCCACGGCGAGCGCCTCGGCGCCGGCAGGGTCTCCCGCGCGGTGGGCGATCGCGCCCCGGTCGACGAGGATGCGCGAGCGATCGCCCGTCGGCGCGGCGGGACCCAGGAGGTCGAGTGCCGCCACCAGGCGCCGGTCGGCGCGCACCCAGTCTCCACGCCGGGCGAGGATGAGCCCGATTCGGTGCTCGATGGATGCTTCGTCAGCCGGCCCCGCGAGCGCCTCGGCCGCCTCGAGATGACCGAGGGCCCCGTCGTAGTCACCGAGCAACGTGAGGACTTCCCCGAGCGCCTCGTGGAGGTCGACTGCTGCGGGGCTGCCGAGCGCGAGGGCGGCCTCCAGGTGCTCGCGCGCCTCGGCGTTCGCGAACACGGATCGGGCGAGATGGCCCGCACGTCGATGTGATTCGGCCGCCTGCGGCGACCGCCCGGCCGAGGTCTCGTGGCGCGCGATGAGCGACCAGCGGTCGACCTCCGAGCCGAGCGCAGGGTCCGCGCCGCGGATGGCTGCGGCAACGCGCGCGTGAAGCAGGCGGCGGCGGGCGAGGCTCAGGCGGTCGTGGGCGATGTCGCGGAGCCGGCCGTGCGTGAAGTCGTAGCGGATGTCGTCGCCGTCCCCCGGGCCGATCTCCCGCACCAGGCCCCGGCGCATCGCCTCCTCGAGACCATCGACTGTCTCGTCGTCCGTCCGGCCACTGGCAGCCCGGACGAGCCCCAGGTCGAACGACCGACCGATGATCGCCGCGGCCGACAGGACCTGGTCGGCCACCTCCCCCACCGCGTCGAGACGGGCGCGCAGCAGCGCCGCGACACCGCCCGGGATCGGGTCTCCGGTCGCGACCGGCGCGACGAGCGCTTCGGTGACATAGAGGGGCAGGCCCTCGGAGCGCTCGAAGAGCGAGTCGATCCGTCCTGGCTCCGCCGCATGGCCGAGCGCCGCCGCGGCCAGAGCGGCGACCTCGGACCGGCTCAGCCGGCCGAGCTCGACGCGGACCAGCAGGCGCGTCACGGGCGGGCGCGGCGAGGATGCGCTCCCGTGTGTCGACCGTCGAGCTCCTCGGGCCGTGACGTGACGAGCAGCGTGACGGGCCGACCGCGTAGTCGATGGGCGATGTACCCGACGAGCTCGATCGTCGAGGCGTCGGCCCAGCCGACGTCATCGAGCCAGATCAGACCGGGAATTGGCCCGGCCGCGAGAGCCGCGACGACCTCGGCGAGCGCCTCGAGCAGGCGGGCCTGGCCGTACGGGTCCGCCGGCGACCTTGGCGCAACGGCCACCGGGACTGCGGGGAGCGGGACGAGGCGAGCAGCCTCGGCGAGGAGGTCGCGTCGCACCGTCCGCAACCGCGTCGCTGCGCCCGGCCGTCCGAGACCGGCCCGGACGAGCTCCACGATCGGGGCGAACGGAATGCCCGCCTCGCCCGGGTAGGCGCGTGCCGCGAGGACCGCTCCGCCGTCTGACCGGACGACGTCGGCCAGCGAGGCCGCGAGCCGCGTCTTGCCGATCCCCGCCTCGCCCTCGATGAAGAGGAGCCTGCCGTCGGGCCCCGCGGCCCTGTATGCCCCGACGAGCGTGGCCATCTCCGCGACCCGGCCGACAAGAGGAGCCGGGGCAGATGCGACCGGCGTTTGCGCGACGGGGGCCGCGATGCTGATCGCCGGGCCCGCCGGTGGCGGACCCGACAGTCGACCCGTGCGGATCTCCTCGGCCAGCCCCGTCGTCTCCGAGAGCGGCGCAACGCCCAGCTCCCGGTCGAGGGTCCGGACGCAGTCCCGGTACTGGGCGAGCGCGGCCGCCGGCTCACCGGACCGGGCCAGGACCTCCATGAGCAGCCGGTGCGCAGGTTCGTGGAGCGGGTCGAGCTCGAGCCATCGGCGGGCCGCGGGCGCCGCTGCTGCCCAGGCCCGAGTCGCCGCCTGGCCGCGGGCCAGCCGTTCGAGGACCGCCGCCAGCTCCCTGCGGTACGATGCAACCTGCGCCAGCTGCCACTCCTCGAACTCCTCCGAGTCGCGCAGCGCGAACCCGGCCATGAACTCGCCGCGGTCCAGCGCGACCGCCGCCCGGAGCGCATCGAAGCAGGTCGGGCAGAGGTCGCCGCCCGGGTGCGCGTGGCCCCGCGCGACAGCGAGGGCCTCGTCGAAGCTCCAGACATCGACATCGAATGCCGACGGGTCGAGCCTGACCGCCGAACGATCGACGACGAGGCCCTGGTCGTCGAGTCCGGCGCGCAGCACCGACAGCGTTCGACGAAGCGCGCCCCGGGCGCCGGCGCCGTCAGCCTCGGGCCAGAGCAACGCCGCGACGAGCTCCCGGCTCGCCGGGCGACGGGTCACGGCGAGGTACGCGAGGAGTGCCACGGCCTTGCGGGTGTCCACGACCAGCGGCGAACGGCCGACCTCGATCGTCACCGGCCCGAGCAGGCAGATCCGGATCTGCTGCGACGCGTGGGACGGCGACCGGGACGAGCTCGTCATCGAACGTCACGGTACTCCGTCCGGGACGCCTTCCGTAACGGGAGTCGTCACCCGGCCCGTTGAGCCGCCTCCGGCGCGCGACGTGACGGTTCCGCTCGTCGCGAATGCCGTAACGTTCCGCGAACGGTGCCACGTAGGATGTCCTCGTGATCACGCCGCCGACGATCTGGCTGCACGATGGAGGCCGGGACCGATGAGACGGGGAACGGCGGCCCTGGCGATCGCGATCCTCGACGTCGCCGGGTGCGCAGGCCTCATCGCCTGGAGCGTGGTGCCGAACGGGCCGAACCTGTTCGGAGATCCGGTCTCGGTCGTGTTCGTCGTCGCAGCCGTGGCGGTGTTCGCTTTGATGGGCGCGCTGCTGATCCGCCGGGTTCCGGCGAACCTCGTCGGCTACCTGCTCCTCGCAGATGCAACCGCGCAGGTCGTCTGCATCGGACTCCAGGGGTATGGGATCGTCGGGCCGGTGGCGGTCCCGCCGTGGCCCGCCGCGGTGATCGTCTCGGCCATGACCGACCTGTGGTTCGACCTCCCGTTCGTGATCGCGCTGGTCGGCGTCCCGCTGGTGTTTCCCGACGGCCGGCTGCCGTCGCGGCGGTTCCGATGGGTCGCCTGGGCGGCCGTTGCCGGCGTGACCCTGCAGGGCCTCGACCGCCCCGCGTTGTTGTTCCCCGGTGTCGCCGGCCTCGACGCCATCACCGGCGCACTCACAGCGGTCTCGGTGGGCGCGATGGTCGTCGGGTTCGGCCGGGGCCGCGGTCGCCATCTGGGTCCGGTTCCGTCGTGGCGATCCCGTGCAGCGCCAGCAGATGAAGTGGCTGCTCGCCGTCGCCGGAATGGCCGCCATCTTCTTCCCGCTGGCGATGATCTTCGCGGCGAGCGACTCGTGGGTGGAGGTCGCATTCTGGGTGGTCGGCGTCGTCTCCTACCTCGCGCTCCCGGTGGCGATCGCCATCGCGGTCCTGCGCTACCGGCTGTACGACATCGACAAGATCGTCAGCCGGACGATCGGCTACCTGATCGTGACGGTCACCCTCGCGGCCGTCTTCGCAGGCGCCATCCTCGCCTTCGAGGCGGTGCTGGCGCCCCTCACCGGCGGCAACACGGTCGCGGTCGCGGCCTCCACGCTCGTGGCTGCCGCCCTGTTCCAGCCGCTGCGCCGACGCGTCCAGTCCGTCCTGGATCGCCGCTTCAACCGGGCCGGGTACGACGCCGAGCGAACGGTGGCGGCGTTCGCGGCCCAGCTGCGCGACGAGGTCGACCTCGAGAGCCTCAGCGCGGATGTCGATGCTGGCGGTCGCCGGGACCGTCGCCCCGGCGACCGTAAGCCTCTGGATCCGACGGTCGGAGACCGAGGCGTGACGGCCCCCGCCGCGCCCGTCGGCACCCGGGCCGCCACCTTTGCTGCCGCGGGCCTCGCGGTCGAGATCTCCCCGACGGACCCGCTCTTCGCTCACCTCCAGGGCGCGAGCGGCGTCGTCGACACCGAGCGGCTCCAGCTCGATTCGCGCGCGCTCGTCGAACTGCGGGCTGCGCATGTCAGGGTGATCGTCCCGCTCGTCGCCCAGGGCGAGCTGATCGGCGCCCTCTACCTCGGCCCGCGGCTGTCGGACCAGGGGTACAGCGCGGACGACCGGACGTTGCTCGCGACGCTTGCCGCGCACGCGGCGCCGGCGATCCGGGTCGCCCAGCTGGTGCGCGCACAGGCCGTGGAGATCCAGGCCCGGGAGCGCCTCGAGCAGGAGATGCGGGTCGCCGCACTCATCCAGCAGCAGTTCCTGCCCCGCGAGCTGCCGCGCCTCCCCGACTGGCAGGTGGCGGCCCTCTACGGCCCGGCTCGAGCCGTGGGCGGCGACTTCTACGACTTCATCGCCCTGCCCGACGGCCGGATCGGCATCGTCGTCGGTGACGTCACGGACAAGGGCGTCCCGGCGGCGCTGATCATGGCCCGCACCCAGTCCGTCCTCCGGGGCGAGGCGCCCCGGCTGCTGTCGCCGGCGAAGGTCCTCGAGCGGGCGAACGAGATCCTCCTGCCGGAGATGCCGGCCCGGATGTTCGTCACCTGCCTGTACGTGGTCCTGGAGCCGGAGACCGGCCGGGTCGTGTACGCCAACGCCGGCCACAACCTGCCCTACGTCCGGACGGCCGAGGGCGTGATCGAGCTCCGGGCGACGGGCATGCCGCTGGGCCTGCTGCCCGGCATGGACTACCCGGAGCACGAGGCCGTCATCGCGCCCGGGGAGAGCGTCCTCCTCTACAGCGACGGGCTCGTCGAGGCGCACGACCGCGACGGCGAGATGTTCGGGTTCCCCCGGCTGCGCGAGCTCATGGCAGCGGAGCACACCGGCAGCGACCTCCTCGACCATCTCCTCCGCGAGCTGCAGCGGCTTCGTGGGGAAAGGATGGGAGCAGGAGGACGACATCACCCTCGTGGCGCTGGAGCGCACCGGAGGCCGGGACGTGGCCGTCGCCGACGTCGAGGCGCGAGCCGGGCCGGTGCCCGAGCGCGAGCCGGCCCGCGACCGCGTGTTGCTCCAGCTGAGCCTCGCCGGCGAGCCGGGCAACGAGCGCCGCGCGATGGACGAGGTCGGCGAGGCCGTCGGCGGGCTCGGGATCGCTCCCGCCCGGCTCGAACAGCTCAAGACGGCCGTCAGCGAGGCGGCCATGAACGCGATCGAGTACGGCAGCCGGAACGACCCCGCGATCCCCTTCGAGGTCCTCGCGGCCGTTGAAGGCGCCGACCTGTCTGTCCGGATCACCGACCGCGGCCTCAGTGGCCCGCTCGTGGAGACGGAGCAGCCCGACATCGACAAGAAGCTGGCCGGAGAGCAGAAGTCTCGAGGCTGGGGCCTCTTCCTGATCAGGCACATGGTGGACGCGGTGGGGGTCACGACTCACGCGACCGGCCAGACCGTGACGCTGACCCTCCACCTCGAAGGAGCTGGCGATGCCGACCATCCCGTTCAGGGCTGACGTCCACGGGACCCGCGAGCTCGCCACGATCGAGC
This sequence comes from uncultured Chloroflexia bacterium, assembly GCA_963722475.1. Lineage (GTDB taxonomy): Bacteria > Chloroflexota > Limnocylindria > Limnocylindrales > CSP1-4 > CTSoil-043. The sequence goes on along the minus strand of CAVRMJ010000003.1, from coordinate 117,428 downwards.
TCCATGGCGATATCGACCTCGCCGCCGAGGCCGGTCTCCGCGGTGCCTGCGAAGCCGCCGCCGCACTCGACGCGAGCGTCGTGCTCCTCGACTTCGCGGACGCCGCGTACATCAACAGCACCGGCATCGCGCTCATCGTCCGGCTCCTTACCGACGCGCGCCGCGACCATCGCGAGATCCGGGCATGCGGGATCAGCCCGCACTATGTCCGAGATCTTCCGGATCACCCGGCTGTCCGAGTACATGCGCATCTTCGACGACGCGGCTTCCGCGGCCTCCGCGACCGCGGACGAGACAGCCAGGCCAGAGGTGGACCGATGACGACGCGAGCGGCGACGCTCGAGGTCCGGCGGCTGACCGCCGGGGCCTCCGAGATCGCGATCGGGGGCGATGTCACCTCCGCCAGCGAGGGCCGGCTCATCGACGCGTTCGTCCTGGCGAGCGCGGACGGCGCACGGGTCATCGTCCTGGACTTCAGCCGCCTCGAGTACATGAACAGCGGCGGCATCGGCCTCCTCGTGACCCTGCTCGTCCGGGCGCAGCCCAAGGGCCAGCGGCTGATGGCCGTGGGCCTGAGCGAGCACTACCGCCACATCGTCGCCCTCACCGGCCTCGACAAGGTGATCGGCATCCACGAGACCGAGGCCGAGGCCCTCGCCGCCGCCGGAGCCTGACGAGCGCACGGGGCCGCGCAACCTCCCGGCAAAGCATTCTTAACCCTGCGGCAAGCATTCGCGGCCTGTACCGGGGACGCCGGTCGGCGTAGGCTGGGCTCCCGGCGCCCGTCCCCTGGGTCCCGGCGACACCATCTCGTCGTCGGCGGCTCACGTCGATTCACCGGCTGGCCCCAGCCAGCCGGGCATGGCTCGGCATCGCCGGGGGAGAGGATCTGCGCGATGACCACTCCCGCGAAGGCCCCGGGCCGGCGCCCGGCGGCGGAGACCTGCACCTTCACCCAGCGTGCGCTGCTGATCTGGCCACGCCTGGACCGGAGGACCCTCGCGAGGTGTGGCTGCGATGCAAGGAGGATCGCCGCGTACGTCGCTCGCCGCACGAGCCTCCCGGTGGAGGTCATCACCGCGATCCTCGAGGCCGGCGGGCGAGCCGACCGCGAACCGTCATTCTTCTTCGGCTGATCCTCGTTCGGGCCCCAACGCGCCGCCCTGGACCGCGTTCCCCGCCGCGACCTCGCGCCGGCCATCCGGGATCGGACCCGCGGGCGCGGTACCCTTTGTTCGTGGACGACCTCCCGGGCGGCTTGCCCGCGATCCCTGATCCGGCGGCGGACGCCTTCGACGCCGCGCTGGAGGCAGCGATCGCGCGACTCCCCGACCAGTACCGCGCCCAGCTCGCCACGGTCGCGATCGTGGTCGCCGACGAGGCGACCCCCGAGGAGCTCGCGACGGTCGGCGCCTCCGGGCTCTACGGCCTGTACCGCGGGGTGCCGCGGACGGCCTTCGGCGCGGACAACGCCCCGATCCCCAGCGTCATCACGCTCTATCGCGGGCCGCTGGAGCGCCGCTGGCGCGGCCCCGAGGCGCTGGTCCACGGCGTGGAGGAGACGCTCCGCCACGAGCTGGCCCACCACCTCGGGATCTCCGACGCCCGCCTCGACGAGCTTCACGACGGCGGCTGACGGTGGATGCTGGGATCCTGCTGGTCGAGGACGACGCGTCGATCCGCGAGATCGTCGCGCTCGGCCTCCGCGGGGCCGGCTTCACGGTCGTCACCGCGGCCGACGGACCCGAAGGGCTGGCGCGGTTCCGCGCGGGCCGGCCCGACCTCGTCCTGCTCGACGTCATGTTGCCGGGCCTCGACGGCCTCGAGGTCGCCCGCGAGATCCGCCGCGAATCGACGGTCCCGATCGTCATGCTGACGGCCCGCGGCGACACGCTCGACATCGTGGTCGGCCTGGAGGCGGGCGCCGACGACTACGTCCGCAAGCCGTTCGAGCTGCCCGAGCTCATCGCGCGCGTCCGGGCCGCGCTCCGCCGCGGACGCGGCGGGCCGGACGAGGCGGAGCACCTCCGGCTGGGCCCGCTCGCGATCGACGCCGGGGCCCGGACGGTGACCCGGGACGGCACCCCGATCCCGCTCACCCGAACCGAGTTCGACGTGCTGGTAGAGCTGGCGCGGCGGCCGGGCCAGGTCTTCACGCGCGAGGTGCTTCTCGAGCGCGTCTGGGCCTACGACTTCCTGGGTGATTCGCGGCTCGTCGACGTCGCGGTGGGGCGCCTCCGGGCGAAGATCGAACCGGAGCCGGCATCGCCGACGCTCATCGTCACGATCCGGGGTGTCGGGTACCGGGCGGGCGGCTGACGTGGCGGGGACCGGCGCCCGCCGGCGACGAGCCATCGGCGTCCGCGCGCGCGTCGCCATCGTCGTCGTCGCGCTCGTGGCGCTCACGGCAGGCGTGCTGGGCGCCGGTGCGTCCGCCGTTGTCGACGCGTCGCTGCGGGATCGACTCCGGGCGGACGCGCTGCGCCAGGCGGACTACGACCTGGGGGTCCTGGTCCCGACGGCGCTGCCAGGCGGCATCGATCGCGCGTCGCTCACGGCGTCCGGGCTGCTCGACACGTTCCGGCTTCGAGCCGACGTCGAGACGATCGTCGACTTCGGCGATGGCGACCCGGTCGTGTCGTCGTTCGACCTGGTCGGGCGCGCTCGGCGGTCTCCAGCCCGAGCTGCGGGCGATCGTGGACCGCGGCGAGATCGGATACGCATGGACGTCCGTCGCCGGACGGTCCGTCCTCGTCCTGGCCGGCCGGCCGGCGGCCGGTGCGCCGGCGTTCTACTTCGTCCACGACGCGAGCGACATCGACCGCGCCGTGGCCCAGCTGCGGATCGCGCTGCTCGTCGGCGCGCTCCTGCTGATCGGGGTGGCGCTGGTCACGGCCAGGGCGGTCGCGCGCGGGATCCTTCGCCCGATCGATGCGGCGAGCCGCGCCGCCGCCCGGATCGCCGACGGGCAGCTGGACGCGCGGGTCCCGGCCACGTCGCGCGACGAGTTCGGCACGTGGGCGGCCGAGTTCAACCGGATGGCCGACACGCTGGAGGCGACGATCGAGCGGCTCCGGTCCGCCGAGTCCCGCAACCGGCGCTTCGTGGCGGACGTTGCCCACGAGCTGCGGACGCCGTTGACGGGACTCGTCGCGGAGGCGTCACTGCTCCGCGACGAGCTGGGAGCGCTGCCGCCGGACGCCCGCCGGGCGGGCGAGCTGCTCGTGGCGGACATGGCGCGCCTGCGCTCCCTGGTCGACGACCTGATGGAGGTCTCGCGCTTCGACGCGAACGCCGAGCAGGTGGCGACCGAACCCGTCGACGTCGGGCAGCGGCTGCGAGCGCTCGTCGCGGCCCGCCTGCCGGCGGCCCGGCTCGCGCTCCCCGACGAGCCGGTCGTGATCGAGACGGACCCGCGGCGAGTCGACCGGATTGTCGGCAACCTGCTGGACAACGCACGACTCCATGCACCGGGCGCGCCGGTCACCATCGCGCTCGCCCGAAGCCCGGGCGGGGTGACGGTCACGGTCGCGGATCGCGGGCCGGGCACCGGTGCCGCGGGCTCGGACCTGGAGCGGCTCTTCGAGCGCTTCGCCAAGGCCGACCCGGCGCGACCGGGCGGCAGCGGGCTGGGGCTTGCGATCGCGCGCGAGCACGCCGAGCTCCTCGGCGGCTCGCTCCGGGCAGACGCCAACCCGGGCGGCGGTCTGCTCTTCGAGCTCCGGCTGCCCGTGACCGGATCGTTACCCGCCGGCGATCCGGCGGTGACCGACGCGCACGATCGTGATGGAGGTCCGGAGCCCGCACGGAGCCAGCCACGATGAGGATCCACTCCCCTGCCCGCCGCGGCCATGCGCAGCTCGTGCATCGCGTCACGCTGATCGCCGCGATCGCCGGCCTCGTTGCTGCCTGCAGCGGATCCGTCGGCGTCGCGGGCCCCGTCCCGACGCCGGCTGCGTCACCCGCCCCGTCGGCCGGTCCCACGTCGGCGCCGTCGGTGTCGCCGAGCGCGACCACCACGGTCCGCGTCTACCTCTTCCAGCCCGATCTCGCGGGCGGCGACGCCCACCTCGTCCCGGTCATCCGGACCGTGCCCGCAACGCGTGCCCTCGCGACCGCCGCCGTCCGCGAGCTCCTGGTCGGGGCGACGTCCGACGAGCACGGCTTCGTGACGATGATCCCGGCCGGCACGCAGCTGCTGGGAATCACCATCGATGGGCGCGTCGCCACGGTCGACCTGACCGGGACCTTCGAAGCCGGCGGCGGGAGTGCATCGATGCTCGGGCGGCTCGCCCAGCTGGTCTACACGGTCACCCAGTTCCCGACCGTCGACACGATCCGGCTCCGGCTCGACGGGCAGCCAGTCCAGAGCATCGGGGGCGAGGGCGTGATGGTCGGCGCGGGCGTGGGCCGGGCCGACAGCACGTCCAGCCTCCCGCCCATCTTCGTGGACAGCCCGGCCTGGGGCGGCGCGTTCCCGTCACCGGGACGCGTGACCGGCCTGGCGAACGTCTTCGAGGCGCAGTTCCGGCTCCAGGTGCTGGATGGCGGGCGCCACGTCCTCGCTGACGCGCCGGTGCAGGCGACCTGCGGGACCGGGTGCTGGGGCACGTTCGACGTGACGGTCGCCTACAGCGTCACGGCGGAGCAGTGGGGCACGCTGCGGGTCTTCGATCCCTCGGCGAAGGACGGGACGCCGACCGACGTCCGCGAGTACCCGGTCTGGCTCACGCCTGCAGGGTGAGCGGCCGAGAGGGCCGGCTTCGGGCGGACGGCTCGCCCGCCTGCATGACCGTCATGGGAAGCGCCCGATCGCGTCCACGAGCAGGTCGATGAAGCGGGGTCGGTCGATCTCCGTCCCGACCATCACGTTCGGCGGCAGGCCGCGCAGGCCGTGGAGGTCGACCACGGTCCGTCCGCGTGTCAGCTCGCTCTCCGTCTCCACGTCCACCCGGTACGGCACTTCGGTGACGAGGCCCGGCGCGACGAGTCGAGCCACGGCAACGGCATCGTGGATCGGCGAGCCGTCCCAGCCGTAGCGCTCGCGGTGGAAGATCGCGAAGAAGCGGAGCAGGTCCGCGAATACCCGGCCCGTCTGCGTGCCAAGCGCCTCGAGGCGCGGGATGTCGGCGTTCCGGAACAGCGCCGCGTGGGTTACCTCCAGCGGCACCAGGGCCACCGGCCGTCCGCAGTCGAACACGATCGCGGCCGCCTCCGGGTCGGCCCAGATGTTGAACTCGGCGGAGGCGGTGAGATTCCCCTCCCCCATCGCGCCGCCCATGATGCTGATCTCGGCGATCCGCGGGAGCAGCTCGGGGTGCGTGCGGGCGAAGAGCGCGATGTTCGTGAGCGGTCCGGTCGGGATGAGCGTGACCGGAACCGGCGATTCGCGGACCAGCCGTGCCAGCATCTCGACGGCGCCTTCGGCGACGGGCCCGACCGCCGCTTCCGGCAGGTCGGCGCCGTCGAGGCCGGATGCGCCGTGGACATGGTCGGCAATCCGGATCGGCCGGACGAGCGGCCGGGCCGCCCCCGCCGCCACCGGGACGTCGGTCCGGCCCAGCAGCGTGAGGACCCGCAGGGCATTCCTGGTCGTGTTCTCCAGGCCCGCGTTCCCGGCGACTGTCGTGATGCCCAGGACGTGCAGCTCCGGGCGGGCGAGCGCGAGGAGCATGGCCAGGGCGTCGTCGTGGCCGGGGTCGCAGTCGAGGATGACGGGGCGGGGCGGCACGCTCGGAGGGTACCCGGTCGGGCCGTTCCCGCGCGCGATCGCCGCGCAGCCGGCGGGCGGCGACCCTATTCTTCAACCGGCAGATGCCACGATCCGGCGCATCTTGCCCGACGACCGGGCGCTCGGTACGATGCGCCACAGAAGTCTGCCCGGCCGAACCGGGCAATCGCGTTCGCCGGGCCCCGCTCGGGGCTCAGTTCGCGCAAGGAGGAGTTCATGATCACGCGCACCACCAGGCTCGGCCTGCTCGCCGCGACGCTCGCGATCGTCGCGTCGGCGTGCAGCGGCTCGGCCACGCCAACCCCCGCGCCGCCGTCCGTCGCACCGTCGGCCGCGGCCCCGTCCGTGGCGCCGTCGGCCGCCCCGTCCGTGGCGGCGAGCCCGTCCGCGGCCCCCTCCGCGTCCACGCTCAAGATCGGCGTCGTCACCGACATCGGCACCCTGAACGACAAGGGCTTCAACGAGTTCAGCTACAAGGGCGCCGTGGATGCCGCGACGACACTCGGCGCCGCCACTCCCCCATCGATCGTCCCGAAGGACGCCTCCGAGTACAAGGCGGACATCCAGCAGTTCGTGGACCAGAAGTTCGACGTCATCGTCACCGTCGGCTTCAACCTCACGAACGACACGGTCGCGGCCGCCAAGGCGAACCCGACGATCCACTTCATCGGCGTCGACCAGTCGCCGATCTGCGTCGACCCGACGGGCGCGCCCGACTCGACGTTCGCCTGCAAGGGTGACGCGAAGACGCTCCTGCCGAACTACACGTCGGTCTACTTCCAGGAGGACCAGGCCGGCTACCTCGCCGGGATCGTGGCCGCCTACGCGAGCAAGGCCAACATCATCGGCGCCATCGGCGGGACCACGCTCTGCGCCTCGTGCGTGCGGTACATCCAGGGCTACGAGCTCGGCGCCAAGTCGGTCAAGCCGAACATCGTGGTCAAGTCCGCGTACGTGACCCACGACTTCTCGGCGGCGGCCTTCAACGATCCGGCCGGCGGCAAGGTCTTCGCCGACACGTTCATCAAGACCAACAAGGTCGACGTCCTCTTCCAGGTCGCCGGCAAGACCGGCAACGGCGTCCTCGAGGCCGCCTGCGGCAGCAACATCTACGGCATCGGCGTCGACGTGGACCAGTGGACTCTCGCTCGGAGCGCCGGCCAACGCGTGCATCATCACGAGCGCCGAGAAGCGCGTCGAGACCGCCGTCAACCAGGCCGTCATGGGGATCGTCGGCCGGCACGCTGTCCGCCGGTGACGTCCTCTACAACGCCGCCAACGACGGGATCGGCGCCTCGCCCTTCCATGACAAGGCCAGCATGTTCGGCCCCGAGGTCCAGGCCGCGCTCGACGCGGCGCTCGCCGCGATGAAGGCCGGCACGCTCCAGACCTGTCCCACCACCGGCTGCGGCGTCGCCAAGTAGCCGCTGCCGGGCAGCCGCTGACAAGCGGACCATTCCGGACGGGCCGGCCGCGCGCGGCCGGCCCGTTCGCGTATCTCCGCCCCGCCAACCCCGGGAGCCGACGCGCATGACGGACCAGACCGGCACCAGCCTGGCCCCCGCGCTCGAGATGCGCGGGATCACGAAGCGCTACCCGGGCGTGGTCGCCAACGACAGGATCGACCTGGAGGTTCGACCCGGGCGAGATCCACGCCCTCCTCGGCGAGAACGGGGCGGGCAAGACGACGCTCATGAACATCCTCTACGGCCTGGCCCGGCCGGACGAGGGCGAGATCCTGCTCGACGGCCAGCCGATCCGCGATCGCCGGCCCGTCGGACGCGATCGCGCGCGGCATCAGCATGGTCCACCAGCACTTCATGCTGGTCCCGGTCCTCACGCGTGGCCGAGAACATCCTCCTCGGCGAGGAGACGATGGCCAACCGCGTCTTCCTGGACCGCAAGGAGGCCCACACGCCGGATCGCCGAGCTCGGCCGGCGGTTCGGCTTCGAGATCGACCCGGACGCCAAGGTCGGCTCGCTCTCCGTCGGATGGCAGCAGCGCGTCGAGATCCTCAAGGCGCTCTACCGCGAACGCCCGGATCCTCGTCCTCGACGAGCCGACGGCCGTCCTGACGCCCCAGGAGACCGAGGAGATCTTCGCCGTCCTGCGGCGCCTCGCCGACGAGGGGCACAGCATCGTCTTCATCAGCCACAAGCTCTACGAGGTCCTCGAGATCGCCGACCGGATCACCGTCATCCGCCGCGGCCGCGTCGTCGGCCAGCGGCGGCCGGCCGAGACCAACGAGGACGACCTGGCCGAGCTGATGGTGGGCCGCGAGGTCCAGCTCACCGTGGACCGGGGCGAGTCGCATCCCGGGCGAACCCGTCCTGCGCGTGACCGGCCTGCGAGGCGAAGGACGACCGCGGCAACGTGGCCGTCCGGGGCGTCGACCTCGAGGTCCGGGCCGGCGAGATCCTGGGCATCGCCGGGCGTCGCCGGCAACGGCCAGGACGAGCTGGTCGAGGTCGATCATCGGCCTGCGGCGCGCCGAGCGCCGGGCACGGTCAGCGCTGGCGGGCACGGACGTGACCGGCCACTCCCCGCGCGCACATGAACGAGGCGCGCGGTCGCCTACGTGCCGGCCGACCGCCATCGCTTCGGCCTGATCCTGTCGTTCCCGCTCGCCGACAACCTGGTCCTCACCAGCTACTACCGGCGCGCCGTACGCCCGCGGCGTCCTGCGCGACGGCGACGCGATCCAGCGGGACGCGGCCGTCGGCGATCGAGCGGTTCGACATCCGCACGCCGTCGGCGACCGTCGACGGCCGGCACGCTGTCCGGCGGCAACCAGCAGAAGGCGATCGTGGCGCGCGAGTTCGACCGGGAGCTGAAGCTGCTCGTCCTGGACCAGCCGACCCGCGGCCTCGACGTCGGCAGCATCGAGTTCATCCACCGCCAGGTGATCGCGAAGCGCGACGCCGGCACGGCCGTCCTGCTCGTCTCCGCCGAGCTGGACGAGGTCCTGGAGATGTCCGACCGGATCGGCGTCATGTACGCGCGGCCAGATCGTCGCGCGTGCGTGGACGGGCGGACGGCCGACAAGAACGAGGTGGGCCTGCTGATGGCGACCGGCGGCGGCGACCGCGAGCGGCAGCCAGCCCGTGGAGGTCCGGCCATGAGCGCGCCTCTCGCCCCGGCCCCAACCCCGGTGCGCCGATTCCGGTGGCCTGCTGTCGCGCGCCTGGTCGGTCGCGGCCGTCCCCGTCGTCGTGACCGTCCTGTCGGCTCCTCGCTCGGCGCGGTGATCATCGTCTTCTCCGAGCTGCTCGTCCCGGGCCGCAGCCTTCGACCTGGGCCTTCCGCTCGACGCCTACGGCGCCCTCGTTGAGCGGTGCGGTCGGGAACCTCGGACGCCATCGTCTCGACGCTCGTCTACTCGACGCCGCTCGTCCTCGGCGGCCTGGCCGTCGGCTTCGGCTTCAAGGCCGGCCTCTTCAACATCGGCGCCCAGGGCCAGTTCCTGGTCGGCGCGCTCGGCGCGGTCATCGGCGGGCGTCGCGCTGGCGAATGTGCCGGCGCCGATCGCCATCCCCCTCGTCGGCCCTGGCCGGCATCGTGGCCGGCGGCTCTGGGGCTTCATCCCGGGCTTCCTCAAGGCCGTCTCGGGCGCCCACGAGGTGGTCAGCACGATCATGATGAACTACATCGCGGTCCAGCTCCTGGCCGCCCTGGTGAGCGGACCGCTCAAGGTGCCGCGGTCGCCATCCCCCGATCACGTTCGACGTCGGGAACGCGGCGTTCCCGGTCATCCTCGGGCGAAACGGCCACCTGGGAATCGCTGCTGGCCCTGCTCGCCGCGATCTTCGTGTGGTGGCTCCTCTACCGGACCACCTGGGGGTTCGAGGTCCGCGCCGTCGGCGCCAACCCCGATGCGGCCCGCTATGCGGGCATGCGCCCGAAGCTCATCACGGTCGCCACGATGACGTTCAGCGGCGCGCTCGCCGGGCTGGCGGGCACGTCGGTCCTGCTCGGCGTCACCCACTCGATGACCTCGAGCTTCGGGACGACGGTCGGCTTCGACTCGATCGCCGTCGGCCCTGCTGGCCCGCTCGAACCCGCTCGGGATCGTGCCCGCGGCGCTCCTCTTCGGCGGCATGCGCGCCGGGGCCGGCCTGATGCAGATCAAGGCGCAGATCCCGGTGGAGCTCGTCGACGTGCTCCAGGCCATGATCCTGCTCTTCCTCGTCGCCAGCCCCGTGCTGCGCCGGCTGCTCCGGATGCGGCGGCCGACAGGCCGGTCCTCCGGAGCCGACGCGATCGTCGCGCTCGACGGCCGGAGAGGCGGCGGCGATCTGATGGACATCACGCCGCTCATCAACGGCCTCTACGGCATCCCGGTCCTGGGCCTCGTCTTCCAGGTCGTCGGCTACCTCGTCGCCGTCCTCCCGCCGAACTCGTCGAGCATCATGTCGCAGGCCACGCCGCTCGCCCTCGCGGCCCTGTGCGGCGTCCTGTGCGAGCGCTCCGGCGTCGTCAACATCGGCATCGAGGGGACGATGCTCGCCAGCGCCTTCACCGCGTGGGTCGTGGGCGTCGCCGTCGCACCGATCTTCCGGCCGCGGCCGCGACGCCGGTCTTCGGGATCACGATCCCGCTCGCTCATCGCGCTCGTCGCGGCGATCGGGGTGGCGCTGCGTCATCTCCGCGCTCCACGCCTGGCTCTCGATCTCCCTGCGGGTGGACCAGATCATCAGCGGCACGATCATCAACATCGCGGCCGCCGGCGTGACCGGCTACCTGGACCAGCTGATCTCCAAGAGCTCGCCGGCAGGCGCCGGCAGCGTTCACCCAGTTCACCCCGCCCGCGGCCCTGACGAACCTGCCCGGTCGTCGGCTGGATCTTCGCGATGTTCCTCGACCAGGGCCCGATCGCGATGTCCGTCGATCGTGCTCGTCATCGGCGCCAGATCTGGCTCTTCCGGTCGCGCTGGGGCCTCCGCACGCGGGCGGTCGGCGAGCACCCGCGCGCGGCCGAGACGGTCGGCATCGACGTGATCCGGCTGCGCTACCGGAACGTGATGATCGGCGGCGTGTTCGCCGGCCTGGGCGGGGCGTTCCTGAGCATCGAGGCGACGAACTCGTTCCAGCTGGGCATGACGAACGGGCGCGGCTTCATCGCCCTCGCGGCGATGATCATGGGCCGCTGGACGCCGCTCGGCGCATTCGGCGCTGCCCTCCTGTTCGCGTCGTTCCTGCAGCTCGGCCAGCTCGATCAAGATCGCCCCGCCGGGCGGCGACCTCGGCGCGGTCATGGGCGCCGTTCCCGCCCAGCTCTTCGACGCCCTGCCCTACATCCTCACGATCGTCGATCCTGGCCGGCGTGGTCGGCCGGAGCATCCCGCCGGCCGCCGACGGCCAGCCGTACGAGCGCGAGTCGGCGACATAGCCACCGGCCCCGGACCGCGACGGACTCCGGTCGACCGGTCCGGGCACCATCACACGCCTGCACGAGGAGCCCAGTCCGTGACCGTCCCCGTCACGCCGACCCAGCTCGGCTACCAGCCGGCCGACCCGGCGTTCATCGCGGACCCGTATCCCGTCTTCGACGCGCTGCGGGCGGACCACCCGGTGATCTACGACCCGGCCACCAACCAGTGGCTGGTCTCGCGGTTCGCCGACGTCAGCGCGCTGCTGCGCGACCGGCGCCTCGGGCCGCTCGTACGTCCACGTCGCGACGCACGAGGAGTTCGGGCGGACGCCGCCGCCGGCGTGGCAGGCGCCGTTCGAGGCCAGCGCTGCGCCTCCAGCTCATCGACATGGAGCCGCCCGACCACACGCGGCTTCGACGCCTGGTCTCCACCGCCTTCACGCCCCGAACGGTGGAGAGCCTCCGCCCGCGTGTCACGGAGCTCGTCGACGGCCTCGTGGACGCGGCCCTCGAGCGCCGGGAGTTCGACCTCCTCGCCGACCTCATCGAGCAGCTCCCGGTGGCCGTCATCGCCGAGCTGCTCGGGATCCCGGAGGCGGACCGGCCGCTCCTGCGCCCGTGGTCGGCCGACATGACGCTCATGTTCGAGCTGACCCGCAGCGAGGCCGACGAGCGCCGGGCCGTCCGGGCGACGGTCGAGTTCTCCGACTACCTGCGCGGACCTGGTCCGCGAGCGGCGCGCCCGGCCGCGAGGCGGACCTCCTCAGCCAGCTGGCCCAGGTCGCGGAGGCGGGCGACCACCTCTCCGAGGACGAGCTGATCGCGACCGCGATCCTCCTGCTGAACGCCGGCCACGAGGCGTCGGTGAACGGCGCGGCGAACGCGTGGTGGACGCTCTTCCGCCACCCCGACGCGCTCGCGGCGCTGCGGGCCGACCCGGGCCTGGTGCCGACCGCCGTCGAGGAGCTGCTCCGCTTCGACACCCCGGCGCCGATGTTCGAGCGCTGGGTCCTCGAGGAGATCGAGCTGCACGGCGTCGCGATCCCCCGCGGGCAGGAGCTGGCGCTCCTCTTCGCGTCGGCGAACCGGGACCCGGCCCGCGTTCGCGAACCCCGACGGCCTGGTCCTCGATCGCACCCCGAACCCGCACCTCTCGTTCGGGGCCGGGATCCACTTCTGCCTGGGGGCGCCGCTCGCGCGGCTGGAGCTGGGGATCCTGTTCCGGACGATCCTCGCGCGGATGCCGACGCTGGAGCTGGTCGCCGAGCCGGCCTGGAAGCCGCGCTTCGTCCTGCGCGGGCTCCAGTGCAGCTGCCCGTGCGCGTCGCCTGACCGTCAGGCCCGGAGCGGGTAGCGCCCGTACTCCATCGCCGCGTCCACCATCGCGAGGATGTTCTCCGGCGGCACCTCGTCCATGATCGTGTGGACGGCCGCGAGCAGGTAGCCGCCGCCCGGCGCCAGCGTCCCGATGACCCGGCGGACCTCCGCGCGGACCTCCGCCGGCGTGCCGTAGGGCAGGACGCGCTTCGTGTCGATCGCGCCGCAGAAGCTCAGGTGGTCGCCGTAACGGCGCTTGAGCGCCGCCGATGTCGGCCATCCGCCCGGACGAGGTCTGGATCGGGTTGAGGATGTCGACCCCGATCTCGACGAAGTCGTCGACCAGGTCCGTGACGTCGCCGTCCGTGTGGAAGAAGACGCGCGCCTTCGTGTGCGCCCGGATGAACGCGATGTACTCGGCGTGGATCGGCTTGAGGATCCGGCGGTACATCGCCGGCGACATCAGCAGCGACTCCTCGGTCCCGAGGTCGTCGCCGATCTTGATGATGTCGACGTCGTCGCCCAGCTCGCTCAGGAAGTGGCCCATCAGCTGCGTGCACAGGCCGGCGATCCGGCGCAGGAGCGCCTCCGCGAACTCGGGCTCGAGGGCCAGGTTGCCCAGGAACGTCTCCATGCCCTGCATGGCGAACGCCCGCTCCAGCGGGAAGAGGAGCCACGGCGTCGCCATGATCGCGTAGCGGTCCTCGGCTGCCGAGGCGGGACGCCTCCGCCCGCACGTGCGCGACGCGGGACGGGTCGTCCATGTCCGGCCACGGGTAGGCCTCGATCGCGTCGAGGGTCTCCGCCTCGCGCAGCGGGTGCAGGCCCGGATACCAGTGGCCCTCGTCCACCTCCACCTGGCCGCTGCCCCAGTCGTCGATGCACGGGGCATGCGGCGGCCGGTTCCGGTTCCGCTCGCTGGGTGGCTGCCGGGATCGCGTCGAAGACCGGGCGCACGTCGGTTCCCAGGCGCTCGAGCACCGCCTCCGTCGGGTCGGCCGTGCCGAGCTCCGGCCAGTCGTAGATGTACCGGTCGCCGGGCTCGAGGCCCAGCAGGCTCGCCAGCCCGCGGTACGGCCGCATCTTCATGCCGGTGGCGTTGCTGACGCCGACGACGATCGGGCACGCGATCGGGCTCGGCGTGGTCGAGGGCGATCCGGACGCGGTCGCGAGGAGTCAGGGCCACGGTGCGGCGCCTCCGGTTCTGCAGCGCAGGTCTGGCCGGGCGCGATGCCGGCCATCGGCGCGATCGAGCGCTGCGCCCGGTCGCCAGTATGGCCCGCGGCGGCTCGGCGCGAGCCCCGGTCGTCCCGCGCGGCCGGCCCACCCCGCGCCGCCGATCGGGCCGCCGGCGCCGTGGTCGTGCCATGATCGACGCGTGGACGCCACCGACCGAACGCGCCTCGCGGCGATCCTGGACCACCAGGAGGGCCGCGGGCAGCGTGCCGCTCCTCGGCGACGACGAGATCCGCGAGCTGCTCCGGAGCGTCCGGCGGATCGCGGTGATCGGCGCGTCGGATCGGCCCGGCCGCCCGTCCGGCGAGGTCTTCGCCGGCGCTCCTGCGGGCCGGCTACGACGCGGTCCCGGTCACGCCCCGGTTCGCGGCGGTCCGCGGCAGGACGGCCTACCCGGACCTGGCCGCGGCCGTCGCCGCGACGGGCCGGTTCGAGATCGTGGACGTCTTCCGCCGCGCGGAGGACTGCCCCGTCCACGCGCACGAGGCGGTCGCGGCCGGCGCTCGGGTCCTGTGGCTCCAGCTCGGCATCGTCAGCCCGGAGGCTGCCGAGATCGCCCGGGCCGGCGGCCTCGACGTCGTGATGGACCGCTGCATCTCCGTGGAGCGCCACCGGCTCCTGCGCTGAGCCCGCCAGGTGGCGCCGCGGCGGCCGTGGCGGCCGGGCGCGGCGGCGGCCGGGGGCCGGGCCGGGGGGCCGGCGCGGCGGCCGGGCGCGGTCAAGGACGCTCCCATGCGCCTGTTGCCCAGCCCGCAACAAACCGCCGGTATCGTGCCGACGAACCCGGTGCGTGGGCCGGCGGCGGCTCGGGCCCGACGGAATCGATGGCTCGCAGGCCCACGATGTTGCCCCGCCGGCAACGAAGCGCCGCTGTGATGCGTCCGGACCCGGTTCGGGCGCCGTCGGACGGGGTGCGAGCCCGGTTTGTTGCCTCCTTCGCAACAGGTGTCGGACCCGCAGCGGGAACACCGGCGGCCGGGCGGTCCGGCGCGGGCGGTCGCGCCTCCGGCTCCCGGCGCGCTATCGGACCAGGAGGCCGACGACGAAGAGCGCGGCGCCGGCAGCCGCGACCAGGAGCGCCTCGCGGACGCGCGAGCGCAGGACCGCCTTCATGACGTCGGCTCCCGTGGTGTCCCCGGAGGCCTCGCCGCGCCCTCCGCGCCAGGCCCGGTAGCGTTCCGCGTTCGCCTCGCGCGCGCGGAGGGCCTGGTAGCGGCCCCACGGCACCCGCGCCCGGGCCACGCCCACGGCGACGAGCGCCACGCCACCGGCGACCAGCAGCAGGCCGATCGGGCTCATGCGGACCCGCCCGTCCCATCTCCAAGCCGCTCTCGGAGCGCGGCCTGGACGAGGGCCGCGTTGGCCTGCCCGCGAGTCGCCTTCATGACCTGGCCCACGAGGAAGCCCGCCGCCTGCGCCTTCCCCGCGCGGTAATCGGCGACCGCGGCCGGGTTCGCCGCCAGCACGTCGTCGAGGACCGCCCCGAGCGCGCCGGCATCCGAGATCTGGGCGAAGCCGCGTTCCGCGATCAGCTCGGCGGCGGGCCGACCGGACGCCACGTGGAGCGTCACGACCTCCTTCGCGTTGGGGCGCGAGAGGCGGCCGGCAACGACCTCGCGCAGGACGTGGACCAGCGACGCCGCGTCGGCGTTCCCGACGAGGCCGGCCGAGGTCCGGGCCGACGTTCCCTTGGCCACCCGGCCGTAGTCACCGCTCACGAAGTTCGAGAGCTCCTTCGCCGGCAGGTCCGGGCCCGCGGCGCGGAGCGCCTCGAAGGCCGACGTCATCGTCTCGTCCGCCACGATGACCGCCGCGTCATAGGGCGAGAGGCCCAGCGCGTCCCGGTACCGGGCTCGCCGGGCCCCGGGCAGCTCGGGAAGCGCAGCCCGGATCCCGGCCAGCCAGTCGGCGTCCAGGTGGAGCGGCGGCAGGTCGGGCTCGGGGAAGTAGCGGTAGTCGTCCGAGGACTCCTTGACGCGCATGAGATAGGTGACGCCCTTCGCGTCGTCCCACCCCCGCGTCTCCTGGCGCAGCGTCTCGCCGGCATCGAGCGCTGCGGCCTGGCGCTCGATCTCGTGATCGATCGCGCGCTCCACTGCCCGAAACGAGTTCATGTTCTTGACCTCGGTCCGGATCCCGAACGGCTCCGTGCCGCGGCGGCGCAGCGAGACGTTCGCCTCCACCCGCATCTGGCCGTTCTCCATCTCCGCATCGGAGACGTCGATCACGCGGAGCAGGAGCCGGAGCTCCTCCGCGTACCGGCGCGCCTGCTCGGCGGTCCGGATGTCGGGCTCGGTGACGATCTCCATGAGCGGCACGCTGGAGCGGTTGAAGTCCACCAGGCTCAGGCGGCCGCCGTCGGGGCCGGCCGCATGGACGAGCTTCGCCGTGTCCTCCTCCAGGTGCGCGCGCAGGATCCCGATCGTGACCGGCCCATCGGAGGTGTCGAACGTGAGCGATCCGTGGGCGGCCAGCGGGAGGTCGTACTGGCTGATCTGGTAGCCCTTGGGGAGGTCCGGGTAGAAGTAGTTCTTGCGGTCCCAGCGAGTGGTCGCGGGCGCCGTGGCCCCGATCGCCGCCCCGGTGGCCAGCACGTGCTCCACGGCCCGGCGGTTGATCGTGGGGAGCGTGCCGGGCAGCCCCAGGCATACCGGGCAGGTGTGCGTGTTGGGCGCCGCGTCCGGGTGCGGGACCGCGCAGGCGCAGAACATCTTGCTCGCCGTACGGACCTGGCAGTGGACCTCGATCCCGATCACCGCCTCCCACCGCTCACGGGCGGCGGTGGCCGCGATCCCCGCCGGGACGGTCATGCCGCCGTGCCGCCGAGGCTCACCATCAGGAGCCCGTACATCGCGATCGCCAGCCAGAGCATCGCGGCCACCACCGGCCGCACGAACCTCCGCACGCGCGTGCGGGAGAGGAAGGGCCGGTTCGCCTCGATCGCCGCCCGCGTCGGATCGCCATCCCTGGCCAGGGAGACGACCGCGGTGCGCGCGTTGGCGTACCCGCGCCACGTGCCGAAGGTTGCCGCCACGATGCCGCACGCGGTGAGGGTCACGCCGAGCATGGCGTGCAGTGTCGCATACGGCCCGCCGATCCGCGCTCCGAGTAACCAGCTCGCCGGACGCTCTCGCGGGGTTGGTTCGGGCGCAGTCGACGAAGTAGCCGTACCGATCCGAGCTCCGGCTCGATGGGCTCCGTTCCTCTTGAAGCGACGGTCAACACGCCCCTTCGAGGAATGGCCGGACGCACCCCACGAAATGGTCCTCCTCGACCTCCGCGAGCGCCGGGAACCGCACATCGGTTCCCGTCGCACGGTCCGCGTAGGCCTGGTGGTAGAGGCAGGTGCCGGCCGCTGCGCCGCCGGTACCGACCTCCAGGGCGACTTCGCTCCATGTCTTGTGAAGGTGCGGGACGGAGGCGATGAGCGACTTCGTATAGGGATGGAGAGGGTTGCTGTAGACCTTCTCGGTGGCCCCCATCTCGACGATCGTGCCGCGCGAGAGGATCACCGTCCGCTGGCTGACGTAGTAGCCGAGCGAGAGGTCGTGGGTGATGAACAGGACCCCCAGGCCGCGGGCCTGCAGGCCGGCCAGGAGGTTGAGAACGTCGATCCGAGTGGAGGCATCGAGCATGCTGATGATCTCGTCCGCGACCAGGAGCCGGATGTCGAGGAGCAGCGCTCGCGCGATCAGCAGGCGCTGAAGCTGGCCCCCGCTGAGCTGGTGCGGGTACTTGTGCAGCACCTGGCCCGGGTCCAGGCCCACGGCCTCGAGCGCGGACTCGACGCGCGACGCCCACTCCGCGTCTCGCAGGCCGGGGAAGTACACGCCGCGGATCATGCCGAAGACGTGGTCGGCCTTGAAGATCGGGTTGTACGTGCTGAACGGGTCCTGGAACACGCCCTGGACCAGCCGGTAGTACGCCTTTCGCGGGAGCCCGGCCACGTTCGTGCCGTCGAAGGTGATCGTGCCGCGCGTCGCCGGGGTCAGCCGCAGGATCATCCGCCCGATCGTGGTCTTGCCGCTGCCGCTCTCGCCGATGAGCGAGACGACCTGGCCCGCGTCAACGTCGAAGCTCACCTCGCGCACTGCCGGCAGGTCGGTTCCGCCGAAGGTGCCCACCTTGTAGACCTTGGAGATCCGGTCGAGCGTCAGCATCGCGTCACGAAGCCTTCCAGCAGGCGACGAAGTGGTCGCGCTCGATCTCCACGAATGGCGGTTCCTGCTCGCATTCTGCGGAGGCCAACGGGCACCGGGCGCGGAAGCGACAGCCTCCGGGCGGGTTCAGCAGAGCCGGGGGGCTGCCGGGGATGCCCGACAGTCGCTTGTCCGCGTACCTGACCCCGACCTCCGGGAGCGAGGAGATCAGCAGGCGCGTGTACGGGTGCTTCGGAGCGCCGATGATGACGTCGGTCGCGGCCTTCTCGGCCAGCTTCCCGGCGTACATCACCGTGATCGTGTCCGCGATCTGGGACAGGATCGACACGTCGTGCGTCACCACGATCATGCTTCGAACAAGCTCACGGTCACGGAACTCGACGAGCGTCTCCGCCACGGCCTTCTGCGTCGAGACGTCGAGCGCCGACGTGATCTCGTCGGCGATCAGCAACGATGGGTTCAGCAAGGTGGAGATCACCATCACCATGCGCTGCTTCATGCCACCCGAGAGCTCGATCGGGTAGCGGTCGAGCACGTCCCGCTGGAGTCCGACCAGCTCCAGGCGGCGTTCAATCTCGGGACGCATCGCCGCGGCGTCCTCGCCCCTTGACTCGAGCAGGTCGGCCGTCATCCTGCCGATCTTGCGGGTGGGGTTCATCGCGCTCATGGCGTACTGCGGGATGATCGACACGGCCCTGAACCGGAACTCATCCATGGCGGCCGAGTCCATGATCGGGAGCGGCGCCCCGTCGAGGGCCACCTCTCCCTCGACGTACCGCATCCGGCTGTCGAAGTGGGTCAGGCTCTTGCCGAGCGTGGACTTGCCGCAGCCGGACTCGCCCGCGAGGCCCATGATCTCGCCGTCCGCGATCGCGAACGTCACGCCGTCGAGTGCCTTGACATCACCGCCCAGCGTCCGGTAGTAGACCCGGAGGTTCGTGACCTGCAGGCTCATCGGTCACATCTCCCGGAGCTTGGGGTTGAAGATCTCGTCCAGGCCGACGTTCATGACGTACAGCGCCCCGACGATGGCCGTGATCCCCAGCCCCGGCGGGATGAACCACCACCAGAGCCCCAGCTGCAGTGCGCTCCAGAGGACGGCGCTGTTCATCATGAGCCCGAGTGAGATGCCGTCAGTCGGCCCCAGGCCGATGAAGTCCAGCGTCGCGGCGATCAGGACCGCCCCCCCGAAGAGCAGGATGAAGGTCATGAACAGGTAGGAGCCCATGTTCGGGGCGATCTCCTGGAAGATGATCTTCGGGCTGCTCAGCCCGCTCAGGCGCGCCAGGTCGACGAATTCCCGGGACCGCAGGGAGAAGGTCTGGGCGCGGACGGCTCGGGCGGCCCAGGGCCAGGAGGTGAGGCCGACAAAGGCTGCCTCCACGACCACGCCGCGCGCGCTGAGGAAGGCCGCGATCACCACCAGGACGACGAGGGTCGGGATGACCAGCACGACGTTGGTGATCATGTTCAGGACTTCGTCCACGATCCCGCCCCGGTAGCCGGCGACGAACCCGATGGTGATTCCCACGAGGGCGGCGAGCCCTCCGCCCAGCATCCCGACCAGGAACGTGGCCTGGAGGCCGTTCACGAACTGCGCGAAGACGTCCTGCCCGAAGGTGGTGGTCCCGAACCAGTAGTCGGGGCTCGGTCCCTGCCCCGTCGGGCCCACGAACGCCTGCGGATCCGTCGGGTCGATCCAGGGCCCAACGATCGCAAGCACGACGAAGAACAGGACGACCGCCGCGCCGAGGAGGATTCGCTTGTCGCGCAGGGCGAAGTACAGGACTTCGCGGCGTTGTCGCACGGCGGCCGCCCCGGGAACCACGGCGGTTCCGGGGACCGCCACGGGCTCCCGCGCTGCGCCGGGGCCGCCTGGAGGATCGCCCGGCGCATCGTGGTACGCGCTCATGCCGCGCCCCCCTGCATCCCCACCCGGGTGCGGGGATCGACCACGACGTACGCGATGTCGATGAGGAAGTTCGCCACCAGCACGCCGATGATCACGAACAGGAACACGCCCTGGAGCAGGAAGTAGTCCTCGTTCTGGATCGCCTGGAGGACCAGGTACCCGAGGCCCGGGTACGAGAACACCACCTCCGTCACGAGCGCACCGGCGACCATCACGCCCAGCTGCAGCGCGAGCCCGGTGACCTGGGGAAGCACCGCGTTGCGAAACGCGTACCGGCGGACCAGGCCCTGGGGGGCCCCGAGCGCCTCGAGGTAGTGCGCGTAGTCCGATTCGAGCTCGTAGATGATCATGTTCCGCATGCCGATCGCCCAGCCGCCGAACATCACCAGGAAGAGCGAGAGGAACGGCATGAGCCAGTGGGTGTACGCGCTGAGGAAGAATTCCCACGTGAGCGTCGGGGACATCGAGAGGTCGTAGGGACCCGCCAGCGGGAAGATCTTCAGGACCGACCCGAGCGCCCAGGCGAGCAGGATGCCCAGCCACATGTAGGGCGTCGCGGTCAGGATGTACCCCACCGGCAGGACCGAGTTGTCGAGCCGCTTCCGCCGCGCCGCGTAGGCGCCGAACTGGTTCCCCGCGATCCAGCTCAGGAGGATGGCGGGGATCAGCAGCACCAGGGTGTACGGCAACGCTCGCATGATGACGCTGGTGACCGGCTCCGGAAACAGCCACACGCTGATGCCCAGGTCTCCGTGGAAGAGCGCGACCCAGAAGTTGAGGTACTGCTGCCAGAGCGGATGATCGAGCCCGAACGCGCCCAGGAAGTAGCCCATCATCCGGTTGGCCGCATCGGGCTGCAGGGACATGCGCGAGAGCATGCCCGACACCGGATCGCCGGGCATGAAGCGCGGGATCATCCAGTCCACCGTCACCGCGACGAAGAACGTCAGGATGTAGGTGACCAGCTTCCGCGCAAAGTACCGGCGCACGATGC
This sequence comes from uncultured Chloroflexia bacterium, assembly GCA_963722475.1. Taxonomy (GTDB): domain Bacteria; phylum Chloroflexota; class Limnocylindria; order Limnocylindrales; family CSP1-4; genus CTSoil-043. The sequence continues at coordinate 96,706 of CAVRMJ010000003.1, read as the reverse complement.
CTCCCGGAACGTTGGTGAAACAGGGGCCCCGTCCCTCCTCCCTGCGTGGGGGAGGAGGGACGGGGACTCACGAGAGACGCTTACTGGGCGAGCTTCAGCGTCGTGAGCATGAGCACGGCGCCCATGTTCCAGTAGCCGCGCCACGTCACCGGGACGTAGTGCGGGCTGCCCGCCGCCGAGGACGGCCAGTTGGTCCACACGGAGTTGTTCGCCTGCGACCACGCGCCGTTGTACCAGAGCGGGATGATCGGCAGGTCCTTCAGCTGGATGGTCTGGATCTTGGAGATGATCGCCTTCATCGCCGTGACGTTGCTTGTCGGCGTCGCGTCAAGCTGCTGGACGAGGCTCCAGATCGTCGCGTTCTTGTACCGCCCGTCGTTGCCGGCGTTCTGAACGGCCTGGATCGGCTGGCGGAACATCCAGTTGTAGTACGCCCACGGCGTGTTGGCCATCTGGGCGTTGTTTGCGATCGCGAGGTCGAAGTTGCCCTTCTGGATCTTGTCCGTCCGATCGTTGTAGGACGGGAAGGCGGTGTGGATCCTGATCCCGCCGGCCTTCGCGCTCTGGGCGATCGACTGGATGGAGGCCATCCAGTCCGTCCAGCCGCTGGGGACGATGATCTCGAGATTGATGGGCGAGCCGTCCTTGTTGCGGAAGTAGCCGTCGCTGCCCATCTTGTAGCCGGCTGCGGTCAGGATCTTCTTGGCGTCGGTCGGGTTGTACTTGTACCCGTACTTGGCGACGACCGCCTTGTCGACGAACTGGTTCCAGTTCGGCAGGAGGCCGGTCGGGTTGGCGGCCTGGACGATCTGCCCGTAGACGTTGTTCACGATCTGCGTGACGTTGATCGACTCAGCCAGCGCCCGCCGGAACACCGGATCGTTCGTCGGCTTCTTCGTGTCATTCGTCACGAGCCAGGCGGTATTGGCCGACAGCATGTACGGCGGCTTCGCGTAGTACGTCTGGATGCCGTAGCCGCCGATGCCGCTGACGATGCTGTTGATCCCGGGCAGGAAGTTGTTGCTCAGGTCGATGTTCCCCGCGAGCATCTGGCCGAGCGAGACATTGTTGCTGCCGTTGACCTGGTCGATGATGTACTTCGGCTTGACGTCCAGGCCGAGCAGCGACTTGCCCCACCAGGCGTTGTTCTTGACCCAGACGACCTTCGTCTGATCGTAGGTCAGCAGGAGGTACGGGCCGGAACCGACGGGGCTGGGATTGTTGCCCATCACGTCCGTCTCGGAACGGCCGTTCCAGATGGCCTGTGGCACGATCCCCCAGCTGTACAGCCAGTTCGACCACTCCTGGTACAGGGCCTTGGAGAAGGTGAACTTCACTGTCAGGGCGTCGACCTTCGTCGCGCTCTGGAGGAAGTTGAAGAGTGTGCTGTATGGAACCGAGGAAAGCTTGCCCAGGTTGACGGTGTAGATGACGTCGTCAGCCGTGAGCGGCGACCCATTGCTCCAGGTGATCCCCGCCCGCAGCTTCAGGGTGTATTCCTTGGCTCCCGTCCAGCTGCCGCTCTGCGCCAGCCAGGGGATGAACTTGTCGCTGAGCGGGTTGTACAGGAAGAGTGGCTCGTAGAGCAGCCCGAGCGTGCCGGTGGCGTAGTCCCAGTTCTTGATGGGGTTGAAGTCGCCGGGCGGCCCATACATCGTGCCGCTCGTGTAGAGCGTCTCGGTGCGCGGATACGAGGTCGGAATGGTGGGACCTGCCGCACTGGCGGCAGCTGGGAAGAGCGCCGCGACCAGGCTCGCGCTCGCCAGCAGGACCAGCAATCTTCGCTTTGGACCCAATGCAGTTCCTCCTTCTTGCCTCCTCCAGGGATGGAGACGGCGACACCTGCGTTGCAGGGCAGTCAACGCGCAGTCATTCGCGAGGCACACCTCCCACGCTGGATTGCCGGATGACGAGTTCCGTCGGCAGGATCACGCGCCGGGGCGACCGGCCCACGTCCTCTGACAGCTGCAGGAGCCCCCGCGCCGCCTCGATGCCTTGTTGACGTACTCCCTGCCGCACGGTCGTGAGCGGCGGATCGAGATGGGCTGCGAACTCGAGGTCGTCGAACCCGGCGAGAGCGACGTCGTCGGGAACCCGCAGCCCGCGCGCCCGGATCGTCTCGAGAGCGCCCGCGGCAGTGGCGTCGTTCGCGCAGAAGATGGCGTCCACGCCATGCTCCAGGAGCTCGGCGGCAGCCGTGACGCCGGACGTGCGATTGAAGTCGCCGTCCACCAGGAGACCGTCGACGCTGAGCCCGGCGCGTCGCATCGCCCGCTGATAGCCGGTCACGCGATCTTCGCCGGCCACGGTGCCGCGACTGCCCGTGATGTGGCCGACGCGGGTCCGGCCGAGTGAGATCAGGTGCGTGGTGATTGAATCGGCCGCCTGCTCGTTGTCGATGTCGACGTAGCTGGCGGTCCGGTCAGCACGACGGTGCCCGATCAGGACTGTGGGCAGGCTCGATGAGAGCAGGCCGTCGACGACGGGATCCTCGAGCGTGTTGGCCGAGACGATGACGCCGTCGAGAAAGCTCATCCCGAGAACGTGGTAGAGCGTCTCTTCCTTCGTCCGATTGCCCAGCCACAGCATCATCCCGGCCCCCTGCTCGGCAAGGTGGTCCGTGATGCCCTGGAGCAGCTGGGAGAAGTACGGGTCCTGAGAACAGCAGGTGCGGGTCCACGTGCATCACGACTCCGACCACGCCGGATCGCCCCGAGGCCAGTGTGCGCGCTGCGGCGTTCGGCCGAAAGCTGGTCCGCGCAACCACCTCCAGCACGCGGTTCCGGGTCGCCTCCGCCACGGTTCCACCGTTCATGACGCGCGAGACGGTGGCGCGCGAAACGCCGCTCAGCGCGGCGAGGTCGTCGAGGGTCCGGGCCGGGCCCTCCTCGCCTGAAGCCACGTTCGATACCCTCCGGGCCACGGCCGCCCTCCTGCGGCGCGAATGGAAGCGCTCTCAGACTAGTGCTGAACAGTCGGCCGTGTCAAGCGCACATTTGGCTGAGCCACGACTGTGCAAGAATGGCGACGGAGTGAAAGCGCTTCACGAGTGTCATCTCGAAATCGCCAGGCGCCAGGTGTGGAGGAACCCCATGACAGCGAAGCGGACGCCGCCCCGGAAGCCGTCGCACTGGGTCCGCAATGCTTCGATCGGCGTCGTCGTTGTCATGGTCGCGTTGGCAGCGCTCGGCATCGCCCAGAACCGCGACACGGGCAACGCGGCACCGCCCCAGCCTTCGGCCGGCCCGGTCTCCTCCGACGCTGGCTTCCCCGATGAGTCGCCCTCGCCGCCCCCTTCCGGGCAGACGCTGCTCTCCATCAAGGGTACCGGGCCCATGACGTCCGACAGCTTCAAGGCAAGCGGGGACAGCGTCGACGTGACGTACGACTACACGTGCGGCGCGAATGACAGCTTCGCGCTCGACTTCTATGGAGCGAACCAGAGTCCGCTGCTGCCGGACAACCTCGTCAGTGACGATCTCGGCCAGAGCAACTCCAGCACCACCACCGAGAACCTGAACGGAATGGCCGGGCCGTTCCATCTCGAGATCACCTCGACGTGCACGTGGTCGGTGGAGGTGATCGGCCAGCCCTGACTCCCGCTCGGGCCCGCCTCCGCTCCCGGTGTCACGCGGACGCCGGGCATCCCGGGAGTGGCAGCGCTTCCATGACCGCGAGGCGGCGATCCGAATCCCAAGGTGATGCTGTACCATTCGCCGCGGCGGCGCCCCTTTCGGCGCCGAACTGATATGAGCGCGCTTCCAATCGGAGGAGCACGGGTGCAATCTCGATCCTTCCCGGACGGGTTCGTGTGGGGGGCCGCGACGGCCTCGTACCAGATCGAGGGGGCTGCCCGCGAGGACGGCCGCGGGGAGTCGATCTGGGACCGCTTCTCCCACACGCCCGGCCGCGTCCGAAATGGCGACACCGGTGACGTGGCCTGTGACCACTACCATCGCTATCGCGGCGACGTGGCGCTGCTTGCCGGGCTCGGGTTCAACGCCTACCGGTTCTCGGTGTCCTGGTCACGCGTGCTCCCCGCCGGGACCGGTGCCGTGAACCAGGCCGGGCTCGACTTCTACGACCGGCTCGTCGACGAGCTGCTGGCCAACCAGATCGCGCCGTTCGTGACGCTGTATCACTGGGACCTGCCGCAGGCCCTCGAGGACGCGGGCGGCTGGCCTGCCCGCGCCACCGCCGAGGCGTTCGCCGACTACGCGGCGATCGTCGCGGGGCGACTCGGCGACCGGGTTCGCAGCATTGCCACGCTGAACGAGCCCTGGGTCGCCGCGGACCACGGCTATCGGATCGGCACGCACGCTCCCGGACGGCGCGACCCGGCTGCCGCGATCGCCGCGGCCCACCACCTGCTGGTCGCCCACGGGCTGGCCATGCAGGCCATCCGCGCCGCCGCGCCCGCGACCCTTGCCGGGATCGTCCTCAACCTGGCGCCGCAGCACCCTGCCTCCCCGCACCCGCTCGACCTGGAGGCGGCGTCCGCCGAGCACGACTGGCTCAACCGCTGGTACCTCGACCCGCTCGTCGGCCGCGCGTACCCAGGGCTGCCGGCGTGGGCCGCGGGACGTCGCCCACGCCGACGATCCGGGCCGGCGACATGGAGCTGATCGCCGCGCCGCTCGACTTCCTGGGCGTCAACTACTACAGCCGGAATCGGGTCCGCTCGCCGCTCCTCCCGCCGCTCGGCCCCGACGGAGCCCGCCGGAGCGAACCGGGATGGGCTGGGAGGTCTACCCCGCCGGCCTCGCCGAGGTGCTCGAGTTCGTGACGTCGCGGACCGGTGACCTGCCGCTCTACATCACCGAGAACGGGGCCGCCTATCCCGTCGACGAGGCAGAGCCCGCGCGCGACCCGGCGCGCGTCAGCTTCCTGCGCCGCCACCTCGCGGCCGCGCTCGAGGCGATCGAGCGCGGCGTGCCCCTGCGCGGGTACTTCGTGTGGTCGCTGCTCGACAACTTCGAGTGGGCGCAGGGCTACGGCCCGCGGTTCGGCATCGTCCACGTGGACTACGGGACGCTGGAGCGGCGCGTCCGCGACAGCGGCCGGTTCATGGGCGCGGTGGCGCGCTCCGGACGACTCCCGCTGGACGACGAGGCGTCAGCGGCTCCCCCGGCCTGAACGCCCTGCGGGCGCGATCCCGTCGACCCGACCACGCAAGAAGGAGCTCCGATGACCACCCGGCAGCCGACACCGGATCCCGCTCCCCTGCCGGATGTCACGCCCTCGATCCCCTGGGAGGACCGGCCGGCCGGCTCGACCGGCGTGATCTGGCGCTCGTCGCGCAACCCGATCATCGGGCGCGACCACCTCCCCCGGTCGAACAGCATCTTCAACTCGGCCGTCGTCCCGTTCCGCGACGGCTTCGCCGGCGTCTTCCGGGTCGACGACACGACCCGCACGATGAACGTCCACGTCGGGCGGAGTCCCGACGGCGTGGCCTGGCGGATCTCGCCCCGGAGCCGATCGAGTTCGCGCCGGCGGACGACCGGGTCCCGGAGATCCAGGGCCGGTTCGAGCACGCCTACGACCCGCGCGTGACGTGGCTGGAGGACCGCTACTACGTCACCTGGTGCAACGGCTACCACGGGCCCACGATCGGCGTGGGCTACACCCACGACTTCGAGACGTTCCACCAGCTCGACAACGCGTTCCTGCCGTTCAACCGCAACGGCGTCCTCTTCCCGCGCCGGATCGGCGGCGCCTACGCGATGCTCAGCCGCCCCAGCGACAACGGGCACACGCCGTTCGGCGACATCTTCTACTCGGAGAGCCCGGACCTCGTCCACTGGGGTCGCCACCGCCACGTGATGGCGCCCATCCCGTGGACCTGGCAGTCCACCAAGATCGGCGCGGGCCCGACGCCGATCGAGACGCCCGAGGGCTGGCTCCTCATCTACCACGGCGTCCTGACGTCCTGCAACGGATTCGTCTACTCGATGGGCGCGGCCCTGCTCGACCTCGACGAGCCCTGGAAGGTGATCGCCCGCAGCCGGGACTACCTCCTCTCGCCGCAGGTCCCCTACGAGCAGGTGGGCGACGTCCCGAACGTCGTCTTCCCCTGCGCCGCCCTCGTGGACGAGAGGCGCGATCGGCTGACGATCTACTACGGCGGGGCCGACACCGTCGTCTGCATGGCTCACGGATCACCTGTCCGGGGTCATCGACTTCGTCCGGTCGCGGTCCTGACCGGCACGTCGCTGAAGAGGTCAGGCCATGCGCTACGGGCACTTCGACGACGTTCGACGTGAGTACGTCATCACGCGTCCCGACACGCCCCTGCCGTGGATCAACTACCTCGGCAGCGAGGACGTACTTCGGGATCATCTCGAACACGGCGGGCGGGTACTCCTTCTACCGCGACGCCCGGCTGCGCCGGCTGACCCGCTATCGCTACAACAACGCGCCGCTCGACCTCGGCGGCCGGTACCTCTACCTCCGCGACGACGCCTCCGGCGACTACTGGAGCCCCAGCTGGCAGCCGACCCAGCGCGACCTCGAGGACTACGCCTGCCGCCACGGCCTCGGCTACACCGATCATCTCCTCGCGCTACCAGGGCATCCGCGCCGAGACGCTCTACTTCGTCCCCGACGGCGAGACCCTCGAGGTCTGGCGGGTCCGGGTCACCAACGAGCGGCCCGAGCCGGCGCAGCATCTCGCTCTTCAGCTCGATCGAGTTCTGCCTCTGGGACGCCCAGGACGACGCGACCAACTTCCAGCGCAACTACTCGATCGGCGAGGTGGAGGTCGAGGACGGCGTCATCTACCACACGACCGAGTACCGCGAGCGGCGCGACCACTTCGCGTACTTCGCCTGCTCCGAGCCGCTGGCCGGCTTCGACACGCAGCGCGACGCGTTCCTCGGACCGTACCGCGGCTGGGACCGGCCGATCGCCGTCGAGCGGGGCGCGGCGTCCAACTCGATCGCCCACGGCTGGCAGCCGTCGGGCTCGCACCACGTCCGCCTCGAGCTCGGCCCGGGCGAGACGAAGGAGGTCATCTTCGTCCTCGGCTACGCGGAGAACCCCAGGGACGCCAAGTTCGATCCGCCCGGGTCGCAGACGATCGACAAGCGGCGCGTCCGGCCGACGATCGCGCGCTACCTCGCAGCCCGCCGTGGTCGACGAGGCGTTCGAGGCGCTGCGGGCCAGCTGGGCCGACCTGCCTGGGACCCTCCACGGTCCGGACCGGGAACGAGCACGTCGACCGGATGGTCAACATCTGGAACGCCTACCAGTGCATGGTCACGTTCAACCTGTCGCGCTCGGCCTCCCTCTACGAATCCGGGCATCGGCCGCGGCATGGGCTTCCGCGACTCCGACCCAGGACCTGCTGGGCTTCGTCCACATGGTCCCGGCGCGCGCCCGCGAGCGGCTCCTCGACATGGCCGCGACGCAGCTGCCGACCGGCGGCGCCTACCACCAGTACCAGCCGCTCACCAAGCGCGGCAACGACGCGGTCGGCTCCGGCTTCAACGACGACCCGCCTGGCTCGTGCTCGCCGTGGCGGCCTACCTCAAGGAGACCGGCGACGCGTCGATCCTCGACGAGGCGGTGCCGTACGACAACCAGCCCGGCACCGAGACGGCCGCTCTACGAGCATCTCCAGCGGTCCATCGCGTACACGCTGGAGCGGCTCGGCCCGCACGGCCTGCCGCTCATCGGCCGCGCCGACTGGAACGACTGCCTGAACCTCAACTGCTTCTCGGAGACGCCCGGCGAGTCGTTCCAGACGACCGAGCACCGCGAGGGCGGGGTCGCCGAGTCGGTGTTCATCGCCGGCCTGTTCGTGCTGCGCGGCGGGCGAGCTGGCCGCGATCGCCGAGCGCCGCGGCGACGCCGCGGAGGCGGCGCGCTGGCGATCGGCCGCGGCGGCGATGGCGCGACGCGGTCGACCGCGCACGGCTGGGACGGCGCGTGGTTCCGGCGCGCCTACGACTACTTCGGCGGCCGTGTCGGCTCGGCCGCGAACGACGAGGGCCAGATCTTCATCGAGCCGCAGGGCATCTGCGTCATGGCCGGCATCGGCCTCGACGACGGGCGGGCGCGCCGGGCGCTCGACCGCCGTCCGCGAGCGCCTGGCGACGCCGCACGGGATCGTCCTGCTCCAGCCGGCCTTCACGCGCTACCACCTCCACCTCGGCGAGATCTCGTCCTACCCGCCGGGCTACAAGGAGAACGCCGGCGTCTTCTGCCACACGAACCCGTGGGTGATGATCGCCGAGACGATGGTCGGCAACGGCGACGGCGCCCTCGACTACTACCTCCGGATCAACCCGTCGGCGCGCGAGGCGATCTCCGAGGTCCACCGCTGCGAGCCGTACGTCTACGCCCAGATGATCGCCGGGCAGGACGCGCCGACCCACGGCGAGGCGAAGAACTCGCTGGCTGACCGGGACGGCGGCCTGGAACTTCGTGGCCATCGCGCAGTGGATCCTCGGGCATCCGGCCCGAGCTCGACGGCCTGCGGATCGACCCGTGCGCTGCCGGCCGCGTGGGACGGCTTCACGGTGACGCGGCGCTTCCGCGGCGCGACCTACCGGATCGCCGTCCACAAGACGCCGGGCACGTCCGGCCGCGTGACGCGGCTCCGCGTGGACGGTCGGACGTGGACGGCAACCTCGTCGCCGCTGCCCGCCGGCCCCGGAGTCGAGATCGCCGTCGAGGCCTTCGTCGAGGCGCTCGTCGAGGCGACGCGGTGAGCGACGTGGCCAGGCGCTGAGTGCTGGCCCGCCCAGCGGGAACGACGCGCGCGCCGCATTGTTCCGCGGCCGAACGGTCATCATCCACGCGAAGAGCGTGACGGCAAATCGAAGGCCGTCACTCCCGCGACCGACCCAAGGATCCACGCTGGCCAGAGGGTGATCACCGTGTCGCCTGCCGATTCCCTGCCCGCTGCCTTCCTGTTCGACTCGCTGATGGAGACGATGCTCGACAGCATCTATTTCAAGGACCGCCAGGGTCGCGTGCTGCGCGTCAGCCGGAAGATGGCCCGCGACCTCGGCTACGCCGATCCGGCGGAGCTGGTCGGCAAGACGGACATCGACCTGTTCGGCGAGGAATTCGGCCGGAGGACCATGCTGGACGACTCGCGCCTCATGGAGGCGGACGAGCCGATCACCGGCCTGATGGAGAGCCGCGAGCTCGAGGGCGGCCACGTCAACTGGACCCTCACCAGCAAGACGCCGCTCCATGACGCGGCGGGCGCCGTGGTGGGGTTGGTGGGAATCACGCGGGAGATCAACGACCTCAAGCATGCCGAGCTCGCCCTGCAGGAGATCGCCACCCACGACACGCTGACGGGCCTGCCGAACCGCTACCTCATGTTCGACCGGCTGAACCAGCTCCTGATCCGCGCCAGGCGATTCGGGACCAGCTTCGGGCTGCTCTTCATCGACATCGACGGGTTCAAGCGGATCAATGATTTCCACGGCCACGACGTCGGCGACCTGGTGCTCCGCGCGGTGGCCGAGCGGCTGACGCAGAGCGTTCGAGCCGCCGACACGGTCGCCCGTATCGGCGGCGACGAGTTCGTGATCCTCCTCGAGGGGCTTGGCACGGGCGGCGATGCGACCACCGTGTCCCGGAAGGTCGACGGCGCGATCGGGAAGCCCATTGCGCTGCCGGGCGGCACCGCGAAGGTCACGGTCAGCATCGGCATCGGCCTCCATCCCGAGGATGGCGGCGACGCGGAGGAGTTGCTCAAGGCCGCCGATGTTGCCATGTACCGGGCCAAGCGAGAAGCCGCCTCTCCGCCCCCGCTCGGCCCCTACGGCGCGCCCGACACGCGGTCCGGGTGAGCCCGCAGGGCGTTACGCGCTCCGCGCTGTCCCCGATTGGCGGTCGACGAACCGGCCGATCCGGACCAGCGCCTCCTCGAGCTTCTCGTAGCTCGTCGCGTAGCACATCCGGACGTGGCCGGCGCCTGACGGCCCGAACGCGCTCCCCGGCACGGCCGCCACGTGCTCCTCGGTCGATGAGGCGCTCGACGAACGTCTCGTCGTCCATGCCGGTGGAGGTGATCCGCGGGAACGCGTAGAAGGCGCCGCGCGGCTCGAACGTCTCGAGGCCCAGCGCGTTGAGCCCGTCCACGAGGAGCCGGCGGCGGCGGTCGTACTCGGCGCGCATCGCCTCGACGTCCGCGTCGGCCGTCTGCAGCGCGACGAGCGCGGCGTCCTGGGCCGTGGTCGAGGCCGACATGATCCCGTACTGGTGGACCTTGACGATCCCGTCGAGGATCCCGGCCGGCGCGCAGGCGTAGCCGACCCGCCAGCCGGTCATCGCGTAGGCCTTGGAGAAGCCGCCCATGAGGATCGTCCGCTCGCGCATGCCCGGCAGCGCGCTCATCGCCCGGTGGCGGTAGCCGCCGTAGGCCAGCCGGTCGTAGATCTCGTCGCGAGTAGACCAGCAGGTCGTTCGCCACGGCGATCCGCGCCAGCTCGTCCTGGACCGCCTCGGGGAGGACGGCGCCGGTCGGGTTGCAGGGGAACCCGAGGAAGAGCGCCTTCGTCCGCGGCGTCACGGCGGCGGCCACGGCGGCCGGGTCCAGCGCGAAGTCGTCCTCGAAGCGTGTCGCGACGTGGCGGACCGTGCCGCCGGCGAAGACGACCGCCGGGACGTACGCGACGTACGAGGGCTCGTGGAGGATCACCTCGTCGCCGGGGTCGATCGTCGCCCGGAGCGCCAGGTCCACCGCCTCGGAGGCGCCGACCGTGACGAGGATCTCCCGGTGCCGGGTCGTAGCGGACGCCGTAGCGGCGCGCGAGGTGGTCGGAGATCGCGGTCCGCAGCTCCAGCGTCCCGTAGTTGCTGGTGTAGTGGGTCCGCTTCGCCCGCAGCGACGCGATCCCCGCCTCGATCACCTGGGGCGGCGTCGCGAAGTCCGGCTCCCCCACCCCCAGGCTGATCACGTCGTCCATCGTCGCGGCGATGTCGAAGAAGCGCCGGATGCCGGACGGGGGCACGGCCCGGACGCGCGCCGAGAGGGCCCGCTCCGCGAGCGGGGGCCGAGGCTCCGAGGTTGTCACTGGACGCTCCCCGCGGGCTGGCGACAGGGCGGCGAGGCCGGCCGGCTCCAGGCCCCGCCAATCGGCGTCTGCGGTGATCGCCTCGTAGGCCCGTGCCAGCGCGGCAGGAGGGCCAGCTCGCTCCAGGCCGGGCCGATCAGCTGGAGTCCGACGGGCAGGCCGTCCGAGAGGCCGGCCGGGATGCTGATCCCGGGCAGCCCGGCCATGTTGACCGGAAGCGTGCAGGCGTCGGAGAGGTACATCGCGACGGGATCCTCCAGCCTGGCCCCGAACGGCCAGGCCACGAACGGGCTGGTCGGCGCGACGAGGGCGTCGATTCCCGCCCCGAACGCCGCGTCGAAGTCGGCCTTGATGAGCGTGCGGACCTTCTGGGCCTTCAGGTAGTACGCGTCGTAGTAGCCGGCCGAAAGCGCGTAGGTGCCCAGCATGATCCGGCGCTTCACCTCGGGGCCGAAGCCGGACCCGCGCGTCGCCAGGTAGTTGGCCAGCACGTCGCCGTCGTGGACCGCGTGGCCGAAGCGGATCCCGTCGTAGCGGGCGAGGTTCGCCGACGCCTCCGCCGGGGCGACGATGTAGTAGGTCGCCAGGCCGTAGTCGGTGTGGGGCAGGCTGACGTCCACGATCTCCGCGCCGGCGGCGGCCAGGGCCGCCACGGCCTCGCGGACGCGGGCCTCCACGCCCGGCTCCATGCCGGCCACGAAGTACTCGCGCGGAAGGCCCAGGCGCAGGCCCCGGAGGTGGCCGGCGGCCTCGTCGTCCGAGGAGGGAAGGTGGAGCAGCTCGTCCGGGACCGGGAGCGGGGCCGAGGTCGAGTCGCGCTCGTCGCGGCCCGCGACCGCGTGGAGGAGCATCGCCGCGTCGCGGACGTCGCGCGCGAACGGCCCGACCTGGTCCAGCGAGGAGGCGAAGGCGACGATCCCGTAGCGGCTGACCCGCCCGTACGTGGGCTTGAGCCCCACGATGCCGGTCATGGCCGCCGGCTGGCGGATGGAGCCGCCCGTGTCGGTGCCGATGCTGAGCGGCACGTGGCCGGCCGCGACGCTCGCCGCCGAGCCCCCGGAGCTGCCGCCGGGCACGCGGCCGAGGTCCCACGGGTTCGCGGTCGGGCCGTAGGCCGAGTGCTCGGTGGACGACCCCATCGCGAACTCGTCCATGTTCAGCTTGCCGAGGATCACCGCGCCGGCGTCGCGCAGCCGCTCGGTGATGTGGGCGTCGTACGGGGCGACGTACCCGGCGAGGATCCGCGAGCCCGCCGTGCACTGGCCGCCGCGGACCGAGACGAGGTCCTTCAGGCCCACCGGCACGCCGCACAGCGGGTGCAGGGCCGCGAGCGCCGTCGCGCCCTCGGCGCGGGCCACGGCCAGCCGTGCGTCCGCATCGTCGGCGGCGGCCAGGGCGCCGGCGCGGTCGAGGACGAGCCACGCGTTGAGGGCGGGGTTCTCGCGCTCCGCCAGGGCGAGGTGCGCCTCGACGAGCTCGCGCGACGAGAGGTCGCCGGCGCGCAGCCGGTCGCTCATCGCGGCGGCGGTCAGGCGGGTCAGCCCGGTGTCCGTCATCGGACGCTCAGTCGCCGCCGAGGATGGCCGGCACCACGACGTAGCTCCCGTCCCGGTCCGGGGCGTTCGCCAGCGCCTCGGCCTGCGAGAGCGACGGCCGCGCGACGTCCTCGCGGAGGATGTTCTCCAGCTCGATCGTCTGGGCGGTCGGGCGGGATGGCGTCCGTGTCGAGCTCGGCGAGGATCGCGTACTGGTCCAGGATGTGGTTGAGCTGGCCCTCCAGGCGCGCCAGCTCACCGTCGGTCAGGCCGAGGCGGGCGAGGTGGGCGACGTGCTCGACGTCGGCCCGCGAGAGGGTCGCCATGTCCGGATGATAGCCGAGCGGGCGCGACGCCCGGACGGTCGCCGGTCGCCTGGCGAGGTGAGCCTCCGCCGGCGAGACGCGGTCCGGTCAGGGGATCTGCCGGAACGGGAAGTACGCGACAAAGGCCACGAAGAACGCCGCCACGTATCCCACCGTCACGAACCGAGGCAGGCCCGAGCGGCGCAGCAGGAGGGCGGTCGCCACCGCGAGCGCCGGGATGACCGGCAGGAAGTAGTACAGGTACGTCACCCGCTCGGAGAGCAGCGCCAACCCCACGTACGGAAGGTAGTTGGCCGCGGCCCAGACAAGGGCCCACGTCGCGAGCCGACTCCGCCGTTTCCGGGCGAGCCAGGCGGTGAACAGGAACGCGATGGGCAGGGAGCCGATGAGGATCGGGTTCATCGCCCCGCGGAAATCGATGGTTGGGTAGATCGCCAGGATCTCGTCCCCCGCCTTGACCGTGACGTCGACCCGGAAATACGACATCTGGCACTCGTTGAAGAGCCATTGCCAGGGGGTGCTGTCGTTGCTGGGGCAGCTCCCCGGCCCGACGACGCCCCGCGCCAGGCTGGCTCCGTAGTCGATCATGTGCTGGAGGTGCTCGAACGGGTTCGTGTAGCTCGAGAACCTCATGTCCAGCAGCCACAGGCCCCCGATGGTGACGATCGAGAAGGTGAGCAGCGTGACCGCGGCCGGCCGGAGATCGGAGACGCGCAGGCGGCCCCATTTCGGCCGGAGCAGCAGCGCCAGCATGATCAGCAGCGCGAGCAGACCGTACAGCGCCGTCAGCTTCATGAGCATGCCGACCCCGGTCGCCGCCCCGGCGGCCGCCCACCGACCGCGCAGGGCGAACCAGGCACCCACGAGGATCGGCGCGAGGACCAGCATGTCCAGCGTCCCGATCCGGCCGTGGACGAGCGTGAGGTTCTCGAAGGCGAGGAAACCGACGATCAAGAGGCCGAGCCGCGCGGTCTCACCTGCGGCGCGAACGATCTGGAACACCGCGACCAGCGCGATCATCCCGGCGATGACGCTGGGCAGCCGCCAGCCCAGGCCGTTGTCGCCGAAGACGACCATGGAGAGCGCCATCAGCAGCTTTCCGAGCGGCGGATGCTCGGTGTTCGGATCCAGCCCGACCGGTAACCCGGCGTACGGGGCGCCAGCGGGGACGGTCCAGCCGAGGAGCACCCGCGCGGCATTGACGTAGTAGGTCTCGTCGAAGATGAGCCCGTTCTGGGGGAGCGTCAGCCACACGACGCGGACCACCAGGGCCGCGATCAGCAACAGCGCGAGGAGCGTCCTCGGATCGCCCAGGTTCTGTCGGAGGCGCTCGAACCGGCGCCTGGACGACGACGACGACCCGGGCGGCTCGCCAGGGCCAGGCGCTGCGGCGGCTTCGCCGTCAGCGACGCTCGAGACCGGGATCACCAGCACATGGTCTCGCGTCGAGCCGTGCGGACCGCCGACCCCCCGGTCGAGCGCGGGGGGACTCTCCTTCCATTCGTCCGGGCAGCCTTCGGCATCGTGGGGAGCTCCTGGGCGACAGGTGACGTGCTCAAGCGTACCGGACGAGATGCTGCCGCCCGTGCGGGAAACTGGAGGTGCTGCGCCTCCGAGTCCGACCGCGATCGCGACTCGACGGCGCCGGCCCAGGGCAACGGGGCTCCAGTGCGAGCCGGGTCGCCACCCGGTGGGCGGCGCCCTGCCGCGGTCGCGTCCGTCTCGAGGCGGGAGAGGATCGCGTGTCGGCCCAGGACAGAGATTGAGCTGGCCCTCCAGGAGGACCAGCTCAACGTCCGTCAGTCCGAAGTGGGCCGGGTGTGCGACGTGCTTGACATCCTCCCGCGAGAGGGTTGCCACGTCTCGATGATGGCGGACCCGGGCTCCCGGGCCGGGTCACGCCGGATCGAGAACGCTAGTAGCACGACTCATCCGGCAATCCCAGTGGTTGTGCTGCGAGTCCCAGTTGGTCCACCAATGCCAGGTGTCGTTATAGTGCCAGCCGCCGCAGGAGTGACCCACTTGGTGTTGACCGTCCGGGGGCGGTGGCGCTGGTGTCGTCGTCCCGGTCGTCGTCGTCCCGGTCGTCGTCGTCTGCGTCGACACGTGCCCGGCAACGCTGTTGCCGACATTGCTCAAGACTGTGTTGATCTTCGCGCCCAGGAAGAGGGTCGCGCTGATCGCCAGAACCGCGATCAGGGCGAGGATGAGTGCGTACTCGACGAGCCCTTGGCCGGCCTGGGCGACCTGGCGAGGGATCGTCTTCCCGATGGTACCCATGGCCGGATGGTACTGCCGGCCACCCCGTACTTCAAGGTTAATTCGAAGTTCCTGAAAGGGCCCCGGTGCCAGCTCGCACCGTGAACTTCCTTCATCCGCTCGGCCCGCCCGCCAAGGAGCCGCCGGAACCCGTCCTCGTCGAGGACCGGGCACGCCCGAGCTCCTGCGCCTTCTGGAGCTTCGAGCCGGCGTTCTCGCCCGCGACGAGGTAGTCCGTCTTCCGCGAGACGGAGCCGGCCGCCTTGCCGCCGGCGGCCCGGATCGCGTCCTCGGCCTCCGCCCGGCTGAAGCCCGGGAGCGTGCCGGTGACGACGAGCGTCTTCCCGGCCAGCACCCCGGCCGGCCCGTCGCCGATCGCGGGACGCGCTGCGGGTCGCTCCGGCCTCCACCCCCGCCGTCGACGAGGTCGTCGAGCATCCCGGCGGTCGCCGGGTCGGCGAAGCAGCGGCCGAGGCTGGCCGCGACGGTCGCCCCGACCCCGGGCACCTCCTCGAACGCGGCCGGCTCGTCGGTCGCGATGCGGCGGAGCTCCGCCGCGACCTGCGCCGTCCAGCCGTCGGGTCCACCCATCGGCGCGTCCTCGGCGGGCCGGACCCGGCCGGCAAGCCAGGCTGCGAGGTCGATCGCCGTCTGCTCCCCGACCTGCGGGATGCCCAGCGCGTTGAGGATCCGGGCCAGCGGCCGCCGGCGCGCACGCTCGATCGCCGCGGCGAGGTTCTCCGCGCTCTTGCGGGCGAACCGGTCGAGGGACTCCAGGTCGTCGACGTCGAGCCGGAAGAAGTCGCCCCGGGAGTGGATCATGCCGCGCTGGAGGAGCTGCACCAGCACCGCCCAGCCGGCGCCCTCGATGTCCATCCCGCCGCGACCGGCGAAGTGCGCGAACTCCTGGACGACGCGCGCCGGGCAGGCCAGGTTCGGGCAGTAGTGGCGGACGGCGCCCTCGTCGCGGACGACCGGCGTGCCGCAGACCGGGCAGCGCTCCGGCATCTCGAAGACGCGCTCCGCGCCGGTGCGCCGCTCGGGGAGCGGCGCGCACGACCTCGGGGATCACGTCGCCGGCCTTCTGGAGCGATCACCCGGTCGCCGATCCGGAGGTCCTTGCGGCGCACCTCGTCGAGGTTGTGGAGCGTGGCCCGGGCGACGGTCGAGCCCGCCACCTTCGCCGGCCGTGAGGTGCGCGACCGGCGTGAGCGTCCCGGTCCGCCCCACGTACGGGACGATCTCCTCCAGGAGCGTCTCGACCTGCTCGGGCGGGAACTTGAAGGCGATCGCCCAGCGCGGCGCCCGGGCGACCATCCCCAGGCGCGCCTGCTGGTCGAACGCGATCCACCTTCACGACCACGCCGTCGGTCTCGTAGTCGAGGTCGTGGCGCCGCTCGCGCCAGTCCTCGACGAAGGCGATGACGCCCTCGATGTCGAGGTCGGCGGCGTGGTGCGGGTTCACCGGGAAGCCGAGTGCCGCGAGTCGCGCCGAGCGCGTCGGACTGGGCGTCAACCTCGGCGCGAACGGCCGCGCCCGCGGTGGCCGCGGTCTCCGCGGTCGTCGCCCGAAGAGCGTCGCCTGTGCCGGCGCCTCCTCGTGGAGCTGGTAGGCCCAGAAGCTGAGGCGCCGGCCGGCCGTCACGGCCGGGATCGAGCTGGCGAAGCGAGCCGGCGCCGCTGTTGCGCGGGTTCGCGTAGAGCGGCAGCCCGGCCTCCTCACGCTCGGCGTTGATCCGGGCGAACTCGGCCTTCGGCATGTAGACCTCGCCGCGGGCCTCCAGGGTGACGGGCTCGGCCGAGGCGGTCCGGGATCGACGGTGATCGTCCGCAGGTTGGCCGTGACGTCCTCGCCGGTCGTCCCGTCGCCGCGGGTCGCGCCGCGGACGAACCGCCCGTCGCGGTAGCGGAGGCTGATGGCGAGGCCGTCGATCTTGAGCTCGGCGACGTAGCGAAGCTCCGCGGCCGGCTCCGGCGCGGGCGGCAGGCCGAGCCCGCGGCGGACGCGGGCGTCGAACGCGCGCAGCTCCTCCTCGCCGAACGCGTTGCCGAGGCTGAGCATCGGGCGCTCGTGGCGGACCTCGGCGAACGGGCTGCTCTCGTCGAGCGCCCCGCCGGCCCCCACGCGCTGGGTCGGCGAGTCGGCCGTCGCGAGCTCCGGGAACGCCGTCTCGAGCGCGACGAGCTCGCGGAAGAGCGCGTCGTAGTCGGCGTCCGACAGGGTCGGGGTGTCCTCGACGTAGTAGGCGCGGTTCGCCGACCGGACCTCCGCGGCGAGCGCCGCGTGCCGCGTCGCGGCGTCATCCGGGGCGCGGGCCGCCGCGGCGGCGACGAGCGCGGGGTCGACGGGCAGGTCGGGCGTGGTCATCGCGACCCCGAGTCTACGGGCGCCCGCGAGGCGCGCCGAGGGTTGAGGTCGCGTCGCGCGACGCGGCATGCTATCGAGATGGACAAGCACGAGCTCATCGCGGCGCTTCGGATCGACCACGACCGGCTGCGGGCGGTCATCGACGGCCTCTCGGACGCCGACCTCGCCCTCCCCGCCCAGGGCGAGTGGACCCGGGGCGACGTCGTCGCGCACATCGAATGGTGGGAACGCCACTCCAGCCACGTCATCGCCGCCCTGCGCGAGGGGCGCGACCCGTACCCGTCGGACGAGCCCTTCGACCTCGACGCCCGCAACGCGCGGGTCTTCGAGGAGAGCCGGGGCCGGACCGCCGCCGACCTCCGGTCCGGCGAGGCCGCCGCCTGGGCGGACCTCGTGCGCGCGATCGAGGACGCCGAGGACCCCGACCTGTTCGAGCCCGGGCGATTCGCGTGGACGGCGGGCGAGCCGCTCGTGGAGATCATCCACGGCGACACCGATCGGCACTGGGCGGAGCACCTTCCGCACCTGCGGCCGGCAGGCACCGACGAGGGCGCCGGGGCGCCGGGCCAGCCGCGTGAGGCGGCCGCCAGGGAGACCGCCGGGCGGGGATCGTCGGGCGGGCGACCAGGAGCGGGTTCGGGCCGCTCACCCGGTGATCTCGAGGTTCGCGATGCTGGCGAGCAGCGTCTTCACGCCGCCGTCGCGGAACGCGACGGTGACCTCCTCGTCGTCGCGGGTGAGCTTGGAGGTGACGACGACGCCGTCGCCGAAGCGGGCGTGGACGACGCGGTCGCCGTCGCGGAAGAGCCGCTCCCCGGGGACGCGGACACGCGGGGCCGGCGCCGGACGGCGGGGCGCGGGCGGCCCGGCCGCCCGGACGGCTCGCCGCGCCCGGCCGGCCGGCGAGCTGGCGCACCGGCAGATCGTCGGGAAGTCGGCGTCCGGGTGGTCCGGGCGGCTCGGCGCCGGAACCGCGCAGCCCCGGCCGGGCGCGGCGAGAGATCCGGATGGCGCGCCCGCCGCGAAGGCGTCGCGCCGAGCGGCGAGGTCGCGCGAGGGCCGGAAGCTCTCGCCGGGGGCCGGGGCGCCGGGACGGCCGCTGCCGGTCCGTCCAGGCCGCCGCCCGCCGCGGGCGCCGAGGCGCGACGAGCGCCGCGCCCCGAACGCGAGGTCGAGGTCGTACGGGTCGCGCCGCGCCCGGGAGCAGTCGCGGGCCCTCCATCAGGTCGGCGGGGATCTCGAACAGGAAGCGCGACGGCACGGCGGGCGCCGCCGGCCGGGCCCCAGGTCGCGCGTCGCGACGGCGTGCGAGAGGAAGAGCCGCTCCTTCGCCCGGGTGATCCCGACGTAGGCGAGCCGGCGCTCCTCCTCGAGCTCGCGCGGGTCGTCCTCGTCGCGCTCCGCGGCGAGCGCCCGGCTGTGCGGGAAGATGCCCTCCTCCAGGCCGGCGATGAAGACGGCGCCGAACTCCAGGCCCTTGGCCGCGTGGAGCGTGATGAGGGTGACCGCGTCGGCGTCGCCCTCGTAGCTGTCCTGGTCGGCGACGAGCGCCGTCTCCTCCAGCAGCCGGTCCAGCGCGTCGTCCGGCGCGAGGTCGTCGTAGCGCGTGGTCACCGAGCGCAGCTCCAGCAGGTTCCGCCAGCGCTCCTCGTTCTCCTCGGTGCCGTCGGCGAGCATCGCCCGGTAGCCGGACGCCTCCAGGACGTCGTCGAGCAGCTCGGGCAGCGGCAGGAGCCCGACCCGGGTCCGGCAGCCGGCGCACGAGCGTCGACGAAGTCCGCGACCGCGTCCGCGCGCGCGGCCGGTCAGCACGCAGCAGCCCGTCCGCCGCCGCCCGTTCGAGGGCGCTCCAGTAGGTCGCGTCGGGCTCGTCGGCGGCGATCCGGAGGACCTCGAGCGACTTGTCGCCGAGCCCGCGCGGCGGGATGTTGATGATCCGCTCGAAGCTCACGCGGTCGCGGTCGCTGCGCAGGACCCGCAGGTAGGCCAGCGCGTCCTTGACCTCGCGGCGCTGGTAGAAGCGCGTCCCGCCGATCAGCTGGTAGCGGATCCCGTAGCGCAGGAACGCCTCCTCGATCGCCCGGGACTGGGCGTTCGTCCGGTACAGGACGGCGACGTCCTTCGGCCGGAACGCAGCCGTCGTCGTCGGCCCGGCGGGTCAGCGACGCGGCCCGGCCGCCGAGGAGCGCCTCGACCTGGCGGGCGATCCACTCCGCCTCCTCCTCCTCGTCGTAGGCCTCGAACCGCTGGATCGGGCGGCCGCCCGCCTGCTCGGTCCAGAGCTTCTTCTCCTTGCGGTCGAGCGTTGTTGGCGACGACGGCGTGGGCGGCCTCCAGGATCAGCTGCGTGCTCCGGTAGTTGCGCTCCAGCTTGACCACGGTCGCGCCGGGCTCGTCGCGCTCGAAGTCGAGGATGTTGCGGAGGTCCGCGCCCGCGCCAGGCGTAGATCGACTGGTCGTCGTCGCCCACCACGCACAGGTTGTGGTGCGCGGCGGCGAGCGCGCGGACGATCCGGTACTGGGCGCGGTTCGTGTCCTGGTACTCGTCGACGTGGAGGTAGCGCCAGCGGGCCTGGTAGCGGGCCAGCACCTCGGGCTGCGTCTCGAGGAGCCGGACGGTCTCGCCGAGCAGGTCGTCGAAGTCGAGGGCGCCGGCCGCGCGGAGGCGCCGCTCGTAGGCCACGGCGAGCTTCGCGACCTCCTCCTGGTAGTGGGTCGTGGCCGCCTCGACGAGCGCCTCCGCGTCCTCCAGGTCGTTCTTGGCCCGCGACGAGCGCCTCCAGCACGCCGCGCGGCCGGATCGGGCCGCCCTGGAGCGGCATGTCGAGGTCGCGGAAGACCTGCTTCATGAGCGTCAGCTGGTCGTCCGTGTCGTAGATCACGAAGCGCGGGTCCAGCCCGATCGCGGCACCGTCGCGGCGCAGGATCCGGGCGCAGACCGCGTGGAAGGTGCCCATCTCCACCTTCCGGCCGTCGTCGGGGCCGACGAGCGCGATGATCCGCTCGCGCATCTCCGCCGGCGGCCTTGTTCGTGAACGTCACGGCGAGGATCCGCCACGGCGCGATGCCCACGCACGCCGATCAGGTAGGCCACGCGGTGGGCGACGACCCGGGTCTTGCCGCTGCCCGGCGCCGGCCAGGATCAGGAGCGGCCCCTCGGTCGTCGTGACGGCGCGGGCCTGCTCGGGGTTGAGGCGCGCGGTGATCGTCGCCGCGAGCTCCTCGCGGCGATGCGACGCCCGTGGCGAGGCCGCGGTCACGCTCCGGGGCGCGCGGATCCGGCCCGGCGGCCGCGTGCGGCGGCTCGTCCCCGGGCGCGGGCGCGTCGGGCAGGGGCGGCTCGTCGGCGAGCCACGGGGGCGGGGATTCCACGCTCCGATTGTACGGCCCCGACCTGCACCCGCCGTCGACGCGCCGGGGCCGACCGCGGCCGGCCGGCCGTTGCCCGCCGGGCCGGGGCCGACGCGCTCGCCTACCTCCGGGCCACCTCCGCCGCCGCCTCCGCGGCCACGCCGGGCAGCCCGTCGAAGCCGACGGCCCGGAGCGCCACGGCCACCCGGCCGACGAGCTCGGCCGCGCGCGACGGGTCCAGCGTCGAGGGCACGGCCGCGGCCAGCAGCGCGTCGACCCGCGACCGGGCCCGGGCGAACGTGTCGCCGCCGCCCCCCTCCAGCCAGGCCCGGAGCGAGCCGCGGTCGATCACCGGCGACGGGAGGTGCTGCTCCTCCCGGAACCGGCGGCGCGTCTCCGGCAGCTCGAGGAAGCGGCCGGCGAAGCCCGCCTCCCGGATCGAGTCGATCCCGAGCGACCCCTCCGGGAGCGCGATCCCGCGGACGAGGCGCAGGGCGCTCGCGATCGCCTCCGCGTCGATGACGAGCTTCTCCGCGCTCTGGCAGCGCAGGGAATCGAGCATCCCGGCGCCCGACACGAGGTCGATCCCCGCCAGCGCCCCGACCAGCGCGGTCGTGGCGCTCTCCATGCCCGCCTGGGCGTCGACGACCTTGGCGTCCGTGGCGCCCAGGTAGCCGTGGGTCGGGCAGGCCGAGCGACCGCCCGACCGCCGCGTTGCCGGCATCGAGCATCGCCGTCTCGATCGCGCCCATCGGCGTCGCGCCGATCCGCATGTCGAGGATCGCCGGTGCCCCGCCCCAGACGATCGGGGCGCCCGGGGCGGCCAGCCTGGTGGATCACGATCCCGGCCAGGCACTCGGCGGCGTGCTGGACGACCGAGCCCGCCAGGGTCACGGGCCCCGCGCCGCCGGCGAGCGGCATCGAGACCATCTGGGCCGGCACGCCGGCGCGCGCGAGCCCGATGAGGCAGCGCGAGGCGAACGAGGTCCAGTCGAGCGGCGGGGACGGGCAGACGTCGAAGACGGCCCGGGGTCGCGCGCGCGAGCGCATCCGCGCCGCCCGCGTCGGCCGCCAGCAGGTCGAGCATCGGCCCCAGGCCCGTCGGCCGTGAACGCGCCGGTCACGACCGGCTTGTCCGAGCCGAGCAGGACCAGCAGGAGCCGGTAGCGGTCGCCGAGCTCCGCGGGCACGTCCGCAGCAGACGACGGCCGTGGACTGGGCCGCGTAGACGGGCAGGCGCTCTGCCACGGCCACGCAGCCGGACGAGGTCGGCCGCGGTGGACGGCCGGTGCTCCCCCGTCTCCGGGTCCAGCACCGCGACGCCGCAGGAGCCGGGGTCGAATGCCACCTCGCCGACGCCGTAGCGGACGGCCGGCGAGCCGTCGCGGGCGTGGAGCGTGAACGACCGCGGGACCGTCGCGAGCGCCGCCCGGACGGCGGACTCCGGGATCCGGGCCACGCCGTCGTGGACCTCGGCGCCGACGCCCTCCAGCAGCGTCCGTGCCTCCGGCATCGTCCACCCGGACACCGGGGTCCTCGAGGACCGCAAGCGCCTCGTCGAGGATCCGTTCGATGCCTGCGGGGTCCAGCAGGTCGAGGGTCGGGCGCCGGCCGGCCGGCCCGGTCATCGACCCGGCTCCCCGGCCGTGTCGGCGATCCGGACGAGCTCCGCGGCCAGCGCGGGGTCGAGCGGCGCGCCGGGCGCCGTCGCGAGCAGCTCGAGCGCCGCGCTCGTGAGCCCGCTCCCGTGCATCCACGCGCGGCGTGCCGTCGGGCGAGGGTGGGCGGCGATCGATGAGCGCCGGGCTCCAGCGTTCGCGCATGTGCCGGCGGGTGTGGGGCTCGGACAGGAAGTCGCCGCCGGGCCCGACGCGGCGGATGACGTCGAGCGCCAGGGACTCGTCGTCCACCGGGATGCCGCGGCAGATCCCGCGGACCAGGCCGCAGGATCTCGGCGTCGAGCAGGAGCTGCTCGTACGACCAGATCCGGCTGCCGGCCAGCAGGCCCATGCCCAGGAGCATGTCGGCCCGGCCGACGCACGCGGCGAGCGCCGCCAGCCCGTTCTCCAGGCCGGCCCGCCAGTCGGGCACGTGCGCGCCGGTCGCGAACGCGCCCATGGAGAGCGGCACGCGATAGCGGTCCGCCAGCTCGCCCGAGGCCATCCCGAACAGGACGTCCTCCGGGCCGCCGCCCGTGTACGCGCCGGTCCGCAGGTCCATCGCGGTCTGCGCGGCGGCGTAGTAGACGGGCGCGCCGGGGAAGGCCAGCTGCGACGAGCGCCAGCGCGGAGAGCACCTCGGCGTTGCCGACCGCCAGCGTGCCCGCGAGCGTCGCCGGTCCCGTGTGGGCGCACGACGCCATCGTCATGAAGCCGGTGGGGATCCCGGCCTCCGCCGCCACCAGCGCGGCGTCGAGCGCGCCCGCCTCGTGGGCGAGCGGGCTGATCGTGCAGAACGTGAGCGAGAGCGGCGGTCGCGCCCGGAGCGCAGCGCGGCTGCCCGCGAGCGCCAGCGCCATCTCGACGGCCACGGCGGCCTCGCGCGCGTGCATGACCGATTCCGTCTGGACGTGCTTCGTGGTGATGCCCAGCGCGGCCGCCAGCTCGCGCAGCGCCCGCGTCTCGGGCGCGACGTCCTGCGCCGAGACCGGCATCCAGATGAACCCGACGTCGGGCAGCTCCTCCGCCACGCGGCAGATCGAGGTGACGTCGTCGAGCGTCGAGCGCCGCCGCTCGCCGGTGGTGGGATCGGCAACCTCCACGCCGCAGCCGTCGGTCGCGGCCCAGACGTGGTGGCCGTCGAGGGGCAGGTCGCGCCCGGGATCCCGGCCGGCCAGCGTGAACGCCGCCGGGGCGCTCCGCAGCGCCGCGTCGATGACGTGCCCGGGGACGCGGACGATCCCGGTCGCCGGGTCAACCTGCGCGCCGTGGTCGGCCCAGATCGCCTGGGCCCGCGTGGACGGGAAGCGGACGCCGACCGTCTCGATGAGCTCGAGCGTCGCCGCGTGGATGCGGTCGAGGGCCGCGGCATCGAGGACTTCGAGCCGGATCGCAGGATCGACGAGCGTGGCCAGCGGTCGGCGCGACGCCGCAGCCGGTGGCTGGACGGAGGTGGTCTCGGGCATCACGGCACCCTGGCTCATGCCCGCACGCCGACGAGGCGGCGCGCAGTGTCGACGGCCGCGATGGCATCCTCGGCGTACGCGTCGGCACCGATCTCATCGGCCCAGGCGCTCGTCACGGGGGCGCCGCCGACCATCACCTTGACCTGGGGCCGGAGGCCGGCGGCGCCCAGCGCCTCGACCACGGCGCGCTGGCCGGTCATCGTCGTGGTGAGCAGCGCCGAGACCCCGACCAGGTCGGCGTCGACCTCGGCGGCCTTTGCCGCGAATGCGGCCGGGGAGACGTTCACGCCCAGGTCGTGGACCTCGAAGCCGTTGGCCGAGAGGAGCGTCGCCACGAGGTTCTTGCCGATCTCGTGGATGTCGCCGAACACCGTCCCCAGCACCACGCGGCCCGCCGACGCGCGCTGCTCGCCACCGGCTCCCAGGGCCGGCTCGATCACGCGCATGGCCGCCTGCATCGCCCGCGCGGCGAGCATCAGGTCCGGCAGGAACAGGTCGCCGTTGGAGAACCCCTCCCCGATCTCGCGCAGGGCCGGCATGGCCGCCTCGTCGATCAGGCGGAGCGGCGGGATCCCCGCCGCCAGCGCCTCCCGGGCGGCTGCCTCGGCGGCCGCCGGCTCGCCGTCCGTGACGGCCTGGCGCAATGTCGCGAAGAGCATCTGGTCCATCGAATTCCTCCCGCCGCGAGCCGCGGCGCCTCCACACCACCCGCCGCGACCCGTGGGACGCGGCTCGATCCGTCTGATGCGGGGCGTCAGAGGCCGGCCCGGGCTTCGGCGCGGGCCACGATCTCGCGGAGCTCCGCCGAGGCCGCCTCGGGGAGCGGCGGCGGGACCGCGCGGGCGGCGAGGATCGCATCCGCCCGGTCGGCGGCGCGGGCGCCCAGCGCGTGTCCCCCGGCGGTGGCCCAGGCTCCACGGCTGCGGCGATCGAACAGGGCCGGGTACCACCGCGAGCGGTAGTTCGCAAGGGTGTGGTCGGACTCGAGGAACGACCCGTCCACCCCGAGCTCGTCGACAAGGTCGAGGGCGAACGCGTCGTCGGAGAGGTCCACCGGCGTGGTGGCCGCGCGCGTCCAGCCCACCAGCTCGTCGCAGATCGCGAGCTGCGCCAGCGACCCGGCCAGCCCCGACTCCAGGTAGCCGCTGTCGTGGGTCACCTGGCCCGCGGCCAGCGCGTCGAGGAGGATGGCGGAGGCGGCCTCGGCGGCAGCCTGGCCGTCGACGACCTTCGAGTCCGCTCCCCCGCCGAGGCTGAACATCGGGAGCCCGAGGTGGTGCGCCAGCGCCTCGGCGGCGCCCTTCGGGTCCGGGCCCACGTATGGATCGACCGTGGTGCGCAGGTCCAGGGCGTCTCCGCCGAAGCCGGGCACCACGACCGGCGCGCCCTCGCGGACCAGCTGCGCGATCACGAGGCCGGCGAGCACGCCCGCCTGGTTCACGGCAAGCGTCCCGGCCAGCGTGACCGGCCCCGTGGTCCCGCCCGAGGTGACCGGGATCCAGAGGGCCGGCAGGCCGCGCTCGGCAAGGAAGAGGAGCCGGCCCACGGCGTCCTCGTCGAGGAGCAGGCCGCGCGTCACGTTGATGTACCAGGCGACGGACGGTCGGGCCGCCTGCTCGCCGGCCCCGCCGGCGACCGCCTCGGCCATCGCGAGCACGTCGCGCAGCCCCTCGAGCTCGTAGGTCACCACGATCAGCGGCTTCGTGGTCCCGGTCAGCATCGCCGCGGCCTGGTGGCGGTCCGCGACCCGCCCGTCCACCTCGGAGGGAAGGAAGATCGACATCGCGAACGCCATGTTCGGGAGCGCGTCCACGAGCGCGATGCCGGCCCGGACGTCCTCGAGCGTGGCGAGGCGCCGGTCGCCCGTCCGCCCGTCCACGACGTACGGGCAATCCGAGCCGGGCCCGAACCAGGCCGTCTCGCCGCCCCACTCGATCGCCGGCCGGCCCGACCGGTCGTGGAGCGTCAGCGACTTCGGCGCGACCGCCAGTGCCTCGCCGACGAGCGCCGCCGGGATCCGGACGCGATCGGCGCCGTCGACTCTCGCGCCGGCAGCCGCCAGGAGACGCCGCGCCTCCGGGTGGTCGACCCGGACGCCCGTCCGCTCCAGGATCGCGCACGCCGCAGCCTGGATCTGTGCACAGCCGTCTGCGGACAGGCGATTCCAGCGGCCGGCGCCGGGCGTGACCGCCGCGGGGCCGGACCGGTTGCCGTCGCGCTCGGGAGCGGTGATGGGCATCGGGCCTCCAGCCGCGCGAGCGTGCCGGGCTTCGCGCGCGGTCCGCCAGTGCGGAATGGCCCTTTCTGGCCCAGCCCTGCGCGGCGCCGCGACCCGTCGCGGGAGCACCCGGTCAGAGCGCCCGGCGAGACCGGTTGCGTCGGCGCCTGACCTCGATGGTCGCCGCAGGGTCCGTCGCGACGATGCTGATCGATCCGTCGGCTTCAAGGGTCGCGAGCTTCATCTCGGCGACCGCGTCCAGCCCGTGCTCGCGGAGCGCCGCCTCGACGTCGACGAGGTCGAGGCCCTGGCGGATCAGGGCCGGACAGGAGCCAGGCGCCATCGCGCCCGATGACGGTCGGCCCGAACTCGAGGAGCCGGCGGACGAACGGGCTGCGCACCCGCAGGATCGCCGACGCCTCGATTGAGGACGAAGATCGTGACCACGACGATGAGCCCGCCCGGGATCGACGCGTCCGGCCCGGTGATCGCCGGCTGCAGGGCGTTCGCGGCCAGCAGCACGAGGGCGAGATCGAACAGCGTGAACTGGCCGATCTCGCGCTTGCCGAAGAGGCGCAGGGCGCCGAAGAACACGACGTAGATGATGGCCGCCCGGAGCACGAGCTCGAGCGGCGGTGTGCCCAGCGTCCACATGTGGCAGGTCCTCGAGGATCGATGGCGTCACCAGCATGATGCACGAGAGCCGGGCATCCGCGAACGGATGGCCCGGCCCAGGCATGCGGCGACCGTGCGCCCTCGGGGTCCTCCCGCCGAGGACGGAAGTCCTATGGACCCGCTCGAGCCCACCCGCGGATACTCAGCGCACCCCCCAGATACTCACCGCACCCCCCATAGGTCCCAGGCAAGGGAGCGAATCCATGCCGCGCCGCATCCCCCGAACGTACGCAGCGGTCATCGTCCTCGCGGTCGTCGCCCAGCTCCTGGATCTCACGACGTTCGCCGCCGCCGTGGCCCGGGTGGGGATCGGCGCCGAGACCAACCCCATGGCGCAGACGCTGTACGCCTGGAACGGTCCCCTGGGGGCAATCGTCCTGAAGGTGGTGGCGATCACGATCATCCTGCTGGCCCTGGCGCGGATCGCGCGGCGCTTCCCGAGGTCCACCCTGATGCCGGCGGCGCTCGTCGCCGCGATCGCGCTGGCAGGGATGGGGCTGATCGGGGCCGCGTCCAACGTGCGCTTCGGGTTGCTGGGCTAGCTCCAGCTGTCGTCCCGGGCGTCGGGCCCGGCGGGCATTCTGAGACGGGCAACGAATGGCGGGGCCCCGGCCGTTCCCGGCTGGGGCCCCGCCACTTCGTGTGAGCGAGAGGCGGGACCTAGAAGTCCATGTCTCCGCCGCCGCCGTGGCCGTGGCCGCCGCCGTTGCCGGCGTCCTTCTTCTCGGGAAGGTCGGTCACGAGCGTCTCCGTCGTGAGGACCATCGCCGCGATGGAGGCCGCGTTCTGGAGCGCGGAGCGGGTCACCTTGGCGGCATCCACGATGCCCTTCTCGAACATGTCGCCGTACTCGCCCTTGAGGGCATCGAAGCCCTGGCCCTTGGGCAGGTTCTTGACGCGCTCGATGACGACCTCGCCGCGCTCGCCGGCGTTGTCGGCGATCTGCTTGGCCGGGGCCTCCAGGGCGCGCCGGACGATGTCGACGCCGACCTGCTCGTCACCCTCGAGCTTGAGGGCGTCGAGGGCCGGGATCGCCTGGAGCAGCGTGGTGCCGCCGCCCGCGACGATGCCCTCTTCGACGGCCGCGCGGGTCGTCGAGAGCGCGTCCTCGATGCGGTGCTTCTTCTCCTTGAGCTCGACCTCGGTCGCCGCGCCCACCTTGATGACGGCGACGCCGCCGGCGAGCTTGGCGAGGCGCTCCTGGAGCTTCTCGCGGTCGTAGTCCGAGGTGGTCTCCTCGATCTGCGCCTTGATCTGGCTCATGCGCGCCTTGATGTCGGGCTCGCTGCCGGCGCCGTCGACGATCGTCGTGTCGTCCTTGGTGGACACGATGCGGCGTGCCTCGCCGAGGTCCTCGACCTGGACCGAGTCCAGCTTGCGCCCGATCTCCTCGGAGATCACGGTGCCGCCGGTCAGGATCGCGATGTCGCGGAGCATCTCCTTGCGGCGATCGCCGAAGCCCGGGGCCTTGACGCCCAGGACCTGGATCGTGCCACGGAGCTTGTTGACGACGAGCGTCGCGAGGGCCTCGCCGTCCACGTCCTCGGCGATGATCAGGAGCGGCTTGCCGACCGCGACGGCCTTCTCGAGCGACGGGAGGATGTCCGCGACGGCCGAGATCTTCTTGTCGGTGATGAGGATCCGGGCGCTTTCGAGCACCGCCTCCATCCGGTCCGGGTTGGTGACGAAGTAGGCGGAGATGTAGCCGCGGTCGAACTGCATCCCCTCCGTGTATTCCTTCTCGAGGCCCAGCGACTGGCCCTCTTCGACGGTGATGACGCCGTCCTTGCCGACCTTGTCCATCACCTCGGCGATGATCTCGCCGACCTCGGGATCCGCGGCGGAGATGGCCGCCACGGCCGCGATCTGCTCGCGCGAGTTGACGGGTCGGGCGCTCGCCTTGATCTCGGCGACGATGACCTCGACGGCGCGCTCGATGCCGTGCTTGAGGACCATCGGGTTCGCGCCGGCGGTGACGTTGCGGAGGCCCTCGGAGACGAGCGCCTGGCCCAGGACGACCGCGGTGGTCGTGCCGTCGCCGGCGACGTCGTCGGTCTTGGTGGCGACCTCCTTGAGGAGCTGCGCGCCCATGTTCTCGAAGGGATCCTCGAGCTCGATGTCGCGCGCGATCGTCACGCCGTCGTTGGTGATGGTCGGCGAGCCGAACTTCTTGTCGAGGACGACGTTGCGGCCCTTGGGGCCGATCGTCACCTTGACGGCGTCGGCGAGCTTGTCGATGCCGCGCTTGAGAGAACGACGCGCGGTGTCGTCGAAAACGACCTGCTTAGCCACGGATTTGGTTTCCTCCTGGGAATGACGAGCGAATGCCGGACGTGACGGGCGGAGCCCGTCAGCCCTCGACGATCGCGAGAATGTCCTTCTGGCTCACGATGAGCAGGTCCTCGCCGTCGACCTTGAACTCGGTGCCGGCGTACTTCGCGTACAGGATCTTGTCGCCCACGGCGACGTCCATCTTCTCGCGCGACCCGTCCTCGAGGATCCGGCCCGGCCCGACCGCGAGGGCCGACCCTTCCTGGGGCTTCTCCTTCGCGGTGTCCGGCAGGACGATCCCGCTCTTCGTGACCTCTTCGCGCGGCGACGGCTTGATGACGACCCGATCCCCGAGCGGGCGGAGCTTCGTCGTCTTGGATGCGGTGGCCAACGGGTGACCCTCCTGTGCAATGCGGGCGTTCATCCGCCGGGCCTGCCGGCGGGACCCCCTCGATGGACCGATGCGCGGACCTCCGCGCGGTTCTCTGCAGCGACGTCCCGGGCCGCGACCACCGGTCAAAGGGGTCGCGACGGTGGTTGTGCAGCATTGCTGGCACTCTCACTTGGAGAGTGCCAGCAATCTAGCGGACGAGGTCCCCGATGTCAAGCGTACGGCGAGGAGCGCGGCGGCTCCCCGGCCGGGGGCGGACGGCGTGCGAGGCGCAGCCGGCCGGGACACGTGACCCACCGGATGCCGGGGGCCGCGACGCGCTAGTCTCCGAGGCATGCAGACCAGCCACCCTCGAGTTGTCCTGCGGGCCGGTCCCGCGGAGGCGATCCTCGACCCGGGTGCCGGCGGCCGGATCGCCGCGATCCGCGTCGACGGCCTCGACCTCCTGATCTCCGCCGGCCCTGGGCCGCTGGCCTGGGGCGCCTACCCGATGGTCCCGTGGGCGGGCCGGATGCGCGACGGGCTCCTGCGCCGCGATGGGCGGTGCACCAGCTGCCAACCGCACCTGCTCCCGCCGCACGCGATCCACGGGACCCTGGTCGAGGCGGCCTGGACGACGTGCCGCCCGACCGACGACACGACCGCGGTCCTCGAGGCGCCGCTCGGCGGCCCGTGGCCGTTCGGAGGCCGGGCGTGCACCGCGTCGCCCTTGCCGCCGACGTCGCTCACCGCCACGCTGGAGGTCCACGCCGACGACCGGCCCTTCCCCGCCATCGTGGGCTGGCACCCGTGGTTTCCCGCGCGACGCTCCGCGGGCCGGCGGGCGTGGCAGGCGGCCCCGTGGAGGTCGACCTGCGCGCGGGCGGGATGCTCCGTCGCGGCGCGGACGGCCTCCCGACCGGGGAGGTCGTGCCGGTCCCGCCGGGACCCTGGGATGACTGCTTCGTCGGCGTGGCGTCACCGCCGCTGGTTCGCTGGCCGGGTGCCCTGGAGATCGCGCTCGAGAGCGACGCCGCGTACTGGGTCGTCTACACGGAGCATGCCGACGGCGTCTGCGTGGAGCCGCAGACGGGGCCGCCGGACGGGCTGAACACGGGCCAGTTCACGCTCGTCGAGCCCGGCCGGCCGCTCATCGCGTCGATGACGCTTCGCTGGCGGCGCCTCCGCTGAGCGATCGCGATCACCCGGGCGCGGACGTCGCGCCGCTCCCGAAGATCCGGTCGTGGTTCGCGACGAGCCGCGTCGCCGAGCTCGTCGGGGTCCTCGCCGCGCCGCTCGGCGACCCAGCGCGCGGTGACCCGCACCCAGGCCGGCTCGTTGCGTCGCCGCGGCGCCCCGGGCGGCGAGAGGTACGGCGCGTCGGTCTCGACGAGGATGCGGTCCGGCGGGACCAGGCGGACGCTCTCGGCGGTGGCCTCCTCCCCGCGCCGGAACGCGAGGCCCGACACGCTCACCGCGCAGCCCGAGCTCCAGCGCCGCCTCGACATAGTCGACCGGGCCGGAGACCGAGTGGAGGATGGCCGGCGGCCGCTCCCCGAACGCCGCGCCAACGCGCAGCGTCCCGAAACCCGGCCGCCCGGAGCTCGCCGATCAGCGCGTCCTGGGCGTCCCGCTCGCCGGCCTTCGAGCGGCAGTGGAGGATCGCCGGCTTCCCGGTGGCGAGCGGCGAGCGCCAGGTTCCGCCGCAGGTTCGCGAGCTGTGCCGCGGCTGGCGAGAACATCCGGTCGAAGTCGAGCCCGGTCTCGCCGATCGCGACGACCCGCGGATCCGCCGCGAGCGCCGCGATCCGCTCCCAGCGCCTCGGCATCGACGTCCGCGGCCGCGTGCGGATGGACCCCGACGGCGACGCCGGCGAGGCGCGGGAAGCGGTCGATGAGCGCGAGCGCCGCGACCGACGACGCCTCGTCCCAGCCGGGCACGAGGATCCGCTCGACGCCGGCGAGCTCCGCGGCCGCGATGACCTCGGCGACGTCGGCGGCGAACGGCTCCGCCTGGAGGTGGCAGTGGGTGTCGACGAGGCGCACGGTCAGCCGGGCGCGGCGCTCCGGGACACGGGCCCCTGCCCGGCCTCGGCGTCCCCGGCCTCGGCGGCCTCGATCTCCAGGCGCGGGAAGAGCGGGATCGGCGCGACCCGAGGATCCCGGCCTCGCCGGCGTGGGCTCCCCATCGCAGCTCGTCGAGCAGCGGCGGCCCGCCGTTGCCGTCCGCCGCGTAGCCGTGGTGCGTAGCCGAGCTGCGCCATCACGCGGGGCGCGAGGCCCGGCATGACCGGCGCGACGGCGAGCGCCACGAGCCGGCACGCCTCCACGAGATCGCCCAGGACCCCGCGAAGGCGCTCGGCGGCGCCCTCGTCGCCGGCCTTGACGGCCCTGGCGATGACCCAGGGCTGCTCGGAGTCGACGAACCGGTTGCCGGCGCCGACGAACTCCCAGAGCGCGGCAAGCGCCTCGTGGAGGAGGCACCCCTCGAGCTTCGCCGCGTACGAATCGCGAATCGCCGGCCAGGCCGCCCCCAGCGGGCTCTCGGCGGCGCCGCGCGGCGCGGGCCGCTCGCCGCCGAGGTAGCGGCCGGCCATCGACACGGTCCGGTTCACGAAGTTGCCGAAGTCGTTGGCGAGGTCCGCGTTGTAGCGGCGCATGAACAAGTCCCACGAGACGTCGCTGTCGCGGTCGAAGGCGACTTCGCGGAGCGCGACGTAGCGCGCGCCGTCGCTCCCGAACGCCGTCACGAAGTCGATCGGGTCGAGGAAGTTGCCGCGGCTCTTGCTCATCCGCTCGCCCTGGGCCAGGAGCCAGCCGTGGACCCAGACCCGCCGCGGCGCCTCGAGCCCGGCCGACCAGAGCATCGCCGGCCAGAAGATCGTGTGGAAGCGGGCGATGTCCTTGCCGATCACGTGCAGGTCGGCCGGCCACCAGCGCGCGAACGCCGCCGGGTCGTCGGGGAAGCCGGCCCCGGTGATGTAGTTGATGAGCGCGTCGTACCAGACGTAGATCGTGCCGGCGGCCGGGTCCCAGGAGCCGTCCGCGAGCTGCGCGCTGCTCCCGTCGGGGAGGATCGGGAACGGGATCCCCCACCCCGCGTCCGGCCGGCTGATCGAGAAGTCCTCCAGGCCGCCGCGGATGAAGCCCAGCATCTCGTTGCGCCGATACTCGGGCTGCCACGAAGTCCGGGTTCTCCTCGAACCAGCGCTCCAGGCGCTCCTGGTAGCTGGAGAGCCGGAAGAACCAGTTCCGCTCGGTCAGCCACTGGAGCGCGACGTCGGGGTGGTTCGGGCAGATCGTGCCCAGGGCCGTCTCCACGACGTCGGTGGCGTTGCGGAACCCCTCGTTGGGGCAGTACCAGCCCTCGTACGTGCCGACGTAGATGTCGCCGCTGGCGTACGCCCGGCGGACCATCTCCTGCGCCGCGCGCAGGTGGTCCGGGTCCGTGGTCCGGATGAAGCGGTCCGGGGCGATGGCGAGGGCGCCCTCGGCGGCCCGGAAGCGCGCGACCTGCTCGTCGACGAAGTCGCGCGGCGAGCGCTGCTCCTCGGCCGCCCGCATCGCGATGTTGACGCTGTGCTCGTCGGTGCCGGTCAGGAAGCGCGTGGGGACCCCGCACATGCGGTGCCAGCGCGCCAGCACGTCGGCCCCGATCACCTCGTAGAGGGTGTGGAGGCCGGGCCGGTTGTTCGCGTAGGCGATCGCGGTGGTGATGTAGAAGCGGTCGGGCATGGCCGGCCGATCGTAGCAGGGCGTGCGCGGCACGGGCGAGCGGCCGGGCACCGGCGCCGACCGGGCGGGATCGCCGGACCGGGCCTGGGCGTCGGGCTCTGGCCGCGGCCAGCCGATCGCGCACGCTTGCCGCGGCCGGCCGGAGGGCGCCGGTGCACCGCCGGGAGCGGCCGGACGGGTCCGGAGCGCGGGGGTCGCGTGGACGAGGACCGAGCCGCGATGACGGAGCTCGCCCGGCGAGCTCGCAGGTTCGACCTCGCGCCGCGGGGCGCGCGCGGACGAGGCGGACGCGGCGAGCGCGACGTGCGTCGGCGAAGATCGCCGAGATGCCGGGGCCGGATCGCGCCATGGCCCGAGCGGCTCCATCGCCGTCGTCGAGGCCACCGCGCCAGGCGCTCTCGCCGCGGCCTGGTACGGGATCGCCCGCGTATCGCCTGGACGGCAACGTGGTCTGCGCACTTCCCGAGCGCGCAGAAGTTCAA
The DNA here is from genome assembly GCA_963722475.1 of uncultured Chloroflexia bacterium. Taxonomy (GTDB): domain Bacteria; phylum Chloroflexota; class Limnocylindria; order Limnocylindrales; family CSP1-4; genus CTSoil-043. The sequence goes on along the minus strand of CAVRMJ010000003.1, from coordinate 62,950 downwards.
GACGCGGTACTCGCCGCTCGGCCTCAGCGACAGGGCCGAGCATCGCCGAAGGCGCCATGTGGCCGGTCGCCTTCTGGCGCCTGACGGAGCGACCGCCGCCGACGCGGCAAGGATCGGGGCGCTCGTGACGATAGCGGTGAGCTGAAGGACTGAGCTCGCCTCTGGGCGCCCGCCCCAGGCTGCACGGCCTGAGCGGTCCGGCCTGGCTTCTGGTCGTCGACCGGATCGGACGTCCAACGCGCGGCCCTCAGTGCCGGAAGTGGCGGGTCCCCGGTGACGAGCATCGTCGCGCCGGCCGCGTCCGCGACGGCGATGACCTCGGCGTCGCGGACGGAGCCGCCCGGCTGGACGAACGCGCGTGACGCCCGCCGCGAGGCACGCCTCGACCGCGTCCGGGAACGGGAAGAAGGCATCCGAGGCGCACGCCGCGCCGGCCAGCCGCTCCGGCCCGAGGATCGCCCGCGCCTTCTCGACGGCCTGGCGGGCCGCGTCGACCCGGCTCGTCTGGCCCGAGCCGATGCCGATCAGCATCCCGTCCCGCACCAGGACGATGGCGTTGCTCGTGACGCCCCGGACCAGGCGCCAGGCGAGGTCGAGGTCCGTCCGCTCCGCCGTCGGTGGGTGCGCGCCGGGTGACCTGGGCCCAGGTCGGCGGGATCGTCCGGCGCGGTGTCCGGCGCGGTCACGAGGACGGCGCCGCCGGCCGTCCGGAACGAGCCCAGCCGGTCCGGTCGGCGCTGGATGCCCCGGACGCCCCCAGCCGTCGGTCCACCACGAGGCGCAGGTTCGGCCGCCGGGCCAGGACGGCTCGGGCGGCGGTGTCGAACGCGGGCGCGACGACGATCTCCAGGAAGATGCCGGCGAGGCGCTCGGCCACCTCCCCGTCGACCTCCCGCGTCAGCGCGACGACGCCGCCGAACGCGCTCACCGGGTCCGCGGCGAGCGCGTCGTCCCAGGCGGCGGCGAGGCTCCCCCGCTCCGCCGCGCCGCACGGGTTCGTGTGCTTGACGATCACGCAGGCGGGGCCGCGCAGCGCGCGCCCGAGCGCCGACGCCGCCGATGCGTCGAGGATGTTGTTGTAGCTGAGCGGCTTGCCCTGGAGCGCCGGTTCGCCCGTCCCGAACGGCCCGTCCGCGTCGCTGCCGCCGGGTCGCCGGTAGCGCGCCGCCGGCTGGTGCGGGTTCTCGCCGTAGCGGAGCGTCTCCACCTTCTCGAGGCCGAGGGTCAGCGCCGCCGGGAACGGATCGATGCTCCCGGGGAGGCCGGGCTCGTCGGGCAGCGGGATTCCCGCCCGGTCGAGCTCGCGGGGCAGCACCTCGGCGATCCGCGCGTCGTAGGCGGCGGTGTGGCGGAAGGCCTCGACCGCGAGCGCCGCCCGGAGGCCGGCGGGGATGCCGCCGTCGCGCGTCCAGCGCCTCGAGGATGGCGGGATAGCGGGCGGGCGACGTCACGATCGCCACGCTGCCCGCGTTCTTGGCGGCCGCCCGGACCATCGAGGGGCCGCCGATGTCGATCTCCTCGACCAGGCCGTCGAGGTCCAGCTCGCCGCGGGATGCACGCTCGGCGGCGGCGCCGAACGGGTAGAGGTTCACGACGACGAGCTCGAACGGCTCGATCGCCGCGGCCGCCAGCTGGACGACGTGGTCGGGGTTGCCGCGATCGGCGAGGATCCCGGCGTGGATCCGCGGGTGCAGCGTCTTCACCCGCCCGTCGAGCATCTCGGGGAAGCCCGTGACGGCCGCGACGTCGGTGACCGGCAGGCCGGCCTCGCGGAGCGCCCGGGCGGTCCCGCCGGTGCTGACCAGCTCGAAGCCTCGCGCGACGAGCCCCGCGCCGAGGTCCGCGAGCCCGGCCTTGTCCGAGACCGAGAGAAGCGCACGCCGCGCCCGCGGCAGGGCGGCCACCGCGCGGGAGGGATCGATCGTCACGCGCGGTCCGTCCACCGTCAGCGCACCGCCCAGGAGCAGGGCGACCGCCCGGGGCAGGAGCCGGTGCTCGACCGCGTGGAGCCGATCGAGGAGTCGCCGCCTCGTCCTCGCCGGGACGGACGTCCACCGCCTCCGCGAGGACGATCGGCGCCCCCGTCGAGCGACGCGTCGACGAGATGCACCGTCACGCCGGTCACCGCGGCACCGGCCGCGAGCGCGTCGCGGACCGCGTGCGCCCCGGGAAAGCTGGGCAGGAGCGACGGATGCACGTTGAGGACGCGGTTCGGGTAGCGCGTCGAGGAGGATCGGGCCGACGAGGCGCATGAAGCCGGCCAGGACGACCGCGTCGACCTCCATCGCCGTCAGCGTCCCGGCCAGGTTCCGGTCCGCGAGGGCGCGGGAATCCGGGCTCCGGGCGCCGAGGTCCTCGATGAGCGCCGTGTCGAGGCCGGCCTCGGCCGCCCAGTCGAGGGCCGGGCACGCGCGGTCCGCGAAGACGAGCGCGATCTCGGCCGGAAGGGCACCGCGGGCGATCCGCGCCTGGAGTGCCCGCAGGTTGCTCCCGCTCCCGGAGACGCCCACCGCGATCCGCCTGCTCACTGCTCCACCTCCCCGTAGCGCGTGCCGCCCAGGTCCGCTGCCGGCACGATCTCCCCGGCGACGTACGCCCCGATCCCTGCGGCCGCCGCGGCGGCCAGCGCCGCCTCCACCGTGGCCGCCGGCACCGCGACAACCATCCCGAGGCCGCCGTTGAACGTCGCGCGGAGCTCGGCCGCCGCCGAGGCCGCCCAGTGTGCCGAGCAGCTGCATGACCGACGGCATGGGCCACGCCGCCGGGTCCATCCGCGCCGCGAGCCCGTCCGGCACGATCCGCGGCACGGCCCCCGGCAATCCTCCGCCGGTGACGTGGGCGATCCCGTGAACGTCTCCGCCGGCAGCCCGGACCGCGGCCCGCATCGCCAGAACGGCCCGCGCGTAGATCCGGGTCGGGGTCAGGAGGACGTCGCCGAGCGATGCGGCCGCATGCTCCGGCTCGGGCGCGACGCCGGCCGCGCGGCGCCGCCAGGATCGTCCGCGTACGGCGCGCCGAGCGGGAGGCCTGCCTCCGCCACGAGCCGTCGCACCAGCGAGAAGCCGTTGCTGTGGAGCCCGGACGCGGCGAGCCCCACGAGCACGTCGCCGGCCCGGACCGCCGAGCCGTCGATGACCTCGTCGCGCTCGACGACGCCGACGCACGTCGCCGCCAGGTCAAGGTCGGCGGGCGCCATCGTCCCCGGATGCTCGGCCGTCTCGCCGCCGAGGAGCGCGCAGCCGGCCGCGCGGCAGCCCGTCGCGACCCCGGCGACGATCGCGGCGACCTCCTCGGGCACGAGCCGGCCAACCGCCACGTAGTCGAGCAGGAAGAGCGGCTCGGCGCCGGCGCAGACCACGTCATCGGCGCACATGGCCACGAGGTCGATCCCGAGGCCGTCCAGCCGACCCGCGCGCGCGCGCCAGGGCGGTCTTCGTCCCGACGCCGTCCGTGGACGCCACGAGGAGCGGCCGCCGGTAGCCGGCCGGGATCTCGATCGCCCCGGCGAACCCGCCCAGGCCGCCGACGACCTCGGGGCGGCGAGTGGAGGCGACCGCCTCGCGCATGAGGGCGACCGCCCGCTCGCCCGCGTCCACGTCCACGCCGGCGGCCCGGTAGGCGTCGCGGGGGGCGCGCTCCCGCGCGCCCGAGGGTGCGTCCCGGCGGCTCGCTTCAGCCACGGGTCCCGACGCCCTCCTCGAGCACGAACTTGCGGCTCGCGGCGTCGTACGGGACGGGCTCCGGGTAGTGGCCGTCGAAGCAGGCGAAGCAGAACCGGTCGTACGGCAGGTCGAGCGCCGCGAGGACGCCGCGAATCGAGAGGTAGCCCAGCGAGTCGGCCCCGATGAACTCCCGGATCTCGTCCACCGAGTGCGTCGCGGCGATCAGCTCGGTCTCGACCTGGGTGTCGATCCCGTAGAAGCAGGGGTGATAGATGGGCGGCGCGCTGATCCGCACGTGGACCTCCGCGGCGCCCGCCCGGCGCAGCAGCTCGACGATCGAGCGCGTCGTCGTCCCGCGGACGATCGAATCGTCCACCACGACCAGGCGCTGGCCGCGGACGATCTCGCGCAGCGGCGAGAGCTTCACGGTGACGCCGCGCTGGCGCATCGGCTGGGAGGGCTGGATGAACGTCCGGCCCGCGTATCGGTTGCGGATCATCCCCTCCCGGTACGGCATGCCGGACGCCTCCGCGTACCCCACCGCCGCGGGGGCGCCCGTGTCCGGGACCGGCATGACGAAGTCGGCCCGGACCGGCTGCTCCCCGGCCAGCTGGATCCCCATCTGCCGGCGCGCCTCGTAGAGGTTGACGCCCTCCATGTAGGAGTCGGGCCGGGCGAAGTAGATCAGCTCGAAGACGCAGAGCGCCGGCGTGGCAGGGGCGAACCGCACGGAGACGGGCGCCTTGCCCGGCCTCCAGGATCACGATCTCGCCCGGCTCGACGTCGCGCACGTAGTCGGCGCCGACGACGTCGAGGCCCGCCGTCTCCGAGCTCAGCACCCAGCCGACCCCGCCGTCCGGGTCGTCCCACAGGCCGACGGGGCGCGGCTCCGCCGGCGCCAGCCGACCGAGGACGAGCGGCCGGAACCCGTACGGGTCGCGAACGCCGATGACGCGTCGCTCGTCGAGGATCACCAGGCTGTACGCGCCGCGCGTCGTGGGCAGCACCCGGCGGAGCGCGTCCACCGTGTCGCCGGCCGGCTCGTCCGCGATGAGCGCGGTGAGGAGCTCCGTGTCGGTGCTCGCCGGGAGGCGCGCGCGGCCGCCGGAGAGCTTCGCCAGCAGCTCCCGCGTGTTCACCAGGTTCCCGTTGTGGCCGATCGCCAGCGCCCGCCGGGGTCCCAGGCGAAGCGTCGGCTGGGCGTTCTCCCAGATCGTCGAGCCGGTGGTGGAGTAGCGGCAATGGGCGATCGCGAGCTCGCCCCGCAGGCTGGGGAGGCGCCGGTCGTCGAGGACCTGCGCGATCAGCCCGAGGTCCTTGTAGAGCATCAGCTGCTCGCCGTCGGAGACGGCCACGCCGGCGGACTCCTGGCCGCGGTGCTGCAGCGCGAAGATGCCCAGCGCGGCGATCCTGGCGGCCTCCTGGCCGGGTGCGACGACCCCGAAGACGCCGCACATCGGTCAGGCCTCCTCGCCCAGCGCGCGCGGGAGCCCGTGCTCCCAGGCGTGGCGCAGGTCGGCCAGCGTGACCTCGAGCGCATCGGCGATGCTCGCGCCGCGACCTTCGGCAGCGCCGGTGGCGCCCACCCCGACCAGCTCGACGAGCAGCTGCGGCCCGCCGACGGTCCCGAGCTCGGCGAGCGGGACGCCGTGCCCCGCGGCGAGGGCGCGGACGGCCGGAAGGTCCGCCGGGCGGGCCGTCAGCACGATGCGCGAGGGACTCTCGCCGAAGAGCGCGACGGCCGGCGCGCTCGCAACGGCCACCCGGAAGCTGCCGCCCCGGCCGCCCCAGATCGCCATCTCGGCGAGCGCGACCGCGAGGCCGCCGCCCGCGACGTCCTGAGCGGCCGTGACGGAGCGCGCCGCGATCGCCGCGCGAATGAACGCCTGGACGGCGGCCTCGGCCGGCAAGGTCGAGGCCCGGCGGGTCCATCCTCGGCGGCAATGCCGGCGAGCGCCGCGTAGGCGCTCCCGCCGAGCCCGGGCCCTGTCAGCCCGGCGAGCAGGGCCACGTCCCCGTCCGCCGCGAACGCCGGCCCCACCAGGAGCGCCACGTCGTCGAGCAGCCCGACGACGCCGATCTCGGGCGTCGGCGCGATCGCCGATCCGGGCGCCTCGTTGTAGAGCGAGACGTTGCCGCCGGTCACGGGGATCCCGAGCGCCCGGCATGCGTCGCCGAGCCCGCGGACGGCCTCCCTGAGCTGCCAGAAGGCCTCCGGTCGGGTCGGATCGCCGAAGTTCAGGCAGTTCGTGACGCCCAGCGGCCGGGCGCCCGTGACGGAGACGTTGCGGGTCGGCCTCGGCCACCGACAGCGCCGCGCCCGAGGTACGGATCGAGCGCGCTGACGGCCTCGTTGCCGTCGGTGGTGGCCACGAGCGCGCGCCGCGTGCCCTTGACCCGCAGGACCGCCGCCCCGTGACCGGCCCCGCCGACCGTGTTCGTCCCGACGTGGCGGTCGTACTGCTCCGCCACCCACGCCCGCGAGGCCAGGTTCGGGCTGCCGAGCAGCCGCAGCAGGACGGCGCCCGGGTCCATGCCGCGCTCCGGGAGGGTCGCGCCGGCCAGCTCCGGGCTCCCGGGCGCCGGGGCGTTCCGGCGGCGCGGGGGCGGCGCCGCCAGCCGGTCGAACACGATCGCCTCGGAGGCGAGCGCCCGGGCCGGCACCCGGGCCAGCTCCCGTGCGCCTCGGTTGGGGGCTCCGTCGGCATCCAGGCCGCCCTCGATCACCGTGATGTCACCGTCGTCGGTGACCCGGCCGATCACGGCGCACGGGATCCCCCAGCGGGCGCAGATCGCCGCGATCTCCGGGAAGCGGTCCGGCCGCGCGATGACGACCATCCGCTCCTGCGATTCGCTGATCAGCACCTCGAACGGCGCCATGCCCGGCTCCCGGCGCGGGATCGCGTCGAGGTCCACGCGGATCCCGGTGCCCGCGCGGTCCGCGGTCTCCGAGACGCCGCAGGTGATGCCGGCCGCGCCGAGGTCCTGAGAGGCCCTCGGCGAGTCCGGCGGCCAGGATCTCCAGGGTCGCCTCGATCAGGAGCTTCTCCGCGAACGGGTCGCCGACCTGGACGGCCGGCCGCTTCGACGGGTCCTGGTCGCCGAACGTCGCCGAGGCGAGGACCGAGGCGCCGCCGATCCCGTCGCGCCCGGTTGCCGAGCCGTAGAGGATCACGAGGTTGCCCGGGCCCCGGCGCGGCGGCGCGCATGATCGCGTCCTCGCGGACCAGCCCGATCGCCATGACGTTGACGAGCGGGTTGCCCGCGTACGACGGGTCGAAGACCAGCTCCCCGCCGACCGTCGGGACGCCCACGCAGTTGCCGTAGCCGCCGACGCCGCGCACGACGCCGTTGACGAGATGGCGCGTCCGCGGATCCGACGGGTCGCCGAAGCGCAGCGCGTCGAGGACGGCGATCGGCCGGGCGCCCATCGCGAAGATGTCGCGCAGGATGCCGCCGACCCCGGTGGCCGCCCCCTGGTACGGCTCCACCGCGGACGGGTGGTTGTGCGACTCGATCTTGAAGGCGACCGCCAGGCCGTCGCCGATCCGCACCACGCCGGCGTTCTCGCCCGGGCCGGCCACCACGTCGTCGCCACCCGTCGGCAGCGTGCGGAGGAGCGGCCGGCTGCTCTTGTACGAGCAGTGCTCGCTCCACATCACGCTGAACATCGCGAGCTCCAGGTCGTTGGGACCGCGGCCCAGCTTCCCCTCGATCGCGGCGAGCTCCTCGTCGGTCAGCCCGAGCGCGCGGTGGAGCGGCACGGCCGCGACGGCCGCGGTCACGTCCGCGCTCATCGCCCCGTCCCGGCGGCCGTCGGCGCGACCCGCGCGGCGCCGCCCTGCGCCCGCGCGGCCGCCGACTCCACGAGCGAGCGGAGCAGCAGCATCCCGTCGTCCGAGCCGAGCAGCGCGTCGGCGGCCCGTTCCGGGTGCGGCATGAGGCCGGCCACGTTGCCGGCGGCGTTGAGGACGCCGGCGATCGCGCGCAGCGAGCCGTTCGGGTTGGCGCGATCCTCCACGCCGGCCGGGCTCCCCGCGTCGTCCACGTAGCGGAAGAGGACCTGGCCGTCGCGCTCCAGCGCGTCGAGCGTGGCCTCGTCGGCGTAGTAGCAGCCCTCGCCGTGGGCGACCGGCATCCGGAGCGCCCGGCCCTCCGGCACCCGGTGCGTGAAGGGCGTGTCGGCGCGCTCCGCCCTGATCGTCACGTCCCGGCACACGAAGCGGAGCGAGCGATTGCGCAGGAGCGCTCCCGGCAGGAGCCCGGCCTCCGCGAGGACCTGGAAGCCGTTGCAGATCCCGAGCACCAGGCCGCCGTCGGCGGCGATAGCCGGCCACGGCGCGCATCACCGGGCTGAAGCGGGCGATGACGCCGGCCCGGAGGTAGTCGCCGTAGGCGAAGCCACCCGGCAGGACCACCGCGGCGACGCCGGCCAGGTCGGCATGCTCGTGCCAGAGCTCGACCGGCTCGGCCCCGGCCCGGGCCAGGGCCCAGGCCGTGTCGGCGTCGCAGTTCGAGCCCGGGAAGACGACGACGCCGACCCGGACGCGTCACCCGCCGGTCCCGCTGCGCGCGGCCGAGATGCGCGCCGAGCGCCTCGATCGCGTACTGCTCGATCATCGGGTTGCAGAGGAGCTCGCGGGCAAGCTCGTCGACGAGCGCCCGGGCCGCCGCGGCGTCGGGCGCGTCGACCGCGAGCTCCACGCGACGACCGACCCGCACCTGCCCGATCCCGGCGAGCCCGAGATGCGGGAGGCTCTGCTCGACGGCCCGGCCCTGCGGGTCGAGGATCCCGTCCTTGGGGAGGACGTTGACCGCGAAACGGAACCGGCTGGCGACGATCTCGGCGCTCATCGGGCGATGACGTCCTCCTGGAGATAGCGGGCGAAGCTGGCCCCGGTGATCCGCTCGAAGGCCTCGACGTAGCGGGCGCGGGTCCCGGCGACGACGTCGTCGGGAAGGGCCGGGCCGGGGTCGGTCTTGTCCCAGCGCCTGGCCCTCCAGCCAGTCGCGGACGTACTGCTTGTCGTAGCGACGGCTGGGAGCCGCCCGGCGCGTACGCGGCCGCCTCCCAGAAGCGCGACGAGTCGGGGGTCAGGACCTCGTCGGCGAGGACGAGCGTCGCCGTCGCCCGCCAGGCCGAGCTCGAACTTCGTGTCGGCGAGGAGGATCCCCGCCCGCGCGCAGGCGGCGGCGCCGTGGGCGTAGAGGCGGAGCGCGACGTCGCGAACCCGCTCCGCGAGCGCGCCGGCATCGCGCCCGGGGGCCGCGAGGAGCCCGACCAGCGCGTCGAAGGAGATCGGCTCGTCGTGGCCGGCCTCGGCCTTCGTGGAGGGCGTGAAGATGGGCGCGGGAAGCCGGTCTCCCTCGCGCAGCCCGCTCGGGAGCCGGATGCCGGAGACCACGCCGGTCGCCGCGTAGTCCTTCCAGCCGCCCCCGGCGAGGTAGCCCCGGACGACGCATTCGACCGGCAGGATCTCCAGGCGCCGACACAGCAGCATCCGGCCGCGCAGCTCGTCGGCGCGATCCGCCCACGCGGTCGGAAGCGCGCCCGGGTCGGTCGCGAGAGATGGTTGGGCACGATCCCGGCCGTCCCGGCGAACCAGAAGCGCGACAGCCCGGTGAGCACCCTGCCCTTGTCGGGGATCGGCGTCGGCAGGACCACGTCGAAGGCGGAGAGCCGATCCGACGCGACCAGGAGGAGCCGGTCCGCGTCGACCGCGTACAGGTCACGGACCTTGCCGGAGCGGATGAACGTCCCGGCCGGCGTCATCGGGCGATCCCGGGGTCGATGGCGTCGAGGCGCGCGATGACGGCCGGCACGTGGGCCAGGAACCCCGCGTCGTCGAAGCAGGCGTCCAGGCGCGCCAGGGTCAGGCGCTGCGCCACGCTCGGGTCGGTGGCCAGGAGCTCGCGGAGCGGACGTCGCTCGTCCGCGGCGCGGAGGGCGCTCGCGCTGGACGATCGGCGTACGCCTCCTCGCGCGACAGGCCGCCCTCGTCGACGAGCGCAACGAGGACCCGCGAGGACGCGTGGAGGCCGAGCCCGCGCTCGATGTTCTCGCGCATGCGCTCCGGCCGGACCACCAGGCCCTCCACCAGGCCGGTCATCTTCGCCAGCATGTAGTCGAGGAGGATCGTCGCGTCGGGCAGGAGCACCCGCTCGGCGCTGCTGTGGCTGATGTCGCGCTCGTGCCAGAGCGGCTGGTTCTCCAGCGCCGCGCCGGCGTACCCGCGCAGGAGCCGGGCCAGCCCGGCGATCCGCTCGCACAGGATCGGGTTGCGCTTGTGGGGCATCGCGGAGCTGCCCTTCTGGCCGGCCCGGAACGGCTCCATCAGCTCCCCGATCTCCGTGTGCTGGAGGTTGCGGACCTCGGTGGCGAAGCGCTCCAGCGAACCGCCGGTGATCGCGATCGCGGTCATCACCGCGGCGTGCCGGTCGCGCTGGACGATCTGCGTGCTGACCGGGTCGGCGGCCAGTCCCAGGTCGGCGAGGACCTCTGCCTCGAGGTCCGGGGCGAGCAGGCTGTACGTGCCGACGGGACCGGAGATCTTGCCGGTGGCCACGTCCTCGAACGCGCGGGCGAGGCGCGCGCGGTCGCGGGCGAGCTCGAACGCCCAGCCGGCCAGCTTGAGCCCGAGCGTGGTGGGCTCCGCGTGGACCGAGTGGGTCCGGCCCATCATCACGGTGCCGGCCTCGGCCCGGGCACGAGCCACGAGCGCGGCCAGGAGCGCGTCGGCGCCGCCCAGGAGCAGATCGCCGGCGGCGCGCAGCTGGAGCGCCAGCCCGGTGTCGACGACGTCGCTGCTCGTCAGGCCCAGGTGGAGGAAGCGTCCCTCCGGCCCGACCGACTCCGCGACCTGGCTCACGAACGCGATCACGTCGTGGTCGGTGGCCTGCTCGATCTCCGCGATCCGGTCCACGTCGACGCGGGCGCGCCTCGCGATCACCGCCTGCGCCTCGGCCGGCACGCTGCCGCGCGCGACCTGGGCCTTCGCCACCGCGAGCTCCACGCGGAGCATGGCCGCGAAGCGCGCTTCCTCCGACCAGACCGCGCCCATCTCCGGGCGCGTGTAGCGGCGGATCACCGGCGGGTCCCCGCGCTGGCGGTCAGCGGCCCCGTGGCGATGTCGTGCCGGCGCTGGAGTCCGGCGAACGTGACCGCATCGGCGCCGCGCTCCGCGGCGACCCGCGCGGCAGCAAGGTCCGGCCCGCGGCCGACCACGGTCAGGACGCGGCCGCCCCGGACTCGCCACGTCCCGGCGGCGTCCCGGGCCGTGCCGGCGTGGAAGACCAGCGCGCCGCCCGCCTCCGCCTCCGCCAGCCCGGCGATCGCGGTCGCCGGCCAGCGGCGCATCCGGGTAGCCGCCGGCCGCGAGCACGATGCCCACCGCCGCGTCCGAGGTGGCGGGCAGGAGGACGCCGGTGATCCCGGCCTCCGACGCGGCCGCGGCCAGGCGGCCCTCCGCCGCCGCCAGGAGCAGCGGCGCCAGCGGCGTGGCGAGACGCGGCAGGATCACCTGCGTCTCCGGGTCGCCGAAGCGCGCGTTGCACTCGAGGAGCGCGGGGCCGTCCGGCGTCAGGATCAGCCCGGCGTAGAGGGCGCCCCGGAACGGCGTTCCGCGGCGGGCCAGCTCGGCGAGGAGCGGCACGTGGAACGCCGCCACGATCTCGGCGACGCGCGCGTCCGGCAGGTCCGGCAGCGGACTGTACGCGCCCATCCCGCCGGTGTTCGGGCCGGCGTCGCCGTCACCCAGGCGCTTGTGGTCGCGGGCGGCCGGCAGGGCGAGGGCGGCGGTCTCGTCCGCGAGCACGATGACGCTGGCCTCCGGCCCTCGCAGGCGCTCCTCGACGACGACCCGGGGAGCGTCGGCGTCGTCCGCGGGCGCGGCGGCGAAGATGCGCGTCGAGCGCCGACGCCGCCTCGTCGAGCGTGTCGCAGACGGTGACGCCCTTGCCGGCAGCCAGGCCGTCGGCCTTGATGACGACGCCCCGCCCGCCCGCGCACAGGTCCGCCGCGAACGCGAGTGCCGGGACCGAGCGTGCCGAAGGCTTCGGCCCGGGCCATCCGCACGCCGGCCGCGTCCGCGAGCACGTGGCAGAACGCCTTGGAGCTCTCGATGCGAGCCGCCGCCGCGGTCGGGCCGAAGGTCGGGATCCCCGCCGCCGCCAGCGCGTCCGCGACCCCCGCGGCGAGCGGCGCCTCCGGGCCGATCACGGCCAGGTCCACCCGCGCCGCCCGGGCGGCCGCCACGACCGCGGACGGGTCGCGCGGATCGCCCGCCGACCACGGAGACGCCGCCCACGCCTGCGATCGCGTCGCTGCCGGGCAGGGCGATGACCGCCGCAACCCCGGGCTCGCCGGCGAGCCGCACCGCCAGCGCGTGCTCGCGTCCACCCCCGCCCACCAGGAGGATCCGGTGCGGGGTCGGCGCGACGGCGCGCATCAGCCTCGGCCGGCCGCGAGCGGTCGGTCGTCGAGCATCACCGTCTGGGTGCGCTCCGGCCCGACGGAGACCAGCGTGATCGGCACGCCGGCCAGGGCAGCGAGCGCGGCGACGTAGGCGCGCGCGTTCGGCGGGAAGGTCGTCGGGCGTGCGGGCCGCGTGGATCTCCTCGGGCCAGCCGGGATACGTCTCGTAGATCGGCACCGCGCGGGCCACCTCCTCGGCCGAGGCGGGCCAGCGCTCCACCCGCCGGCCGTCGATCTCGTAGGCCACGCAGAGCCGGATCTCGTCGATCCCGGACAGGATGTCCAGCTTGTTGAGGATGATGCTGCTGACGCTGTTGACGTCCACCGCGTAGCGGAGCGGGACGGCGTCGAACCACCCGACGCGGCGGCGCCGGCCGGTCGTCGTCCCGAACTCGTGGCCGCGGGTCGCGATCCCCTCGCCGATCTCGTCGAGGAGCTCGGTCGGATACGGTCCGGCCCCGACCCGCGTCGTGTAGGCCTTCATGATCCCGATCACGGCCGAGACCTGCAGCGGCCCGATCCCGCCGCCCGTGCAGGCGCCGCCGGCGACCGGGTTGGACGACGTCACGAACGGGTACGACCCGTGGTCGAGGTCCAGGAGCGTCCCCTGGGCGCCCTCGAAGAGCACGTGGTCCCCGGCCCGGAGCGCGTCCTGCACCAGCGTCGTGGTGTCGGTGATCTGGTCGCGGAGGCGGACGCCCCAGCTGAGCGCCGACTCGACGAGCGCCTCGACGGCAAAGGGCCGGCCCTCCTCGCCGAGCTGCGCCAGCTCGCGCGTTCTTGTCGGGGACCAGGCGCGTCGAGCTTCCGCCGGAGCGCGGCCTCGTCGAGGAGGTCCTCCATCCGGAGCCCGACCCGCGAGGCCCGGTCCGCGTAGGCCGGCCCGATCCCGCGGTGCGTCGTGCCGATCCCGTCCCTGCCGAGGCGCGCCTCCGAGGCGCGGTCCTGGGCCACGTGGTAGGGCATGATCACGTGGCACGCGTGCGAGACGCGGACGCGAGTCGTGTCGACGCCGCGCGCCGTCAGCCCGTCGAGCTCGCCGATCAGGGTGGCCGGGTTCACCACGACGCCGGGCCCGATGAGCGGCGTGATGTGCGGGTAGAGCACGCCGCTCGGGACGAGGTGGAGCTTGAAGACCTCCGTGCCCAGCACGATCGTGTGGCCCGCGTTGTCACCCCCCTGGTAGCGGACGACCCAGCGGACCTGCTCGGAGAGGAAGTCGGTCGCCTTCCCCTTGCCCTCGTCGCCCCACTGGAGCCCCACGATCACCGTGGCCGGCATGCGTCCCCCCCTGCCGCGCTCGTGTCCGGCGGGCAACAAGAAAGGCCCTCGGCGCGTGCGCCGGGGACCTGCACGGATGGACTGCCCCGCTCGGACGGCGCCGCATGTGCGGCACCCGGTGGGACACGTGACCACTCGGTTCATGGCGCGACCGAGATGCCGGCCTCGGACAATCGCTGCCTCCTTCGGGGGACCGGGCGGCCCGCGGCGTCGGGACGCGCGGAGTATACCAGCCGACATCGCGGGCGCGGCCACCACCCGGGCCTCCCCGCCCGTGACCGGACCGGGACCTTCTGAGCCTCCGGGGGTACTTTTGGGACAGGCTGCTCGACGTTCGCGGCGCGTACCGTGGGGCCGTGATACGCGCCCTCGGGTGGCTGGGGTTGCTGGCTCCGGTCGCCTGCCTCGTGCTCTTCGTCCTCGTGGGCGCGAGCGGCCCGGTGACGCCCGGCGGCGTGGAGCCGTCCGTGCTGCTGGTTGCCGCCGTCCTCGGCGGGAGCCTGACCGCGGCTGTCGCGAGCGTCTGGATCCGCGCTCGCGTGATCCCCGTGGTGAGCGCCGCCGAGCGCCTCGCCGCGGGCGAGCTCGGGACCACCGTGCCGGCGCACGGCAGCGGCCTCGATGACCGGCTGGCACGGGCCGTCGCCCAGCTGGGTGCCACGCTCGCCATGACACACGACGCGGCGACGATCGACCGCCTCACCGGGATCGCGAATCGCCCGGCGGTCCTCGGCATGCTGCTCGGCGAGGTCGAGCGGGCCGCGCGCTACAACCGGCCGCTCGCGGTGGGCTTCGTCGACATCGACCTGTTCAAGTCCGTGAACGACACCCACGGTCACCACGTGGGGGACGTGGTCCTCCGCGGCGTCGCCGACGTGCTGCGCGCCAACCTCCGCGCAACCGACATGCTCGGCCGGTACGGCGGCGAGGAGTTCATGCTGATCCTCACCGAGACCACCGTCGAGGACGCGGCGTCGCTGGCCGAGAAGCTCCGGATTCTCGTGGGCGCGACACGGATCCGGATCGACGAGCGGCTGACCGTGGAGGTGACCGTGTCGATCGGCGTCGCGGGCGGCCCGGGGGGCAACCTGCGGATCGACGACCTCGTGCGCGACGCGGACGCGGCGATGTACTCCGCGAAGTCGCTCGGGCGCAACCAGGTCTACGCCTTCTCCGAGCCGAGCGACGATGCCCGCGTCCGGCGGGCGCCGATCACCACCGAGGGCAGGGCGCGAGCGACGAGCGTGGCGCAGCTGGCGCGGCTGGCCGCCGAAGCAGGCGCTCATCGCCACGCTGACCCCGTACGCGAACCACCGTGGCCACGCGTCGGCGCTCATCGCCACGCTGTCGGTGGGAATGGCCCGCCGCATGGCCTTGCCGGACCCGGAGGTCGACCGCGTCCGGCTCGCGGCCCTGCTTCACGACGTGGGCAAGCTGGCCCTTCCCGAGGAGATCCTCGAGAAGCCGTCCGCGCTGACCTCGATCGAATGGGAGTCGGTCGTGCAGCACCCGCGGATCGGCCAGGTGATCCTCGAGCAGGCGTCGGTGCTGCGCGACGCGATCCCGATCGTGCTCCACCATCACGAACGATTCGCCGGGCACGGCTATCCCTACGGCATCCGCGGGTCGGACATCCCGCTCGGCGCGCGGATCGTGGCGCTCGCCGACGCGTACGACGCGATGACCACGGACCGCCCGTACAGGCGGGCGATGACGCACGCCCAGGCGATCCGCGAGATCCAGCGCCACGCGGGAACGCAGTTCGATCCCGAGGTGGTCACCGTCTTCTGCGACCTGTACGCGGCCGAGCGCCCGGTGGCCGACCCGGCCCTCCTGGGCGGGATCGTGGCCCCGGTCACGACCCACCTCCGACGGCACGCACGGACGGTCGCGGCCGCCAGCTGAGCGCTTACCCTCCCGGGCCGTCCCCGCGCAGGTGAGCGCCGGTGCATCGCCAGATACGGGCCGGGTGATCGACCACCGCCAGGATGCGCGTCACGGCGGGCCCGACCGATCGTCCATCCGGGCCCGCCGCTCCGCCCGCCGAGTCGCCCGCCGCGCGAACGCAGGGCCGGACCGGGAGACCCGGCCGGCCAGGAGGGATCGGACCGATGAACAAGGTTCTGCTAACCGGACGCCTCACGCGCGACCCGGAGCTGCGCGTCCTGGCCAGCGGGAAGAACGTCACGACGTTCTCGATGGCCACGAACGAGTACATCGGGAACGGCAAGGAGAAGGCCGAGTTCCACTCGGTGGTCACCTGGGATCGGCTCGCCGATATCTGCGCCAGCTACCTGGGCAAGGGGATGACGGTCTCGGTCGAGGGCCGCATCCAGACCCGGCAGTGGGACGACGATCGCGGCGCGCACCACTGGAGGACCGAGATCGTGGCGACGGCAGTCGAGATGCTCTCCGGCCGGCGCAAGAAGGACTACGCCGCCGACGCGATGGCGGCCAGGGCGAACGCGCTCGGCGTCGAGCCGGCCGGAGCCCCCGAGGAGACCGACGACGAGGAGGAAGTCGGAGCCGAGCGTCGCGCCCGCCGACCCGGAGCCGGCAGACGCGGTCCTCGCCGCCTGATCCCGCACGTTCCCTTCGGCCGCGACGGGCGCCGTCCTCCCCTCCGGCGCCCGTCGCGTTCCCGCGCGGGAGTGCTCGACCGCGCTCGCGCTTCGCGCGCGTCGCGTTCCCGCGGAGCGCGCCCGGACCCGGCGGCGGGCGGGCGGATCGCGGCCTGCCCGGTCACCAGCGGGCGGGACGAAGCCGCCCTGGTCAGGCCGAGGGCGTCTCGCCCTCTGCGTCGTGGTCGTCCCGGTGGATCCGTCGGCGCAGGCCCAGGAGCACGAAGACATTGAGGGCGATCACGATGACCACGGCCACCATCGCCTCGCGCCGGAAGGTGCTCTCGCCGAGCCTCGAATCCGCGAAGGTGTCGGCTTCGCCAGCCTTGGCGACCGCGGCGTCGGTGAGCGCGGCGACGTCGGTGAGCTGGGTCGTGTGCACGGCGGCCCGGGCCTGGATCAGGTCGGTCCGCGCCTCGGTCAGCGCGACGTCCGCGTCGGTCACGATCATCCCGAGCGCGGCGGCCTGCTTCAGCTTCGCATCCGCGGTGTCGTAGGCCGTGCTCGCCTTCACCAGGGCGTCACGGATCCCGCTGGCCTGCGCGTACTCCGCCGAGGCCGAGTGGTGGCACGTGTCGCAGCGCCGGTCGGCATCGCTGGCGAACTGCTCCGTCTTGAGCCTGAACGTGTTCGTGACCGGGTCGTGACAGATCGTGCAGTCGACCGTCGGGGGCGTCGGGTGGAAGAGCCGGTCCTCGCCGGTGGGCTGGACGTCGTGCGTCCCGTGGCAGGTCCAGCACTTCGGCCCGACGTCGAGCGTGGAGTGGCGGCTCTTCTCGTAGAGCGCCTGGGTGGCCGTGTGGCACTTGCCGCAGACGTCCACCACGTCGCTGCTCGTCGGCGGCTTCGCGTCGTGGGAGCCGTGGCAGGACGCGCAGGTGGGGGCGCGGAGATCCGCCTTCTGGAGGAGATCCTGGCCGTGAACGCTCTGCTGAGTAGATCGCGTACTGGTCCGTCGGGATCCCGTACGGCTGCATCAGCTGGGCGTTGGAGTGGCACGAGGCACACAGCTGCGGGACGTTGAGCGGGTACACGGCCGCCGTGGGGTCGGACGCCTTCTTGATGTCGTGGGAGCCGTGGCAGTCGATGCAGGCCGCGACCCGGGCGTCGCCGGTCGCCAGGAGCTGGCCGTGGACGCTCGTCGCGTACTTCGCGTACTCGTCCGTGGCGAGCTGGTACTGGGCCATGCGGGCCGCGTCCGAATGGCAGCTCCCGCAGACGCCCACCGAGACGGCCTTCGACGGCTTCCCGATGAAGCCGGCCTGCGGCGACATCGCCACCGACATCGAGGTCGAGCGCGGATCGCCGCCGTGACAGTCGGCACACCCGATGCCGTTCTTGCCGTGGACGCTGTCCGCCCACTGGGAGGAGACCTGGGCCTGCGCCTGGTTGATGGCGCTGTGGCAGTCGTAACAGGTGTTGGACGTGCCGTCGGACGGGTGGATGATCGGCTTCGGGACCGGCGGGAGCGTCGGACCCGGGCTCCCCGACGGCGTGGCGACGCCGGCGCGGCGCGTGGCGACCGGGCGGCCGTGCGACCGGCAGGACCGGCCGACGGGGCGAGCGGGGCCCCGGCGCTGGCCGCCGGGCTCGGCGTGGGTGTCGGCACGGCGGGCGTCGGGGATTCGGCGACGGCCGTCCTGGCGAAGACGAACCCGACGAAGAGGCAGACGGCGGCGACCGCGCCGGCACGGCGGGCCAGCCGGGCGGCAGCGTCGCGGCGCGGGGTCAGGGTCATCGCGTGGCCGCGCGGCTCAACCGGCGCCCATGACCGTGAGGACGACCAGCGCAGCCAGGGTCAGCAGGCCGATGCCGAGCGCGATCGGACGCTTGCGGGGCCGGACCTCGGGGTTCCGGTCGAGGAACGGCAGCAGCGCGAGGACGCCCAGCGCGATCCCGGGAAGGATGATCCCCAGGAGCCTCGGAACGAGCTTCAGGAGCTCGTAGACGGAGAGGAAGTACCACTCCGGCTTGATGTGCGGCGGCGTCTCCAGCGCGTTCGCCTTGTCCTCCAGGCCGGCCGGCAGGACCGAGGCGAGGATCACGAGGATCGCCAGCACCGCGTACCAGGCGATCACCTCGTCGAGCACGTAGTTCGGGAAGAACGGCTTGAGCTTGCCCCCGGGCTCCGGGCCGTTGGGCTCGGCCTTCTTCGGGTTGGCGAGCCCCAGGTGGTGGACGATCGTCAGGTGGACCGCGAGCAGGCCGGCCAGGAGCAGCGGCAGCACGAGGACGTGCATCCCGAAGAAGCGGCTCAGCGGTCGCCTCGGTCACGTCCGCCCCGCCGCGGAGCAGGTTCAGGAGCGAGTCGCCGACCACGGGCACCGACCCGGCGATCTCCGTGCCCACCGTGGTGGCCCAGAAGGCGCGCTGGTCCCAGGGCAGCAGGTACCCGGTGAACCCGAAGCCGATCGTGACCACGAGAAGGCCGGCGCCCACGAGCCAGACGACCTCGCGCCGGTGCTTGTAGGCGCCCTGCCAGAAGATCCGGATCACGTGGAGGACCATGCAGATGATCATCAGGTTGGCGCCCCAGTGGTGGATGCTCCTGATCAGCCACCCGAACGTGACGCCGCTGGTGATGAACTTGACGCTGTCGTACGCGCCATCGGGCGTGGGCTTGTAGTAGAGGGCCAGCAGCGTCCCGGTCGCGATCTGGAGCCCGAAGAGGAAGAGGGTGAGCCCGCCCAGGTACCAGGTCCGCGGACTCGATCGGGATCCGGACGTGGAGCAGCGCGCCGGAGAGCGCACCGAGGCCCGTCCGGCGCTCCAGCCACGTGTCCGCGGGTTTCGCGCCTGCCGCGGGCTGCGGTGCCCGGGCGGCACCAGGACGTCGTCCCGCCCGGCCATGGCTAGCTGTTCACCAGGAAGATCTGGTCCTTCTCGACGACCACCGTGACCGGCTTGAGCGGTGCCGGGGGCGGCCCGGAGACCACGGCGCCCGTCGACCCGTTGAAGACCCCGCCGTGGCACGGGCACCCGATCTGGCCGAGCGTGGAGTCGAATGCCACGATGCACCCGAGGTGGGTGCAGACCGCGGAGAACGCGTGGAAGCCCTGCGCCGTGTTGGTGACGATCACGGGCGTGCTCCCCATCGCCACGACCTTGCCCGCGCCGACCGGGATGTCCGCGGTGGTGCCGGCCAGGACGCGTCCGCCGGCCTGGTTGCTGGTGCTCTTCGGCGGGACGAGGAAGCCCAGGACAGGCGTCGCCACCATGGCCAGCGTCGAGAAGACGCTGAAGCCCAGCAGCCACCGGAGGAACGTCCGCCGCCCGGTCGGGGCGCCCGCTGGCGGACACGGCGGGAACCGCTTCGGTGCGCTCGGGCTCCAACGAGTCCTCCCGGGATGAGGGCGGGGCGAGTGGGCGGGGTATGAGGCCGAAGGATCGGGCCATCTGGCCCCTGCAGCAATATGCCGATCAGCAGGGCCGACTATGCCGATTGGTAGGTCCCGGCCTCCGCTGGGCGCGCGCCGGGCAGAACCGGCGTCAGGCAGAACCGGCGTCGGGCGCGTCGTAGAGGCGCCGCCTGGGGATCCCGGTCGACGCCGCCACGCGGCGTGCCGCCTCGCCGCGGGCGACGCCCGCGGCAACGAGACGGGCGACCTCCGCCCGGCCGGCCACCAGCGGGTCCGGCGGCCGATCCGCGACGTCCGCCGTGGCTGGCTCCTGCGGCCCGGCGGGGCGCCGCTGGACGCCCGGCCGCTCGCCGACCACGATGACGATCTCGCCCCGCCGGTCGATCGTGCCCGCCGCGGCGGCGGCTGCGAGCGCGCCCAGGCTCCCCCGCAGCGTCTCTTCGTGGAGCTTCGTCAGCTCGCGGCAGACCGCAGCGGGTCGCTCGTCTCCACAGGCGGCCGCGAGGTCGGCGAGTGTCGCCGCGAGGCGGCCGGGCGCCTCGAACAGCACCGTGGTTCGCTCGTCCGCCGCGAGGCGCGCAAGGCGGTCCCTGCGCTCGCGCCCGCGTCGCGGCAGGAATCCCTCGAAGCTCCAGCGCGGCCCGGCGATCCCGGACGCGACGAGCGCGGCGAGCACGGCCGACGCGCCCGGGATCGGGACGACGGCGCCGCCCTCGGCAGCCCATGCCGCCACGAGCCCCGCGCCCGGGTCGGAGACGAGCGGCGTGCCGGCGTCCGTGACGAGCGCGAGGTCCCGGCCGGCCCGCAGGTGCGCCAGCAGGGCTGGGGTCGTGGCCTCCTCGTTTCGCGCGTGGTGCGGCACGAGGTGGGTGGTGATCTCGTAGCGCGCGAAGAGCCGCCGGGTGATCCGGGTGTCCTCCGCGGCGACGAGCGGGGCGGCGCGCAGCACCTCGAGCGAGCGCAGGGTGACGTCGCCGAGGTTTCCGATCGGCGTCGCGACCACGAACAGCGTGCCCCGCGGCCCGGCTGGAGCGGTCGCGTCCGGGCTCACCGACGTGCCGAGCCCGGCCTGCGGCGCGGGTAGAGGTAGTCGACGCCCGGCGTCCGCGGGCCCAGCTTCGCGATCGGCGGGACCTGGCGCTTGAACTCGGAGGTCGCGACCATCCGCCCGACGCGGTCCACCAGCGCCGGCTCGAACCCCATCGCCACCAGCTCCTCGTCGCTTCGGCGCCTGTCGACCATCCAGTAGAGGAGCCGGTCAAGCTGCGGGTAGCTGAAGCCGGCCTCGGCTTCGTCGGTCTGGCCCGGCCACAGGTCCGCCGACGGCGCCTTGCGGATGATCGCCTCGGGGACGCCGACCACCGCCGCGAGCTGGCGGACCTGGCTCTTGTACAGGTCGCCGATGGGGTTGAACGCGCAGGCGCTGTCGCCGAAGAGCGTCGTGTAGCCGATCAGCGTCTCGGTCTTGTTGCCCGTCCCCACGACCAGGCCGTGCCACGCCGCCGACCGATCGTAGAGGACCAGCATCCGCGCCCGCGCCATCGCGTTCCCGCGCCGAAGCGGCGAGGCGTCGAGCGCCGCCTGGCCACCGGCGCCCGGCATCCCGTCGTGCCCGAAGTACCCGTCGACGATCGGGGTGATCTCCACGAGCTCGCTCGGGCAGCCAAGCTGCCGGACGACCTGCTCGGCGTCCTCGCGCGACGCGGGCGACGACGCCCGATACGGCATCAGGACGCACAGGAGCCGCTCCGCGCCGATCGCCTCGGCGACCAGGAACGCGACCAGCGCGGAATCGATCCCGCCCGAAAGGCCGAGCACCGCCCGCTCGAAGCCGGCCTGGTCGAGCTGGCGCGCGGATGAACGCCGTCGTCACTCGTCGCGCGATGCCGGTGTCGATCGCAAGCTCCTCCGGGAGCTCGAACAGCGGCGAGGGCTCGAGACTCACTCGTCCACCGCCGGGCTGCCGGCGCCGTCGTCGGCGAGGCCGGCCCGTTCCGCCACGATCCGGCCGAGCTCGCGCGACCAGGAGCTCCGGCCGCTCGTCGCGCAGGAGGGGCAGGCCGACCCGCTCGCGCCGGATGTCGGCCAGGGGCACGTCGGCGATGACCAGCGCCTCGTCGTAGAGCGGGCCCTCGACGATCACGTCGCCGGTCGGGCCCAGGACCATCGAGCCGCCCCAGAAGGAGACCGACTCGTCGACGCCGACCCGGTTGCAGAAGACGACGACGCTCGTGGTCAGCTGCGCGTACGTGCGCAGGAGCGTGCGCCACGAGGCGGCGGTCCCGAGGCCGCCCGCGCTGACGGCCGCGACGTCCCGTCCCGGCGACGAGGCGACGTTGATGATGACCTGCGCGCCGTCGAGCGCCAGGAGCGCGGGCACGTGGAGGTGCCAGAAGTCCTCGCAGATCGCGAGCCCCACGTCGAAGCCCAGGCGCGACGGGACGGCACGCAGGGCGTCCCCGGCCGCGAAGAAGCGCCGCTCGTCGAACAGCCCGTACGTCGGCAGGTAGAGCTTGCGGTGGACGTGCCGAACGCCGCCATCCTCCAGGAGCGCCGCCGCGATGAACAGCCGGTGGTCGGCCGACTCCTCGACGAAGCTGACCACGACGGAGCAGCCGGCCGTCTCCGCGGCCAGCGCGAGGAGGCGTGGATCGTCGGCCGTCATCGCGACCTCGGCCGCCAGGTCCTGGAGGTGGTAGCCGGTCAGGCCCAGCTCGGGGAAGACGACGAGCCCGGCACCGGCGGCGCGCGCCTCCGCGAGCAGCTCGTGATGGCGGGCGAAGTTCGCGTCGAGAAGGCCGAGCTGCGGCGCGAGCTGGGCGAGGGCGATCCGGAGCGTCTGCACGCCCCGAGTCTAGCGCCGGCAGGCGGCCGGGGGCTGGGACACGGGCCCGGTCAGGCCGGTGGTGGCGGCGGTGCGGGTGCCAGGGGTCGCTGGGGTGGCACTGGTGGATCCTGCGACGCCGTCGATCCCGCGGATCCCGCCGATGGGTTCACGGCGCGACCGATCGCCCGCCTCTGCTCCACCGAACCGTCGACCTGCTCCACGAAGTGGCACGCCACCTCGTGCCCGGGGCTCACGACCCGGAGCTGCGGCTCGACCTCGACACACTCGGCCGGGTTGCCCAGCCGCTCCCGGAGCCAGCACCGGGTGTGGAAGTGGCACCCGGGCGGCGGAGACGCCGGGTTGGGGACGTCGCCGGTCAGGATGATCCTGCGTCGCTTCGATTCCACCGTCGGATCCGGGATGGGCACGGCCGAGATGAGCGCCACCGTGTACGGGTGCCGCGGCGCGTCATAGAGCTCGCGCGAGGGAGCCAGCTCGACGATCCGTCCGAGGTACATCACCGCGATCCGGTCGCTGATGTGGCGAACCACCGACAGGTCGTGGGCGATGAACAGGTAGGTGAGCTGGAACTGAGCCTGGAGCCGCTCGAGCAGGTTCACGATCTGGGCCTGGATCGACACGTCGAGTGCGCTGACCGGCTCGTCCGCGACGATCAGGTCGGGATTCACGGCGAGCGCTCGCGCGACACCGACACGCTGGCGCTGGCCCCCGCTGAACTCGTGCGGATAGCGTTCCGCGTACGCCGGGTCGAGCCCGACGATCTCGAAGAGCTCCCGGACGCGGTGGCGTCGCTCGGTCCGAGTCCCGATGGCGTGGATGTCAAGCGGCTCGCCGACGATGCCGCCCACCGTCATGCGCGGGTTCAGGCTCGCGTACGGGTCCTGGAAGATCATCTGCATGCGCCGGCGCACGGCCCGCAGCGCCCCTCCTTCGAGGGTCGTGATGTCCCGGTCGGCGAACGTGATCCGGCCGGCGGTCGGGCGGTACAGGCGGAGAATCGCCCTGCCCAGCGTGCTCTTGCCGCATCCTGACTCGCCCACGAGGCCGAGCGTCTCGCCGCGCCGGAGCGTGAGGGTGACGCCGTCCACGGCGCGCACGTCGCCGACGTGGCGCTCGATCACGATCCCCCGGGTGATCGGGAAGTAGACCTTCAGCCCGTTCACCTCGAGGAGTCGCTCGCCCCCGACGGCCGCGCCCGAGACGGCGTCGCCCGGCCTGGTCTCGCTCATCGTCCGCCCCTCGCGCGCGCTTCGGCGGACCCGGGCGACGCGCCCTCGGGCGGGGGGGCGGGCTCGAACCCGGGCCGCAGGGGCGCACCCGCCGCCGCTTCGTCGGCCGTCGGCGGGTTCCAGCACGCCATGCGATGCGTCGCCTCGGGCCCGGTCGTCCGCACCGACGCGCCGGGCTCCAGCGGGCCGAGCGCCGGGTTCTCCGTCCAGCACTGGACGGTCCGCCACGCACAGCGCGGCGCGAACGGGCAGCCGACCGGCGCGAGCCGAAGGTCCGGCGGGACACCCTCGATCGGGATGAGGGCCTCGTCGGATCCCGCGTCGAGACGCGGGATCGAGTGGAGCAGTCCCACCGTGTACGGGTGCCGCGGCTTCGCGAACAGCTCCGGCGTGGTCGCCGCCTCGACGATGTAGCCCGCGTACATGACGTTGATGCGGCCGGTCATGCCCGCCACGACCCCGAGGTCGTGCGTGATGAGGATCACGGCGGTCCCCCGCTCCGCGGTGAGCCGCTGGAGCAGCTCGAGCACCTGCGCCTGGATCGTGACGTCGAGCGCGGTGGTCGGCTCGTCGGCGATGAGGAGCTTGGGCTCGAGGGCCAGGGCGATGGCGATCATGACCCGCTGTCGCATGCCCCCGCTGAACTGGTGCGGGTAGTTGCGCAGCCGGGAGGCGGGCTCGGCGATCCCCACCATCCCGAGGAGCTCGATCGCCCGGACCCGGGCGTCCGCTGCGGTCACGCGCTTGTGCGCCTGGATCGTCTCGACCATCTGCTCTTCGATCGTGAGCACCGGGTTCAGGCTCGTCATCGGGTCCTGAAAGATCATCGCGATCTCGCGGCCACGGAGATCCCGCATCGACGCCTCGGGCGCGTTCGTCAGGTCCATCTCCTCGAACAGGACCTTGCCCCGCTCGATGCGCCCGGCAGGTTGCGGCAACAGGCGCATCACGGCGAGGTTCGTGACGCTCTTGCCGGACCCGGACTCGCCAACGAGGCCCAGCGTCTCGCCCTCCTCGAGGTCGAACGAGACGCCGTTCACGGCGTGGACGGTCCCATCGTGCGTGCGGAACCGGACGGTCAGGTCACGAACGGAGAGCAGCATGGCCGCCTATCGCTTCAGGCGCGGGTCGATTGCCTCGCGCAGTCCGTCACCGAGAAGGTTGAAGCCGATCGCGCTGATCACGATGGCGGCCCCGGGGAACAGGATCAGGTACGGAGCGTTCTGGAGGAACCGCGCGGAATCCGTGAGCATCTCCCCCCACTCCGGGGCGCGGGGGTCGCCCGGCCCCAGCCCCAGGAACCCCAGCCCCGCCACGTCGATGATCGCGGTCGCCAGGGCCAGCGTCGCCTGCACGATCAGCGGGGTGAGCGCGTTCGGCATCAGGTGCCGCAGGAGGATCCGCGCCGGCGTGGCGCCTTCCGCCCGGGCCGCGGTCGCGAAGTCCGCCTCGCGCAGCGCGAGGAGGCTGCCGCGAAGCAGCCGGGCGAAGATCGGCGCGTAGGAGATCCCGACGGCCAGCATGATCTGGACCTGGCCCTGGCCGAGCCAGGCCACGATCCCGATCGCCAGCAGGATGCCCGGCACGGCCAGCAGGACGTCGGTGACGCGCATGAGGACCGTGTCGACCTTGCCGCCCACGCCGCCCGCGATCGCGCCGATGGCCGTCCCGAAGACCAGGCCGAAGGCAACCGCCACGACGCCCACGACCAGGCTGATCCGGGCCCCGTACAGCACGCGGCTGAACTCATCGCGACCGAGCAGGTCAGTCCCCATGAGGTGGGTCAGGTTGGGCCCGTGCCTGCTGAGGGCGAGGGTCCCGACCGTGGGATCGAACGGGGCAATGATCGGCGCCAGCAGGGCACCCACCACGAAGATGGCGATGAAGACCAGCCCCAGGATGGCCGGCCCGTTGCGGAACAACCGGGAGAGCGCGTCCCGCCACAGGCCTCGACTGGCGCGGGGTGCCGCGCGAACGACTGCGGACGTGGCTCCGACCGCCATCTCAGGAGTACCTGATCCGCGGGTTGAGGAACGCGTAGCCGATGTCCACGACCAGGTTCACGACCAGGAAGATCGTGGCGAAGATGAGGATCAGCGACTGGACCACGATGTAGTCGTGGTTCTGGATCGAGGTCACGACCCACGAGCCGACGCCCGGCCAGTTGAAGACGGTCTCGGTCAGGACCGCGCCGGCCAGGAGCGAACCGACCTGCAGGCCGATCACCGTGATCACCGGCAGCCAGGCGTTGCGCATGATGTGGCGGTCGTCGACCCGGCGGTTGGTCAGCCCCTTCGCCCGCGCCGTCCGCACGTAGTCCTCGTTGCTGACGTCGATCACGGATGCGCGGGTGATCCGGGTCACGATCGCGAGCGGGATCGAGCCCAGCGCGATGGCCGGCAGGACCAGGTGGGCGAGGGCATCCACGACGTTGCCCAGCTTCCCGGTCAGGATCGCGTCGATGATCGGGAAGTGGGTCACCGGTTGCACGTCCAGGCGCGGATCGATCGGGCCGAACGACGGAAGCCAGTGCAGCTCGACCCCGAAGATGATAGACCAGCGTGTAGCCGAGCACGAAGATCGGGATCGAGATCCCGAAGAGCGACAGGACCGTCACGAACCCGTCGATCCAGCCGTTGGGGTGGCGCGCGGCGAGCCGGCCGAGGGGAATGCCCAGGCCGACGGCGAAGACCAGGGCGCCGATGGTCAGCTCGATCGTGACCGGGAAGCGCAGCGCGAACGTGTCCACGACGGCCCGCCCGTCGATGAAGCTCGACCCGAAGTTGCCCTGGAGGAGCTGCCCCATGTAGTTGAGGTACTGGATGTACATCGGCTTGTCCAGGCCGAGCGCGGCATGGATCTGCGCGACGAGCTCGGGCGTCGCGTGCTGGCCGAGGATCGCGATGGCGGGGTCGCCGGGCAGCAGCCGCAGGAACAGGAACAGGATCACGGACAGCCCGAAGAGGACCGGGATGGCCCCGAGGACCCGTCGGACGATGAACCTCAGCACGGGCGGACGAGGTTCCTCCCTGTGGAGAGGCCCCCGGGGTCTGACGAACCCGGGGGGCCTGGTCGCGAGATGGCGCAGCGCGCGTGGGCGAGGTCCGGGCGGGCCTGCCGACTTCGCGCTGCCTACGGTGAACCGAGCTCAGCGCTCGGCTACGGCTGGATCCAGACGCTGTTGAAGTGCTCGGTCCCGTTGCTCGCGCCGACGAAACCGTGGATCTTCGAGTTGTATGCGCCCGGAGGCGTGGAGTTGACGATCGGGACCATGGGCAGGTCGGCTGCGATCAGGTCCTGGGCCTGGCCCCACAGCGCGTTGGCCGCGTCGACGGACGGGGCCGCGAGCGCCTGACCGAACAGGCTGTTCATCTGGTCGTTCTTGTAGCCGAACGCCTTGGCCGGCTGGCCGCCCGAATAGCCGAAGAAGGCCGTGACGAGGAAGTTGTCGGCGCCGGCCCAGTCGCAGGTCCAGCCCAGGAGATACAGGGCGAGCTGGCCGTTGTTGGCTGGTGCTGTAGTAGCCGGCGTGCCAGTCGATCGTCTTGAGCGTGACCGTGAAGCCGATCGCCGTCAGGTCCTGGGCGATTGCCTGGGCCTCGTTCTTGGGATCGGGCATGTACGGCCGGCTGACGTTCGACGGGTAGTAGAGGTCGATCTTGAGCTGGGCGGGCGTCAGGTTGGCCGCCGCGAGCGACGCCTTGGCCTTCGTGACGTCGTAGGTCGGGAGATTCTCGGCCTTGTAGCCGATCGTGGACGGCGGCATGAAGCTGTCGGCCACCTTGCCCTGGCCGCCGAACAGCGCGTCGATGTAGCCCTGCTTGTTGAGGGCCTGGGCGACCGCCAGGCGGACGTTCTTGTTGGCGTAGATGGTCGGGGTCGCGGCTCCCCCGGACTTGGGCTGGAGGGCCTGGTTCATGCCCAGGTAGCCCAGGTTGCAGGACGGGCCGCGGTCGATGATGGTCAGGCCGGCGCCCTGCGCCGTCGCGATGTCGGCCGACGAGATCGCAAACGCGAGGTCGACGCCGCCGGACTGGAGCGCCTGGAGCGTGGCCGTCTGGTCGCCGAAGGGCTTGAAGGTGATCTGGTCCACGTGGGCCGCGTTCGCGGTGTCCCAGTAGTTCGGGTTCTTGACGACGGTGACGTGGTCACCCGGGACCCACTCCTTGAACATGAAGGGTCCCGTGCCGACCATGCTCTGGCCCTTGCCCTGGGCGTAGTTGTTGTTGGCGAGCGGCGTGGTGTCGGCCTTGGCGGCCTGCAGCGCCGTCGGGCTCTGGATGCCGAAGACCTGGAGGGTCTGGGCCAGCAGGAAGTTCGACTGCGGGGTCTTGAGCGTCATGACCACGGTGGTGTCGTTCGGCGCGTCAACGGAGACGATGTTCGAGTCCGCACCGAAGCCGCCGAAGACGGCGCCGTAGTAGTAGGCGTTGTCCTGGAGGTCGCCCTTCGTGTAGGCCTTCCAGCGGTCGTAGTTGAACTTGACCGCCGCGGCGTTGAAGGGCGTGCCGTCGTGGAACGTGACGCCGGTCCGCAGGGTGAAGGTGTAGGTCTTGCCGTCGGCGCTGACCGTGGGCAGGGACGCGGCGAGGACCGGGATCACCTGGCTGATCGTGCCGGGCGCGAGGCCGACGAGGCCTTCGACGACCTGCGTCATCACGTACATCGAGTTGCCGTCGCTGACGAGCGACGGGTCCGCGAAGACCATGTCGCCCTGGAGGGCAACCACGAGATTCCCGCCGTTGACGGGCGTTCCGGCCGCCGGCGACGGCGAGGCCGACGGTGCAGCGGACGCTGTCGCGGCGCTCGGCGCCGCCTGCTGGGATGGGGCAGCGGTGGGCGACGGCGTCGCCGAGCCGCCGCACGCCGCGAACACGATCGCGGCGGCCGCGATCAGTGACCCGGTACGGGCACGCAACATATGTGGTCTCCTCCTACGTCGACCCCGTCGCGACGCCCGCGGGCATCGGTCGGTGGTCCCATTGACCCGAGCATGATACTCACCGCCCGGGACACCGTGAGCGTTTTGGTGTCGACTGCGGGACCACTACGGCTTGACGATCCAGCTGTCCATGTTCCAGTAGTCGTAGAACGACGTGTAGTCGATTGGGCCCAGCGTGCCGTTCGTGGCGACGTTGGCGCTGTAGCCCCGGTGACCGAGATCCGTCCACAGGAAGTAGTACGGGCCGTTGTCGTGCAGGTAGAGCTGGATCTGCGCCAGGAGTGCCTTCCGCTTGGACCGATCGAGCTCCTGGGCGGCCGCCGTCTGAAGGGCGTCGAGCTTCGGATCACAGGAGCCGGTGAAGTTGTTGTCGTACGGGTTAGCCCTGGTGGTGACGTGTCTGCACCCGAAGAGGTCCGAGTCCTCGGGGTCGGTCCGATCACCCCAGCCGCCGAGATAGATGTCGAAGTTGTTGGGGTATGCGAGAAGGGGCATGAGGACCGTGGCGTAGTCCGCTTCCTGGACTGTGATGTCGATCCCGCACCGGGCGAGCTGGTCCTTCGCGAGCTCGGCGAACTTCACGCGCTGCGGGTTGTCCTGGCGCACGTAGAGGTCGGCCTGGAGCTTCTTCCCGGCCTTCGCGTAGACGCCACCCTGGAGCGTGTATCCGTTGCTCTCGAGGAGCGTCCTGGCGCCGGCGACGTCGAACGTGTAGTCCGGGACGGACGGGTCGTAGAAGTACGAACCCGGCGGCACGTTGGCGTTGAGCGGGACCGCGCTGCCCTGGGTCGCGGCTTGGACCGTCCCCGCGTGGTCGATGCACATCGCGAAGGCCTGGCGGGCGATGACGTCGGAAAACACGTGGCCCGGGCGGACGTTAAAGCCCAGGTAGACGTAGGAGAGGTCGGCGTACTCGGAAAGCACGACCGTCGGGTTGCCCTTCAGCGCAGCGAGCCCGTTGACAGAGGTGACCTCGGGCAGCCACTCGATCTTGCCTGACAGGAGCGCCCGGGCCGCCGCGGTGGTGTCCTTGATCACGAGGACCAGGACGTTCGCCGGGCCGGGCTTGAACAGGTAGTAGGCGTCGAACCGGGCAAGCTCGACGCTCTGGCCGGGCGTGTACCTCACGAACTTGTACGGTCCCGTGCCGACCGGCTGGAGGTTGATGTCGAGGAGGCGGTAGGCGCCTGCCAGCTTGTCGGCCTGGGTGGCCTGCAGCGTCGTGTTGAGATCGGTGAGCTGGGCCAGGAGTGCGGCAGCGTAGGCGGCGGTATCCACCGTACCGGCCGCGCCGACGAACCTGGCCTTGTCGGGGAGGGCGACCCCGGCGGTGGTCAGGATGGCCTCGATGTCGGCGCTGTAGGACGACACGGTGCAGATGTCGGGCGGCGCCGCACCGGCGCACACGTCGCCACTCTGGGCCGCGGAGATCCTGTCAGCGAGCGCCTTGACGGCGGCCGCGTCGACCGCGCGCGACCCTGCCACGAACTTCGCATACGAAGCCTCGGTTGCGGCCATCGGCACGAGACCCTGCGTCAGCCCGAAGGTGTAGATCGGCGCGTACTTCTTCTTCATGGTGATGACGAGCGTGTCGGGCGAGGGCGCTGCCACCGACCCGACGTTGACGCGCCACGTCGAGCACGTTGTCGGGTTGAACGAGCACTTCGGCGACATCGCGAGGCCGAAGGTGAACTTGGCGTCGGCTGAGGTGACCGGCGACCCGTCATGCCACGTGGCGTCGGTCCGCATCCTGATCGTGAGCGTCATGCCGTCGGCGCCGATCTCGGGCATGGCCGTGGCGAGGTCAGGCACGACGTCGCCCTTGTTGTTGACGCGGTAGAGGCCCGTGTAGATGAGGCGGTTGACCCACGAGGTCGGTTCGTCGGTGCTCGACGGCGAGAAGTACGTCGGCTCTCCGTCGATGGCGAAGCGCAGGTCCGCCGACGCGCCCTGGGCCGGCGTCGTTGACGGGGTCGCCGGGACCCCCTGGCTCGGCGCGGGGGTGCCACACGCGCCTGCGACAAGCGCGACCGCGGCGAGCAGGCCGATGACCCGGCGAGTCCGCAGGCTCACGGAGCGCAACCTCGCACCCGTCTTGGACGCCGGCCGGCCCTGTTGATCGAGGGATTGCCAGGTCGGCAGTCGCTGCGCCGTTTGATGCTCGGAGGTCCTTCGTCCACTCTTGAATGCCGCGAGACTCGTCGCGTCCTTGAGCCAAGACATGCGCCCCCGAGTTGGCCGCCTCAGCGAGCCGCTGTAGCGGTGTGTTCCTAATCGGACAGAGCCGCTGCGGTCTCGATTACCGATTGCCGGGCGGCCGCTTCTCGAGCGGCCTGGGTCGATACCTGCTCCGCGAAGTGGCAGGCCGAGAACTGGCCACCGCCAAGATCGCGCAAGGGCGGGTCCACCGTCGAACAGGCTTCGGGGTTCCCCAGCTTCTCGCGCAGCCAGCACCGCGTGTGGAAGCGGCAGCCGGAGGGCGGGTTGGCGGGCGACGGAACGTCGCCCCTGAGGACGAGCCGTTTCATGCGCACGCGTGGGTCCGGCACCGGTATGGCCGACAGGAGCGCGACCGAGTAGGGATGGCGCGGGTGGTCGTAGAGAGCGTCCGTGTCGGCGACCTCGACGAGCTTGCCGAGGTACATGACCCCGATGCGCTCACAGAAGTACTGCACCACGGACAGGTTGTGGGCGATGAACAAGTAGGTCAGGTTGAACCGGTCCCGCAGATCGGACAGCAGGTTGAGGATCTGCGACTGGATCGACACGTCCAGCGCAGAGACGGGCTCGTCGCAGACCACGAACTCGGGATCCAGCGAGAGTGCCCGAGCGATGCCGATGCGCTGGCGCTGGCCGCCCGAGAACTCGTGCGCATAGCGCCGCGAGTAGTCGCGGCGCAGACCGACCGCCTCCAGGTAGTCGCCCACCCGCTTGTCCCGAATGTCGCGGCGTTCCCACCCGTTCTCCGGGTCGGCCTGAGCGAGCAGTCCCTCGCCGATGATGTCGCTGACCGGCATGCGCGGGTTGAGCGAGCCGTACGGGTCCTGGAAGATGAGCTGCATGCGCCGCCGCATGCGCTTGAGGGCCTCGCCCCGCATCGCCAGGAGGTCCTGGCCGTCCATCGTGACCGAGCCCGCGGTCGCCTTCTCCAGGCGCAGGATCGTCCGCCCGAGCGTCGTCTTCCCACAACCGGACTCGCCGACCAGGCCGAACTTCTGGCCGCGGCTGATCGTCAGGCTGACGTCGTCGACGGCGTAGACGCTGCCGATCCGCCGTCGCAGGATGCCGGCGTGGATCGGGTAGTAGGTCTTGAGGTTCCGGACCTCCAGCAGCAGCCGCTGGGGCGTGGTGTTCGGCGCGGCCGTCTGGGGCGTCGCGTGCAGGCCGTCTGGGCTGACCACCGGTGCATCTGTTTGCTCCATGCCTCGCTCCCGCTCAGCCGACCACGCCGCGGACGGTCGCGAGGGCCGCACGATCGAACTCCGCCCGCCGGGAGGCACCTTCGGCGCGTCTGCAGGAAGCAGCGCGACAGCACGTTCCGGCCGGAGACGGCCACGAGATCCGGCTCGCTCTGCTTGCATCGGTCCCAGGCATAGGGACAGCGCGGCTCGAACTTGCAGCCAGGAGGCATTCGGAACGGGTTGGGGACGACACCCTTGATCACGTCGAGCTGGTGGCCGCGCTTGTGCAGTCCCGGGATCGAGTTGAGCAGGCCCTGCGTGTACGGGTGGCGCGGGCCGAGGAGGACGTCCTCGACGGGGCCCGACTCGACGACTCGACCGGCGTACATGACGGCCACGTTCTGAACGGTCTCGGCCACGACCGCCAGGTCGTGCGTGATCAGGAGCAGGGCGGCACCCGTGTCGGCCTGGATCTTCTTGATGAGCTCGAGGATCTGGGCCTGGATCGTGACGTCGAGGGCGGTCGTGGGCTCGTCGGCGATGAGCAGCTTGGGGTTGCAGGAGAGCGCCATGGCGATCATGACGCGCTGCCTGCATGCCGCCGCTCATCTCGTGGGGGTACTGCTTGACACGGCGCTCCGGGGCCGGAGATGCCGACCGATCGAAGAGACTCGATCGCGCGCGACCATCGCCTCCTTGCGACCGACGTGCTGGTGCAGGACGATCGCCTCGGAGATCTGGTCGCCGATGGTGAAGACCGGGTTGAGGCTCGTCATCGGCTCCTGGAAGATCATCGCGATGTCCGCGCCGCGAACCTCGCGCATCTCGTCCGGCTCGAAGGCTGGAGCAGATCGCGCCCGTCGAACCAGATCTCGCCGGCGACGATCTCGCCGGGCGGCATGTCCAGCAGCTGCATGATCGTGAGGGCCGTGACGCTCTTGCCGCAGCCCGATTCGCCGACGATCGCCAGGGTCTCGCCGCGCTTCGAACGAGAAATCGACGCCGTCGACGGCCTTGACCGTCCCGTCCATGACGTGGAAGTAGGTGCGCAGACCCCGGACCTCGATCAGGATGTCGGGGTCGGCCGGGGGGCCCGAAGGCCGCCGTGCCGGTCGGGTATTCAGCCGGATCCGGCTTCCTGCTCATATCTTGGCCCTCGGATCGAGTGCGTCCTGCAGGCCGTCGCCCATGAAGTTGATCCCCAGGACGATGACGACGATGGCCACGCCCGGGAAGACGGCCCACCACCAGTTGCCCGGAGCCGATCGCCTGCTGAGCTCCACTGAGGATGTTGCCCAGCGTAGGCGTGGACGGATCGATGCCGTAGCCGACGAAGCTGACGAAGGCCTCGGCGGTGATGAACGCCGGCGACGCTCGAGCGTCGCGGTCACGATGATCGGCGAGAGGGCGTTCGGGCAGCAGATGGCGGAAGATGATCCGCATCTCGGAGACGCCCGCGACGCGGGCCGCGTCGACGTAGTCCTCTTCGCGCAGGCTCAGGACGACGCTCCGGACCAGTCTGGCCGTCTGCAGCCAGCCGAGCAGGGCGAAGATCACCATCACCGTGAACCAGCTGCCCGCCGCCCAGGAACTCGGAGAAGACGAGGATCAGATAGATCAGCGGCAGCGCCAGCAGGGCATCCACGATCCGCATCAGGATCGTGTCGAGCCACCCGCCGAAATAGCCGGCGATCCCGCCGATCACCGTGCCGATGCACGTGGCGATGACCGTCGCTCCAACGCTGATCAGCAGAGACGAGCCCGATGCCATTGACGACCAGCGTCAGCACGTCGTACTGGAGTTGCTCGGTCTCACCGAACGGATGGAAGTTGGGGATCAACATCGGCGGTCGTCCGACGTTGTTGATCTGATCGAGTGGCACCAGGGCGTTCTTGTCGAAGGGGAGCAGGAACGGGCCCGACGATCCCGATCGCGACCATCGAGAAGAAGAGGATCGCACCGAACAGCGCCATCCTGTGACGCTTGAAGCGCCGCCACGCCAGCTGCCGCTGGTTCAGCGACTCGAGCTGGACGTCGTAGTCGGGGTGGGCTGCGAGCAACTCCTCGAGGTCCGCGGGACTCTCGACGATCCGTGGCTGGCCAGCGTCTCACCCATAGGTGATCCTCGGGTCGACGATCGCGTAGACGATGTCCGCCAGCAGGTTCGCGCCAACGACAAGCACGGCGGTGATGATCGAGATCCCCATGACGACCGGGTAGTCGTACTGGCCGATCGAGGTGATGAACTGCGCACCCATCCCCGGCCAGCTGAAGACCGTCTCGGTCGCGATCGCGCCGGTGAAGAGGAACGGAAGCTCAAGGCCGATGTTCGTCACGACGGGCAGGAGCGCGTTTCGAAGGGCGTGCCTGAAGATGACCCGCCTCTCCGGCACTCCCTTCGCCCGAGCCGTCCTGACGAAGTCCTGGCGCAAGGCGTCGATCATGGACGCGCGGACGAATCGCGAGTCGCCGGCAACGCTGACGGCGACCAGCGTGACCACCGGCAGAACCAGGTGTCTGGCCAGGTCGGCCAGTGCCGCCAGCGGCTGTTGGCCGACGTACGCCCAGTAGTCCGAGGTACCGAAGATGGGCGTCGTGCGGACATCCCACATGCCCCCTGCCGGGAACCACCCGAGAGCGCTGGTGAAGATGATGATCAGCAACAGGCCGAGCCAGAACGTCGGGAACGAGTAGCCGACGTAGTTGAAGAGGGTTATTGCGGTGTCGATCTTCGTGTAGCGCTTGACCGCGGCCGTCACCCCGAGGATGAGGGCCAGGGTCAGCCACAGACCACGAGCGCCACCCCGGCCAGCACGAGAGTCCTCGGGAACCGCTCACCGATCACATCGGTCACCGGCGTTCCATTGGCGCTCGAGAGGCCGAGGTCGAGATGGAGGACGCCGTTGTCACCGCCGCCGAGAAAGCCGGGCAGGAAGTTGGGCAGGCCGTGGTTGCTGAGCAGGACGCCCAGACCCTGACCGTCGGGGTTGCACACGCCCACCCAGCGGCAGTACTGGATGGGGATCGGTTGGTCCAGGCCCCACCGGTGCTCGAATGCCGCGAGCGATTCCGGCGTGATCTTGGGGTTCATGCGCGAATCGTGCCGTCGGACCGCCCGGGGACAGCAGCACGAAGCCATAGATGAGAAGCGAAATGATGAAGAGCGTCGGGATCGCGCCGATCAGGCGGCGAACGATGAAGCGGGTCAACTCAGCGGTCTCAATGCTGGATGCGGGATTGCGGCGCCGTATCGCCGCAATCCCGCATCGTCATGCTCGGAGATCTGGTCGCAGGAGCGTCAGCGCTTAGGAGCTAGCCCCGCCACCAGTCCTCGATGTTCCAGGTATTCGTTGCACTCGTCGCGTTGTTCACGACGTTGTGCATGTTGGTGCCCTTGAGCTCGACCGTCTTCCAGAAGTAGAGCGGGATCTCCGGGAAGGCGTTGTCCGGGTTGACGTAGATGTCCTGGATCGTGCCCATGGCGGCCTGGATCTTGGTCAGGTCGACCGTGGTCGACAAGGTCGGTGAGCGCGGCATCGAGGGCCGGGATGTTCACGCGGATGTAGTTGACGCCGCTGTGATCGCCCTGGCTCGGGTCGTACTTGGAGTAGTAGAGCTGGTAGATGGCCGGCCGGATCGATGCCGGACACCCACGCGAATTCGGCCACGTCGAAGTTGCCATGCGTGGTGTTGCAGGGAACGTCCGAACCTTGCTGGGTCCAACCGCCGAACAGGTCAGGCGTGGTCGGAACCTGCTTGCGTGTCCAGCAGCACGCCGATCTGCTTCAGCTGCGAGGCGACCAGGGTCAGCGTGTTGCCGCGGTACGGGCGAGACTTGCTCGTGCAGCCGAGCAGCTCGACCTTCGTGCCGTTCGGGGCCACGCGGATCCCGTCACGCCCTTGGTGAACCCGGCCGTGTCGAGGATCGAGTTGGCCTTGGCCACGTCGTAGGCCGGGCACGGGATGTTCTTGTAGTACCACGTCAGCGGCGAGTTGAAGTTGCACGTCGCGGTCGACCGTGCCACCGGTGATGCGCTGGATGATCGTCGTCCTTGTTGTACGCGTAGTGGATGGCCGTCATCAGCGTCTTGGCGCCGTCGGCTCCGAACTTCTTGGTCAGGTCCGCGTAGTTCCACGAGTGCTGCTCGTAGGTCGTGCCGTCGATGGCATCGATCGACGCCGCCGGAATGCCGTGCGTGGTGAGCGTGGCGAGGTCGTTGTGGTTGAAGTTCATGGCCACGTCGGTCTCGCCGTTCTTGAAGCCGGCGATCTCGGCCGTGGCATCGGCTGTAGTACTTGAAGACCACGGAATCGAAGGGCGCCGTGGTCTTCTTGATGGTGCTCCAGAACTGCGGGTTCGGAACGTAGTCGATCTCGGCTCCGGCCGCCGGCTTCGTGATCATGTACGGGCCCGACGACGGGACCTTCTTGATCGCGGAGCTGACCGGCATGCTCTTGGCGGCGTCAGCGACCTTGAGGGTGCTGGAGTAGTGCTGCGGCAGGATGGCCGTCGTCATGAAGGAGAGCCAGCCGGCGTACAGCTCCTTGTAGTGGATCGTCGCAGTGTGGCCGTACCGCCGAGACTCGACGGCCGAGATCTCCGGAAGC
This sequence comes from uncultured Chloroflexia bacterium, assembly GCA_963722475.1. GTDB lineage: Bacteria > Chloroflexota > Limnocylindria > Limnocylindrales > CSP1-4 > CTSoil-043. The sequence continues at coordinate 26,525 of CAVRMJ010000003.1, read as the reverse complement.
CGATGGTGCAGCCGACGTAGCCCGACTGGGCCGTGTCCGTCGCCCACTGCCGTGTACTCCAGGTCGTTCAGCGTGATCGGCTGGCCGTCGGACCACTTGAGGCCCGGCTTGAGGGTCACCTTGACGGTGAACGTGTTGCCGTTGACGACGACCCGCCGTTGTCGACGGTCGGGATCGAGGTGGCCAGGTCGGGGATGTACTTGTAGTCGGAGGTGACGGTCGAGAGGCCGCACATCGCGGGCCCCAGCGCCTCGACGTCGGTGTACGCCGTCGTGAAGTAGGGGTTCAGATTGTGACCGGCTCCTGCCACTCGCCGAGGACGAGCTTGCCGCCGGTCGTGCCGACGGTTCGGCTTGTAGTTCGAGCCGAACAGGGCCGCGTTTACATCGATGGTGGCCGCCGCGGACGGGGCCGGACGGGGCCGTGGACGCCGGGGCCGTGGACGCCGGGGGCGCCACGCTGGCCGGCGCTGCGGGCGTTGGGGTCGCCGAGCCGCCGCACGCAGCTGCGACGATGGCGAGCGCCCCGAGCAGCGCGAGACCACGAAGTCTCAAGCTCATCGAGATCTATCCTCCTGTTCTCGGGTCGGCGCGGCGTTCGCCGCGTGGCCCGCTCCTCCTTGTGCAGGCGATCCAGCCGCGCACCACGCATGAGCGCGGCAGGCGGAACGCCCGCAGACGTTCGCGCATTATAGGGTGCGGTCGTTCGCGGCGGTCAAGGAACCCGCCGCTTCGCGCACCGCGGTCCCGCTAGGTCGACGCTTCGGTCACCTCCGATCCGCGCCTCCCGGCGCTCGCTCCGGGCACGGGTCGGAAACGTCCGGCGATCGGACGGATCACCCGTCCGATCCGGGCGCGCCGGAAGCGGGCCGCCAGCGCAGGTTCGGCTGGCGGGCCGCGGTCGCCTCGTCGAGTCGCCGGACGGGCGCCGAGTGCGGGGCGGACGTCACGAGGTCAGGCGTGGCGTGCGCCTCGCGGGCGATCTCGAGCAGCGCGTCGGCGAACGCGTCGAGCGTCTCGAGCCGCTCGGTCTCGGTGGGCTCGATCAGCATCGCCTCGTCCACCGTGTGCGGGAAGTAGATCGTGGGCGGGTGGTAGCCCTTGTCGATGAGCCGCTTCGCCACGTCGAGCGTCCGCACGCCGGTCGCCCGCTTGAGGCCGGCGCCCGACGCGATGAACTCGTGGGCGCACGGCCCGGGGTACGGGACCTCGTACGCGCCGTCCGCCGCCAGCCGGCCTCGGAGGTAGTTCGCGGCGAGGACCGCATCGTCGCTGACCTCCCGGAGCCCGTCCGCGCCGTGGGCCCGGATGTAGGCCCACGCCCGGACCAGGATGCCCACGCTGCCGACGTGGCCCCGCACCCGGCCGATGCTGGCCGGTCGCTCACCGGCGCGCTCGAGCCGGAAGGTCCCGTCGGGCTCCCGGAGGACGCGCGGCGCCGGCAGGAACGGGATGAGCGGCGCACGCACGCCGACCGGCCCGGCTCCCGGGCCGCCGCCGCCGTGCGGCGTCGAGAACGTCTTGTGCACGTTGAAGTGCATGACGTCGAATCCCGCGTCACCGGGCCGGAAGCGTCCCAGGATGGCGTTGAGGTTGGCGCCGTCCATGTAGGCGAGCGCACCGGCCGCGTGGACGAGCTCGATCAGCTCCACGATGCGGCGCTCGAAGAGGCCCAGCGTGGACGGGTTCGTGATCATGATCGCGGCCGTGCGCGGCCCGAGGGCCGCCCGGAATGCGTCCAGGTCCACGCCGCCGTCGGGCGCGGACGGGATGTTGACGGTCCGGAAGCCGGCCATGGACGCGGTCGCGGGATTCGTGCCGTGGGCCGAGTCCGGGATCAGGACCTCCGTCCGCTCCAGGTCCCCCCGCGCCCGGTGGTAGGCCCGGACCACGAGGATGCCGGTCAGCTCGCCGTGGGCGCCGGCCGCGGGCTGGAGCGTCACGGCGTCCATCCCGCTGATCTCCGCGAGGTCCCGCTCCAGCTCCCAGAGAAGCTCCAGCGTCCCCTGGGCGATCTCGTCGGGCGCCAGCGGGTGGAGCGTCGCGAACCCGGGCAGCCGGGCCGCCCATTCGTTGACCTTCGGGTTGTACTTCATGGTGCACGACCCGAGCGGGTAGAAGCCGGTGTCGACGCCCCAGTTGAGCTGGGAGAGGTTGACGTAGTGGCGGACGAGGGACGCCTCGTCGACTTCGGGGAGGGCGGCCGGGACGACCCGGCGCACGGCGGCCGGGAGGCGGTCCAGCGCATCGGCGGGGGGTGCCGGGATCCGCCGCCCGGCGGCCCGGCCGGTCCCGGACAGCTCGAAGAGGGTGGGCTGGAGCTTCGGGCCGGTGACGCTCATCGAACCCCCTCCCCGCTCGCGGCGGCCGGGACGCCCGGCCGGGCACCCAGCTCGTCGCGGAGCGCCCAGGCGAACAGCTCGATCTCCTCGGGCGTCGTGCACTCCGTTGCACAGACGAGGAGGCCGTCGACGAGCGACGGGTCGCCCGGCTCCAGCTCCGCGAGCGGGATCCCGGCAAGGATCCCGCGACGGAGGAGCCGACGGTGGACGGACACGGCGTCCGGGACCCGGACCGCGAACTCGTTGAGATACGCCCCCGGGTGCAGGCGGGGCGCTCCCGCCTCCTCGAGCGCCGCGGCCAGCTCCGCGGCGCGCGACGCGCCCGTCGCGGCCACGTCGCGGAGGCCCCCTGGCCCGAGGGCCGCCACGTAGACGGCGGCGGCGAGGGCGCACAGCGCCTGGTTCGTGCAGATGTTGCTGGCCGCCTTCTCGCGACGGATGTCCTGCTCGCGCGCCCGCATCGTCATCACGTAGGCGCGCCGGCCCTCTTCGTCGCTGGTCATGCCGATCAGGCGCCCGGGGATCTGGCGGACGAGGGAGTCCCCGCAGGCCAGGATCCCGAGGTACGGGCCGCCGTACTGCGGCGGGATGCCCAGCGGCTGTCCCTCCCCCGCTGCGATGTCCGCCCCGTAGGCCGCCGGGGGCGCGAGCACCGCGAGGGAGATCGGCTCCACGGCGGCGACGAACAGCGCGCCGGCCGCGTGCGAGAGCCGGCTGATCTCGGCCATCGGCTCGAGCAGGCCCAGGACGTTGGGCTGTGCCGCGACGACACCCGCCACCGGCCGCGCAGGATCGTCCAGGAGGCGGCCGAGCGCCGCGAGATCCGTCGTGCCCGCGTCCGGTCCCTCGGTGACGAGCGGCACCTCGTCGAACTCGAGGTCTCCACCCCCGAAATAGGTCTCGAGGGTCCGGCGGGCCTGCGGATGGACGCCCCGCGAGACGAGCACCCGCTCGCGCCTGGTTGCCCGGCAGGTCATGAGCGCCGCCTCCGCGGTCGCCGTGGCACCGTCGTAGTGCGAGGCGGAGACCACGTCCAGGCCGGTCAGCTCGGCGAGCAGCGACTGGTACTCGTAGATCGTCTGGAGCGTCCCCTGGCTGATCTCCGGCTGGTACGGCGTATACGCCGTGTAGAACTCCCCGCGGAGGAGGACCTGGTCGACGACCGGCGGCAGGTGATGGCGATAGACGCCCGCACCGAGGAAGCTGGCCAGGTCCACCCGGTTGTGGCCGGCCAGGGTCCGCAGCCGGGCCATCAGCTCGAGCTCCGTGAGCCCCGGCGGCAGGTGCATCGGGCGGGCACGGACCGCCGGCGGGATGACCTCGAAGAGCTCGTCGACCGAGGTGATCCCGAGCGCGGCCAGCATCCGCGACCGGTCGTCCGGGGTGTGCGGTCCGTACACCATGGGATCAGCCCTCCGCGGTCAGTGCCTCGTATGCCGCCGCGTCGAGGAGCTGCTCCACCTCGCCGGGGTCGGAGAGCCGCATCCGCAGCATCCAGCCGGCCCCGTACGGGTCGCTGTTGACGACCTCGGGCGTCGCGTTGAGGCCCGCATTGCCCTCCAGGACCTCGCCCGACACGGGCGCGAACAGGTCGCTGACCGCCTTCACCGACTCGACGACGCCGAACGTCGCGAACTGCTCGAGCCGGTGGCCGGGCTCGGGCAGCTCCACGAAGACGATGTCGCCGAGCTGGTCCGCGGCGTGCTGGGTGATCCCGATCGTCGCCACGTCCCCCGCGACGCGGATCCACTCGTGCTCCTTGGTGTAGCGCAGGTCGGACGGGATCATCGGCCGGGGAACCTCCGTGCTGGCGCGGTCGCTGCCGCGCGAACGTTGCGTCGCCCTCCGCCGGGAACGGCGGGGCGGGTCATCGGGTCCGGGAGTAGAACGGCAGTGGAACGACTTCCGCGACAGCCCGCGCATCGCGGATCTGCACGTCGAGCATCGTACCCGCCACGGCATCGCCCGGGGCGACGTACGCCATCGCGATCGGCAGGCCCAGGGTCGGCGACTGGGTTCCCGACGTGACCGTGCCGGTTCGTCGATCCCCCGCCCAGACGGGGTACCCATGGCGCGCGATTCCGCGGCCGCGCACGATGAGGCCCACGAGAAGCCGCCGCGGGCCGGCGTCGGCCGCGCGCGCGAGGGCGTCGCGGCCGACGAAGTCCCCTGCCCTCGCCAGCTTCACGACACGCCCCAGCCCCGCCTCGAACGGGGTCGTGCTGCGGTCCAGCTCGTTGCCGTAGAGCGGCATGCCGGCCTCCAGCCGGAGCGTGTCACGGGCGCCCAGCCCGACCGGCACGAGACCCGCGCCCGCGCCGGCCGCCATGAGGATGTCCCAGAGCTCTCCGGCGGCCCCGCCGTCGACGAAGACCTCGAACCCGTCCTCTCCGGTGTAGCCCGTTCGCGCGACGAGCGCCGGGATCCCCGCGACCGTGCCCTCGCCGATCGCGTAGTAGTGCAGTGCCGCCAGGTTGACGTCCGTGAGCGGTCCGAGGATGCCCCGCGCCGCGGGTCCCTGGACGGCCACGAGCGCGGTCGCGAGGGAGCGGTCGTCGAGGACGGAGCGGCTCCCGTCGATGCGCTCCGCGAGCGCGTCGGAGACCACGGGCGCGTTCGAGGCGTTCGCGACGACGAGGAACCGGTCATCGGCCAGCCGGTAGACGATCAGGTCGTCGATGACGCCCCCGTCGGGGGCACAGATCATGGAGTAGTGGGCGCGGCCCACCTCCAGCGATGGCGGGTTCGTCACGAGGGCGCCGGCGAGCGCCGCGCCCGCGTCGGGACCCTCCACGAAGAGCTCGCCCATGTGGGAGAGATCGAAGAGGCCTGCCCGTTCGCGGACTGCCCGATGCTCGGCGAGGATCGAGGTGTACTGGACGGGCATCTGCCAGCCACCGAAGTCGATCATCCGGGCGCCCAGCGCGACGTGGCGAGACAGGAGGGGCGTGGCGCGCGATCCGCCCGCGGGGGGCGCCGTCTCGCTCATGCCCTGGCCTCCCGGGCTGCGTCGATCATGCTGGCGGCTCGCTCGACGAGCACTCGCTCCGTCTCGAAGGTGAGCAGCCCGGGCGCGTCCGCGAGCGGGACCCAGCGAACCTCGTCGAACTCGTGGTCGTGACCGGCAAGGTCGCCGCCGGTCGCCTCCATGAGCCAGTAGTGGACGGTCTTGTGGATCCTCGCGCCACCCGTGACGAACACGTACTCGATCCGGTCGATCGGGGCCACGATGCGCACCTCCAGGCCGGTCTCCTCGGCGACCTCGCGGAGCGCCGTCTGTTCCAGGGTCTCAGGCGGGTTCGGCGTTCCCTTCGGGAGCGTCCACGAACCGCCATCGCGCTCGCGACGGCGGCGGCCGGCGACGAGATGCGGAACACCGGCGATGGTACGGACGACGATGCCGCCCGCGGAGGTCGCGGTTGCGCGCCTCAGCCGCGCCACGGTGCCGAGGCGGCTCGCACGCGACGACCAGGGCCCCGCACCTCGAGCTTGGCCCAGCGGACGCCTGCCAGCGGGCCCGCGACGGCGGTCCCACCGCGCGATCGCGCGGACGTGACCGAGCGCCAGTCGGCCCGCAGGAGGACCACCGGCCCGAGATCCGTCCGGCGAACAATCGTCGGGCGGTCCGTCGATGCCCGGAAGCCGGCGGAGCGATGGAGGCCGAGCCGGCGCTCCCGGAGCCGCGGCGGGGGCGTCGGGTAGCTGACCGCCGGGCGAACCGCGAACCTCGCGGCGAAACTTCGCTGCATGTGCAGATCGTAGCGCCTCAGCCGCGATCTGCAAGGTCGCCGCGCAGGCGGGCCGCCGATTCCGGCGCGAGGCCGCGCCGGGCCTCGGCGATTGCCACCTGCCGGCGAAGGAGCGCGCGGTACGCGTCGAGCACGGCCGGCGCTCCGCGCTCGAGCGCCGCGAGGTGCGCCTCCAGCGTCCCCGCGTCCCCGCGAACGGCCGGACCGGTGAGCGCGGGCGCGATCCCGAGCGCCCGGGCGTTCCCGAGGGCCTGGGCCGCCAGCGGCCCGTAGACGGCCAGCGCGCCGGCCTCGTCGAGGCCAGCCAGCGCGGCGACCTCCGCGATCACGTCCAGCAGCGCGACGAGGCCGCCCGCTGCGAGCACGGCGGCGGCATGGTAGGCGGGCTTCGAACCCGGGGGCAGCCGGACGGGCAGCGCGCCGATCGACTGGGCCATCTCGGCCAGGACGTCGAGGAGGTCCTCGTCGCCCTCGATCGCCACGGTCGCGCCGCGGAGCGCCGCCACGGCGCGGTCCACGTCCGCGAACGCGACGAGCGGATGGAACGACCCGCAGGACGTGCCGGCTGCCCGTGCCTCGGCCAGCACCTCGGTGCCGTGCAGGCCGCTCGTGTGGACCAGCGCCTGCCCGGAGTAGAGATGCATGCGGGCGGCGACCGCGGCGATCGCGTCGTCGGGGACGGCGATGATGGCGAGATGGCATTCGTCCAGGACGCCGGCTGGCTCGGCGAACGCCCGGGCGCCCGGGACCAGCCGACGGAAGCGCTCGCGGCGCGCCGGGTCACGGCTGGCCACCGCGCCGACCTGCCAGCCGGCCGCGGCGAGGGCCACGCCCAGCGTCAGCCCGACCGGACCGCCTCCCACGATCCCGATGACCGGGCGGCCGTCGTCCGGTGCCGCCACGTGGGGGTGCACGTGCGCCTCGAGGTGGACCGTGTCGCCGTGGCGATGCGCCCCCGCGGGAAGCGAAGGGTCACCCGCCAGCGTGTCGGGATCCGCGGCGGCCGCACTGCCGCGGCGGCGGATCCGCGGCGACCGCGTCTGCCGCGACGGCGCGACGCAGCTCGTCGAGCGTCGCCGGGTCGCCCAGCGGAGGCGGGGTGGCGTCGCTCCACGCTCGCACGCGTGCTCCCTTGCTGGCCGGCTGCTTGCCGGCCGCTCGCGGTCCGCCGGCGCGGGGTCGCGCCGCGGCGGGGTACTCTTGGCGCTCACAGCGTACCGCCCCTCGCGGCACCCGTGCCGCCCGGGCCATGAGCGAGGAACCCGTGCCGACCAGCGACCCGATCGGCGCCCGCGCCAGCCTCGGCGCCGGGCCTCCCGGACTACGTGCCCCTCGCCGCGCTGGCGGGCGAGATCGACCTGGACCGCGCCCCGGTGACGGTCAAGATCCTGCTCGAGAACGTCCTGCGCCACGCCGGGCGCGGCATCGTCGACGGAGGCGGACGTCCATCGTCTCGCGGCCTGGCGGCCGGGCGCCGGCGGCGACCGCGGAGATCCCGTTCCTGCCCGCGCGCGTGATCCTCCAGGACTTCACGGGCGTGCCCGCCGTCGTGGACCTCGCCGCCATGCGCGACGCGATGGCGGCCCTCGGCGGCGATCCCGGCCGCGTCAACCCGCTCGTCCCGGCCGACCTCGTGATCGACCACTCGGTCCAGGTCGATCGCTTCGGGACGGCCGACTCGTTCGCGTTCAACGTCAACCGCGAGTACGAGCGGAACGGCGAGCGCTACCAGCTCCTCCGCTGGGCGCAGCGTGCCTTCCGCGGGCTCCGCGTCGTCCCGCCCGGCACCGGCATCGTCCACCAGGTCAACCTTGAGTACCTCGCCACCGTCGTGACGGTCGCCGACGACGACGGCCGGCCGCTCGCGTTCCCCGACACGCTGGTCGGGACCGACTCCCACACCACGATGATCAACGCGCTCGGCGTGCTGGGCTACGGCGTGGGCGGGATCGAGGCCGAGGCCGTCCTGCTCGGCCAGCCGCTCTACCAGCCGATGCCGCGCGTCGTCGGGGTCCGGCTGCACGGCGCGCTGCCGCATCGGCACCACCGCCACCGACCTCGTGCTGACCGTCACGGAGCGCCTGCGGACGCTGGGCGTGGTCGGCTCGTTCGTCGAGTTCGCGGGCGACGGGCTGGCCGGCCTCGCGCTCGCCGACCGCGCCACCATCAGCAACATGAGCCCCGAGTTCGGGGCGACGGCGACGATCTTCCCGATCGACGACGAGACGCTCGCCTACCTGCGCCTCACCGGCCGGAGCGCCGAGCTCGTCGCGCTCGTGGAGCGCTACGCGAAGGCGCAGGGCCTCTGGCGCCTGCCGGGCGCGCGGGCCCGACTTCGACGTGGCCCTGGAGCTGGACCTCGCGTCGGTCGAGCCGAGCCTCGCCGGGCCCGAGGCGGCCCCAGGACCGGGTGCCGCTGCCGCAGACGCGGGCGAGCTTCGAGTCCGCGTTCCCCGGGCTCGCTGCCCGGCGGCCGGGACGCCCGCCGCCGGCGCCGGGAGAGGTCCGCAACGGCTCCGTCGTGATCGCCGCGATCACGTCCTGCACGAACACGTCCAACCCGACCGTGATGGTGGGAGCCGGCCTGCTGGCCGCGAAGGCCGTCGCGCGCGGGCTCCGCGTCAACCCGGCCGTCAAGACCTCGCTCGCTCCCGGCTCGCGCGCCGTGACCGCGTACCTGGAGCGGGCCGGGCTGACGGAACCGCTCGCGGAGCTCGGGTTCGCGCTGGCCGGCTACGGCTGCACCACCTGCATCGGCAACTCCGGGCCGCTCGACGACGGCCGTCGCGAGCCAGATCGAGGAGCACGGGCTGACCGTCGGTCGCCGTCCTGTCCGGCAACCGCAACTTCGAGGGCCGCATCCACCCGCTCGCGCGCGCGAGCTACCTCGCGTCGCCACCCCTCGTCGTGGCGTACGCGCTCGCCGGCCGGATCGACATCGACCTCTCGAGCGAGCCGCTGGGCACGGACGCGGACGGCGTCGCCGGTCTTCCTGGCGGACCTCTGGCCGTCGGCCGACGAGGTCCGGGCCGCGATCGCGGACGCCGTCGACGGCGAGCTCTTCCGGTCGGCCTACGCGTCGGTCTTCGAGGGCGATGCTCGCTGGCGGGCGCTCCCGATCCCGGATGGCGACCGGTATGCCTGGGACCCGGACTCCACGTACGTCGCGAACCCGCCCTTCTTCGCCGGGATGACGATGACGCCGGACCCGATCCGCGACATCGAGGGAGCGCGTGTGCTCGCCTGGCTCGGCGACTCGGTGACCACCGACCACATCTCGCCCGCCGGCTCGATCGCCGCCTGGTCCCCGGCCGGCGCCTGGCTCCAGCAGCGTGGCGTTGCGCCCCTCGACTTCAACTCGTACGGGTCCCGCCGCGGCCACCACGAGGTGATGATGCGCGGGACGTTCGGCAACATCCGGCTCCGGAACCGCCTCGTCGACGGGAAGGAAGGGCCGTACACGCTGCGCCTTCCCACGCCGGATCGGAGACGCTCATCTACGACGCCGCGATGGCCTACCAGGCGGAGGGCGTGCCCGAGCATCGTGCTCGCCGGCCGCGAGTACGGGTCCGGCTCCTCGCGCGACTGGGCCGCCAAGGGCACCCGGCTGCTCGGGATCCGGGCGGTCATCGCGGAGAGCTTCGAGCGGATCCACCGCTCGAACCTGGTCGGGATGGGCGTGCTTCCGCTGCAGTTCCGGCCCGGCCAGAGCGCCGCGACGCCTGGGCCTCACCGGGCGACGAGCGCTACACGATCGTCGGCCTCCGGGACGGCCTGGTGCCGCGGGCGCGGCTGACGGTCGTCGCCACGGCCGACGACGCCGACGGCGGGCTGCGAGACCCGTTTCGAGGTGGAGTGCCGTCTCGACGGCGCGATCGAGGTCGAGTACTACCGGCAGGGCGGGATCCTGCCCGCCGTGCTGCGGCGGATCGCGCGGGAGTCGGGCGCCGCCTGACCCGGGCCGGCAGGCGCACGGCGGGAGACCTCAGGCGCGCCTGGCCGACCAGCGTCCGTCGCGGCCCTCGACCCGGAGCGGGATCCCGTACGCGGCGGACAGCGTCGCGTCCACGAGCACCATCTCGATCGGGCCGGCGGCACGGACGCGCCCGTCGGCGAGGACCATCGCGTGCTCGAAACCGGGCGGGATCTCCTCGAGATGGTGCGTCACGAGCACGATCCCGGTCGGTCTCGGCAGTGCCGCCAGCCGCGCCAGCGCATCCACCAGCTCCTCGCGCGCCCGGAGGTCGAGCCCCGCGGCCGGTTCGTCGGCGAGCACGACCTCCGGGTCCGGCAGGAGGGTCCGCGCCAGCAGCACGCGCTGGCGCTCGCCCGTCGAGAGCGTGCCGAAGGTTCGTTCGGCAAGGCCGCCGACGCCGAGCAGCGAAAGCAGCTCGAGAGCGCGCTCCTGGTCACGCTGCGGGTACACGTCCCACCACGGCGCCAATGCGCCGGTCCGCGCGGTGACGACGACCTCGCGAGCCGGGAGGCGCGGGTCGAAGCGCTCCGCAAGCGCGGCGCTCGTCAGGCCGATCCGCGGGCGGAGGGCTCGTGCGTCCACGCGTCCCAGCTCCGCGCCGAGCACGCGGACGCTCCCGACCGTCGGGTAGAGGTTCGTGGCGGCGACCGCCAGGAGCGTCGACTTGCCGGCGCCGTTCGGGCCGACCACGACCCACCGCTCGCCGGGCGCGACCACGAGTGAGGCATCGGCGAGAAGCCAGGCCGCCCCGCGCCGGACGCCGACGGCCGCGAGCTCGAGGACGGGCACGTCGGGTGGAGTCCCCGACGCGTGCGCGGGAGCGGGTTCGAGAGGCACCGGGAGATGGTACGTGAAGGCCGCCCGGCCTTACATCGCCCGGACATCGCCACGCGCGCCACCCTTACGCAGCCGCTCGATCGTGCCGCAGGACGGCAGCCGACGCACCTGTCGAACGGGCGCGGGACGTCCGTCGGGCAACCTGTCGAATGGAGATCAGCCCCATGAAGCTCGCACTTCGAGGAACCCTCGCCTCGGTCGCCGTCGGCGGCCTGCTCGTCATCGGATCGGTCGGGTCTGCGTCTGCCGCCCAGTCGGCGTCACCGCTGCCTCCCGAGGGCAACCAGGCCCAGGGAGCGCGGCAGTGCGCGGCGGAGCTGGCGGCGGCCAGGGACAATGGCATCGGCAATCTCCGCGCGCTCGGTGACTGCGAGATCGATCGGCGGCTCGCCACGATCACGAAGCTGCAGGGCCGGGTGACGGCCGCCAGGGGCGTCACCGATGCTGACCGGTCCACGCTCCAGTCGCAGCTCGCGGACAACGCGAGCGGGCTCACGGCCCTGCGGGCCACGATCGATGGCGAGACGAACGTCACGGCGCTTCGCGCCGACCTCAAGCGGATCGTCACGAGTTTCCGGATCTACGTCCTCATGGCCCCGAAGACGGCCGAGCTGATCGCGGCCGACACCGAGCTCGCGGTCGTCACCCGGCTGGGGATCGTGGAGTCGAAGCTCCAGGCTCGCATCGATGTCGACAGGGCGGCCGGCAAGGACGTCACGAAGGCGCAGCTCGACCTCGACGCGATGCAGGCGAAGGTGGCCCAGGTGTCGCCGCTGGTCCAGGGAGTCCCGGCGGCGGTGCTCCCCCTCACGCCGGCCCAGTACCGCCGGGACGGCCAGGCCGATCCTGGCCAGCTCGCGGACGAGCCTCCGGACCGGCCGAGGGTTGCTCGCCGGAGCCAGGGCTGACGCCGTCGCGTGCCGCGCCGCGCTCGTGGCGCTCCGATGACCGCAGCGTAGGCAAGAGCACCAACGCCCCCGGAGCGATCCGGGGGCGTTGCTCTGGGCTCCCCTCCGCGGGCCTGCGAGATCCTGACCACCGGCGTGCCCTCTTCGATCGGTCGGAGTCGCGGGCTCTCGCGATCCATGCCTACGCAAAGACAAGGCGGTCACGGCCCGCTTCCTTGGCCTCGTAGAGCGCGCCGTCCGCGAGGGCGACGAGGGAGTCCGTGGAGTCCGACGTCTCCCGGTAGGTCGCGCCGCCGAGGCTGACCGTCACGCCGACCCGCAGGTCGCCGTCCTCGACCGACGTCTCGGCGACCGCGCGTCGGATCCGTTCGCCGACCTGCCGGACGTCCTCGGGGCCCGCCCCCGGCAGCAGCACGAGGAACTCCTCGCCGCCATAGCGGACGAGGACGTCGCCCTCGCGGACGACGCGCCGGCAGGCGGCGGCGACGGCCCGCAGGACGCGGTCGCCGACGAGGTGCCCGTAGGTGTCGTTGACCGCCTTGAAGTGGTCGAGGTCGAGCATCAGGACCCCGAGCGGGTTCTCGGCCCGCACGGCCCGGGAGAACTCCTCGCGCAGGCGGGCGAGCCCGAACCGCCGGTTGTAGGCGTCCGTGAGCGGGTCCACCGCGGCGAGGCGCTCGAGCCGATCGTGGGCCAGGGCGTTGTTCACCGCCAGGCCGAGGTCGGCCCGGAGCTGCTCGAGGAGCTCGATGCCGTCGCGCTCGAAGTGTCCGGGCGTGGCGAGGACGATCACGCCCGAGCGGCACGCTCTTGAACGTGACCGGCGCGACGAGGATCTCGCGGGCGGCCTGGCCGACGAGCAGCGAGTCGACGATCATGTCCGGTGCCTCGACGTGCAGCTGCTCGGTCCGGTCCGAGGCGGAGGACCCGCCGCACGTGGTCGCTGCCGGCGAGTCCGTCGGTGCCGCGGAGGCCGTGGCTGGCCAGGGGCTCCATCCGGTCCTCGCGGGCGACGAGGATCGCGCCGGCCTCCGCGCCGGTGTGGCGCAGCAGCCCATCGAGGGCCGCGTTGCCGAGGCCTTCGAGCTCGAACTCGCTCGAGAGCACGGCGCTGAAGTCGCGCATCGCGGTCTCGACCACGTGGCTCCGGGCGAGGGTCTCGATCAGGCGGTTGAAGGCGCCGGCGCTCGCCCCGACCTCGTCGTCCGAGTCGACCGGGAGCGCGCAGCGCTCCGGATCACAGCTGCTCCAGTCGTGGCTGAAGACCGCCTCTCCCAGCTGGTGCTCGACGGTTCCCATTCGATCGGCAAGCAGCCGCAGGCGGCGCCCGACGACGAGGCGAGAGAGCGCGAAGTTGACGGCCCCCACGACGAGACCCGCGACGATGGTCGAGCCGTAGAAGAGGGGCGTCATCACCCGCGAGTCGGGCAGCCCGAGCAGGAGGCAGAACGGCGGGAACACGAGCCCGATGAGAAGGCCGAACCCCATCATCCAGATCGCGAGGTCGGTGAAGACTCTGCTGGTCACGCGCGGCATCGAAGGCACTCCGATAGAGGACGGGCGGGACGTCGCCACGACCCAGCATCGACGGTGCCCCCGCGCACCGCCATCCGGCGGAAGTCCGATGCGGCCCAGTACGGTTGGCATCGTGCGGCGGGAAGCATGGCTCGCAGCGGCTGAGGCCGGTTCGGTCGCGTGGGCCCAGTGAGCCGTGCATCGGGCGGGGCTCCGCGACCGCCATGACCCGGTCGAATGGCCAGGGCAACACTCGAGCCGGCGGACTGACGCGTCGTCAGAGCCGGCCGCTGACGAGCCTGGCAAGGGCTGTTTCGGCCGCAGCGACGTCGTTCTTCATTCCGGGTGCGGCTACCTGTACGTCGATCTCGAGGCCGCCCTTTGCCGCAAAGACCGCAGGGCCCGGGCCGCCTGTCCAGGCTTCGTCTCCCACTCCGGCGACGGGCTTCCCCTGCAGATGGTCGCGGTTGAAGACGAACTGAGCGTGGTCGAGACCGAAGATGTCGACGCTGACCAGGCCACCCGTGGCGTCCCATTCGCAGCCGAGGCCGCCGCTGACGGCGACGGTCTTGCCGGCGTCGAAGGCGATCCCGGTCGCGGACTGCAGCTCGCCTGCGCTGAGAAGCGCGCAGACGTCTTTGGGTATCGAGCCACTTCCGCCGCCTGGGCCGCTGCCGGCCGTCGCGCCGGCGGCTCCCGTCGAACCCGCTCCAGCGGGCGCGGCCTGGCTACAGGCGACGAGCATAAGCGTGAGGATGCCCGCGAAGAGGGCTTGCCGGGGCGAACTCGTGCGGGTGGTGATGGCCCGGAGAGACTTCATCGAGGTGCTCCTTCCGAAGGGATCCAGCAGGCAAGCCGGGGAGGAGTCTTCACTTCCCGAACGTGATCCCGCACTCCTTCTCCTGGTACGGGACCAGCGACCCGATGAGTGTCGCCTCGGCGGCTGTCGGCTGCGGGAACGCCGCCGGGTTGGTCCATCCGTTGGCGTCCCCGTAGGCCTTCAGCCGCTGGAAGTAGGCGATCTCGGCGGCGGTCGCGTCCTTGATCTCGGGCGGGGTCTTGGCGACCCATTCGTCCAGCCGGGACAGCGCCTCCGTCAAGATCTGGCGCTGGACGTCGAGGGTCGGCGGCGTGGCCGAGTAGTTCTTGTTCGTCATGTAGCCGTACTTCGTGTTGACGTCGATCACGAACCCGCACCAGGCGGCCGCGGTGCCGCCTCCTGCGGCTGGTGCCGCACGGGGGACCGGCGTGGCGGCCGCGGCGGTGGTGGGACTGGGCCTCACTGGGGCCGACTCTGCTGGGGCACCTGCCGAGGCCACCGGCGCGATGGACGCCGCCGGCGTCGCCGGACCGGGGGTGGCGGCCGCGCCGCAGCCGGCGAGCGCGAGGGAAAACCCGACGAGGACCGTGAGCGACGGACCTCCGAGGCGTCGTCGCTTTGCGGGCGGAATTGGACGGGACATCTCACGCTCCCTCTGTGATCCCGTGGGTGGGCAGCAGGTCGACGGCCTCGACGATCCGGTCGAACGGAAAGTCGGCCCGCCGGTTGAGCCGGGCGACCGCGTCCCGGTCGGATGCCTCGAAGCGGCACAGGCAGGTCTCCTCCTCGGCCAGGAACGTCGAGGACAGGTACCGCGGCCCACCCGTCAGTGCCCCTTCGACGGCCAGTCGAGTGGTGCGCCCGACAGCTGCCGCGAGGGTATCGAGGTGCGCGCTCGGCAGGTATCGCTCCACGAGATAGATCGCCATGCGGCGACGATGGGGCCTCCGCGGGTCGGGCGAAAGCGTGGAACTACCCGAAGCTGGCCACCTGGACCGTCAGTCCAAGCGGGCGAGCGCCTGCGCGAGCTGGGTACGGCCCCGGATACCGAGCTTGCCGTACACGCGCGCGAGGTGGCCCTCGATGGTGCGGACGCTCAGAAAGAGCTCCGTGGCCGCCTCGCGATTGGTGTGCCCGCCGGCGACCAGCTTGGCCACCCGCCGCTCGGTTTCGCTGAGCGCGGTGGGCGAGGCGCGGCGGCCGGAGAGGCGGCCGAGCTCCTGGCGCGCGCGTGCCGCCCACAGCGACGTGCCGAGCGAATCGAATGCCGCGGTCGCGGCCTCGAGCAGCTCGCGGGCCACAGCTCGCCGCTTGGCGCGGCGCGCGATCGTCCCGCCGACGAGGAGGGTCCGGGCCCGTTCGAATGGCATCGCCAGCCCCGCATGCGCCACGAGCGCTCGGTCGATCGCGGCGCCGGCGCCATCGAGGTCGCCGCGCGCGGCCAGGAGCAGCGCCCGGGCTCGCGCCGACGTGGCCAACGACCACGGGAAGCCGTGCGCCTGCGCGCGGGCCTCGAAGTCCGCCAGGGTGTCCTCGGCGTCCGCCAGTCGGTCTGCCAGCACGAGCGCCTCGACGAGGTCAGCGTGCAGGCGGATCGTATTGGGCTCGACAACGCGGAAGGCAGCGAAGGTGGCGACGGAGCGGGACAGCTGCTCGACGGCCTCTGCCGCATCCCCCAGCGAGAGTGCCAGGAACCCGAGCGGGCGCGCGAACACCGCGGCGGACCAGTCGTCGTTGTCGCGCTCGGCCGCCGCGAGACCCCGAACGGCGCCCTCGCGCGCCGCTTCGACCTCACCACGCAGCGCATCGACCAGCGCCTGGTAGGCCGCCACGAGCGGGATCTCGAAGCCGCATTCGGCCTGGATCTCGCGGATCGTGGCCAGCCGATCAGCGGCGGCGGGAAGGTTCGCGGTGAGGGTCTCGAGCCCGACGAGGTGGAGCAGGATCGTCACCCGCGACGCCTCGTCCCCGACTGCGACCGCTGCCGCGAGCGATCCCTCGAGGAAACGTCGAGACTCGTCGAACGCGTCGACCCGCATGAGCACGGAGCCGAACTCGGCGGATGGGCGAGCCAGGACGGGCAGTTCCAGGAGCGGCTCGAGCTGCATCGCCCGCTCGAAGCCGGTCCGGTCGAAGCCGCGTCCCGCCCAGAGATCGTTGGCGGCCAAGGTGCAGAGAGCCGTCGCCACGGCGGCCGGGGCGAGCTCTTCGTGGCCGGCCAGCACCTCGATCGCCGCGCGAGCGTGCGCCGTCTCGCGATCCACGTCGTAGGGACTCGAGCTGGCCAGGGCGGCATGGCATCGCGCTGCCAGGGCTGGGTCGTCCCCGGCCTCGAGGAGTGCCTGCTCGCACCAGCGGACCGCAGACTGCCGGTCGTCGCGTCGCCACCTCGACGTCGGCGAGACGCAGCAGTGCGGCGACCCGGCCCGTTCCCGACGGCAGCGAGGCGACGATCGCACGGCCCGCTGTGCGCGCATCCTCGAGCTGGCCGGAGGCCAGATAGTCGGAGGCGAGATCGAGATGGCGGCGGATTCGGTCCGCGATCGCCGCTATCGGTGTCAGCTCAACCGACAGCAACCGCAGCTCGGCGGCACTTGTCGGGGCGCCCCGGCCGCGCGCGACCCAGGCTGCCTGATCGAGAGCGGTCGCGACGGCGGCGTTCGGTCCGTCGGACCCCAGGGCGAGGTGGCGCGCCCGCTGCTCCGGGTCCGAGACCGCGCGCGCCAGCCTGCGGTGAAGTCGGCGCCGCTCGCCGGGCAAGGTGCGAGCGTAGACGGCAGAGGCGATGAGGGGGTGGTCCGCCCGAAGATGATCCCCGTCCGTGCGCAGCAATCCCGCCGCAAGGGCCTCGTGAAGCGCTCGATCTGCGACGTCCGGCCCCATCAGGCGCTCGAGAAGGCGAGCCGTGGGCCGCGCGAATGCCGCGACGATGAGGACCGCCTCCCTGGCCTCCGACGAGAGCGGCTTGAGTCGGTCCCCAACCAGCGAGTCGAGATCCGCAGGTACGGGAAACGGCTCTCCCACGACGGGCAGGACATCGCGCAGCGCGAGCGTCCGGGCCAGTTCGAGGGCCAGGAATGGGTTGCAGCCGGTGGCATCGCACAGCCGCCTCAGGACCGGTCGCGGGAAGCGCACTTCCAGCCGTTCGGCCAGCAGGCGCCCGACCGAGCCGACGCTGAGGGGCTCGACTTCCAGGCGCGATCGGCGCTCGGCCGAGAACGCGCCACCGATCGTCTCCACGACGCCCCCGCCAATCCCCGAACGCACCGCGCCGATCACCACGACCGGCTCGACAGTGAGCCGCCGCAGGGCGAAGGCGACGGTCTCGGCCGTGGCCGGATCCCACCACTGGAGGTCGTCCACCGCGACGAGGAGCGGCTGGGCGGCTGCAAGCAATCGAAAGACACCGAGCACGGCCAGCCCGAGGGCCATTCGGTCCACCCCCGCGGAGGAAGCGAACGGTCCAGCGCCGGCGGTGTCCGCGGGCCGAGGCGTCGCGTCGCTCCCCATTCGGAGGAGGGCGACCTCCAGGGCACGGCGCCGAGGTCCCGGGAGGTGCGATGCGACCTCGTCGACGATCGCATCGCTGCACAAGGTGGTGAGCCCGGCGAACGACAGGTCGCGCTCCGTCTCGGCCGGCCGGCACGCCAGGACACGCCATCCGAGCTCCCTGACGCGCTCGACGGCAGCCCACCAGAGCGTCGTCTTGCCGATCCCGGCGGCTCCGTTGACGGTGAGCAGCCGGCACGAGCCACGTTCGAGAAACCGCTCGATGGCGGCCAACTCAACTTCGCGCCCGACGATCTCATTCCGAGATCCCATCGCCCGCCCCGCTGCGAGGGAACAGTATCAGCCGCCCCCAGGGAACCGTCCCCGGTGATCGTCCGTGCGTGACCCTGCCCGACGTTCGCGGGCGACTCGAGGCGGACATCGTCCTGACTGTCGGGGCCGGAGTCAGTGGTCCGGCCCCCGCGGCGGCGCCCGCCGGAAGATCGAGGAGCACGAGAAGCGAGGTCTCCTCCTCGCGCTCTCGGCCTCCATCGAGGTCACTGTGGTGGGCGATACTGGGTTCGAACCAGTGACCTCACGGATGTGAACCGTGCGCTCTGACCGGCTGAGCTAATCGCCCGTGCCGCGGATTATAGGGCCAGCCCGGGCCAGCGCGATCTGACCGCCGGCGCGTCGATGCCGGCGACCGCCACGACCTTCAGGCGGGCCATCGCGCCGGCCACGATCCGGACGCCCGAGCGGGTGACGCCGAGCTCCCGGGCCAGCAGTCGGCCGAGTGCCTCGTTGGCCGCCGAGTCGACCGGCGGCGCGGCCACGCGGACGCGCAGGACGCCGTCCTCCCCCACCCCGTCCACCCGGTCGGTGCCGCCCCGCGGTGTGAGTCGCACGCGGAAGCGGACCTCGGCCCCGGCGCTCAGCGGCCGACGACCCCGAGGAGCGCGCTGAGGACCAGCATGAGGATGAGCGGCGAGAGGTCCAGCCCGCCGGTCGCGGGCAGCAGGCGCCGGATCGGCCCGAGGAACGGCTCCGTCAACGCGATCACCTGGCGCGAGATCGGGTTGCGGCCCTGCGGGTCCACCCACGAGACGACGACGCGGCCCAGCACCAGCGCCCAGAGCACGAGCACGAGCAGCTGGACGAAGTTGCGCAGGAACGCGTCCATCGCCGGAGTCTACGCGCCGCGGGCGGCCGGGGCGGGTCCCCCGGGAACGCGCGGGGCGTCTGCGGCCCGGGCAGGCGGCCGCTCGCCGAAAAGCGCGCGCCCGACGCGGACGAGCGTGGCGCCCTCCTCGATCGCGACCGGGAAGTCCGCGCTCATCCCCATCGAGAGCGCCGGACCGAGGCCGCGCGCGGACGCCGTTCCACCCGAAACGCCGCGGCCGGCTGCGCCCGGCGCGGCAGCCCTGAGGCGCTCGGAGAGGGCTCGCAGTGCCCGGAAGGTCGCCCGCGCCTCCTCGGCCGTCGCGACGACCCGTCCAACGGTCATGAGTCCCCGCAGCTCCAGGTTCGGCAGGACGACGAGCGCCGGCAATCCGGCGGCCAGGCCGTCGGGTTGGAAACCGGCTTTCGCGGGGTCCGCGTCGACGTTGACCTGGAGGAAGACCGGCAGCGGCCGACCCGGCCGGAGCTCGCCGGCGAGCCGGTCGAGGCGAGCCGCAAGGGCCATCGAGTCCACGCTCTCGATGACGTCGAAGATCGCGACCGCGCGTCGGGCCTTGTTGGCCTGGAGCGGGCCCACCAGGTGCCAGGAAGCCCCCGGCACAGCCGCGACCTTCGCGTCAGCTTCCTGGACACGGTTCTCGCCGAGGAGTCGTCAGGCCGGCGGCCACGGCGGCCCGCAGGTTCCCGGCGTCGACGGTCTTGCTGACCGCCACGAGCATCACGCCGGCCGGGTCACGGCCCGAACGCGCGCAGGCATCGGCGACCGCGCCCAGCACGCGGGTGCGCGCAGCGACGAACCGCGCGACCGCGGCCGGGTCGGGCGGGCCTTCTGCAGCCGGGACGCCCGACGGGTCGGGCACGGGCGGCGCTACTTCGTGCGACGAAGGAAGCTCGGGATCTCCAGGTCGTCCGCGTCGTACGTCCGGCGCACGTTCGCGGCCGGCGCGGTCTCCGCCACGGTCCGCTCCGCGCGGACCGAGACGGGCTCGGCCCGGTCCGTGGACGGCCGCTCCACCGGGCGCGTCCCGGCGTCCGCCGCGCTGCGCTGCCGCTCCAGCTCGCCGAGGAAATCGCGCTCCGGACGGGCCGATCCGGGAGACCTCGTAGGGTCGCTCGGCGGTCTCGCGGCGAACGGCCTCGCGGCGGCGCGTGCCGTCGAAGCCGGTCGCGATGACCGTGATCACGACGTCCTCGCCGAGGCGCTCGTCGAAGCTCGCGCCGAAGATGATGTTCGCCTCCGGGTCCGCGGCGGCGCGGATCTCCTCCGCCGCCTCGGTCACCTCGTAGAGGGTGAGGTTGGACGAGCCGGAGATGTTGAAGAGGATGCCCTGCGCGCCGGTGATGTTGACCTCGAGGAGCGGGCTCGCGATCGCCTGCCTGGCGGCCTCGACCGCGCGGTTCTCGCCGGACGCCCGGCCGATGCCCATCAGGGCGGACCCGGCGTCGTGCATGATCGCCTTCACGTCGGCGAAGTCGAGGTTGATCAGGCCCGGCACCGTGATGATGTCGCTGATCCCCTGGACGCCCTGCCGCAGCACGTCGTCGACGACCCGGAACGCGTCGAGGATCGACGTGTTCTTGGCGACGACGTCGCGCAGGCGGTCGTTGGGGATCGTGATCAGCGTGTCGACCTTCGCCTTGAGCTGCTTCGGCTGCCTTCTCGGCGATGAGCTTGCGCGGTTGCCCTCGAACGCGAACGGCTTGGTCACGACGCCGATCGTCAGCGCGCCGAGGTCCTTGGCGATCTCCGCGATGACCGGCGCGCCGCCCGAGCCGGTGCCGCCGCCGAGGCCCGCGGTGATGAAGACCATGTCGGAATCGCGGAGCGCCTCCGTGATCTTCTCGACGTCCTCTTCGGCCGCACGCTGGCCGATCGCGGCGTCGCCGCCGGCGCCGAGGCCGCGGGTGATCTTGTCGCCGATGCGGATCTTGTGCGGCGCGTCCGACTGGAGCAGCGCCTGGGCGTCCGTGTTGACGCGCGATGAACTCGACGCCCATCATCTCGGCCCGGATCATCCGGTTGACGGCGTTGCTGCCGCCGCCGCCGACGCCGACGACGCGGATGAGGGCGAAGTTCTCGGAATCCGACCGCAGCGGCATCGCTGGTCCTCCGGGTGATGAGCGGCCGTTCGGGCCGTCCGTGATCGAGACATCTCAGGTGCACGCGAGCGGTCCGGTCCGGCGAGCGGACACAGCGCGCAGGAACGGGACTGCCCGCGGAGTATAGCGCCGGATCCGCGGATGGGAACCCCGAACGTCGCCCCCGGCAGCGTGCCTAGGGGAAGACGCTCCGCAGGGCCGATCGAATGCGCCCGACCAGTCCGCCCGCCGGCGCCGACTCGTAGGTCGTGAGGTCGGCCGCGCCGAGATGCCGTGCGCCCCACAGGAGGAGGCCGATCGCCGTGCTGTAGGACGGCTCCAGGATGCCGTCAACGAGCCCGCCGACGTCGGTCGGCGGCCGCCACCCGGACCGGCATCTCCAGGATCTCCCGGCCGAGCATCGCGCCGCCCCGCCGAGCTGCGCGCCGCCACCGGTCAGGATCGAGGCCCGCGGGGAGCATCCCCGGCGCCGCCGACGTGGATCTCCGTCCGGAGCATCTCGAAGGTCTCGCGCATCCGCGCCTCGATGATCCGGCAGACCTCCAGGCGCTCCACCGTCCGGCCGGCCTCGTCGCCGAGGACGGTGACGCTGATCACCTCGTCCGGGTCCACCGGCTACGTCGCAGGTCCCGTGCTCGATCTTGAGCGACTCCGCGACCTGGAGCGACTGGTCTTGAGCCCGATCGCGATGTCGTTCGTCACGTTGGCGCCGCCGACCGGGAGGACCGTCGTGTGGAACGGCGACCCCTCGGAGAAGAGGCGCAGGTCGATCGTCCCGGCGCCGATGTCGGCGACCGCGACCCCGAGATCCCGCTCGTGGCCGGTCAGGACCGCCTCGGCCGAGGCGAGGCCGGCGGCGACCAGCTCGTCGATCTGGACGCCGGCCGCCGTGACGCACTTGGTCAGGTTCTGGACCGCCGTCGCGGACGCGGTGACGATGTGGGTCTCCACCTCCAGGCGGACCGCGCTCATCCCGAGCGGGTTCATCACGCCTTCCTGGCCGTCGACCGTGTAGCCGCGCGGGATGACGTGGAGGACCTCGCGCGTCGACGGGATCGAGACGGCGCGGGCGACCTCGATCGAGCGGTTGACGTCCTCCTGGGTCACCTCGCGACGGGGGCCGGCGACCGCGACCTGGCCCGGGCGAATTGAGGCCGTCGACATGCTGGCCGCCGACCGACACGAAGGCGCGGTCGATCTTCCAGCCCGAGTGGCGCTCCGCCTTCTCGACCGCGGCCGTGATCGAATGGGCGGTCTGGTCGATGTTGACGACGACGCCCTTGCGCAGCCCCGACGCCGGCACGGTGCCCTTCCCGATGATCGTGAGCGCGCCATCGCGCCCGACCTCACCGATCAGCGCCACCACCTTGGTGGTGCCGACATCGATCCCGACCAGGACCGCCTCGCGTTCCACGTACTCGGTACCTCTCCTGGTTCGCGGCCGGCCTAGAGGAAATGCCGGCGGATGAGCGCCACGTTCTGGAAGATCCGCAGCCCGAAGGTGATGAGCGCGACGAGGTACAGGTCCAGTCCGAGCCGGTCCCCGACGAACGTCAGCAGGACCGCCACGATCGCATTGACCACGAAGCCGCTGACGAAGATCCGGTTGTCGTAGGTCCCCTCGAGCTCGGCCCGGACCGCCCCCAGGACGGAATCGAGCGCCGCGAGGATCGCGACGGCCGAATACCGCGCCAGCTCGAACCCGACGTTGACGTTCAGGACGAGCCCGAGGAGGACGCCGACGAGCAGACCCGCCAGCGGCAGGAGCACAGGCCGGACTCTCCCTCCTCGTACGTTCGTTTGTGCAAGGCTACCCGACCCGGCGGCAGGGTGCCAAACCATCCCGCCACCCGGTCGCTCATCGCGTCGTGTAGGTCCCGTGCATGCCGTCCGCCAGGATGATGCGCAGGAGCGTGGCCTCGCGTCCCGCGAGCACGCTGTGCAGGAGGCGGACCTGTTGGGGTACCAAGTCGGCCGGCCGGAGCGTCGGGGAGTAGAAGCCGAAGATTGCCGTCCAGGGAGCCGCGACCGCGGGGCGGACGGTCCATCCGTCCTGGTCGTCGACCCGCACCTCGAGCCCTGGCGCAGACGACCCGAGGTCGGACGGGCGAAGCGAGAGCAGGCGCGTCGCGACGTCCAGCTCGATCGGACCCAGCTGGCCGCCGACGGCCGGGTGCAACCCGACGTCGGTGCCGACGGCCCCGACCGGGGCGCCCGTCGCGCGCAGATCATCGACCGTCGGAAGCCCGCCGGCGATCGTCCGTGCCGCGGCGGTGGCGTCGGCCGAGCCGGCATCGGCGAACACGTACCCGTCGCGATCGACGAGCAGGAGCGCGGCGCCGACGCGCCAGGCCAGGATCGGGGTGCGCTCCACGAGGTGGACCCGGAGCGTCCCGGGCAGGACCACGTGGACCTCGGCCCCGGCGATCGAGGGAATCGCATCCAGGCCCGATCGCAACGCGTCCGTCGCCAGCATGAACGAGTTGGGCGGCGGGCTGCCCAGGGCCAGCACGGCGTCCACCTCAGCGCTCGTGGTCACGACGGCGCCCGACACGTCCACGGACCTGACGCCGAACGCCGGCGACGCGGCCACGCCCCAGGTTGCTGCCGCGGCGCCGACCATCACGAGCGCGGCGAGCGCCCGCCTCGGTGAGAGCCGCGATGTCGCGCGCCGCCGGGAGGGGCGGCGACGCGCGCCACCCACGCCGCGCACCGGGAGGCGAGTCACCGCGGCAGGTCCGAGGGGTGGAGCCGGCGGCGGGGAGCCGCCGCGTGTCGCTCCACGGCCGCGGCCACGATCCGGTCGCACGAATCCGCGAACGGGACGCCGCCGGCCGCCACCATCATCGGGAAGAGACTGATGGGAGTGAAGCCGGGGATCGTGTCGATCTCGTTGAGGTCCAGGGTGCCGGTCCGGCGATCCTGCAGGAAGTCGACCCGGGCCAGGCCCTCCGCGCCGATGAGCGCGAAGGCCGCGGCGGCAATCCTGCGGCACTCGGCGGCGGTCGCCTCGTCCACCTCGGCTCGCGGCAGGAGCCGGGCGGCGTCGGCAACGTACTTGTCGATGTAGTCGTAGAAGTCTCGCTCGGGACCACCTCTCCCGGACCGTGGACCTCGAGATCTCCGGCGGCGTTGCCGAGGATCGCCACCTCCAGCTCTCTCGGGGTCGGCAGGCACGGCTCGACCAGGACCCGGGCGTCGTAGCGCAGGGCGAGCTCCAGGGCCGGTCCGCGATCCGTCGAGCCCCACGCGATCGACATCCCGACGGATGACCCGAGGCGGGCTGGTTTCACGATCAGACGGCGTCCCGGCGCCCCTGCGGCGAACGAATCCAGCTCTGCCAGCACGCCTGCTCGATGGGCCGGTTGCCAGCGCGTCCCGGTGATCTCGAGCCAGGGCAGGCTGGAATGGCCGGGCAACCGGCTGGCCGATCGCCCGGAAAACGGGCTGGGGATGGCTGAAATGAAATGCAGGCGAGTTTTCCGAGGGGGCTCCACTTGAGAGAATGCTTTCTCCTTTGGAGTACGTATGCGTTTTAGGGTATATCCTCCGTAGGAGATACCCCCTCATGTCGTAGCTCTATTTATGGACAGCCTGTCTTACAAAATTTTCCAGGATTTTTTTTACCCGTGCCAGGGGTCAACGGACCCGGGGTGAGTGGTTCCGCTAATTCCTCATGCGGGGAATCTCCTCCCCGCTACTGAAGCAGCGTTCCTTCCCGTGAGATACCGAAACGATGCAACAACCGTATCGAAATCCTCCTTTTCAAACTCCCAGGGACTCATCCGCAGTGTACTGCAGGACACTCGAAAAGCCGAGATCATTGGCGCTCCCCTTCTGTGCAACATACCCCACATGGGAGACCCCGTTGCCGGTGGACTCGAAGCGGTCAAAGATGATGCCATTGATGGTTACGGTGGTCTGGACCGAGGCTGGCCAGGCCCTGAACGTATTCCGGAATGCCTGGTCCTCATTGAGACTCATGGGAAACGTCCTGATAAAGAAGATGTCATTGGAAACAAGATCGGTCTGGTAGATGAGACCCTGGGACCCCTCCGGCAGGTCAACCCGTCGTGTTGTTACATTCCAGTCCTGTGGAGCCTTGAATGCAATGTGGATCGCGGAATCCTTCCATGATTTTGTCGGTGCAATGTAATGGATCACGGTGACCGTCTCCGTAATTACCCTGGGGGTAACGGCAACCACGGGCGGTGCCTGGAGAGTCACCCGCCGGGGCAGTCACCTGGGTGGCGGCCGGGGGGACGGGTGCAGGGGCAGGTGACGACTGGGTACACCCGGTTGCAAGAACAAGGGCAATGAGGAGAATGAAAATTCCGGTTCTGAACGGTATCATAATCTGCATAACCTACGGGTGAGGTGTTATAAGCTCGGGATAGATCCAAACCCTGTCGGAGAATCCCGGCCCTGAATCCCCCCGGCCTTCCGGAGAGGACATAATGCCGGAAAACGAGGGCATAATTCCCTAAGTTTCCAGAATTTTCCGTCGGAGAATTGAGAACGTAAATAGCCGTAATTGGCTGGCTGATCGCCCGGAAAACGGGCTGGGGATGGCTGAAATGAAAGGAAGGAGTGTTTTGTGGAGAGGGCTCCGACGATGACCCCTGCCCGCCCGTCGGAGAATTCGCGCCTGCCCGGGGCAGCGCATAATCGGTCAGCGCCGGAGGGGGTCCTGGGGGGTTGTGTACCCCCGAGTAGGCAATGAAGGTTTTAGCTTTTATGGTTCCATCACGTTCATTAAAAAAAACCGGATATTATTGAAATTCCTTGTTGAGGAATTTTTCAAATTTCTTTTCCGACATGAGTTCGTGTGTTTTAAAAACCCCGTTATAAAAAATACCCAATGTTCCAAAGGGGGAACCAGTCTGCTGAGCTTCCTGATAATTCTGTAATTTTTTTACTTCGCAGGGTATTTTTTTATGCTGGCACATCCCGGAAAGGAGCCCGACATACACTTCCATAAACGGGCACTGACTGGAATAGATGAAGGTAAATCCATCTTTGTTTGAGCAGGTCCCCCTCTTTGCATTATCGTTGAATTGAGGATTTGGAGCATTTTTATTGAATTTCAAAACGAGCAATTCGAAATAGGGTGGTGCTGCATCAACAACCTCAAATCCCTGTTTCAGATAGAATTTTTTATCTGTCAAAAACGGTTTTACCGTAGTACTGGTGACAACCGCAATGCCATTCATTTTTCGGGATTTTGCATCATTGATACACTCATCCAGTAACTGTTTTGACAATCCTTTGCCTTTGAACATGCCCGAAACCCAGAGACAATTGATCACCAGGTAGTTTTTACCCAGGAGTGGTTTCCAGACCTTTTCAATCGGCATGTATTCAATGAAAATCTTACCTCGCTCATCAAATCTCCTGAATGCGAGTCCGTCATTGAACCGTTCCTTCAGCCAGTCTTTTTTTGTCTGCGCCCTGGCCTTGTTTTCCTTGTCATTCCCGTTGGCACAACAAATATGCTCCTGTTCGATGTTGTGGTTATCAATGGTGATGATTTTCATCGTGATCCTTCTCCCGAATAATCATAAAAATGCAGAATCGCCTTCTTTTTTCTCAAAAGATTTGTACAACC
>CAVRMJ010000002.1:0-238021 GCA_963722475.1 uncultured Chloroflexia bacterium | reverse complement strand
CCTGCCCGCCTACAACGAGGAGGCGCGCCTGGGGCCGGCGCTCGACGAGCTGTTCGGCTACCTGCGCCGGCACGGCGAGCAGGGCCGCGACGGTGCGCCGGGTGCCGCGCTGCTGCCGGACGATGTGCGCGTCCTCGTGGTGGACGACGGGAGCACCGACGGGACCGCCGCCCTGGTCCGCGCGCGCCCGGAGGCGCTGGACGAGCGCGCCGGCCGCGGGCCCGCGCTCGCGCTCCTGGTCGTCGCGCACGGCGGCAAGGGCGCCGCGGTCCAGGCGGGCATGCTGGCCGCGGACGGTGACCTCGTCGTCTTCGCTGACGCCGACATGGCCACGCCGCCCGACCAGCTCCCGCTGCTCGTTGCGGCGCTCCGCGACCACGACGTCGCGCTGGGCAGCCGGATCCAGCCGGACGGCTCGGACATGCGGGCCAGCCAGCCGCGCTACCGGCGACTCCTGGGGAAGACGTTCCACGCGCTCGCGTCGATCTGGGCGGTCGGCCCGGTGCAGGACACCCAGTGCGGGTTCAAGGGCTTCACGCGCGAGGCGGCCCGAGACCTGTTCGCGCGCCAGCGGGTGACCAGCATCGTCTTCGACGTGGAGCTGATCTACCTGGCCCGGCGTCGCGGCTACTCGCTCGCGGTGGTGCCGATCCGCTGGTCCGACAAGCGAGGCTCGCGGATGCACCCCGGGGTCGCCCTCGCGATGCGGGTCGCGTGGGACCTCTTCCGGATCCCGCTGATCCACCGGCGGGTGCCGCGACGGCGTGGCTGAGAAGTCCGCGCCGCTTGCCCGGGCGCTGGTCCGGCTTGCCCCGATCCTGATCCTCGCGCTCTTCGCGTGCACGACCCTGGCCGTGCTGTCCGTTGCCGGCGCCACGCTCGGGTACGACGCCGCTGCGTACCTCCAGGCGGCCGATCGACTGCTCGCTGGACGGCCGCTCTACGACCCCACCGTCGATGTCGCGGTGGGCTACGGGGTCTTTCTCTATCCGCCGCCGTTCGCGCTCGCGGCGGTGCCGTTCACGCTCCTCCCTGCGCCGCTCGGCCTGTGGGCGTGGCTGGCCACGATGGTCGCCGCCTTCCTGGCCGGCACGGCGCTCCTGCCGGTCCGGACCAGCGTGCGATGGTCGATCGTGCTCCTCGCCGCGGTCAGCCTGCCCGTTCCTCTACGCGGTGAAGCTGGGCCAGGTGGGGCCGCTCCTCTACCTGGCCTTCGCGGTCGCGCTGGCGCTGGATCGATCGCGCCGGCGCGACCGGGCTCGCAGTGGCCGCCGGTGCGCTGTCGAAGCTCCAGCCGGCGCTCCTGTCTCGGCTGGATGGTCGCGACACGCCGGTGGCGCGCGCTGGCCGTCGGCCTGGGGGCGATTGCGGCGGCCGCCGTCGTCACGACTGCCGTGGCGGGGGCGGCCAGTTGGTCGGACTACGTCGCGCTGCTCGGCCGGGTCAACAAGCCCATCACGACGCCGCAGAACCTGACCGTCGGCGCGATCGCCTATCGCGCCGGCGCCGGCATGGACGCGGCGACTCTGGTCCTGGTGGGTCTCGGTGGCCGCGGTGGTTGCCGTCACTGGCTTCGCCTGGCTGCGCCGCGACGCGGTCACCGGACTCGTCGTCGGCGTGGTCGCGAGCCAGCTCCTGAGCCCGGTCATCTGGAGCCACTACGCGATGCTGCTGCTGCTGCCAGTCGCCCTGCTCCTGGAGCGCCGGCAGTGGTGGGCGGTCGCGATCCCGCTGGTCACGTGGCTGCCGTGGGACGTCGTGTACCCAGCAGCGTTCGCGGCGGCCCTCCTTGGTCCCGTGTTCACGGCCCCCAGGGCGGTCTCCGTGACTCCGCAACCATCGGTGCTATCCTCGCCGCCGTGACCCTCACTTCCCCTGGCCTGGACGTTCCATGTCCTCCCGCGCCCGGAGCCGCCGAACCGGGCGCAGAGATCCACGCTTCCACCACCTCGTTCCGGGCCGTTCGCCGACCCTTTGACGCGATCGGCCAGGCCACCTGGGACGCGCTCGCCGCGAGAAACCCGTGGGCGACCCCGTTCTCGCGCTGGGCCGTCCAGCGGGCCTGGTGGGACGCGTACGGCGCGAACGCGCACGACCAGACCCTGGTCGTCGTCGACGACGCGGCCCCGGACGACGCCACGCCGGTCGCGATCGTGCCGCTCATGCACCGCCACGAGGTGGAGCCCGACGACGCGATCCTGCGCACGCGGATGCGCGGGGCGGGGCACGCGGCCCCACTGACGCCCGTGGCACCGGACCGCAAGGCCGTCTTCTTCGGGGCGAGCTACCACGCCGACTACGCGACGATCCTCGCGCGGCCGGCGGACCTGCCCGCGGTCGCCACCGCGGTCGCGGACGCCCTCGCCGCGGACGCGGCGCCCGGCGATCCGCACCCCGACCCCTGGGACGTCATCGACCTGCGGCGGCTCCGCTGCGGCGATCCGGCCGCCGACGAGCTGGCGGTCGCATTCGGGGCGCACCTGGCCGCGGACGGCTGGACCGTGGTCCGCGAGCGCGAGGAGGTCTGCCCGGTCCTTGACCTTGCGCCCGGCCTGGACTTCGAGGGCTACCTGGGGACGCTCGGCAAGAAGGATCGCCACGAGGTGCGCCGCAAGATGCGGCGCGCGGAGGCCGCCGGCGAGGTTCGCCTGGAGCGTTCGACCGACCCGGTCGGCGACCTCGACGAGTTCATCGACCTGCACCAGAAGCGCTGGGGCGCGGACGGGCTCTTCCCATTGACGCCCGGAGGCGACCAGAGCCGCGCCTTCTTCCGCGGCCTCTTCGAGCATTGCGGCCCGGACGGAGCCATCGCCCTGCACTTCCTGACCGTTGCCGGCCGGCGGATCGCGGCCGGCATCTGGTTCGACGACGGGGACACGCTCTACTTCTACAACGCCGGCGTCGATCCCGAGGCGCGCGACCTGTCGCCGGGCGTGGTCCTCGTCGCCCGTTCGATCCAGATGGCGCTGGAGGCGGGCCGGTCGCGGTTCGACTTCCTGCGCGGCGACGAGCCCTACAAGTACGGGTGGGGTGCGCAGGACGTGCCAATCCAGCGCCTGCTGGTCGTGCGAACGACTTCCTGAGATGAGCGCACCCACCCCGGGAGATCCGTGCCTGGAGCCGCGGAACCCGCCCCCTGTCCCCGGCGGCGCCCGCGTGCGCGTCGTGGAGGTGCTGGCCACGGGTACGAACGGCGGAGCGCAGGAGCACGTCTATTCGCTCCTCTCGCGCCTCGACCGATCGCGCTACGACGCCAGCGTGGTCTCGCTCTCCGGCGGCAGCGCGATCCGCCGGATCGGGCGCCTGGGCGTGCCGGTCCACGTCCTCGACGAGCCGGACGACGCGATCGCGGTCGGAGCCCTGGCCACCTTCCTCGCCGACGCGCGCGCGGAGATCGTCCACAACCACATGTACCGGGCGGAGCTCGTGGGGACGCGCGCCGCGATCGCGCTCGGCGAGGCCGGCCACCAGCGCCCGTACGTGATCGGGACGGTGCACTCCAGCCGGGTTCGATCGGACGAGGATCGCGCGGTCCTGCGCAGGCTCACGCCGCGGATGGACCACCTCGTCGCCGTGTCGCGCGCGATCACCCACAAGATCGCCGACGAGCGTCCCTCGACGGTGCCCGTCTCGCTGATCCACAACGGCGTGGACCTCCAGCGCTACGACCACCAGGAGCCGTGCTGCACGCTCCGCGAGGAGTACGCGATGGCCCCGAGCGCCCAGGTCGTCGGCGTCGTGGCGCGCCTCGAGCCGGAGAAGGGCCACCCAACCCTCATCGACGCCTGGCCGCTGGTCCTGCGCGCCGTCCCGGAGGCGCATCTCCTGGTCGTCGGCGAGGGGAGCCGCCGCGAGGCGCTGGAGGCGCAGGTCGCCGAACGGGGGATCGCGAACCGGGTGATCTTCACGGGCCGGCGCGACGACATCCCGGCCGTGACGGCCGCCCTGGACGTGGCCGTCCTGCCCTCCTACCGCGAAGCGCAGGGCCTCACGATCCTGGAGGCGATGGCGCTCTCGCGCCCGGTGGTCGCCTCCAACGTCGGCGGGATCCCGGAGATGATCGAGGACGGCCGGACCGGGCTCCTGGTCCCGCCGCACGACGCCCCGGCCCTCGCGGCGGCCATCGTCCGGCTCCTCACGGACCATGCCTACGCGGACATGCTCGCGAAGGGTGGCCACGACCTGGTCCACGAGCGCTTCTGCGTGGAGCTGATGGTCTCCGGCGGTCGAGGACCTCTACGACGAGGGCGTGGCCGCGGTCCGGCTGCCGGTCCGCGAGGCGGTCGCCGCGAGCTGATCCGCCGAGCACGGGACCTGCTCCTGCCGGCCGAGTCATGGGCCTCGCGGAGCCCCTCCGAGGATCGCTCGCCCAGGTCGGCGGCTCGCGGCCTCCGCGGTCCTTCCCGGCGACCGCCCGCGGCGGCGCGACGGCTCGCGGTCGCCCGACCGGCAGTCCGCCGGCTTCTGTCCTACCTCGCTCGGGTGCTCACTTCGCGCCCGGACCTCGCTGCTGGAGTCGTGAGCCCTGCTATCGTCCACGGCAGCCACGCGGGAGGAACCAACGATCACAGACGAGCACCCGATCCTGAAGGCTCCGAGCCCCGACGACATCTACCGGCGCCGCTTCCCGGAGCGCGAACACCGGGAGAAGCAGGCGCTGTGGCGGGTCCTGGCGCCGTACCTCGACCGCCTGATGCCGCCCGGGCCCGTGCTCGACATCGCCTGCGACCGGGGCTACTTCGTCGCGCAACGTGGCCCGGTGCCGAGCGCTGGGCGACCGACCTTCGCGACACCTCGGGCGACCTTCCGCCCGACGTCCGGTTCGTGCAGGCGAACGGCCTGGATCTGGCGCGGCGTCGTTCCCGCCGGGCACTTCGCGGGGTCTTCATGAGCAACTACCTCGAGCACCTGGCGACGAGCGGCGAGGTCGTGCGGCAGCTCGAGGTCGCCCACGCCCTGCTGCGGCCGAACGGGCGGGTCGTCGATGCTCCAGCCGAACATCCGGCTGGTGGGCGGCGCCTACTGGGACTTCATCGATCACCACGTGGCGCTCACCGAGCGCAGCCTGGTGGAGGCGGCCGAGCTGGCCGGGCTGCGGACCGTCGAGGTCCGGGCCCGGTTCCTGCCGTACTCCACGAAGAGCCGTCTTCCGAAGCACCCCGCCCTCGTCCGGGCGTACCTCGCTTTCCCGCCCGCGTGGCGGCTCCTGGGGAAGCAGACGCTGTACGTCGGCGAGCGTCCCGGGTGACCACCGGCGGCTCCAGGCGCGGCTTGCGCATGCGGAGCCTGGTGGTGCTCGGGATCGTCTCGAGCTGCGTCGCGATCGCGCTCCTGATCGCGGCGGTGGATCCGTCCCGGACCCTCGCCGTGGTCCGGCAGGCCCAACTCGAGCCTCTCGTGCTGGCCGTCGGCATCCTGGCCGTGCAGACGCTCGTGCGGGCCGCGCGCTGGCGCCTGTTGCTCGGACGGGGCGACGACGGGGCGCGGCTCCCGTTCGGGCTGGTCCTTCGAGCGCTCCTCATCGGGTACCTGGGGAACGCGGCGCTTCCCGCACGGCTCGGTGAGGCGGCCCGGGCCGGCGTGGTCTCCCGCGCCGGCAACCGCGCGTTCGGCGCGGTCCTCGGCACCGTGCTGCTGGAGCGGCTCATCGACCTCGTCGCGCTGGCCGTGCTGGTGCTGATCGCCTCGCTGTTCGCGCCTGTGCCGGCAGCTGGTCGTCGACGTGGCGGTCGTCACCGGCGCGGTCGGGATCGGGGGCGGCCTGGTCCTGGCGGTCGCCGGGCGGCGATTGGGCTGCGTGCTGCGACCGCTTCGCCGGTCGGGCTGCGCCAGCGCGCGGTGGCGTTCCTGCGGCACCTGCTGGCCGGGGCGCTCTACCCGGGCCGGACCGTGATCGCGACCGCTGGTGCGCTCAGCCTCCTGGCCTGGCTGCTCGACGCCGGTCTCTTCCTCGCGGCGGCCGCATCCCTCGGGATCGCGCTCCCCGTGGGCACGGCAGTGATCATCGACGCCGCCGGGGCGCTCGCGACGGCGCTGCCCGCGGCGCCCGGGTACGTGGGGACCTACGACCTGGCGGCCGCGGCCGTCGGGCGCGGGCCTCGGCCTGGACCCCGCGAAGGCCGTGGCCCTCGCGGCCGTCGTGCACGCGGTGGTCCTGGTCCCGATCGCGCTGGCGGGGGCGGCCGCGCTCGTCGCGCGAGACCGCTCAGCGGGCGGTCGGTGCGGTTCTTCGGGGCCGCGGCGGATCAGCAGGACGGATAGCCGGCCTTCATGCCCGGTCGAGCCCTCCGTTGCGTCTCGGCGCGGGCCCGGCACGCCGCCTGCCGCTACGATTGCGTATCCATGGCAGAACCCCTCGGCCCGGAGCCGCTCGTCGCCGTCGTCATCCCCGCCCTCAACGAGGCGGGGAAGATCGGGCGCGTCCTGGACAAGATCCCGCGCGACGGCCGCTTCGAGGCGATCGTCGTGGACGACGGCTCCACGGACGGGACCGGCGACGAGGCGCGGGCGCACGGCGCCGCGGTCGTGGTCCGCCACGAGGTCCGGGGCGGCGTGGGGGCCGCCATCCGCGACGGCTGGAAGGCCGGGCTGGCGCGCAACCGCCCGTACCTCGCGCTCGTCTCCGGCGACGACCAGCACGAGCCCGACGAGCTGGTCGGCGCGCTCGACCTCCTGCTCGCGGGGAAGGCGGACTACGTCCAGGGCTCGCGCTGGATGCGCGGCGGCCGCGTGGTGGGGCCCACCGGCGGGCGCGGGTTCGGGACCCGGCTCTACTCGGTGGTCTTCAGCGTCCTCGCGCTTCCACCGCGTCACGGACGCCACGAACGGGTTCCGCGTCTTCCGATCGGAGATCCTGCGCGACCCGTCGATCAACCTGGACCAGGACTGGCTGGACAGCTACGACCTGGAGCCGTACGTGCTGTACAAGGCGATCCGGGGGCACTATCGGGTCATCGAGCACCCGGTGACCGTCCGGTATCACGCCGCGGAGGGATACACGAAGATGCGGGGCATCCGCGACTGGTGGCGGCTGTTCCGGCCGGCCTTCCTTCTTCGATTCGGGGTGAAGCGATGACGTACGCGGTCGACCGCGCGTTCGCCGGGCGCCGCGTGCTGGTGACCGGCGGGGCCGGCTTCGTCGGCGGGGCGCTGGTTCGCCGGCTCGTCGAGCAGGGCGCCCGCGTGACCGTCCTCGACGACCTGTTCACCGGGCGCGCCGAGACGCTGCCGACCTCCGTCCAGTTCGTCGAGGGCTCCGTCACGGACGCGCCGCTGGTGCGGGAGCTGGTGGCCGACGCCTCGGTCGTCTTCCACATGGCGGCCCGCAACATCATCGCGAGCACGAAGAACCCCCGCGACGACTTCGAGACGAACATCGGCGGCACGCTCAACGTCCTGCTGGCGGCCCGCGACTCCCGGCCGGACCGCGTCGTCTACACGTCGTCGGCGTCCGTCTACGGCAACCCGCGCTCGATCCCGATCAACGAGGACGACCCGCTGGTCCTGCTCTCGCCGTACGCGGTCAGCAAGCTGGGCGGCGAGAACTACTGCAACGCGTTCTACGAGAGCTACGGGCTCCCGGTCGCGGTGGTCCGCTACTCGAACGTCTTCGGCGAGGGCCAGCGGCCGGACAACCCGTACTGCGGCGTCGTCAGCAAGTTCTTCGCCGCGGCGATGGCCGGCGAGCCGCTCTCGATCCACGGCGACGGCGAGCAGACGCGCGACTACACGTACGTGGACGACGCGGTCGCGGCCACGCTCCTGGCGGCGATCCACCCGCGCGCGGAGGGCGAGGTCTTCAACGTCGGCACGGGCATCGAGACGTCCGTCAACGCGCTGGCGGCCGGGATCGCGGCCGCGGTCGGCCGGGACGTGGAGATCCGCCACGTGGACCGCCGGGACATCGACAACATCCGCCGCCGCGTCGTGAACATCGAGAAGATCCGCCGGATGCTCCGCTGGTCGCCCCAGGTCACGCTGGAGCGGGGCCTCGCGGACACGGCCGACGTGGCTCGCCCGCGAAGGCGAGCGGGCCGGCCTGGGCACGCCGGCCGGGGACGCGCCGGCCAACGTTCCAGTGGAGGGATAGCGTGCAGACCACGATCGGTACCCGACCGGTGCCCGCCGACCGGCCCATGTCGGCCGCCCCGCTGGACGTCGTCGTGCTCGGCGGCGGCGGGCACGTCGGCCTGCCGCTGAGCCTGGCGCTCGCCGACGCCGGCCTGCGGGTGGGCATCTACGACATCAACGAGGCGACCCTCGACGGGATCGCGCGCGGCGAGGATGCCGTTCCTGCGAGAACGGCGCGGACGAGCTGCTGGCGCGGGTCCTCCCGACCGGCCGGCTGGAGCTGTCAGCGGATCCCGCGATGATCGGGCGACGCCGACACCGTGATCGTCGTGATCGGCACGCCGGTGGACGAGTTCCTGGGTCCGTCGATGACGATCTTCGAGCGGGCCGTGGACCAGATCGCGCCGCACCTCCGCGACGGCGCGCTCGTCGATCCTGCGGAGCACGGTCTACCCGGGCACCACCGAGTACGTGGCCCAGGCGCTTCGCCGAGCGCGGCCGCCGGGTGGACGTCGCGTTCTGCCCGGAGCGGATCGCCGAGGGCCACGCGCTCGAGGAGCTCCGCACGCTGCCCCAGATCGTCGGCGCCGACGACGCCGGCGGCGGGCGACCGCGCCGAGGCGCTGTTCCGCCGGCTCACGCGACAGATCGATCCGGACGACCACGAAGGAAGCGGAGCTGGCGAAGCTGCTCACCAACACCTGGCGCTACATGAAGTTCGCGATCGCGAACCAGTTCTTCGTGATCGCGGACCAGGCCGGCGTGGACTACACCAACGTCCTGCGACGCCATCCGCGAGGACTACCCGCGGGCCGCCGACCTGCCGGGTCCCGGGTTCGCCGCCGGGCCGTGCCTGTTCAAGGACACGATGCAGCTCGCCGCGTTCACCAGCGGACCACTTCCCGATGGGCCAGGCGGCGATGCAGGTCAACGAGGGGATGCCGGCCTACATCGTGTCGCGCGCTGGAGCGGCGCCTCGGGCCGCTGCGGGGCCGGACGGTCGGGATCCTGGGGATGGCCTTCAAGGCGGAGTCCGACGACATCCGCGCCTCGCTCAGCTACAAGCTGCGCAAGCTGCTGGCCTGGGCGGGCGCCCGCGTGCTGGCGACGGACCCGTACGTGCGCGACGACCGGCTGGTCCCGCTGGAGACCGTCCTCGCCGAGAGCGAGATCCTCGTCATCGGGGCGCCGCACCGCGCCTACCGCGACGCTGGACCTGGCGGGACCGCGAGGTCGTGGACGTCTGGAACGCGCTCGGGCGCGGGATCCGGCTCTGACGGCCATGCGCGTCCTGGTCACCGGCGCCGCCGGGTTCATCTGCGGCTACCTCGTCCCGGAGCTGCTGGAGGCCGGCCACGAGGTGGTGGGCCTCGACAACTTCAGCAAGTACGGCCCGGCGCGACGGAGCTACGACGACCACCCGCGCTACCGGCTTCGTCGAGGGCGACGCGAAGGACGTCGAGCTGCTGCGCGAGCTCGCCGCGGACTGCGACCAGGTGGTGGCCGCCGCCGCGATGATCGGCGGGATCAGCTACTTCCACGAGTTCGCCTACGACCTGCTGGCCGAGAACGAGCGGATCCTCGCGGCGACGTTCGACGCCGCGATCGAGGCGCACCGGCGCGGCGAGCTGCAGCGGATCGTCGTGCTGTCAGCTCGTCGATGGTCTTCGAGTCCACGACGTCGTTCCCCACGCCGGAGGGCGCGCAGCGGACCTCGCCGCCGCCGGTCTCCACGTACGGCTTCCAGAAGCTCGCCTCCGAGTACTTCGCGCAGGGCGCCTGGGAGCAGTACCGGCTCCCGTA
The DNA here is from genome assembly GCA_963722475.1 of uncultured Chloroflexia bacterium. Taxonomy (GTDB): domain Bacteria; phylum Chloroflexota; class Limnocylindria; order Limnocylindrales; family CSP1-4; genus CTSoil-043. The sequence goes on along the minus strand of CAVRMJ010000002.1, from coordinate 228,148 downwards.
CACGATCCTGCGCCCGTTCAACTGCGTCGGGCATCGGGGAGCGCCGGGCGGTCCGCGACACGGACGTGATGAGCGGCAACGTGAAGCTCGCGCTGTCAGCCACGTGGTGCCCGGACCTCGTCCTCAAGGTGCTCAAGGGCCAGGACCCGCTCCACATCCTGGGCGAGGGCGACCAGGTCCGCCACTACACGTACGGCGGCGACCTGGCCCACGGGATCCGGCTGGCGATGGAGTCCGAGCGCGGCGGTCAACGAGGACTTCAACCTCTCGACGCCGCGTCAGCACCACCGTGCTGGAGCTGGCCGAGGCGATCTGGCACAAGGTCCACGGCGACGGACCGGCCGTTCCGCTACGTCTCGGACCCGCCGTTCGAGCACGACGTCCAGCTCCGCGTGCCGGACGTCCGCAAGGCGCGCGACGTGCTGGGCTTCGAGGCGACGACCATCGCTCTCCGAGATGCTGGACGAGGTGATCCCCTGGATCCGCGCCGAGGACGCCGATGGCGCGCTCTGAGCCGGCTGTGACGCGACGGCCCGGCGAGACGTGGCGACCCGGCGCCCGAGCTCACGGTCGTCATGCCCGTCTGCAACGAGGGCGAGCGCGGTCGTGCCGACGCTCCGGGCGTTCGCCGCGGCGGTCCACGCGCCGCCACGAGATCCTGGTCGTCTACGACATCGACGAGGACACGACGGTCCCGGTCGTCGAGCGGCTGCACGGCGGAGATCCCGGGGCTCCGCGGCCTACCGGAACGACCTGGGCCGGGGCGTCCTCAACGCGATGAAGGCGGGGATCGCGGCCGCCCGGGCGCCGTACGTCCTGATCACGATGGCGGACGGCTCCGACGAGCTACGCGAACGTGGATCGGATGGTCGCGCTCGCCCGCGACGGCGCGGACGTCGTGGCCGCCAGCCGCTACATGCGCGGCGGGCGGCAGCTGGGCGGGCCGCGGCTGAAGCGGCTGCTGTGCGCGGACCGCCGGCCTCACGCTCCACTGGTTCGGCGGCGTCGCCGATCCACGACGCGACCAACAACTTCAAGCTCTACAGCCGGCGCTTCCTCGACGCGACGACGATCGAGAGCGAGGCCGGCTTCGAGCTGGCGCTCGAGCTCTCCGTCAAGGCGACGCTCGCAGCGCCGCCGCCTCGCCGAGGTGCCGACCACCTGGCGCGACCGGACCGGCGGGCGAGAGCCGCTTCCGGCTCCGCAAGTGGCTGCCGCACTACCTCCGCTGGTATCGCGCCGCGTTCACGGGCCGCCTTCGGCGGTTGGCGGGTCGCTGACGGGGCGATCTCGCCACGCCGGAGGTCGGCGATCACGACTGCGCAGACGCCGAGAACCGCGAGCGACCCCGCGATCCCCACCGGGCCCCCGAGCGGGATGAGTGACCCTGGCAGCGTCGAGGGCGGGATCGCGGCGATGACATTGGCGGTCGCGACACCGCCAGCACGCCCAGGCGCCCGCCGCGCGAGGCGGCGACACGCTGATCGCCGGGCCCGACCGACGAGCGCTCGTGCATCGTAGTCAGGAAGCAGAACGCCACGAGCACCGAGGCGCGCCAGGCCAGCAGCAGTCCCGACCGCGCGTCGGCCGCCGCAGGACGGCGAGGAAGACGACCAGGCTCGCCGGCCCGCCGCGTCGTCTCCCAGCGCTGGCGCGGCGTCACTCGGCCAGGATCCGCGCCGTGTGTTCCGGCGAGGAACTCCCCGCCGCCGGCGATTCCTGGACCAGCCACCATGGCGTTCCAGGTGCGAAGCGACAGGACGCCGAAGCCCCGTCCTGTATGGCCGGTGCCCGGCGAGGTCCCGCGATCGACCTCCATCCGCCGTACGGACGGTAGCCCCGTGGCCGTCGCCACCGCCCATGACGATGCCGATGCAGGCCGTCGCGCTGCCTCCCGGACCGACCGAGCGCTACGCGGCGAATGGCATGTCTCACGCGAACGGGAGTGCCTGCGGCTTCGTCATCACCGCCAGCCACGACCGCCGCAGCCGGGATCGGGTGGTCGGCCCGCCCACGAGGATCGCGGTCGGCAACGTCAGACGTAGATCGACTCGAACGGCCCCACCAGGTGCTCACATACCAGGTGAGCGGGACGAACGCGACGGCCAGCGCCGGCGCCGATCGCCCAGCGCGTGACGTTCGCGAAGCAGGTACGCCACTCCGAGCGCTAGCGCGGGTCGTCGGCGCCGGCGGCCGGGGCCTTCGAGCGCTCGCTGGCCGGGCCAGGTCGTCGGCCTCACCGCCGTCCCTAAGGCCGGCACGAGATGCGCAGGGCCCGAAGACGTGGACGTGGCCGCGGACGACGGCGATGCCGGCCGGTCCACCTTCCCCGAGCGGGAGCCCGGTGGCCGGACGCGTGGACCCACCCCGTGCCGACGGTCCGTGTCCGCGCGCAAGCCCATCGTCGGCGGGTCGCCGCTCGCGTGGATCCTCCCCGCTGCGGCCGTCCCGACGCTGGGTTTGGCGTCGCCGCGAGCCTGACGTTCGCTCGGCCGCGGAACTCAACCGCCGACGCTCCTGCTCGCGCTGCCCGCGCATGCCCGGTGGCGCGTGGGACGGCAAGCGACATCCGCATACCCCGTAGACTGACCCGAACGTGATTGACCTCTGCGCCCGCTTCCATCCGCCCGCGGAGGTCGAGCCCGACGTCCGCGTCGACGGCCGGTTGTGACGACGTCCCCGGCACCGCGTGACCGCGGCGTCCGCCTCCTGTGGGCCGGGATCACGATCCTGGTTCCAGGGTTGCTCGTGTCGCTGGCGTCGATGTCCACCGTGGACCTGGCCTACGGGATTCGTGCAGGAGGCCAGATCCTCGACGGAGCCGGCATTCCGCGGATCGACACGTTCACGTTCACCGCCGCCGGCCTGCCGTGGATCGACCAGCAGTGGGCGGCCCAGGCGATCCTCGCGGCGGTCTACCGCTTCGGCGGCTGGCCCGCCCTGTCGACCCTCTGGGCGGTCATCATCGTCGCGATCGAGGCGCTGCTCTGGCGGGCTGCGCGATCCATGGGTGCCGGCGTCCGTACGACCGGCGTCACGCTTCTCCTCGGCTTCCTGGTGGCCGCCCAGGGCAGCAGCCTGCGGTCGCAGGTGCTCGGACTCCTGTGCCTCGCGGCGCTGCTGGCTCTGGTGGCGGATCGCGGGGCTCACCGTGGGCGCCTCTGGCTCGTCATCCCGCTCTTCGCCGCCTGGGCGAACCTGCACGGGAGCTTCCCGGTCGGGCTGGCGCTGCTGGGACTGGCGACAGTCGAGGATGTCGCGGGTCGAGATCACGCCCGACAGGCCATCGCGACCCTGGCCCTCGCGGCGGTCGCGACGCTGGCCAACCCGTTCGGGCTCGACGTGTGGCGCTACGTCGTCACCATCGGCACCGATCCGACCATCGCGCGCTTCGTCACGGAATGGCGCCACACCAACGTGCTCGATCCGGCAGGAGCCGCGTTCTACGCGTCGGTCGCCGCCGTCATCGTGATCGTGCTGGTCCGATTCCGGCAGGGCGAGCGACCGCCATGGACGACGCTGGTCGGGCTGGCTGGCCTGGCGTTTCTGGGCGTGTGGGCCGTCCGCGCGGTGGCGTGGTGGGGCGTTGGCGCGGCACCCGTTGCCGCAGCGCTCCTCTCTCGAATTCGTTTTCGGCGCTTCGAACATCTACCCGCGGCATCTTCAGCGACGGACCAGCCCGGCGTCGCCCGGGGGCCAGTCGTGGTCGTGGCCGGCCTGATCCTTCTCCTGGTGGTCCTCCAACCCATGTGGCGCCCGTCAGCGGACGGACAGGGCCTGGGATCGCGTCTCGACGACGCTCCGGCGGGCATCGCGCGCGCCCTGTCCACGGTCGTGGCGGCGAACCCCGCGGCGCGGGTCTTCAACGCGCAACGCTGGGGCTCGTGGCTGGAGCTCGCCGTCCCGGCCGCGCGACTCTTCGCGGACAGTCGAATTCGAGCTGATCCCGGCCGCGGCGTGGATCGACTACCTGCAGGTCACGGCCGGCGATGCCAGCTGGCGCGAAATCCTGGACCGATGGCGGGTGGACGTCCTCGTCGTCTCGGCGACCGACCAGCCCACGCTGGCCACCCTCGTCGGAGGTGACCCGGGGTGGAGGTCTGTCTACCGGGATTCGGACGGCCTTGTCGCGGTGCGAGTGGCGCCCTGAGGCTTCGGTTCGTCTCCCCCGGCCCTACAGCTGTGACGTCGCCCAGTACCGCTCCGCCGCGCCGGTGCGGCCGTTGAGCCCGGCGACCTTTGCGCCGTAGCCGCGCACCGCGTCGGCCATCGCGTCGGCGCCACCGAAGAGCCGGTCCAGCTGGCTCTCGTAGAGCCGGATCCCCATGATCTTGCGGTCCAGCATGTCCGAGATGTCCGCGTAGTCGGGCGTGATCCCGACGTCTCGCCGGCACGCCGGCAAGAGCGCCGGCGGGCAGGTCCTCGATCCGCCGGAAGTCGTTCCACCACGCGTACGGGAAGTCCTCGTAGTAGGTGACGGCCCCCGCGTACTCCGGCCCCGGCATCACCCAGCGCCGGCCCAGCTCCAGGAGGGCGCCGCCCACCTCGCGCATGAGCTGGTGGTCCACGTGGTTGCCCACGCCGAGCGGCAGGTAGACCTTCTGCGGCTCCAGGCGAGCGATCTCGCGCACCAGGAGGTCGACCGGCGCCCGATCGTCCGGCCGCGGCATCGCCAGCAGCTGGTCGTCGCCCTCGTAGCCGCGGAAGACGGCGTCCGGGAGGTCCAGGAAGACGATCGACGCCTCGGCGAAGTACGCGAAGCGCTCGTCCTCCAGGCGGCGGGCGGCCATCAGGTCGCCGGCAGCCTTCGCCTCGACGAGCGCGTCGGTGAGCACCGCGCCCTGCTGCGGGACGTCGTCCATGAGCGCCTGGCCGGCGAGCGGCCGGTTGTGGATGTCGGCCCGGCGATACCACGACGAGCGCTGCCAGAAGCGCTTGGCGGCCGCGTCCGTGTCGGCCTGCGTGGCGTCCAGGCGGTCCGTCGTGGCGAGGTATGGCGCATCGACCGCCGCGTCCAGCGGCCGGTCCGCGAGGACGTTGGAGCGGTTGAACGCCTCGGTGGTCGGCCAGATCGCCTTGCTGCCGAAGCCCAGCGCCTCGCGCTGGTACGGCGTCAGCGTGCTCGTCGCCCCGTTGCCCGAGAAGACCGTGATGATCGTGACGGTCTGTCCCAGCTCGCGGAGGCTCGCGATGAGTCCGCCGCAGGAGAGCGCAACGTCGTCGGGATGGGGCGCGACGAACACGTGGGTCATGGCCCGGGAGTATACCGGCCTATGCCCACCCGCCAGCGCCGCGGAGAGGCACGAAGACGCACGGGCCGTGGTCGGTCGTGACCAGCTCCGCCCCGTGCCGCTCCACGAGGAGCAGGTCCTGCTCCCGCCGCCCGCCAACCGGGATCACGAGCCGGCCACCGTCGGCAAGCTGCGCGACCAGCGCGTCCGGCACGGACGGCGCCCCTGCGGCCACGATGATCCTCGACCACGGCGCGCCGGCCGCCCAGCCCAGGCTGCCGTCGCCGACCCGGATCTCGACGCGAGCCCCGACGGCGAGCGCATCGAGGTGCTCCCGCGCCGCGCTCGCGAGCTCCGCCAGCCGTTCGACACCCAGGACCTCGCAGCCCATCGCGGCGAGCACCGCGGCCTGGTAGCCGGAGCCCGTCCCGACCTCCAGCACGCGGCAGCCCGGCGGCGGGTCGAGCAGCTGCGTCATCAGGGCAACCATGTACGGCTGGCTGATGGTCTGGCCCGCGGCGATCCGCAGGGCGCGGTCCGCGTAGGCGTCGTCCCGGCTTTCGGCGGGCACGAACCGCTCCCGCGGAACGGCGGCCATCGCGGCCAGGACGCGCTCATCGACGATCCCGCGGGCCCGGAGCTGGACCCTCAGCATCGCGTCGCGTGCCATCTCGAGCGTGTGCGAGCGGGCGGGCCGGTCCACGGCCCGAGAATACGCCGTGGCGTCCTGCGCGGCGGCGGTCCGGGGTATCGACCGTCGCCCCTGCTCCTGTTGCGCGGTCCGCAACTAACCGCCGGTGTGGGACCGGCGAAACCCGAGGTTCTCGCTCCAGGCACGTTGGCTGGACCAATTCACGCGTCGATCGGCCCCGTTTGTTGCGTAGCAGACGGCAAACGCGACCTCCGGATCGGGCGGGTCCGGTCGAAGACGCCTTCGGGCACGGTGCACGCCCGCTCTGTTGCCGCCCACGCAACGGGCGCCGGGGCGGGCGCCCGGGGACACGCGACGGGCGGAGGGAGGCCCGGTCCGCGCGATCAGCTACCCGCTCGGCGAGGGCGACGGAGCCGGCTACCCGCTCGGCGAGGGCTTCGGCGACGGGCTCGGCCTGGGTGTCGCGCTCGGCTTCGGGGACCCCGACGCAGCCGCCGACGGTCTGGGCGTCGCACTCGGCGTGACAGATGCCCCGGCGCTCGGCGTGGCACCCGCCGACGCGCTCGGAACGACGCGACGGACGCGACGCGGCGGGCGACGGACGGAGCGGGCGCAACGGACGCCACGGGCGCGGGCGTGGGGGTCACGATCGGCGTCAGGAGCCCGCCCTTCCCCAGCACCAGCGCGTTGAGAAGGATCAGCCCGAAGACGGCGATGACGCCGATCACGAAGATCGCCGAGGCGCGGTCGTCGATGTGCACCGCGATGTCGGAGGCGGTCTGCGCGCGCGGAGGCGCGGCGGGGCCACGACTGCCGCGCAGCCCGCGTCCCGGTTCACGGCTTGTCGAGCTGGCTCTCCCGCCGCGTGCAGTCGTCGATGCCACCGCGGCGCCCGCGGCAGCCTCCTCGGCCTCCTCGAACGCGGCGCCCTCGTCCTGGGACTCCTCGTCGAGCGCCGCGCCCTCGCCGTTCTCGTCGAACGCGTCGTCAGGCGGTGCGGCGCCGTTCAGCGCCTCGTCGGCCGGCGTCGCCTCCGGGTGCGCGGCCTGCGCGCGGTCGTCCGGCCTGGTCATCGTGCTGCGTCACTCCATCCATGGGCGCCGCCGGGCGGCGGCGAACGCCGGGCGCCGCGGATCCCGCGAGCCGGCGCAGGGGGATGAGTGTACCGGAGCCCGGCCGGTGCGCGTGCGAGGTGTCACCGCGGGCAGCACTGCGACGGGCCCCGAGTCCCGCGCCGACTGCCCGGATCAGGCTTCGCGGAGCGGCCGGCTGGCGAGGCCGGCGAGCCCCGCAGCGACCGTGATCACGCCGAACACCACGAGCACCGGTCCCACGCCCGCGGCGTCCCCCAGGATGCCGCTGGCCGCCATCGCGAACGTCATGGCCCCGAAGACGGCCGAGAACCGGAAGCCCACCACTCGCCCGATCATGTCGCCGGGCGTCCGCTCCTGGAAGAGCGTCTGGGTCGGGATGATGAAGACCATGTTCGAGACGCCCATCGCGAACGCCAGGCCCAGCGCCAGCCCCAGGTTCGTCGTCAGGCCCAGGCCGACCACCGCGAGGCCGTACACGGCGTAGCCGCCGATCACCATCCGCCCCTTCGCGATCCGCGCGCCCAGGAGCCCGATCACGAACCCGCCGAGCAGGTTGCCGATCCCGAGCGCCGTCTCGATGAACGCGTACGCCGCCGTCCAGTCGAGCGAGCCGAGCCGCAGAACCACCTTCGCGTAGAACGGGGTAAGCGCGATCGTCGCGCCGATCGTCAGCTGGCCGGCGACCGCCTGGAGCGTGTTCGCGAGCAGGACCGGCTCGCCGCGGAGGAACCGCCAGCCGGCCGCCAGGTCGTCGCGGATGCCGGCCAGTCCCGGGACCGGTGCGACCGACCCGACGGAGCGGACCACCGGCGGGATCACGACCGTGATCACCAGCAGGGCCGACGCCACGTACGAGACCGAGTCCAGCCAGAACGCCAGCGACAGCGCGCTCCCCAGGAACGCCACGAACAGCCCCGCCAGCGGGTACCCCACCACGTCCGCCAGCGTCTCGCTCATCCACGTCGCCGAGTTCGCCGTCACCAGCTCGTCCTCGCGCGACGACCCTCGGGATCACGGCCGTCCTCGCGGGCCGGAAGAAGATCGAGACCGTCGTCAGCAGGAACACGAGCGGGTAGGCCAGCACCACGTTGAAGCTGACGCTGACCGGGATGAGCAGCACGATCCCCGCGCGGAGGAGGTCGCTCACGATCAGGACGCGCTTCTGGTCCCAGCGATCGACCAGGACGCCGGCGAGCGGCCCGAACAGGAGGTTCGGCAGCGTCGCCGCGACGAAGGTCAGGGCGCCAGCGATCGCCGAGTTCGTGGTCCCGTAGACGAGCGCGGCCAGCGCCACCTGGTTGACGCGGTCGCCGAGGAGGCTGATGAGCTGCCCGGTCCAGAGGGCCGAGAACGACCCGTTCACCGCGAGCCGAACGAACGGGTGGTGGCGCGCCCGGATGGCGACGCCCCGGAACGCCCCCGGCAGAGTGGGTGCGGTCACCCCGCCCGACGACGCCGGCGTCGGCGACGCCAGGCCGGCGCCCGAGCCGCCCAGGACCACCGGCCGTTCCAGCGCCGCGACGCCCGCCAGGCTCGCCGCGAGGCCGGTTCCCGCGCGGATCCCGCCCGGCAGGTCGAAGGCCACCGGTCCGGCCACGGTCACCGGCTGGCTCGGTTCGAAGCCACCGGCCGGCCGGCCCTCCGGCCAGGCTGTCCTCCGGGCGACGCACGAGGCCGGCGAACAGGAAGAACGCGAGGCCGGCGCCGAGGATCACGTCGCCGATCGACATGACATTGCGGAGGAAGGGCAGTGGCACCGGGATCACGTCGCCCAGCGGCCCCGCCGCCCGGAAGAAGCTTCCGTCCAGTGCGGCCGGCAGGATCACGTGGATGGGCGAGAGCACGTCTGCGCGGCCGAAGCCCGCCGCCGTGAGGCTCGGTTCCCAGACCGGCATGAAGCCGCCGTTCACGAGGATCGCGGTGGCGTTGAGCGCGATCCCGACCAGCGCGAGGCTCATGCCCGGCCGCGCCCGGTTCGCCCACAGCCCCGCCGCAAGGACGCCGTAAGCCGCAGCCAGGAGCGGGAACCGCAGTGTCTCGACGATCGCGACGTCCCTGGAGAGCGCGGCCTCCGTCCCGAGGCGGAGCGCGAGCGCGCCGAAGATCAGGAGCGGCCAGCGGAAGCCGAACCGCGATGAGGTTGTCCAGGCGGCCGCCCGCCGCGAAGCCCGCGAGCAGCCCGACGAACAGCCCGACGAACAGCACGCCCTTGGATCAGGAAGCGTCTGCGGGGGAGCCGTCCGGAGCCGGCGGCGGAACCATCCGCGCCGCGGCCTGGGCGAGCATCGGGACCGGCCGAACCTCCGTCGGGCGACCCGGCGTCCTCCGCGTCCTTCGCCCACGACGTGCGCACGAACGCGTCGACCATCACCGGGTCGAACTGGACGCCGGCGTACTTGCGCAGCTCCGCGATCGCCTGCTCCCTCGACAGCGGGCGCATCCGGTACGGCCGCGCCGCCGTCATCGCCTCGAACGCGTCCGCCACGTGGAGCACCCGCGCCAGCTTCGGGATCTCGTCGCCCATGAGGCGATCCGGGTACCCCGAGCCGTTGTACCACTCGTGGTGGTGCCGGATGATCGGCAGCTCCGGGGCCAGCTTCCCGACGTGGGCAATGATGTTGGCCCCGATCACCGGGTGGCGGTTCATCAGCGCCCGCTCGTCTCTCGTCAGCTTGTCCTGCTTGAGCAGCACGCTGTCCGGCACGCCGATCTTGCCGATGTCGTGCAGGAGACCGCCCCACTCGAGGGCCTGGATCTCATCGTCCTTCAGTCTCATTACCCGGCCGATATCGACGGAAATCAACTGGACGCGTTCGCTGTGACCCGATGTGAAGGCGTCGCGCGCATCGACTGCCTGAGCGAGCGCCCCGATAGTCTGAGTGAACATCTCGCGCAATTCGATGATCTGCCGAAGCGCGACCCGCATGATGTAGACGGGCAGCGCGAACAAGAGTGTTGCCCACGAGCCGACCCCGGGAAGCCCGTAGATCTGCGCCATCAGCCAAGCCAAGGGAGCCAGAGCGACCCAGTTCGCGAAGAACATGGGCAGGTCCCCGGTCATGACACTCCGGGCAGATTGGCTGGTACGCAGCGCAACGACGACGCCTGTGACGCTCACGTTGAGCGCGAACAACACGGACGCGCCGGCCAACGTGGAGACGAAATCAGCGGCCGGCGCCGTGATCCCGGCCCGCGCCAGTCCCGTCAGGACGGCTTGGCGTGCGAACCCGCCGGCGATGGCAGGGATGACGACGCCAGCATGGTTAGCCAGTGTCCCGTACCACGGGACTCGACCCGACAGCTCCCGGTATTCGCTCGTTCCAATTAGAGCGACCCATCCGGCGGCCGTGGGCCCGCCCAGGGTCATCGCCGCGACGATGGGAGCGATGGAGGTGTCGACGTGGAAGCCGCGCGGCATCTGAACCGGCAGGGCGGAGGCCAGAAGCGTGAGTCCCGTCCAGAACGCGATTCCGCCGACGATGTCGAGGCTCTCGGATCCGAAGACGCTCAGACGGATGTGGCTGTCGACGGGAATCACAAGACTCGTGATGGCCAGCCCAAGAGCGCCGACCGTCACGAGCCCCGCGATATAGATGCTGAGGCTCCTAGGCATCAGTCCCCTGTTCGACCCTCGACTTCCTCGGACTGTAACGTACCCGGGGTGGGGTCGGATAATGGGACAGAAGTACCTAGAACCCCTTCAGCGACGCTCCTCCAGCGAGGACGGCAGCGCCAATCGTCGACGCCACCGCGAGCAGGCGCAGCAGTCGAGTCTTCATCACTCGATACCTCGCACCCGCCTTGCCGTCAGAAGCCCTTCGAGCCGGACTCGGGACCCATAGTGTGCCCTCCAATGGGTTTCCGTGCCTCCAAAGAACACGAAAACCGACCTAACAGGTGGTCGGTCGGTTGCACTACTCGCTCCGCCTCCCCCCTAAGTGCCCATTTCAGGGGGAGGCATCAGCGCGTCCGCTAGTTCACTTTGCTTCCTAGTACCGAGGTACCAGTTCGCGAGCCGGACTTTAGGCGTGGCCGGGACAGGTGGTCAATACCGAACCTTCCCTATCCACTCAAGAGATCACCCAGGGTCGGCGGGTCAAGGCCCAATTCCCGTTGCCCGATGGAGTAATGGCCATACTGCTCCGCCGCCGCGGCATGAGCGCCTGCAACCGTATAGAGCCGTATCACCGTCTTCTCAACTTCGTCGAGTTGGGGGTCAACGTCGAGGGCGCGCTGCGCCAGACGGATCGCTCGATCGATCTGGCCAGAGTCGGCATCGTGTGACACGGCGCGCTCAACAATCTCAAGGTATCGCGCGTGCATCGAGTCGCGAACGGGGACCGCCCACTCCTCGTATGCGAAGTCCAAGGCGAACCTGCCCGCATACACCTCTGAGATCCGCTCCGCTTGGGAGGGCGTTGCGAGCGCTCCAATCGACGCGGCGAGACTTCTGTACTCGTGGCTCCTGCTGGTCACGAGCTCTCGGTCGAGCCACAGCACGTCCGGGTCGTGGTGCAAGTAGCCAGGGCTAAGGTCCTCGACATACTCGGGCTCGAACACCCGTCGGAGGAAGTAGACGGTCTGATGCAGCGAGTTGGCGGCTTGGCCCGGATCGAGTTCTGGCCACAGCGCGTCGAGGACCTGATCGCGCGTCGCCGACATTCGTGGCTGGGCCAGCAAGAAGCAGAGGAGGGCGAGGGCCTTTCTTCGGATCGTCGTCCCGGCGATCTCGACGTTCCCAATCCAGATGACTAGACGGCCGAGATCGTCCACGTAGACGGGGTATGCAAGACGCCTGGCAAGCGACCTGCCCAAGTCCGGCTGCCGGAATTGGCCCTTCGCGTCCTTGGCGGCGAGCCGAAGTAGGCGAACGTCCTCTCTCGCTCCGATGAGCTCAAGAAGCCTTGCTGCTTGCCAGCGTTCGCGACCGCCGGCCGTCGCAACGAGGTGACGGACACCCATTCTCCAGCGGCGCGGACGTGCCTTAGCCCGGATCCACCGATCGACCAGGTTCGTGAGGCTACGCGGATGACGAATCAGGTGCCCATCTGAACTGGGAAGATGGCGTTGAGAGACACCCATCACACCCGACCAGAGGAGCACCTGATTGATGCGATCATCCCACACCGTCGACCGGGTTGATACGGCCTTCGACGACGATCGCCTGGTGGCCGACGCCGGGCTCCTCCTGCCGGCCACGCTGGCCGCCCATCTCGGCCTGCGCGAGCTCGTCGAGCGCCACCTCGACCTCGGCGCCAGACCCGGCGCGGCGAACGTCGGCGACAAGCTCCTGACGCTCGTCATGTCGGCGCTCGCGGGTGGCGACTCGATCGACGACACGAACGCCCTGCGGGCCGGCGGCACCGAGCGGATCCTCGGCTTCACGGTCAAGGCGGCGTCCACCCTGGGCACATTCCTGCGCAGCTTCCGGTGGGGCCACGTCCGGCAGCTCGATGCCGTGAGCCGGCAGGTCCTCGCTCGGGCCTGGGCGGCCGGGGCCGGCCCCGGCTGTGCGCCGCTCACGATCGATCTCGACTCGACGATCTGCGAGACGTACGGCCTGGCGAAGGAGGGCGCGCTCCACCACGGCTACACCCACGTCCGCGGCTACCACCCGCTCCTCGCGGTCGCCGCCGGGACCGGCGACGTGCTCATGGCCCGCCTGCGCGAGGGCCGCGCGAACACCGCTCGCGGTGCCGGCCACTTCCTGCGCGAGACGATCGGCCGGGTCCGAGCCGCCGGGGCGACGGGGCAGCTCACGATGCGCGCCGACTCCGGGTTCTATGCCCACGCCGTCGTCGCCGTCTGCCGGAAGATGGACGTCCGCTTCTCGATCACGCTCCGCCAGAGCCCGGCCACGCGCCGGCTGATCGAGGCGATCCCGGACGACGCCTGGATCCCGATCCCGTACTGGATCGACGGCGGCGCCGATGTCGCCGAGACCACCTACACGCCCTTTGCGGCCGAGAAGGACGCGGTCCCGGTCCGGCTCATCGTGCGCCGGGTCCGGCCGACACCCGGCTCCCAGCTCGCGGCCTTTGTCCTGTACGACTATCACGCGTTCATCACCGACCGGATCGGCGAAACATTGGCCCTCGAGGCCGACCATCGCCGCCACGCCGAGATCGAGAACGCCATCCGGGACCTCAAGTACGGCGTTGGGCTCAACCACCTGCCGTCGGGGAGGTTCGCCGCCAACGCCGCCTGGCTCGCGGTCCAGGTGATGGCGCACAACCTCGCCCGCTGGACCGCCCGGATCGGTCTCGATGCCGGGATCATCACCACCAAGACGCTCCGTCGGCGCCTGTTCGGGCTCGTCGGCCGGCTGACCCGCTCGGCTCGGCGGGTCACACTCCACCTGCCGGCGCGCTGGCCGTGGGCGATCGGCTGGACGGCAGCGCTGGCACGGTTCCGGGCGATCCCGCTCCTCGCCTGACCGGGCGCCCACGACCACTCGCCGCTCCGGGGCTGGCGGAAGCCTGCCCGCGACCACGAGAGGGAACGGCCTCGGGCGTCTCGATCGGGCGGATCTCATCTTGGACCGCCACCGTCGGTCGTTCGGTCGCCCTGTCAACCGATCCGACGGCCGTTTCGGACCTCAGACAGGCTGGTCGGCGGACCTTCGGTGGATCCGGGCTTAGCTTCCAGCCGGACGACGTCCATCGCAGCATCGGAGAGATCGGCGATCCTCCGAAGCACGGCTTCTGCGCGAACGCTCAGCCACGCTCGATCGCGGGCCCCCAAGGCCTCGATGGTCGCTGAGGCCTCGGGCGGAGTTCTCGCGAGCCCACGCAGGATCGAAGCCTCGAGGAGCGCTGAAGTGGCACCCTGGCGCCGGGCCAGTGCTTCAAGCTCGTTCCACACCTTGAGGTCAAGCGCTCCGGACGCCAGAAGGTGTGCGTTGAGGAGGGCCAGTAAGCGCTGAACGTGAAAGCCGGGATAGCCCGTCGCGGCGTCATTCGCGATCGAAGACAGGATCGCGATCGCCTCGCCCGGCTTTCCAGCGCGTGAGAGTTGCTCTCCCGTCAGACGTCTCTGGAACAGTCTCAACGAGCCGTTTGGAGCACCGACCAAGTCGGCCTCCTGCAACATCTGCGCGGCACGGACCGGGTCGTCATAGGCTCCGATGGTCTCTGCGCACTCGGCCAGGCTCTCAAAGCGCGTTCCGGGAACCGTTGTCCCAAGCGACGCGGCGAACTTCTCCTCAGCAGCAGCCCAGTCGCCGTCGTGGGCGAGTGCCCAGGCCCAGACGGTCTGCGCGGTTGACATCTCCGTTCCCGCAGACGAACGGCCCAACGCCTCCACGGCACGGGCCGCGGCATCGCGGGTTGCCTCCACGTCCCCACGCGCGCGCGACATCCAGGCGATGTTCAGGAGCGATATGCCCAAGTAGTGCAAGTAACCCCGGCCCTCGAAACGTGCCGCGAGGTCCCAGAATCCGCGGATGGCACGGCCGAGATCCGCATCGATAGTCGTGGAAACCAGGGACTTCAGCGCATCCGCAAGCTCGGCGGGGTCGCTCCCTGGACCATCCTCCGACACTCGCTGGGCCCAGCGGAGAGCCTCTCGGAGGTCTCCCAAGCCGTACGACGCGTTCATCATCGAGCTCATGGCGACGCCAGGGGGGATCGATCGATCGCCACTTCCGACGCGTTCCATGGCACGTCTGGCCGCCTCGGAGGCCGCGGCAGGATCGCCACTTCTAAGATGTCCCGACGCCACGATCACGTCGTGCCAGGCGCCCAGAGTGACGGGATCGAGGTGGGAGGCGAGCTGCTCGGCGTCCTTGTAGGCGCCGGAGCCGAGGATGACGGGGACGGACGCCGAGAGGACGCGGACGGCGTCGTCCGCCAGGTCGGCGGCGGCATAGTGGTGAGCGGCCACGGACCACGTGGCCGGCTCCGCGGCGCGCGCGATCCGTGCGTGGATCTGGCGGATCTCCGGCATGCCGACGGCGTCGTGCAGGCGCCCCTCCAGGAAGGTCCGGACGAGCGGGTGGAAGAGCCGTCCAGCCTGGCCCGTGCGGCCGCGTCGCGAGAGGAGGCCCGCCCATTCGGCCGCATCGAGGAAGCTGCGGGCGGCCTCGGGAGTGACCTCCGCGGCCGCGGCTGCGAGCTCGGGCGTGGCGACGGCAAGGAGGCAGCAGCGCTCGACGAAGTCCTGGGCCGGCCGCGGCATTCGGCCCACGACCTCCTCCGCCAGGTAATCGTGCAGGTCGCCGTGGCGGCCGGAAAGGCTTCGGATAACGGCGCGAACCTCGTCGCGAGGGCGCCCGCGGACCGCTGACTCGACGAGCCGGAGCGTGGCCGCCCAGCCTTCCGTGGTGCGGGCCAGGTCGTCGAGGAGGTCACGCTCCAGGGGGTCGTGGTAGGTGTCCCGGAAGAGGCTCTCCGTCTCCGCGCGGTCGAACCGCAGGTCATCCGTGCCGATCTCCGCAGCTTCGCCGATGGCCCGCAGCCGGGCGAGGGGGAGCGTGGGCCGCGTGCGCGACGCGATGACGACCGCCAGCCGGTCCGGGCCGCGGACGACCAGCTCGCGCACGATCTCGCGGATCTCCGGGACGTCATCCACGTGCTGGTAGTCGTCGAGGATGAGTGCGGTGCCGGTCACGGCCCACGCCCGAAGCTCGGACAGGAGGGTTCGGACGATCGCGCTTCGGTTGTCGAAGTTCGCGGCGAGCTCGCGGAGGAGTCCCCCGGTGTTCGGCGCGAACGCCGGATCGATCTCCCGGCCCGCGGCGACGATGTGGTGGATGAAGACAGCCCAGTCCCGGTCGTGCTCGTCGAGCCGATACCACAGCGTCCGCGCGCGGGTTCGCCGGCTCCAGTCCGCGAGAAGCGTGGTCTTGCCGTAGCCGGGATCGGCGACGATCAGCGCGAGCCGCGAGCGGGTCTTGGCATGCAGCCAGTCCAGCAGCCGGTCGCGCCGAAGCGTCTCCTCGGGCAGCAGCGGCGGCTGGATCTTGCCGATCTGGACCGGGTAGCCGAAGACTTCCACGTCATCCTGCTGGGCGGGGTGCCGGGAGCGGCGTGGGACGGACGCGGGGCCGACCGGGACGAGATGGGTCGCCAACGCCCGCGGATCGCCGACGAGCGAAGGTCCCGGCCGCCGACCCTGCGCGCGACAGAGGGCGGGCGAAACGGAAGTGGGGCCGGGAGCCGGGGAAGCCATGCGGCCATGGTGCCCGAGGCCGCTCACCGGCGGCTTATCTCGACCTCGTCGGGGCGGGCCACGACCCGTGTCGCGTTCGCCGCTCTGAGGGGCGCTGTCGGTCAGGCGCCCTCGTACTCGAAGCCGATCTTGAGGTCGACGCGGTATTCGACGATCTCCCCGTTCTCGACCCCGGCGGTCGACTTGACGACCTCGATGGTCCGGATGTTCCGGACCGTTCGGGATGCAGTCGCGACGGCCTGCCGCGCGGCGTCGCTCCACGACCTCGGGCTCGTCCCGACCATCTCCCGGATGATGATCACGCCCATCCCGTGCCCTCCCTGCCCCCATGTCCGTCGGTCCGCGGGGTTCCGCGACCGTCCGGGAAGTCTAGGGGAGCGGGCAGGGCTGGCGCGCGGCGAGCGAGTCCGGCGCGCGTGACGGTGCGCGGCTACGGCGCGGCGCCCGCGTAGCGTTCGCCGGCGTAGCTCACGAAGCGCGTCTGGCTCTTCTTGAACCAGAGGTCGACCTCGCCGGTGGGACCGTTTCGATGCTTGGCGAGCCGGAGCTTGACGACCTCGCCGTCCGCGTCCTGGTCCTCTCCGCGCTCCTTCTCGCGCCACAGGAAGACCACCAGGTCGGCGTCCTGCTCGATGGCGCCTGATTCGCGGAGGTCGGAGAGTCGCGGCTCCTTCGACTCGCGCATCTCGGGCTGCCGCGAGAGCTGCGACAGCGCGATCACCGGGACACGCAGCTCGCGGGCGAGCGCCTTCAGGCCGCGACTGATCTCGGACACTTCCTGGACGCGGTTCGCGTCGCGCGACGTGGACGACGCCTGCATGAGCTGCAGGTAGTCCACGATCACGAGGTCGAGCCCGACCTCGGCCTGGAGCCGGCGCGCCTTGGTCCGGAGCTCCATCGTGCTGATGTTCGGCGTGTCGTCGATGTAGATCGGTGCCTCGGAGAGGCCGGTCATCGCCTTCGAGACGCCCACGAAGTCCATCTCGTCGAGGAAGCCGCTTCGAAGGCGCTGGCTGTCGATGTTCCCGACGGAGCTGAGCAGCCGGAGGACGAGCTGCTCCTTGCTCATCTCCAGGCTGAAGATCCCGACGCTCTTGCGCGGGGTGTTGCTGATCGCCGCGAACTCCGCGATGTTGAGCGCGAGGCTGGTCTTGCCGACCGACGGGCGCGCCGCGATCACGACGAGGTCCGACGGCTGCAGGCCGGTGGTGAGCGTGTCGAGGTCCGCGAAGCCGGTGCGGACGCCGCTGATCTCGCCGCGGTGCGTGTGCAGGTAGTCGAGCCGGTCGAACGCCTCGTGCAGGAGGACCCGGAGCGGGCTGAAGCCGGCCGCCACCCGTCGTTCGGAGACGGCGAACAGCTCCGATTCCGCGCGGTCGATCGCCTCCTGGACTTCGGGCCCGTCCTCGTAGCCGATCCCCGCGATCTTGCCGGCCGCCGCGATCAGGTTGCGGAGGACCGCCTTGCGCTCGACGATCCGCGCGTACTGCGCGGCAAACACGGCCGTGGGCGTCTGCTCCGAGAGCGACGAGAGGTACGCGCGCCCGCCGATCTGCTCGAGGTTCCCGTTCCGCTCGAGCGCCTCGGCGACCGTGACGATGTCGATCGGCTCACGGCGCTCCCAGAGCTCGAGCACCGCGGCGTAGATGCGCCCGTGCGCCTGCCGGTAGAAGTCCTCCGCCCGGATGATGTCGGCGACCTCGATGATCGCGTCGCGGTCGATCAGGAGCGCGCCAAGGACGGACTGCTCGGCGTCGATGCTCTGGGGCGGAAGGCGGTCGAGGGACACGCGGACTCCGACGCTGGTGGGGACGGGAACCTGTCGATCGTGGCGGAGGGCCGCTTCATGCGCCAGCGGGATGTCCACGAACTCGCGGCGATATCCCCAGTGCGCCCGGGCTGTCTGGCGGGAAACGTGGAAACCCTGTGGACGAACATTCAGTCGAGGCGGCGGATCACCCCGATGAGCTTGCCCTGGATTCGCACGGCGTCGTAGTACTGCGGCGGATAGGCGGGATTCGCCGGCTGCAGCCGAACGCGCCCCTCTTCCTTGAAGAACCGCTTGAGCGTGACGGCGTTCTCTTCGACCTGGGCGACGACGATGTCTCCGTTCCGGGCCGTCTGCTGCGGCCGGATCACGACATAGTCCCCGTCCGCGATCAGCGCGTCGATCATGGAATCCCCCCGGACGCGGAGCAGGTACGCATCTCCCGAGGGGGCGAGCATCTCCGGGACGGCCTGGTAGTCCCCGACCACCTGGTAGGCCTCGATCGGGCCGCCGGCGGCGATCTCGCCGATCACCGGGAGCATGTGCGCCTCGCGAGCCGCGGACTGCGGCGTCAGCTCGCTGGAGAGCCCCAGGGCGATGGCCGCCTTCGGGGTGAAGCGCAGCATCCGGCTCTGGGCGGCGCCGCGCTCCAGGAATCCGTCCTCCTCCAGCGCCTTGAGGTGGTGGTGGACGGCGGACGTGGAGGCGAGGCCGACCGCGCGCGCGATCTCACGGACGGACGGGGGAACGCCGTTCGCCCGGATCATCGCCGCGATGTAGTCCAGGATCTTCCGTTTCCGTTCCGCGTCGTGTTTCGTCACGCGAGCTCCTTTCCGGCCTTCTCGCGGATCCTACCGAACGCCCGTTCGATTGTCAAGGTGCAGGGACTGGGGCGCGGCGGCACCTTCCGGTGGCTCGGACCACCGCGGGCCTCCGTTTTCCCGGCCATTCGGCACTGGCGGCACACAGCCCGTGGACCAGACGATCCGTGTCTCGGCCGGTCCAGGAGACTGCAATGACACGCGTCCTCGTGGTCCACCACGACGTGGATCTCTCCGACCAGGAAGTGGATGCCCTCCAGCGTCGCGGGTACGACGTCCGGCAGTGCCTGGGTCCGATCGGCACGAGCTGTCCCATCCTCTCGGGACATGCGTGTGACCTCGCCGCCGACGCGGACGTGCTCGTCTACGACGCGTTCATGACCGGAGAGCCCGACGGCGCGCGGCGCCTCGTCGAGGGGATGCGGGAGCTGCACCCGGACCTGCCGATCGTGCTCGTGGCGAACAGCTTCGAGCCCGCGTGGGTCGAGACCGTCGGGACGCATCGCGTGACGCCGCTCGTGGGGCTTCCGACGGGCGACCGGCTTGCCGCTGCGATCGAGGCGGCCATCGCGCTCGCCCACGCGGCGCCGGCGAGCGGAGCCTGACCCGCGGGTCCCAGCCCGAGTCCCGGGCCGCGCCGCGAGGCTGGTAGACTGCCCGTTCCGGCCGCTCGCGCGTCGCGCGAGGACCACGCCGGGTTCGCGGAGTGCGGCGACACGAGGATGGCACGCATCGGCCGGCGTCCAGCCGGGCAGGCGGGGGGAACCGGGCGCGCGCGGCGGAGTCGCCGTGGCGCGATCATCGGTCGTTCGCTCACCACGCTCACCCTGCTGCCGCTCGCGAGCCGCCTGCCCTCCTACGCGCGCCTCGTGCTGGACCTCCTCGCCGACGAGCGGGTCTCGGTCGCCCGCAAGGCGCTCCTGGCCGGGATCGTGGCGTACGCGGTCTCGCCGCTGGACCTCATCCCGGACCGGGTCCCGGTGCTCGGCGTCCTCGACGACGTGGTCGTCGGCGTGCTGGGCGTCGAGCTCTTCCTGTCCGGCATCTCGAGCGAGCTGATCGACGAGAAGCTCGACCGCCTCGGCATCCCGCGAGCCGCCTTCGACGAAGACCGGGCCCGCGTCCGGCGGACCATTCCCCGACCCGTTCGCCGCATCGTCAAACGTCTTCCCGCCATGCTGGACACCGCCGGTCGCGTCGCGCGCGACCTGGAGCTCGGTCGTCACATGCGCGGCTGGCTATCCAAGGAGGGTTCTCCCGCGTGAAGGTCATCCTGACCACCGATGTCGCCAAGCTCGGGAAGAGCGGCGAGCTCAAGGACGTGGCCGAGGGCTATGCCCGCAACTACCTGATCAAGTCCAACCTGGCCGTCCCGGCCGCCGGCGGCGCGTACCGCGCGTGGCAGCACGACATCGCGAACCGCGAGGACAAGCGGAAGCGCGAGCGCGAAGACGCGGAGATCGCGGCGAACCGGATCAGCTCCACCACGCTCACGATGGGCGTCAAGGTGGGCGAGGGCGGCAAGCTCTACGGCTCGATCACGACCCAGGACATCGCCGACGCGCTCGGCCGCCGCGGGATCGTGGTGGACAAGCACAAGGTGGACCTGGACCAGCCGCTCAAGGCGCTGGGCACCTACAAGGTCGCGATCAAGGTCATCTCCGGGATGACGCCGGAGGTCACGGTCATCGTCGAGCCGAAGGGCTGACCCGAAGGCCGGGCGGGCCGCCGCCGTTGGCGGCTAATAGCCGACGAACCCGTTCCGGATCGCGATGATCCCGTACAGGTTCACGACGATCGCGATGACGCCGGCCGCGATCGGTGGCCAGTCGCGCCTGGTGCGTCCCGCGAACACGAGCGCCAGGACGGCGAACAGCGGGACCTGCACGTCGAGGCTGAATCGGTAGCCCCATTGGGCGATCCCCACGTTGCCGTGCGTGACGATGGGGATCAGCGCCAGGCCGATCCCGACGCACGCCCAGCGCACGCGCGCGTCGCGCCCCGGGGCGCGGGCGAGCCAGAGGTAGAGCGGCGTCGTGAGGAACAGCGAGAGCCCCCACCACGACGGACGGAACCACGGGAACTCGGCCTGGAGGTCGAAGCTGCGGAAGAAGATCGCGTAGATGTGCCGGGGCAGGTAGAAGATCGACAGGATCCCGTGCTCCGCGTAGATCGGGTCCTGGAGGACGCCCGGGATCAGCACGTAGCCCATGTCGAGCGGCGTTCCCCAGCGGGCCAGGTTGTACAGGGCGTACAGCACGACGGGCACTGCCAGGCCGACCGCGAACGCCATCGCCGGACGGAGGGCGCGACGCAGGTCCGCCCGGGAGAATGGCAGCGGGAGGCCGACGAGCACGGCCAGGAAGAACGGCGCGCTGAGCCCGACCGGTAGCCGCGAGACCGTGGCGCATCCCAGGAGGAGGCCGACGAGCGCCGGCGCGCGGCGATACGTCGCGAGGAGCAACGCGGCGGCGCTGAACAGGACCGCGACGGCCTGGGCGAAGAGCCAGGCATTCCCTTCCGAGGCACCCCACCACAGGACCGTGCCGAAGGCGAAGACGGCGACCAGCCCGAATCGCGCCGAGCCCCGGACCCCCAGGCGGCCGATCGCCAGGAACATGAGGCCCGCGGAGATCGCCCCGGCCATCGCGCTGACGATCTGCTGGGGGGCTTCCAGCCCGAAGAGCGCCACGAACGGCACCAGGACAACGGCCGGCATCGGCGGGTAGGGAACATACCAGCCCGCGCCGGCGGGAACGAGCTCGTTGAGCCACGACGGCGCCTCGGTGAGGTAGAGGCGTCCGTGCAGGAACGCGTCGGCCAGCCGCACGAAGTAATCGAGCGGTTGGGAGGGCGGCCCGGACAGCAGGTAGACAACCGCGACGACGACGACGACCGCGAAGGCCAGCGGCAGCTCGCCGGGTCGGCGGGAGCCGAGAAGGACGTCCACGATCGACGCGCCCGCCAGCTGCGGAGCGTCTCCTCCCTCTCCGGGAGGCGGCGATTCGGCCGTCCTGGTGACCATGCGCGGACCGTACACTCGCCAACGGCGACGTGCACCACCCGTGGTGCGCGGGCCGGGTCGGGAGGGCCGGCATGGCATCGCTCCGAAGGCTCGGGCTGGCCGTGCCGCGCGACGTCTGGGTCGCCCTCGGCATCGTGCTCCTGCTGCGCGCGGCCCTGTCCGCCCTGGGGATCGTCCTCTGGCTCGAGGGCGATCTTCCGGGTCCCTGTCACTTCGAGATCGCCCGCGACGGCTGGGCCCAGCTCCCGCCGCTGGCCAACGGACCGCTCGAGTTCCCGCTGGTCGGGATCTGGCAGCGCTGGGACGCCTGCTGGTACTCGAAAGTGGCGGTCTTCGGGTACCTGCCTGACGGCTCGACGACGTTCCTGCCGCTGATGCCGGCCGCGATGCGCCTCGTCTCCATCCCGCTCGGTGGCGACGTCGCCCTGGCGGGGCTGATCGTCTCGGGAATCGCGATGGTCGTCGGGCTCGTCGGCCTCCAGCGTCTCGTCGCGGACGACCTCGGCATCCCGATCGCCCGCCGCACCGCCTGGCTCGTCGTAGCGTGGCCGACGGCCCTCTACTGGGCCGCGCCCTTCACCGAGGCGCTGTTCCTCGCGACGTCAGTCTGGGCGTTCAGGTTCGCCCGGAAACGGCGCTGGCTGCCTGCCGGGCTTGCGGCGGCGCTCGCGGTCTCGACCCGCCTGCCCGGCATCCTCCTCGTGCTGCCGCTTGCCTGGGAGGCGGGCCGGGCTGCGTGGGGACGGTGGCGGACCGGTGGAGGCGTGTCGGCGCGTTCCCTGGCGGCGAGCGCGCTCGCGGTGGCGGCTCCCGCGCTGGCGCTGGGCGCGATCGTCCTCGTGCAGGTCGCGATCACGGGCACGAACCTCTTCAACTCCCAGGATGCCTGGGGCGGCCGCGACTTCCATCTCGCCGTGGGAAGCGGTGGCGGCGGCCTGGGACTGGATCCAGCACGGCTCCGCGTTGCGCGGGATCGAGGCGCTGAACCTCGCCGCGCTGCTCCTCTGCGCCGCCCTCGCCGTGCTCGGGATCGGCCGCGTCCCGGCCTCGTACGTCCTCTACGGCGTCGCCACCGTCCTGCTGCTGGCCATCCGGATCCAGCCGACGCCGCTGACCGCCACGGTCCGCTACCTCGGGGTTGCGTTCCCGTGCCTGGTGGTGGCGGCGGTCCTGCTGCGGCGACCATCGGCCGAGCGAGCGTGGCTCGTCGTGTCGTCGGCGCTGGCCGGCCTGCTCACCGTGCTCTTCCTGCGGGGATCGTTCGTGGCGTAGGCGGCCCGTCGACCGCCGGTGGCGCCCGCGGTTCGCGCTCAGCCGCCCGTTCGAAGCGAGCGGACGTCGTAGACCCGGTAGTCCTGCGTGGAGGCCACGACCGGGAACCGGGCCGCATAGGCCGCCTCGTTCGCCTTGAGGGTGGAGCGCTCGTCGGGGCCGATCACGACGTAGTCCACCTTGTACTGGCGGAGGAGGCTGTCCGCCCCGGGGCCCATCGCGTAGATCGTCCCGACGTCCGCCTGGCGTTGCTGGTAGGCGATGCCGCTGACCCAGAGCTGGCCCCAGTAGCCCATCAGGAGGCGGCGGCCGGTCAGCTCCATGACCGGGTCCTGGGGCTGCATGCCGCCCACGAGCAGCGCCTTCGGGTCGGTCACGGCGCGGATCTCGGCGGCGATCTGGAGCTGCTCGGTGGTGAGCATCAGGTACTGGCCGTGCCCCTCGAGCTGGTCGAGGTTCTCCAGGACGGGCCCGAGCGTCATCGTGACCACGACGCCGACCAGGAGAAGCCGCAGGACGACCGACCGGCTGGCGCGCCAGGCCCGCACGAGCAGGGCGGCCACGAGGATCGTCAGCGCCAGGAAGACAGTAGATCAGGATCTTGTGGTTGTCCCAGTCCCACGGCTGGAAGGCGAACAGGTTGGCGACCACGAAGATCGGCATGAAGGCGAGCAGCGACGCGGTGAGAGCGCGGCGGCAGGATCCGGCGGGCGCCCAGGGCCAGCAGCCCGAGCGGGATGAACAGCCCCAGGTTCTTGAGCCAGAACCACCACCAGGGGTCGGGACTCGCGACCCAGCCGATGTCGAGCCGGAAGGCCGCCAGCGCCCCCGCCCCGCCGCCGAGCTGCATCAGCAGCTGCGGGACGGCCACCGCGACCCAGACGACGTGGAACACGATCCACCCGCGCCACGGGATCGTCCGCAGGCGCCACGGTCGCCCGGCGAGCAGCAGCGCGAGGAACGGGGTGACCATCGCGAGAGCCAGCAGCGTCGGCAGGTGGGCGAGCGGCAGGAGGCCGGCCACGATCCCGGCCAGCACGAACGTGCGCGTGGCATGCCGGCGGGCGGCCCGGATCAGCAGCGTGACGGTGAGCATCGCGATCGGCAGGCCGTAGAGGTAGGCGCGCTGGGACATCAGGAACGCGAAGTACGGGTTGAAGAACCGGATGTGCAGGTCGACCTGGGCCTGGGCGTCCCACGGCGCGTTCGCCAGCGTCCCGAACAGGTCATGGCTCGTGTCGATGCGGGCAAGCGTCGCGACCCAGCCGAGGCCGGCCCCGAACACGAAGAGGATCACGGCGAGCGTGGCGATCGATCGGACGCCGCCCAGCCGGCGCGCGAACGCGTACAGGCACAGGACGGTCAGGATCGAGAGCACGAAGCTGTGGAGCGGGCAGGACCGCGAGCGGGTCCATGCCGAGGACGACGAACGCCGCGGGCGTCAGGTCGCTCAGGTAGTGGTAGCTCAGCGGAAGTCCGGCGAACAGCGTGTTCTCGGGCGGGAAGTTCCCGCCGAAGGCGAACCGGGTGACGATCCCGAGGTGGGTCGGCCAGTCGCTCCAGATGTACTCGTGGCCGGCCCAGAGCCCGTCGGGCCGGACCGTCAGCGCGCTCGACCAGAGCAGGGCCCAGCGGACGACCAGCAGCCCGACGAGCGCGGTGGCCCACGGGTCGAGCCGCCCGCGCAGGTCGCGGAGTCGCTCGCCGAGCGCGACGTGCGCTCCGCCGCCACCGCGGCGACCCCCCGGCCCGAAGGCGAGGAGCACGGCGACGACGGCGCTGGCGACGGCGATGCCGAGCACGACCGGCGGGTTGAACCCGAGCAGCGTGGCGGCGGGAACGATCGCGAGCGTGCCGGCGACGATGCCGAGCACGGCGCCGTACGCGAAGCGCTCGAGCGGCGTCAGGAACCGGGCGAACCGGTCCAGCGCGGCGATCCCCGCCGATGCGAGCGCGCCGAGGAAGAGCAGCGAGAGGAGCATCGGCAGGACGGCCACGAGCGGCATGATAGGGGCGTGACCGCAGCGACGATCCTGCACGTGGACCTCGACGCGTTCTTCGCGGCCGTCGAGCAGCGCGACCGCCCGGAGCTCCGGGGCAGGCCCGTGATCGTGGGCGGCGACCCGGGCGCCCGCGGCGTCGTGAGCGCGGCCAGCTACGAGGCGCGGCGGTTCGGGGTCCACTCGGCGATGCCGCTGCGAACCGCGGCCGCGCTCTGCCCGGAGGGCGTCTTCCTGCCGGTGAACGGCTCCAGGTACCGCACGGCCAGCCGCGCCGTGATGGAGATCCTGGGCCGGTACACGCCGCGCGTCGAGCAGGTCTCGATCGACGAGGCGTTCCTCGACGTCGCAGGGTCGGAGGCGCTCTTCGGCCCGCCCCCGGCGATCGCCGCCGCCATCAAGGCCACGATCCGCGCGGAGGTCGGGCTGACCGCGTCGGTCGGCGTGGCGACCACGAAGCTGGTGGCGAAGATCGCCTCGGACCTGCGCAAGCCGGACGGGCTGGTCGTCGTGGCGGTCGGCGACGAAGCCGCGTTCCTCGCGCCGCTGCCCATCGCGCGGCTCTGGGGGGTCGGCGCGCAGACACGGGCGGCGCTCGCGGAGTACGGCGTGCGGACGATCGGCGATCTCGCCTCGATCGATCCCCAGCTGCTGGTGCGGCGGCTCGGGAAGCATGGCGCGACGCTGGTCGAGCGAGCGCGGGGCGTGGACCCATCCCCGGTCACGGGCGACGCCGAGGCCAAGTCGGTGAGCCACGAGCACACCTTCGACGTCGACACGAGCGACCAGGAGGAGATCGAACGAACGCTGCTCGCGCTTGCCGAAGGTGTCGCGACCCGGCTTCGCGCCGGTGGAGTGCAGGCCGCCGACCGTTCACGGTGAAGGTCCGCGACAGCGCCTTCCACACCGTGACCCGCCAGCGGACGCTGGCGGAGCCGACCGACCTGGCCGAGCCGATCTGGCACGTCGCGCTGGAGCTGGCACGGCCGGAGATCCGCGGCCGCCGGATCCGCCTGGTCGGCGTGGGCGCGCACGGCCTCGGCGAGCCGTCCCAGCTCGGGCTCTTCGCGCCAGCCGACGACCGACGGCGCCGGGCGGTCGAGGCGACCGACGCGGTCCGGCGTCGCTTCGGCGAGCGGGCGGTGACCCGCGCGCGGCTGCTCGGCAGCGACTTCTCGGCAGCGCGGCCGCGACCCGATGCAGCCGCTCGACCCGCGGCGCGTCGGGCGACAGCGGCCGGCGCCCCCGGCGGGCGAGGATCCGTCGGGCTCGTGACAGACGAGGTGGCACGCCGGTCGAGGAGAGTCCGGTCAACGCAGGTTCGGGCTTGACATCGAACAGGCGTTCGGTCTAGAGTCCAGGTTATTCGAACACCCGTTCTGTCCCCCGAGTGCCCTGGGAGACGACGACCCCGCCGAACAAGGAGCCGTCGACATGGCGATCACCCGCGTTGAACCCGTCTACGTCCAGGTCAGGACGGATTGGCTGACCGGCCGCCCCCGCGAGATCCGCCTGGGTGAGCAGGTCCTCGCCGTCACGAAGATCGCGGCGGTGCGCCGCGAGACCGCCGCATACCCGATGAGGATCGGCCCGTCCACGACCTTCGAGGTGGACACCACCGTGGCGCGCCTCGCGCTCACCTTCCGCCACCGCGGCCGTCGCTGGACGGTGGACGGCGTCGACACCACGGAGCGCCGCGCCGCGTAGGGGATCTCCGCGGGCACCTCGCGCCCCCACTCCGCATCGCGCCGCCGCGCCCTTCCGGTCGGCGCGTCCCTCGGGCCCGGGGTGGATGTCACCGGTACGATGTCCTCCCCGGGCCCGGCCACGCCCGACACCGCCCCGCGGCCGTGTGCCGCGCCAGGCCGACTCATACAATCCCGGCATGTCGGCCAGCGCAGCACCGCGTTTCGGATCACTGACCCTCGACGCGTTCGTCGACCAGCTCGCCTCCTCGGCGCCGATCCCCGGCGGCGGGAGTGCGGCGGCCGTGGCGGCAGCGCTGGCCGCTGGCCTCGTCGCGATGGTCGCGGGGCTCTCCGCGGATCGGCCGGCCTACGCCCGGTTCGCGGCCACGCATGCGCGGGCAGGAGGAGCGGGACGCGCGCTCGCAACGATCCCTGCTCGGGCTCGCGGACGAGGATGCCGCCGCGTACGGCGCCTTTGCCGCGGCGATGAAGCTGCCCCGCGCCTCGGACCAGGAGAAGGCGGCGCGCTCGGCCGCCATCCGCGCCGCGGCCGTCGCCGCGGCCGAGGTGCCGATGCGGACGCTGGAGGCCTGCCGCGATCTCGTCGTCGCATCGGAGGCGCTGGCCGGACGGAGCAACCGGAACGCGGCCAGCGACCTCGCGGTCGCGTCGCGGCTGGCAGAGGCCGCCGCGCACGGCGCCGCGGAGAACGTCATGGTGAACCTGCCCGCGCTCGGAGACGAGGAGCGCGCCGACGGGCTTCGCGGCCGCGTCGAGACGCTCCTCGCCGAGGTGGCGGACCACGCCGAGTCGACGCGCGCGTTCGTGGAGCTCGGCGAGCTGCGCGACCCGGAGCCGGAGCCCGAGCCAACGCCTCGGCCCGCATGACGGCACCCGAGCCGGTCGGCGCGGACGTGGGCGGGCCGCGGCTGCTCCGCGGCGGCCCCATCGCGGCGGAGGTGCGTGCCGCGGTTGCCGCCGACGTCGTCGCGTTCCGCGAGGCGCACGGGTTCGCGCCCGCGCTCGCGGTGGTGATCGTCGGCCGCGACGCGCCGTCCACGGTCTACCTCCACAAGATCCTCGACGGGTGCCGGACCGTGGGGATCGTGGACCGGCTCGTGGAGCTTCCCGAGGATGCGGGCCCGTCGCGCGTCGCGGAGGCGGTCGCCGCTCTCAACGCGGACCCGGTCGTGGCCGGGATCATCGTCCAGATGCCGCTCCCGCCGACGATCCCGCTTCGGACCGTGATCGACGTCCTGGACCCGGCCAAGGACATCGACGGGATCCATCCCCTCAACGCGGGCCTGCTCGCGCTCGGCTACGAGGGCTTCCTCCCCGCGACCGCGCACGCCGCGGTCGAGATCCTCAAGCGGTCCGGGATCCCGCTCGAGGGCCGCCGCGCGGTCGTGGTCGGCCGCTCCAACGTGGTCGGCAAGCCGGCTGCGCTCCTGCTCCTTCGCGAGCACGCCACGGTGACCATCTGCCACTCGCGGACGGTCGATCTCGCGCGGCACCTTCGCGACGCGGAGATCGTGATCGTGGCGGTCGGCCGGCCCGGCCTCATCACCGGCGAGATGCTCCGGCCGGGAGCCGTCGTGGTCGACGTCGGCATCAACGTGCGCGAGGGCCGCATCGTCGGCGACGTGGACGCGGCGTCGGCCGCGCAGGTCGTGTCGGCGATCGCGCCGGTCCCCGGCGGCGTCGGACCGCTCACCAACGCGATCCTGCTCACCCACCTCATGCGGGCCGCGCGAAACCAGGCAGACGGCCGGGTCGCCCTCGGTTCCCGGTCGATGGCCCCGACCCTGCACGTGGAGTCCCTGCCGTGAGCTTCCCCTCGGACCTCGAGATCGCCCGCTCCGTCACGCCCCGCCCGATCGGGGAGGTGGCTGCCGAGATCGGCCTCGGCCGCCGGCGACCTGGAGCTGTACGGCCCGACGAAGGCGAAGGTCACGCTCGCGGCGATCGAGCGCCTCGAGGCCGCCAACCCGCGTGGCAGGTACGTGCTCGTCACCGCGATCACCCCGACCCCGCTGGGCGAGGGCAAGTCCACGACCACGATCGGCCTGGCCCAGGGGCTCAACCGGATCGGGAAGCGCGCGGCCGCGACGATGCGCCAGCCGTCCCTGGGCCCCGTCTTCGGGATCAAGGGCGGGGCCGCGGGCGGCGGCTACAGCCAGGTCATCCCGATGGAGGACTTCAACCTCCACCTCACCGGTGACGTCCACGCCATCGGCGCGGCCCACAACCTCGCGGCGGCGTTCCTCGACAACAGCCTCCACCACCGGCAACCCGCTCGGGATCGACCCGCTCGGCGGTCCTGTGGCCGCGCGTCGTGGACATCAGCGACCGCGCGCTCCGCCACGCCGTCATCGGCCTGGGCGGCCGGGAGAACGGCGTCCCCCGCGAGACCGAGTGGCAGATCACGGTCGCCAGCGAGGTGATGGCGATCCTCGCCCTGGCGCGCGAGCCTGCCCGACCTCCGCGCGCGCCTGGGCCGGGCCGTCCTCGCCATGACCCGCGACGGGAAGCCGGTGACCGCCGAGGACCTGCGCGTCGCCGGCGCCATGGCCGTCCTGCTCCGGGACGCCCTCAAGCCGAACCTGCTCCAGACGCTCGAGGGCGGCGCCGCCTTCGTCCACTGCGGGCCGTTCGCGAACATCGCCCACGGCAACAGCTCGATCCTCGCCGACCGGCTGGCGCTCGCCACCCACGAGGTCGTCTGCACGGAGGCGGGCTTCGGGGCGGACATGGGCGCCGAGAAGTTCTTCGACATCAAGTGCCGCACCTCGGGCCTGCAGCCGGACGCGGCCGTCATCGTGGCCACGATCCGCGCGCTCAAGATGCACGGCGGCGTCGGGCAAGATCGTGGCCGGGAAGCCGCTCGACCCGGCCCTGCTCACGGAGAACGTCGAGGCGGTCCGCGCGGGCGCCGCGAACCTCGCGGCGCACATCGAGATCGTGCGGACGCTACGGGATCCCGGTCGGTCGTCTGCATCAACAGCTTCCCGACCGACACCGACGCCGAGGTGGAGGCGGTCCGCGAGGTGGCCATCGACGCGGGCGCCCGCGACGCGGTCGTCGCCACTCACTTCGCGGAGGGCGGGAAGGGCGCCGAGGGACTCGCGCGCGCCGTCTGGGAGGCGGCGACGTCCGGGGAGGCCGACTTCCGGCTCCTCTACCCGGACGACCTGCCGCTGCGCGAGAAGATCGAGGCGATCGCCGTCCGGATCTACGGCGCGAGCGGCGTGGACGAGCTGCCGGCCGCGACGAAGGCCCTGGCGATGGCGGAGGATCTCGGCTTCGGGAACCTGCCGGTCTGCATGGCCAAGACCCAGTACTCGCTCAGCCATGACGCGGCGCTCAAGGGGCGACCGCGCGGCTTCCGCCTCCCGGTCCGCGACGTCCAGCTCCGCGCGGGGGCGGGCTTCGTCACCCCGCTCGTGCGGCGAGATGCGGACGATGCCGGGCCTGCCGTCGCGGCCGGGCGGCGAGAAGATCGACATCGACGCCGACGGGAACGTGGTGGGGCTCTTCTAGATCAGCCCGGCTCGTCCCCGATCTCCGGCTCGTCCTCGCCCCCGGGCTCGGCCTCCGTCGTCGTCAACCGACCGGAATGGGTCGCCGGGGCTGAACGGGTCGCCCGCGAGGTCTCGCCACGGCTCCAGGAGGAGCGCGAGCTCGGCGTCCCGAAGCTGGTCGGCCAGGACGACGCCATAGGCGGCGTCAAGGACCACGGGGAGCGCCGCGAGGCGCGGCGGGAGCGACGTCGAGAGCTCGCTGGTGCCGGCGACCCCGGCCGGGAACCAGTGCTGCGCGCTCCCGGCCCAGCGCTCCACCTCGTTGCCCGATCGCGCGCACGGCGTCGAGGCGACCCGCGCGTCGGGCGATCTCGCGCAGCTCGGTGCGGAGCTCGGTGCGGGCCAGCACCTGCGGATCGAGGTCGTCGGTGCCGACCACGCCGCCTCCCGCCGCCCCCAGGGCGACGATCGCCGGGGTATCAAGCCGATCGAGCGCCTCCAGGAAGCGGTCCGCCGCGTCGCCCTGCGGGCCGAACTCGCCGCGCGCCATCCGTCGCGAACCCGGAGCCGGGGCTAGACGTGCGTGGAGACGTAGAGGCAGGCGGCGATCGCCAGGCCCGCCGCGATCCCGAGAAGCCCCGCGCCCCAGGCGAGCCAATCCACGGGCCCGAGCGGCGTGCCGTGCGCGTGATCCCCGTGCGCGTCGTCGTCGTGGGCGCCCTCGCCGGGAGCCGCCCCGTGAGGCGCGTCCCCGGAGTGGGCGCCGTGGATCTCGTCGTTGGCGTGGGTGGTCTCGCTCATGCGGATCCTCGTCGCCGCCGGCGCTTGTCGCCGCTCACCGGCATTGTCGCATCCCGCGTCGTATCGTTCGGCGACCATGCTGACCTTCGTCCTCACCCGGCACGGCCTGACGGACCGCTCCAACCCTGAACAACACCTCGGGCAGCGCATCGACGTCGGGCTCTCCGCCGCCGGGCGCGCGCAGGCCGCGGCACTGGCGGCGCGGATCGGTCCCGAGCACTTCGACCGGATCATCGCGAGCCCGCTCCGCCGGGCGCAGGAGACGGCGCACGCCGTCGCCGGCGATCGCCCGGTGGAGCTGGATGGGCGGCTCTCCGAGATGGACTACGGGCGCTGGGAAGGCCTGACGTACGAGCAGATCGACGCGACGGATGCCGTGTACCGGGCCCGCTGGCAGGCGGATCCGGCCGGGTTGCGGTGCCCCGATGGCGAATCGGGTGACGATGTCGCCGGCCGGGCCCGGGCATTCCTCGAGGACCTCCTCGCCTGGGAAGCCCCCATGACGGAGGGCCAGCAGGTCGTGCTCGCCGTGGCGCACAGCTCGTTCAATCGCATCCTGCTGTGCGTGGCGATGGGTGTCCCGGTGCGCGACTATCGACGGCGCTTCGCGCAGGGGCAGGGAAACCTGACCGTGATCCGCTGGCCCTCCGGGGCGCGCGTGACGGATGGCCGGCTGCTGGTCGCGAACGACACGTCGCACCTCGCGGCGCCCGGTCAGTCGCCCTGGGAGCTCGCGCCGGGCGCCTAGATGTTGCGGCGGCGCCCCGGCAGCGGGCGGCCCAGGCGGAGCCAGAGGAGCGCGGCAAGGCCCACGATCGCCACGACGGCGATCACGAGGTCGAACGGCTGGAGCGCGCGGCGGATCTCGGTCCAGCGCTCGCCGAGCTGGACACCGGCCCACACGAGCACGGTTGACCAGACGAAGGCGCCCGCGGTCGAGTAGAGCACGAACGTCCGCAGCGGCATCCGGGCGACCCCGGCGGGAAAGCTGATGAACGTCCGGACGATCGGGAGCAGGCGACTGAAGAACGCCGTCTGGGCGCCCCAACGGGCGAAGAACCGCTCCGCGATCTCGATCTCGTGCGGCCGGATCAGGAGGTACTTCCCGTATCGCTCCAGGAAGGGCCTGCCGCCCCACGCGCCGATCGCATAGGCGACGAGCGACCCGAGCGTGTTCCCCAGCGTCGCGACGACCACCACGATCCAGAAGCTCCAGGGCCCGTTGGTCAGCGGCTCGATCTTCGCCGGGTCGGACACCAGGAAGCCGGCAAACGGGAGGATGAGCTCCGAGGGGAGCGGGATCATCGCCGATTCGATCGCCATCGCCACCAGTACGCCCAGGTAGCCCACGGCGCCGTAGAGCGACGCCAGGAACGGGATGACGATCTGGTCGATGAAGGCAAGCATCCCGGGAGGATACGCGAGGGACCGGCTGGCCGGGATGTGCGCCGGGATGGGCGGCCCACCACGGACTATGCTCGCGCTGATGACCCCGCCGTCTGCCGGCCCCGGACCCTTCCCCCGCAACCACGACCGCGCGTCCGGGTCGCGCGGCGCGCCGGACTCCGAAGCGGCCGGCGTCCTGGTCCTGACGGGCGCCGACCTCACGATCGCGGACGTGGAGGCGGTCGCGCGCGGCGGCGCGACGGCGCGGCTGGACGGGAGCGCCCGCGCCCGGATGGACGAGGCCCGGGCGGTCGTGGAACGGCTGGTCGCGGCCGGCGAGGTGGTGTACGGCATCACGACCGGCTTCGGGGACCTGGCCGGCACGTTCATCCCGCCCGCCGACGCCCGGCGGCTCCAGGAGAATCTCCTGGTGAGCCACGCGGTCGGCGTCGGCCCGCCCCTGCCGCAGGACGTCGTCCGCGCGATGCTGCTGCTCCGGGCCAACACGCTCGCGCTCGGCCACTCCGGCTGCCGGCCGGTGCTCGTGGACCGACTCCTCGCGTTCCTCGAGGCGGGAATCCACCCGGTCGTGCCGGCCCAGGGGAGCGTCGGGGCGTCGGGGGACCTCGCGCCGCTCGCGCATCTCGCGTTGCCGCTGATCGGGCGTGGCGAGGTCGAGCTGGGCGGGCAGGTGATGCCCGCGCTCCTCGCGCTGCGCGAGTCCGGGATCGAACCGCTCACGCTCGAGGCGAAGGAGGGCCTGGCCCTCCTCAACGGGACGCAGCTGATGAGCGCGCTCGGGGCGCTCCTCCTCGCGGACGCGGACCGCCTGGCCCGCACCGCATCGGTGGCCGCGGCGCAGAGCGTCGAGGCGCTGCTGGGCACGGACGTGCCGTACGCGGCCGCCTACCAGCTTGCCCGCCCGCACCCGGGCCAGGTCGCGGTCGCCGCGGAGATGCGCCACCTGCTCCGGGATTCGGGGCTGATGGCGGCCCACCACGGCTCGACGCACAAGGTCCAGGACCCGTACTCGCTGCGTTGCGTTCCGCAGGTCCACGGCGCCATCCGCGACGCGCTGGACTACCTGCGCGGGGTCCTGGACGTGGAGCTGAACTCTGCCACGGACAACCCGCTCGTCTTCCCGCTCGGCGGCGCGACGGCCCCGGACGTGGCGGCGACGGGTGGCGGCCTCGTGATCAGCGGTGGCAACTTCCACGGCGAGCCGGTCGCCCTCGCCCTCGACTTCGCGAAGCTGGCCATCGCGGAGCTGGGCGCGATCTCCGAGCGCCGCGTGGCGCTCCTCGTCGACGCGCGGCTCAACGGGGGCCTGCCGCCGTTCCTGGCCCCGGCGAGCGGGCTCAACTCCGGGATGATGATCATCCAGTACACGGCCGCCGCGCTCGCCTCCGAGAACAAGGTGCTGGTCCACCCGGCGTCGGCCGATTCGATCCCGACGTCGGCGAACCAGGAGGACCACGTCTCGATGGGTCCGATTGCCGGCCGCCATGCCCGCGACGTCCTCGCGAACGTGGAGCGGATCATCGCGATCGAGCTGCTGGTCGGCGCGCAGGCCCTCGACCTCCGCCTGGCGATGCTCGCGACGGCTGCTCGCGGCGCACCCGTCGGTGCGGCAGGCGCGATCCCCTCACCGGTCCCGGGCCGCGGGGTCGCGGAAGCGCACCGGCGGATCCGGGCAGTGGTCGCGCCGCTCCTCGCCGACCGCGAGATGGGCGCGGACATCGCCGCCGTGCTCGCGCTCGTCCGTGGCGGTGAGCTCGCCGGCCTCGTCGACGCGCCCGATCCGAGCCCGCCCGAGGCCGGGTAGCGGCAGGGGGCGCGTCCTCAGCGCCAACGGCGGCCCGGGAGCAGCCGGAGTGTCGCGACGGTCGCGAGCGTTGCGACCAGCGTCCGCCACGTCCAGCCCAGCCCACCCGGGTCATCTGGGCCGGCGACGAGCGCGCTCCCGTCGGCGGGCGCGAGGCGGACCAGCGGGACCCACGCCGTCAGCGCCAGGATGCGTTCGTCGGGCGCGCTCCAGGGCAGGCAGCCGACCATCGTCCCCGGGAGCGCCATCGACCGGACCAGGCGCGGGATGATCCGCGCCCGGACGGTCGGATCCGCAATGTCCGCCGCGGCTGCCGCGAACGGCGGGCGAGCCGGGAGCAGGACCTCCACCCCCGGATCGGCCAGCAGGTTTCGGTACCAGAGGGTCGAGGAGCCGTAGCCGGCCATCACCCAGGCAGCGCCGTCGGTGACGAGGTAGCCGAGCGGCGTCGCGCGCGGCAGGCCGCTCTTCCGGCCCGTCGTCGTCAGCAGGAGCTGCCAGCCGGTCAGCGGGTTCCCCAGCCATGCGGCCAGCCCGGCCCGGTGGAGCGGGACCACCGTGTACCGGTTCGCGTAGCGGAACGCCGTCCTGCTGGTGCGGAAGGCCAGGCCGGCAATCCCGACCGGCTCCGGCGTGGGCGCCAGCGGCGTGATCGGGACGGCGGGCGGGACGGCGGGCGGCGCTGCGGGCGCCCCGGGCGAGGAGCTCATGCATGGACGATCGCCACCCGGCGAGCGAGCGGCAAGGGCCGGTCGGACGGTTTCGGGGGTCCGCGGCGCGCGTCCGTGTCCCCACCCGGTTCACTCCGGCTCGTTCGCACGCGGTACCCTGCAGGCGTGGACGCGATCCGCATCGTGGACGTCATCGACCCCGCAACGTTCGGCCTTCTCCCGCCGTGCGCCGACCCGGCGTTCGATCACCGGACCTGCGACTACTGGGAGGACCGCGACCGCGGCTCGAAGGCGCACCGGGCCGGCTGGCTGGACGCGATGCCCGCGGCGGGACAGGCCGGGTCCGCGCCGCGCAGGGAACCGGCCAACCCGTTCGCCCCCGCCCGCGACGAGAAGCCGGCCAACCCGTTCACCCCGACCAGCGCCGGTCGGTCCGGCTCGAACCCGTTCGCGCCCGGCGACGACGAGGCGGCCGACCCGAACCCCTTCGCGCCGTCGCGCGCCGCGCGTCCCGGCGTGCCTGCCGGCGGGCCGCGCAAGCTGGGCCTGCTGGGGCGGGGAATTGCCGTCTTCGGCAGCTACGCGAAAGTGCTCCTCCTCGCCGAGGACGACGGCGAGCGGCCGGTGGCCTACGCGCAGTTCGGGCCCTTGAGCGCGTACCCGCGCGCCCTGCGCCTGCGCGAGCTCTACCCGCAGCTGCCCGCGGCGCCGCTCCCGGCCGTCATCACCTGCATCGCCACGGTCGAGGCGGCGCACGGACGCGGGCTCGCGCTCCGCCTGGTCGGCGCCGTCTGCGACGACCTCGCGAGTCGTGGCTTCTTCGCCGTCGAAGCGTATCCCGAGGCGCATGCCCGGCCCCACGCGACGAGCGCGGCGACGACCGCCTTCTGGGTCCGGGCGGGCTTCGGGGTCGCGGTGGACGACGAGCACTTCCCGGTGGTGCGCCGCGAGCTCTGAGGCACGCGCTGTCACCCTGGTGTCGGAGGCGACCGTTCGCGAGGCATGCTGCCGTCGATTCGATCGGCGGGCCTGCTGGATATCAAGCCCGCCGATGGACTCCGGATCGCTGAGCACGACACCGCCGACGAAACGCGGATTCGCCGTCGAACGGAGCGTGGGCTTCGCCGATTCAATCGGTGGAGCTGATACCCATCAGGCCGGTACCCCGCCCGCCGTTCAGCCCAGGCCGCGGCCCCGGAAGGCGTTCGCGTGGGCCGGGAAGCCCTCGTGGTCGGCCAGGGCGGTCGTCGGGCCGGCCAGTCCGGCCAG
The DNA here is from genome assembly GCA_963722475.1 of uncultured Chloroflexia bacterium. Lineage (GTDB taxonomy): Bacteria > Chloroflexota > Limnocylindria > Limnocylindrales > CSP1-4 > CTSoil-043. The sequence continues at coordinate 191,953 of CAVRMJ010000002.1, read as the reverse complement.
CGCCGCCGGCGAGAGCCGCGCGACCGACGTGGTCGTCTGGAACGTGCGCGCCGTGACCCCGCCGTTGATCTGCGCATAGCCGCCGGTCGGGAGCGTCGCCGGGATCCCGATCGTGTAGCTGCTCGCGCCGATCGGCGTGTCCTGGCCCAGCAGCGCCTCGCCGGCATAGTGGAGGGATCGAAGGGTCGCCTCCGTTTCTGCCGTCGCGATCTGGCAGTGCTCCGCCGCGTACTCGTTGGCGAACGCCACGGCCTCGTCCATCGTGTCGAACAGGAGCACGCCGCCGAGGTCGCCCAGGACCGCGGTCGCATAGGTGCGCCGCGGCTCCGGCAGCGACGCGACCGCGGCCGCCACCAGGGGCTCCAGCGCAGCCGCCAGTGCTGGAGAGTCCGTCACCACGAGCGCGGCCGAGTCCGAGCCGTGCTCCGCCTCGTTGACGAGGTCCAGGGCCAGACGATGCGGATCCGCGGACGCGTCCGCGATCAGCAGGCTCTCCGAGGGGCCACAGAGCATGTTCGTCGCGGTTCCGAACCGCTGCGCCAGCACCTGCGCCGCCGTCACGGCGGGACTTCCCGGTCCCACGATCTTGCGCACTCGAGGGAAGGTTGCCGTCCCGAACGTGAGCGCCGCGATGCCGGCCGGGCCGTTGGCCCGGAAGACGTTCGTCAGGCCCAGCTCTTGGGCCGCCGCCAGCGTCGCGGGGTCCACCGCGCCGGTACCAGGCATCGGCGGGACCAGCACCACGATCTCCGGAACGCCCGCCACCACGGCTGGCGTGCCGATCTGGCACAGGACGGACGGGAAGCTTCCCTTGCCGGCGGGCACGTACAGCCCGGCCGAGGGAATCGGCGCCACCTGCTCGCCGACGAGGAACCCCGGCCGGATCTCCTCGCGCCAGCCCGTCGCCGTCGCCCGGACCTGGGCCTCGTTGAACAGCCGGCTGTTCGCGATCGCCTCGCGGATCCCGGCGAGCAACGCGGGGCTCGTCGACGCGTGGGCGGCGGCCAGCTCGTCGGGTCGCACGCGCAGGTCGCCTGGCTCGATCCTGACCCCGTCGAACTGCTCGGTCGCTTCCACGACCGCGGCGTCGCCGCGCGCCCGGACGTCGGCGAAGAGCCGCTCGATCGACGCGACCAGTCGCGGCTCGAAGATCGCGGCGGTTGACCGGGCGAGAAGGCGCGCCTGCTCGGCGGCGTCGAGCGTGGCCCAGCGCCGGACACTGAGAATGCGCATGGCCGGAATCGTACCGGATCACCGCAGGGACGCGGGCCCGGCGCACGGAGGGAAGCCCGCCGCGCGACACTGTGGCCATGCCGACGACCCCAGGCGCCACCGGCGCTACGCCCCTCCCGGGCGCCCGACCCGTCCGCGCACCGCGCGGCAACGCGCTCTCCTGCCGCGGCTGGCAGCAGGAGGCCGTGCTGCGGATGCTCATGAACAACCTGGACCCGGAGGTGGCCGAGAACCCGGACGCGCTCGTCGTCTACGGCGGGACCGGCCGGGCCGCGCGCTCCTGGGAGGCGTTCGACGCGATCGTCCGCGAGCTCCGCGCGCTCGCCGACGACGAGACGCTCCTCGTCCAGTCCGGCAAGCCGGTCGGCGTCTTCCGCACGCATCCGTGGGCTCCGCGGGTCCTGATCGCGAACTCGAACCTGGTGGGGAAGTGGGCGACCTGGGAGCATTTCCGCGAGCTGGAGCGGGCCGGCCTGATGATGTACGGCCAGATGACGGCCGGCTCCTGGATCTACATCGGGACCCAGGGGATCCTCCAGGGCACCTACGAAACGTTCGCGGAGCTGGCCCGCCAGCACTTCGGCGGGTCGCTGCGCGGGCGCGTGGTCCTGACCGCGGGCCTCGGTGGGATGGGCGGCGCCCAGCCGTTGGCCGTGACCATGAACGACGGCGTCGTGGTCTGCGTCGAGGTCGACGAGGCGCGGGCGCGACGCCGGCACGAGATCGGCTACGTGGACCGGCTCACCCACGATCCCGACGAGGCGCTCTCCTGGGCGCGCACGGCCGCGGCCGCAGGACAACCGCTGAGCATCGCGCTGGTTGGTAACGCCGCGGAGACGCATCCAGACTTCGTGCGTCGCGGCGAACGTTTTGACGCAGTGACGGACCAGACGTCTGCGCACGACGCGCTCGGCGGCTACGTCCCGCCGGAGATCACGCTCGCGGACGCGGTTGCGCTGCGGCAGACACAGCCGGACGTGTACGAGCGCCGCTCGATGGCCGGCATGGCCACCCACGTCCGCGCGATGCTCGCGATGCAGGCTGCCGGTTCGGTTGTCTTCGACTACGGCAACAACATCCGGGCGCAGGCCCAGGCGGCGGGCGTGGCAAACGCCTTCGACTTCGAGGGGTTCGTGCCGCTCTTCATCCGACCCCAGTTCTGCGAGGGCCGCGGGCCGTTCCGCTGGGTCGCGCTATCCGGCGACCCGGCCGACATCCTGCGCACCGACGCGGAGATCCTGCGCCTCTTCCCGGGCGACGCGGGGCTGCGGCGCTGGATCGAGATGGCCCAGGCGAAGGTCCCGTTCCAGGGGCTGCCTGCCCGGATCTGCTGGCTCGGCTACGGCGAGCGGGCGAAGGCAGGGCTCGCCTTCAACGAGCTGGTGCGCTCGGGCGCGGTGAGCGCGCCGATCGTCATCGGCCGGGACCACCTGGACTCGGGCTCGGTGGCGTCACCCAACCGCGAGACGGAGGGGATGCGCGACGGCACCGACGCGGTCGCCGACTGGCCGCTCCTCAACGCGCTGGTGAACACGGCCGCGGGCGCGACGTGGGTCAGCATTCACCACGGCGGTGGCGTCGGGATCGGCTACAGCCAGCACGCCGGGATGGTGGTCGTGGCGGACGGCACGGATCTCGCCGCACAGAAGCTGGAGCGCGTGCTCACCACCGACCCCGGGATGGGCGTGATCCGCCATGTCGATGCCGGCTATGAGCGCGCGATCGACGTCGCCCGGGAGCGCGGCGTGCGGATCCCGATGCGGGACCGAGACGCGGGCGGACGGTAGGCGCCGACTCGGACCGGCGCGCCGTCTCCGCGGGGCGCGCCGCGGCGCCCGGAATCGATCACCCATATGCCACGATAGCGCCGTGCCGCTCGTGGAATCCGTCCCCAACGTGTCCGAGGGCCGCCGGCTCGACGTGGTGGATCGCCTCGCCGCGGCCGCCGCGAGCGTGCCCGGTGCCCACCTGCTGGACCGGACGAGCGACGCCTCGCACAACCGGAGCGTCCTCACGCTCGCCGGCGAGGTTGTCGCCGTGACCGATGCGCTGGAGCGGCTCGTGGGGCGGGCGCTCGACGAGATCGACATGCGCACGCAGTCCGGCGAGCACCCGCGGATCGGCGCCGTGGACGTGGTCCCGTTCGTCCCCCTCGGGGAGACGACGCTGGAGGCGTGCGTGGGCTACGCCCGGGACTTCGGACGGCGGATCGCCGAGCGCTTCGACCTGCCGGTCTACCTCTACGCCGCCGCGGCCTCGCGGCCGGACCGGGTCCGGCTCGCCGACGTGCGGCGCGGCCAGTACGAAGGGCTCGTGGCGGAGATCGCGACCGCCGGGCGCGAGCCGGACTTCGGCCCGGCGCGGATGCACCCGCGCGGCGGGGCGACCGCCGTCGGGGCACGCCCGTTCCTCATCGCCTGGAACATCAACCTCGATTCGACGGACCTGGACCTCGCGAAGCGGATCGCCCACCGGGTGCGGGAGTCGTCCGGCGGTCTTCCCGCCGTCCAGGCCAAGGGCTTCTGGATCGAGGAGCTCGGCTGCGCCCAGGTCTCGATGAACCTGCTCGATTTCGCGACCACCCCGATCTGGCGCGCCTGGGAGGCCGTGGCCGCGGAGGCGGCGGACGACGGCGTGGAGCTCCGCGAGTCCGAGCTGATCGGCCTGGCACCCCTCGCGGCGCTCCTCGACGTCGCCGATCACGCGGGTGCCCCGGCCACCGCCACCGACGAGGAGCGCGTGCTGGCCGCCGGGACGTTCCTTCGACTGCGAGACGCCTCGCCGCTGCAGGCGCTCGAGCTGCGACTTCGAGCCGCCGCGACCGAGAACGGCGAGACGTGAGCGCCACGCGTGGTCTCCTGGTCACCGGCGCGGCCGAGGTCGCGACGTTCGCCGGCGGGCTCCGCCGCGGCGAGTCACAGGGAGAGCCGGCGATCGCACGGCCCGGGACCGCGGTTGCGTGCCTGGACGGGCGGATCGTCGCCGTCGCCCGGGAGGCCGAGGCGCGCGACGCGCTGGCGGCCGCCCTCGCGGAGATCGGGGCCGTGACGGACGCCTGGGAGATCGTCGACGCGACCGGCGGCACCGTCACGCCGGGACTCGTGGACCCGCACACGCACCTGCTCTTCGCCGGGACCCGGGAGGGCGAGGTTGCGCTCCGGCAGCGGGGCGCCGGCTACCTCGAGATCCTGGCGGCCGGCGGCGGGATCCTCGCGACGGTGGCCGCGACGCGCGCCGCGTCGGATGGGCAGCTCCTTGCCCACGGTCGACGCTGGCTCGGCGAGATGCTCCGCCACGGTGCCACCACGGTCGAGGCGAAGTCCGGCTACGGCCTGGACACGCCGACCGAGCTGCGGCTCCTGGCCCTCGCCGGGCAGCTTGCCGGGGAGGGACCGGTGGATGTGATCCCAACGTTCCTGGGCGCCCACGCGGTCCCCGCCGAAGTCCGGGCGGCCCACCCGGACGCCGCTGCCGCGGCGGAGGCGCACGTTCGGGCGGTCATCGAGGAGCAGCTTCCCGCCGTGGTCGCCCAGGGGATCGCGCGGTCCGTGGACGTCTTCTGCGAGGCCGGGGTCTTCTCGCCCGACCAGGCGCGACGGATCCTGCAGGCCGCGCGCGCTGCGGGGCTGGGCGTCCGACTCCACGCGGACGAGCTGGCGCCCTCGGGCGCCGCAGAGCTTGCCGCGGAGCTCGGCGTGCTGTCCGCGGACCACCTGGGCTGCCCGTCGCCGGCGGGGATCGCCGCCCTGGCGGCCGCCGCGGCGGCCGCGCGTCCGGTCGTGGCGGTCCTCCTGCCGACGGTCCCCTGGTTCCTTGGCCTCGAGCTTCGCGAGCCGGCCCGCGAGTTGATCCGGGCGGGCGTCCCGGTGGCGATCGGGACTGACTTCAACCCCGGGACGTCGCCCGTCCCCAGCCTGCCGCTGGCCATGTCCGTGGCAATGCTCCGGCTGGGGCTGACGTCGGCGGAGGTGCTGGCCGCGACGACGGTCAACGCGGCCGCCGCGCTCGGGCTGGCGGACCGGGGCGCCCTCGAGCCGGGACAACGCGCGGACCTCGTGGTCTGGGACGTGCCGACCCACGCGCAGCTGCCGTACTGGGCCGGCGCGGACCTGGCCCGGGCGGTCGTCGTCGGCGGGAAAGAGGTCTTCGCGCGAGGCCGCTCGGGCGGGGACGGCCCGACCCGCTAGACCTTGCCGCGAGACTCCAGCAAGACGGTCGTCGTCTCGTCGGGGATGCCGCTCGGGGTGACGATCAGCTTCGGCTGCGGCGTCGTGTCCTTGGCGCCCATCTCGTGGAGGAACCTGGCGAGCGCCTCCTCGCAGTCGTGCTCGTCCTCGCAGACCGTCATCGGCACCACGATCTTCGGGTCCAGCTGGGCGATGACCTCCGCCGCTCGCGTCGCGCTCAGCTGACCGCCGATCGCCACGCAGGCCACGTCCACGGGACCGATCTCGCCGATCTTCTCCTCGGTCAGGATGTGGGCGATGTCGCCCAGGTGGACGATCCGGATCCCGTCGAGCTCGAAGGCGAAGGCGACGTTCCGTCCGCGTTCTGCCCCCCGCTTGTCGTCCCGGAAGGTCCGGACGCCGGTGATGAGGACGTGCTTGAACTCGTACTCCCCGGGCCCCTCGAGCACGAACGCCTGCTCCAGGCTGGTGGGGAGGTGGATGTCGCCGTCCCGCGTCGCCACGCCTTTCGCGCGCGGCAGCGGGTCATCGTCCGGGTGGCTGAACGTGACGATGTCGCCGGTGATCCCGCGTCCGGTCGGCCCGACGACGGCCTGGTACGCATCCGCGACGACGACTGCGTCCCTGCCCTTGAGGCGGACGCACGTGCGTCCGAACCACTGCAATTCCATGCCGGGATTCTGCCACGCGGTGCTCATCGGGCGTTGCACCGGCGTGGACGGCACGCGAGACGCTCGGGCGGGGTAGTGGAGAGCCCTCGGACGGTGCGCGCCCGCGCCCCGCAAACCTCCCGGAAAAGGAGGACCGGAGGCGCCTGCCCAATCGGCGCCCCCGGTCGGAGGGAGGGAGGAAGGACCTGACGGTTCGGAGGGTTTCGTTCCGCAGTTCCTTGACACGAAGAGTACCCAGCCTCGGTGAATCCCCAAGACGGCAGACGATGAAGAAACCGCTACCTCGAGGGCCCGTGCGACAATCCCGGGCATGCCTCGCCCGATGCTCGCAGGGCGCGCCTCGCCTTCCCGCCGCGCCCTCGTGGCGATCCTGGTCGTCGGCGTTGTCGCGACCGCCTGCGGATCGACGGGTCCCTCCGCTTCGCCGGCGCCCGCGTCACCCTCGACCTTCAGCGTCGCCCCGCCGTCCCCGGCCAGTCCGACGGCGACCCCGGCGAGCCCGAGCCCGGCGGCCTCCATCGACGAGGCCTCCCTCTATCGCCAGATCGAGGACGAGGTGATCGCCCTCCGCGGGCTGCCCGCGAAGCAGCGCCTCGAGCCGACCATCCTCGACGAGGCGCAGCTCCGGGTCCAGGATCGAGGCGCAGTTCCGCGCCGAGAACCCGCCGGCCGAGATCGCGGCATCCCAGGCGACGCTCGTGGCGATGGGCCTGCTGCCGGCGGGCACGTCGCTCGCGGACCTCTACGTGAACCTCCTCGCATCCCAGGTCGCGGGCTACTACGACCCCGCGACGAAGCAGATCTACGTCGTGGCCCGGACGCGGCCGGATCGGGGCGATCGAGAAGGTCAGCTTCGCCCACGAGTTCACCCACGCGCTCCAGGACCAGAACTTCGGCCTGCAGGGGATCCAGACGGACGCCATCGGGCAGGGGGACAGCTCGCTGGCGCACCTTGCGCTCATCGAGGGCGACGCCTCGCTCCTGATGACCCAGTGGCTGGCCGGGCACCTCGACGCCGCCGGGATCGCGGAGATCCTGGCGGGCGACCCCGCCGCCCAGGCACAGCTGGACGCCGACGCCGCCGTTCCTGAAGGACGGGCTGCTCTTCCCCTATCTCCAGGGCGTCGCGTTCGTCAGCTCGATCTGGGCGAACGGCGGGTGGAAGGCGGTGGACGCCGTGTTCCGCCGGTTGCCGGCGTCAACCGAGCAGATCCTCCATCCCGACCATGTACGCCGCCGACAAGAAGCCCGTCGCCGTGCCCCTGGACGCGGCGGCCATCGCCTCCCGCCTCGGCGCCGGGTGGAAGGCGACCCCGGCCGACACGCTGGGCGAGTTCCAGATCGGGTCGTGGCTGCGGGCGCGCGGCGTCACCGGCGCCGGTGGCGGCATCAGCGCCGACACGGCCGCGGCCGGGTGGGGCGGCGACCGCTACGCGTTGATCGACGGCCCGAACGGGGCGTACGCGCTGGCCATCCTCACGACGTGGGACACGCCCACCGACGCGACCGAGTTCGCCACTGCGGCCACGGAGGCGGTGCGCGGCGTGCCTGGGGACGCGCGCGTGGCGCGGATCGCGTCCGCGCCCGGCGGCGCGACGGCCGTGCCCGGCTCGACGACGATCGCCGGGGGCCGCGAGGTCGCGGTCCTGTTCGCGAGCGACGCCGCGACGCTGGAGAAGCTGGCCGGCGCCGCGCTCCCCGCGCGCCGCTGAGCGCACGCGCCGCGGACCGTTGGGGCCGCGTGGGGCCGCCGCGAGTGGCCCGGGCGATCCTCCCGTTGATGCGCCCGGGGACTGCTACGCGAGTCGCCGGGCGGCCGGTCTGGCGCTGGTCGTCCACGGCCATCGCAGCCGCGTCCCGCCTGGGCCTACCTCGAGCTCGGCGACGCTCGCGAGGCAGACGCAGCCGATCCAGGGCCGTCCGGCCCGGCCGATGCGCGACACGGCGAACTCGCGTAGCAGTCCCCCGGCGCATACCGCGGAGGATGGGAGGCCGCCCTACGCGGGTCGTGGCCGCGCCGCCACGCGGCGCAGCCACGTCCGCCGCACGACGCCACCGCCCGGCCGGCCGCGCGGGTCGCCCGCCCGCCGCGCCGCACGCCGCCGCGCCGCGCGCCACGCGCCGGCCCGCGCCGCGCGCCGGCTCCCCTACATCGCCTCGGGCGCGGAGATCCCCAGCAGCCCCAGCGCGCCGGCCAGCGTCAGCTGGGTCGCTCGCACCAGCGAGAGCCGGGCGGCGGAACGCTCCGGCTCGGCCGGGTCGACCACCCGCGCGTCGCGGTAGAAGGCGTGGAACTGCGTCGCGAGGTCGGTTGCGTAGGCGGTGATCCCGTGGGTCTCCTCGGCGGCTGCCGCGTCCTCCACGACCTCCGGGAAGCGCGCCAGGGCCCGGACGAGCGCGGCTTCCGGCGCCCCGGCGAGCGCGTCGCCGCCAGCCCCGACCGGCCCCGCCCGGCGCCGATCCGAGCCCCGGCCTCGGCCGGCGCGAGCCCGGCGTCGGCTGCCTTGCGGAGGATCGAGGCGATCCGGGCGTGGGCGTACTGGACGTAGTAGACGGGGTTCTCGGCCGACTGCTTCTTCGCCAGCTCGATGTCGAAGTCGATGCCCGACGTGTGCCCCCGCGCGGCGAAGAACCAGCGGGCCGCGTCGACCCCGATCTCGGCCAGCAGGTCGTCGAGCGTGATGAACTCGCCCGCCCGCTTCGACATGGAGACCTCGACCCCGTCGCGCACGAACCGCACCCAGGCCATCAGGAGCATCTGGACCGCCTCGCGGTCGTAGCCCATCGCGGCCGCGGCGTTGCGAAGCCGGGCCACCGTCCCGTGGTGGTCCTCGCCCCAGATGTAGACCAGCCGGTCGAAGCCCCGGCTGAACTTCTCCACGACGTAGCCGACGTCGGAGCCGAAGTAGGTCCAGTCGCCGTTCGACTTGCGGACCACCCGGTCCTTGTCGTCGCCGAAGGCCGTCGAGCGGAACCAGAGCGCGCCCTCGTCCTCGTAGAGCGCGCCCGCCGCCTGCAGGCGCTCGACCGCCCGCGCCACCCAGCCGTCGCGGTAGAGCGAGCCCTCGCTCTTCCAGACATCGAACCGGACCCCGAGGTGGGCCAGCGACGCCTCGATCCCGGCCCGGACCCGCTCCGAGGCCCACTGCCCCACGATCATCACCGGGTCGGCGTCGCGGCCTGCGCGGCGCGCCACACGTCGTCCGGGATCTCCGCACGCCAGGTCGCCGACGTACGCGCCCCGGTAGGCCTCCTCGGGAAGCGGCTCGCCGCGCCTGATCGCGACCACCGACGCGCCCAGGTTCCGCACCTGGGCCCCGAAATCGTTGAAGTAGTACTCGCGCGTCACGCTGTGGCCGGCGGCCTCCAGCACGCGGCAGAGGAGATCCCCCACGAACGCGCCCCGCGCGTTGCCGATGTGGAGCGGCCCGGTGGGGTTGGCCGACACGAACTCCACGTTGACCCGCTGCGGCGACGCGGCCGGCACGTGGCCCCACGCCGCGGGTCGCGCGAGGACCGCCCCGACGACATCCGCGAACGCCGCGTCCGAGATCCGCAGGTTGAGGAAGCCCGGCGCGGCGACCGCCACCGCGCCCACGATGGAGCCGGGGCGGCCGACGTCGGCGCCGAGCTCCGCGGCCAGCGCCTCGGCGATCCGCAGCGGCGCCATCCGGCAGGGCCGGGCCAGCTTCATCGCGAGGTTCGACGCGAGGTCGCCGTGCTCCGGGTTCGCCGGGCGCTCGATCTCGATCGTCGGCCGCTCGGCTTCGGCGATGGGCGGCAGCGCGCCGGTGGCAGTCGCCCGCGCCCACGCCGCCTCCAGCGCTGCCCGGGCGCGCGAGCGGAGCGGCACGAACGCTGCGGGCTCGACGGGCTGGGTCACGCTGCCTCCCGGGTGTGAAGCTCGGTTGCGGGGTCGGCGCCGTCCTTCGCGGAGACCGGCCCGGCCCGCATCGTAGCCCAGGAGGGCGCGGACGGCAGCCGCCACCCGGGATGCCGTGAACGCTACCCCGGACCCGCGTCTGAAGGTACTTGGCCCGGCCAGTACCGCCATGGTGTTCGGACGCAACGACTTGTCGACGACGTGGGCGGTTGAGTGCGTTCCGGAGATCATTCGGTACACCACAAGTACTAGACGATGACCGTGCGTAGTCGCACGCTCTGTCACACGCGAACGGGGCTCATTGGCCGGACGATTCCTCCCCAACCTGGCCCTGTCGCATTGGCATCATCCGCGGCGCATCTCTGCCGCACCAATCGGGGACAGGGAGATCGATGGACACCAACATCCCGCGCCGAAGGCGCGCCACAGCATTTCGCAGGGCGGGCTGGCTCGGCGTCGCCCTCCTGGTGACGCTCTCGCTCGTCGGTCCAGGCGCCGCAGGAGTGGCGGCGCGCGGCGCCGCTCCGGGGGGCGGCTCAGACGCGTCGCTCATCGTCCAGGCGCCCCAGGCGCCCCAGGCGCCCCAGCGACGCCCCCGACCGCAGACCTCACGACCGGGACAACCAACCCGGGCCTCCCGACCAACGTCTGCAAGGAGGCCGACTTCGGCTTCGTCGTGGACCGCTCGGGTTCGATCAACTCCACGGTATTCGCGGCCGAGAAGAGCGGCGTCAACAGCTTTGTCAGTGCCTTCGAGCTCGCCGGAGGATTCGGCGCCTATGAGGGCACGACATTCAGCGGCAGCTCGGCGACCGCGACCCCGTTCACGTCCGGCTTCGTCGGCGCGTCCGCGTTCACGCCGCTGGTCAGCGCGCTTCCGGGCACCGGTGGGAACACGCCCACGGGCGCAGGGATCGACGCAGGCGCTGCGAACACCTCCGGCGACCGGCCGACGGCGCCCAACGTCCTCTTCGTCGTGACCGACGGTTCACCCAACGTCCCCACCGGCAGCGACAGCAACCTGAACCACGCCGCTGCCTGGCTGAACGCCGCGAACGTGGCCATCACCGCCGCCAACAACGCCCGTCACGCGGGATGGGTTGTCGACGCAATCTACGTTGGTGCACCCGACTCGAGCATGCCCTTCGGCTCTGCCGGCAACGCGACCTGGGTCGACGCGGTCATGAAGGGGATCGGCGGAGGCAGCTACACTTCCGTCGGCAGCTTCAGCGACCTCGCCGCCGGCCTTCTCATCGCGTCGGGCTGCACCGCCCCAAACCTCGTCGTCACCAAGACGGTCGACAAGTCGACGGCGCAGCCCGGTGAAACGCTCACGTATACGGTCACCGTCCAGAACACCGGCACCGGGGATGCGACCGGCGTCACGGTGACCGACGACCTCAGCGGGCTTGTGCCCGCCTACGCGGCGCTCGGTTCGGCCGACGGCGGCAGCCTCTCACCAGGGAACGTCCTGACCTGGATTGGCCAGGCTATCGCGGCCGGCACCACGAACACGTACACGTACTCGGTGACGCTCGCGTCGACGTTCCCGTTGGGGACGACATCCCTCACGAACAAGGTCGTCGTCGCGAACAGCAACTGCGCCGCGGATTTGCAGGATCGCACCGGCTGCTCGACCGACACGACTGTCGCGATGGCACCGAACCTCGTCGTCACCAAGACGGCAAGCTCGACCTCTGATGAGACGGGCGCGACGGCGCAGCCCGGAGATGCGCTCACCTATACCCTTTCCGTCCAGAACAAGGGCAACGTGGACGCGACCGGCGTGACGGTGACCGACGACATCAACAGCCTCGTTCCCGCCTACGCGTCGTATAGCGGCCCGGCGACTCCGCCGACCACGAGCTCCAGCGCGGGCATCCTGACCTGGACCAACCAGACGTTCGTCGCGGGCGCCCCGGCGACCACGTACACGTACTCGGTGACGCTCAACTCGTCGGGTTGGCCCGCTGGAGCGACAACCACGTACCTCAACAACACCGTCGTCGTACCGGACAGCAACTGCGGCGTCGCCCCGACTTCCCCGGCCTCTGCCGCCTCGACCTGTTCGACGACCACGACGGTCGCGACCGCCCCGAACCTTGTCGTCAGCAAGGCCGTCGACAAGCTGACCGCGAACCCCGGCGACACGGTCACCTACACGCTCACCGTCCGGAACAATGGCAACGCGGACGCGACCGGCGTGGCGGTGACCGACGACATCACGAACCTTCTCGTCCACGCGACATACAACGACGACGCGAACCTGGCTGGCAGCTACAGCGCTCCCGTCCTGACCTGGAGTGACCAGACTCTCGTCGCGGGCGCCGCGGGGACGAAGTACACGTTCTCGGTGAAGCTCGCCGCGTCCGGTTGGACCACCGGAACCACCGACCTCGCCAACACCGTCGTCGTCGCGGGCAGCAACTGCGGCGCCGTTTCGACCGATATCTTGACCGACTCGAGCTGCTCGAAGACCACGACCGTGACGACGGGCACCGACCTCCGGATCACGAAGGGCGTCAGCCCGGCATCCATCAAGGGCGGTACGTCGACGGGAGTCACCTACACGATCGTCGTCAAGAACCAGGGCAACGGCCTCACCGCTGGCCATGTGCTCGTGACAGACGCCGACCTCCCGTTCTTCTTCGCGGCCTCCTCCATGAGCTGCGTACCCAACCCGAACCCCGCGACGTGTGATCTCGTGCATCTCACGGGGGCAGGGATCGACATCGGCGTCCTGGACGGTGGCGCTTCAGCGAGCGTGACCGTCGCCGGGACTGCCTATCCCAACAACTCGACGGACCTGGGCGGGCACGTGAACACGGCCTCTGCCCAGTGGGGCGACGGGTCGTCCATCTTCGCCCACGCCACCTTGACCGTGTCGTCCACGCCCCCGCCGACGTGTCAACAGCTGGGGACGTGCCCGACCCCGACCCCGACCCCGACCCCGACCCCGACCCCGACCCCGACCCCGACGGGCAGCGTCGAGGCCGCTACGTCGAGCCCGGCGCCGACGAGTGCGGTCCAGGGTGCGACCAGCAAGCCGCACGTGACCCCGCCGCCGACGAGTGCCCTGGGCGGCACGACAGGCCAGCCAGCCGGCGACACCTGGAGGCTCATCCTCCTGGCCCTCGCTGGCCTCCTTGCCAGCCTTCTGCTCCTGACACCGACCTCTCCAGCGCGGGCCCGTCGCCGCCGGTAACCCTCCCTCACCCACGCCGTCCACGAGACGCTCGAACGCCGGGGCCCGGACTTCCGGGTCCCGGCGTTTCGATTCCCGGGGGTGGGGATGAGGTTCGGGCGGGCGCGGCGCCAGAGGGTTCAGGGCCTGATCGTGACCCGATCCCCGTCGCTGACCAGCGACACCGGGCCGGCGTACTCAACGCGAACCGTTGCCAGCGTCGCCGCGGGGTCGCGGTTCATCTGGAGATGCGTGAGGAGGACCTGGGCGACGCGGGTCTCGGCGGCGAGGCGTCCCACGGCTGCCCCGTCGAGGTGCAGGTCCGGCACGGGGACCGGGCCGGGGCCGAACGCCACCTCGCACAGCAACACGTCACCGGGGCGGATGAGCGGCGCCAGGTCCGCCGCGCGACCGCAATCGCCGGAGTAGACGATCGCCGGCCCGTCGGCCGCGACCGCGAGCGTCACGCGGGTCGCGAAGCTGTCGGTCGTGTGGGTCACGCGGCGGCTCTCGATGTCGAACGGCCCGACCCGGACGTGACCCTCGCCCCGGTCCTCGATCGCGAGGGTCCCGGAGGCGAAGCCGGGCTCGCCCGTGACGCCCGTCCAGCCGCCGCCCCAACCCCGCGGGCCCGATCACGCGCACCCGGCGCGGCGGGTCGAACTCGTAGCGCAGGTAGTGGCGGAGCGCGACGAGGTCCACGAAATGGTCGGGGTGGAGGTGGCTGACGATCACGCCGGCCATGTCCGCGGGCTCGAGGCGGCCGGCGAGGCCCGCGAACGCACCCTGGCCCAGGTCCAGGCAGATCGCCGCGCCCTCGTGCAGCACGACATAGCACGAGGAGGCAGTCCCGGGTCGATCCGGGTACGCGGCGCCTGATCCGACGACGACGAGCTCCATCCCGCGGAGACTAGCGGGCCGGGCGCCGGCGCACCAGTCGCGGACCGGCGGGAAGGCGCGCCGATCAGCCGCCGTTGCCTGGAGGCGCCCCGTTCGGGTTGCCCGGGTTCGGCGTGTGGCCCGGGCTGCCCGGATTCTGCGTTCCCGGGGTTCGGGTTGCCTGGCTTCGGCGTCCCGTTCGGGTTGCCCTGGCCTGGCGCCCCGATCGACTGCGCCGGCGCGCCGATCGACTGCCCCGGCGCGCCGATCATCGCGTTGATCCTGCTCTCGGTCCGCTGCACCGCCTGGTCGATCGCCGCTCCGGCGTTCGCAGGGACCCGCGCAGCGAGCGCCCCAAGGACGGCCAGGTGTCGCCCGAGCTCCGCGGCGAGGCGCTGCTCCCGGGTCGGGTCGCTGCCGGCCGCGGCGAACGCGTCGACAAGGGTCTGCCGGTATGCGTCGAGCGCCGCGGTCACGGCGCCGCCGTTCCCATTGGCAGCTGCGGCTGTCGCATTGTTCACGCGAGCCTGGAGCCGCTCCAGCTCGGCGGCCGCGCGGGCGTTCGCGTCGCTGGGCAGCGTCAGCGTCTCCACCCAGAGCCGCGCGCCGTAGAGCGGGCCGCCCGGTCCGGAGGCGGCCACGGTCCCGACTGCGACCACCGCAAGCGCAAGCAGCACAGCCGAGGCAGCCCGTGCTGGCCGCCGGAGGAGCCGTCGAAACAGGCCGGGTCCGGCCACGTCTCCGGCTGCCCGTGCCGCGCCCAGGGTGCCGTGCGCCTGGACCATGACGATCGCCCGCGTGCGTGCCGTCGCGGCGGCATCCGGCTTAAGTCGGGACGCGGCATAGGCGTCCAGGCGAGCCCGCAGCTCGCCGTCGTCGCCCCAATCGTCCTGCCGGTCCGTCGTCATCGTCTCCGGTCCTCGTCGTCGCCTGCATCCAGGCCCAGGTTCCGGCGAAGTGCCGCGATCGCCCGGAACTGGAGCCCCCGGACCGTCCCTTCCTGCTTGCCCATCGCGAGTGCCGCTTCGCGGGCCGAGAGCCCGGCGAAGAAGCGGAGCGAGATCGCCTCGCGCTGTTCGTCTGTCAGGGCGGCGAGCGCCTGGCCCACCGCCTCGATCTCTTCCCCGGCCACGGTGTGGGCCCCGGGCTCCGGCTCCGTGCCGGGCCGCTCCACGACCGCGTCGAGGTCCACGTGCTCCCGGTGCGCTCGGGCATGGTCGATCGTCGCGTTCCTGGCCAGCCTGAAGAGCCAACCCCCGAAGGGGATGCCGCGCGTCTCGTAGCGCGGGAGCGCTTCGAGGGCCCTCAGGAACACCAGCTGGGTCAGATCCTCCGCGTCCGCCGGGTTGTGTGTGCGGGCGGCGATGTACCGGTGGACCGGGCCGTGGTAGAGGTCGAAGATCCGACCGTACGCCATCGCGTCGCCCTGCTTCGCTGCCACGACGAGCCGCTCGACCGCGACCTCGTCGACATCGTTCACAACGAGAACGGTCCCCGCTCGTTAGGAGCGCCGTGGTGCGCGCGGCACCGCGGCTGGGATCTCCACGCTCGCGCCGGCCCGTGGATCGCCGGCGCGGCGGCGGAAGGCGAGCTCCTCGAAGCCGGCAGCGGCCAGCGTCGCGTACGCGTGTCCCAGCCCGTACGCGAACGAGCCGGCGCGATGGGCATCGGAGCCGGCCGTCACCCGGACGCCGCCGAGCGAGCGGAAGAGCTCGACGATCGGCGGCGCCGGGTACGTCTCGCCGGGCGGCTGGCGGAGACCGGAGGAGTTCACCTCGAGCGCGGTGCCGGTCTCCACGAGGGCGCGGAGCAGCGGCTCGTAGACATCCGGGCGCGCCGCGAACGCCGATGGCGGGACGTGGCCCACCAGGTACTTCTTGACATAGTCGAGGTGGCCGATCGTGTCGAAGAGCTCGCTCCGGATCGCGGCTTCCACCTCGGTGAAGTAGGGGGCCACGATCTCGTCGAAGGTGCGCCCGGCGACCCAGCCGGCGACCCGGTCGTCGATGTACGGGGAGTACGCCATGACGTGGACCGAGCCGATGGCGTAGTCGTACGGGCGGCGGGCGAGGTGCTCCCGGATCTCCGCTTCCAGGTGCGACTCGTAGCTGACCTCGACGCCGAAGCGGACTCGAAGGCCGCGATCGGCCCAGCGCGCCGCGGCCTCCCGCACGTCCCGTTCGCGAGTCGCGAACGATGCGAATGAGTAGTCGGGCGCGCGGGGGTCGAAGTCGACGTGGTCGGTGATCGCGATCTCCGGGATCCCCCGGGCGACCGCAGACGCGCAGTGGACGTCGATGGCCACGTCGCTGTCGTGCGACAGGTTCGTGTGGAGGTGCGCGTCGAGCGGGAGGTCGCGATCTGCCTCTGGCCCGGGAGCTGGCAGATGGATCACCCGGCGATCAGCCCCAGCTCGCGGCCGACGCGACCGAACGCCGCCAGGCACGTGTCCAGCTCGTCGTCGGAGTGGGCCGCCGTGACGATCGTCCGGAGACGCGCGCCGTCGAGGGCGACGGTGGGATAGACCACGGATGTCGCCCAGACGCCCTCGTCGAGGAGGCGGTCCGCGAAGCGGATCGCGGTCGCCGAGTCGCCCACCATGACCGGCGTGATCGGTGTCTCCGAGGCGCCGGTGTCGAACCCCATCCGGGCGAGCTCGGCCTTGAAGCGACGGGTGTTCGCCCAGAGCCGCTCGATCAGCTCCGGCTCGTCCTCCAGGACGTAGATCGCCGCGAGGCAGGCGGCCGCCACGGCGGGCGGGTGGGAGGTCGAGAAGAGGAATGGCCGGGCGCGCTGGACGAGCATCTCCCGCAGCGTCCGCGACCCGGCCACGTAGCCGCCCAGGACGCCCATCGCCTTGCTGAGCGTCCCGACTTGGATCGCGACGCGGCCGTGCAGGTCGAAGTGGTCCACGCTGCCGCGACCGTTCCGGCCGAGCACGCCTGATGCGTGAGCGTCGTCGACGAAGACGGCCGCGCCGTGCTCCTCTGCCGCCGCCACGATCCCGGGGAGCGGCGCGATGTCGCCGTCCATGCTGAAGACGCCGTCCGTGACCACGAGGATCGCCCGGTACGGCTGCCCGTCGGCGCGGCCCTCGCGGCGTGCCGTGGCCAGCAGCTCGCGGAGGTGCGCCACGTCCTTGTGGCGGTAGATCACCCGCGGCGCCCTGGAGAGTCGCATCCCGTCGATGATCGAGGCGTGGTTGAAGGCGTCCGAGACGATCAGGTCGGGCTCGGCCGCCACCACCGGGATCACGCCCGTGTTGCAGGTGAAGCCGGACTGGAACGTGAGCGCCGCCTCCACGTGCTTGAAGCGAGCCAGCTCCGCCTCCAGCTCCTCGTGGAGCGCCATGGTCCCGGAGATCGTCCGAACGGCGCCGGACCCGGCACCGAAGCGGCGGACCGCGTCCAGGGACGCCTCCACGAGGCGCGGGTGCGTGTTGAGGCCCAGGTAGTTGTTCGAGGCGAGGGTGATCGCCTCGCGGCCATCGACCGTCACGCGCGTCCGGTTCGCACTGCTCATGACGCGCAGCGGCCGGTAGAGGCCCTGGGCGCGCACCTGCGCGAGGTCGTCGGCGAGATGCCCCAGCGGATCGAGTGGCGTGGTCGCGCTCACCGTGGCGTCCTCGCCGCGGCGCCGGGCCGCGTCACGAGGTCCAGTCCAGGATCACCTTGCCGGCGTCGCCGGAGCGGGCGGCCGCGAAGGCGGCGGCATGCTCGCGGAACGGGAACCGGTGGGTGATCGCGGGCGCGATGTCGAGCCCGGACTGGAGCATCACCGTCATCTTGTACCAGGTCTCGTACATCTCCCGGCCGTAGATGCCGCGGAGCGTCAGCATCTTGAAGACGATCTCGTTCACGTCCAGCGAGATCTCCCCGGTGGGGATCCCGAGGATCGCGATGCCGCCGCCGTGGGCCATGCTGGAGATCGCGGCGCGGAGGGCGGTGGCGTTGCCGGACATCTCCAGAGCAACGTCGAACCCCTCCGTCATCCCGAGACCCGTCGCAACCTCGCGGAGGTCGCGCTCGCGCGGGTCGATCGCGATCGTGGCGCCCATCCGCATGGCGATCGCGCGGCGCACCGGGTTCGGCTCGGAGACCACGACGTGGCGGGCCCCGGCGTGGCGGACCACCGCGGTGGCCATCAGGCCGATCGGTCCCGGCCCCGGAGACCAGCACGTCCTCGCCGAGGACCGGGAACGCGAGCGCGGTGTGGACCGCGTTCCCGAACGGGTCGAAGATCGCCGCGACCTCCTCGTCGATCCCGCGCCAGTGGTGCCACACGTTGGTCATCGGCAGGACCACCAGCTCCGCGAAGGCGCCGTCGCGGCCGACGCCGAGGCCGATCGTGTGGGCGCAGAGATGGCGCCGTCCGGCGAGGCAGTGCCGGCAGCGGCCGCACACGACGTGTCCCTCCCCGCTGACGAGGTCGCCCATCCCGAAGCCGGTCACGTTGGAGCCGACCTCCACGACCTCGCCCACGAACTCATGGCCGATCACCAGCGGCGGCGCGATGGTCTTCGCCGCCCACGCGTCCCAGGCCTCGATGTGGAGGTCTGTCCCGCAGATTCCCGTCCTGTGGACGCGGATCAGGACGTCGTTGATCCCCACGGCCGGATCGGGCCAGTCCCGGAGCTCCAGGCCCGGTCCCCCGGCGGTCTTGACCAGGGCGAGCATGGCTCCCTCCTTCGTCCCGTGTGAGCGCTGCGCGGCCGGCGTCTCAGCCCGCGGCGGCTGTCGCCGCACGCCCGGCGATGAGCCGTGCGGCCGGGGAGTCGGCCGGAGCCGTGCCGTCCGCATCGACGATGGGGTTCGCGACGCTGCCGATCCGATCCACCTCGACCCGCACGACATCGCCCGGGACAAGGAAGACCGGCGGCTCGCGGAAGACGCCGACACCCGACGGGGTCCCGGTGATCACCAGGTCGCCGGGCTCCAGCGTGATGCTCGCCGAGATGAACGCGATCAGCTCGGCGACCGGGAAGATCATGTCGTCCGTGGCGCCGTCCTGGACCAGGAGCTCGCGGCCTGCGTCGGGCCCGGTCGCGGGCGTGTGCCAGCCGCGCAGGCGGAGCGCGGCCGGGTCGCCCAGCTCGTCGGCCGTGACCATGCACGGCCCCAGCGGCAGGAACGTGTCCGACCCCTTGGCCCGCAGCCACTGGCCATCGCCGTGGGCGCCCGGCGCCAGGGCCTGCTTCGTGCCCTGCAGGTCGCGCGCGGTGATGTCGTTGGCGGTGACGTAGCCGACCACGTGGTCCATCGCGGCATTCACCGGGACGCGGCGGGCCTGCCTTCCGATCACGACCCCGAGCTCCACCTCGAGGTCCAGCGCCTCCGTGGTCGCCGGCCGGATCACGGGCTCGCCGTCGCCGACCACCGCGTTGGAGAACGTGGCGAAGAGGAGCGGGCGCTCCGGGATCGGCCTGCCCTGCTCGATGACATGGCTCCGGTAGTTCGAGCCGACGCAGACGACCTTGCCCGGCTCGAGCGGTGCCACCAGGCGCAGCTCGCTCGCCGCCACACCCCGCATCCCGGCGCGCAGTGCGCGCGCCATTGCCGCTCGCGTCTCCACGAGATCCTCGTCCTCGGCGAGGAGGCCCCGCACGTCGAGCAGCGCCAGCTCATCCCGGAGCCCGGCTCCCTCGGCCAGCCCGGCGAGCGTGAGGACTCGCCCATCGACGAGCACGCCGGCGACCGGAAGGTCCAGCTCGTCCAGGTACGCCACGACGCGCATCGGTCCGCCCCGCCCGCTACTGGGACGCCGTCGGGACGGGCGACGCGGATGGGCGCCGCCGGGGCGGCCGGCGACGCCGCGCCCGGGCCGGGCGTATAGCCGGGCATCGCCTGCTGGCACCACGGCTCCGGTCCCTGGTCGGCGGACTGCGCGTAGAACGTCTTGATCGCCCCCACGTCCAGGCTGTCCAGGAAGAGGACGCGGCCCCAGACGACCGCCGCGTACGGTGTCGGCATCTGGTCGAACCGCGTCACGACCACGTTGGCCGTGGGCGGGAAGGCGCAGATCGGGCTGGGCGGCAGCTGCCCCTGGAGCGCGGCGAGCGAGGTCTGCGCATCGGTCCCGCAGCCCTCCGGGCAGCGGTAGAGGACGACCATCCCGCCGTGCTCCAGGTTGTGGATCCAGCCCTCCGGCACGGTCGCGTTGTCCTTCGCGTAGAAGAGCGGCGGAATCGGGCCCAGCCGCGTCGCGTTGTAGTGCGAGCCGGACGTCGGCGGGCAGAACTCATAGGTCACGCTCGAACCCACGTCCACGTGCGTGCGCCCGAGGTCGCGGGTCACCTGGCCCAGGCGCGGCGTCTCGCCGGGCGCCGCGGAGGCCGCCGGCTCCGGCTGCAGCACGCTCGAGCAGGCGTAGGTCGGGCTCGATGCTCCCAGGAAGAGGAAGCCGCCGACGACGAGGACCACGGCGACCACGCCGATCCCCAGCAGGCGCCCCCGGTACCGCTCGAGCGGCGAGCGCGGCCGCTGCGGCTCCCGGAGTCGCGTGGGGCCGGCGACCGGCCCCGGACCGGCGCCCGCCCGGCCGGTGGACGGAGCGGGGCGGGTGGGTTGCAGGTTCCGGGTTCGCTTGGTCACAGGGTTCCTCGAGCTGGCTGCCGGGACGAGCAGGCCCTCCGCGGGGCGCGGCCCCCGGAGCGGGGCGCCCGATTGTTGGGCGGATCCGATCGACGCGCGGCTAGGGTAGCCCAGACGGGCCGGATGGGCGCTTTCACCACTCCCGGCGCCCGGTCACGGCTCGCTGAACCAACCGCGCGACGCGGGGCGCCGCAGCCCGATCCAGAGCAGGAGGCCCAGAATCCCCGGTGCCAGGGCGACCAGCGGGACCGGGCTCACGAGGAGGAAGAGCGTCAGCGGGACCGTCAGCGTGCTGAGGCCCACGGCGAGGCCGCGCGCCGCCTCCTTGCGCTGCAGCACGAGCGTGATCGTGAAGATCGTGTACGCGAGCAGGATCATGACCACGAGGCCCGGGAAGCTGATCGGCGCGTCGATCGCCGCGTCCACCACCGTGCGGAGCGACACCCCGATCGCGGCCAGGATCAGGAACCCATAGCCCAGGAAGAACAGCACTCCCGGGGGAGGCACGCGACGGGAATCGGCGGCCATGCCGCGATTCTGCCACGCGCACGACGTCCGGCCGCGCTGGCCCCGCACCCGGGACTTGACAGCGCGCAACCTCCCCGCTACCTTCAGGTAAACCGGTTTGCTAAACCGGTTTTGCCGCGCGGCGGAGGCGCCTCGGCGATCTCCGGAGGAGCCGTGGAGGGCTGGTGAGGCAGGAATCCCGCGACCGACCCCGGATTGCCGACGTTGCCCGCGAGGCGGGCGTGTCGAAGACGGCGGTCTCGTTCGCGTTCAACAGCCCGGAGCGGCTGAGCCTCGACACGGCCACCCGGATCCGCGACGTCGCCACGACGCTGGGCTACCGGCCGCATCCCGTTGCCCGGATGCTGACCCAGGGCCGCACCCGGACGCTGGGCATCCTGACTCCCCAGGCACTCTCCGTCGTCTTCGCCAACCCCTTCTTCGCCACGTTCAGCGAGGGTGTCGCCGCGGTCGCCGAGGAGGCCGGCTACGGGCTCCTGTTCGTGTCGCCCGTCCACGGCTCGCTGGCCCGCGCCGTCAACCGGGCCACGGTGGACGGCTTCGTGGCGATCGGCCTCGCGGCGGACCACCCGGAGGTGGAGCAGATCCGCCGGGCCGGCCTGCCGATCGTGATGGTTGACTCCGCCGCCGCGTTCCCCGAGCACGCCGCCGTGGACGTCGACGACGAGGGCGGTGCGCGCTCCGCCGCCGAGCACCTGTTGGCGCTCGGCCACCGTGACTTCCTGGTGATCGGCGTTGAACAGCCGACGCCGGGCACCCGCGCCGGACTCCGGAGGCGTGGTCGGGCGGCGCCTGCAGGGCTACCGCCAGGCGCTCACGGCCGCGGGGATCGACCTTCCGGACGAGCGGGTCGTGGTCGGGCCCGGCCACGGTCGATGGCGGCCGCGCCTGCCTGACAGATGCCTGGGAGGACGGCCTCCGGCCCACGGCGATCCTCGCCATGAGCGACGTGATGGCGATCGGCGCGATCACCGCCGCGCGCCGCCTGGGGCTCCACGTCCCGGCCGATCTCAGCGTCGTCGGCTTCGACGACATCGAACTCTCCCGCCACGTCGAGCCTCCGCTGACAACCGTGCACCAGCCGGTCCGGCGGAAAGGTGAGGAGGCCTGTCGCCTCCTCCTCTCGGCGATCGCGAAGGAAGACTCTGCCCGGCCCGATCACCGGCGCCTCGAGACGCGACTCATCGTCCGCGGCTCGAGCGGTCCGGCACCCATCCGGAAGGAGGTGGCGGCGGAACGCTGACTGGACCGGAGGAGCGGGTCGCCATCCGGCGACCCGGAACCGAAACCGGCCGCTCGACGCGGCCGGACCAGGAGTGACCGGCCGCACGTCGCGGCCGGAGCAGTCCGAATCGGCCGCCGACGTGCGGCCACAGCAGGAGGAACCTACAGACAGATGCACAAGACAACCAGGTTGGTGAGCCTCTTCGGAGCGCTCGCCCTCGTCACCGCCGCGTGCAGCGGCGCCGCGACGACCGCCCCGTCGGCCGCCGCCGCCCTCGGCAGCAGCCCCCTCGGCAGCGGCATCCCGGCCGCCCCGTCCGCTGCCGCGTCCCGCAGCCGGCCTGACCGGCTCGCTCACGGTCTGGGAGGCCTACGGCGCCTCCGGCACCTCGGAGAAGGACGCCTTCGACAAGATGGTGGCCAACGTCATGGCCGCCAACCCGGGCCTGACCGTGACCGTCACCGACGTCCCGTTCGCGAACCTGTTCACGAACTTCGAGACGCAGGCCGGCGCCGGCTCCGGGCCGGACCTCTACATCGCCCCGAACGACAACCTGCCGAAGGAGGCCCGCGCCGGGCTCCTCAAGGACGTGAGCGGCCTGATCCCGACCCTGACGGCCGCGCCGTACAACTCGTCCAAGGTCTCCATCGACGCCGCCACGGTCGACGGGAAGCTCTACGAGATCCCCGAGTCCATGAAGGCCGTCGAGCTCTTCTACAACAACACGCATGCTCCCGACGGCGCCGGTCACCACCGCTGACTGGATGACCAACGCCAAGCAAGCTCGGCTGGGTCTACGGCGCCAACGGCGGCGGCGCCTACTACCTGTGGGGCATCTTCAGCTCGTTCGGCGGCACGATCCTCGACGCCACCACCGGCAAGTGCACCGCCGACCAGGGCGGCGGCGTCGCCGCCGCGCTCAAGTGGCTGGCCGACATGAAGGCCGCCGGCGATGCACTTCTACCAGAACGACGGCGACGCCAAGGCCGACTTCCTCTCCGGCAAGATCGCGGGCTTCATCGACGGCCCGTGGCAGTCCGGCGACCTCACGAAGGCCCTCGGCGCCAAGCTCGCCGTCGTGGCCGGGCCGACCGGCCCGGGCGGCGCCTGGGCCCCGCTGACCGCTCCTGACGGCTTCTACATCAACGCCGCGTCGCCGAACGCCGACCTGGCGATCCAGTTCGCGCTCCAGATGCTCCTGCCCGCGAACGAGCAGCTCTTCGCGAACGTCGGGCACCTCCCGGCGAACACCACGCTCCAGCCCACCGACCCGATCGCGCAGGCCTTCGCGGCGCTCATGCCGAACGGGCTTCGCCCGGCCGACGCTCAAGCAGCTGGACAACTACTGGGGCAACTTCGGGAACGCCCTCGTTTCCGTCATCGACAAGGGAACCGACCCGACCAGGCCGTCGCCGACGCGTGCGCGGCCATGAACAAGGCGAACGGGCTCTAGTACTCTCCGCGGAGACGGTCGAAGGGGCGCCGGTCACCGGCGTCCCTTCGAATCCCGGACATCGTGCAGGAGCAGACGATGAGAGTGCGCGAGGCAGGCCGATGACAGTGCTCGCAGCAACCGCTCCAACCCCGCCGCCGATCCCTCTGGCGCCGGAGCCAGAACGCCCGGACCGCCTACATGTTCCTGCTCCCCGCCCTCATCGTGATGGCGGTCATCACGTTCTACCCGCTCGTCTTCCAGATCTGGATGTCCTTCACCGACTACGGGCTGAAGAACCTGCGGGCGACGGCGCCCGCGCCGAACTACGTGGGCCTCGAGCAACTACATGCGGATCCTCGACAACAACATCGTCATCCCCAACTTCGACTTCGTGCGGATCCTGGTCTTCAACCTCTTCTGGGCCTTCTCGAACGTCATCATCCACGTCGTGCTGGGCGTGATCGTGGCCCTGATCCTGAACACGAAGGGCCTGCGCCTGAAGCGCTTCTACCGGGCGATCTTCATCCTGCCGGTCGTCATCCCCCAGATCATCGTGGCGACGGTCTGGCGGAACATGTTCGACCCGACCCACGGCGCGATCAACTTCCTGCTCCGGGACACGATCGGCGTCCTGTTCAAGATGCCGCCGGACTCGTTCAACATCGACTGGCTGAACCAACCGAACCCGATCCTCGCGGTCGGGCCGTTCATCCTCCCGCTGGCCTACTTCGCGCTGCTGACGGCCAACGTCTGGCTGGGCTGGCCGCTGAACTCGGTCGTCGCGACCGGCGCGCTGCAGAGCGTCCCGAAGGACCTGTACGAGGCCGCCGAGATGGACGGCGCGGGCTTCTGGGAGAAGTTCCAGACGGTGACCCTGCCGTACCTGCGGCCGGCCATGCTGCCGTACGCGATCTACGGCTTCGTCATCACCTTCAACCTGTTCTACCTGTCGTACTTCATGTCGGGCGGCGGGCCGTTCGGGCAGACGGAGCTGCTGGTCACGACGGCGTACCGGCTGGTCAACGAGCAGCAGCTCTACGGCGTGGCCGCGGCGTTCGCCGTCTTCCAGTTCTTCATCCTGCTGGCGATCACGCTGGTCACCAACCGGCTGGCCAAGGCGACGGCGCAGTTCGATGCATGACATCGCGACCGGTCCACGGCTCGACCCGGATGAGGGGCGGATGCACGATGACCAGCCAGGTCGGCGCGGTCGCCGCTCCACGCGTCGCCGTGACGCACCCGGCGTCGCGGGCGCAGCGCCATGACGTTCCGCCGCCAGGCGACTGCTGCAGCTCCTCTGCCTGCTGATCACCGCGACGGTGCTCTTCCCGATCCTGTGGATCGTCAGCATCGCCATCGATCCGCGCAACATCGCGCGGCCGGACGGCCTCGACCTGATCCCGCCCGGCGCCTCGCTCGACGCCTTCGCACAGGTCATCCGCGCAGCCGACCCAGAACCCGGTCGGGTTCCCGCAGCTCGCCTTCAACAGCCTGGTCATCGCCGGCGCTCGTCGCGCACTGCGAGCGTGACCATCGGCGTGCTCGCCGCCTACGCGTTCTCGCGCCTCCAGTTCCGCGGCCGCGAGTTCCTGATGATCGCGGTCCTGGCCGTGCTGATGCTGCCCGCGGTCGCCACCATCGCCCCGCTCTTCGTCTCGCTCAACAAGATCCAGATCGGCACGTTCAACCTGCGCGCCTCGCTGCTCGGGGTGGCCCTGGCGGTCACCTCGGGGCAGCTGCCGTTCGCGATCTGGAACATGAAGGGCTACCTGGACACGATCCCGCGCGACCTCGAGGAGGCCGCGTCCGTCGACGGCGCGAACCGCTTCCAGATCTTCCTGCGGATCATCCTGCCGCTCTCGACGCCCGTGATCGCGGTCACCGCGTTCTTCGGCTTCATCGCCGGCTGGACCGAGTTCTACTTCTCGTGGATGTTCCTGACCGGCGACCCGAAGCATTGGACGCTCGCCATGACGCTCAACGGCATGGTCGGGCAGTACGCGGGCAACACGCCGTGGTCGCAGTTCGCGGCCTTCGCGATCCTCGTCGCCCTGCCGGTCTCCGTCGTCTACCTGTACCTGCAGAAGTACATCATCTCGGGGCTCACCATCGGCGGCGTCAAGGGTTGAAGTCCGTGCTGGCACGGGGACGCACCGGGCGGACGCCGTGATGCCCGACCAGCGACAGCCGGTCGCTCCCGATCCGCCGGCGTGGGTCCGGGACGCCGTCTTCTACCAGGTCTTCCCCGACCGCTTCGCGCGCTCGTCGCGCGTCGTCGAAGCCCGGGCCGCTCGAGGCGTGGGACGCGCCGCCCACGTCGCATGGCTTCAAGGGCGGCGACCTCCTGGGCATCGCCGAGCGGCTCGACGAGCTGGTCGACCTGGGCGTCACGGCGCTCTACCTGACGCCGGTCTTCAGCTCCGCGTCGAACCACCGCTACCACACGTTCGACTACCTGGCGGTCGATCCGCTCCTCGGCGGGACGCCGGCCCTCCGCGAGCTGGTGGACGCCCTCCACGCCCGCGGCATGCGGATCGTGCTCGACGGCGTCTTCAACCACACCGGGCGCGGCTTCTGGCCGTTCCACCACGTGCTGGAGAACGGGCTCGCGTCGCCGTACGTGGACTGGTTCCACCTGGACCGGGAGCGCCTGGCGGCCGGCCTCGGCCTGGACGCGTATCCCGACCGGGCCGCACCGGGCGCGAACGGCCAGCTCCCCGGGGCCACGTTCGGCAGCGGCGCGGCGTCGCTCGGGCGGCTCGGATACCAGGCCTGGTGGGACCTGCCGGCCCTGCCGAAGCTGAACACGCGACCACCCGGCGGTGCGCGAATACCTGTGGGGCGTCGCGGAGCACTGGCTCCGCTTCGGGATCGACGGATGGCGCCTGGACGTGCCCGACGGAGATCGACGACGAGGCCTTCTGGCAGGAGTTCCGGCGGCGCTGCCGGGCCGTCAACCCGGACGCCTACCTCGTGGGCGAGATCTGGGACGTGGCGCCGGACTGGGTCCGCGGCGACCGGTTCGACGCCCTGATGAACTACCCGCTGCTGGAGGCGATCCTCGGGTTCGTGGGCGGGCCGTCCCTCGACACCGCGCTGGTCGCCTCCCACCACGAGCTCTCGCTGCACGTTCGACCCTCGGCCGCGGCGGGCTTCGCGACGGAGCTCACGGACCCAGGCGGCGGCCTATGCGCCGACGACGGTGGCGGCCCAGCTCAACCTCCTCTCCTCGCACGACATGCCGCGCCTGCGAACGCTCCTGTCGGGCGATCTCGCCGCGGTTCGCCTGGCGGTCCTGCTCCAGATGACGCTGCCCGGCGCGCCGTGCGTCTACTACGGCGACGAGATCGGGATGGAGGGCGGCAACGACCCGGACTGCCGACGGGCCTTCCCCGCGGGAGAAGCCGGTCGCGACGACGCGCTCCGGACGACCGTCCGCGACCTCATCGCGCTGCGCCGGGCGCATCCGGCGCTCCGCGCCGACCGCCTGCGCGTCGCAGGCGCCGACGGCGCGTGCATGGCGATCGTGCGAGGCGGCGCCGACGATCCGTCGGCCGCGGGCGAGACGCTGGTGGTGGTCGTCAACGCCGGAACGGCGCCCCAGACAATCGCGCTGGAGCTCCCGGAGCTTGCCGGGAGGCACCTCGAACCGGGTGCCGTGGCCGGGTTGGCGGCCGGAACCCGGGTGGCCGTGACCGGCGACGGCCGTGCCGCGCTGAGCGTCCCCGCGCGGGCGGGGTTCGTCCTGAGTGTGGCGGGTTGAGCCTATACTCGTCGCCTCGTGGCTGACCTCCCCTTCGAGCCGGCCGACGCCGGAAGCATGCAGCGACTTCTCCGGGCCGTCGACGCCGAGGGCAAGATTCCGCGGGCACTGGAAGTCCACGGTTCGTTTGCCGGCCGGGACGTGGTCCTGCTCGGCGCGTCCCATGAGCGTGCGCGCTGGCTGACGGAGGCTGGCGCCCGGCTGACGGTCGTGCCGGACGCGGCGCCGGACACGACCGCCGACCTCGCCGCGCGGCACGGCTGGCCGTCCGACGAGAGCGCCGACGTCGTCATCTCCTTCTGGGCGGCCCTTGACGGCCCGAACCGCGCCGAGCTGCTCGCCCATGCCCAGCGGCTGCTCCGCCCCGACGGCCGGCTCATCGTGGTGATGGACTACGGGCGCGATGACCTGGACGCGGTCCGGGGGCCGGAGCGGACCGCGGATCTCGTGGCGTGGAGCCGGCGCGACGGCTGGTTCCTCAGCCGGGGTTTCCGCATCCGTGTCATCCACACGTTCTGGGCCTTCGAGACCATCGAAGAAGGGGTCGAGCTGCTCCGCGCGGCCTATGGACCTGCCGCCGAGGCGGCGATCAGCGGGTTGCGCCGCCCGCGCCTGGCGCACAACGTGGCCATCTACCACTGGATGCGCGACCTCGGCGCATTGGACGGCGCGGTCAAACCGGGCCGACGCGCCCCGGCCGCCACGGGCATGCTCCGGGCTGCCGCGTCGGCGCCGGAGCCGGCCGCCTGAGGCCCGATCAACCGATGGATCCGCGACGCCAGGTTTCTCCCCGTGCACCCGACGGGTCGCGCCGGCGCACCGGCCTCTACGTTGGGCGAGTCCGCGTCACGCCGACCCGAGCCTTCCTCGCGGTCGCGGTCCTCGGATCGCTCCTCTACCTGGTCTACGCGGTCAACGTTCGCGATGCGTCGCAGATCCCGGCCCTCTCCTCCGGTGCGCTTGTCCTGGGGCTCGTCTTCGGGATGCTCGCCACGGTGGGCGGGATCGAGACGTACCGGGCGGCGCGCACGAATCGCCCAGCGCGATCCTTCCTCGCGGCCGTCCTGGGCGGCGTCGCAGGGCTCGTCGCGCTGGCGTGCTTCGCCGCGGCCGCGATCCTCGCGATCCTCTCCCGGGCGCCCTGACGGTCCACTTTTCGGACTCCCTGAGCCGCCGGCCCGACCCCTGCTAGACTCGGCGCCGTCCGGCGCCCCCATCGTCTAGAGGCCTAGGACGCCACCCTTTCAAGGTGGAGATCAGGGGTTCGAATCCCCTTGGGGGTACTCCCGCTGTCGTTCGAAGAAGGGTCGAGCCGGCGGAGTCCAGTCAATCGACTCCAGCTGACGGTCCCGAACCACGACTCGCTCGACCACGATCCGACAGAGCTCCTCCCGGCGCGCCGGCGACGCGACAGCGATCGCCTCGGGCAACGCGAGTAGGCGGGCTCGGTAGGCATCGAAGGAGCGGATCCGGTCCTCGTCGGGCAGCGCCGCGAGGGCTGTCCGGACCGCGTCCCGTTGGGCCTGGTACTCGGCGTCGCCCAGGTCCCCCCAGCCGTGCTGTTTCTTCAGTTGGCTCGAGCCGGGTGAGCAGCCGGGCCCGCTGGCCGCCCGCGACCGCTCAGTAGACCTTCTTCTCGACCATCTCGACGATCCGCACGCGTGGGGGACCGCCCAATGCCGGCGTGGCCTGGGGTGACCGCCACAGCTGCTCGAGCGCCGCCTTGAAGGCGTCTGCCTCACCCCGACTGTCGAACTCGAGGTCCACTGCGATGAAGTTCGGATCGTCGATCGGTCGGTAGATCTGATAGCGACGCACCCCCGATGCCTCTCGCTGGACCGGATCGCGGTCGAATGCCGCCTTCCAAGTCTCGAAGTCGCGGATGGGATGCTCAAGCTGCACGACTGCCACTGATGACTCTCCTTCGGCCGGACCGATCGATCGTTAACTACAGTATAACAGTATCCAATCCGGTGATACTGTAGCGGTATGCGAGATCCTGTCAAGCACCGTCGCCAGTACGACTCCCCACGTCGTCGCGAGCAGGCTCGGGCCACCCGCCACGCCATGGTCGAAGCGGCCCGGGCGCTCTTCATTGAACGAGGCTATGTCGCGACCACCATCGACGCAATCGCCGCACGCGCGAACGTCTCGCCCGAGACGGTGTACTCCGCCTTCGGAACAAAGCGCTCTCTTCTCTCCGAACTCGTCGACGTCTCCATCGCCGGCGACGACAACGCGCCGTCCATCCTCGAGCAGGCCTGGGTGGAGGCGATGCGCCAGGAACCGGATCGTCGTCGCAGGCTCCAGATCCTGGCCAGCAATGGGCGGTCGATCCTCGGGCGACGGGCCGCGATCGACGAGGTAGTGCGCGGCGCCGTCGGCGCTGATCCTGAGATCGCCGCGCTGTGGAAGCGCGGCAAGGACCAGCGCTTCGCGGGTCAGCGCGAACTGCTGCGCATCGTGGTAGATGCGACGATCCTCCCCGAGGGCATGGACCTGGAGATCGCCGCCGAGATCCTCTATGCCATCGGCAGCCCCGAGATCTACCGCCTCCTGGTCGTCGACCGCGGGTGGAGCGACGGGCGGTTCGAGCAGTGGTACGGCGACACGCTCTCGCGCCTGCTCCTCGACCCAGTCACTGCGGGCCTGCCGAAGGACGACGTCTGACGATCGCCACCGCGTCGCAGGAGGGCGCAGACTGGCCGCGTGGCCTCAGCCCGCGCGACCCCACGCGGGCGCGGAGCTCCAGCGGGTGGTCGCCCCGATCCGAGTCGCTGGACGGGCAATCATGGCCAGCGTGGCCGCGGGGCGCGGGCGAGACGGTCGCGGCGCTTTTCGCCCGATGGACAGCCGCGTTCCAGACCGACGACAGCGCATTCCTCCTGGACCGGCTCAACCCCATCGTGATCGCGCGTTACGGGGTGCCGGCCTGCCTGCAGGCCCTTCATCGCCAGCTCGATCCGGCCGAGGTGAACGTGCTCCGTGACGGCAGCGGTCCGGCGACGTGGACCTGGGTCACCTCCGGGCGCTCCGTGCAAGTCGCTGACGTCTACACCGCCCACATCGACCGCACGTTCAAAGGCGAGACGGGACGGTCGATCTCGTCGGGACATTGCGCGGGACCGTCCGTGAACGGCCGAGCACCCTGGGCGGGAGCGCTGCCCCGTCGCACTAGACCCAACCTTGAGGCCCCCGGGTCACCCCGGGGGCCTCTGTACTATTGGTGCTCAACGCTCTGCGCGTCTCGTGACCCCCGCACGGGACGGTCAAGCGTCACGGACAGGTCACCCTCGGGTTCCACATGGCGAACATGCCGCTCGGGTTCGGATCCCAGATCCATGCGTGCAGGCTGTAGAAGTCGGGCAGTCCGAAGCGGTTGCCGGCGGGCGTGAAGTTGAAGGTCTGGCCGAAGAGCGACGGCGGCGCTGCGTCAGGCCCACCGTGCGCGGCATCCCATTTGACCTTGAGGACGAGATACTCGAGCGCGACGAGGCGCAGCTGGCCATTCGGACCAGGCGCGTAGACCAGGAGTTCGGGCGCCGTCGCCGAGATCGAGCCGTCGAGCAGTGTCGGGTTCAGGTAGTGGAAGCCCATCGCGCCCATGCCTGGCTCCGCGATGCACGTGAGCCCCGCGGTGTCCGCCACGAGGACCGTGTAGCCGGCCGCCTCGGCAGCGTCCAGGTTGTGGAAGCGCGCTGTCGCTGCCCTCGCCGCAGCTAGAAGAGCTCGAGTCCTTCGGCGATCGTCACCTCGAGGACGTCGGTCCGACTGACCGCCGGACGTGGCCGCCAGGGGCATCATGCCGGGCGCCGACGAGAAACCGCCGCTCGGCGTACCGAGGTCGGCGGGCAGCCCCGTCGCCCAGAGGTCGCTGATCCCTGGCGCAGACGGCGCGCGCGGGTCAGGAGGGTACATGCCGGGCGCCGACGAGAAGCCGCCGCGCGGCGTCCCCTGTGCGACGTTCGGTGGTGTCGATGCGAAGATCGGCGAGATGCCGAACAGGGTCGCGATCAGGAAGGCGAGTGGAAGGGCGGCAACAGGGCGTCTGTACCGGAACCTGCGGGGCGCACCCTGCGAACGTGTCGTGTCCATCTCAGTTCACCTCAATCGGGATTTCGTAGACCTCAGCGGTCGGATGGCCAGCCCGCTCGTGGACGCGCATGACGGATTCGCGCGACGGACCGCTCGAGAGGCAGAAGGCCTTGCCCGAGTCGGGATCGAGCCAGGCGCGCTCGAAATGCACGTCCTCTTCACGCTCGATCGCCAGGTCGCGCTCGTGGGCTTCCTTCAACTGCTCTGCGGTGACGCCGAAGAAGCCCGAGTGGACGTCCATGAAGTTCGCCATGCCAGCCCCCTGTGCAAGCGCCTCGACCATCCGGACGAGGCTGTGGGCACGCAGCGTCGATCAACGAACCGGAGGGGTCATCGGTCGAATGACCGATGACCTCGGGCGCACCTGGCCTACACTTCGCTGCCATGCACACTTCGCTGAGGGAGGTCCGTTGTCCGCTCCTCGTCGGGCGCGACGAACTGCTTCTCCTCGCAGATCAGCGGCTCGACGACGTCACGGCCGGCCGGGGCAAGTTCCTGCTGCTCGCCGGTGAGGCGGGGATCGGCAAGACCCGTCTGCTCGCCGCCATCCGGCGCAAGGCGGAGGCCCGCGGCTTCTCCGCGGTCGCGGGGGCACTCGCCCCCCAGGACCGCGACGTGCCGGCGGCGTCGATCCTCGACCTCGCGCGGTCGATGACCCGGCTCCCGCCCTTCTCCGCCCTCGGTCGGGAGCTGCTTGATCTGAGCGGTGCGACCACGGCGGCCGAGCACGTCCCACGTCGACAGCTGGTGATGGGACTCGTCGAGCGGATCCTCATCTCGCTGCCGGGCCCGACGATGCTGTCGTTCGAGGACCTGCAGTGGGCCGACGACGTGAGCCTCGAGATCATCGCGGAGCTGGCACGACAATCTCGCGACCGGCAGCTCCTCCTGACCGGCGATTACCGGACCGAGGAGGTGGCGCCCGGCGCGAGCCTTCGGGACTGGCGAGCACGGCTCATCACGCAGCGGATCGCGGAGGAGGTCCGGCTCGCGCCGTTGACCGAGACGGAGACCGCGCTTGTCACGACCCTGATCCTCGACACGGGGCTCCCGGCGCCACGAGAGGTGGCGGCCGCCGTGTTCGAACGGACGGATGGGATCCCGCTTCATATCGAGGAGCTCCTCGGCGCGCTGAGCGCCGAGGCCCGGGGCGATGGCAGGGCGATCCGGGAGGCCAGCGTCCCCGACACGATCGAAGATGCCGTCATCGCCCGCATCGCGCAGCGTTCACCCGAGGCCCAGGCAGCCGCGCGCGCGGGGGCCGTCATCGGTCGCTGCTTCGTCCCTGACGTGCTCGCCGGGATCCTGGACGTGCCGCCGGGGGCGCTCGAGGCGCCACTGCAGGAGCTCGTCGACTACTTCGTCCTCGACCCGCCCGGGTTGCGCGGCCTGTACGACTTTCGTCACCAGCTGCTGCGCGACGCGCTCTACCGGACGATCCCAGCCTGGGAGCGTCGCCGGCTCCACGCTCGGGCCGGGGAGTTCGGCGCACAGCTCGAGGGGGCATCAGAGATCCACGCCTCCGTCCACTACGAACGCGCCGGTCTCCGTCGCCAGGCGTTCGAGGCCGCAGTCGCGGGCGCCCGGGAAGCCGCGCGGCTGTCGGCCCACCGTGAGGCCTTCGAGCTCGACCGGCGCGCCGCCGCCAACGTGCCGGACGACCTCGACGCTGGAGACCGAGGAGCGCTCTTCGACGCGCTTGCTGTTGAGGCCATGGCGATCGAGGAGAACGAGATCGCCGAGCGCACCTTCCGCGACGCCCGCGCTGCCTACCTCGACGCCGGCCAGCCAGCGAAGGCCGCCGAGATGCTCGTCGGGGTCCTCACCATGTGGCGGCGGGAGGCCCGGCCCGTCGGGGAGCAGGCCGCCCTGGCCGCGTCGCTGTTCGAGGAGCTCCGGAGGCTCCCTGCTGACAGCCTGTGGGGAAAGATGCCAGGCTGGTTGCTCGACGAGTCTGTCCGGACCGACCTGGACAGGATGGCGATCGACGCCGCGCGCTCGACGATCGAGACGATGCGCGAGGTCGCCAAGGCGCGCGGCGATTCGTGGCTCGCGATCCAGGTGATCGAGCTCGGGGCGATGGCGGATGTCCTTGACGGCAGGGTGGCCGAAGGTCTTGACGCGATCTGGGCCGCGGCCCACGAGGCGCAACGCGCAGACTTCCGGGACCTGGCGGTCGCCGCGTTTCGCGACGCCGCCACGCTCTCCCTCCGGGCGATGGACTACTCGCGTGCGAAGCGCTCCCTCGCGGATGGGTTGCTCTACGCCGACGTCATCGAACAGTCGCACTGTCGGCACGTGATGGGTGCGCTCTCCGCGCTTGTCGCCTGGGCGAGCGGGGACTGGGACACGGCTGGCGCGACGGCCCGCCAGGCGATCGCGGACCACGGGTCCCGGCGCGCGGTGGCGCTGGGTCGCTGGGCGATCGGGTACGTGGCCCTCGGTCGAGGGGACTGCGAGACGGCGGAAGCGGAGCTGTCGGCCGCGCTCTCGGTCGGGGAGGAGAGCAGCGCGATCGACCTCATCCTTCCCCCGCTCTGGGGGCTCGCCGAGGCCGCCCTCCTCGCCGATCGTCCCGACCAGGCGGCTGCGCGTTGCCACGACGCCTTCGAGCGGGCGCGTGCGACAGGCGAGCGGGCGCTCCTGGCGCCGTTCGTCGTGACCGGGGTCCGTGCCGAGCAGGCTGCCGGACGGCCCGCGGAGGCCGAGGCGTGGCTCGCAGCGTGTGTCGAGCACCTCTCGGCGATGCCGGCTGTGGCCCGTCCGGCTCTCGACCACGGCAGAGGCCTGGTCGCTCTCGCCGCGGGCGCGACCGGCGTGGCACGTCACGCGCTGGAGGCCGCGGTCGACGGATGGGACGCGCAGGGGCGAGTCTGGGAGGCAACCTGGGCGCGCCTCGACCTTGCGAACTGCCTGAGTCGCCTGAACCGGTTCGCCGATGCGGTCCTGCTGGCCGTGGAAGCTCGGGCGGTCGCGGCCCGAATGGACAGTCGGCCGCTCGCGGATCGAGCGGATGTGCTGCAACGACTGGCCCGCGGCCACGGGTCCGTCGACGAACCGTGGCGCCCCCTGACGGCCCGCGAGTTCGCCGTGGCCAGACTGATCACGGATGGGTTGACGAACGCCGAGATCGCGAGCGAGCTCTCGATCGCCTCGAAGACCGCCAGCAGTCACGTGGAGCACATCCTGGCCAAGCTCGGAGCGTCGCGGCGAGCCGAGATCGCCGCCTGGGCAAGTTCCGTGGAGCGTGCGCCGGGACGCTGACGCACAGCCCCCGATCGTCCACTGCGCCCCCCATCCTCCGAGGGGAGCGGAGCGCAGGGTGCCAGCCGGGGGCGGTGTGACGGCGTCAACGCCGCGCCGGGGCCTTCTGTCGTCTCATGTCGCGCTCGATCCGTTCATGGTGTGGGGCTGAACGCCGCAGCATTACCACGCGCCATAGGACGCAACTCGTCGCTGACGCGGGCCTCCTCCTGCCGGCGACGCTCGCCCAGCATCTGGGCGCCAGGAGCTGGTCGAGGAGCACCTCGACCTGGGGAAGGCTGCCGGCCGGGCGAACGTCGGCGACAAGGCGCTCACGCTGCATCGCCTCCGCGCTCGCGGGCGGCGACTGCATCGACGACGCGGCGGTGCTCCGGGCGGGCGGGACGGCGAAGATCCTCGGCTTCACCGTGAAGGCAGCGTCGACCCTGGGCACGTTCCTGCGCAGCTTCCGCTGGGGCCATGTCCGCCAGCTCGACGCCGTCAGCCGGCATCTCCTCGCCCGGGCCTGGGGAGCAGGAGCCGGTCCCGGACGGCGCCCTTTACGATCGACCTCGACTCGACGATCTGCGAGACGTACGGTCTCAAGAAGGAAGGCGCGCTCCATCACGGGTACACCAAGGTGCGCGGCTATCACCCGCTGCTCGCGGTGGCGGCGGACACGGGCGATGTCCTCATGGCGCGCCTCCGCGAGGGACGGGCGGCCACGGTCCGGGGTGCCGCCCACTTCCTGCGCGAGACGGTCGGGCGGGTGCGCGCAGCCGGCGCGGCCGGCGAGCTCACCATGCGCGCGGACAGCGGCTTCTATGCCCACGCCGTCGTGGCGACCTGCCGGGCGATGGACGTCCGCTTCTCCATCACCGCCCGGTTCCACGGCCGCAAGCTGCGGAACCTGATCGAGGCGATCCCGGAGTCGGGCTGGACCCCGATCCCGTACTGGATCGAGGGTGGGGCCGATGTCGCCGAGCTCACCTGGACGCCGTTCGCCGACGAGCGCGACGCTGTGCCCGTCCGCCTGATCGTGCGCCGGGTCCGGCCCAAGGACGGGCTCCCAGCTCGCGCTCCTCACCCTCTATGACTACCACCCCTTCATCACCGACCGTACCGGTGACCTGCTCACCCTCGAGGCCGACCACCGCCGGCATGCGGAGATCGAGAACGCGATCCGCGACCTCAAGTACGGGATAGCCCTGATCAGGACAGGCTTCTCGCAACCTGCGGTGCTACCCTGCGTCTCGCCCGCGGTTCCGCTGCGGTCGGCTTGACCTCGGACGAGGGTCGTCTTCGCGGCAAGGTCGCGCGACCGCGGGCACAGTTTCGAGTGGAGGCACGCCCTCGATGGGAACGGTCCGCGCGCTCGTCACACAGCTCCGCGACTCCCTGACTACGGCGATCGGTGACGTCGCCTTCGGGATGGAGGACGGGGCCGTCTCGATCGCCGGGCTCGTCTTCGGCGTCGCGGCGAGCACCAACAATCGCTCGATCGTCCTGCTCGCCGGGGCGGCGGGCGCGATCGCCGGGGCTGTCTCGATGATGGCCGGCACGTATCTCGACGTCCAGTCCGAGTGCCATCGGGCCGACGCGCTGGTCGAGGCCGCGCGGGGCCGGATCGCGCTCGACCCCGACGCATACAGCGACCGGGTGACGCATCGGCTGCTCGCCGACGGGTTCAGCGACGAGGAGGTCGCGCTCGTCGCGCGAGCCTTCGCCCGAAACCCGGAGGCGCTCCTCGATCACGTGGTCGCGTTCGAGATCGGCGTCGTCCGCCGACCTGGCGCCTCACCCTGGACTCACGCCCTCTGGATGTTCGTCGCCGACCTGCTCGCCGCGGCCGTCCCGGTCGTCCCGTTCGCCCTGTTCGACATCGGGACGGGGCGGATCGTGTCGCTCGTCGTCACGGGCGCCCTGATGGCGCTTCTCGGCGTGGCGCGCGGCATGATCGGCCACGTGAACATCTGGTGGACGGCCGTCCAGACGATGGCGATCGCGGGCGCAGCGGCCCTGGCCGGCGTCATCATCGGCCGGCTGGTGAGCGGGTAGTTCGCGAACCGCGGGCACCTCCATTGGCCGCGGAACGACCCCTGGTCGCCCGGTGCGCGTCCCATCCCGCGCAGGAGTGCGGAGCGGAGCACCTGGTGCGGAGCCGGGGACCACGGTTGCGCGTTGGCCCTCTGGTGGCGTGGGTCCCCGACATGGAGAGACCACGGGATGGCTCCGTGGTCTCTCCATGCGCCGTGATCGATCGTGTTGGTGTGTGTCTCCACGCATCGAAGGGGCCGCGTCAGGCCATTGGCGTGGGACCCTGATCCCAGCCTGGACGGTGAGACACGGTCTGGGGTCGAGAACCGGCGTCAGAGCGGATGAACTCCGCGGGACCATCCCGGGCCGGACGTCGAGATGCGGCCTCGGTCGAGAACAGGTGTCACATCGGACGAGCTCGCGCCGGCCGCTGCCCGGAAGTCCTGCGCGCCCCGGTAGTTCTGCCTCCCGGTGTCGACTGCCCCGGCCGCGCTGGCGCTGCCCGGGACCACGACCCCACCCTGGACGGTGAGATAGGGCGCGGAGGTGTCGAGAACCGGCGTGACGCCGATCGAGCTTTCGCCGACGGCAGCCCGGGAGTCCTGTGCCGCCCGGAAGTTCTGGCCGTCGCCGGTGATGCCAGCCGGGGCGCCGGCCCGGGAGTCGGCCCCGGCCACCGCTGCGGGCGCGCCGACGTTGGCGATGGCCTGTGTGCCCGGGTTGACGGCGCGCTGGGCCACCAGGCCGATCAAGAGCCCGACGCCAAACGCGACGGCTAACGCTGCGACGAGCAGCGATGTTCGGATCTGTCGATAGGGTGCTGCGATCTGTCTTGCGGTCACTTCACTTCTCCTTGTCGTACCTGGCCCAGTAGTTCTTGTCGCGGTCCTCGTTCGCTGAACCGGCCGCGGTTTCCGCAACGAGGACCAGACTCGTGGCAAGGCGCCAGGTCGCGCATCGGGAGAAGTCTCTAGATCGCGACGGCGTCGATCCCCAGCGTTGGGCGGGGCGGGCGTCCGGCTGGGGAGCGGCATGGAGTTGGATCGGGTTGACGGGAGCAGGCGTCGCCGTGGTCCGGTCCCCGAGGTGCTGTCAAGGCGCGTCCTCCTCGCGCCCGATCTGATCAGCTCGCCGTGCGGAGCGCCGGGCTCACCGCCTTGGGTTCGGCGACGGCGTCGATGAGCGTCATCGTCTCGGGTCGGACGTAGCGCCGGCCGGCCTGCAACACCCCGACCAGCCGCCAACGGAATCCAGGGGACCCAAGGCGCCGTGATCTAGAGATTCCTCCCGATGCGCGAGCTCGCGCCCCCGCATCAGTCTGGTCCCCACTACGGAATCCGCTGCCGGTTCAGCGAAACGAGGACCGAGACATGAACAGCTACGCGACGGAGCAGCTGACGCGCCAACGGCACGATCAGTTTGCGCGAGAGGCGCATGGCGACCGCCTCGCGCAGAGTGCCACTCCATTGAGCCAGGCCAGGGTCGCCCAGTCGCCATTGAGGTGTCTCGGGGGCCTCATGCTGCGGCTTCCGGGCGCCATGCTGGCGGGGATTTCG
Source organism: uncultured Chloroflexia bacterium (assembly GCA_963722475.1). Taxonomy (GTDB): domain Bacteria; phylum Chloroflexota; class Limnocylindria; order Limnocylindrales; family CSP1-4; genus CTSoil-043. Next base: position 153,444 of record CAVRMJ010000002.1, on the reverse strand, counting down.
CGACAGATGCGCCAACGGCGGGGTGCCAAGGCTTCGCCCCTCGGCAGTCGAGCGACCAGCCCACGCCGAGCCTAGCAGCCAGTTGCGGTGGACGATCCCAACCGACAGGACGATGCGGGTGCTCTGGTTGGTCGGCGAGCTGATGCCTTCCATAATGGCCCGGTGGTCAGCCGGGTCTCGAGTCCCGTCTTCGTCGGCCGCCGGTCCGAACTCGATCGGGCGGCGGCGGTCATCGAGGATGCTGTCAGTGGCCGTTCAGGTCTTCTCCTCGTCGCGGGCGAGGCCGGCGTCGGCAAGAGCAGGTTCGTCGAGGAGGTCGTCCGCGGAGCCAGCGAGAACGGGCTCATAGCGCTCGTCGGCACCTGCGTCGAGCTCGGTGGATCGGGGCTGCCGTTCGCCCCGCTCACCGAGTCTCTGCGGACCCTCGTAGCCGGACATTCTCCGGACGAGATGAACGAGCTCCTGGGCACGGCCCGGGCTGAGCTCGCCCGATTGCTGCCCGACCTTGGTCAAGGCACCGAGCCGGTCGAGCGGCGTGACCTGGGCCGCGATTCCGGGCAGGCGCGGCTGTTCGAGGCCCTCCTCGGCCTGTTCCAGAAGCTGGCGCGTGGCCGCGGGCTCCTGTTCGTGGCCGAGGACGCCCACTGGGCCGACCCATCGACACTTGACCTGCTCACCTTCCTTGCTCGCAACAGCCATGACGCGGGGATCGTCGTGCTCGCCACCTTCCGAACCGACGAGCTTCATCGGCGGCACCCGTTGTTGCCGTACCTCGCGGAGCTCGAGCGCAGCCGTGGCATGCACCGGATCGACCTGGCCCGCTTCGACCGCGAGGAGCTTTCCGCACAGATCGGCGCCATCCGCGACAGCCCTGCCGATCCCGACCTGCTCGAGGCCGTCTACGGACGTTCGGGCGGGAACCCGTTCTTTGTCGAGGAGCTGCTTGCCGTCGAGACGCCGGGACACGCGCTTCCGGCGGTGTTGCGTGACGTCCTGCTCGCGCGGGTGGCCGCGCTGAGTGAGCCGACCCAGGAACTCCTTCGGAGGGCCTCCGCGTCCGGGCCACGGGTGTCGACTCGGCTCCTCGCGCGCGTCGCCGACCGCGACGAAGCAGATCTTGTCTCGAATCTCCGCGAGGCGGTCGAGCGCCACATCCTCGTCCCGTTCGACATCGGCGCCGAGGAGGCCTTCGTCTTCCGCCACTCTCTCCTCCAGGAGGCCATCTACGGCGAGCTACTGCCGGGCGAACGGGCACGCCTCCACGGGCGGTTCGCGGACGCTCTCGCGGACGCTCTCGCGGACGCCGATGCCGGGATGAAGGACCAGAACGCAGCGGAGCTCGCCTACCACTGGTACGCGTCGCATGATCTGCCGCGAGCGCTCGAAGCATCGATACGGGCGGGCACGGAGGCGGAGCGCATGAACGCACTTGCCGATGCGCATGCCCAGTACGAACGTGCGCTCGAGCTTTGGGATCGGGTTCCCGACGCTCCACGACGGACCGGGCTGGACCGCATTGCGCTGCTCGAGCGGGCGGCTCGAGCAGCAGCTGAGACGATGCCGCCGAGAGCGGTGGCCCTGATGCAGGAGGCAGTCAGCCAGGCCAGTAATGCAGCAGATCCGACACGGCTGGGTCTGCTCAAGGAGCGGCTGGGTCGCTACCTGTGGAACGCCGGTGAGGGGTTCGCAGCCCTCGAGGCTTGCAGGGAGGCTGTCCGACTCGTGTCGTCGGACCCCCCAACCCTGGCGCGAGCGCGGGTTACGGCCAGCCTCGGCCAGATCCTGATGATCGAGGCGTTCTGGGAGGAGGCAAGGCCGGTCTGCGAAGAGGCGGTTGCCGTCGCACGTCGGGTTGGTGCTCCCGAGATCGAGAGCCATGCGCTCAACTCGCTGGGAACGACGCTCCACTACCTGGGCGACTTTGACGGCGGCGTCAGGGATCTGCGTGACGCTCTCGAGATCGGGCGGCGGGCGAACAGTATCGATGATGTGGCACGCGCCTACGCAAACCTCGTCGATGTCCTGAACAACAGTGCGCGCCTCGCGGACGCCGGCGCTCTCGCGGAAGAGGCGTTCGTGTATGCGCAGGATCACGGAGTGGCCCGCCGGTACGGCGTCGCCTGCCTCTGCGAAGGGGCCTCCGCGCTGCAGCGGATGGGACGCTGGGGCGATGCCGCAGCTCTGATCGAGCAGGCCCGGAGATACGAGGTGCCCGGCAACCCGGAGATCTTCATACAGGAGCGGCTTGCACTGCTCGACGTGGCCCAGGGAAGGCACACCGTCGCGGCACAGCGGCTTGAACGGCTGCACCCGCTCATTGACCGCACCGTCGAAGCGCAATGGGTCGCGCCACTGGCAGAGGCCGGCGCCGAGTTGGCGATCTGGAAGGGCCGACCCCTCGACGCTCGAGCGGAGATCGGTCATGCATTCAGGCGCCTGACGATCGACACGCCCGGGTATGTCTCCCGGATCGGGCCACTGTATGCCCTTGGCCTGAGGGCGGAGGCCGATGTGGCGGTGCTCGCCAGAGCCCGCCGGGCGGAGCGTGAGCTCCAGGAGTCGCGGGCGATCGCCGATCGGTATCTCGGCGCGATCCGCTCGCTCCGTGACAGCGTCGCGCGCGGCCTGCCCAACTTCGTGTCCCAGGCTGAAGCGTTCTGGTCGATCTGCCAGGCTGAAGCTGCCCGCCTCGACGGCCCGACCGACCCGGTGCTCTGGGCCACGGCGGCCGACGCGTTCGGCGCGATCCCGATGGCATATCCGCGTGCCTATGCGCTCTGGCGCCAGGCGGAGGCCGTCCTCGCGAAAGCTGCCACCCGCTCAGCGGCCGCCGGACCTCTGCTCGAGGCCCACGCAATCACCGTGCTCCTCGATGCCGCGCCGCTGCGCCTGGAGATCGAACGCCTCGCCGTGCGTGGTCGGGTGGATCTGGGCGCTAAACAGGCCGAGCCCCGCCCTGCCCCCGACGCGCTCGCATCGCTCGGGCTCACGACGCGTGAGCGCGAGGTGCTGGATCTGGTCGCGGCCGGCCGGACGAACCGCCAGATCGCCACTGAGCTCTTTGTCACCGAGAAGACCGCCGGCGTCCACGTGTCGAACATTCTGGCCAAGCTGGGCGTCCATGGGCGGACTGAGGCCGCGGCCGTCGCCCACAGCCTCGGTCTCGTCAGCAACCCGTCAAGGATCGCTCAACCGCACGACTGACCTCGACGGTCGTCAGCCGAACCGGTCCAACCTTGACGACACGCGTCGTGCGGCTTCGGCGGCCCCTTGGGGCGAGCGTCGCGGCGTCGCGTTCCTGTTGACACTCGCCGCCGTGTCGCATCTACAGGAGGGCTCGGCGGCAGGGCCTGTGGGGTTCGCTGCCGTACACTCGGAACGCAGGCGGCTTCCGCAGACCACGACTTCGGGGTCGCGTTGCGACCCGCCGCAATGCGAGGTAGGTGCCAGATGCCCGACTCACCCCTGACGGCCGACGTCTCGTCGGTCCTGCACCTGGGCCATGCGGCCATGCGTGATCTCGTCGCGGCGCTGCCCGTGTCCGCGCTCGACTGGAAGCCGGGCCCGGAGACGAACTCGATCACGGCGCTTGTCGTCCACGCTCTCGACGCGGAGCGCTACCTGACCGGAGTCGTCGCCGACCTCGCACTGCCCCGGGACCGGGAAGCTGCGTTCCGCGTCGAAGGGTTGACGGGCGACGAGCTGGTCACACAGATCGACGCCGTCGAGCGCGATGTAGACGGTCACCTGGCCCTCGTGACAGGCGACCGCCTGGCAGCCACGATCGAGCGGCCGAGTCGGACTGCGACAGGGGCGGGCTGGCTCGTCTTCGTCGCGGCGCACAGCCGAGAACACATCGGTCAGGCGAGCCTGACGCGCCAGCTCGCCGAACAGGCCGTCGTGGACCGCCTCATCGGCTAGATCCGCCGCCGGGCGTCGCGGCTGGCGCCCGGATGACCTCCGCGATGTCCGCATGGCGCAGCGCCGTGCCATCCAACCTGGCGCGCCCGCCGCGTATCCTCCACAGAGCGCCGATACCTCCACAGTCCTGAGGGCACGCGTGCCGCCGGTCGTGATCGAAAACCCGATCCTCAACTCGCCGTTCGCCGAGCCGACGCGGCACTTCCGGTTCGACGACGACGGGATCACGAACGAGATCGCCGAGGGGCGGCGGCGGAGCACGTACTTCATCCCGATCGCGAAGCCCAAGGATCGAAGGGCGGCGCCCAGCTCAGCCTGCCCGGCGACTGGGTCGGCGAGCGGATGACCGACAACGACTTCATCAACCGGGTGCGCGAGCAGGTGAGCGCCTGGCGGAGCGCCCGGTATCCGGGGATCACCGCGGTGACCCGCGACCTCCTCGCCTACTGGCAGGCGCCCGACCGCGAGAAGCCGCTCTTCTTCTGCCAGATCGAGGCGCTCGAGACCGCGATCTTCCTGGCCGAGGTCGCCGGCAACCGCCAGCCCTGGATCGAGAACAAGCTCCGCGAGGACGGCCAGGCCCGGAATCCGGGGCTCTACCGGATCGCCTTCAAGATGGCCACCGGCTCGGGCAAGACCGTCGTCATGGCGATGCTCATCGCCTGGCAGGCGCTCAACAAGCTCGCCAACGCCCAGGACAAGCGCTTCTCCGACGCCTTCCTCGTCGTCACGCCCGGGCATCACGATCCGCGACCGCCTGCAGGTCCTGCGGCCCAACCTGGCCGGCAACTACTACCACGAGCGCGACCTCCTGACGCCTGATCAGCTCCAGGCGCTCCAGGCCGCCAAGATCGAGGTCACGAACTTCCACGGCTTCATCCGCCGTGACACGCTTCGAGGCGGCGTCGCTGACGAAGAAGGTCCTCGCCGGCCCCGCGGGTGACACGGACCAGTTCAAGGAGACTCCCGACCAGATGGTCCGCCGGGTCTGCCGGGCGCTGGGGACGAAGCGCAACATCGTCGTTCTCAACGACGAGGCCCACCACTGCTACCAGAGCGCGCCGCAGAGCCAGGAGGAGAAGCTCAGCGCCGACGAGCGGACCGAGGCGCGGCGCGACGAGGAGGCCGCCCGGGTCTGGCTCAACGGTCTCCGAGCCGTCCAGCACAAGCTCGGCATCCGGGCGATCTACGACCTGTCCGCGACGCCGTTCTTCCTGCGCGGCTCCGGCTACCCTGAGGGCACGCTGTTCCCGTGGGTCGTGTCGCGACTTCAGCCTGATCGACGCGATCGAGGCCGGGATCGTGAAGATCCCGCGGGTACCGGTCTCGGACGATGCGGTTGCTGGCGACGGCGCCCACCTACCGCGACCTGTGGGTCCGAAGATCCGCGATCGATCTCTCAAGGAAAGGTCGTGCCGCCGACGAAGCCCAGGTCGAGCCGAAGCTCCCCAAGGAGCTCGAGGGCGCCCTGCGCAGCCTCTACGGCAACTACGAGAAGAGCTTCCAGGCGTGGAAGACGGCCGGCAGCCGGCACGCCGCCGGTCTTCATCGTGGTCTGCCAGAACACGACGCATCAGCAAGGCGGTCTTCGACTGGATCGCGGGCTGGGAGAAGACCCTGCCCGACGGCTCGACCGTCCCGGTCCCGGGCGCGCTGGCGATCTTCAGCAACGTCGAGGGCGGGCTCTGGACGAGCCGTCCGAACACGCTGCTCATCGACTCCGCGCAGCTCGAATCGGGCGAAGCGATGGATCCCGCGTTCAAGAAGATCGCCGCCGCCGAGATCGACGAGTTCAAGGCCGACTACCGGGCCCGCTTCCCCGGCCGCTCGGTAGACGAGATCACCGACGAGGACCTCCTGCGCGAGGTGATGAACACGATCGGCAAGAAGGACCGCCTGGGCGAGCAGGTCCGCTGCGTCGTGTCGGTCTCCATGCTGACCGAGGGCTGGGACGCGAACACCGTCACCCACATCCTCGGCGTCCGCGCCTTCGGCACCCAGCTCCTGTGCGAGCAGGTCGTCGGGCGCGGCCTGCGGCGGGTGAGCTACGAGCCCGGACCGGACGGCCACTTCGCGCCCGAGTACGCGGAGGTCTACGGCGTCCCGTTCAGCTTCCTGCCGACGAGCGGGCAGACCGGGCCGATCGTCCAGAAGGAGATCCACCGGGTCCGCGCCCTGCCCGAGCGGGCGCGATCTCGAGATCACGTTCCCGCGCCTCCTCGGCTACCGCTACGACCTGCCGACCGCCCACCTGACCGCGACGTTCACCCCCGACTCCACGAAGATCCTCGCGACCGACGAGGTTCCGGTCGTCACCGTGCTCGACCCGATCGTGGGCGAGTCGATCGAGACGAACCTCGACGACCTCCAGCTCCGGCGCCCGCAGGAGGTGGCGTTCCGGATCGCGAAGCGCGTCCTCGACACGTACTTCCGCGCCGACGACGACGCCGAGCAGCCGTGGCTCTTCCCGCAGCTCCTCGCGATCACCGAGCGCTGGCTCGCCGAGTGCGTCGTCCTCAAGGACCACGCCTTCCCCCAGATGCTCCTCATCGCCGAGTGGGAGCACGACGCCGCCGACCGGATCCACCGGGCGATCGTCCGAGGCACAACGGGTGAGCAGACGGATCATGCCGATCCTCCGACCGTACGACCCGATCGGCTCGACCCGCTTCGTCGACTTCACGACGACGAAGGCCGTCTACGAGACCGAGCGCAGCCACCTCAACTACCTGGTGCTGGACTCGGGCTGGGAAGCGAAGCTCGGCCAGGTCCTCGACGACATGGACGAGGTGATCGCCTACGCCAAGAACCAGGGCCTCAACTTCAAGGTCCCGTACACGTTCGAGGGCGAGGCCGCCAACTACGTGCCCGATCTCGTCGTCCGGATCGACGACGGTGCCGCCGAACCGCTCAACCTCATCATCGAAGTGACCGGCGAGCACCGCCACGAGAAGGCTGCCAAGGTGGCGACCGCCCAGACCTACTGGATCCCCGCCGTCAACAACCACGGCGGCCTCGGCCGCTGGTCGTTCCTGGAAGTCACCGATCCCTGGGACGCGGCGAATCTGATCAGGACGCACGTGGCCTCGCTCGCGAGGGCCTTCGCGTGACCGCGCCGCTTCAGTCCGCGGGTACCCCGATGACCGTGATCGGCTCCGCGTCGAGTGCACCCCGAGCCATTCCGACGAGCGCCCGACCCCAGACCACAGGCACGGTCAGTCCGGACGTCGTCCGGCAGTCGATCGAAATCGAATCGGGATGGACCGGCCTTCGACGCCGCAGGATGAGTGATCGACCGTATCTGAGTGCGTCCCTGACCGTGGCGAACCTTCGCAGTTCCCCGTCGGTGAGGTGTGTCACGACGAAGAGGGGTTCGCCTTCGACCGATCGGTCATACCCCTGGCCCTCCAGAGCTCGGAGCCAGCGTGGGGGACTCCACTCGGCGGGTTGCCCGTCGATCGCCAATTCGAACCCGTCGATCAACCTGCCAGCCATCCAGCCACGTTCAGGAGGGGAACCGTCGGGCATCGGGGCGCCGGTCAAGCCGAGGGGATCCTGGAGGACCGAGGCCGCCTCTTCAGCGGTGACGCGACCGGTGTCAGTCTTCGTAGGCATTTCGTTCGCGCTTCGTGGCGCGCCATGCGGAGATCACGCGCACTTTACCCCCTCGAACCGTCCATGTCACGACGAGCACCCGCGCTTGATCCGAGAGCCCGATCGTTCGCCAGCGCTGTTCGTCGCTCGAGTGCTCGACATCTTCGATGGTCACCTGGCGCCAGTCGTCGAGAGCGCTTGCGGCTTCCTCGAACCCAATGTTGCGCCGGCGAAGTGTGGAGCGCGCCTTCGACGGATCCCAGTCGAACACGCCCCGGACACTACCGATCGCCTCTCATCTGCCAGTTACCACCGGCGCCGACGCTCGACTGGCGTGACATCAGTGATAGCTGCGTTATCATCTGCGCCATGAGTGAGCGTGTGAGCGAGTACCTGGTGGGCACGAAGGAGGCGGCCGTGCTCTTTGGCGTCCGACCGTCGAACTTCGTCCGTGACTGGGCGAGCCGGGAGGACTTTCCGGAGCCGGTCGCGACCCTGGCGCGTGGTCGACTGTGGGCGCGCGAGGATCTGCTGGCCTACCGCGCTCGGACGGGACCGCGTCGCGCCGTTGCGCTGTCGGACCTGCCGCTCAGCCCGGACGCCGCGCGCTGGCTACCGGTGATCAAGCGCCGGATCGTCCGCCGATTCCGGCCGGACAGGATCGTGCTCTTCGGGTCGCAGATACGGGGTGACGCCCGCGTCGACAGCGATGCCGACCTGCTGGTCATCATCCCTGGAAACGCGCATCGGCGCCATACGGAGGCGGCGATCTACGGGTCGCTGACCGGCATTCCCCTTGGGACGGACGTGGTCGTCGTCCACCCCGAGGACATCAGCCAGGACGCAGATCTCGTCGGGACGATCATCGGCCGGATCCTGCGCGAAGGGCGAACGGTCTATGTCCGCTCCTGAACGCCGACGCGCGATGGTTCGGCGATGGCTCTCGAAGGCCAGGACTGACCTGGCCCTCGCCTCGGTCATCCTCGAACAGGGCCCAGACATGGACCCCTGGGTCGCCTGCTTCCACGCTCAGCAGGCCGCCGAGAAGGCGCTCAAGGCTGTCCTCGTGGCGCAGGGTGCCGAACCTCCGTTCATCCATAATCTCGTGGCCCTTCAGGCCCTCATGCCTCGGGATCTTGACCTCGACGCGACCGTGGCAGAGCTTGCCGATCTCAGCGCACCAGCCCGAGGCACTCGATACGTCACCGACCCAAACGGATCGGAGGACCCGACGTGGGCCGAGGCCGAACAGGCTGTGGTCATCGCCGCACGCGTGCTTGCTGCGGTCCGGGCCTACCTGGACGAGCCGGGATGACGATCCCCGCGAGGGTCGCCGCTTGTCGGGTGGGCGTCCCCGCCATAGTCATGAACCAGGCGGAGCAACATGCGCTGAGCGTTCATGACTATGACACCTCGACGCATATCCTCCGCCCGAGGATGCCCCTGCGTAACCGGGAGATAAGCGTTGGCTCGTAAGATGCCGAAGCCCGCCGCGCCGACCTCCGTCGAGGCCGTCCGCCACACGGGAGAGCAGCCGCGTGAACATCCCCACCGCGGAGCTCGGGTCGCTCGCCGACGGCGGAGCAGGCCGGGCCGCAGATGCTGCGCTACCCGCGCGACCCGTCGCTCGACCCGCAGCTCGTCTGGAAGGGCAAGGACGAGCAGGACGGCGAGGACCTCGTCGTGCCGGCGGTCCCGATCCACATCCAGGAGCAGATCAGCCCCAAGGCGATCATCGAGGACCTGCGCGGCGACGAGCGCCGGCCGGCCGCGAGCGCGCAGCTGGACCTCTTCTGCGGCGACTTCAACGGGCATGGCCTTCGAGGAGCGGGTCGACTTCTACCGCCACCCGATGAAGTGGTCGAACCGGATGATCCTGGGCGACTCGCTGCTGGTGATGACCTCGCCTGGCCGAGAAGGAGGGCCTCAAGGGCCAGGTCCAGACGATCTACATGGACCCGCCCTACGGGATCAAGTTCGGCAGCAACTGGCAGGTCTCGCACCCGCAAGCGCGACGTCAAGGACGGCAAGGTCGAGGACGCCACCCGCCAGCCCGAACAGGTCCGCGCCTTCCGCGACACCTGGGAGCTCGGCATCCACTCGTACCTGAGCTACCTGCGGGACCGCCTGGTCGTCGCCCGCGAGCTGCTGACCGAGTCCGGCTCGATCTTCGTCCAGATCGGCGACGAGAACGTGCACCTCGTGCGGAGCGCTGCTGGACGAGGTGTTCGGGCGCGAGAACTTCGTGCGCTCAGATCGCGTTCCGGAAGACGTCAGGCGCAGACGACCGATGCTCCTGCCGGCGATCGCTGACTATCTCCTCTGGTATGCGCGAGACCGAGACGCAGTGAAGTTCCGCGCCTATGTCTGCGCCGAAGGAGTCTGGCGGAGCGAGCGCGGCGCGAGTACGCGTCGGTGGAGCTCGCCGACGGGACGCGATCGCCGATGACGACGCCGAGCGAGCGGACCGGCCGCTGCCCGCCGGTGCGCGCGTCTATCGCACTGACAACCTGACGTCGCCGAGGTCGACGCACGACCGGCGACTATCCCGGTCGACATCGAGCGGGCACGACGTTCAGCCGCCGGCGAACGGCGACTGGAAGACCAACGCAGACGGGCATGGACGCGGCTCGCTCGCGGCCGGACGCATCGCGTTCGCGGCGAACACGCTCCGCTACGTGCGGTACCTCGACGACTTCCCGTGTTCCCGCTCGACGAACGTCTGGACCGACACGGCACGGGCAGCTTCACGGACGACAAGATCTACGTCGTCCAGACGAACATCGAAGGTCATCGAGCGCTGCCTGCTCATGACCACCGACCCCGGCGACCTCGTCCTCGACCCGACCTGCGGCTCCGGCACCACCGCCTACGTCGCCGAGCAGTGGGGCCGGCGCTGGATCACGATCGACACCAGCCGGGTCGCGCTCGCGCTCGCCCGCACGCGGCTGATGGCCGCGAAGTACCCGTACTACCTGCATCGCCGACACGCCCGAGGGCCAGCGCAAGGAGGCCGAGCTCACCGGCCAGATCCGCCGATCGGCTCGACCGACGGGCGACATCCGCAAGGGCTTCGTGTACGAGCGGGTGCCCGCACGTGACCCTCAAGTCGATCGCCCAGAACCCCGACATCCGCGAGGGCATGACCCGCGCCGAGATCGACGCCGCGATCGCCCGCCACGCCGAGACCGAGATCCTGTTCGACCGCCCGTACGAGGACCGCGAAGATCGTCCGCGTCGCCGGGCCGTTCACCGTCGAGAGCCTGTCGCCGCACCGCGTCGTCGCCGACGGCCCCGAGGACCTCGTCAACCCGCCGGTGCCCGGTCGAGGACTCCGGTCGCTTCGTCGAGACGATCCTCGACAACCTGCGCGCCTCGGGCGTCGACAACCGGACCAAGGGCGAGCGTCTCGCGCTTCGAGACGCCTCGACCCGTACCCGGGCGGCTTCATCCAGGCCACCGGCACGTTCCGCGAGGGCGAGACCGATCGGCGAGTCGCCGTCGCGATCGGGCCGCAGTACGGCACCGTCGGGCCCGAGCTCGTCCGCGAGGCCGCCATGGAGACCGGCGGCTACTTCGACCTCCTCGTCGTGTGCGGCTTCGCCTTCGACGCCCTCGCCGACGAGGAGACCGGCACGGCGATGCGTCTCGGCAAGCTGACCGTCCTGACCGCCCGGATGAACCCCGACCTCGCGATGGGCGAGGAGCTGCTCAAGAAGACCGGCACCGGCAACCTGTTCACGGTCTTCGGCGAGCCCGACATCGACATCCGCCCGCGGCCGGCGGGGCAGGCGAGCTCCAGGTCGAGATCCACGGCCTCGACGTCTACGACCCCACCACCGGCGTCGTCCGCACGATCTCGACCGACGACATCGCCTGCTGGTTCATCGACACCGCCTACGACGACGAGCAGTTCTTCGTCCGCCACGCCTACTTCCTCGGCGCCGACGACCCCTACGACAAGCTCAAGCGCGCCCTCCGCGCCGACATCGACGAAGCTGCGTGGGCCTCGCTCAACTCGACGGTCTCACGGCCGTTCCCGCGCCCCGCCAGCGGCCGGATCGCCGTCAAGGTCATCAACCACTACGGCGACGAGATCCTGAAGGTCTACGGGGTGTAGGCACGGGGCGAGCGGGCGGTCCGGCCACCAGCACGAAGAGGGCTCCGCATGATGGAAGGGACTGAATGACGACGATCGACGATCCCTGGACCCGCTACGGGAGGACCCTGACCGGTGCGATGGCCGAGGTCCTCGACGAGATCCCCGAGGAGCTGCGCTCGCACGTCCTCGAGACCGCCGACTACTGGATCAGCGTCGGCCTCACGATCGGCCTCGAGCGTCCGCACCAGGCCCGGCGACTGCTGGAGCTGATCGAGGTCGAGGAGTCCGAGCGAGCCACCCTCGCGGACGACGCGGCGGCCTTCATCGAGGAGGCGCTCGAATGAGGCGCCGTGGCCTCGTATCGAACCTCTACCGGACGGCCCGGCTCGCGAACGACATCTCGGTCATCACGTCGGGCAACCCGCAGCGGATCGCCCGGCGGGCGAAGAACAAGATCGTCGGGCGGGCGATGGCCCGCGCGGGGCTCTGGCGCCTGCTCTGGGGTCGCTGAGCGCCCGCACGACCCCACACGATGGAAGCCTCGTGTCGGTCCCGCCGGCTTCGTGTTCGCTGGACAGGGAGGATCCAAGGACCGCTCGTTGCCTGGCAGTGAGCCCGGCTCGCCTACTGCGCCGTCCAGCCCCCGTCGACGGGCAGGACCGCCCCCGTGATGAGGCCCGAGGCGCGCGACGAGAGGAATACGACCGCCGCCGCGACGTCTGTGCTCGTGCCAACCCGGCCGATTGGGATCCGGGCAAGGACCTCGCCGAGGAACGTCGGGTCGCCGAGCCGCTCGGCCGTCCCGGGCGTGTAGATCCAGGTCGGCGCGATCGCGTTGACCGTCACGCCGTGCGGCGCCCACTCGAGCGCGAGGACCTTCGTCAGGAGGTTCACGCCACCCTTGCTCGCGGAGTAGACGGCGTGGCGCCGGATGCCGACGAGCCCGGCCTGCGAGCTGATGTTGACGATGCGTCCGTAGCCCCGATCGACCATGTGGCGGCCGACGGCCTGGCTGACGAAGAAGACGCCCTTGAGGTTGACAGCCATCATCTCGTCCCAGTCGGCCTCGCCGACGTCGAGCGCGTCGTGGTTCGCCCCCAGGCCCGCGTTGTTGACCAGGATGTCGATCCGGCCGAGCGTCGCGACGGCTGCGTCGACCGCATCACGTGTGCCGGGGACATCCGTGACGTCGAGGCGCAGCGGCCCCACGCGCCCGCCGCCCGGCGCGGTCCATGCGACGTCCGCCGCATCGGGGTCACGGACCCCGGCGAGGACGTGGGCGCCACAGGCCGCCAGCGCCCGCGCGAGGTCGCGGCCGATCCCCCGGCCGGCCCCGGTGACCAGCGCAACCTGACCGGTGAGATCGAAATCTGGTCGCAGGATGGAAGGGTTCCTCCGGCTCGCCCGGCGGCGTGCGTCGCAGCCGCCAGATCATAGAACCCAGCGCCGCCGCGGACGTGCCCCGTAGGTCATGAAGCGGACCGGACGACGCCGTCCACGGAGGTCCGGCTGAGACTGCCGGGTCGAACGTTCAGGGGTTGGACGCCCCGGGCTGCGCGCGAGACATCGGCGCGACTGCGCGCAACCTCATCGGGCGGCCCGTCCATGTTCCAGCTCGGCTGTCACGGCCGTTCTGAGACACGCTCGACGGCGCCCGTTGGTGGCGCCCGCCCGGCCCACGCTCCCTGAACGGCGGATGATGTCGGCCTGGAGCCGAGGAGGTCCGATCGGGAATGGCCGTGCCGCAGATCGAGGCTGTGGTCGAGCTCGCGCGTTTGGTGTTCGGCGCGGACGTGATCGGCGCCTACCCGCATGGATCGACAGCGTCCGGCAAGCTCCACCCGCGCAGCGACCTCGACGTGCTGGTCGTCGTGCGACGGCACGCGACGGACGAGGAGCGCAGGATGCTCGTCGCGCGGCTGCTCGCTATCTCCGGCGACGGCCCCCGGCCGATCGAGCTGACGATCGTCGTCGAGTCCGATGTCCGTCCGTGGCGTTATCCGCCGACCTGCGCGTTCCAGTTCGGGGAGTGGCTGCGCCCGGAGCTCGAAGCGGGGACCGTCCCGGCTCCAGCCGTGTCGCCTGACCTCGCCGTCCTCATCACCATGGTCCTACTGGGAGATCGCTCGCTGTTCGGGCCCGGGCCGAGCGAGGTCCTCGACCCGGTCCCCGCCGACGATCTCCGGCGGGCCATCGCCGACTGCATCCCAGGGCTTCTCGCTGACCTCGACTCCGACACGGCAAATGTCGTCCTGACCCTGGCCCGGTGCTGGACGACCGTGGAGACGGGTGATATCCGCTCGAAGGACGGCGCGGCCGACTGGGCCCTCGAACGCCTCCCCGATGCGCATCGTGGCGTGCTCCGTCGCGCCCGTTCGATCTACCTGGGGGAGGAGGAAGATCGCTGGGACGACCTCGCGACAAGCATCCATCCGCACGCGATGCATGTCGTCGAGGAGGTCAGGCGCAGCCTCCCCGGTCAGGCCGAAACGAGGTAGTAGGCGCCGAAGTCGGCGTCCGATCGATCGGGCGTCGCCTCGATCGACCGGATCAGCGCTGGAACGAGCAGCCCGGACCAGCCGACCAGCAGGTGGGCACAGCCTTCGGCCACTGGCACGCCGCGATGCGGCGCCGGCGCGCCTGCAGGCCTGGCGGGGGAAGGGGACTCGGCCTGGCTCCGCCAGGTTGTCGCCCGCGCGCTGCCTCGATTCGCAATCAATGCCGTGTGGGACGATGACACGTGTCTGCGAGCATCGGGTCGCGGGTCGGCCGCTTGTCGCCGTTCCGTGCGGTGGCTGAGCTGCGCCACGAGTTTCCAAGGGTGGTGCTCGTGCTCGCTGCAGGTGACCTTGTCGCGAGCTTCGGCTTCAGCCTCTTCTTCCCATTCCTGACCATCTACCTGGTCCAGGCGCTCGGGGCAAGCGCGGCCCAGGCGGGCCTCGTCGTGGCCGCCTATTCGCTGTGCTCGATCGTGTCGGGAATCGTGGGCGGCTGGCTCGCCGATCGGATCGGCCGGCGGCCCGTCCTCATCGGCTCGATCTCGTGCACGACGCTCCTCGTGGTCTCGATGGCCTTTGCCGTCGAGGCATGGCAGGTGGGCCTCGTGATGCTGCTCCTGGGTTGTATCGATCCGGCGTTCGTGCCGGCGGCCCGGGCGGCAGTGGCAGATGCGGTCGAGGAGGACCGCCGACCTCGCGCCTTCGCGCTGCTCGCCGTCGCGAACGCGGTCGGCTGGATTGCCGGGCCGGTCATTGGAGCCGGCCTGTCCACCCTCGGCTACCCGCTCCTGTTCGCCGTCAGCGGCCTGCTCATCGGGATGTACGTCGTGATCGCGGTGCGGTGGCTGCCAGAGACGCGGCCGCCCCGGACGCGCGCGGGCATGCCGCCGATCGCGGACCTGCCGGTCGGAGTGGGGGCGGTGGGGGTTCCAGTGGAGATCCCGGGGACGTTCCGGGCCGGCTCGCCAGGCATGCGCAGGACAGCCGACAGGCCGCGGTTGCGGATCTTCGTCGCGTTCCTGCCGCTGCTGGCCGTGATCCAAGCCGTCACCTTCCTGTGGGTGACAACGCTGCCCATCTACGCCGCGGGGCCGCTCGGCCTGGCGACGCCGATGTGGGGGCTGCTGTTCGGGCTCAACGGCCTGCTGATCGTCGTCTTCCAGATGCGCGTCTCGAAAGCCGGCGAGAAGCGGTCCAAGCCTCGCCTCATCGCGGTGTCACTGGGGCTGTACATGGCTGGGCTGGCCATCGTGGCCCCGTTGTCCTCCGCCATCGCCGCCCCGGGCCTCGCCGTCACGATCATCCTTGTCACGTTCGGCGAGATGGTGCTGATGCCGATCGTGCCCGCGTTCGTGTCCGACCTTGCCCCGGCGCATCGGCGCGGCGCGTTCCAGGGGGTGGCCCTCGCCGCAGGCGGACTCGGCTCCGGACTGGGGCCGCCGATCGCCGGCTTCATCCTCGATGCCGGGCAGGGAGCCGCCCTGTGGCTGGGCTGTGCGGCCGTCCTCGGGGTCGTGGCTCTGGCTCTCCTTGGCCTGGCCCGCCAGGCGGACCGACTCGCGCCAGTGGCCGGGTAGCGGCCGCGCGCCCGGACGCCCGGTTCAGTGCCGTCCGGGAGCCGGGCCGGATTGGAGCGGGGGTCGTGTTCTGCCCGTACCCCGCCACGGTGTTCCCCTCTTCCCATCGTGTCGCGGATCAACTACCGTGCACGCGCAAGCCCGCCAGGCGGGCACAGGATTTCCGGCAGACACGATCGCTCCAACTCACGGACTCCCGCGAGACAGTCGGTCATGGGACGCGGGCGCCGGCGAGCACAGAGGAGCGGTTTTCTATGTATGGCGACAAGGCGTTGACCTGCGCGGACTGCAGCCAGGACTTCGTCTTCACGGCGAGTGAGCAGGAGTTCTACGCAACCCGCGGCTTCACGGAGCCACGCCGCTGCCCGTCCTGTCGCGCAAGCCGCAAGGCGGCCCGCGGCGACACCGGTGGCGGCAGCTACGGCGGCGGTACCGGCTTTGGCGACCGTGGCAGCGGTGGCACCGGCTATGGCGACAGCAGCGGCGGCTACGGTGGCGGCGGATACTCCCGCGGTCCTCGCGAGATGTTCACCGCGACCTGCTCCAGTTGCGGCAAGGAGGCATCGGTCCCCTTCCGCCCCACGAGCGGCAAGCCCGTCTACTGCAGCGACTGCTTCGCCACCCGGCGCGCCTGAGCGTCGGCGCGAGAGCGCAGCACCGAAGGACCTCTGGGCATGCCGGAGGTCCTTTCGATTCCCGATCCCGCGCGTCGGGCCCGCGGGCGGGGAAGCGCAGGCTTGCCCGCGGCCCCGCCCAATCGTCCCGATCCGAAGGCGCCCCCCTCGATGAACACAGCGGCCCCGTCGTGGCGGGCGTGTTCTTGGCCGCCACGCTCTACGACGGTGTGTCACGGCGGGTGCCGGCGGGACTGGTCACGCCGCCCGTGATCCTGGGCGGCCTGAACGGCCTGATCGTGATCCTCCTGCTCTTCAGCCTGTGGCATGCGTCAGTCGCGCTCGGCGTGCGGCTGACCCTGGCCTTCTTCGCGATCACCACGGTCACGTCCTGGATCTTCGAGGAGATCGGGGTGGCCACGGGGCTCGTCTACGGTCCGTACCACTACACCTCGACCCTTGGCCCGCGGCTCGGCTCGGTCCCGGTCCTCATCCCCCTCGCCTGGTTCATGCTGGTCTACCCGAGCTACGTCATCGCCAACCTGGTCGGGCACGGATGGCCGGTCGGGACGCCCGGAGGCCGCCGCCACCTCGTCCGCCTGGCCTTCATCGGTGCCGTCGTGATGACCGCCTGGGACCTCGTGGTCGATCCCATCCTGTCCGGTCCGACTGTCGGCGCCTGGGTGTGGGAGCGCGGTGGTCCCTACTACGGGGTCCCGGTCCAGAACTACCTCGGCTGGATCGTAACCACCTTCACCGTCTATCTCCTGTACCGCACCGTGGAGCGACGCTGGAGGCTGCAGCCGAACGGGACGTGAGATTTGGCCGGAGGGCTAGGATAGAGATGGCCCCCGCTCCGCACGTCGACGGCGATCCCTTTTGGGGTTTGGCCAGATCGCGCCGACCGGGGGCCTCTGCCGGGAGCCTTGTCGCCGCACGCGTCCTCGTGCGCTGACCCTGAGATGGCGACACACGCGCTCACGCGCGCGCGCCTGGGTGGCCCGAACTCGCAGGCTGCCTACGCCTCGCCATCCGCGTCTCGCCCGGCCCCGTTCGAGGTGAGGCGGGCGCCGTCGTCCTCCGCCCGCGATCTGTCCTCGGCAGCGTCATCGACGCGCGCGCCAGCGGCGACGCCCTCCCAGAACTCGACGGCGGCCCGCTCGTAGAGGAGGCCCATGGGCAGGGTCACGCCTCGCCAATGCTCGACGGTGCGCGCCGCCGAGTCCGAGCCGTTGCGCCCGCGCTCGCCGCGCCGGTCGTCCTCGTAGCGGGCGAGGGCAGCGCGATGGATCGCGAGCTGCGCAACCGCAAGAGCCCGGCGGTCGTCGGTTGACCCCAGGTCCGCGAAGAACAGCTGGAGCAGGCCGGCATCGCGCAGCTCGGTCGGTTCCCGGGCGGGCGTCGCGAGCCATGCCCGGATCGCGCCCGGCCGCGGTCGGTGATCGTGAAGAGCCGCCGCCGCCGTCCTTCAGCCTCGCGCTCTTCGGTCAACAGGCCCAGCTCGACCAGGCGCGCCGGCTCCTTGTAGAGGAGGGCGTGGGGGAACGACCAGAAGTGGCCGATGGTCGCCGCCACGTGGCGTTTGAGTTCGTAGGGCGTGGATGGACCTTCTCGCTCGATCAGGCCGAGCACGAGGTATGACGTCGAGGTCAGGTGGGCGGGTGGTGCAGCGGTCGTGTCGATTGACATATCGTCCAGACGATACCATACTGATGCCACGGTTCCGCAGAGATGATATCCCACGTCGAGCGTTCTCTGCTCGGACGCGCCGTGCCGGCTGAGTCCGGGCCGGCGGCAGACCTTCAGGAGGAACCATCCATGGCCACCGCCACCAAAGCCAAGCCCGTCCGCGCCTCGAAGTCGACCGCGCGCGCCGTCGCCACGCCAATCACGAAGAAGCTCCGCCCGCTGGGCGACCGCGTGGTCATTCAGCCGACCCCGCGCGAAGAGACGACGAAGAGCGGCATCGTCATCCCGGACACCGCCAAGGAGAAGCCCCAGGAGGGGAAGGTCCTCGCTGTCGGCCCGGGCCGGATCCTCGACGACGGCAAGCGCGAACAGATGGACCTCAAGCGCGGGCGACACGGTCCTCTACGCGAAGTACGCCGGCACCGAATTCAAGCTTGACGGCGAGGACCTGCTGATCATCAGCGCCAAGGACATCCTCGCGGTGGTCGAGAGCTGACCGTAGGTCAGAGCTTCGACTCCGGCACTCCCCGGCCCCTGCCGGCGAGCGTCCCGCACACCCTGGAAGGACGGCTCACGCCATGGCCAAGCAGCTCCTCTTCGACGAACAGGCCCGGCGGGGCCTCAAGCACGGCGTCGACCGTCTGGCCGACGCCGTCCGCGTCACGCTCGGGCCGAAGGGCCGCAACGTCGTCCTCGACAAGAAGTACGGCTCGCCCACGATCACCAACGACGGGGTGACGATCGCCAAGGAGATCGAGCTCGAGGACCCCTTCGAGAACATGGGCGCGCAGCTCCTGAAGGAAGTCGCCACCAAGACCGACGACGTCGCCGGTGACGGCACCACGACCGCCATCGTCCTCGGCCAGGCGATCGTCGCCGAGGGCCTCCAGAACGTCAGCGCCGGGGCCAACCCGATCGCGATCAGGCTCGGGATCGAGAAGGGCGTCGAGGCGATCGTCGCCGAGCTCAAGCGCCAGTCGCGCCCGGTCGACAACCGCGAGCAGATCGCGGCCGTGGCCTCGATCAGCGCCGCCGATCCCGAGGTCGGCACGATCATCGCCGAGGTGATGGACAAGGTCGGCAAGGACGGCGTCATCACCGTGGAGGAGGGCCAGACGCTCGGCCTCGAGACCGAGTACACGGAGGGCATGCAGTTCGACCGCGGCTACCTCTCGCTGTACTTCGTCACCAACGCCGAGCGCATGGAGGCGGTCCTTGAGACCCCGCTCATCCTGATCACCGACAGGAAGATCTCGAGCGTCAAGGACATGCTCCCGGCGCTCGAGTTGGCCGTCGGACAGAGCAAGCCGCTGCGTCATCATCGCCGAGGACATCGACGGCGAGGCCCTCGCGACCCTCGTCGTCAACAAGCTCCGCGGCACCGTGTCGGTCCTCGCGGCGAAGGCGCCGGGCTACGGCGATCGGCGCAAGGAGATGCTCCGCGACATCGCGATCCTGACCGGCGGCACGGTCATCAGCGAGGAGATCGGGCGCAAGCTCGACTCGGTCACGGCCGAAGACTTCGGCCAGGCCCGCCGCGTCGTGGCCACCAAGGACGACACGACGATCGTGGACGGCGCGGGCGCGCCCGAGCAGATCAAGGCCCGGATGAGCCAGATCAAGGCCCAGATCGAGGACACCACCAGCGACTACGACAAGGAGAAGCTCCAGGAGCGCCTGGCCAAGCTGGCCGGCGGCGTCGCGATCATCAAGGTCGGCGCGGCCACCGAGGTCGAGCTCAAGGAGAAGAAGCACCGCATCGAGGACGCGCTCTCGACCACCCGGGCAGCTGTCGAGGAGGGCCTGGTCGCCGGCGGCGGCGTGGCCCTGCTCCAGGCCATCCCGGCGCTCGACCTCGTCGAGCTCGTGGGCGACGAGGCGGTGGGCCTCGGCATCCTGCGTCGCGCGCTCGAAGCGCCCCTCCGCCAGATCGCCGACAACGCCGGCGCGCACGGCGAAGTCATCGTCGAGCGCGTCAAGACGTTGCCCCAGGGTCACGGCTTCGACGCCCTCAAGGGCGACTACGGCGACATGTTCGAGAAGGGCATCGTCGACGCCGCCAAGGTCACCCGCTCCGCGCTCCAGAACGCCGCGTCCATCGCCGCGATGGTCCTCACGACGGAGACGCTCATCACGGACATCCCGGAGAAGAAGCAGGCCGTGCCCGCCGGCGGCGGGTATGGCGGGGACATGGACTACTAGAGGACGCGATAGCGTCCGCAGGGGTTCGCCCAGGAAGACTTCACGCTCAGGGCGCAGAGAGAGCCGGGTCATCCGTCCGCGGATGCCCGGCTCTGTTGCGGCAACTGCGGCGCGCACGATCCCGTGCATGGGATCAGCGCGAGCCCACTCCAGGTCGCAGCACGGAGCGCCCTGGGGTCGAGGGGCGGACAACGGAATGCCCGGAGGAACCGGCCTACCGCCGACTGGCGCACCTGCGTTCGCGATTGCTCGCGATCGCCGATCCGCCGCCGGGCCCGTTGCCGGCGGCCTTGCGGTCGTCGATCCGGTGTCCCGGGACCGCCCCAGGGATTGCTCCCTCGGTCGGTTCGGCAGTGAATGCAGGCCCCCTCGGGCAGGATTTAGAATGGACGTTCCAAACGGCTTGCGCAAGGGACTTGTCCACGAACTGACGACCCACCGGCCCGAACTTGTCCCCCAACCGGCAGGCGCTGTCGCGGAATGTGGATAAGTAATCGAGTGTCAGACTCGACCACCGGATGAGTGGTCGAGACCTCTGTCGACATCGCGCGCTCCGGCTGGCATAGCGGCAGGACTTGCGGTTGTGACCGAGCACGCCTGCCCTCCAGCGCGTGGGACTCGGCGAAGCGTCAGCCTCCGCCGATGTGGCCGGATGTCAGCGCCCTGAGTCACTCGCCGTTGTCGAGTGTGCCCCGCCAGCAATCCGTGGTGATCCCGTCGTGGTCGCACTTGATCTCCGTGTATTCCCCCCTCACGAGATTGCCCTTGCCCCAGCCGTCTGTGACGACGCCGGTGATCACGGCCTGCAGGCCTGTCTGCTCTCTCGCCGCGCGCGACGGCGATCGGTCTCCATTCGCGGCTGGAGTCGGCGAGGCGGACGCGATCCGGCGCGCCTTCGACCACCTTGGCCCAGACCATCGGGCGCTTGTCGCCCTCCACTATGTTGAAGGACGCCCCCTCGGTGAGATCGCGGGGCTCCTCTCGGTCCCCGAAGGGACGATCAAGTGGCGCCTGCACCGAGCGCGAGCCGCCCTCGAGGCGGCGCTCCGGGAGGAAGATCGATGAGCAGCGGGCGTCGAATCACCGATGACACGATCCGCGAGGCGCTCGCGGTCTCGCCGCGGGCCCACGCAGGGCCCGACCTCGATGCGGCGATCGCGCGGGCCATCCGGACAACGCGCCAGGATCGAGCGCCGATGTTGCGCTGGCTCGGCCTCGCGCCCGAGTTCACGAGCCCCACCGTTCGAGTTGCCCGGCTCGGCTTTCTGCTGGCCCTGCTGCTTGCCCTCGTCGGGATGGCACTGCTCGTCGGGGCGCTCCTCCGACGGCCGATCCTCCCGGCGAACGGGGCACTCGATCTCATCGTCAACGACCAGCTCGTCGAGGTCGGGGTGGGCGGCACCGGGCCGCGACTGATCCTGCCCGCAGACCTGGCCGCGGGCGGACCTGTTTGGTCGCCCGATGGCCGCCACCTCGCCGTTTGGACGCGTGCGGGAACCACGCTGCCCGGCAAGCCCGTGGCAAACCGGCCCTCGGTCACGGTTCTTGCCGCCAACGGGGCATTGACAGCCACGATCACGACCGCGCAGATGGCTCTCGGTGGTCGGGCGGTCTCGATGGACACAGGCACGATCTCATGGGCGCCCGATAGCACGGGGTTCGTGTTCGATGGGGCTGTCGGCGGGCTGTCGCACCTCTATCGCTTTGACCTGGCCGCCGGCCGCGTTCGTGACATCACGCCGCCCGGGGTCTCGGGTCACTGGCCGGCCTGGTCGCCGGACGGGCAATGGATCGCGTTGTTCGCACAATTGACCGGGCAGGACGATCGACTGTGGGTGATGCAGGCCGACGGTTCCGCCGTGCACGCAGTCGGCGATCCACTCCCACATGGGATCAATGCAGGCTCGGGATTCTGGCCGCCGCAGTGGTCGTCTGACAGCGCTCGTGTCGCCTTTGATGCCGTCAACGGGGTCAACTACGCGCTCTACGTCGTGGATCTCGGGACCGGACGACAGGTTCAGCTCGGCGCCGATCTCACCGGGGCATTCGCGCCCATCTGGGGACCCGATCCCACCCAGCTTGCGTTCGAGAACCGGAACGGATCCGCGCCCGGCAAGATTGACGTCTACCTGGGCGACCCAGGCGTGGGCAGTGCGCGGCTCCTCGTCCCAAACGCCGATCTCTGGGGGTGGTCACCCGACGGGTCAAGCCTCCTGATTGGGAGCCCGAGCTGCTGGAACGACAACCGGGGCATGTGGGATGCGACCCAGTGCCATGAAGATGTCTTCAGCGTGAGCCTCGACCGCAGCATTCGCCGCGAGCTCGTGTCGGCGGCGCAGCTTGAACGCCTCGCCCCAATGACCTCGACGACCGGAACGACCGGCGTCAACGGAGCGGCGTGGCGGCCAGTTCGGCCCTGACCGATCCGGACGGCTCGTGTCAGAGTGCCCTGTCCCTGAACCCCTCAGCTCTTTGACCCGCCCAGAACGGAATCGCCGGAGCGTGTCCCCCGAACTAGTCGATGTCCACGACGCAGAAGCGGTTGCCCTCCGGATCGGCGAGGATGACGTAGTCCGCATCCGGCGGTCGCTTATCCCAGTGGACCGGAGTGGCACCCAACCCGATCAAGCGTTCGACCTCTCCCGCCTGATCCTCGGTGTACAGGTCGAGGTGGATGCGCGGAGGCACTTGCACCGTCGAGCGGACCCGGTCGAGGGAGAGGTTCGGCCCGACGCCGTTTCTCGGACGCAGCAGCACGAAATCCTCGCTGTCGCCTTGACGACGAACGTATTCGAGTGCGGCCTCCCAGAACTCGGTCTGGCGCGGCAGATCGTCGACGCGCAGAACGATTGAACCGATGCGAATCATCACCGCCACAGTACACGGCAGCGCGTGAAGACTGGTCGCATTACGCCTCATCACGACCAGATGGACCTAGGACCGAGGTCGCGCTCGTGTGGTCCTCGGCGGCGTTTCTGGACGTGCCACGGCCTCGCAACCCAGTCCCCCGGTAGGATCTGGCGATGCGACGACGCGGCGAGACCTACCGACACGGGCCTGCGGACGCTGCCGTGGACGGCGATGCCGATCCTCGTCGCGCCGATCGCCGGTGCGCTGTCCGACCGGATCGGCAGCCGCGTCCTCCTGGTCGCGGGCATGACGCTCATGGCGGCCGGCCTAGCCTGGCTCGCCCTGGTCCTCTCGCCGACCGTGCCGTACGTTGGACATGCCGGTCCCGGCGATGACGAAGGAGGGGACGATCGATACGTTCAGGGGTTGGACGCACCGGGCTGCTCGCGAGACATCGGCGCGACTGCATCCCGGCTGCGTGCCCTGCGGACGCGATCGCGGTTGCCGCAACCCGCCGTGTCACACCACCGTCGCGCGTGGTTCGGGGAGCCGTCCTCGAAGAGCAAACGGCACGCAGGATTCGCACACCGCCGCAGGCCCGCGCGGTTCTCGGCGAGCGCGAACAGGGGAACGAGGAGGTCGCGGCAGAACCCGCGCCAGCCCGTCTGGGTACAGGCGATCCGGCCCTCGTCATCGAGCGCGTACTCAGCGGCCGCGAGCAGCGCGCGGCCCTCGTCGGTCCAGGAGTCGGCGCTGGGCTCGAGGAGACGCTGCACCATCACCCGGACGACCCCGAGCTCCGCGAGCGCAACCTCATCGGGCGGCCCGTCCAGGACGGGAACGCCGTGATCTGCGAGGTAGCGCAGCGCCGCCTCGGGAGACTCCAGGTGGTCGTGGTCGGGTTCGCCGTCGCGAACTCGTGCGCGCCAGTGGCCGCCTGGGCCATGGGCGGTGTTCGCGACCCAGAGCAGGTCGCTGCGGCTCAGCCATCCGGTCACCCGCACGGCCGCCGCGTCACGAGAGGCGATCCGGCTCACGACATTGGGGCCGGTCTGTTCACGGCGCGGCGCTCACCCAGATCGCTGCCTGGTTGTTGTCCGGGTACCCGGTCCTGCCGACGGCGACGATCTGGCCGCTGCTGACCGCGAGCCCGCTGACCTGCCCGCCCGAGAACAACGCCTCCCAGACCGGCCCGCTCCACGTCACGCCGTCCGCCGAGGTCCAGGCGACCGCCGAGCCGTTCCCGGCATCGGACCGCCAACCGCCGGCGACCAGTCCATTTGGACGGGCCACAACTGACTGCATGCGAACCGGCCTCTGGGCGTAGTGAAACGCCGGCTGGTCCGGTGCGGCCGTCCAGGCGAGCCCATCGGGCGACGTCCAGGCGAGGGCGCCATCGTCGTGACCATTCAAACCGACGGCGACGAAGGCGCTCGCGGTGACGGCCACGGCGAGCATCGCGCCGGCCGCGTCCGGACCGATGCGCCCGCGCTGCCAGCCAGTAGCCTCGGTCCATCTCCAGATCGCCGCCGGGCCGTAATTGGGATCGCCGCTCGTCCCGACCGCGACGACCGTCCCGGCCTTGGCGGCAATGCCCCAGATGCGACCGCCGCCGAAGGTTCCCGATCCGCCGTCTGCGTGCCACGTCAGCCCGTCGCTGGAGCGCCACACGGCCGCCGACGCGCTGGCGTGCAACGGGTCGTCGCGGTAACCACCGGCGATGAACCCGTCGTCGAACGCGGTCACCGTCGTCATCGCGCCCGCGGCGTACGGCACTATCAGATCTGCCTGCGTCGGCGCTTGCGTCCAGGCTCCGCCGTCGGAAGCCCACGCCGTCGCCCCGCTGTGATCGAGTCCGACGATGACCGTCCGCACGCCGTTCGACGCCTCCGCAACCGCCGAGGTGCCCGTCGCGCCACTGAACCCCGGTAGCGGGATCCAGTGCGTCCCATCGGTCGACGAGAGCGCGATCGCCTGAGCTGGCGGCTGCTGAACGCCGACGGCGATCAGCCCGCCGGTCGACCCCCCCACCCCGAAGAGCTGGCCGGTCGCCGGCGCGTGGCACGGCGAGCACCGGTACCCAGGCTCGAAGGACGGTGCGACGGTCACGATCGACGGCTGCGCGAGGTCGACTCCCAGCCAAGCTTCGCTCGCTGTCGGGGCAGCCGAAGGGGGCGTCGCCGACGCGGGCGTCGTGGTCGGTGCGGACGGCAACGGCGTCACTGGAACGGTGCCGCAGCCGGTCACGATGACGACGAACACGGCCGCGACGGCCAACGAGTGTCGCCTTGCCACGAGCACGCCTCAGGCCCCTTGCTAATGGTCAGACAACCGATACGGATGTTACGTGCATCCCATCGGCAAGGCAAGCAACGCACCTCAAGACGCATCACCCGCGACTCAGGGCCTGTAGCCGATTACGGCACTCGAGGGGAACCGTGGGGTCGAAGTGGGCGTGGAGGGCATACCGGCCGTCCTCTCCGCTCCGTCTTCAATTGGCCACGCTCAGCACCGTCGGCTGATGAGCGGGAGGACCAGCGTGCCTTGAAGAACGTCCAGCCAGCTAGCCGCGGAAGTCGGGTCGATCGAGAACGCGCAACCAGGTCCCGTCGGGCTGGCGCCGGGCGACCTGCGCTCTCGCTCCGGCCTCGTCGAGCGCCGGAGTGGAGGTCAGTGCGAGGTCGCCGAGGCGCAGGGTCGGCAGCGGCTTCTCCAAACCAAAGTGGGGTTTGTCAGCGAGCATCTTCTCGTACAGGGCGCGGATCGGATCCCGGCCCACCGTCATCTGCCCGGGCGGGAACGCCACCACGGCGTCGGGCTCGTAGAGTGCCGCGAGCCCCTCGGCATCGCCGGCATTCGCCAGTTCGACGAAGAGCCGCGTCAGATCTTCCGGTTTGGTCGCTTGCTCACGTTCACCAGTCATCGTCAACCTCGTGTTCCTTGCTCGGGATCTGCGGCCACGCGTCCACGGGCCTCAAACGCCGCCGGTCGGTCGCCTTCGGTCGCTGCATCCGAGCTGTCAGCATCCACCCTGCTGCCCACGCAACTAGAAGTCAAAGACTTGGTTCTTCTTGGTGCTAGCATCCGCGGTTATGGAACTCCGACAGCTCGAGTACTTCGTGGCCGTGGCCGACGAGGCAAGCTTCACGCGAGCCGCCACCAGGCTCCACGTCGCTCAACCGGGCGTCAGTGCCCAGGTTCGCCAGCTCGAGCGAGAGCTCGGCCAGGACCTGTTTGACCGCTCTGGTCGAGCCGTCCGCCTGACTGCCGCGGGCGCGGCGGTGCTCGTCTATGCGCGAGCCGCGCTCGGAGCGGCTGCCGGCGCGCGCCTCGCGGTCGACGAGCTCACCGGCCTCGTGCGCGGGCACGTTGCCGTTGGCATGGTGGTCGCCTGCTCGTCCTTCGACCTTGCCAACCTGCTGGCCGACTTCCACCGGGACTACCCGGCCGTCGAGATCGCCCTGTCGGAGGCCAACACCGATGTCCTGATCGAAGGGCTCCGCGCCGGGCAGCTCGACCTCGCGTTCGTGGGCCTCGGAGAGGCGACGCCGCCGGGGATCGAGATCCAGCTCGCGGCGGACGAGCCGCTGGTCGCAGCCGTCAGCAAGAACGACGTGCTGGCGGCACGCAAGACCATCCCGCTCGAGGCGATCCGGGACCGCGCGCTCATGAGCCTTCCGCGAGGCACCGGGCTGCGCTCGTGCCTCGACGACGCCTGTGCCAGGTCGGGCTTCGAGCCGAAGATCACCCTCGAGGCCAGCAACCTCGGCATCCTTGCCCAGCTCGCCAGCCGGGGCCTCGGCGTGGCCATCCTGCCCGAATCGGTCGCCCTCGCCCACCCAGCGCTGCACGCGATCGCACGTCACGCGTCCCGCCATGCGCGGACGCCTCGCGCTCGCGTGGCGGACCGGAGGACCGATCAGCCCGGCAGCCCGAGCACTGATCGCCCGGGCACGGTCCGGCGTGGCGAACTCGGCCGCTGAAGGACAGCCGGCGGCCTAGTGAGGCCCTCACGCGAAGCCGATGGGCGGTGATTGCGGCCGATGGACGGTCCTGCGGTCCTGGCCTGGTGTCGTCGCCAACGTGGCGCAACGGAGGAGACTCCGTTTGGCCCCGCGACGCTCGTGTTCAAGGTTGGCGGCATCGTGACGGATGCACCCACACGCCGAGTGGCGAGAGGCGCCAGTGCTGGCAGATGCCGAGCTTCGTCGTCAGGTGAGACCGAATTCGGCGTGGCCGCGGAGCAGCCTCCGCTCAGCCAACCTCGTGTCCAGCGGCGGCAGCCCGTCCCAGCTTGGCATCGGCCAGGGCAAGCGCCGTGACCCCCGGAAATGGGTCCCGATCCCCGAGGAGGCCGTGAACCTCCCACGCATGAACGAGAAGGCCCAGCCGAACGATGAAGCCGTACCAGCTCGACGCACAGGGATCGGTCTGGAAGGCCGCCAGGTTCTCCATCACGAGGCTGGAGCTCGACGACGGGCCGTCCGGACGATCCTGGACTGCAGCCCACGTCCCGGCGGTAAGGTCAGCGCTCACGGGCGGGTCGCCGGCCGGCCCGGCGGGCTGCCCACCGCGTGCGTGCGCGCGTGCTCGAAGGCGGCGGCGAAGCCCGGAAGGGCGCGATCGATCATGTCGTCGGTCGCCGTGAGGGAGAGCCGGAAGTAGCCGGGGATTTCGCAGACCGATCCGGGCAGCACCAGGATGTTGCGCTCGCCGAGCAGGTCGGCGAATGCGACGTCGTCGCTCCAGGGCGACTTCGGCAGCAGGTAGAACGTGCCTTCGGGCGAGTGGACCTGGTAGCCGATCGCGCGGAGGGCTTCGACCATCCGGTCGCGTTTGCGCTGGAGGTGGGCGACGTCGATCGAGAGACGGTCGAGGTCGCCGAGCGCGTGCTGCAGCAGGGCATTCGGCCACATGTGCGCGCCGGCGAGCTGGACCAGCATGATGTCGTGCCGCAGCCGCTCCCGGTCCGGCATCGTCGGCGGCAGGGCGAGGAACCCCAGCCGCTGCCCCGGCGCCAGGAGCACCTTGCCGTAGCTGTAGGCGAGCAGCGTGTTCGCGTAGAAGGCGGTCGGGCTGTGGAACTGGCGGCCGTCGAAGACGATGCGGCTGTACGGCTCGTCCGACAGGATGTAGATCGTCCGGCCATTCCGCCGGGATGCCTCTTCGAGCAGGCGAGCGAGCGCTCGCAGCGTCTCCGGCGGGTAGATGCGGCCCGTCGGGTTGTTCGGGGTGTTGACGATGACGACGCGGGTCCGCGGGGTGATCGCCGCGGCGATCGCGTCGAGGTCGAGGTCGAAGGTCGCCGCCACGGTGCTCACCTTGACCGGGACCAGCCCCGCCTCGACGCAGAGCGCCTCATAGAAGAACCAGGGCGGCAGGCTGAAGATGACTTCGTCACCCCGGTCGGTCACGGCCTTCAGGCCGATCGCGAGGGCGCCGAAGCCGGCGTTGGTCATCGCGATGTCGGCCGGTTCGAACGGCATGCCGCGCCAGTCGCGCAGCGAGGCGGCGACGACCTCCCGCGACTCGGGCTCGCTCAGCTTGTACGCGTACCACCGTTCGTCCTGGGGCACCGCCCAGCGCTGCAGCCCTGCGACGAGTCCCGGCAGCGCCATCTCGTGGGGGTTGCCGACGGCGAAGTCACTCACCCCCGGGGTGCCGGCCTTGCGCGCGTAGGCGGACTCCGTGAAGAACCGCATGAAGGGCCGCGTCGCTGCGGCGAGCGCCTGGACTCTCGCCGAGCTCGTTGCATCGCTCATCGGGGCGTCTCCGTCAGCTTCACGATGACCCTCGCGAACCCCTGCCGGGGCCGAACGGTCCGCACCGGGTCGGCGAATGTCGGAACGAACCGGCCGCACGACGTCAGGCGACCGCTGCGCTCCTGAAGACGCCCGCGAAGTCGCGGGCGAACTGCTCGAACGAGCGGGCGGGGTGGCCCGTCAGCCTTGCCACGTTGCCCGTGATCTGGCTGGCGAACCCTTCGCTGAAGCCTTCCGACAGCTCGATGAACCCGCGCGAGACCCATTCCGGGAACCCCATCCCGGTCATCGACTGCAGCGACGGCTTCGCCCGGCACCGGGACGTAGGTGATCTCCCTGCCGAGGACGGCCGAGAACGTGGCCGCCACGTCGTGGAACGAGATGGCCGCGGGGCCCGTCAGGACGTAGCTCTGGCCTTCGTGGCCGTCCCCGGTCAGCACGGACACGGCGACGTCGACGATGTCGCGGACGTCGATCATGCCGAGCCGGCCATCCTTCATGTCCCAGTAGATGACGCCGTCATTCGCGATCGTCCGGGCGGCCATCATCGTGTTCTGCATGAAGAACGTGGGCTTGAGCATCGTCCAGGGCAGGCCGGAGGACGCGATCTCGGCCTCGGCCTGTTCGCCCTGCTCGATGATCCGGCTCCGCGGCGAGCCCCACATGGAATGGCGGACGATGTGGGGGGCCCCGACGCGCTTCGCGGCGCGGATGAAGTCGTGCACCTGCTGCGCCTGCGTCGGTCCGTTCCACGTCAGCAGGTAGACCTTGGCGACGCCGGCAAGGGCCGGTTCGAGCGTTTCGGGGCGGTCCAGGTCGCCGACGACGACCTCGGCGCCCATGGCCTGCAGCGGTCGTGCCTTCGCCTCGTCGCGCACCAGCACGCGCACGTCGACACCCGCCGCGCATAGCGCGGAGACGAGTCCCGGGCCGGTGTTGCCGGTCGCTCCCGTGACGAGGACCTTGCCGGTGGTTGCCATGGTTCGAGTCTCCTTGGTCGGACGGGCTCGGGCCCCTGATCCGCAACCAGGGCGGCACCGAGTCGGCGGGTGGTGCGGGCCGCTGGAGCCGCCTGCCGGCCGGGGCGGGCAGGCGGCTTCGAGCGAGCACGGATCAGGCGCGCTGGGCGAACCAGATCGTGGGTGCGCCGACGACGCCGGCGTCGTGCATCGCGCTCCGCAGCTCGGGGCTCCCGGCGAACGCCTGGGCCGCCTCCAGGGTCGCGAAGTCGTGGGTCACGGTGATCTCGTTGGGGTTGTCGGCCGGCCTGGTAGACCGTGTCGGCCTGGACGCCGAGCGTCCTCGCCTTCGGCTGGAACGCGTCGTAGGCCTGGCGCCATGCCGCGTAGTCGGCCGCCTGGTGTCGCACGAAGAGCGTGGTCATGGTGATGGCTCCCTGTCGCCGAGGGCCACGGTGGGGACGTCTCACCGTCGGTCCTGTCAACCAGTGTAGCGGCATCTACTGCAATGTCAATAAGTGCTGCGACAGTTATTGCTGACGCCAGAGACTGATCTGGTACACTCCGCCCATGGAACAGGACAAGGACCCCACCCGACCCGCGACCACGTGGAACGATGCGTGGCGCGGCGTGCTGTTCGCGGGCGCCAAGGTGCTGCGCATCGCCGAGCGCGATCTCGTCGAGCGCGAGGGCTTCCCGATGACGTGGCTCGACGTCCTGGCCCAGCTCTATGACGCCCCCGGCAACGGGCTCCGGATGCAGGAGCTCGAGGAGCGCTCGCTCTTCACGCGGAGCGGCCTGACCCGGCTCGTGGATCGCATCGAGGCGGCCGGTCTCGTGCACCGAGAGCCGGTCCCCGGCGACCGGCGCGGAGTCCGCGTCGTCCTGACGCCCGAAGGGCGGCGGCGACACGACCAGGCGTTCGTCGAGCACCTGCGCGTCATCGAGCGCGAGTTCGGCGGCCGGTTGACGCCGGCCGAGCAGCAGGCCGTGGCCGACGCCCTCGCCGGCTTCTGGCACGGCGACCAGGAGAGTCCGACGACGACCGGGTAGGCCGACGCCGCGCAGCCAGCCGTTGCGCCGATGAGCCTCGCGAACCCGGTTCCGGTCCGACAGGCACGATCCGATCATGGTGGCGGGGCCCGACCCCTGATGGTAGGGAGCGGCGCCGCGGCGTCTTCTCGGGAACTGCTCTATCGCTCGCACGTGGAGTTCAAGTTCGCTTGGCAGTACTGCGGACGTCGAGTGTCTTGCTCTGGGCACCGCCTCGCCGAGCAGCCGGAGCCGTCGCGGCGCGGCGTCGGCTAACGGGCCCGGCGCTCCCCTGTCTCGCTGACCACCTCGGGCGCTACCGCGAACTCGCCGCCCGACCATCGGCTTCGGGCCTCCTGGTCGTCCTGGTACGTCGTCGAGATCGCCTGCCAAACGTCGAGCTCGAAGAGCACATACCTAGTGTTGAACTCGTCCGCGTGGCCCGGGCGAACGAGGTCCCACGCCGTCGGATCGAGCACCCGATGTCCGACCCCGCGCACGGAGAACTCACCGGCACCGCCATCGCTGTCCTCGACCGTGCAGTGCAGCGCGTACCAGCTCCCGCGCTCGAGATCGTGTCCCTTCGGCGACGTCGGGTACATGAAGACGTACAGCCGATTGCCGCGGAGTCGTGGGGTGACGGGGTAGACGCGCGGCCTGCCATTCGCACCGACCGTGGCCAGGTAGGCCACACGACCGTTCAGCCGTTCCGCACCATACGCGGCCAGCGTTGCGTTTCCCTGGGCCAGATCCTGCCAACTCACCGCGCCGTCCTCGGCACGACCAGTCGGCGGCCTTGCGAGACGGTGCCAGCGTCAGCCGCGGGGCTGGTTGATCCGGATCAGGTTCCCGGCTGGGTCGCGGAAGGCGCAGTCGCGCACGCCATAGGGCTGGTCCATCGGCTCCTGGACCACCTCGGCGCCGGTCGCCTGCACATGGTCGAAGACTCCGTCGACGTCCGTGGTCGAGAGGACCAGCCGCCCCAGCAGGC
Source organism: uncultured Chloroflexia bacterium (assembly GCA_963722475.1). Classification (GTDB taxonomy): domain Bacteria; phylum Chloroflexota; class Limnocylindria; order Limnocylindrales; family CSP1-4; genus CTSoil-043. The sequence continues at coordinate 121,653 of CAVRMJ010000002.1, read as the reverse complement.
CCTTGGCGAGCAGGTCGCTGATCGCCGCCCGGTCCAACGGCGAGATGCCCGGATCGGCTGCCGGAGGCTCAAGCACGATGCTGGCGTCGGGCTGCGAGGGCGATCCGAGGGTGACCCAGCGCATGCCGTAGGCGCTGACGTCGTTGCGAACTTCGAAGCCCAGTGCTTCGCGATAGAACGCGATCGCCTTGTCGTGATCGTCGACCGATAGGAAACAGTTTTGAAGTCTCACGTCCATGGACCCAACCCTATCAGCGCCCGGTGGTGGCCGCTTCTCGATTCCTGACCGGTCGCAGCGCCACGCGAACCAGACAGGCGGGAAGCGGTTCCGCCCACGAGTGGTCCCGAGCCCGATAGGCGCTCGGGGACTCACCGACGAGCTCGGTGAAGCGGGTGCTGAAGGTCCCCAGCGACGAGCAGCCGACCTCGAAGCAGACCTCGGTTACCGAGAGGTCGGCGCGCCGCAGCAACGTCATGGCGCGCTCGATGCGCCGGGTCATCAGGTAGCCGTGGGGCGTCTCGCCGTAGGCGGCGCGGAAGCTCCGTGAGAAGTGGCCGGACGACATGCAGGCGGTGCGAGCCAGCGCCTCCACGTCGAGCGGGCGCGCGTACTCGCGGTCCATCTGATCTCGCGCGCGCCGCAGAAGCACCAGGTCGCTGCGGTCCATGGCGCGCACCATACCATCGAGCCGCCGGGTGTCCCGACGGGGCGACTCCGGATGGTGTGCCGGTCGTCCGCAAGACCTCCTACTGGGCGGCCACCAACCTTCATCGTGCGGGCCCGTGCTCACGTCAGAGGTTCCGCACGGATGCGTTGATGCCGTTTGGGCGGCCACGTCAGGCGCAATGCCGCTCGACTGTTGCTGGCGATCACGCCATGCTGATACCTGATCGTGGGAAGCGATGAGGCGCGGTCCGAACGGCGGCCGCCGGGACCGCGCCGAGCGACTGGCGAGACCGTCCCACCCGCTGCGGGGGACACTCCGATGCCGATGCCAGTCGTCCTATTCGGTGCTGTGATCGTCCTCGTCATGCTGGTTCGAGCGGCGCTCGCGGTCGGCGCCGGCATGCGCGTCCACGGACCCGTGGGCCGGAGGTAGGCGCCATGGACGCCGCGCACCCCAGACTCCCCAATCTGGCCGCTCGCCTGCGCCGCACGAAGGTCGACGAGCGCGTGGCCGCACTGCTGGCGACCGCCGTCGCCGACGAGCTCGGCGCAGACATCCTGCGTGACCGCGATGCCGTGGCCGGGCAGCGGCTCGCCGAGCTCGTTCACGTTGCCGCCCGTCGGGCGGGGACTGGCGCGGTGAACACGCTCGTGCTCGAGGTGCTGGCGTTCCTCGACGAGGCACCCGACCTGCGCGACGAACTGGCCCGGCTGCATCCGGAGGCGGGCCCCGAGTGAGGCGTCGGACGCGGCTCTCTCGTCCCAGCCGTCAATCCGGCCGCGCCAAAGGCGGCTCACGCGACGTACCACGCCTAGCTGGCGTCATCGGACAGCGGGCGGGTCCTCAAGGCCCCTTGGGGGTACCACGCTCGAACGTGGCTCCGTGAGGCGCGGCTCCGTCACGCAGCGCGCCTCTGCTACCATCCCGGCGTGCCGTTCGATATCAACGGGATCCGCATCCCGACCATCCAGAAGGACAACGTGGCGGTCCGCTGCCGCGGGTGCGGTGGCGTGATCGACGGCGCGCCGTTCCGTGTCAACGTCATGGACATCACGGCCGTGGAGATCCCTCCGGCCTGGTCCGGCCGGACCTCGATCAACCCCGGCCCCTTCCAGTTCCACGCGGACCCGGCCTGCACGCGTCGCTGGATGCGCGAACGAGGCAACCTGTTCTGCCGCAAGTCCGCCATCCGCGAGCTGATGCGACCCATCGCGGTCCCCGGCGTGCTGCCGCGCTGGGGCCTCTGCGACGGGCTGCATACCGACGATCACGAGCTCGTCCCCGCCTGACCGGCCCGCCCGGGCCACCTGGGAGGCCTCCAGCGCATGAGCGTCCTCATCACCGGCGTCACCTCGCTGATTGCCCTCGTCTTCGCGATCGCGCTGGTGGACCAGTGGCGGGTCCGGCGCCAGGCCTTCCAGCTCTGCTGGGCGATCGGGATGTTCTTCTTCGGGATCGCCAGCGGGTGCGAGGCGGTGGCAGCCGCGAGCAGCTGGAACGAGCTGCTCTACCGGACGTGGTACCTGACGGGCGCCGTCTGGACGGCCGGCTGGCTGGGGCTCGGGACGGCCTTCCTGCTGGGACGGACGCGCTTCGGCTACGCCTTCGCGTTCTGCCTCTTCCTGGCCGGACTGTTCACGTTCCTGACCCAGCAGCGCTACAGCTACGAGGGCGCCGGGAGCTCGCCGATCCTCTACTTCATCGCCGCCGGCGTCCTGGCGCTTGCCGTGGCCGTGGCGACGTACTTCTCCGACAACCGCTGGCCGCGGATCGCCGCGCTCGCCGTGGTCGGCGCGAGCATCCTCTCCATCGGCCTGATGCTGACGACGACCCTGGCGGCGCCGGGCTGGAAGGTGGACCCCACCACCAACTCGCCGATCGCCGACCTCTTCCCCGGCACGCTCCGGCTCCTCACGCCGTTCCTCAACATCACGGGCGGAATGTCCCTCGCGTTCGGCGCGGTCTTCTCGGCCTACGTCTTCATGCCGAAGCGGCGCATCCTCGACTACTCGCTGGACCCGACCCAGCCCGGTGACCAGTTCCTGTTCAACCTGGCCATCTCGCCGGTCGCGATCACCGTCAACTTCATCGCATCGCTGCCCGGCGCGGTCCGGGCGCTCCTCGCGGGACGCCTGCATAGCCGCGTCCCGGCGACCATCCTCATCGCGATCGGGGCGTTCATGGCCTCGTCTGGGGACGTGCTCGAGCGTTTCGGCGTCACCTGGTTCTTCTACCTGGGCAAGCTCCTGGCGGTCGTCTTCCTGTTCGTGGGCTTCCTCGTGAGCGTCGAGGCGTTCAGCGAGGTCCGGGTCCCGTTCACCCGGGTCGTCCTGCTGCGGCGGCACGCCGAGCCGGCCCCAGCCGGGGAACCGCACCAGGGCAGCTGACGGCGGCGACGGCCGCTACCCTTCGCTGCGTGACCCTCCCTCGCGGGCGGCTCGGCGGCACGCTTGCCGTCGCCGTCGCTGCCTGTCTCTTCGGCACGCTCGGCCCGGCATCCCGGGGCGCCTATGACGCCGGCCTGACCCCGCTCACGTTCGCGCTCTGGCGCGCCGCCCTCGGCACGCTGGGCCTGCTGACCATCATCGCGGCGCTGTCGCTTCGGGGCCGCGATCGCCTGCACTGGAAGGCGCTCGACCGGCGCACGGTCGCGGCGCTCGGCGCGGCCGTCTTCGCCGGCATCGTGCTCAACCTGGCGATCTTCTCGGCCTTCGGGCGAATGTCGATCGCCCTGGCCCTCCTCGGCCTCTACACGTACCCGGCGCTCGTCGCGATCGGCTCGGTCGCCATCGGCGAGGAGCGGCTCGACCGCTGGTCGCGTGCGTCGCGCTGGCGCTCGCACTCCTCGGGATGGTGGTGGTCGTGCTGGGTGGCTCGGGCGGCGGCCCCGGCTTCGAGCTGGCCGGCTTCGGCCTGGCTCTCCTGGCGGCCGCGATGCAGGCCGTCTACGTGCTCCTGGGCCGACGCGGCTTCCCGGCCGTCCCGTCCGAGGAGGCAACGCTCGTGGTCCTGGGCGGCACGACGGTCGGCTTCGTGCTGCTCACGCTTGCATCGGGGTCGCTCGACGTTGCACTCCTGCCCTTCAGGTCGCCCGGGGCGCTCCCGCTGCTGATCTGGGCCGGCGTTGCGGGCGCCGCGATCCCGACGCTCCTCTTCCTGGTCGGGGATCCGCTCCATCGGCCCCACCCGCGCGGCCATCATCGCGCTGATCGAGCCGGTGGCCGGCGCCACGCTGGCGGCGGTCCTGCTCGCCGAGCTGCTCGGCCCGGTGCAGGTCGCGGGCGGCGTGCTGGTGCTCGCCGGGGCCGCCCTGCTCCAGCGCGGCGGCGAAGCGGCCGAGCCGCACGAGGCGACGAGCGGCACCGCCTGACGGCGGCTTCCCGTGGAACGCCTGGCGGGTGCCAGGGCGGCCTCGACGGGCGGCTCGCCGGGCCCCCGTATACTGGTCCTGTCCGGTTCCACGAGGCGATCTCGCCCGGCAACAACCGTCCCCTGCGATCTGTCCGAGGTCCCATGCGCGTCCGTAAGGCCGTCTTCCCCGCCGCCGGCTGGGGTACCCGCTTCCTGCCTGCAACCAAGGCCCAGCCGAAGGAGATGCTCCCGCTCGTCGACAAGCCCGTCATCCAGTACGCGGTCGAAGAGGCGGTGGCGGCGGGCATCGAGCAGGTGATCATCGTCACCTCGAGCCAGAAGCGGGCCATCGAGGATCACTTCGACACCAGCTACGAGCTGGAGCGGCTGCTGGAGGAGCGCGGCGACATCGAGCACCTCCGCCAGATTCGCCACATCAGCGACCTTGCCCAGATCGCGTACGTGCGACAGAAGGAGCAGCTGGGGCTGGGCCACGCTGTCCTCATGGCGAAGGAGCTGGTGGGCCACGAACCGTTCGCGGTGATCCTCTCCGACGACGTCGTCGTCGGAGAGCGGCCGTGCATCGGGCAGCTGGTCCACGCCTATGCGCAGACGCACTCGTCCGTGGTTGCCGTGATGGAGGTGCCCCCGAACGAGACGTCCCGCTACGGGGTGATCGGCGGGCAGCGCGTCGACGAGGGCGACGGTCGCCTCTGGAAGATCGACCGGGTGGTGGAGAAGCCGGAGCCCGGCACGGCGCCGTCGAACCTCGCCATCGTCGGCCGCTACGTGCTGACGCCGAAGATCTTCGACAAGCTGGAGCAGACGACCCACGGCGCCGGCGGCGAGATCCAGCTCACGGACGCCATCGAGGCGCTCATGGAAGAACAGGCGGTCTACGGCTACGAGTTCGACGGGACCCGCTACGATGCCGGGACGACCATGGGCTGGCTGAAGGCCTCCGTCGAGCTCGCGCTGGCCCGGCCGGACCTGGGCACGGAGTTCGGCGCGTACCTGCGGGGCCTGGACTTCTAGGGCTCGGACCCGCGCGCGGAGGCGTTCCGCGGCGGACGAAGGGAGACGGATCGTGGCGGCTCTTGGCGACGTGCTCGGCGGGCGGTATCGCCTCGTCGAGCTGTTGGGCCAGGGCGGCATGGCCACCATCTACCGCGCCACGGACAGCCAGCTTGGCCGGGACGTCGCCGTCAAGGTGCTCCACCGGGAGTACGGCCGCGACCCGGACTTCGTGGCGCGGTTCCGGCAGGAGGCCCAGGCCGCGGCCTCGCTGAGCCATCCCGGCATCGTCGGCGTCTACGACTTCGGCACGGACGACGCGGGCCCATACCTTGTCATGGAGCTCGTCGATGGCGAGGACCTGGCCTCGCTCCTGCATCGCAACGGGCCGCTTCCGCCGCGCCAGGCCGCCCGGCTCGTGGCCGAGGTGGCGCGCGCGCTGGACGCGGCGCACGACCGCGGGATCATCCACCGCGACGTGAAGCCCGGGAACATCATGCTGACGGTCGGCGGGCGCGTGAAGGTCGCCGACTTCGGGATCGCGCGCGCCTGGGCGGACGCCGGCCTGACGCTGCCCGGGACCACGCTGGGGTCTGTCCACTACTTCAGCCCCGAGCAGGCGCTCGGCGAGCCCGCGACGGCCGCCTCCGACGTCTACAGCCTGGGGATCGTCCTCTACGAGCTGCTGACCGGCCGCCGCCCATGGGAAGGCGACTCCGCCGCCGCGGTCGCGATGGCGAGGATCTCCGCGCCGCCGCCGCGCGTCTCCGAGGTCCGGCCCACGGTTCCGCCGGCGCTCGAGACGATCGATCGAAAGGCGCTGGCTCCCGACGCGGCCGGTCGCTTCACGAGCGCGGGCGCCATGGCGGCTGCCCTGGAGGCATTCCTCGAGGAGGGCCGGATCGCTGGAGCACGTCCCGCGGCGCCGGGCACGGTCGCTGCTGCGGGTGCGACGCTGGCCGCGGGTGCGGCGCTCGCCGCGGGTGGTGCAGCCCGTGCCGCAGGTCCTGCGGCCCCGGCGCCGGCGCCGGGGCCCGTGGCGGCCGGCCCGATGGCCCGCCCGGACGTGCCGGCCTCCGGCACCGCCCCGATGCCCACGACGCGCATGCCGCCACCGGACGACTCGGCGGCGTCCGGGAACGCCTGGGCCGGCGGCAGCGACCCGCTTGGCAATGGCGCGACGACGCCGCTGCCCGGCCGCGGACCGGATGGCGGCACGAGCCCGTGGGTCTGGGTCGCCGGCGTGCTCGGGCTCGCGATCCTCGCCCTCGCTGGGTTCGTCGTCTTTCGGCTCGCCGCCGCTGGCTCCGGCCCTGCGGCCACGGCGGGGCCCGGCAGCGTGACCCTGCCGTCGTTCCTCGGCCAGGCCTACCTGGATGCGAACACGGCCGCCAACCAGCTGGGCGTCACGCTCTTACCCACGTTCGTCAAGCGCAACGACGCCGCGGACGGCACCGTCGTCGGGCAGGATCCGCCCGCCGGGACTGCCGTCACCCAGGGGTCCACCGTCAAGGTGGACATCGTGAGCGGCAAGGACCTGGTTGCCGTCCCGTCCATCGTCGGGCTGGCCGAGGGGGACGCGATCCGGGCCCTGACCGATGCGAAGCTCCGGCTGGGAACCCGGACGGTGGACTTCGACCCGACGATTCCCGCCGGCTCGATCATCGGCCAGGGGTTGCCCGCGGGCCTCTCGGTGCCCACCGATACGCCCGTGGACTACGTGGTCTCGGAGGGTCCGCAGCCGACCCCCAGCCCCTCTCCGTCCCCCTCTCCATCGTCCACGCCGCCGCCATCACCCTCGCCGGAGCCGAGCGTCGGGCCTTCGTTCGCGCCGACCCCCGGGCCCTCCCAGCCCGTCGTGACCGTGGGAACGTACGTGGGCCTGACCGTGGCGCAGGCCAAGGCCCAGGCGACCAGCGAGGGGCTCGTGATCATGTGGCAGGGGGGCGGCACGCCGGCGGATTCGGACGTCGTCGTCGCGTCCAACCCTCCGCCGGGCACGATCGTGGCACCCGGATCGACGCTCCTGCTCAACACGGCCCCGCCGTTCCCCAGCCCGTCGCCCTGACGGCGACCCGGACCTTCTCGGCCGGTCGCGGGATCGAACGGACGTTCAGGGTTCGGGCTTGCTCCAGAGCGTTCCCGGCACCGGGAATGGCGGCCCTGCCGGGTCGATGATCGGGATCTGCACCCCGGTCTCCGACCGTCCGGCGGCGATCGCGATCGGGCGCCAGCAGCCGCGAAGCTCGTCGCCTCGCAGCGCCGTCCGCCGCGAATCGAGGCCGCAGGTGCCGCCCAACGGACCCGCGATCGCCCGGCGGTAATGCGCGCAGGTCCCGCAGCTGGTGCTGGAGCGCCGGCAGACCCAGCACCGCGCCGCCTCGGGCTGCGGTGTCCGGCAGTGCGGGCAGCACCAGTTCGCCATGCACGGATGGTAGCTGCACCCGCGGGGCGGCGCCAGGGGTGATCGCGACCTCAGGGGATGATCGTGATGACGACGCGCCCGGACGCGTCGCCGTACTCCGGCGTGGTCAGGAAGGCAGTGCCCGGCCCGCTGCCCGGCGTGGCGCCGGCGGGGATCGAGGTCTGGAAGAGGGCGACCCCGGATGCGTCGGTCGTCGCCTGGCCGGTGATGGGCGGGACGCCGGGGATCGCCAGCGTGAACGTGATGTCGCGCCCCGCGAGGCCCTTGCCATCTGGGTCCGTCGCGACGGCCCGCAGCTGGAGCGTGCGGGGGAGGTTCGCCGCGCTGATCCGGTAGCTCGACGCGTTGAGCGCGACCTTCAGCTGGCCCGTCCCCCGCAGGACCGTGAGGGTGGCCGTCGTGACATTGCCCGCCGGGTCCGTGGCCGTCACCGTGATCGCGTTCGTCCCGTCGGCGAGCTGGAGGACGAGCTGGAAGATCCCCGTCGCATCGGCGACGCCGACGACCGTGTGCCCGTTCGCCGCGTTGCTCGCGGAGACCGTGGAATGACCCTGTGTCGTGCCCGCGATCGTGACGGTCGCGGCGTTGATCACGGCCTGGTCGGCCGGCGACGAGAACGTGATCTTGGGCTTCGAGGTGTCTAGGACGTACGTCACGAGCGGCGATGCTTCGCTCTCGCCCCCCGGTCCCACCACGGTCGCCGAGAAATCGTTGCGCCCCGGCTTGAGGGCAACGTCCGGGATCGAGAAGTTCGGCGTCTCGCCCACCGGGATCTCCGTGACTCTGGCCGCGGTCTTCTTCGGGAGCGTCACGTACAGGCGGATCGTGAAGCCGGGACCCGGACCGATGATGTTCGGCGGGACGCTGCCGGTGATGGTCACCGTGGCATGGTTCGTGGCGGTCTGCGCCGGCGCGTCGAGCACGGGCGCGACGGGCACGACGACGATCGTCGGGATGGGCGAGGGAGAGGGGAGCACGGCGCCGGCGATCCCGGAGACTGCGCCGCCCACGGTTGACACGATCCGGGGCAGGACACCGGCCACGGTGAGCAGGACGACCGCGCCGAGCGCGACGATGGAGAGGGCGAGCGCGGCCTTCGCAGCCGCGGGAAGGCCGCGCGGTTCCTCGGCGACGCGCGGCCGCGGCATGCGCGGGACGGTGGGCGAACGCCGGGGAATCGGGGCCGGCCGGGGCCTGCCGGAGGAGGGCGGTCTGGGTCGGACCTGGCTCGGCCGTCCGCGGCGGGACATCATCGCGTCGCATTGTCGCACGCCGCTGTGATGTGCCGGTGCGTGACCGTCCGGTGTACGCTGGCGTGCAATGCGCACGTTCGGGTGCGTGCGGTCCGGTGAGGGAGGGGATGGACGAAGGCGACGCGCAGCGCGTCACGCGGGCAGAAGTTGCCAGGCCGTCGATCGGGCTGGGCCCCGTGACTCGTCCCGCCATGCCGCCGCGGGATGGCGGGACCGGGCGGCGTCCGCCCCTTTCGGTCGCCCCCGGGCATGCGAACGCCCGGCGTCCGGTGTCGGTTGGGCCGGCCGCGATGCCGACCGACATGCGTGGTCAGGGCAGGACGGCGTGGGCGCCGCTCCCCCAGGCGGGCGCACGCCCAGGCCACGGCGTGCCACGCACCGGCTTCGGCCTCCCCAGCCTCCGACGCAACGTCTGCCCGCATTTCTACATGACCGGCATCCGCGGCTCGGTCCCCGTCCAGGCGCCGCACCTGCTCAAGGCCCTGGTTCGCCAGGAGCAGACCGTCTCACGGTGCCAGCTGCGCGGCGGCGTCCACATGGAGCAGGGGTACGTGAACGACGTCTGCCTGGGCTCCCGCTTCAACCAGTGCGTCTTCTACGAGGACGACCTGGACTAGTGAGCGGGTTGGAGGGCGGCGACCTCCCGTCCTCCTTTGCCGAGGCGGTCGCAGCGCTCCAGGCGCGCGGTCGGTTCGGGATCCGCCTGGGCCTGGGCCGGACACGGGCCCTCCTGGCGGCCCTCGGGCACCCCGAGCGGGAGATTCGCGGCGCGCTCATTGCCGGGACCAACGGCAAGGGGAGCGTCGTGGCGCTGGTCGGCGCATGCCTTGTCGCCGCTGGGTATCGCGCCGGCGAGACGCCGAAGCCGCATCTGGTCAGCTACCGCGAGCGGGTCCGGATCGCCGGGCACCCGATCACGGCGACCGAGTTCGCGCGTCTCGTCCGGGACGGGCTGCCGGTCGCAGACCTCGTTGCGCGGCGTCACGGCCCTCCAACGGAGTTCGAGCTGCTGACGGCGCTCGCGTTCCGCCACTTCGCGGACGCGGGTGTGGACCTCGCCGTCGTCGAGGTTGGCCTGGGCGGCAGGCTCGACGCCACCCACGCCTGGGACGGGGGCGTCGCCGTCATCACGAACGTCGACCTGGACCACACCGAGCACCTGGGGCCGACCGTCGAGGCGATCGCGCGCGAGAAGGCCGCGATCATCATGCCGGGCGACCTCGCGATCACCGGGGCCGCGGGCCCGGCCCTCGGGCCGATCCGGCGGCGGGCGAAACGTGCCGGGGTCCCGCTCGTCGAGGTGAATGCGGCGCCGGTGCTGGCCTCGGATCGGCACGGCCTCCTCGTGGACCTGCCCGGCCTGGGAGCGGTCCGGGTCAGCCTGCTGGGGCGGCACCAGGCGGCGAACGTGGCGGTCGCGGACGCCGTGCTGGATGCGCTGGGCAGGGCCGGGATCGCGCAGGTCGGCCCCGACGCGCGGCGGACCGGCTACGCCGCGACGCGCTGGCCCGGCCGCCTCGAGCTGCTGGACCTGCCGGGTGCCGGACCGCGCGGCGCCGACGCGGAGGTCCTCCTCGACGGGGCGCACAACCCCGCGGGCGCCCGTTCGCTCGCCGCCGCGCTCGACGAGCTGTGGCCGGAGCTGCGCGGCAACGGCCGCGGGACGGCCGCCTCGACCCCGGCGCGCGTGACGCTCGTGGTCGGGATCATGGCCGACAAGGACGTCGACGGGTTGATCGCCGCGCTCGGGGCGTCGCACGCGCTGGCCGGCGCGCGTGTCATCGCGACCGCCGTTCCGGGTGCCCGGGCGCTCCGGCCGGAAACGCTCGCAGCGCGCTGGCAGGCAGCCAACCCGGCAGACACGGTCAGGGTCGCGCTCGACCCCGCGGCTGCCATCGACCGCGCGATCGCGACCGCGGAGGGACCGGTCGTGGTCGCCGGGTCGCTCTACCTGGTGGGAGCGGCGCGGGCACGCCTCGTGGACGACCCCGAGCTCCGGGATCCGGCCGACGCCGCCTCGGCGTAGGATCGCGGCACGATGCCCGGACCGTTCGACCGCGCCGCCTCTCGGCCCCACCGTCCGGACGTCGGCGACCCGCCGACGGACGCCGTGGCACCCGGACGCGACCTGCCCCGCGAGCGTGGCGTTGTCCCGCCCGACCCGGTCCGCGGCGGCGGGGCGGCCACGCCATCCTTCGCGGCCCGGCGGCCCGACTCGTTCCCCGAGATTCCGGGTCCCCCGGGCCTGCCGGGCAGGCCCGCTCCGCTTGCGATCGGGCCGCGGACGTTCATCTGGGGGAGCCGGACCTTCGTGATGGGCATCCTCAACGTCACGCCCGATTCGTTCTCCGGCGACGGCCTGGTCGCGGAGGGCGGCGACCCGGTTCGCGCGGCGGTCGCGCTGGCCCGCTCGATGGTGGCCGACGGCGCCGACCTGCTGGACATCGGTGGCGAGTCGTCCCGGCCGGGCCATGCCGCGGTCGGCATCGCGGACGAGCTCGCCCGCGTGCTGCCGGTGATCCGTGCCCTGCGGGACGCGCTCCCGGAGATGCCGCTCTCGGTGGACACGACGAAGCCCGCGGTCGCCGACGCGGCCCTGGCCGCCGGCGCCCACCTGCTCAACGATGTCTGGGGGGTTGCCGCGGACGTCGGGATCGCCCGCGTCGCCGCCGCACACGGCGTCCCGCTGATCGTGATGCACAACCGGGCCGAGGCGCGCTACGTGAACCTGGTCCCGGAGATCCTGGCCGACCTCCAGCGTGCCCTGGAGCGCGCGCTCGCGGTGGGCGTCGCCTGGGAACGGCTGATCGTCGACCCCGGGTTCGGCTTCGGCAAGGCGCCGCTCCACAACCTGGCCCTGCTGCGAGACCTCGGCTCGCTGCGGCTCCTGGGCCGGCCGATCCTGCTGGGCACCTCCCGCAAGTCGACGCTGGGCAGGGTCCTGGACCTCCCGTCCGAGGAGCGCACCGAAGCGACGCTGGCGACCACCGCCCTCGGCATCGCCGCCGGAGTGGACATGCTGCGCGTGCACGACGTGCGGCCGAACGTGCGCGCCGCACGGATGGCCGACGCGGTCGTGCGCGGCTGGGACCCGGACGGAAGCGCGTGACCGACCGGATCGAGCTGCGCGGCATGCGCTTCGAAGGCCGCCACGGGGTGCTCCCGGAGGAGGCGGTCGACGCCCAGCCGTTCGACGTCGACGTCGTCCTCGAGCTGGGCCTCGCGGCCGCCGGGACGACCGACGACCTGGCCTGGACCATCGACTACGGCGACCTCTTCCGCCGGGCGCGCGCGGTGGTCGAGCAGGGACCGCACGTGGCGCTCATCGAGACCCTGGCCGAACGGATCGCGGCCGACCTGCTGGCGGCCCACCCGCCAGTCGATGCGATCACGGTCCGCGTGCGCAAGCCGCGGGCGCCGCTCCCCGGGGTCTTCGAATGGGCCGGCGTGGAGATCCGGCGCGAGCGCGGGCGGGCCTGAACGCCACCCCCGCTCACCGGTCGTCTGCTCAGAGGCCGGCGGGGCGCGTTCCGAGCGTCAGGGTGAGCGTGATCGTCTTTCCGTCGCGCAGCACGTCGAGCGCCACGGTCGTTCCCGGCGTGTACTCCGTGAGGATGTCGTCGAGGGGAGCGATGGCCGTGATCTTCACCCCGTCGACCGCGGTGATGATGTCGCCGTCCTTGAGGCCCGCCTTCTCGGCCGGGCTGTTGGGGACGACCGCCGGGTCGGTGGCGCCGCCGGTCGTGGTGGCCTGGAGCCAGGCTCCCTGGCTCACGGGGAGCTTCGCCTGGTCGGCGACCTGCTGGGTCAGCGCCTGGTAGCGGATCCCGATCCAGGGGCGCGCCAGCTTCTGGCCGGCAAGTGCCTGCTGCATGATCGGCTTGGCGATGTTGATCGGGATCGCGAACCCGATCCCCTCAGCGGTCTGCGCGACGGCCGTGTTGATGCCCACGACCGTGCCGGCCGCGTCGAGGAGGGCGCCGCCGGAATTGCCGGGGTTGATCGCGGCGTCGGTCTGGATGAGGTTGCGGATGGTCGTGCCGTCCTGCACCTGGATCGTGCGGCCGAACGCGGAGACGATCCCCGCGGTCACCGAGTTCGTGTAGGTGCCCAGCGGGCTCCCGATCGCGATGGCCAGCTCGCCCACCTTGGCGGCCGAGGAGTCCCCGATCGGCGCGGTCGGCAGGCCGGTGGCATCCACCTTCACGATCGCGAGGTCCGTCAGCGTGTCGATCCCGTAGATCGTGCCGCTGAACGTCCGGCCGTCCTGGAGCGCGACCTCGAGCGTGCTGCTCCCGGTTACCACGTGCTTGTTCGTGATGATCCAGCCGTTCGAGTCGAAGATCACGCCCGAGCCGATGCCGGTGGAAGGGACCTGGCCGAACGGGTTGTTCGGGTTCCCCGCTGCGCCGGACGAGGTGATCGTCACGATCGCGGGCGAGACCCTGGCCGCCGCCACCGTGATCGCCGACTGATCACTGACCGTCGCGGGCTGCGTGGCCGTGACGGTCTGCGCAGCGACGGCGGCCGGCGTGGCGGCCGGCCGGTCGAGCGATCCGGAGGCCCGGAGCGCGCCGTACGTCCCAACCGAGGCGAGCGTCGCCGAGACCAGCGACGCGGCAATCACGACCCCGACCAGGCCGCCGCCACGCCTCTCGCGACCGGCGGGCGCAGGCGAGATCGCATCGCCGGCCGAGCCCTCCGGGCGCGCCGGCTCGAACCAGCGCTCGGGGGTGGGCCGCGCCACCTGCTCGGCGTCCACCTCGGTCGCGGCCCATGCCGGGCGGCGATCGGCTGCCGGCGCATAGGTTGCCGGCGCGTGCATGGCCGTCCCCCCGGACGCGTCGGGCGCGCCCCACGCCGGCGGGACCGGTGTTGTCGGGATGGCGTCGGGTGCCTGGTCGAAGGGATCGCTCATTGGTGGGCTGGCTCCAGGATTTGTCATACGCGAGCTGCCGGCACGCACTGGCCATGGTGGCAGCGGCGGGTTCAGGCGCAGGTGCGGCGTCTATGAAGAATTCGCCACCTCGCTGGGCCCCGGCGTCACGGACGACGGGGCAGGGTGTGCCAAGGCGTCGGCCGTCGGAACGGCGACGCTGCGCGGGTCGCGGACCAGGATCACGCTGAACGTCGATCCATGGCCCACCCGGCTCTCCACGTTGATCCGCCCCGCGTGCATGTCCACGATCGACTTCACGATCGCGAGCCCGAGCCCGCTCCCGCTCCCGCGCGCCTCGCTCGCGCTGGAGCCCCGGTAGAAGCGCTCGAAGACGTGGGGCAGCTCCGTCGCGTCGATCCCGACGCCGGTGTCCGCAATGTCGAGCTGTGCGCCGTCGCGGTGAGGTCGGAGCGCCACCCGGACGCGGCCCCCGCGCGGCGTGAACTTGAGCGCGTTGCCGACCAGGTTCCCGACCACCTGACCGATCCGTTGCGGATCGTGGCGGACCCGGAGCGGGGATTCCGGGAGCTCCAGCGCCAGCTCGACGCCGCGCCGGCGAGCCGACGCGTCCGCCTGCTCCACCGCCGACTCCACGGTCGTCCGAAGGTCGTCAGGGCGCAGGTCAAGGGCGAGCAGCCCCGACTCGAGCTTCGAGAGGTCCAGCAGGTTCTGTGCCAGCCAGTCGAGCCGCTCGAGCTGGACGCGGCTCGACTCGAGGAACTCGAGGCGGGTGGCCGCGTCCTCGCCCGCCTGGCCCTGCAGGAGCTCCGTGTTCATCCGCAGGGCCGCGATCGGGGTCCGCAGCTCGTGGCTCACGTCGGCCAGGAACTCGCGGCTCCGGTCCCGGTCACGCCGCACCAGGCCCACCGATTCCTCCAGCCGGCTCGCCATCAGGTTGAACTGCCCGGCGAGGTCGGTCACCTCCGTGTAGGCCGCGCCGATCTCCGCTGCCGGGATGCGGTTCGCAAGGTCGCCGCCGCCGAACTGGTGCGTCGCCTCGCTCAGGCGCCGAAGGGGACGCGTGAAACGGCCGGCGATCAGGATCCCCATGACGAGCGCCGCGAGGAGGGCGCCCAGCGCCGTGACCGCGAGCAGCGTGGTCACGGTCGCCAGCGAGTACGCCCGCGTCGTGTAGGGGTTCGAGAGGGTCACCTGCACGCCCCACGGAACGGCAAGCGCGGTGCCGGTCACGGGCCCGAAGGCCGCGGTCGCGCGGATCTTCTCGCGAGCCTCGCGCGCCTCCGGCGGCGCGGTCAGCGGCGCGGTGACCTTCCCGCCGGGTGCCGTCGTCACGATCACGTCGCCGGCGCTGTCCTGGGTGGCGGCGCCGATCTCGACGGTGACGTCCGACTTCGCGACGGCGTTCGCGAGGAAGCTCAGGAACGAGGCGGAGCCGATCCGCGCCGCGACCGCGGCGCTGAGCGTGTTGCCGGCCTCGATGACCGGTTCGGCCCCCGGAGCCGGGACCGCCACGACCGCGACGATGCTCCCGACCTCCAGCGCCCGTGCCGAGAGCGCGCCCTCGTCCTGCTCCGCGAAATACGCATCAAGCCGGTTGATCACGATGGCCGAGACGGCGAGGAGGACGCCGGCCACCAGCGCGACGACCGTCAGGGTCATCCTGGCGCGGAACGACCGCGGGACCAGGCGCCGCAGGCGCGGGCGCAGCCCGCCCCGGTGTGCCCTTCCGGAACCGCCGGCCTCCGGCGCGTCAGCGCTCGACGAAGGCGTAGCCGACTCCCCGGACGGTCAGCACGAAGACCGGCGCCGACGGATCGTCCTCGATCTTCTCGCGCAGGTGGCTGATGTGGACGTTGATCGTCTTCTCATCCTGGTCAAGGGCCTCGTAGTCGCGCAGCAGCTCCAGCAGCTCGCTCCGGGTGTAGACCCGGCCGGGACGGGAGGCGAGGTGGCGCAGGATCTCGAACTCGGTCGGCGTCAGGTTGACCTTGCGGCCGGCGCGCTGGACGCGGCGCCGTTCCAGGTCGATCAGGAGGTCGTCGTGGCGCAGGACGCGCCCGTTCCCCGCGTCGGCGAAATCCCCGTAGGCCCGCCGGAGCAGCGCCTTGATCCGGCTCATCAGCTCGCGCAGGCCGAACGGCTTGGTCAGGTAGTCGTCCGCACCCAGCTCCAGGCCGATGACCTTGTCCACCTCGTCGTCGCGGGCGGTCAGGACCAGGATCGGCATCTTGCCGTCGGCCGCCCGGATCCGGCGGAGGACCTCGAACCCGTCCATTCCCGGCAGGCGAACGTCCAGCACGACGAGGTCCGGGGCCTGGTGCGTCGCGAGCTCCAGGCCCTCCTCACCAGAACGGGCGACGGAGACCTCGTACCCCTCCTGCTGGAGGGCGTACTGGATGCCACGCGCCACTGCGTGCTCGTCTTCGACGATGAGAATGCTGCTCGCCATACCGGCCGGATCGTACACCGACGGAGCCCGTGGCCCCGCTCGTGGTACCCTCACCCCTCGACCGGGCGCCCGGCCCCATCCGGCCGCGCCGCCGCCCGTCCGATCGAAGCGACCTGACTGAACCGAGAGGCCCACCGTGAGCACCGACCGACCCACCCTTGCCGCATTGCCCCGCACCGAGATGGGCAAGGCGACCTCCCACCTTCGCAATGCGGGCCGGATCCCGGCCGTCGTGTTCGGGCACGGCGAGTCGACGTCCGTCTCCGTGGACGCGCACGAGTTCGAGCTGCTCCGCCGCCGCGCCGGCGCGAACGCGCTCATCGACCTCGAGGTCGAGGGAGGCTCGCCGACGCCCGTCATCATCAACGGCGTGCAGCTCCACCGGGTCCATCGGACGCCGCTCCACGTGGACCTCTTCCGGGTCAAGATGACCGAGGACATGACCGTGGACGTTGCGGTCCACGGAATCGGCGAGTCGGAAGCGGTCACGAAGGAAGGCGGCACGCTCATCCATGCCGTGGACCACGTCCGCGTCCGCGCCCGCCCGGACCACCTCCCCAAGTTCATCGAGGTGGACGTCACGACGCTCGTCGACTTCGACGCCGTGATCGCAGTGCGCGACCTGCCGGTCCCGGCCGGCGCGACCATCCTCAACGATCCGGACGAGGTGATCTTCCGGGTCCTGGCGCCGCGCGTCGTCGAGGTCGAGCCGACCGTGGTCGAGGCCGAGGTGGCTCCGGCTGCCGCGCCGGCCGAGGGCGCCGCCGCCGAGTAGCGCCGGGGTCAATCGTCCGGCGGTCGGACCCCGCGGGCCGCCACCAGCGGCGCGTCCCACGGGAATGCGTCGTCCGGCAGCCGCGCCAGCGCCGCGTCGAACGCGGCGAGCACCGCCGCACGCACGGCCGGCGCGAGTGCGTCGAGCTCGGCCGCACGGTCGTACTCGACGAACATCGCCCGCGCTTCCGCTCGTCCAAATGGGTGGTGGAGCGTCGGCTCCCACGTGTCGACGTCCGTGAAGCCGGCCGCGCGCAGCTCGGCGCGGGCCGCGGCGGCCGATTCCATCGGCCCGGCCCGCGGACCACCACTGGCGCCCGGCACCGCCCGGCCCGTGCTCGCGAGCGTCTCTGCCAGGGCGGTCTCGAACGCCGTCTCCGGCGCCCAGCGCATGGGTTCGGGCGTCCAGGTCATGACGGCGAAGGTGCCGCCGGGTCGAAGCAGGCGCCGAAACCCGGCGAGCGCTGCGGCGCGGTCCGGGACGAGGTGGAGCGCGAACGAGGAGACGGCCGCATCGATCGACGCTGGCGCCACGCCCGCCCCCTCTGGGTCGGCCATGTCTCCCGCCACAAACGAGAGCCGCGCCAGGTCGGCCGGGCCGAGCTCGGCGGCAGCGGCGGCCCGCGCGCGCGAGCATCCCCGCCGAAACGTCAAGGCCGGTCACCTGCACGTGCGGCCAGCGCCGGATCGCCGCCAGCGCCAGCGTCCCGGATCCCGTGCCGGCATCGAGGAGGCGCGCGATCGGCGCCGCCCCGGCCCCCGGCTCGACCGCGTCGAGCAGGGCGATCGCCGACGGCGCGAGGACCGGTGCCCAGCAGCGCGCGTAGGAGTGTGCCCTGAGGTCGTACCGGGTGGCCATCTCGCTCATGGGCGCAGGATGACACCGCGGGCAGCCAATGGCGGCGGGCCGCTGTCGGCGGGCCTCCGTGTCCTCGTTGACACGGAAGTCATCGCGCGTAGAATTCACCCATCGGTGAACCTGCGGCCGGGCCTTCGGCCGCACCCACGGGGAAGTGGAGGGCCGATCGTGTCGCAGGCCGCGCCGCGTGTGGACGACGCCGGATCTCCCGCCGCGATTCGAGCCCTCGGGCTCGTCAAGTCGTTCGGGTCGCTGCGGGCCGTGGACGACGTCACGTTCGACCTCGCCCCGGGCCGGATCTACGGCCTCCTCGGGCCGAATGGCTCGGGCAAGACAACCCTGATCCGGCTCCTGACGGGGCTGACCCGTCCGAGCGCCGGGTGGGCGGAAGTGCTGGGCACCCGGATGCCGTCCCGCCCGAACCTGAGCCGGATCGGCTACATGACCCAGGCCGATGGGGTGTACACGGCCCTCACCGTCGGCGAGAACGTCCGGTTCTTCGGCGCGGTCTACGGCGTGGAGGGAGACGGACCCGCGTCAGACGCGCTCCGCGTCGTGGATCTCACGGACCGCGGCGGGTCGATCGTCGGGGCGCTGTCCGGCGGCCAGCGCCGACGTCTCTCGCTCGCCTGCGCCCTCATCCACCGGCCGCCGGTCCTGTTCCTCGACGAGCCGACTGTCGGGGTCGATCCGCTCCTGCGGGTCCAGTTCTGGTCCCACTTCCGGGCCCTGGCCGACGCCGGGACGACCATCGTCGTCTCCAGCCACGTCATGGACGAGGCGGACCGCTGTGACGAGCTCCTGTTCGTGCGCTCCGGCAAGATCATCGCCCGGGGGACCGGCCAGGAGATCCGGGCTCGAGCCGGGACGGCCGACCTCGAGCAGGCGTTCCTCCGACTCGGCGGGGCCGTGGAGGTGACGCGATGAGCCGCCGTCGCGTCCTCGCCCTGTTCCGTCGCGTGGTCTCGGAGATCCGGCGCGACCGCCCCTCGCTCGCCCTCCTGTTCATCGCGCCGATCGTGATCACCGGGCTGGTCACCTTCATCCTGCGCGAGAGCAAGGCGCCCCAGGTCACGGCCGTCGTCGTCAACCTGGCCGGCACGCGCGGCCAGCTGGTCGGCAGCGCCCTGGGCGCCGCGCTGCAGGAGAGCGGCGCCACCGTCAGCGACGTCGCCGACGAGGCCGCCGCCCGCGCGGCGATCGCGGACGCGGCCGCGTCCGTCGGGATCGTGATCGGCGTCGACGCGGCATCCGGGAGCTCGCTGGCCGTCACCGTGATCACGAACGGCCTGGACCCGGCCGGCGAAGCGAGCCAGGTCGCGGTGGTTCAGCGAGCGCTGCTGGCCGCCGCCGGCAGCGCTTCGGGTGCGGCCCTCCCGGCTGTCCGGCACGCGACCCTGTACGGCACGCCGACGGACGACCCGATCACGACCTTCGCGCCGGCGATCGTCGGCTTCTTTGCCTACTTCTTCGTCTACATCCTCACGGGCGTGAGCTTCCTCCGCGAGCGGACCGGCGGCACCCTCGAGCGGCTCATGGCGACGCCGGTGACCCGCGGCGAGGTCGTCCTCGGGTACACGCTCGGGTTCGGCCTGTTCGCCACGATCCAGGTGGCGGTGCTGATGCTGTGGGCCCTCGGCTCGCTCCACGTTCCCGCCCTCGGCCCGCTGCCGCCCTTCTCCGTCGGCCTGGGCGTGGCGGTGAACGGCAGCCCGGTGCTGGCATTCCTGGTCGTGGTGCTCCTTGCCGTGGGTGCCGTGAGCCTCGGGATCTTCCTCTCGACGTTCGCCCGGACCGAGCTGCAGATCATCCAGTTCATCCCGATCGTGCTCGCCCCGCAGTTCCTCCTGTCGGGGGTCCTGTTCCCGGTCAGCAGCCTGCCGTCGATCCTCCGGCCCCTCGTGGCGATCATGCCTCTCAACTACGCGGTGGACGGGCTGCGGCAGGTGTTCATCCGCGGCGCGGACCTGGGTGTCGCGGCCCTCCAGCTCGATCTCGCCGTGCTCGCGATCGTTGCCGTCTTCTTCGCCACCATCGCGGCGCTGACGATTCGCCGCGACGTCGTATGAGCGGCGGGGCGAGGCAGTCGCCGCTGCGGACAGGCCGGCGACCGGGCTCGGGCGACACCCGGTCGCGGGTGCTCCAGGCGGCCCGAACAAGCTTCGGCGACCGCGGCTTCGACGGCGCGACCATCCGCGACGTTGCCGCCCGGGCCGGGGTGGACCCCGCGCTCGTCCACCACTACTTCGGCTCCAAGCAGCAGCTGTTCGTCGCGGCGATGGAGTTCCCGCTCGACCTGCCGACCATGGTGCTTCGGCTCCTCGAAGGACCGCGCGACAGGCTGGGCGAGCGGTTCGTCCGGCTCGTGCTCGAGCTCTGGGAGACGCCTGCCGTCCGGCCGCTGCTGCTGGGCGTCATGCGCTCGGCAACCACCGACCCGGTCGCCGCGGCCATGCTCCGCCAGCTGCTTGCCGAAGGCCCGTTCCTCGCGCTCGCTCGCGCTATCGACCAGCCGGATGCCGCCCTCAGGGCGACACTCGCCGGCTCGCAGCTCATCGGGCTTGCGCTCGCGCGGTACGTGGTGGCGGTCGAGCCGCTGGCCTCCGCGACGCCCGAGGTCCTCGTGCGCGCTCTGGCCCCGACGCTCCAGCGCTACCTCACGGGCGACCTGGCGGACGCCGAGCGCCCCGCCAGCCCGACCGAGGCGGGCGGATCGCCGACCTGATCACCCTGCCCCTTGGCCCGTTGCCCGATCCGAGCGGCCCCCGGGATCGCGCCGAATCGGTCTACCTGCTCCCGTGGCTTCAGGGGAGGATTCCCGACACTCGAGCCGACCGGCCCCAGGCCGGCCCGACAAGGGAGCCAGCCGATGAAGAAGATTCTCCTTGCCTATGACGGCGGAGAGCCTGCCCGGCGTGCCCTCCAGACTGCGGGCGAGCTTGCCCGCGCGTTCCACGCGCCGCTGAGCGTCGTCAGCGTGGTGCCCGAGGGAGCAGCCCGCCCGGGCGGCGACCCGTGGGAGGTCGCCAGCGCCCACGCCCGGGATCTACAGGAAGCGAAGCGGCTGCTCGAGGAGATGGGGCTCGAGGTCGAGCTGCTGGAGCCCTCGGGCGACCCCGCGGGCCGGATCGAGCAGATCGCCGTGGAGGGCGGGTTCGACACGATCGTCCTCGGGTCGGGCCCCGACTCCCCGGTCGAGGGCGTGCTCGACGGCCGCGTGTCCCGGCACGTCGCCGCGAACGCCGTGGCAACGGTCGTCGTTGCCCACTGAGGCCGTGCCCGCGCGAGTGCCCGTCCCGGCCGCCCGGCCCCTGCCACCCGCCGCACGGCTTCGGTGCAGACGGCACTCTCAGGGCACGACCGGGTCGCGTACGCTCGGCCGATGACTGCCTCGCCCGCATCCGTCCCGGCGTCGCCCGAACCGCGGCGCCCGCTCCGCCCGCTTCGCATCACGTTCCGGGGTCGCTCCCTGCTCGGCCGCGCGCTCTACAACAAGGACGGCGCGTTCACGGACGAGGAGCGCCACTGGTTCGGATTGCACGGCCTGCTTCCCGTGAACGTCCTGACCCTGGAGGCGCAGCTGGGCCTGGAGCTGGAGCACGTGCGCCGAAAGGAGGACGCACTCGAGCGCTTCATCGGGCTCGCGGCCCTCCAGGACCGCAATGAGACGCTCTTCTACCGTCTCCTGGCGGAGAACCTGGAGGAGTTCCTCCCGATCGTCTACACGCCCACCGTCGGGCGGGCGTGCCAGGAATACAGCCACATCCTTCGACGTCCGCGCGGCGTGTGGATCACGCCGGGGGACGTCGGCCGCGTCCCGGAGCTGCTCCGCAACGCGGCCCAGCAGGAGGTCCGGCTGGCGGTCGTGACCGACAACGAGCGGATCCTCGGGCTGGGCGACCAGGGGGCGGGCGGGATGGGGATCCCGGTGGGCAAGCTCGCCATCTACACCGCCGGCGCCGGCATCTACCCTGCCCTCACGCTGCCCATCTCGCTGGACGTCGGGACCGACAACCAGGCGCTCCTGGCCGACCCGATCTACGCCGGGTGGCGCCACCCGCGCCTGCGCGGGCCGGCGTACGACGCGTTCATCGATTCGTTCGTCGCCGGCATCCAGTCCGTCTTCCCGCGGGCGATCCTCCAGTGGGAGGATTTCAAGCAGCACATCGCGATCGGGATCCTGGATCGCTACCGGGATGTGCTGCCCTCCTTCAACGACGACATCCAGGGCACGGCGGCCGTGGTGGTCGCCGGGATCCTGGCCGGCCTGCGCCACTTCAGCGAGTCTCTCCGCGGCCAGCGCGTCGTCTTCTTCGGAGCCGGCGCTGCCGCCATCGGGATCGCACGGCTCGTCCGGGTGGCCCTTGTCGAGGCCGGCGTCGACGAGGCGGAGATCCGACGCTCGCTGTTCCACCTCGACTCGAAGGGCCTCCTCGGCCAGGAACGCCCCGGGCTGGACGCGGACAAGCGCGAGTTCGCGCTGAGCGCCGCCGAGCTCGCCTCGCATGGCCTCGAGGCCGGCGCAGACCTGCTGACCGTCGTGCGCGCTGTTCGGCCAACGGTCCTGATCGGGACCACGGCGACCCCCGGCACCTTCACCGAGCCGGTCCTCCGGGCGATGGCCGCGGCGTGCCCGCACCCGATCGTCTTCCCGCTCTCGAACCCGACCTCGCGCTCCGAGGCGACTCCCGCCCAGGTGCTGGCCTGGACGGACGGTCGCGCCCTCGTGGCGACGGGCAGCCCGTTCGATCCGGTCGTCGTGGACGGACGGGCGCGCCGCATCGGGCAGGCGAACAACGCGTTCATCTTCCCCGGGGTGGGGCTGGCCGCCATCGTGGCGGCGGCGCGCCAGATCGACGACGCCCAGTTCCTGGTTGCCGCGCACACGCTGGCCGGCCTGGTGTCGGATGCAGCCCTCGCCGAGGGCGCGCTGTACCCGCCGATCGGCGAGCTCCGGTCGATCTCCCGGGAGATCGCCGTGGCGGCGGTCCTGTCGTTCGGGACGGTGGACGGCGTGCCGCTTCACGCCGGAGACGAGGGGCGCGCCCACGCCGAGGCGGCGGTGGACGACGCGATCTGGTGGCCGGAGTACCCGCCCTACGAGCCCGCCTGAGCCCCCGGGCGGCGCTGCCCTCCGGGCCGCTCCGCCCCATAATCCGGCGATGCGCCTGCCCTTCGACCCGCCGCTCGAGCCGATGCTCGCCGCCCCGCTGACGGGGTTGCCCGAGGGCGATGGCTGGGCCTACGAGCCGAAGTGGGATGGCTTCCGCTGCATCGTCTTCCGCGATGGTGACGAGCTGGTCCTGCAGAGCCGCGACCTGCGGCCGCTGGAACGGTACTTCCCCGAGCTGCTCGCGCCCCTCCTGGCGGCTCTTCCAGTCCGCGCCGTGGTCGACGGCGAGGTGGTGATCGCGGGAGCGAACGGGCTGGACTTCGACGCGCTCCTGCTCCGGATCCATCCCGCCGAGTCGCGCGTCCGATTGCTTGCGGCGCGCACGCCGGCGAGCTTCGTGGCATGGGATCTTCTCGCGCTGGGCGACGAGGACCTGCGCGCCCGGGCGTTCGTCGAACGCCGGGAGGCACTGACAGGCGGCATCCGGTCCGGCGAGGCCAGCGTGCACGTGACGCCGCTCACCCGGGATGTGGCGCGCGCCCGCGACTGGTTCGACCGGTTCGAGGGCGCCGGTCTCGACGGCGTCATCGCAAAGCGCCTGGACGGCGCCTACCAGCCCGGCAGGCGTGGCTGGGTCAAGGTCAAGCACGCCCGGACTGCGGACGTGGTCGTGGCCGGGTTCCGCTGGCACAAGGACGAGGCGGACGTCGGCGTCGGCTCGCTCGTCCTCGGGCTCCACGATGCCGCCGGCACGCTTCACCACGCCGGGGTGGCCAGCGGGTTCACGGCGGCCCGGCGGCGCGAGCTGGTGGGCGAGCTGGCCCCGCTCCGCGAGGGCGCGCTGGACGGCCACCCATGGCGCGAGTGGGCCACGCCGGAGCTGGGTGATGCCGTGCCCGCGCAGCGGATGCCGGGTGCCACGTCGCGCTGGAACCGGGGCAAGGACCTGTCGTGGGAGCCGCTCCGGCTGGAGCGCGTCGCGGAGGTCGCCTACGATCACCTGCAGGGCGACCGGTTCCGCCACGCGACCCGACTCGTGCGCTGGCGGCCCGACCGGAGCCCGGCCAGCTGCCGGTACGATCAGCTGGAAGCGACGCCGCCATACGAGCTGGCCCAGATCTTCGGGTCGGAGCCGGGAGCCCGATGACGCAGGCGTGGTCCATGCACGCGCGTCGGACGCGCCGCCGGCGACTGTTCGCCGGGGTGGCGCTCGCGCTCATCCTCGTCGTCGGGGGCGTCGCGGCCGTGATGGCGACGATGCCGGGCGGATCCACGGGGCCGGTGGGTGGGGCCTCGCCGGCTGCCTCGGCGCCACCGGCACGCTCCGCCGCCTCCGGCGCGCCGTCACCCGGGCCCCCCGCATCGCCGGCCGCCGCGATCCCGTTGCCTGCCGGGCTCCCGGTGGACGCCGCGACGGCGGCGACGCTCCAGCGCGCCCTGGAAGCGGCCCGGAAGTCGATGGTGATCCCGGGCGTGGAGGCAACCGTGATCCTCGCGGACGGGCGCACGTGGACCGGGGTCTCCGGCGACGCCGTCGTGGCCACGAAGGCGAAGGTGACGCCAGAGACGCCGTTCGCGATCGCCAGCCTGACCAAGACCTTCACGGCGGCGCTGATCCTGCGGCTCGCGGAAGAAGGCCGACTGACGATCAACGACCCGCTGGCGCGCTGGCTCCCCGACTACCCGAACGCCGCCCACATCACGCTGCGGATGCTGCTCTCGCACACGAGCGGCCTCGCGGACTTCTTCCAGAACCCGAAGTTCGACGCCGCGCTGAACCGTGCGAAGCTGCGCGTCTGGACGCCGGACGAAGTCCTGCCGTTCGTCGGGAAGCCGGCGTTCGCGCCGGGCAAGGGCTGGGGCTACTCGAACACGAACTTCGTGCTGCTGGGCCTGGTGGCCGAGCGCGCCGGGGGCGCACCGTGGGCGGAGCAGGTGCGAAGCGACTTCTTCGTGCCGCTGGGGCTCACCTCGACGTACGTGCAGGGCGTCGGGACGCCCGCAGTGCCCCCGGCCCATGCCAACGAGATGTTCGTCGGCTTCGCCGGGCGGATCCTGCCCAAGGACATGAGCGACGGCAGCACCATCGCGCCGTTCACGGCGGTCACGAGCGCGGCATTCTCGGCAGGCTCGATCGCGTCCACCACGGGCGACCTTGCCCGCTGGGCGCGGGCGCTCTACGGCGGCGACGTGCTCGCGCCCGCCTCGCTCGCCCAGATGCTCACCTTCGATCCGGAGATCATTCGATACGCGGCCCTGGCGTACGGGCTGGGGGTCTCGCGCGTCAAGATCGACGGGCGTTTCGTCGCCGTCGGGCACACGGGGGCGCTGGCAGGGACGCGGGCCGCCATCCGCTGGCTTCCGAAGCAGCACGTCAGCGTGGCCGTGACCTTCAACCGCGACCTGTTCACCGGCGACGACGTGATCCGCTATCTCGTCGCAGCGCTGTACCCGCCTGCCGGGCCGAGCCCGTCGCCGGGGGCGTCGGCCCGCCCGTCTCCGGCGCCATCCTCTTTGCCCTGACCCCTTCCCCCTGCCCGCTCGGCTTGCTAGAGTCGCGAGCGACCGCGAGCATCGCAAGGAGGGGAACGTGTCTGAGCCACAGTACCCATCGACCGGCGGACCCAACCAGGTGACGCCGCCCGCGCCGCAGCCGGGGTGGGGGCAGCCGCAACCGGCCCAGACGGGGTGGGTCATGCCGGCCTCCGTGGCCCAGAGACCGGGCAAGGTGTCCGGCCTGGTGATCATCGCTGCGCTCTTCCTGCTCCTTGTCGGGGTGCTGACCGCCCTCGGGGGCGCGATCCTCATGCTCGGCGGCACCGTGCTCGGCCAGCTCGGCACGACGGAAACCGGCACCGGGGTCTTCGGGGCCCTCGGCGGGTTCATCGCAGGCGTTGCCGTGGTGGTGATCGTCTGGGCCCTGCTGGAGATCTTCGGCGCATTCGGCATGCTGTTTCGGCGCGGCTGGGGTCGGGCCCTCGGCTTCATCGTCGGGATCATCGGCGTGCTCTTCACCGGGCTGGCGCTGCTCGCGTCGCTCGGCTCGCTGGGCAGCACCGACGGCAGCTCGGCCGGGACCGGCATCCTGGTCGTCCTCGTCGTGTTCCTGGGCTACGCTGTGACGGTCTTCGCGCTTGTCCGCGGGGGTGGCCACTTCCGCCGCGGCTGACGGAATGCACCTGGTTCCTCAGCCGTAGAGCAGCGATCCGGGCGTCGTGAGAACCTCGCCCGTCTCGAGCCACGTCTTCAGGCCGGACAGGATCATCGGCCAACCGCCGTAGAGCTCCTCGTTCGCGCCGTCGCGCAGCTGATCGTGCGTGACGGTCAGGCGGCAGGAGTCGGCGACGATGGGCTGGATCTCCCAGGTGACCCTCGAGGTACCCTCGCGCTTCACGTCCTCGCTCCACAGCGCCACCATGCTCTGGACCAGCCGGCGCGGCGGGTCGACCTCGAGGTTCACGCCCTCGCCGAGGGGAGCCGGGGCCTTCGGAGCGCCCATCTCGTAGCGCGACCCGGGCGTCCAGTCCGAGGTCTGGCCCGCACCGAAGTTGTACCTGCTCCGGATCAGGGGGTCGGTGATCGCCTGCCACAGGCGCTCGGGCGTCGTCTTGATGTAGATCTCGAACACCTTTTCCATGGGCCGTTCCAGTCTGCTCCTGGTCGCCGGGACGGCGGCCCTTCGGTCCGCCGTTGGTGGTCCGAGCCTCACGCAGACGGCTTCCCCGGCCAGTCAACCCCTGCCCACGGATCGTAGTCGGGATCGAGGGCCTCCTGGTCCGGCCGGAGGTCCGGCGGGACGTGCTCCAGGTTCAGGCGGATCCGCGTCCACGTCGTGGACCGGCCGCGCATCGCGTCGACCAGCACGTCCGCCGGCGCGAGGTGCGGCCAGGCTTCCGGGTGGCGCTCCTTCCAGCGCGCCAGGCCAGCCATCGCCTCCGCCTGGGTCGCCGCGCGCCCGATCTCGATGAGCGGCTTCGATCGGCATCCGCCGCTTCGAGGGCTGCGACCCGGGGTGGCTCGTCGAGCGTCTTCGCGTAGTTCGGCGGCCACGGCGCGTCGCCCAGGCCCTGCGCCTCGTGGCGCGCGGACAGCTCGAGGAGGCCGTCGAGGCTTCCGGCGTGCTCGTCGATCGCCGCATGCGGGTCGCCCAGGCGGGCGAACCGCTCCGGCACGGTCCGAACCGTGAACGCCGCGGCGTCCACGTCCGGGACCTCGTCCCACGTGAGCGGCGTCGAGACCCGGGCGTCGGGCCGCGGTCGGACCGAGTACGCGCGCGCGACCGTCCGGTCCTTCGCGTTCTGGTTGTAGTCGATGAAGACGCCGTGGCGCTCCTCCTTCCACCAGCGGCTGGTGGCGAGCGTCGGGCACGCGGCGCTCCACGTCGCGGGCCAGCGCCAGCGCGGCCCGCCGGACCTCCGGGAAGCGTCCAGCGGCGCTCGATCCGCACGTTCACGTGGATGCCACGGCGAGCCCGACGTCTTGGGCCAGCCGACCAGGCCGACGTCGTCGAGCGCGTCGCGGACGACGAGCGCCACCCGGCGGATGTCGTCCCACTCGACGCCCGGGCACCGGGTCGAGGTCCACCCGCAGCTCGTCGGGGTGGTCCAGGTCGTCGGCGCGGACGGGATGCGGGTTGAGGTCCAGGCAGCCCAGGTTGATCACCCAGGCGAGCTGCGCCGCGTCCTCGATCACGACCTCGTCGGCGGTCCGGCCGCGACGGGAAGCTGAGCTGTGACCGTGCGGATCCACGCCGGGCCGCGACTCCGGTGCGCGCTTCTGGAAGAAGAACGGGCCCGCCGCGCCGTTCGGGTAGCGCTTCAGGGCCATCGGCCGGCCGCCGGCGCCGCGCAGCGCGCCGTCCGCGACGGCGAGGTAGTAGCGGACGAGGTCGAGCTTCGTGATCGGGCCTCGCCGCCCGGGCCGGCGCCGTCGCCTGCGGCGCGCCCTCGCCGCCGCGGCCGCCGGGAAGAAGACCTTGTCCGGGTTGGTCACCGTCACGTCGCGCCCGGCGACCTGGATGACCTCGCTGCGTGGAGCCATGCGTCGCCCCCATTCATGCGGCCGCAGCGATGAGGCTCGCTCGGTCGCCCGGAGGTCCTCATCGTGCCGCATCCTGCGGAAGACGTCGTCGCCGATCCTCCGGCTCATGCGTGGTCCGACTCGTACGCATCTCGCGGGCCGGCCGCACCGTCGGCGGCGCTCGTGGCCTGGTCGCGTCCGCCGTCGCGCGAGCACGTTCCGCGCTCGCCGGGCCGTCGTGCGGCGGCCACCCGAGCCCGCTGCAGCCCGTTCCAGTCACGTACCAGTCGCCGGGCGCATGCGTGGGAGGATCAGGCGCGCGGACGCGACAGTCGGCGTCCCGCGTCACCGTCGCGCTCTCTCGTCGCGTTGCGGCGTCCCCGCGGCGTCGCGTCGCCCATCGCGCGACCCGCCCTCTTCCCGGCCGGGGCGAATTCGCGGAAGATGGCGCACGGAGTCGATCCGGGCCGTCCCCGTTCGTCGTGTCAGCAGAAGACCCCGCGGGCACCGCGGGTGGCAGCCCGGGCAGTCCCGCCGCCTGCCCGACCGAGAAGGAGAGATCCCGATGCGCTACATGCTCCTCATCTACGGGCCCGAGATGGCGCCGGCCGAGGCGCGCCCCGATGCGCGGACATGGAGCCGTGGAACGCGTACACGCAGTGGATGATCGACACGGGGATCTACGTCGGCGGCGACCCGCTGGCCCCGTCCACGGCGGCCACGACCGTCCGCGTCCGCGACGGCCGGCGCGCTGATCACCGACGGGCCGTTCGCCGAGACGAAGGAGGTCCTCGGCGGGTACTACATCGATCGACTGCGCCGGACCTCGACACCGCGCTCGACGCGGCCGCGCGCTGCCCTGGGCGCGCCTACGGCTCCGTCGAGGTCCGCCCGATCCGTCGATGCCGAGATGCCGGCGACCTCGCCGGCGCCGGCGGCCGCCGGCTGATCCCGGCAGCGCCGTCTCCGCGACGCGACGTCGTCGAGCGGGCCTTCCGCGAGGAATCCGGCCGCGTCCTCGCCACGCTCATCCGGGTCCTCGGCGACTTCGACCTCGCCGAGGAGGCCGTCCACGACGCGTTCGTCGCCGCGCTCGAGACGCTGGCCGCGCGACGGCGTGCCGCGCGAACCCCGGCGGCCTGGATCACGACCGACGGCCCGCAACCGGGCGCTCGACCGGATGCGCCGGGCGCGCCGCGCAGGCGGCGAAGCTCGCCGAGCTCGAGAGCGCGCTCGCCGGCAGCCGGGAGCAGGAGGACGACGTGCGCCTCGGGAGCGAGAGCCGCCTCGCCGACGACCGGCTGCGGCTGATCTTCACCTGCTGCCACCCGGCGCTGGCGCTGGAGGCCCGCGTCGCGCTCACCCTGCGGACGCTCGGCGGCCTGACGACGCCCGGAGATCGCGCGCGCCTTCCTGGTCCCCGAGGCGACGATGGCGCAGCGGATCGTCCGGGCGAAGACGAAGATCCGCGACGCCGGCATCCCGTACCGCGTCCCGCCGGACGACCTCCTGCCGAGCGGCTCGACGGCGTGCTCGCCGTCCTCTACCTGTCTTCAACGAGGGCTACAGCGCCACGACCGGCGACGCGCTGGTCCGCCGCGACCTCTGCGCCGAGGCGATCCGGCTCGCCCGCCTGGTCGCGGAGCTGATGCCCGGCCGAGCCGGAGGCGGCCGGGCTGCTCGCGCTCCTGCTGCTGCAGGACTCCCGGCGCGACGCCCGGGTCGGCGCCGGACGGCGACGCTCGTCCCTGCTCGAGGACCAGGACCGCGCGCGCTGGGACCGCGCCGAGATCGCCGAGGGGCTCGCGCTGGTCGAGCGCGCGTCCGCGGCGCTCGCGGCGGGCCGCGCCGGGGCCGTACGCTGCTGCAGGCGGCGATCGCCGCGTGCCACGCGCGCGCGCCCAGCGCCGACGGCGACCGACTGGGCGCGAGATCGCCGCGCCTCTACGCCGCGCTCGCGCGCGATCGCGCCGTCGCCGGTCGTGGAGCTGAACCGCGCCGTCGCGGTGGCGATGGCGGACGGGCCCGGCCGCCGGGCTCGTCCTCGTCGACGCGCTCGCGCCGAGGGCGCGCTCTGGACGGATACCACCTCTACCACGCGACCCGGGCGGACCTGCTGCGCCGGCTCGGGCGACGCGACGAGGCGGCCCGCGCCTACGAGCGGGCGCTGGAACTGGCGGGCAACCCGGCCGAGCGGGCGTTCCTGGCCCGGCGACTGGCCGAGGTGCGTGCGGACGGCTGACCCGGTGCGACCCGGGACCGGCCTGCCGCGATCGGCCGCGGCGTCCCGGGACTGCGCGGCTGCCGCCCCTCAGCAGCCGAACACCCCCTCGACGGCGTGCCGTCGGCCAGGTGGCCAGAGAACGTGCCGTGCCAGAGATCGCAGAAGCCACGACCACGGTCGCACTGTCATGGTCGAGCACGAACGGCCGGCCGGCATGCCGGTAGGTCACGACCACGGCATCGCCCTTCAGGGTCCCGCCGCCGGCCGCGGTCCTGGCGTCCGTGGGGCTGTAGGGGCTGCGCCCGGCGATCAAGCCGAAGTACTCCGCCCCGTTCGGCTGCCCCGATGTCGACGGCCACCCACGCGTCGCCGGGCCCGTGCTCGCACGACCCCACCCGCGTACGCGACGGCAGCCCGCCGGGAGCGTCACGGCTGCCGGTGGCGGTCCCGCCCGTGAAGCCGGCGTCCGACGGCGACGCCGCCGGAGTCGCCCCGGCACCGACGCCGGATGCCCCGTCCGAGGGCGCGACCGTCGGCGTCGCGGGCGTGCCCGTCGGGCCGCCGCAGGCGGAAGCCACGAGGCCGACGAGCAGGCCGAGGATCGCGACCGATCGTCGCACGCGCATGGCTGTGCCTGATGACTTTGGCGCCGCTCACGCCGCCCGCGAGCGGGCCCGATGGGGTCAGAGCGCCCCGCCCGCGGCGCGTGGCGCGTCGGCCTCCGGGGCTTGCTGCGATGCTGCGAACTTGTTCGCGACCTGGGCGCTGAGCGCGTCGGTGAACGTGGACATGCAAGTGCCTCCGGCGGGGGCCAGGAAGGGTTCCGAGCTGATGGGGTGACGCTTGAGTGCCAGTTTAGCCGCGCTGTCATCCACGGGTCGGGGAGGGCCCGGCGGCCGGCGGTCCCGTGCGCCGCGACGCGACCCGAGCCGCGACGCGAAGGCGTGCCTCAGCGGCTCAGCGCGTCGGCCAGCCGGTCGAGGAACGGAACCTGGGTCTCCTTGAGGCGGAGTCGCGCCTGGGCCAGGTCGAACCAGGCCACGCGGTCGATCTCGGGGAACGCGTCCAGTCGGCCGGATCCGGGGGGCCATTCCATCGAGAACGTGTTGCTTCGCGCGGCGGCCGGGTCCAGGTCGCCTGGCAGCGCCCACGCGTGGACCAGCTCGCCCCGCTGCCGGATCGTGCCGAGCGCGATGGCGCCGTCTTCCGGCGCGGCGTGGCCGGTCTCTTCGGTGAACTCGCGTCGGGCGCAACGTCCACCAGGGCCTCCCCGGCTCTCACCTCGCCCTTTCGGGATGGTCCAGGCGCCCAAGGTCCTTCGTCGCGTGGAAGGGCCCCCCGGGATGGGCCAGGAGCACCTGGAGGGCCGCGTCTCGACTGCGGTAGAGGAGGATTCCCGCGCTGACGCGATCGGTCATGGCGAGATTCTCGCAGATCCCCGGCGGCCGCACGCTCAGGCTCGGCCAGCGTGGGCGAGGCTCGAGACGCTGGCCTCGGCCGCGGCCGCCCGGAGCGTCGGCAGGTGCGGCTGTGGGAGCTGGCATGACCCGATCCCCAGCACGAGCGCTCCGACTGCGAGAATTACGCGACCTGAGCGGTGCCGGGCGCGCCGACGCGCGTCCGTGGTGCGGCGGCCGGGTGTGAGGGTCGGCGCGTCGAGGGTGGCCATCGCCGGTATCTTCACCGCAGCAAGCGCGCCCCGCAAGCCTGGCGTTCGCGCATCCGGCGATGCCCGGGCCCCCACTGTGGCCGGCGGACCGGCCCTCTGTGCCGCATGATGGCCGGGTCGCGGCATCCGGAGTCCGGGCACCGCCGCGAAGCACGAGGGTGGGGAAGGCGTGCCGTCGAGCCGCCGGAGATCCACTCGCCGCCGGAGACCAGCCCGCCGCGCGGCCGGTCGCGCAACCGCGCGCTGGCTCCGATCGTCGCGCGCTCCGCGGGTACAGGTCCGCGGCGTTCCGCGCGGACCTCGTGGCCGGGGACGGCCTCGGCCGATCTGGTCCCGGCCGCGTATGGGCTACGCGGAGGCCGCGGGGCTCCCGGCGATCGCCGGCCTGTACGCACCGTCGGCCCGCTGGTCGCCTACTTCCTGGTCGGTCCGTCGCGGATCCTCGTGTTGGGTCCGACTCGGCGCTCATCGCCGCCCGTCGCGGCGACGATCATCCCGCTCGCCGGCGGCGATGCGCGGGCGCCCGTCGCCCTCGCGGCGGCGCTCGCCCTGATGGTCGGGCGCCATCTGCATCGCCGCGGCCGCGGCGCGGCTCGGCTTCCTCACCGACCTGCTGTCGCGGCCGGTCCGGGTCGGCTACATGAACGGCATCGCCCGACCGTCGATCGTGAGCCAGGTCCCCAAGCTGCTCGGCTTCTCGGTCTGCCGCGTCCGACTTCCTGGGCGTGATCGATCGGGATCGTCCGGGGCGTGCTCGACGGGCAGGTGGTGCCCGCCGCGTCTGATCGGCGCCGGCTCGCTGGCCGTGATCCTGGCCTCCGCCGTGTCTCGCCCCGCACTCCCGGCGTCCTCATCGCGGTCGTCGCTGGCCACGGCTCGTCGTGACGGTCTTCGGGCCTCGCGACCAGATCCCGTGGTCGGCGCGGTCCCGCGCGGCCTCGCCGACCGTCGGGATCCCGGCGGTCAGCGTCGCCGACCTCCGGCGCTCGTCCCGGGCGCGCTCGGGATCGCCCTCATCGCGTTCACCGACACGAGCGTCATCTCGCGCACCTTCGCCGCCCGCCGCGGGCGAGCGGTCGACCCCGACCAGGAGCTCGCCGCGCTCGGCGTCGTCGAACGTGGCGTCGGGGCTGATCGGCGGGTTCCCGATCAGCAGCAGCGCGACCCGCACCCCGGTCGCGGAGGCGGCCGGCGTCCAGGACGCAGGTGACCGGCCTCGTCGGGGCGGGCGTCGTCATCCTCCTGCTCGTCGCGGTGCCGGGCCTCCTGACGCCCTGCCGACCGCGGCGCTCGGCGCGATCGTCATCTCCGCCGCCCTGAGCCTCTTCGACGTCGAGGGCGTGCGGCGGCTCTGGCGCCTGCGCCGGTCGGAGCTCGGGCTGGCCCTCGTCAGCTTCCTCGGCGTGGTCGTCTTCGGCGTCGCTGCCCGGGATCGCCGTCGCCGTGGGCCTCTCGCTCCTCGAACTTCATCCGGCACGCCTGGCGGCCGCACGACGCCATCCTCGGCCGCGTCCCGACTACAAGGGCTACCACGACCTCGAGCGGCACCCGGACGCGCGCCTGGTGCCCGGCCTGATCCTGTACCGCTGGGATGCGCCGCTCTTCTTCGCCAACGCGGAGCTCTGTTCCGCGACCGTGCTCGGCGTGGTCGACCGCGCGCCGCCCGCCGGTCCGCTGGCTCGTCGTCTCGGCCGAGCCGATGACCGACATCGACACGACGGCCGCCGACATGCTCGACGAGCTGATCACCGAGCTGGCGCGCGCGCGGCATGGAGCTCCACTTCGCCGAGATGAAGGGCCACGTCAAGGACCGGCTGCAGGACGTACGGGATCTACGAGCGGCTGGGCGACGCCGGCTTCCACCCGACCGTGGGGATGGCCGTCAAGGCGTACCTGGCCGAGCATCCCGTCCCGTGGGCTCACTGGGAGGACGTGCCGAAACGCCGGGGGCTACCCCGCGCTGAGCGGGCGACGGCAGAGCACCGGTGTCGACCCGACGCGGCGTCAGCCCCAGAGCGCCTCGACCGAGAGGTAGCGCTCGCCGGTGTCGTAGCCGAACGTGAGGATCCGGGCGCCGTCGGCGACCGGCGGCAGGAGCTGGGCGACGGCCGCCAGCGAGGCGCCCGACGAGACGCCGACCAGCAGCCCCTCCTCGCGGGCCGCGCGGCGCGCGTACGCCATGGCGTCCTCCGGGGCGACCTGGAGGACCCCGTCGAGCAGCTCGGGGCGCATCACGCCCGGGATGAACCCGGCGCCGATCCCCTGGATCGGGTGCGGGCTGTGCGTGCCGCCGGAGAGCACCGGCGAGAGCGTCGGCTCGACCGCGTAGACCTGGAGGTTCGGCCAGAGCGGCTTGAGCACCTCGGCGCAGCCGGTGATGTGGCCGCCGGTGCCGACGCCGGTGACGAGGTAGTCGAGGCCGTCCGGGAAGTCCGCGACGATCTCCTCGGCCGTCGTGCGACGGTGCACCTCGACGTTGGCCGGGTTGTCGAACTGCATCGGGATCCAGGCGCCCGGGATCTCCGCCGCCAGCTCGCTCGCGCCGGGCGATCGCGCCCTTCATGCCGAGCTCGCGCGGCGTCAGCTCGAGCTCCGCCCCGTAGGCCGTCATGAGCTTGCGACGCTCGATCGAGAACGACTCGGGCATGCACAGGATCAGCCGGTAGCCCTTGACGGCGCACACCAGGGCGAGGCCGATGCCGGTGTTGCCCGAGGTCGGCTCGATGATCACCGAGCCGGGTCCGAGGATCCCGCGCGCCTCGGCGTCCTCGATCATCGCGAGCGCGATCCGGTCCTTGATGCTGCCGCCCGGGTTGGCGCGCTCGAGCTTGACCCAGACCTCGACGCGCGGGTCGAAGAGGCGGTTGACCCGGACGTGCGGCGTGTCGCCGATCGTGGCGAGGATGGAATCTGCCTTCATCAGCTGGTCTCCTTCTAGATGACGAAGTCGGAGTCCTCGAACCCGTCGCGGACGCGACGGACGCGGACCTGGCTGGTCTGGTAGACGACCGAGTTGGGCGGCACGCTGCCGGTCAGGAAGACGTTGCCGCCGACGACGCTGTCGTGGCCGACGACGGTGTCGCCGCCGAGGACCGTGGCGTTCGCGTAGAGGACCACGCGGTCCTCGATGGTCGGGTGGCGCTTCGTGCCGGCGTCGCTCTTCGCGACGGACAGCGCGCCGAGCGTGACGCCCTGGTAGAGCTTGACGTTGTCGCCGATCACGGCCGTCTCGCCGATGACGATGCCGGTGCCGTGGTCGATGCAGAACGAGCGGCCGATCGTGGCGCCGGGGTGGATGTCGATGCCGGTCCGGGTGTGGGCGACCTCCGAGAGCAGCCGGGGCAGGATGCGGACCCCCTGCCGCAGAGCTCGTGGGCGATCCGGTGGATCGCGATCGCGAGGAAGCCCGGGTACGCCGCGATCACCTCGTCGACGCTCTCGGCGGCCGGGTCGCCCGCCGCGATCGCCCTGGCGTCCTGCTCCAGCCGGTCGTGGATGTCCGGCAGGGCGGCCGTGAACGCGTCGACGATCCGGTCGGCGTCGCCCGGCTCCGCGAGCGGCGCGACGAGATGACGAAGGTCGCGCGCGGCCAGCGTGAGCCGGGCCTGCAGCTCGTCCGCGGTGCCGGCGGCTCCCTCGGAGAGCTGTCCGAAGAGGATCCCCAGCAGCTCGTCGACGAAGACGGCGACGTCGCGCTTGAGCGGGAAGCCCCGATCACCCGCCAGGCGCTCCTCGGCGAGGAGCGCGGCGAAGGCATGGACGCGATCGTGCGGTTGGCTCATGGGCATCGACCTCCGGGTGGGCTCGGACCGCCTATCGCTCGCGGTAGCTGATCGGCGGGATGATCGACGGGCCGGCGAGCCGGTCGGCTCGCCGGAAGAGGCGCGCGAACAGGGTGGGAACCCACCAGCGCAGGACGTAGAGCCGGCAGCCGACGCAGATCCCGGTCGCGGCGAGCAGCGACCTGGAGGGTGGCCACCGCTCCGACCAGGAGCCAGCCGAGCGGGGCGCGCCGGCCGCGAACGCGACCGCTCCGAGCCCGATGAACGTCGCGCCCGAGCGCCTGGGCGAAGCGGGCGGGTACTCGTGCTCGAGCTCCGCCGGCCCGAGGCGGAGCGTGCGCCGGACGACCGGCCACAGGCGGCCGGGCAGGAAGAAGCGCGTGCCGAACGCGGCCGAGATCGCGAGGTTGAGGCCGACGAGGACGGCGAGCCACGGCAGCGGACAGGCCGAACGCGAGGACCAGGACGACCGCCGAGACGCCGGCGCCGAAGCGCTGGCCGCGCGGGTCGACCTGGCGGGCGGGCGGGGTGAGGACGTGGACACGGATGGGGACCTCCGGGGGACGCGGGCCGGTGAGCGACGGCATGCGCCGCTCGTCGGGACAGGAGGAGTCGCGAGTCCCGGCGGAGGTGGGTCCGGCGGTCAGCAGCCGACCGCGCGCGCACCCTGCACCGGCACTCGCCGGGGACAGGAGCAGCGGAGTCCGATCTGCGACACGCGGTGGCTCACGGCGCGAGCATACCCGGCCTGCCGCGAGCGTGCCACGGCGGGCCCGCGCGACGGCCGGACCGACATTGCCCGGCCGCGTCGCGCGCCCCGCCGCGATCACGTCCGCGGTCCCGGTGCGGACGATCCGCGCCAGCCACGCGTGGATGCGCCCGTCCGGCAGGCGCGTCTCGAGCCACTCGGGGTCGATGGCCTCCACGCGCCAGCCGTCGCGGAACGTCTCGCGGATCTCCCCGGGCGAGACTCGTCGCGGGCCGCGCCCGAACGGGTTCCGGTCGCTCCAGCACAGGAGGAACGCCCGGCCGCCGCGGCCGAAGTGCCGCGCCCAGGCTGGCCGCGTAGCGCGGACGTTCGGCGTCGCTGAGGGTGTGGAAGAGGCCCACGTCGAGGACCGTGTCGAACGTCCGGCCCAGTGCCCCGAGGTCCAGCGCGTCGGCGACGAGGAACTCCGCGGGGAGGTCGCGGTCCGCCACCTTGGCGAGGGCCCGTTCAATCGCCGCCGCGGCGACGTCGACGCCGAGCACGGGGTGCCCCCGGGCCGCCAGGTAGAGCGCGTTCTCGCCCGTCCCGCACCCGGCGTCGAGCACCGATCCCACGATCAGGCCGCTCCCGGCGAGCCGGACCAGCGCGCCCTGTGGCCGCCCGATGTCCCAGGTTGGCCTCCCGCCGTCGCGGTAGGCATTGTCGAAGAACTCGACCATTTCGCCGCCTCCGGCGCGAACGGTACCCGGTCCCGGAATCACGCGGCCCGCGCTCCTGCGAGCGCGGGCCGTTCCCCCCAGCGTCAATGATCAGCTCGGGTGGTTCCCGTCGGCAAACGTGCGGGCCTACGCGTCGCGTTACACGCTCCCGGCGGAGATGGACCGGAACGCGGCGACCAGGCGGTCCAGCGCGGCGGGCGCGACGCGCTCGAGGTCCACGTGGCCGGCCGCCGCGATGGTCGCGCGCATCTGCTCCAGGTAGAGGGCGCACTCGTCGCACCCGGCCAGGTGCGCCTCGAACCGCGCCCCGCTCTGGTCGTCGAGCGCGTCCTCGAGGTATTCCGTGACAAGCTCGACAACGCCCGTGCACGTGTCGGGATCCAGCGTTGCGGGCGCGCCGGCGAGGGGCGGCATCGGCGTCGCGTCGCTGCTCATCGAAGAGAATGTCTGCCCCGGGCAGCCGGCCGTTACGCGGGATGGGCGGCCCGGAGTCCACGCGCCCGCACGGCCCGGCCGCGAGCCGCGGCGTCCCGTAGCATTTCGGGCGTGGCCCTCCCGATCGCGCGACGCGCGACCCGTCTCTCGCTGCCGCTCATCGGCGCATTTGCCGTCGGTGCCATTGCGTACGGTGGCCTGTACACGTTCCCGGCGATCTCGGTCGCGTTCGCGACCGAGTTCGGGATCAGTCGGACGCTTGCCGTCACGCCCTGGACAATGTTCCTGGTCGTCACGGCGGTCGCGAGCCCGCTCCTGGGACGGGCGTACGACGAGTGGGCCGACCGCGACCTCCTGACCGCGTCGATGGTCCTCCTGGCCGCGGGCTGGCTGGCGGTCTACCTCGCGCGCGACATCTCGCTCGTGATCCTGGCCTACGCGGTCTTCATGGCGCTGGGGCTGCAGCTCTCGTTCATCGGGACCTCGACCGCCATCGCCCGGCGGTATGCCGGCATGTCCGGCCTCGCGCTGGGGATCGCCTACGCGGGCCCGGGGATCGGGGTCGCGATCGCGCTGCCCATCGCCGGCGGGCTCATCCAGACGGCCGGATGGCGGTCGTCGTCGCTCCTCTTCCTGGCGACCTGCCTGGTGGGCGTCGCGTTTGTCTGGCTGATGACCAGCGGACCGGCGATCGTCGTGCCGGCACGTCGCCGCGTCCGGACCGGTGCGGCCGGCGAGCCGCAGGGCGCCGGCCTGCCCGGCACGCGCGCCACGGAGGCCGGGCTCGCGGCTCGCGCGTCGGGCCTCCACGAGACGTCAGCTCCCGG
Organism: uncultured Chloroflexia bacterium; assembly: GCA_963722475.1. GTDB lineage: Bacteria > Chloroflexota > Limnocylindria > Limnocylindrales > CSP1-4 > CTSoil-043. The sequence goes on along the minus strand of CAVRMJ010000002.1, from coordinate 83,463 downwards.
CGCGGTCTCCGCCGCGCACGAGGTCCCGCCGATCGGCAGCAGCGAGCACGCGCACAGCGTGCGCCGCATCGTGCACACGAGGCGGTTCTGGGTCCTGTTCGCCGGCGCCGCGGCGATCGGCGTCTTCGACGAGGGCCTCCTCCAGGCCTTCATCCCGAGCGCGGTCAACAGCGGCCTTGGAGCCGAGTGGGCGGCCGCGGCGCTGGGGCTCCAGTCCCTGGCGTATGTCGGCGGCCAGATCGTCGGGGGCGGACTGTCCGATCGAGTCGGCCGGCGGATCGTGGGCGTCCTCGCCGCCGCCGCCGTGGCCGGCGGGGTCGTGGCGGCACTCGGGCTGGTCGCCTCCGCGCCGGGGCTGGCGATCGCCGGCGTCATCCTCCACGGCATCGGGACCGGCGCGACGATCGCAGTGAGGTCGGCGGCATTCGGCGACGTCTTTGGCGGGGCCAACTTCGGGTCCATCTTCGGGCTGCTGGGAGTGGCCTACCCGGTCGGCGGGACGCTGGCCGTGTACGCGGGCGCGATCGCATTCGACTCGACGGGCTCGTACCTTCCGCTCATCCCGGTCATCCTCGCCGCGCTGGTGCTCTGGTCAGTGGCGCTATGGATCGCCGGCCCGCGCCGCTCGCCGGCGACCGTGGCCGGAGCGACGCCGGGCTGACGCGCGGCCCGGCCCGCGCCCCGCCGCGCCGCGCCGCGCCGGAGCGAGGCGACCGCGCCTACGCGTCAGAAGGAGATGCCTCCTCGTCGGGGATCGTGAACCAGAACCGTGCTCCGCCACCGTCGCGGTTGTCGGCGCCGAACGCTCCGCCGTGCGCACGAACCGCGCTCGCGACCGTGGCCAGCCCAAGGCCGGACCCGACTCCCTGGGCCCGCGTGCCCCGGATGAACGGCTCGAAGAGTCCGTCGGGCGGATCGTTGCCGAGGCCGGGTCCTCGGTCGAGGACCTCGACCGTCATCATCCGGGCGCCCGGGCCTTCGGCGATCCGACACCGGACCTGGACCTCGCTCCCGCGGCCCCCGTAGACCACGGCATTGTTGAGCAGGTTTCCGATGGCGTGCTCGACCCGTGTCCGATCGACCCGGACCACCGCATCGGGTACGTCGAGCGTGATCGCCACCCCGCGCTGGCGCGCGAGCGGATCCACGCTGCGGACGACCGCAGACGCCATCTGCCGGAGCTGGACCGGACGGCGCTCGACCTGGTGAGCCTCGTCCTGGGTGGCGGCAAGCTCGAGCAGGCTGGTGGCCAGGCTGCTGAGGCGGATCGCGTCGCCCTGCGCCTCGCGGACGGCGTGCCGATACTCGCCCAGCGTTGCCTCGTCGCGTTCGACCATCTCCAGCTCCACGCGAAGCGCGGCGAGGGGCGTGCGAAGCTCGTGGGCCGCCATGGCGACGAAGAGGCGCTGGCGTTCGACGGACTCGGCAATCCTGTCCAGCATCCCGTTCAGCGTGAGCGTGAGACGTCCCACCTCGTCCATGCGCGCGGGCGGGGTGAGCCTCCGGTGGAGATCCCCCGGGCCGAGCGTCGCGGCGTCATCGATGAGCTGCGCCATCGGCCGCAGCGCTCGCCCGGCCAGCAGCCAGCCGCCGAACAGCGAGGCCGCGCCGGCCGAGAGCCCCACCCCGACGAGGAGTCGCGCGAGGGCGGCCTGGGTGTCGGCCGTCGGCTGGAGGTCGGCGCCGGTCACGATGCGTGTGCCGTCGGGAGCGGTCTGGGTTCGGACCAGGTAGGTGCGGCCGCCGCTTTCAAGGATGCCGTTGATCGGTCGCAGGCCGCTCGGGGCGTCGCTGGTGGTGTCGACGAGCGATCCGTCGGCGGCGAACAATGCGGCGAATACGCCCGGCGCCGTGTGGTCCGCCTCCTGGAGTCCCGCCTGGCCGGCGTTCTCGAGTGACGTGAGGATTCCCGTCGTGCGGGTCTGGAGCGTCGTCTCGAGCGAGGCCCGGAGCGCTGCGCCCATCTGCCACCAGACGAACAACCCGACGATGAGGAGCGTCAGGATGACGCCGGCGCCGTAGCCTGCCGCCAGGCGCGACCGAATGCTCACGCGCGAGGGTCGGCCTTGCCCGTCGGGCGCAGGGCGTAGCCAACGCCCCGCACCGTCTCGATCCTCGGCGCCCCGGGGTGGGCCCCCAGCGCCTGCCGGAGCGAGCGGACATAGACATCGATGATCCGCGGGTCCCCCTCGAACGCCCAGTCCCAGACCTGGTCGAGGATCTGGGCGCGCGTGAGGACCCGGTCGGCCCGGCGCGCGAAGAACTCGAGCAACGAGAACTGGCGGCTGGTGAGGTCCAGGTCTCGCGATCCAACGGTCGCCCGGTGAGCGGCCGGATCGAGCTCGAGCCCGCCGCAGGCGACGCTCGTCGGTCGGTCGATCGGCCCGCGCCGGTCGAGAGCGCGAAGCCGCGCCTCGAGCTCGGCGAACGCGAACGGCTTGACAAGGTAGTCGTCGGCTCCAACGTCGAGGCCGCGGACTCGATCCGTCACCGCATCGCGAGCCGTCAGCATGAGGACGGGGCTCCAGTCGCCGGCCGCCCGAAGCTCGCGACAGAACGCGAACCCGTCGCCGTCGGGAAGCATCACGTCCAGGATCAGCACGTCGTGCCTCGTCTCGGACACGAACCAGCGCGCCTCTTCGACCGTCCCGGCAACGTCGACGGTATGCCCGGAGCGATGGAGGCCTCGGACGAGGACCGAACGAAGACGCTGGTCGTCTTCGAGCACCAGGATCTTCATGAGTCGCATTGTGGCTGGGCCGCGTGAATCGCAGGTGAATCATTCGTGACGCGCGATTCACCGAAGGCTCACGGTGTACGGCGCAAGGTGAGCCGGCGATCGGGCAGAAGCCCCGATCCCGACCAGGAGTCTGAGCCATGAAGCTCGACCGTTTCCGCGCTCCGGCGCTTGCCGCGACCGCGGTCCTCCTCATCTCGGGCGCCGCAAGCGCGTTCGCCGCTGGCCCTGTCACCCTGGCCCCGGCCCGGCGCCCGGTGGCCCCGGTCGGTCCGGTGTCGGAGCCGACAGGCCCCGAGACCGACACCCTCCAGGTGGGCGACCAGACCACGCCGGATGTCGCCGGCACAGCGACGATCAAGGCCTCGGAGACCGCCACGGCCGAGACCGCTGCCGAAGCCCCGGCGGGCACCGAAGCCGCCGGCACGGAAGCCGCGACCACCGAGGCCGCGGGCACGGAAGCCGTTGACGCCGCGTCCGATGGCACCGGCGGCCACGCGGATCCCGCCGGGCAAAACGTCGACCACCAGTTCGACGGCCAGGAGTGACCCCCGCCATCCGTTGAGTCGAACGGACGAATCGAGCGGACCGGCGACGTCGATCGGCGGAGCCGGTCCGCTCGCTGTCTGCTGAGGCCGGGCTCAGGATTCCGGACCGTGCCGAAGGACACGTTCCTCATGGTCATGGTGCCCTTCCGGGGGCACGCGCGTTCACCGACCATGGCCTGTCGAGACCGGGCTTGGTGGCCGTGCAGCTGGAGGGGTGACCGGAATGGCTGTGACGGGTCTGGTCGTATGCAGTTGATCCCATGAACCGTGCGCTGGGTGGGAGGTCGCGCCGGCGCGTCGTCGCGGTCGCGCTCGGCTCGCTCCTCGTGGTCGCGGCCGTCGTGGGCGCCGTTGTCGTCGCTGAGCGGCCGCCGTGGCTCCACGACCTCAAGACCACGCTCCAGCAGGTGCCGGTGATCGGGCAGCTTCCGGGCATCGTCGCCCCGCCGACCGGGTTGCCCACGCTGCCGCCGGTGACGCTCGGCGCCACGCCGCCGCCGGTCATGCCGGGCGCCACGCCGAAGTTGTTCGGGGGGCGCGCCGACACGATCCCCCTGGTGACTCGGCCGGAGTTCGCGTACGAGGGTCCGCGGCCGTGGCAGATCCAAGGTCGGTCGGAACCCGGCCGGCTCATCGAAGGGTACGCGTCGGCGCCGTCGTACTTCCCAGGCGAGACGCTGAAGCTGGCCGTATCGACCACGGCGCCTTCGTACAACGCGACGATCTGGCGCGTGTCGGGCAGCGCGTCGGCCGAGAGCCCGTTCGTCGAGGTCGCAACGATCGACTCGGCGCCGGGCCAGCAGCAGGCCGCACCGGTGATCGATCCCGCGACGAAGATGGTCCGGGCCCCGTGGGCCTGGACGACGACGTTCGCGATCCCGGCCGGATGGCCGTCAGGGGTGTACCTCGTCCGCCTGGACAGCGCCGAGGGCGCCCAGTCGTACGTGCCGTTCGTCGTTCGGAGCAGGTCGGCCACCAAGTTCCTCGTCGTCTCGAGCGCGCTGAACTGGCAGGCCTACAACGAGTGGGGTGGCTCGAGCGTGTATGTCACGCGGATCGGCGATCCGCTGCCCGGAGTCACGCGGGCACTCGGCGTGTCGTTCGATCGGCCGTATGCGACCGATGGCGGTGCCGGGCAGCTCTTCTTCCTTGAGCTGCCGCTCATCTCGTGGCTCGAACGCCAGGGTCTCGACGTGAGCTTCACAACCGACTACAACCTGTCCATCGACCCCCAGAACCAGCCGCTGCCGGGGACCGTGATCTTCAACGGTCACGACGAGTACTGGGGCGTTTCGCTCTACGACTGGCTCGACGCCCATGTCTCCGCCGGCGATATGGGTGTCGCGATGCTCGCGGCGGACAGCGGATACTGGCCGATCAGCTTCGGCCCAGCGTCGCCGGATGGTCCGCGTGACTTCGTGTGTCTCAAAGGCGGACCTGTGCCGGCAGCGCTGCTGCCGGCCGGCCAGACACCCGAACCGTCCGAGGCCGCGGGCGCCACGCTGCCTCCGGGGGAGACCGAGGAGCGGAGCGGCACCGGCTACCAGGCGGTCGGACCCGGGGGTCCGTACACAGGCAGCTTCCTGGACGAGCCCCTGTTCGGGGTCCGCTACCGGGGGATCACGGATGTCATGGGGCGCTATTCGATCCTCGCGGCCGGGGCCGACCCCCGGCTCCTCGATGGCACCGGGCTCGCGGCGAACGGCTCGCTCGGGTTCATCGCCGGCGGTGAGGTCGACGGCGTCTATCCGTTTGCCGAGTGGTGGGGACCCCTCGGAGGCGTCTACGATCACCCGTTCGCGGTCGCTGCGAACCTACTCGGGCGGGTGCCATCGTTGCGCTGGACAGCGGAGGCGGTCTGGCGCGAGCTCCCGAGTGGCGGCCGCGTGTTCGCCTCGGGCACGTTCTACTGGGGCTGGGCGCTCGATCCGCGTTTCGCCGCCAGCCACGACGTCGCGCAGGGCTTCGGTCGCCTGACGCTCAACATCCTCGACTGGCTGGCGACGGGCAGGTAGCGCGGCGCTGCGCGCCGTCTTCCCGTCGCTCGGTGGGCGCCGCTCATCAACCCTGGCGGGGCGTCTCGTCGAGCGCGGTCACGTCCACGACAGCGGCGCCCAGGTGGCGGATGAGATCGGCCGGGGCAACGTGCACGTTGACGCCCCGTGCCCCGCCGCCGATGGCGACGATCGAGCGGTCGGTCGATCGCGGCGTCCGCGATGACCGACCAGGTGTGGGTCGCGCCGAACGGAGTGATGGTGTAGCGCTCGTAGCCGGTGGCCGCCCGGGCCTCGTCGGCGTCCGGGAGCGAGAGCTGGCGCACGCCCAGGTGGGCGCGGAGCTTCGGCCAATCCAAGCGACGGCCGGCGGGAACCAGCACGAACACGTAATCGCCCTCGCCGCGCCGGACGACGATGGTCCGCAGGAGCGACGCGAGCTCGATCCCCTGCAGGGCGGCGCTCTCCGCCGCGCTCCCGGCCGGCCCGGTCCGGACGACGCGGTACGGGATGTCAACGCCGGCCATGGCCGGCGGGACGTCGAGGTCCTCGCTCATTGCCCAGCCGCCTCGAGCGCTTCGGCGCCGCGGCCGGCGAGGGTGCGCACCTCGGCCCGCGCCAGCCACGCCTCCGAGATCACCCGGCGTCCATGCCCGGGGCGATCACCCGTCCCCCGGTTCGGGCACCCCGCGCGATCAGGGCAGCGCGGCCAGGATCCCTTCGGTCAGGGCGGCGTCGCCGATCGAGAGGATGTAGAAGACGACGTCGCCCTTGACGTAGATCGCGAACCCCATGCCTGCCGCGCCCGCCTCCTGGACCTGCTTGCCGCCGACCGTGGCAGTCTGCAGGTCACTGCTCGAGGTGCCGGCCAGGACCTGGGCGAGCTTCGTCCCGTCGACACCCTTCACCTGGAAGGCCATGACGAAGGTGCCGGCCTTCGACGCGTCGGTCGCCGTCGCCATCGCCATGGAGACGTCGGCAAGCGTCTTCCCGTTGGCCTGCAGGAATGCGCCCATCGCGTCGGACCCGACCGGGATCGTCGCCGGCAGGCTGCCGCCACCGAAGCTGGTCTTCGTGAAGGTGACGCCGTTCACGGTCGACGGGAGCATTGCCTCGAGATCAGGGGCCGAGCCCGGCAGCCCGGGGAGTCCGATGCCCGACCCGGCACTGCCTGCAGCGGGCTCCTGCGACGCCGGGGCCTGCGAGGCCGCGGCCTCCTGCGACGCCGGGGCCTGCGAGGCTGGGGCCTCCGACGCCGCACCCGCGCTACCGGGCGTTGCAGTGGCGGCGGCTCCGCCGCAGGCGGCGGCGAGCAGCGCAAGGCTGAGCGAGAATGCGAGCGCACGGCGATCCAGCGGCATGGTTTTCCCTCCACCTCGAGCGCGCACCTCCGGCACGAGCGCCCGCCGCAATGGTGCCACGCTGGAGGCGACGCGTCTCGGGGCCCCGGCACCGAGGACCGGAGCGATCGCTCCATCGCGCCCGGGTTCGACATGATCGAATGGCTCCCGGCGCTACTCTGGACACGGGCACCTGCGTCCCTGGCAAACGTGGTCCGGGACCTCGCCGGGCAGTGGCGGGCAGGTGCTCCAGGGATCAACCACCGCGATAGTGGGGGAGCATGCAGTGTACGGAACGATCGCCAGGATCCGCCCCAAGGGGGGCGACGTCGCAGCCTTGCGGGTGCTCATCGACGAGTGGAACCGCGAGCGGCGCCCGGATGTGCCCGGCGCCAGGGACGGTTACCTGTTCGTGCCTGACGGCGCCGGGCCGATCGCCTTCCTCATCGCGATCTTCGACGATGAGGCGAGCTACCGCGCCAACGCCGACAGCTCCGCCCAGCACGCCTGGTACGAGCAGCTGCGCGCGCAGCTGGAGGCCGACCCTGACTGGATGGACGGGGTCTTCAACCCGGCCTGACCGCCGGTACGGCGATCGACACCTGTCGACCGCTCCGCCATTGAAAGGGACGACGATGCAGATCGGATTGGTGGGCCTGGGCAGGATGGGCGCCAACATGTCGCGCCGCTGGCTGCGAGCGGGCCACAGCGTGGTTGGCTATGCCCGCCACGCCGAGACGGTGGACGGGCTGCTCGCCGACAAGGCGCTCTCGGCCGGGGCCACCTCGCTCAAGGACCTTGTAGGACAGCTCGCCACGCCGAGGGTGCTCTGGCTGATGGTGCCGGCCGCGGCGGTGGATGCCACCCTCGACGAGCTCGTGCCGTTGCTGGCCCGCGACGACGTGATCGTCGACGGCGGCAACTCCTACTACGTCGACGACATCCGCCGCTCCGGAGGCGCTCGCCGAAGGCGGGGATCCACTACCTCGACTGCGGGACGAGCGGCGGCGTGGCCGGCCTGGAGCGGGGCTACTGCCTGATGATCGGCGGCCCGGCGAGCGCGGTGCGGCGCCTCGACCCGCTCTTCCGCGTCCTGGCGCCCGGCGTGGATGCCGCGCCCCGGACGCCGGGCCGGACGGGCGATCCGGACTCCGCCGAGAACGGCTACCTGCACTGCGGCCCGAGCGGTGCCGGGCACTTCGTGAAGATGGTCCACAACGGCATCGAGTACGGGCTGATGGCCGCCTACGCGGAAGGCCTGAACATCCTCAAGCACGCCGACGCGGGCCGGCAGGAGCGCGAGGTCAGCGCCGAGATCACGCCCCTGCGCGACCCGGAGCTGTACCAGTACCAGCTCGACATCGCGGCCGTGACCGAGGTCTGGCGGCGCGGCAGCGTGGTCGCCTCGTGGCTGCTCGACCTGGCTGCCCAGGCGTTCCTGCGCAGCGGCGATCTCTCCGACTTCGAGGGCCGCGTCTCCGACTCGGGCGAGGGCCGCTGGACCAGCATCGCCGCGATCGACGTCGGCGCGCCGACGCCGGTCCTGACCACGGCGCTCTACGAACGCTTCACGTCGCGGGGCGAGGCGGACTTCGCCGACCGGGTCCTCTCGGCCATGCGCCTCGGGTTCGGCGGCCACGAGGAACCGAAGGGCTAGCATCGGGCTGCTCGTCGCGATCCTCCGCGATGGGGCAGGCGCCCTGCTCAGACGACGGTCCCCGACGTCCTCCCGGGAGCTCCCTCGGCGCGATCCGGGCGTCCCTCGTCCTGCAACGTGCTGGTGAGGTCGAGCGCGCGCGGCGTGGCGGGCCGGGGCACCCGCGGTTCTTCCCAGGGGAGGCCGAAGTCCGCCTCTTCGACGGCCCGGAACGAGCTCGCCAGGGTGCGGTTGACGAGCAGCGTGGGCACCTCGTCGCTGGCCGAGTCACCGCCGCGCCCGTACGTGACCGTGGCATCGGTGATGGGCAGCCACGCGGCGCGGCGGAGGGCTGCCCCCAGCGGGTCCGACGCCGGCGTGCCGTGGACCAATCCCACGACGTGGTACGGGCCGAGATCGATCGCCACCCGGGTCGTACGGGTGCGCAGCCGGCGGGAGATCTCGCCGCGGGGATCGCCCGCGACCACGGCATACAGCTCGTCCGAGGCGACCGTGATCTCCTGGGTCTCCACCACGTGGCCGTCGGCCAGGCTCTCGAGGCGGGCCTGCTGGATGCGCAGCTCCGGGGTGGCGTTGAGAAGGTCGGTCAGGCGGCCCTCCCCGAGATCCACGCTGCCGGAGAGGCGGCAATCCGCGGCGTACGCGTCCAGGTCGATCACGCGGCAATCTTAGGCTCTTCGGCCGGGCTTCTCTGGGACGCTCGGCGCGCCTCGGTACGCGCCAGGCACGTATTCACGCTGCGATGCCGCCTCACGACCCGTTGCCGGGGGGTGCCCATGGCCCGCTCGTCCAGGCCGATGGCGTCGGTCGTGGCCCTGCAGGCGCGCGCGGCCACTGGCTGACCGAGGCGCCCTTACATTCCCCGGTCCGGCCCTTACCGTCGCCCGGTACGGCCCTTACGGTGCGGCGCTGCACTGGGAGGGCGGAGTGACGGCTCGCTCCCTTCACGGAGGTCACGGTGATGTCCGGATCAGGCCCGGGCAGGCAGGCAAGGCATGCCGGCCGCTCATGGCAACCGCGTGTCGCTCCGCTCGCCGCCGCCCTTCTCGTCGCGGCCTGTGGCTCGTCGACGAGCCCCGCCACCCCGACGATCGAAGCGCCGAGCGCGGGCGCGAGCGGTGTCACCGTCGCCGGCTCCACGGTGACCGGGATCCACAAGATCCAGCACGTCGTCGTGATCATGCAGGAGAACCGCTCCTTCGACACGTATTTCGGCACCTATCCGGGCGCCGACGGCATCCCGATGGCGAACGGCGTGCCCACTGTGTGTGTGCCGGATCCGGCCACGGGGGGGTGCGATCGGCCGTTCCACAACTCGCAAGACCTGACGGCCGGCGGCCCGCACGGGCAGGCCAACGCGACCGTGGACATCGCCGGTGGCGCGATGAATGGCTTCGTCGCGCAGGCGGAGCAGGCAAAGAAGGGCTGCCAGAACGCACTCAACCCCGCCTGCGCGGGCTCGGGCACCCCGGACGTGATGGGCTACGTCACCGGCGCCGAGATCCCCAACTACTGGAGCTATGCGAACAACTTCGTGCTCCAGGACCACATGTTCGAGCCCGACGCCTCATGGAGCCTGCCCGCACACCTCTTCATGGTGTCCGGTTGGTCCGCGAGATGCTCGGATCCGGCCAATCCCGAGAGTTGCCAGAGCGATATCAACAACCCGGGCCTCCCGACCGCGGCGAACCCCACGCCGTACGCCTGGACCGACCTGACCGACGTGCTCCATTCGCATGGCGTCAGCTGGGGCTACTACCTCGACCAGGGCTACCAGCCTGACTGTGCCGACGACGGCATCAGTTGTGCCCCTGTGCCGCAGACGGTGTCCGTGCCCGGCATCTGGAACCCGCTGCCCGGGTTCGGCGATGTGAAGCAGAACGGACAGGCCGGCAACGTCCAGGACATCTCGGGGTTCCTGGCCGCGGCGAAGGCGGGCACGCTCCCGGCGGTCAGCTGGGTGGTCCCGAACAGCCGCGACAGCGAGCACCCGCCCGCGCTCGTGTCAGTCGGCCAGAGCTACGTCACGAACCTCGTCAACACCGTGATGTCCGGCCCCGACTGGTCGAGCACGGCGATCTTCCTGACCTGGGACGACTGGGGCGGCTTCTACGACCATGTGACGCCGCCCAGCGTCGATGCGAACGGCTACGGGCTGCGCGTCCCGGGCATCGTCATCAGCCCGTACGCGAAGCAGGGGTTCATCGACCACCAGACGCTGAGCTTCGACGCGTACCTGAAGTTCATCGAGGACGATTTCCTGGGCAGCGCGCGAATCGATCCGGCCACCGACGGCCGGCCGGATTCGCGTCCTGACGTCCGGGAGAACGCGCTGCAGCTGGGCGACCTGACGGCCGACTTCGACTTCAGCCAGGCTCCGCGCCCGCCCGTCATCCTGCCCGTGCACCCGGCAACCGACCTGGTACCGGCCAGGTACGTCCCGCTCGTCAACCGCCTGGGCAGCGAGATCGACGACCTGGCGGCCCGGGCCGAGGCCGGCACGGCGAAGGGTGCGCCCGTCATGGGCGCGGAGCTGCTCGCCGCGAACGGCAACCTCGGCACGTCGCTCCTGCGCCCGGGAGCGATTCACGGGATCAACCTCACGCTGGATCGCTTCAAACAGCTCGGCATCCGGGGCGTGACGGTGGAGCTCGGGTTTCCGTTGCTGCTCTCCACCTTCCCGAACCACGCCCAGTACCTCGCCTTCTACGAGCAGGTCGCGGCGGCCGTCCGGGCTCACGGCATGCTCCTGAGCGTCGAGGAGAACGCGATCTTCGCCAACACCGTCTTCTCGAGTCTCCAGCCGGCCTACGCAGGTCTCACGCTCGACACCTACGCTGTCGGGCAGCGCGCCCAGGCGCAACTCATCATCGACAACCTTCACCCGGCCTACCTGTCGATCCTCGATGAGCCCGACACCTTCGCCCGGAACCTCCGCCTGCCGCTGGACAGCGCCGCAGCCGCCGTGCAGGTGGTGAACGAGGAGCTTGCCGGGCTGCGCCGAGGCAGCACGAAGGTTGGCGCGGGCACGGGCACCTGGTCGGACCCCGGCATCGATGCGGCCCTCGCCACGAAGACCGCGATCGACTACCTGAGCGTTCACGTCTACCCCATCGACCGGACCAGCCTGGCCCATCTCGACGTGGTTAGCGCGACCGCCGCCCGCACCCGAAAACCGGTCGTGCTCGACGAGACCTGGCTCTACAAGGCCACGGGGCCCGGTGGCAACCAGGGGGTCGTGGTCGACGCCAGGATCGGCATGTTCTCCTTCTTCGCGCCCCTCGACGCGCGCTTCCTGAAGGCGATCGTGGCCTATTCGGACAGCCACAACTTCGCATACGTCTCGCCGTTCTGGTCGAGCCAGTTCTTCGCCTACCTTGGTTGGACGCCCGCTCTCGACGGCGCGCCGTATCCGGTCGTCCGCCGGGAGGCGACCCAGGTCCAGGCCCAGGCGATCTCGCACGGCCGCTTGAGCGCGACGGGCCTCGCCTACGCGCGGCTCATCCCGTGAGCGCTCGGGCGCTCACGGGATGACGCTGGTCTCCTGGTCGTCGCGCGCCGCATCTGCCGGTCCCGAACACGGCTCGTGTGGGTGCCCTGACGCGAAGCTCGGTATCGTCCGCATCGGGTCGGACTGCGAGTTCCTCTGGGGCCGATCGCACGCCACCCGACTTGCAGACAGCCGTGCCGACGCAGGTGCAGCCTGCTCCCCGCGGACCTCATCACGCTGCGGTTGGGCCGCCGGGCGTGGTCCCCGGACATGACGGAGTGTCATGACGACGCGGTCTCGGGCCGCCACAGTGGGAGAGCGGATGGGACATTGCCAGGTCGCGCGAAAGGGATGCCGAGATCGCGAACCAGGACGAAAGCGGCCGGACCACGAACGAACCGGCGGGAGCATGACCGCAAGACACGGTCCTACGAGGAGACGACGGGCAATCCGTATCACCTCTCGAAGGAAGCGCGGACGGTCTTCGGCGTCCTGGCCGCGATCGTGGTGATCACGCTGACGGCGCTTTTCGTCAGCGGCGCCATCCATTGGTAGGCCGGACCACGGGCCGCGGTCGCCCGTGGCTGGCGCCGCGAGATGGCCGCCCTGGAAAGGAGGAACCGCGATGACCGGTCCCCATGCCACCGGTGTCTGGATCTCCGCCGACTTCGCCTCGGTGGTGCGCTGGAGCAGCGATCTCGCCGTGCGCCACCGCATCGAGTCCACGGTCCCCGGCCGGCATCGCTCGACCGGACGGCCACCCACCGAGAACCACCCCGCCGGCGAGGGTCATCGCGACGAGCACATGCGCACGTTCTTCGCCCAGGTCGCCCACGTGCTGCCGGCCGACGACGACCTGCTGCTGATCGGTGACGGCGAAGTGGTCGAGCGCTTCGCCGAGCAGGTCCGTGCGGATGACCAGGGCCACGGCCGCACGCGACGGGTCGAAGTGGAGAAGGCCGGCCCGCTCACCGAGCGCCAGCTGCTGGCGCGGACGCGCACGTTCGCTGGATCCCCGGCCAAGCGCCGGCTGCCGCGCTGATAACCCCGCGCCCGGGTCACGGACCGCGTTCGATCACCGTCAGGGCGCCCGGTCGGATCGACACGACGATCGGCGTGGTCCCGACGACGCTGCCGTCCGTCTCCACGAGCCGCTCGGGCGTGGTCTCGATCCGCACCTCCCGGGCCTGCGCCCGGATGACGTGGCCGGCGGCGCTCATCCCCAGGTCGCGCTGCCAGAGCGCCTCCAGCCCGGCGAGCAGGCCCAGGAGCGGCCCGGGCGCCCGGACGACGATCACGTCGAGCAGGCCGTCGTCCGGCTGGATCTCGCGCCGCGGCTTGATCAGCGACCCCATCTGCCCGAAGTTGGCGATGAAGACCTGGGTCGCCTCGGTGGTGCTGTGGGCTCCGTCCAGGGTGATCTCGTGCTTCACGTCCCGGACGTGACGGGCCTGGCCGATGGCCCGGACGACGTAGGCCAGCTTGCCCAGGCGCCGCTTCTCCGCGGTGCCCGTCGCCTGCATCACGCGCGCGTCGAACCCGACGCCGCAGGCCACCGCGAAGTCGCGGTCCTTGCCGCCGACGGTCACGCGCCCGAGGTCGATCCGGCGATGTCGTCCGCAGACGAGGACGGTCACAGCGCGGTCGAGCCGATGGGGAATCCGAAGGTTGCCGGCGAGGAGGTTGCCGGTGCCCATGGGGATGATGCCGAGGGCGACCGGGGTGTCGGCGAGGGCGTTGACGACCTGGAGCACCGCCCCGTCGCCGCCGACCGCCACGACCACGTCGACGCCTGCCTCCACCCCGCGGGCCGCGCGCTGGCGCAGGTCTCGCTTGCGCCGGACGACCGCGCTCTCGACCGTCCAGCCGGCCGCCTCGAGCCTCCGCTTCGTCTCGCGGACCGCCTGGCCGATCCTGCGGCCCGGGCGGCGCCGACCGAGCACGAGCGCGCGCGTCATCCGACAGCCGTCGTGCCCGAGCCGTCGCGCTCGCGGGTCCGTGGGATGCGTTCGGACCGCCATTGCCGCCATGTCGGCCGAGCCCGGAACGCCGCGCCCGCCACGAGCAGCCACGCGATCCCCGCCATGAGCCCGCCGACGACATCCGTGAGGTAGTGGTAGCCGAGGTAGATGCGGCTCACCCCCACCCCGAGCGCGACGACCACGGCGACCACCAGGACGAAGAGGCCGATCCGGCGGCCCGCGACCGACCACGCGATCAGGGCAAGGGCGACGTAGAAGATGATCGCGTTCATCGTGTGGCCGCTCGGGAAGCTGTAGTCGGGCAGCGCAGGCGCCCACGGCAGCTGCGGCCTGGGGCGTGCGAAGAAGGGCTTCATCGTCGCCTGGAGAACCAGGCTGCCGCCGGTCGCGACGCCCAGGAACAGCGCGGCTCCGTAGCGGCGCCTCCAGAGCAGCCAGGCCACGACGAGAACGAGGATCGGCCCGATGACGAGGCTCGACCCGATATCGGTCAGGGCGTTCATGAGCGCATCCATGCCGGGCGATGTGATGCCGTGAAGGAACGGGGTCGCCCACGTGTCCAGCGCGAAGACCTCCCGGGTGCGCACGCCCTCGGCGATCGAGCCCAGGACGACGAGGCTTGCGATCAACCCGACGAAGCCGAGGCCGAGGGTCCTCGTCGCCATGGCGAGGGGAGGGCGGGGAACGGTCCCCGGCGTCGCCGGGCCGGCCGAGTCGACCCGGCCAGGCGGACCGGCCTCGCTCGCAGGGCCGGTGGCGCTCACCTCCCCGCCGGCAGGCTCGATCCTGTCTTCCGGGCGCGTCATGGAGTGGTCGTGCCCCTGGGCGCGTCTGCCGCGGGCCTGCCGGCCCAGCCACCCGGCCGGGTGAACCATGCGTACCAGCCCAGCGCGAGGATCGCACCCAGGAAGCCCCCGAGAAGATCGCTGGGATAGTGTTCGTTCAGGGCGAGACGAGAGATCCCCACCAGCACGACCTCGGTCGCCACGACGAGGACGAGGGCCAGCCGGAGCCAGACCGATCGGGAGCTCCGCCAGCTTCGCACCGTGATCAGCCCCAGGATCGTCAGGACCTCGAGCACGTGCCCCGATGGGTAGCTGTAGACGACGCCCGGGATTCCATCGCCGGTGCCGGACGGCCGGGGTCGGCCGACGAGCTGCTTGACTCCCTCGCTGCCCGCGGTCACCGCGACGAGAATCAGGATCACGAGGACAGCTTCGCGACGCTGCTTCTTCCACACCAGCCAGAGCACGAACCCGACCCCAATGGCGATGAGCGGGATGTTCGCCGATTGCGACATTGCCTGCCAGATGACCGGCAGGCCGTCAAGGGTGCGGGCAGACGCGAGCCACGGCTGATCGAACGGAATGACGAACCGGCTCGCGACGGCGATCGTCACGGCCACGAAGCAGAGAAGTGCGAGGAGGGCGATGAGCAGGCTGCCGGCGCCCGCCCACCGTGTTCGCGGGCTGCCCGACCGACCGGCCTCGGCGCAGCCCGGTGCACTGGTCCGTGACATCGTTCGCTCCCTCCATGCGAGTCGCACCGGGAAGGCCACGACCGAACCGTAAGGAATCCTGGACTGCCGCTCACGCGGCGCATCGCGAGTCGCGACTGTGCTCCCCCGCCGCCGCCTCGTCATGACGGACAGTCATCCGGCGGACGGTCCACACGTGGCCGCGCTGCGTCACCCCACATGACGGACGGTAATGACGGGGTGGTTGCCAGGGGGGAGACTCGCCCACGTATTCGGAACGCCTCGTGATCCGGGCACCCAGCTTGAACATTCCCTCCACCCTGCCCCCCGTGCCGCTGGTCTCCCTCTCGGCACCGGGGGCAGGGTTACGTTCACCCGGTCGTCGATGCAGCGGAATCGCGTGCGGTATCGGAGGCAGGCACGGTGGGCGATCGGCTGACGTTCCTCGGCCATTCGACGGTCCTCGTCGACCTTGACGGGGTGCGCGTGCTCACGGACCCGTTGCTCGGCCACCTCGCAGGGGGTGCCATCTGGCGCCACGCGCCGGCCGTCCTCTCCGACGCCCTCGACGGGCTCGCGGCGGTCTTCATCAGCCACGGTCACCTGGACCACCTGGACCTGGCGTCCCTGCGGGTGCTCCCGGGCCACCCGGCGCTCATCGTCCCGGCCGGCCTCGGTCGGATCGTCGCACGCGTCGGCGCACGGGGTCGTCCACGAGGTGCGCGCCGGCGATCGCCTGCGATGTCGGTGCGCTGACGCTCGAAGCAGTCCACGCGGAACACGGACGCCGCCGCTCGATCTTCACGACCGCGGAGGGTGCCCTGGGCGTCCTGATCGCCGGGTCCACCCGCGTCTACTTCGCCGGCGACACCGGCCTCTTCCCGGCGATGCGGCAGCTGGCCGGGCGGGTCGACGTGGCGCTCCTGCCGGTGGGCGGCTGGGGCCCCACGCTCGGGCGCGGCCACCTGGACCCGCGGAGCGCGGCCGAGGCGGTGGCCCGAATCCGCCCGGCGATCGCCACGCCCATCCACTGGGGCACGCTCTACCCGCTGGGCCTGCGGCGCCTGGCGCGCCGTCGGTTCGAAGGCCCGGGCGAGGCGTTCCGCGAGGCCGTCGCGGCACGTCGCCGCCCACGTGGACGTGCGCATCCTGCAGCCCGGACAGTCGATGCCCCTCGACGGGCGGGCAGGGCGATGACACCCGGGACCGGCAGGGCGCCCGCGCCCGGCGGCCCGCGGCTGGCTCGCGTTCTACCGGCTGCAGGCCCGCCTGATGTGGGAGTGGCGGCCGACACGCCTGGCCATCCTGCGCCGTTCCGTCCTGTCCTTCCTGGGGGCCTGCCTTGCGCTGGCGATCACGGCCGGCGTGGTCCCGGAGCTGCGCATCGACGGCCTCGCCCCGCTCGCTGCTCGCCGGGCTCCTGCTGCTGGCGCTCGACAGCTCGCTCGCCGTCGTCCTCCACGGGCTGCTCGTCGGGCTGGCCGATCTTCGTCGCCCAGGTCCTCGGGCTGGTCGTCCAGTTCGTGGCGATCGTCGGCCTCGGACGGGTGCTGCCGGGGATCCACGTGGACGACACGGCGGCGGCCGTCTGGGGAGCGGTGCTCGCTGACGGTGCTCAACAGCCTGTTCGCGGAGCTCGTGGCGGTGAGCGACGACGACTCCTACTACAGCGTGCTCGTCCGGCGCCTGGTGGCGCGCGAGTTCCGACGCCCGAAGGAGCCGATCCCGGGGCTGCTGGTCGTGCAGGTCGACGGCCTCGAGCCTGCCCGTGCTGCGCGAGGCGATCCGGGCCGGGCGGGCGCCGGTGCTCGGCCGGCTGGTGCGCGACGGCGAGGCGACGCTCCACCCGTGGATCGCGCATGCTGCCGCCCACGACGCCGGCCAGCCAGGCGGGCATCCTGCACGGCAGCAACGACGGGATCGCCGGCTTTCGCTGGTACGAGAAGGCGACCGCCAGGCTGCTGGTGGCCAACCACCCGGACGATGCGGCCGAGATCGTCCGTCGCATCAGCGACGGCACGGGCCTGCTGGCCGACGACGGTGCCAGCATCGGCAACCTCGTGACCGGCGACGCGCCGCGCAGCTACCTGACCATGGCCACGATCGACAGAGCGTGCGCCGGCCGACGACGAACGGCGCTGCGCGGCTTCTTCGTCACGACCGTCAACTACATCCGCCTCCTCGTGCTGATGGTCGGCGAGATGGCCAAGGAGCTCTACCAGGCGGAGCGCCAGCGCGGCCGGTCGCGTCGAGCCGCGCATGCACCGCGACCTGCACTTCGCGGTCGAGCGAGCCGTCACCAACATCGCCCTGCGCACCGTCTCCACCGCCCTCGTCATCGAGGAGATGTACAGCGGGGCGCCGACCATCTACGTGGACTACACCGGCTACGACGCCATCGCGCACCACTGCGGCCCCGAGCGCGTGGAGGCGATCGACGCGCTCGACGGCATCGATCGGGCCATCGGGTCGCTGCTGAAGGCCGCCCGGTACACCGGCCGGCCCTACCGGATGGTCGTGCTGTCCGACCACGGCCAGTGCCTGGGCGCCACGTTCCAGCAGCGCTACGGCCAGCCGCTGGAGGCGGTCATCGCCGAGCAGCTGCCGGGCACGATGACCGTCGTGGGCACCACCGAATCGGTCGAGTCGGCCGGCATTGGCCGGCGCATCGCGGCCGAGTTCGGTCGAGGCTCCGGCCTGGGACCGCTGGTGGCGCGCCGGCTGCCCAGCGGGCTGCGACGCTCCGGGGAGGGCGGGACGGCGCGGGCAGCGGCACGGACGCCGCGCCTCCGGACGTCGTCGTGGCCTCGTCCGGCAGCCTGGCCCACGTCTACTTCACGAGCGAGCCCGGCCGGATGACCAGCGAGGCGATCGAGGCACGCCACCCGGGCCTGATCGAGGCGCTGGCGCGGCATCCGGGGATCGGGGCGGTCGATCGCCAGGTCCGCCGCGGGTCACGCCGCTGGTCCTCGGGGCGAACGGCCGGATCGACCTTTCCGCGGCCGAGCCCGATGGCAGCGACCCGCTGGCCGCCTACGGTCCCCGGGCGGCCGAGAACCTGCGGCGCCTCGAGGGCTTCCCGAACGCCGGCGACCTGATCCTGCTCGGCGCGGTCGACGGCGTCACCGGGGAGGTCACCGGGTTCGAGGAGCTCGTCGGCTCGCACGGCGGCCTGGGCGGCTGGCAGACCGAGCCGTTCATCCTGTGCCCGGCGACCCTGACGCTCGCGGACGATCCGCCGGTGGGTGCGCCGGCCCTGTACCGCCAGCTGATGGCGTGGCAGGCGCAGCTGCAGGGCCAAACCTCGCCCGGGTCGGCGCCTCGAACACCCTGCGCAAGAGCGTCACGCCGGTCCTGGGCCTGACCCGCCGCGGCGACCTGCGGTCGAAGCTGAAGGCGTTCGACCTCGGGGTCGACGACATCCTCACGATGCCCTTCTCGCCCGAGGAGCTGCTGGCCCGGGCCATCGTCATCACCCGCCGGGTGACCGGGGCCGACCGGCCGATCATCCCGGTGATCCGGCTCGGCGAGATGGAGATCGACATCGTCAACCGCGTCGTGCGCGCCGGCAGCTCGGTCGTCCACCTCTCCGGCATCGAGCAGAGCCTGCTCTACCTGCTCGCGAGCCGGGCCGGGCGGGTCGTGAGCCGGGACGAGATCCTCGACGCCATCTGGGGCACCGACTTCGTTGCCGAGAGCAACATCGTGGACCGCCACATCCGAAGCCTGCGCATCAAGCTCCAGGACGACTACCGGCATCCGCGCTTCATCGCCACGCTCCCCGGTCTGGGCTATCGCTTCATCCCGACCTTCTCGAACACGGGCTGGGACGGCGAGGAGGACCCGGGCCCACAGCCGCGCAGCTGAGCGAGCCCGGGCGGGCGCGGCACGAGGGGCTCGATCGGCAGCATTGCACGGCACCGGGAGCGTGTTGTCGGCCCGGCGAGATGACCGATCGTCATGACGCGGCGCCGCCCGGATCGCACACTCGGGTTCGCGAGCGGCGCTGACCGCGCACCCAGGACAGGAGATCACGCCATGACTGAGCACACGACCATCGAGCGCGAGACCATCACGGAACACGCGGCGGAGCCAGGCCGAATCGTCGAGAAGGACTACGCGACGGGCGTCGCGCACGGTGACGAGGAGGCCGGCGGCGCGTTCCTCGGCGGCGCAGCGGGCGCGGTCGCCGGCGCGATCGTCGGCGGGCCCGTCGGAGCCGTCGTCGGCGGCGCGATCGGCGCAGCGGCCGGCGCAACGGGCGGCGCGCTCGACCAGAAGGCCAAGGACGACACCGTCGTCGTCACGCGCGAAGCCCGACGCTCGTAAGTCGTCTCAGCCCGACCGGACCTCGGGCCATTCCCGTCACGACCGTTGGCGCCGCAGGGCATCCCCTGCGGCGCCCGGTCGTCGCAAGGAGGTAGCAGTGGGCATCATCGCGTGGATCGTCCTGGGTGCGATCGTTGGGTTCATCACGAACCTGATCATGGGCGGTGGCGAAGGCGTCATCGCCACGGTCATCCTGGGGATCGTCGGTGCCGTCGTCGGGGGCTACCTGGCCGGCACGGTCCTGGGCGTCGCCGACGTGACCGGCATCAACATCGAGAGCATCGTGGTCGCCGTGATCGGTGGCGTCATCGTGGTCGCGGTGTACCGGATGCTCGTGGGCCGACGCACCTCTGCCTGATCGCCAAGCGACCAGCGCCGGTCGTGGACGGCGACCACGTGGACCCGGCCGCCCTTGCCGCGGAATCGAAACCGAAGGTTGCCGGTGGCGCGTGCCCACTGGGTTCGGAGCAGCCGTCGGTCGAGCCCCGCCCCATGACGGAGCGTCATGACGGAGGGAGGCCGAGACGGGAGACTGGCGCCTGCCTCTGGAACGCCCGAGGCGCAGCTCGCCGAGGCTCGCCTCGATCGCATGCAGGTCCATGACGACGTGGGCACGCCAGGCAGAGGAGGACCACCGCCATGACAGATGAGCACGTCAAGGGCACGCTGAACCAGGCTCGGGGCAAGGTCGAGGAAGGGCTCGGCAAGGTGACCGGGAACAAGAAGGAGCAAGTCCGCGGCAAGGCCAGGCAGGTCCAGGGCAGCGCACAGAAAGGCCTGGGCGACGTCCAGGACGCCGTTCGAAAGCCGAAGGACAGGCCCTGACCGGAGCCGCGCACGCATGACGGTGGGTCTCAGGCTCGGCGCCAGGGCAGCAGCGCGCGGCAACGCCGAGGAGATGCCCGACCGTCATGACGCGGCGGTCTCGGGCCCACACACTGGCGCCGCGTTCCATGCCCTTGGGACCCGGAGCGGCCACGGCGCGCCCGACCCGTTTCGAGTTCAGGCCGCACCAGTCCCTTTCTGGCGAAGGAGATGACCGTGGATGCCGTCAAGTCAGCCACCAAGCGGTCGTTCACGACCGATGAGGCGCGCGCAATTGCCGCCGAGCTCGGGATCGACTTCGGAGCGCTGGGGTGCGATCTCGAGCAGTTCCGCATGGGGCTTGGCGTCGAGCTCGAACATGGGCCCAGAGACCCGGAGACCGATGTCAGCGGGAACGATCCGATCGTCACCGGGAAGATCGCGCTTGCCCACCTGACGGAGTTCCCGGACTACTACACCCGCCTGGCCGTCCTGGAGCGCGAAGCCGCCGCCCACAAGAGCGGAAAGGAGTAGCGCGGAGATGAACTACCGAAGCGGTTGCATTGGGATCGTCGGCGTCATCAGGCTGTAGAGCCAGGCGAAGGGCCCGGCGATCGCGTCAGACCGGCGGGCCACATGACGGCCTGTCATGACGCCGAGGCGGGTGGGCCACACACTGACCCGAAGTCCGGCGCTGCCGGAAGCCTTCGCGACAACCGTCGGTCCCTCGTCTCCGCACTCATTGGGGCGTCGAACGGCCGGAGATGACTTCGGAGTCACTCGATGCTGATGCAGGATCTGGCCAGGCGAGAGCGTCCCCCGCACATCGGTCTCAGGCCCATGGCGTCCTCCGCGCTGCGAGTCACCGCACTCATCGCGTTCGCGGCGCTGCTGATCCTCGTCCTCCTGCCGGTAGCGCTCGTCGCCGCGGGCACGTAGCCGCCACGCTCGCGCGCCCGGCACGCGCTCGCCCACCGGCCACGGCTGTGCTCTGACCCGGACCTCGCGCCCCGCAGATCGCCGCGGCGAGCCCGATGACGGACCGTAATGACGCGGCGGGGCCGGGAGCGGACACTCGGCCACGGGGTCGGGACGCCACACGGGCAGCTGCCTCCGGAACACCCAGCTGCGGCTCGCCATGCAGGCGCTGCGGCCCGCCGAACGGGAGAACGGACATGCACCTTCCATCGATCTCACACCGGACCGGCCGGGCGCGTCGAAGGCCCCTCAGTCGGGCCGTCTTCGCCGGACTCGCCACGGCTGCAGCCCTCTTCGCGTCGGCCGTGCTGGTCGCCGCGGCGACCGCGCCGTCGCTCGGTTCGGCGCAGAGCTTCGCCGTCCTCGGGGGCAGCACGGTGACGAACACCGGCCCGACCACCATCACCGGCGACCTGGGCGTGAGCCCGGGTCCGCGATCACGGGCCGGGAAGCATCACCCTCACCGGGGCGACGCACACAGCCGACGCGGTCGCGCTCCAGGCGCAGAACGATGTGACAAGCGCCGTGAATGCGCTGAAGAGCCAGGCCTGCACGGGGACGAACGTGCCGCTGGGTGGGGCGACGCTCACCCCGGGCGTCTACTGCTACGACTCGTCAGTCTTGTTGACGGGAACCGTGACGCTTAATAGCCCGGGGGTCTTCGTCTTCAGGGCCGTCAGCACGCTCACGACTGCCACTGGCTCGAACGTCGCGCTGACCGGCGGCGCGTCGCCGTGCAACGTCTTCTGGGTGGTCGGCAGCTCCGCGACGCTCGGCACCAACACGTCGTTCGTCGGGAGCATCCTGGCGCAGGCGAGCATCACCCTGAACACGGGCGCGAACGTGTCAGGTCGGGCCATGGCGCAGACCGGCGCAGTGACGATGGACCGCAACACCGTCTCGACCGCGGGCTGCGCCGCCACCGCGGTGCCGACCGCAACGCCGACCGCGACCCCGACACGTCGCCGACCGCGACCCCGACGTCGTCGCCGACCGCGACCCCGACGTCGTCGCCGACCGCGACGCCGACCGCCGCCCCGACCGCGACCCCGACCGCAGCGGTGGCCCCAACGACGGTCGTCACGACGCCGCCGCCAACGTCGACCGATGGTGCGCCACCGCAGGGCGGGACCTCGTCCTGGCTCCTGGTCATGGCCGCCGCGGTCTTCGGCAGCATGGCGCTCCTCGTCGCCACGCGAAGATACCGAGGGCGCGCACGGTAGGGCCGGGCCCCGGGGACGAGGCAGTTCGAATCGTTGACTGGCCCCTGGGTACGCAGACAACGTCGGCCGGGGCAGGGCCATACGACACGGAAGGAATGGGCTCGATGGGCTTCATCGCGTGGATCGTCGTCGGCGCCATCGCCGGCTTCCTGGCAAACCTCGTCCTGCACGCCCGTGAGAGCCTGCTGATGATGGTCGTCCTCGGCATCGTGGGGGGCCTCGTAGGCGGCTTCGTCGCAACGAGCGTCCTCAAGATCGGAACGGTCGACGGCATCAACGTCGAGAGCATCGTCATCGCCACGCTCGGCGCGATCGCCGTGGTCTATCTCGTGCACCTTGCGACCGGTTCACGCGGCCTCATCGGTCGGAGGTGATCCGTGGCCCCCGCGAAGCCCCACACGGTCGCGCGAATCCGGGCAGGGCCGGCCCCGAGCGGGCCGGTCCTGCCGCACCGCGTGCGCCAGCCCACCGCTGAACTGGAGCCAGCAACGAAGATCGCGAAGCACAGGGGGCATGCACCCAGGCCGCCTGTCCCCGGTCATGACCGTCGGACCCTCATCGCGAGCGTCGGCCGGCGCGTGTCGGGTGCCCTGAGGATCGTCCGCAGCGGTGCGACGCTGCTCGTCGAGCGGGTGCCCGGGACCATCCACGCGACACGGGCCGGCGCAGAGGGGACGACCAGCGCGCTGCAGACGCTGCCCGACCCGACGCTTCGGTGGCTTGCCGCGGCCTCGGTCGGCCTCGGCACCGGGCTCTCCCTCGCCGGGGCACCGCGGCTGGTCGTCGCGGCAGGGGTGGCGCCGGCACTGATCATGGGTGCGGCCATCGCCCTGCGCCCGAGCGAGCAGGTCGTCTCGGCCGAGACCAGGACAGTGACCACCGTCAGCTGAGGTGCGAGGTCGGCCAACAACGGCCGCTGCTACCGCGCGGGGCGTACGCTCCGCTGATGAGATCGAACCAGCCACGCCAGGGCCTGCCGGGTCGCGATCGCCGGCGGGTTCGCTTGCAGGCCGAGCTCGAAGAGCCGATCCTCGCCGAGCTCTTCAGTGTGGAGCGGCTGGAACAGCACGCCCGGACGCTGGCCGCCGCCCAGGCGGTCACCGCCGCGCCCCGTCGGGGACGCGACGTCCGGCCCCGCATCGCCGAGAACGGCCGCGTCCTGCTGGAGTCCTACCGCGTCCTGGCCCGCGCGATCAAGGACGAGCGATGGATCACACCTGCCGCTGAGTGGCTCGTCGACAACTACCCGATCGTCGACGAGCAGCTCCGCGAGATCCGCGACGACCTGCCCCCTGACTACTACCGCGAGCTCCCCAAGCTGGCCGGAGGCCATCTCGAGGGCTACCCGCGGGTCCTGGGCCTCGCCTGGGCGTATGTCGCCCACACGGACAGCCGTTTCGACCCGGAGAGCCTGCGGCGCATGGTGCGGGCGTACCAGGAAGTGGAGCCGCTCACGATCGGCGAGCTCTGGGCGACCGCGATCTCCCTCCGGATCCTCCTCGTGGACAATCTCCGGCGCCTCGCCGAGCAGATCGTGCGGAGCCGGGCTGCGCGGCAGACGGCCGACGAGCTCGCCGACGGCCTCCTCGGCCTCGGCACGGACGACCCCGACGGCGCGTCGGCATCCATGCGCCGCCTCTCGCGGGCGGCCCTCCCCACGGCGGCCCGCGTCCAGCTCTTCCAGCGCCTGCGCGACCAGGACCCTGCCGTCACTCCTGCCCTGCGCTGGCTGGAGGAGCGCCTCGCGGCCCAGGGGACCACCGCCGAGGAGATCGTCCGCCTCGAGCACCAGCGCCAGGCGACGATGAACGTGACGGTCCGCAACGTGATCACGAGCATGCGCCTCATCTCGTGGTTCGACTGGGCGGAGTTTGTCGAGAGCGTGAGCCTGGTCGACGACGCCCTTCGAGCCCGGAAGCTCGTTCGGCGAGATGGACTTCGCGACGCGAGACCGCTACCGGCACGCTGTCGAAGAGCTGGCCCGGCGTTCGGGCCTGACCGAGATCCAGGTCGCCCAGAGGGCAGCGGCGATGGCGGACGCCGCGCCTGCCGCGGACTCGACGCCTGCCGCGGACACCCTCGAGCCGTCCGTCGCGGCCCGACGAGATCCCGGCTGGTACCTGGTCTTCGACGGTCGCCCCGCGTTCGAGCGCGACCTGCACGTTCGCGTGCCGCTGGCGCGCCGGCTGCGGCGCGCCTACGTCCGGGGCGCAGCGATCGGCTACCTTGCGACGCTCACGTTGGTCACTGCGCTCCTCCTTGCCATTCCACTCCTGCTGTCGGGCGGGGGAGTCGCGGCTGGCGCCGGCATCCTCGTCGTCGCGATCCTCGCGCTCGCCCCGGCCTCCGATCTCGCGATCGCCCTCGTCAATCGGACGGTCACCCACGTGCTCGGCCCGAAGTCGCTGCCCCGGCTCGACCTCGACGATGGCGTGCCGTCCAGGCTGCGGACGCTCGTCGTCGTGCCCATGCTCCTGACCAGCGAGGCAGATGTCGAGGCCCAGGTCGGTGGCCTGGAGGTGCACTACCTGGGGAACCGCGAGGGCGACCTTCGGTTCGCCCTGCTCTCGGACTGGCTCGACGCCCCGACCGAACAGGTCCCCGGTGACGACGAGCTCCTCGCCGCGGCGGTGGCGGCGATCGACCAGCTGAACGAGCGCCACGGCGAGGCCCCCGGGGGAGGCGCCCGGTTCCTGCTCTTCCACCGGCGGCGGCGCTGGAACGCGGCAGAGGGCTGCTGGATGGGCTGGGAGCGCAAGCGTGGCAAGCTCCTCGAGCTCAACGCGCTGCTGCGCGGCTCGGCCACGACCGGCATCGTGGCCACCGGGCGGGCCTCGTCGACGCCGCCCCCGGACGTGCGCTACGTGGTCACTCTCGACGCCGACACGCGGTTGCCCCGCGGCGCGGTCGGGCGCCTTGTGGGGACGATCGCCCATCCGCTCAACCAGCCGACCTTCGATCCGCGCGTCGGCCGCGTGACCGCGGGATACGGCGTGCTCCAGCCGCGGATCACCTCGACGCTCCCGGACGAGCACGAGGCCACGATCTTCCAGCGGCTCTTCTCCGGGTCGGCCGGGATCGACCCCTATGCCTCGGCCATCTCCGACGTCTACCAGGACCTGTTCGGGGAGGGGAGCTACACCGGCAAGGGGATCTACGATCTCGACGCGTTCGGCGCGGCGATGGCGGATCGCGTCCCGGAGAACGCGCTCCTGAGCCACGACCTGTTCGAGGGCACCTTCGCCCGGGCAGGCCTGGTGACCGACGTGGAGCTCTTCGACGAGTTCCCTTCGAACTACCTGGTCTCGGCGGCCCGCCAGCACCGCTGGGCACGCGGCGACTGGCAGCTTCTGCCCTGGATCCTTGGCCGGGCCCGGGACGCGTCGGGTCGGCGCCGCCCCGGCTCGATCCCAGGCATCGCCCGCTGGAAGATGGTCGACAACCTGCGCCGAACGATGTCCGCCCCGCTCACGCTGGCCACGCTCGTCGCGGCCTGGACGCTCCCGTCGGTGTCGGCCGCCGCGTGGACCGCGTTCGTCCTGGCATCGGTGGTCGTTCCCGCGGCGCTGCCCGTCCTGTCGGGACTGCTGCCGCGACGCAAGGGCATCTCCAAGCGCAGCCACGTGCGCGCCGTGGGCGAGGACATCGCCCTCGCCGCGTCCCAGGTGGGCCTCGGCCTGACGTTCCTCGCGCACCAGGCGTGGCTGATGACCGACGCGATCCTGCGAACGCTGGCGCGGCTGTATGTCACCCGGCGCAGCCTCCTCGAGTGGATGACCGCGGCCCAGGCCAAATCGGGCCGGACCCTCGACCTCGCCGGGTTCTACCGCCAGATGGCGGGCGGCGTGGTGATCGCGGCCGCGGCCGCCGGAGTCGTTCTCGCCGTGAAGCCGGGTGCCGGATGGATCGCCGCGCCGTTCGTCGTCCTGTGGCTGGCCTCGCCCCTCGTTGCCCGATGGATCTCCCTGCCGCCTCCCGAATTGGCCGCGGAGCAGCTGTCGGCCGCCGACGTCGGGGCGTTGCGCCTCACTGCCCGCCGCACGTGGCGGTTCTTCGAGACGTTCGTCGGCCCGGAGGACAATGCGCTGCCGCCCGACAACTTCCAGGACGATCCCGTGCCGGTTGTCGCCCATCGCACCTCGCCGACGAACATCGGGATGTACCTGCTGGCGACGGTGACGGCTCGCGACTTCGGGTGGATCGGGACGCTCGAGATGGTGGAGCGCCTGGAGGCAACGCTCGCGACCATCGGTCGCCTCGAACGTTGGCGCGGGCACCTGTTCAACTGGTACGACACGCGCGACCTGCATCCGCTCGAGCCGGCTTACGTGTCGTCGGTCGACAGCGGGAATCTCGCCGGCCACCTGCTGACGCTGTCGAACGCCTGCCGCCAGATGATCGACCAGTCGCTTCCCATCGCGGCCGCGCTGGCAGGGATCGGCGACGGGATCGCGCTCGCCCGCGAGGCCGCCGGTACGATCGGCGACGACCGGCGAAGCCAGACGCTCTCCCGGCGAGACCTCGACGAAGCCCTCGAGCTGCCCACGGAGGTCGGCGCCGCCGTCCCCACGACGCCCGCGGCCTGGGCCGCTCGCATCGGCGAGCTCTCCGCGCACGCCCGGACGCTGTCCGACATTGCCGCGGCCCTGACCGCAGAGCGCGGAGAGGGCGCGGATGGCGAGCTGGTGACCTGGGCCGAGGCGAACTGGCGCGCGGTCGCCAGCCACGGTCGAGACCTCGCGCTGCTCCATGTCCCGCCGGAGGGATCCGACTTCCCGACGATCGCCGAGCTGGCCGATCCGCCGGTCCGCGAGCCCGGCGAGGGATCGCCCGTTGCCGCGCTGCTGGTTCGGCGGCTCCAGGCGATCGCGGACCAGGCCCAGCAGCTCTTCCGCGAGACCGACTTCAGCTTCCTGTTCGACCCGACCCGCAAGCTCTTCTCGATCGGGTTCCGTGTCCGCGACGGCGCCCTGGACCCGAGCTACTACGACCATCTCGCCTCCGAGGCCCGCCTCGCCAGCTTCGTGGCGATCGCCAAGGGCGACGTCGCCCCGGACCACTGGTTCCGGCTGGGCCGTGCCCTGACGCCCGTCGGCCGGGGCTCTGCCCTGATCTCGTGGTCCGGGTCGATGTTCGAATACCTGATGCCCGGCCTCGTGATGCGCGCTCCCGCCCATAGCCTGCTCGACCACACGTACAGGCTGGTCGTGGCCCGCCAGGTGAGCTATGCCACCGGGCTCGGGGTGCCCTGGGGCATCTCCGAATTGGCCTTCAACGCGCGCGACCTCGACCAGACCTACCAGTACTCGAGCTTCGGCGTGCCCGGCCTCGGGTTGAAGCGGGGCCTGGGCGAGGACGTCGTCGTGGCCCCCTACGCCACCGCCCTCGCGGCGATGGTCGAGCCCGAGGCCGCGGTCCGCAACTTCGCCCGGCTGAGCAGGGCCGGAGCTGCAGGGCGCTACGGCTTCCGGGAGGCGCTCGACTACACGGCGCGCCGGCTCCCGGAAGGGGCGACGGTCGCGATCGTGAAGAGCTACATGGCCCACCACCAGGGGATGGCCCTTGTGGCCCTCGGCAACGTCCTCAACAACCGCGCCATGGTGGAGCGCTTCCATGCCGACCCGATCGTCGAGGCGACCGAGCTGCTCCTCCAGGAGAAGATGCCGCGGGACGTGCTCGTGGCCCGGCCGCGCGCCGAAGAGGTGAAGAGCGCCGCCGACGTGCGGAACCTCGTGCCGCCGATCATCCGTCACTTCACGTCGCCCCACGACGCGATCCCGCGGACGCACGTCCTGTCGAACGGGCGCTACGCGGTCATGGTCACTGCGGCGGGATCCGGCTACAGCCGCTGGGGCGACATGGCGGTGACCCGCTGGCGCGAGGACGTGACGCGTGACTCGTGGGGCAGCTACCTCTTCCTCCGCGACATGGACAGCGGCGCGGTGTGGTCGGCGGGCCACCAGCCCAGCGGCGCGGAGGCAGACAGCTACGACGTCGTCTACGCGGAGGATCACGCGGAGTTCGCCCGTCGCGACGGCTCGATCACGACTGGACTGACCATCGTCGTGTCGGCGGAGCACGACGCCGAGATCCGTCGCGTGACGCTCACCAATCTTGGCGCGCAGGAGCGCCAGATCGAGCTCACCTCCTACGCGGAGATCGCGCTTGCGCCGCAGGCGGCCGACATCGCGCACCCCGCATTCCAGAACCTGTTCGTGCAGACCGAGTTCGTCCCCGAGATCGGGGCGCTCCTGGCTACCAGACGTCCGCGATCGATCGACGAGAAGCCGATCTGGGCTGCCCATGTCGCGGCGGTCGAGGACGAGGTCGCCGGGGTCATCCAGTACGAGACGGATCGAGCCCGCTTCCTCGGCCGGGGCCGCTCGGCCCGCTCGCCCGTCTCGATCGTCGATGGGAGACCGCTCTCGAACACGGCCGGCGCGGTCCTGGATCCGATCTTCAGCCTCCGCTGCCGGGTCCGGCTCGCGCCCGGCGCGACCGCCCATGCGATCTTCTCCACGGTCGTCGCCGAGTCGCGTGAGCAGGTCCTGGACCTGGCCGACAAGTACCGGGAGACGGCGACCTACGAACGTGCGGCAACGCTCGCGTGGACGCAGGCCCAGGTCCAGCTCCACCACCTGGGGGTCGACCCAGACGAGGCGCATCTCTTCCAGCGCCTGGCCAACCGGATCATCTTCTCGGACCCGTCGCTGCGTCCGGCGCCGAGCCTGCTCGCCCGCAACGAGCGGGGCGCACCCGGCCTGTGGGCCCACGGCATCTCGGGCGACCTGCCCATCGTCGTGGTGCGGATCGACGAGATCGATGATCTCGAGATCGTCCGGCAGCTGCTACGGGCGCACGAGTACTGGCGGCTCAAGCTCCTGGACGTCGACCTGGTGATCCTCAACGAGCACGGCGCCACCTACGCCGCGGACCTCAGCGATTCGCTCGAGGCCCTCGTGCGCACGAGCCAGTCCATCCTGGTCCCGGAGGGCCGGCGGGGCCATGGCGACGTGTACATCCTGCGCGGCGACCAGCTCTCCAGCGACGACCGTACGCTGCTCCAGGCGGCCGCCCGCGCCGTCCTGCTGAGCCGGCGCGGCAGCCTTGCCGACCAGGTGATCCGCCTTGAGCGCCCGCCCGAGAGAGTCAGCCCCGCCGCCCCACCGCCCGTCGCGAGGCCGGCCCGCAGCGAACCGCCCGCGCCGCGCCCGGAGCTGGAGTTCTTCAACGGGCTGGGTGGCTTCGCCGATGGTGGGCGCGAGTACGTCGCCGTCCTCGGTCCGGGACAGGCCACCCCGGCTCCCTGGCTGAACGTGATCGCAAACGAGTCGTTCGGGTTCCAGGTCTCCGAATCCGGGTCCGGCTACACGTGGTCCGGGAACAGCCGTGAGAACCAGCTCACCCCCTGGTCCAACGATCCGGTCAGCGACCCGGCTGGCGAGGCGATCTACGTCCGGGATGACGACACCGGCGAGCTGTGGGGTCCGACGGCCCAGCCGATCCGCTGCGAGGAATCGACCTACGTGGCCCGGCACGGCGCCGGGTACAGCCGGTTCGAGCACCAGCACGAAGGCATCTCCCTCGACCTGGTCCAGTTCGTGCCGCTCGACGACGCGCTGAAGATCTCGCTGCTGACCGTCGAGAACCGGTCCGGGCGTACGAGGCGGCTGTCGGTGACGGCGTACGTGGAGTGGGTGCTGGGCGCCTCGCGCGGGGCGAGCGGCCCCCGGATCGTCACGGACCGCGAGCCGGTGACCGGGGCGCTCCTGGCGCGAAACCCCTGGAACACGGAGTTCGCCGGCCGGGTCGCCTTCCTGGACCTCGGCGGGCGGCAGACGGCGTGGACCGCGGACCGGACCGAGTTCCTTGGCCGGAACGGCGGCCCGGAACGGCCCGCAGCCCTGGGCCGCGGGCACCGCCTGCAGGGAGCCGCCGCCGCCGGCCTGGACCCCTGTGCGGCCCTCCAGACGAGCTTCGAGCTTGCCCATGGCGCGCGGACCGAGATCCTGGTGCTGCTCGGTGAGGCGGACGGCGCCGCCGCCGCGGCCGACCTCGTCCGGCACGGGCGAGCGCTCGATCACCCGGCGGTCCTGCGCGGCGCGACGAGCTACTGGGAGGAGACCCGGGGCACAGTCCAGGTGCGGACACCAGACCGCTCGATGGACATCATGCTGAACGGCTGGCTGGTCTACCAGACGCTCTCCTGCCGGCTGTGGGCACGGACGGCCTTCTACCAGGCCGGGGGAGCCTACGGGTTCCGTGACCAGCTCCAGGACGTCATCGCCCTGCTGACCACGAGGCGGCAGCTCGCGCGCGAGCATCTCCTGCGCGCCGCGGCACGCCAGTTCGTCGAGGGAGACGTCCAGCACTGGTGGCACCCGCCGTCCGGCCGGGGCGTCCGGACCCGCATCTCGGACGATCGCGTCTGGCTGCCCTACACGGTCGATCGGTACCTCGCGGTCACCGGCGACATCGCCGTGCTGGACGAGATGGTCCCGTACCTGGAGGGACCGGTGCTGCGCCCGGACCAGGTCGACGCGTACTTCCAGCCCGAGCGCTCGTCGGAGTCGGCCTCCCTGTACGACCACTGTGCGGCGGCCCTCGATCGGAGCCTCGCGGTGGGTGCGCACGGGCTGCCGCTCATCGGGTCGGGCGACTGGAACGACGGCATGAACCGGGTGGGGTACCAGGGCAAGGGCGAGAGCGTCTGGCTGGGCTGGTTCCTGTACACGGTCCTGGCCGCCTTCGCGCCGATCGCCGAGGCGCGCGGTGAGCATCCGCGCGCGGAGCGCTGGCGAGCCCGCATGAAGGCGCTTCGCCGGGCGCTGGAGAGCCAGGGCTGGGATGGCGACTGGTACCGCCGGGCCTTCTTCGACGATGGGACGCCGCTCGGCTCCGCGGTCAACGCCGAGTGCCGCATCGACTCGATCGCGCAGTCCTGGGCCGTGCTCTCCGGGGCCGCCGATCCCGCCCACGCGGAGCGGGCGATGGCCGCGGTGGAGGAGTACCTCGTCCGGCGCGGCGACGGCCTCGTCCTGCTCTTCACCCCGCCGTTCGACCATTCCGCCGTCGATCCGGGCTACGTCAAGGGGTACCTGCCGGGAATCCGCGAGAACGGCGGCCAGTACACCCACGGGGCCATCTGGTCGGTGCTCGCCTTCGCGGCGCTGGGAGACGGGGACAAGGCGGGCGACCTGTTCTCCATCCTGAACCCCATCAACCACGCCAGCACCCGGGCCGGCGTCCAGCGCTACAAGGTTGAGCCGTACGTGATGGCGGCCGACGTCTACACGGAACCGCCGCATGTCGGTCGCGGAGGCTGGACCTGGTACACCGCGTCGGCTGGCTGGATGTACCAGGCAGGCCTCGAGTGGATCCTGGGGTTCCGCCTGCGCGGAACGACGCTCCTCATCGACCCCTGCATCCCCCGCGCGTGGCCCCGCTACGAGATCGACTTCCGGTACCACTCCGCCAGGTACATGGTCGTCGTGGAAAACCCGCAGGGGGTCAGTCGCGGGGTTGCGTCGCGGGAGCTCGACGGCCACTCGCTGGCCGGTGGTGGCGCCGCAATCCCGCTCGCCGACGACGGCGCCACGCACCGGGTCCGGATCGTCCTGGGCTGACGGCGGGGCCCGGCGGAGCAGGAGCGGCTGCCGTCGCGATCGAGGCTATCCTTGGCCGTGTCCGGCATCGAACACGAAGGGACGGGCATGGCTGGCTCCACGCAGGTCGTCGTCAACGGTACAGCGCGCGATGTCGCGCCCGAGCCGGACCGCAGCCTCCTCTTCGCGCTCCGCGAGGAGCTCGGGCTGACCGGCGCGAAACCGGGCTGCGGCGAGGGCGTATGCGGCGCCTGCACCGTGCTCCTCGACGGCGCGCCCGTCCGGGCCTGCCAGGCGCGTGTCTCGGAGGCCGTCGGCCACGCCGTCACCACGATCGAGGGACTCGCGAGCGACGGCCACCTGCATCCGGTGCAGCGCGCCTTCCTGGAAGTCAATGCGCTCCAGTGCGGCTACTGCACGGCCGGCATGATCATGAGCTCGGTCGCACTGCTGGAGCAGGCCCCCGACCCCAGCGACGCGCAGATCCGGACTGCGCTGGAGGGCAACGTCTGCCGCTGCTGCACGTACCCGCGCATCCTGCGCGCCGTGCGCCGCGCAGCCGAGCTGGCGCGGGACCCCGGCCCGGCCGACCTGACCTGGCCCCAGCCGTTGGCGGCGAGCGCCGGTCCCGTGGCCGAATGGGCCCGACCCCGGCGGCCGTGGGATCTGGCCAGCCCCGGGCAGCGCGACTACTTCGACGTCTTGCCCGACGGCCTGATCGTCGTCCTCGAGCCCGCGAAGGCCGCGGACCCGGGTCGCTGGGTGACCAGCGCCGGGGCCTGGATCCACGTCGGCGCCGACGGCGTGGCGACGGCCTTCACCGGCAAGGTCGACGTTGGACAGGACAACCGCACCGCCCTCAGCCTGAGGGTCGCGGAGGAGCTGCGCGTGCCGCTCGCCGCCGTCCGGCTGGTGATGGGGGACACCGACCTCTGCCCCTTCGATGCCGGCACGTTCGGCAGCCGGTCGATGCCCGATGCGGGCGAACACCTGCGGCACGCCGCGGCGTCGGCGCGCGAATGCCTGGTCGGCCTGGCCGCGGCCCGCTGGAGCGTCGAGCCCGCCGAGCTCGTCGCAGCCGACGGCCATGTCACGCAATCCCGGGGCGCACGCTCGGTCGCCTACGGGGAGCTGGTGCGGGGCACGCGGCGCGTGGAGACGGCGCGGCCCGGAGCGCCGGTGACGCCGGGACCGGCCGAGCAGGTTGTCGGACGCGCGGCGGGGCGCGTGACCGCGCCCGAGATCGTGACCGGGGCGAAGCGCTACCCGTCCGACGTGTCCCGCCCGGGCATGCTTCACGGCCGCGTCCTGAGACCACCGACCTTCGGCGCGACGCTCCGCTCGGTCGATCTCGAGCGGGCTGCGGCGCTGCCGGGCGTGACCGTCGTGCACGAGGGTTCGTTCGTGGGCGTGACCGCCTCGAACCCGTTCAGGGCCGCGGGTGCATTGCAGGCGATCGAGGCGCGCTGGGACCAGCCGCCGCAGCCGTCCGAGATCGAGCTGGCCGACTACCTGCGAACTCATCCCGTCGAGGAACGAGGCTGGGAGGGCGCGTTCCACCAGGAGGTCGGCAACCTCGACGCGGCGCTCGCCGCGGCACCGATCACGCTCAGCGCGACGTACACCGCCGCGTACATCGCCCACGTCCCGCTCGAGACGCACGTGGCCGTCGCCGAGTGGGACGGCGCCCGCCTGACCGTGTGGTGCGGGACGCAGCAGCCGTTCGCCGTGCGTGGTGAGATTGCCCAGTCGCTCGCCGTCGCGGGAGCCGACGTGCGCGTCATCGTGCCGGACACCGGTGGTGGCTTCGGCGGCAAGCACGGAGGCGAGATCGCGGTCGAGGCTGCCCGGCTGGCGCGCGCCACCGGCCACCCGGTCAAGGTGCGCTGGAGCCGCGAGGAGGAGTTCACCCGCGGGTACCTCCGGCCGGCAGCGGTGATCGACGTCCGCAGCGGCGCGCGACCGGATGGCACGATCACGGCGTGGGAGATGCGCACCACGAACGCCGGGATGTTCGGCCTTGTCGGTCCCTACGAGGTCCCCGACCAGCGCCTCGACTACCAGCCCGCCGACTCGCCGCTCGCCCAGGGCTCGTATCGGGCACTGGCCGCGACCGTGAATCACTTCGCCCGCGAATCCCACATGGACGAGCTGGCGCACGCGCTCGGCATGGACCCACTCGCGCTCCGCCTCGCGCACCTCCACGACGAGCGGCTGACGCACGTGCTCCGGGCGGCCGCCGAGCGCATCGGCTGGGCGGGTCAGCCCCGCGAGGCCGGTCTCGGGATGGGGATCGCCGGCGGCGTCGAGAAGGGCGGCCGCGTCGCGACCTGCGTGGCGGTGCGCGTCGGCGGCGACCGGCGCCTCGAGATCCTCCGCGTCGTGACCGCATTCGAGTGCGGCGCGATCGTGAACCCCGACGGCCTTGCCAACCAGGTCGAGGGGGCGACGGTCATGGGCCTGGGCGGCGCCCTCTTCGAGGCGATCCACTTCGAAGCCGGCGCGATCAGCAATGCGTCCATGGCGGAGTACCGCGTCCCGCACATCAGCGACGTTCCCCCCGTGGAGGTGGTGCTCCTCGACCGACGCGATCTCCCCTCGGCCGGCGGCGGCGAGACGCCCATCCTCGCGATCGCACCGGCGC
The DNA here is from genome assembly GCA_963722475.1 of uncultured Chloroflexia bacterium. Taxonomy (GTDB): domain Bacteria; phylum Chloroflexota; class Limnocylindria; order Limnocylindrales; family CSP1-4; genus CTSoil-043. The sequence continues at coordinate 48,655 of CAVRMJ010000002.1, read as the reverse complement.
TCGCCAACGCGATCTTCGCCGCGACCGGCGTGCGGCTCCGTTCACTGCCCCTGGTGCCGGACGGCGTCGTCCCGTAGCGTCATGCAGAGCTACCGCACCGCCACCGACGAAGCCGCGGACGCCGACAAGAAGGATGCCGAGATCCTCGCCCGATTGACGAAGATCGAGGCGGTCCTCGCCGGGCTGGGCGGCTCGAAGCTGATCGCAGGCTCCTCGCGTAGTCTGTCGCGATGCTGACCTTCTTCCAGGCGATCGTGCTCGGTCTTCTCCAGGGCATCACCGAGCTCTTCCCGGTCTCGAGCCTCGGGCACTCGGTCATCCTGCCCCAGCTCCTGGGATGGACCGACGTCGTCGCCGCCCAGTCGGCGTCGGAGTCCTACTTCCTCGCCTTCCTCGTGGGTCTCCACGTGGCGACGGCGCTCGCGCTCGTCGTGTTCTACCGGTCGACCTGGGCGCGGATCGTGCGCGGCCTCGTCCTTTCCCTGCGGACCCGCCGGATCGAGACGCCCGATCAACGGCTCGGCTGGCTCCTCGTGGTCGCGACGATCCCGGCCGGGCTCGTCGGCCTGCTCCTCGAGCACTCTCTCCGGGTCGTCTTCGCCCGGCCCCTCGCCGCTGCCGCGTTCCTCGTCCTCAACGGCCTGATCCTCCTGTTCGGGGAGTGGGTCCGCCGACGGTCCGAGGTCCGCCGAGTCGCGGCTGCCCATGCAACGAACTCCGCCGGCGATCGCAGGCTCGAAACCCTCGAGTTCCGCGAGGTCGGGCCGATCGGCGTAGCCCAGGCCTTCGCGCTCCTGCCCGGGATCAGCCGCTCGGGGATCACGATGGTCGCCGGGCTTGCCCGCGGGCTCGACCACGAGGATTCGGCGCGCTTCTCGTTCCTCCTCGCGACGCCGATCATCCTCGCCGCCGGCCTCTACAAGCTCCCGGACCTCTTCGGCCACAACGGAGATGGCGTCCGGCCGCAAGTCCTCGTCGGCAGCCTCGCCGCCGCGATCGCCGCCTACCTCTCGGTCCGGTTCCTCACCCGCTACTTCACGACCCGTACGCTGACGCCGTTCGCGATCTACTGCCTCGTCGTCGGGGCGCTCGCGATCGTCCGCTTCGCGTAGACCGACCAACCGCCAGCCCAGGACAGTCGGCGGGCTGCACAGACGGAGCGGGCCTTCGGCGCGGTCACCCCGTGGGCACCGCCGGCGGATCCTCATCCCCGCGCGCTCCCGGTGGTCCGACCCCCGACGATCGAGCGTGGCGGACGACGAGGATGGCGGCCGCACCGAGGACGGTGATGGCCGCCACGATCTGCGCGGTCGGGATCCCGAAGATGCGCCAGTTGTCGGCCTTCAGCGACTCCACGGCGAAGCGGACGGCGCCGTACCAGATGAAGAACACGAGGAGCAGGTCACCGGTTCGGAGCCGGTCGGCGAACCGCCGGGCGATCCAGATCAGGACGATCGCGCCGACGAGCCCGGACAGCGACTCGTAGAGGAACATCGGGTGGAAGTGCTGCCCGAGGGTCGCAAGCGGGTCGGAGCCCGGCGGGCACTCGTAGCCCTGGGTCCGGTACTGGCACTGGATGGCGATCCCCCACGGCAGGTTCGTCGGCGCGCCGTACAGCTCCTGGTTGAAGAAATTCCCCCAGCGCGCGATGGCCTGCATCACGAACAGCCCGGGGGCGACCGCGTCCGCCCACGCCAGGAACGGCTGGCGCTTCCAGCGCGCGTAGCCGTACGCGACCGCGACGCCGGCGATGATCCCGCCGTAGACCCCCAGGCCCGAGTAGGGTGGCAGGACGATCCTGAGCAGGTCGTCCTTGTAGAGCTGCCACTGGTCGATGACGTGGTAGAGCCGCCCGCCGATGAGGGCCGCGATCGCGACGACGATCATCGCGTTCGGGAGCAGCCCGACGTCGAGCCCTCGCCAGCCTGCCTCGCGGCTGATCACGAGATAGGCGGCCGCGAGCCCCACCGCGTACGCGATGCCGTACCAGTGAACGGCGAGCGGACCGATGGAGAAGGCGATCGGGGTCGGCGTCAGGTCGATCACGCCTGCAAGTGTCGCATCAATCTCGGATCCGCCTCGGTGCTGCCCGCGCCTGCGGCGGCGTCCCGGCCTGACGGGACGCCGCCGCCGTGGGTCAGGAGAACAGGGCCAGGCGTGCGCCGACGACCAGGAGGAAGATGCCGAACGCTCGCTGCGCGATCTCCGGCGAGAGCGCCGTCCCGATCCGGGCGCCGAAGTAGGCCCCGACCAGGAGGCCGACGGCGATGACAGCCGCCGCCTGGACTTCGACGTGCCCGGCCCGGTAGTACTCGAGCGCGCCGAACAGGCCGACCGGCAGAAGGAGCGCCGCCAGGGAGGTACCGGCTGCCGTCGCGATGGGGAATCCCGCGACGAAGATGAGCGCGGGGACGATCACGAGCCCGCCGCCGATCCCGAACAGCCCCGACAGCACCCCGCCGACGAGCCCGATGATGGCGATGGGGACGATGGCTGGCATGGCTCCAGATCCTCCTGCTGCTGATCTCGGGCTCCGAGGGGATCAGAAGGTCATGATCTGATAGCCGTCGAGGATCCGCTGCTCGATCTCCTGGCCGGCCGCCACGAGCTCGATGCCGGCCGCGTCGAGCGGCTCGACGATCTGCATGCTCTCTGCCACCGCTCGGCAGGCCATCGGCGCGCCGCCGGCCCGGACGGTCGCCAGGGGCTCGGCGAGCGTCGCAGGAGGGTTGGCGAGGAGCCGCTCGCTCGGCCCGAAGAAGAGCACTCGCACGTCGGCGAGGTTGTGCCGCCCGATCATCCGGCCGGCCATCTGGACTCCGACCCTCGCCTTCGACTCGTCGTCAGAGACGATCACCACGAGGAGCTTGTCTGTCATTGTTGGTGCGATCCTTCATGCGCGGCCCGGACCGGCCGAGCCTCATTCGTACGAGATTCCATCAAGAGCCGCGAAGCATGTCTTCGACGCCACCCCCGTCCACCGCCGTCACCACGTAGCCGGCGCCGGCCAGGATGCTGGCCGCCATCGCGGCACGGTGACCGCTCCGGCAGATCGTCCAGATCGCCCGATCTCGGGGCAGCCAGGCCACGGCATCCGCGAAGTCCGCGACGAAGCGCAGGACCGAGCCCGGGATGACGCCGTTCTCCCACTCGGCCGGCTGGCGGACGTCGAGCACGAGCGGCGGCCCGGGAGCCACCAGCGCGTCGCGAAGATCGGCGAGGCTCGCCCGACCGACGGCCTGGAGCGGACCACTCGCATCATCCCATCGCTCGAGGCCGATGAGCACGCCCCGGACCCGCTCGAAGCCGACCCGGGCGAGCTGGCGAACCGCCTCGAGGGGATCCTGGTCGGCATCGAGCACGAGCGCCAGCGGGCTGTCGAAGGGGAGCAGCCAGCCGACGTACGTGCCGAATGCCTCATCGAGCTCGATGTTCAGGGCGCCCGGGATGTGGCCCGCGGCAAAGACCGCCCGAGGTCGACCATCGACGAGCGGAACGCCGGCCGCCTGGAGAGCCGCGGCCTGGGCCGGGACGAGGGTCGGAGGTGCCACGAGGGCACCCAGCGGTCGGGGCCCGCTCCGGTTGATCGGCCCCATCTGCGCGTAGTAGGCGGGATAGCGGAGCAGGCCGCGAAGCTGGCGCCGGGCGAAGGCGAGGGCATCGGCATCGATGAGCGCAGGGTTGGCGCGGCACTCGTCGGCGATCGTCGAGAAGCCTGGACCCGCCGTCGCCGCGGTTGCTGAGCAGAACGATCCGGCGCCGTGGGTCGGGCGCAGGATCGTCTCGCCCGGCAGCGTCGCCAGACGTCGCACGGACGCGAACTGGGCGGCTGTCAGTCGGTCGGTCCAGGCGGGGCCGAGCAGGTCGGTCCGGCCCGCCGAACCGGCGAGCAGGGACCCGCCGCTGAACAGGAGCGGCGATCCATCCTCCCGATCGACGAGGTAGCTCATGTGTTCCGGCGTGTGGCCGGGGGTGTGCAGGGCCCGGATCCGCAGGTCGCCCGACTCGAACGTCTCGCCGTCCCGGGCCACTCGGTGGGCGAACCCGGCGCCGCTGCGATCCGGCAGGACGAGCGTCGCGCCGGACCGGCGGGCAAGCTCGAGGCCGCCCGAGAGGTAGTCGTTGTGAACATGGGTCTCGAGGACGTGGGTCAGGCGCGCTCCACGCTCCTCGGCGGCGATGAGGTACGGCTCCACGTCGCGCTGGGGATCCACCATGACGGCCGAGTCGTCGGCGATGACGAGGGACGAGCGATCGCCCAGGCCGGGAGCGAGGAAGTCGATGACGGTCAGCGCAGAGGTCGCGGCAGTCCCGCCCGAAGGGCGGCCGGGCGACTCATGCAGCACGGGCCGGCCCATCCTCGAGGGGTCGCCCGCTCCGCGCCCACGCGGAGGTCCCGCCCTTCACGGACGCCGAGCCCTCGAAGCCCTGGGCGAGGAGGAAGTCGGTCGCGGCGAGGCTCCGGTTGCCCGACTGGCAGATCACGACAACCCGCTCGCCCGGCGGCAGCTCGGCGAACCGCTGGCCGAGCTGGCCGAGCGGGATGTGGAGCGCCCGGGGCACGTGGCCGCGACGGAACTCCCAGTCCTCGCGGACATCGAGGACGTGCGGCTGGCCGTCATGCAGGAGCTGGTCGAGCTCGTCCACGGTGATCTCGGGAGTCTGACGTCGAAGGAAGGAGAACACGTCCGATGTGACCTCTGGCTGGATGATCTGGATGGAGGGGTAGGCGGCCAGCCGCGTGGCTCCGGTCGCGTGAGCGAGGGTTCCGAGGATGAAGGACAACCCACCTGAGTAGATGCGATCGAGGCCAGAACGTGACAGGCCATCCGGCCCGAAGTCGGTCCGAGAACGCACAATGCGCTCATGAAGTCCGCACCAGTCGCACGTTTGCCGGCTCCATCCTCCCCGACATCGGGTGCAGTCCGCCCGCCAGGAGCGGATCCGCTTGCCGATCGGCTCCGCGCCGGCGACCCCGACGCATGCCGCGAGATGATCGAGCTGCACGCCGGCCGCATGTTGCGCATCCTCATGCGGCTTCGCGGCGACCGGTTCGAGGCGGAGGACCTCCTCCAGGAGACGTGGATTCGGGCCTGCCAGGCCGCCCGCCAGTTTCGCGGTGATGCATCGCTCCGAACGTGGCTGGACCGGATCGCCCTCAACGCCGCGGCGATGGCTGAGCGCCGTCGGTTCACCCTCGCACGCGGAGCGGGCGCCGGCGAGGTACGGCTCGGAATGCCCCGGACCACGGCCGACCCAGCGGGCGACGGTCCGGGAGAGCTGCGGTCCACGGCCGACGCCGAGTCGACGGTCATCTGGCGCGAGACGCTCACCGAGCTCAGCGGCGCCGTTGCGGCCCTTCCTGCCGGCCTGCGGGCGGTGCTCATCCTGCGGGACATCCACGGAGCGTCGACTCGCGAAGCGGCCGACGAGATCGGCGTGAGCGAGGACGTGGTCAAGCAGCGACTCCATCGGGCGCGCGCGCACCTCCGACGGGCGCTGGACCACCTGGTGATCGACGGCTGGCCCCCGGTCCGCTGAGGCTGACTCAGCCCTGGTGGACGGCCGCCCCGACGAGGCTGCCGAGACCGAACGTGATGGCGGCAGCCACAAGACCGAAGACGACCTGGCGCCCACCGGACCGGAACGCGTCGGCGCCGGTGACGACAGTGATCGCGACGCCGACCCCCATGAGGGCAGCCGCGCTCACGACGACCGAGGCGATCACCGCCGGGAAGCCGGTCGCGACGAAGAAGGGCGAGATGGGTACGATCGCGCCCAGGGCAAACAGGAAGAATGACGTGCCGGCTGCGACCCAGGCGGAGCCCCCGAGTGCTTCCGGATCGATCCCGAGCTCCTCTCGCGCGAGGGTGTCGAGCGCGCGGCCCTGGTCGCCGCGGACGATCGCCCGGGCCGTCTCGCGTGCGTGCTCGACGGAGAGCCCCTTCGCCTCGTAGATGAGGGCCAGCTCCTCTTCCTCCTCCTCGGGGACCGCGACGAGCTCCTCGCGCTCGACCGCGATCTGGTGGGCGTACAGCTCGCGCGCGCTCTGCACCGAGAGCCACTCGCCGATCGCCATCGACAGCGCGCCGGCGAGGAGGCCCGCGAACCCCGCGACGAGGACTGCGGGGCCGCCGCCCGAGGCGCCCGCGACCCCCATCGCGAGGCTCAGGTTCGAGACCAGCCCGTCGTTCGCGCCGAGGACCGCGGCGCGCAGGGCGTTGCCCCCGGACATGCGATGGCGCCCCTCGATCCGCGCCAGAGTGGGGCCCTCGAGGCCGCGGCCCCGGGCGAGCTCGCGGAAGAGCCGGGCGTGTGACCGCTCGTCGGCGGGCATGGTCGACGTGGCCTCGGGCTGTGTGTCGTACATCCCCTGGTCGATCGACTCTCGTTCCGAGATCGTCGCGACGATCGCCGCCGGACCGAAGCGCCGCGCGACCCACATGAGCACCCGGGTGCGCCATGAGGGCCGAAGCTGACCGGTGGCGATCCCGGCGGCCTCGAGCCGATCGCGCCAGACGGCGCCGTGGCGTGCCTCCGCCTCGGCGAGCCGGTGGTAGAGATCCCGGAGGGGCGGGCTCGACTCGGCCTCGGCCATCGCAGCGTAGATCGCGGACCCGTCGATCTCGCCCTGGAGGTTGGCCCGATACCGCGCCAGATCCTGGGTGTCGGGCTGGTCGCCACCGATCCGTTGCTCGTTCATGGTTCACGCCTATCGGTCTTCGATTGCAGGCCCGGCGGTTGACACAGCGGGCGGGCGCCGTCATGATAGCAGAAGCGAATGCGACTCATTCGCATCACCAAACGAGGTTCTTCACCCGGTGTCACCGACCGACCTTCTGACTCCCCACGTCGGCATGGGGCTCGCGGGGCTCCTGCTCAGCGCGTTCCTGCTCGGAATCCTCCACGGAGTGACGCCCGACGAGCACACCTGGCCGATCACCCTGAGCTACGCCATCGGTGCCGCGTCGGGGCGGCGCGGGATGCAGGCCGGCCTCCTCTTCTCCGCTGCCTTCACCCTCCAGCGGGCGATCGCGTCGGAGCTCGCGTACCTGGCGCTCGCGCCGATCCTCGGGAACGCGGCGGTCAACGCCGGGATCGACCTCGTGGTCGGGGTGGTGATGGCGGTCTCGGGCGCCTACATCCTGCGCCTGGGACGGGAGCTCCACCTGACCGAGGGACTCGAGCGCTTCATGCACCGCCTGCTGCGGGTCGCCCCAGGCGACCACGCGGACGGCACGCTCTCGCTCGAGGGGAGCCCGGTCCCGCTCCGGATGACCCTGGTCCACGGGTTCGTGGCCGGCTGGGGCACCGGGGCGTTCGCGATCATCATCTACACGGTCCTCGCTCCGGCGATGCCGAATGCCGCGGTCGCCTTCCTGCCGGGCCTGCTGTTCGGCCTGGGCACGATGGTGGTCCAGGCGGCGGCCGGGGCCGCGATCGGCGCCTGGATGCGGTCGCGGGGCCTGGGTGCGGCGGCGCTCACGTACGTCGGGCGTGCCGTGGCCGGCAACACGCTCCTCTACGGCGGGCTGCTCTTCTCCGCGTGGGGTCTCTTCTCGCTCCTTCTCCCCGCGGTCGCGGCGCAGCTCAACAGCGGCCTGCCGACGGGAATCGGGATCCCGAACCTCGACAGCATCAACGCGGGCCTGATCCTGGTGGCGGTGATCGTCCTCGGCATCGCAGTCGGCAGCTTCGTCCGTGCATTCCGCCGGGTCCAGGCAGGCGTGCCGGGCGTGACAGGCGGGGCTGAGCGATGAGTGCGCCACCGGTGCGGGAGGCACGAGTGGGCGAGCATCGGCCGGTCGACGAGACGGCGCGAGCGCTCGCTCGTCTCGGTGGCGTGGCGACGACCACCCGGCGGGCGATCATCGAATCCCTGCTCGAGGCGGGCCGGCTCCAGAGCCCGGAGACGTTGCTCCGCGCGGCACGGACCCGCGCGCCGGGAACCAGCCTTGCGACGGTCTACCGGACGCTGGATCGCCTCGATGCCGCCGGTGCCCTCAAGCGGGCGACCCTCGCCTCAGGCGACGTTGGCTATGCCTACTGCCCGACCGGCCACCACGAGCACGCCATCTGCCTGCGCTGCGGCCGGCTTCGGCCGATCCGACCGTGCCTGATCAGCCAGGAGCCATCGCTCGAGGGCTTCGCCGTCACCTCGCACGTGCTCGACTTCTATGGCCTCTGCGCCGAATGTGAAGCGGGCGGTAAGGTCGCCGCTCCTTTGGGGCCGCCAGGAGGTGGGTCACGGACTCCAGACAACCCCTGACCAGGATCCACCGAGACCCCCAATAGACGAAGAAACGGGCGCCGCGACGCCCGTTTCAGGTTCAGTCCCCTCCGACTCGGCGCAGCCGGCCGACTCGCCGACCGATCTCGTTACGGGAGCGTCTCGAAACCCGCGGTTCGGAAATCGGCATCGAGGGCGATGGCACGCTCGATCCCCTCCCGGTGCATGACGGCGAAGCTCGTCCGGTCCACGAGCGAGACCGATGACTCGACCGTGTCGCGGAAGGCTGCAACCGAAGCGACATGAAGCTCGGCGTCAACCGGCGCCACGTCAAGGGCCGGGATGACGCGGTCGATGAGGTCGGCCGTGACTGCGGGGCCGTAGCGTCGCCGCGCCACCGCCAGGGTCTCGACGATGACGTAGGCGTGCGTCGAGAGTGCCTCGGATCGCCCCAGAGATCCTTCGATGCGGTCCGGAGCTGTGGTGACCGAACGTGTCAACGACTGCCCGGCAGCGAAGAAGCCGGCCTCGCGGCCGGCTTCTGATCTCGATCCTGTGGAGCCGACACTCGGATTTGAACCGAGGACCTGCTGTTTACGAAACAGCTGCTCTACCGCTGAGCTATGTCGGCGCGGAGGCGAATTGACCACGGCTGCCATCGCTCAACCTCGACGAGGAGCGGAGCACTCATCTACCACGGCTGCCATCGCTCAACCTCGACGAGGAGCGGAGGCAGGACCCTCGGGGTTCTCGCACCCGCGTTCCACGGCCCGCCGCGTGGTTTGAGTGTTGACATCGGATGCGCGACGTGGAAGCATCACGCATCATGACGAGGACCACGATCGACATCGACCCGACCGTCCTGCGCCAGCTGAAGGCCCGCCAGCACCGCGAGGGGAAGACGCTGGGTCGCCTCGTGTCGGAGTTGCTGAGCACGGCGATCCAGGCGGATGCCAACGAACCGCGGCCCCCCGCCCCGCTGGCGTGGTCGTCGAGACCGATGCGCGCGCTCGTCGACCTCGACGATCCGGAGGCCCTCCGCCGGGCGCTCGACGCCCGATGAGCTACACGATCGACGCGAACGTCCTCCTGTACGCATCGGACGAGTCGAACCCGGTCCATGCGAGCGCCCGCGCGTTCGTCCAGCGCCTCGCGGACGGCCCGGAGATCGCATACCTCTTCTGGCCCACCGTCATGGCCTATCTTCGGATCGCGACCCACCCCGCCGTCTTCGCCCGCCCGCTGACCGCCGCCGAGGCGGTCGGCAACGTCGAACAGCTGCTCGCCCGTCCCCACATCCGGACCACCGGGGAGCAGGAGGGCTTCTGGGGCCGCTATCGCGAGGTCAGCGACGACGCGGTGCCGGCCGGGAACCTCGTGCCCGACGCGCACCTGGTCGCGTTGATGCTGGAGAACGACGTGCGGACGATCTGGACGCGCGATCGCGACTTCCGACGCTTCCCGCGGATCGAGGTCCGGGACCCCTTCGCGTAGATGGTGAGCCGAATGGACCGTCGAGGCCGTGTTCGTCAGGCTTCGGCGGCGATCTCCTCCGGCAGCCAGAACCAGCGCAGCGCCTCGAAGTCCGGGCCAACGTCGAGCGGGCTCGGGGCCTCGCCGGGCGGACGTGGCAGGTCGGCGAGGATTCGCCGCGCCTCCGCCAGGTAGTCGGCCAGGCGCGACTCGGGCTCGCGGTGGCGGTGCGCCGTGTAGCGCATCACGCCATCGTCGTAGCGGATCGCGCCGAGCGACAGCGGCGGCTCGACGACCCCGCCGCGGTGGCCCCACAGCCCGCTGCCCGGGTCGAACCGGTACTCGGGGAGGAGCCGCCAGCCGTCGGACGCCACGAGGTCCACGGCGTCGAGGACGTACGCGAAGACGGCTTCGCTGATGAAGTAGTTGAAGTTGACCCGAACCCAGCCCGGCTTGATCCCCTCGCAGCCGCGCGCGATCTCGCGCTCGAAGGCGTGGGAATGCGCAAGGTCGATGCCCAGCAGCCGATGGCCGTACGGCCCGGCGCAGGAGCAGCCGCCGCGCGCCTGGATCCCGAACAGGTCGTTGAGCAGGGCCACGACGTAGTTGTGGTGGAGGTAGCGGCCCGGCCCGACGCCCTGTCGACGGCGCACGGTGAACGAGACGATCGAGAGCCGCTCCGCGCGCGGGTTGCCCAGGATCTCGACGTCCGGGTTGGCCGACCACCGGGCGATGGCCCGGTGGATGAACGACGCCTCGCGCTCGCGGATCGCCGGGACGCCGACCGCCTCCTTCAGGCCGAAGACGAGGCCGGCCCGGATCGACTCGACGATCGCGGGCGTCCCGCCCTCCTCGCGATGCTCGATGTCGGCCAGGTAGAGCTGCTCGGTCGGGTTGACGTAGGCGACCGTGCCGCCGCCAGGCACGGACGGGACGCGGTTGCGGAAGAGCGACTTCCGGGCGATCAGCAGGCCGGGCGTGCCCGGGCCGCCGATGAACTTGTGGGGCGAGACGAAGATCGCGTCCAGGCCGTCGCCGGCCATGTCGATGGCGACGTACGGCGCCGCCGCCGCGTAGTCCCAGCACGCCAGCGCGCCGTGGGAATGCAGCAGCGCGCTGATCCCGCGCACGTCGGAGAGGATCCCGGTGACGTTCGAGGCGGCCGAGAAGGACCCGATCTTCAGCCTGCGGCCCGCGTGGCGCTCCAGCTCAGCCGCCAGGTGGCCGGCGTCGATCTGCCCGTCGTGGTCCTCGTGGATCACCACGACGTCCGCCAGCGACTCGCGCCACGGCAGCTCGTTCGAGTGGTGCTCGTACGGGCCCACGAAGACCACCGGCCGCTCGTGCCGGCGGGATCAGCGCACGGAGTCCGTAGCGATCGTCGAGGTCCGCGGGGAGGCGGATCTCGAGGACGTCCACGAACCGGTTGATCGCGCCGGTGGAGCCCGATCCGACGAAGACGACCGCGTGCTCGTCGGTGGCTCCGACGGCCCGCCGGATCAGCTCGCGCGCCTCGGCCCGGAAGCGGGTCGTCTGGAGGCCCGTCCCGCTCGACTCCGTGTGCGTGTTCGCGTAGAGCGGCAGGACCGCGTCGCGGAGGTAGTCCTCGATGAACGTCAGCGACCGGCCGGACGCCGTGTAGTCGGCATAGGTGACGCGCCGGATGCCGAACGGCCCGGCCACGGCCTCGTCGTCGCCGATGACCGAGCGCCGGATCGTCTCGATCAGCGCCTCCGCAGGGTCCATTGCCCGTGATCGTACGCGCTGGCTGGGCGGGCCGACCGGCTCACCGCCCACGGGCCCGTCGGCACGGGTCGCGGCGGACGACCCCGGCTACCCTGCCCGCATATGCGATTGCGACCGACGCCCGCGAGGGAGCAGCAGCGCTCATGAGCCTCCAGATCACCGACCTCCGGAAGCGCTTCGGCGAGACCCAGGCCCTCGACGGGATCACGTTCGCCGTCGAGCCCGGCCAGGTCTTCGGCTTCCTCGGCGCGAACGGCGCGGGCAAGACCACCACGATGCGGATCGTCCTGGACATCCTGCGCGCCGACACCGGCACCGTCACCTGGCAGGGCGCGCCTTCCACCGATCTTCCGCGCCGCACGTTCGGCTACCTGCCCGAGGAGCGCGGCCTCTACCCGCGGATGCAGGTGCTCGAGCAGCTGGTCTTCTTCGCCGGCCTCTACGGCGTCCCGCGCAGGACGGCGGCCGCGGAGGTCCGGGGCTGGCTGACGCGCTTCCGGGTTCCCGAGTACGCGGACCGCCGCGCGGAGGAGCTCTCGAAGGGCAACCAGCAGAAGATCCAGTTCATCGCTGCCGTCCTCCACGACCCGGACGTCCTGATCATGGACGAGCCGTTCAGCGGCCTGGACCCGGTCAACGTGGCGCTGCTCAAGGCGGCCTTCCTCGAGATGCGCGAGCGTGGCAAGACCCTGATCTTCTCCACGCACCAGATGGAGACGGTCGAGGAGCTCTGCGACGCGGTCGCGATCATCGACGCCGGGCGTCTCGTGGCGAACGGCCCGACCGCCGACGTCAAGCGCTCCAGCGGCAAGCGCGTCGTCCGGCTGGGCGTGGCCGGCGACCCGGAGCTGGCGTGGCTGGCGGAGCTCGACGGCGTCCGAGTCGGCCGGGCCGGGCGCGACTACAGCGAGATCGAGGTGGTGCCGCCGCGCGACCCGGAGTCGATCCTCCACGCGGCGATCGAGCGCGGCGAGCGCGTCACGCGGTTCGAGATCGCGGATCCGTCGCTCGAGCAGGTCTTCGTGGACCTGGTGGGCCGCCGGGCGGCGCCCGACGAGGAGCGCACGCTCGCCCACCTCCCCGCGAACGGGCGGGCCTGACGATGCGGATCCGGTTCGCCAACGTCGCCACCATCGCCCGCCGGGAATACCTGGTCCGGGCCCGGACGCGCTCGTTCAAGGCCGCCACGATCTTCCTGGTGGTCGCTGCCGTCCTCGTCACGCTCGCGCCGCTCGCCGTCCGCTGGCTCGACCGCGATTCGACCGCCAAGGTGGGCGTCCACGTGTCGACGACGCTCTCGTTCGACCCGATCGCGCGCCTCGACACGACCATCAACCTGCCGGCGACCCCGGGCGGCAAGGGTCCCTTCACGTTCAGCACGGTCCCGGACCTGGTTGCCGGGCGCGACGCCGTCGAGAAGGGCGACCTCTCCGCGGTCCTCGATCTGGCCCGCGACGCAGCCGGCGACCTCGCGTTCACCATCGTCTCGAAGGACGGCCCCACGCTCCGCATCCCGACGCTCCTGCGCCAGGGCTCCAGCGTGCTGGCAACCACGGACCGGCTGCTGCGCGGCGGCTACCCGGCCGACCAGCTGGACGCGCTGGGGGTTCCGCCGTCGGTCGTCGTGGTCGGTCCCACGCCCGCGGCGCCCGGCGAGGCGCCGAAGGACTTCGCCGGTGAGCTGGGCGGGCCGCTCACCGCCCAGGCGCTCGTCATCTTCCTGTTCATGGCGATCATCCTGTACGGCCAGTGGGTCGCGATGTCGGTCGCGGAGGAGAAGAGCAGCCGCGTGATGGAGATCGTCCTCAACGCGGCCAGCCCGTTCGAGCTGCTGGCCGGCAAGGTGGTCGGCGTCGGCTCGCTGGGCCTCACCCAGTACGTCGCGGCGCTCGTCCCTGCCGGGATCGCGCTCCTCCTCCAGGATCGGATCGCGGCGCTCGTGCTCGGCGAGGCGGCCGCCGCGGCCGCCCCTTCGGCCTCGGGCCTGACGCCCTCGATCCTGGTTGCGTTCGCCGTGCTGTTCGTGCTGGGCTTCCTGCTCTACGCGGTCCTGTACGCGGCGGCCGGCTCGCTGGTGAGCCGGATGGAGGACATCAACTCCGTCGTCGCGCCGATGACGCTGGTCGGGATGGCCGGCTACCTCATCGCGGTCTACACGTCATCCGGGCTCATCCCGGCCGATGCCGGCTGGGTGGTCGTGCTCTCGTATGTGCCGTTCGTGAGCCCGTACCTGATGCTCTCGCGGTTCGCGGCCGGCCTGGCCGGTCCCCTGGACCTGGCGCTCGCGTCCGGGCTCCTGGTCGTGGCGATCGTGGTCTGCCTCTGGGTGGCGGCGCGCATCTACGCGGCGGGCGTCCTGACCTACGGGCAGAAGCCCAGCGCGCGAGCACTGTTCACGGCGGCGTTCGCGCACCGGGGGTAGGGGCGGGACGCCGCCCGCGGCCACCACCGCAGGTACGGGCCGCCTGTCCTTGACGCGGAGGCAACGCGGGGCCATTCTGTGTACCGACATGTGTCGGTACATGACGCGATAGTGGCAGAGGATGGTCCGATGACAACGGAGCTGAGCCGCCCTGACCTGCGAGGGCTTCGCTCGGCCCTCGGCTTCTCCCGGGAGTCGATCGCCCGCGTGCTCGATGTCAGCACGCGGACGGTCGAGCGCTGGGAGGGCGGCGCGAACACGGAGAACGCCCATGCCCTGCTCCGTCTCGACGAGCTGGGCGAAATCGTGCGCCTGGGGCAGGAGATCTACGGTGATGATCTCGCCCGGTTCATGGCCACGCCTCGGCAGAGTCTCGGCAACCGAACGCCGGCAGCGGTGCTCGTTCGGGGCGACCTCGACGACGTCCTCGAGATCCTTTCCCAGGCCTACGAAGGTCAATGGGGCTGATCGGCCGAGATGGCCCTCGATTCGCTGCTGCGCGCCTGGTCTGGCATCGGCCTCCGCCACATCCCGAGCGGCTCCAGCCGCGGAATCCTTGACGCCACGCACGCGGCCCGGTCGCGGCGAAATCGCTGGAACGAGGCGGGCACGCCAACCTTCTACTTCGCGAGTGACATCGCCGTCGTATGGACCGAGTTCGGGCGCCACATCCAGGCGGAACTGCCGGGCGGTCAGCCGGAGCGACAGGCGCGAGATGTGTGGACGATCCCGATCTCGCTCGCCCGGCTGATCGACTTCCGGGATCCGGTCACGTCAGCGTCGATCGGCCTGTCGCGGATCGATGACTGGATCGGCGACGTCGATCGCACGCAGGCGACGGCGCGCTTCGTCCGGCAGCACTCGGATGTCCAGGGCCTCCTGGTTCCGTCGATGGGGTTCCTGGACGACCCGACGCGGTGGAACGTCGTGGTCTACCTCGATCGGATCGACCCAGACGCGACCTTCGGCCCGCCGGTCTACCTGCGTCGGATCGTCCTCGACGCCGTAGGCGGCGGCGCCTGAGACTGCGCTCACGTTCCGGTGGCGAGGCCCGCGGACGACGCCCCCGCGCCAGCCGATCATCCGGGTTGACGAATGTTTGCCGAAACGAGACGCCGATTCGCAGGGTACCCGGCGCATCATGGAGGTGCGTGGCAGCCTGGTTTCGGCCGCTGCTGCGCACCACACGCGGGAGTGCGCGCCATGATCGAATCGCCAGTCGTGTCGTCCCCGGAGGACGTCGCCGAATGGCTCGACAGCCGCCTTGCGCTCGTCCGCGCGAAAGACCGGATCGACGGGGAGCTTCGCCGGGTCGCCCTCGACGTCGTCGGCCGCTGTGAGCACGACGAGCTGGACACCGCCTCCAAGCTGCTGCTGCGCCGCGTGACCGAGCGCGCGATCGAATCGACGCTCGAGCCCCTCACCACCAGCTTCGCGGCCGCCCTCGAACGCGGCATCGACGGCCTTCCCGATGAGCTCCGCGATCGCCTCACGCGGGCCGAGGCGCGCCGGGACATCGGCTGGGACTGACCGCCGGCCGGGC
The DNA here is from genome assembly GCA_963722475.1 of uncultured Chloroflexia bacterium. Classification (GTDB taxonomy): domain Bacteria; phylum Chloroflexota; class Limnocylindria; order Limnocylindrales; family CSP1-4; genus CTSoil-043. The sequence goes on along the minus strand of CAVRMJ010000002.1, from coordinate 33,241 downwards.
TGCCCGGATTGGATGACCCGGCGGCTTCATGGCGTTCGCCCCGTGCGCCACGTCGGGATCGCCGATGCGGTGAAGGTGAAGCGCCTGGCGCCCGTGGCCGCCAGGACCGACTGCGCAGCTGCCTGCGCTGGCGGGCTGGCTCCGATACAGCGGCCTTGTGCGCCGGGGGCGACAGCTGAGGGCGAGGGTCGCTCCGGCAAGGGTAGGTCCCGAGATTCCCGCCATGATTGCGGTCAACGCCGAACTGACGACGATCAGCTCTCAGCCCCGCGCGCCGCCGCGTCCCCTCCCGCCGATCAGTACTGGCGGGGGCGCAGGTCCGACGAGAAGTCCACGACGCCGCGTAGCCAGGCAAGCGCCTCGCCCCAGCCTTCGAGCGCTTCCGCGTACGCGTCCAGCACGCCCGCGACCCGCAGGTCGAACGGGCCGTCGGTGAGCGTGAGGAGCGTCCCGTAGCCGGCTCGCTCCAGGCGCACCGAGACCGTCGTCTCCCACGCCTCGCCCGGCAGCCACGGCCAGCGGAACTCGAACCGGCGGTCACTTTCCAGCACGGTGACGTCCCACCACACGCGCTGGTCGGGGAAGACCAGGGTGCTGCGCGTGCCCACGGCCAGCGAGCCCTCGACCCGCTGCGGGAACCAGCGGATCAGCTCCTCGGGAACGGTCCAGCAGCGATAGACCCGCGCCGGCGGCGCATCCAAGCGACGGACCATCCGGATGGTCCTGGGCGCGAGAGAGGTGAAGGCGCTCCCGGCGCTCACGGGCGAATCCTCCAAGCGAGGATGCGGCTGCGATTGTGAGTGAACCGCACCAGCGTGAAGCCTACTCCGCTCGCGATGCCCTCAACGGCGGGGACATCAACTGCATGCGCCCTGAGCGCGGCATGGCCAGCGCCTAGAGCCCCACCTCGAACCAGATATCGGGAGAGGGTCGCTCGGTCCTGATTCGGACGCGACGTCCGAGGACGATGCCCAGCAAGTCGGCGAACTGTCCAACGCTGGCAACCTTCGGCGACGCCCGTTCGATCGTGCGCAGCTGGTCTGAGGTAAGCGGTTCCACGGTCACGACGTGGAGGTGCAGGTTGCGCCATTCCACCGTCGCGACGCTCTCTTCAGCCGCGGCTTTGCGAACGGTCGGACTGGAATTGGCCACGCGCGCTCCCTGGGCTTCCGAGCCCGCTACCCGGGTGAAGTCGGGGCAGGCTGCGATGCGGACCCTGGCGTCGGAGGATGGACCGCGACGTTGACCAAGGATAGCCCGAGCCGCGCGACGGGGTACTCCAGGCCCCGAAGGTCGAGCGGACGCGGCACGCCCGAAGGTCGGGCGGAACCTTCCGTCTCGGGTCGGGGGAGGCGACCGCAATGTCGGTCGCCGGGCTCGGCGTCAAACGTCGGTCAGCGATCCGCCGGTGAGGGGGCGGCCGGAGCGCGCCGACGGCGAGGCTTCGCCGACGGGCTCGCCAGCGCCGGCCACCAGTCGCACGCGCAGAGGCCGCGCGGGCAGCCGGCATGTGGCAGGCGGGGCGTGCGAAGCTCGTCGGCGATCCGGAAGATGTGCTCATTGTCGGCGCGACACGCGTGGCAGCACCTCGCCCCGACCAGCTCCGCCTCGCGCGACACCTGCGCGAGCGTCCGGAGGGTTGCCGCCACGCCTTCGCGGTAGAGGGCGAGGATCTCTTCGGCGGGCGGGGGGTTGCTGCCCGCCTCCTCGAAAAGCGCGGCGGCCTGTCGTCGCCGGATCTGCGCCACTTCGGCCCAGCGCTTGTCGCGCCGCGCGGCCCGGGCGGCGCGCTCGGCAGCGACCAGGTAGAGAGTCCGCGAGGCCTGGACCGACGCGGCCGTCAGCGGTGCGGCCGTCAGGCGACCCCGGCGTTCGGCCGGGACACCCGCGCGCTGCGCCAGGAGGAGCCAGCGGCGCCGTTCGCGCGCCCACGTCTGCTCGTCGATCTCGCGCTGGCGTTCCGCTTCGAAAACCTCTACGGCCGCCTCCGTCAGGTAGATCGCCCGACCCTCGGAGTGGCGGACCACGATCTGGCGTCGGCAACGCGGGCACCGTCGCGTGTGTTCGGGGGGCGGGTCAAGCATGACCCCACAGCTTGGGCAGGCGACCGAGAAGGCGGGCGGAGGCACGATCGGCGGCGGTTGCGGCGACGCGAGGTCCACCTGAAGGTCGACGCTCCCTTCGGGGCGGTCCAGGCCGAGGAGGCGTCGAAGGAACGCGATCAGGATCACCTCGGTTCGCTGGCGCGCGCGACCCGACTGCCGGTCGAATCCCGCCGCCGTCGCCGCATCGGATCCGCGGGCCATCCCACGGTTCGCTCAGGGTACTCCTGCGCCGGACCCGATCGCGGGTGCCGATCTCGCCACGCGAGCGCCGAGCCGGGCTCACGCCCCGGACGGCCCCCGGGCCTGCCCGGACCGCGTTCTGCCCGAGCGCCTCTCTCGGGACAGCGACTACGATACGAACGTCCCGACTGGGCTCACGCCCGGGTGTCATGCAACGAGGATCGGCCAAACGCAGGCCATCCGCGCTGTCTCCCTGGTGGCGACGTCCTCCTCGGGGCCGCAGATCCGCGCGACCGGCACGTACCCAGGACGGAGCCCAGCCATGACCGAGCAACGTCGCGATGATGGCAGCCAGGCCTTCGCGGACGCCGCCGACCGCGACGACGAGATCGTGGACGGCGACGCGGCAACCCATCTCGAGGCCCTGGTCTTCGGTGCGGTTTCGCCGGCACGCTCCGCGGCAGGAGCGGAAGGGCTCCCCATCGAGCTGGTGGGCCAGCATCTTCGACTCGCTGGGACGGTGAACATCGGTTTCCACCACCGGCTGTCCGACTTCGTGAACAACCACGAGGGCCTGATCCAGCTCCGCGACGTCACCGTCCTGCGCCGCAACGGCGACCCAACGAAGGTGACGTCGCCCAGCATCTGGGTGAGCCCGGAGGAGGTGACGCTGATCGGACAGGCGACCGACGTCGACGAGCGCGAGACAGGGGGACCGGACTTCATGCAGAAGCGGGCCTTCCAGCTCATCGTCGTGAGTCCCGGTCACACCCTCACCGGCGAGGTCCACCTCAACCCGGAGGCGGTCCTTGACGCCTTCATCGAGTCGCCGAGCCCGCCGTGGATCCCGATGACGGACGTCCGAACGCGCTCGCTGGCCGACCGCCGGGTCATCTCGCGGTACGGCTTCGCCCTGATGAACCGCCGCCACATTGTCGCTGCGACCGAGTTGCAGCCCGGCATGCTTCGTGGGCGGGTCGTCCTGTAGGCTGGCCGCAGTCTTGTTCAAGGGATCCGAGCACCAAGGTCACCGGTGGACTGAAGTCGTCTACCCCTCTGTGGGAGATTCCGCCGGGAGCGTGAGCGTGAATGTGGCGCCCGTCGTGGGCGGCGGATCACCCAGCCCGGTCGCGTCGCCCACAGGCCGATCGTTGGGCCGGGGATCCGCCGGGTCCAGCACCAGGTCGCCGCCGTTGGCGCGGGCCAGCTCACGCGAGACGTAGAGGCCCAGGCCGGTGCCTTCCGCACCGGGCAGAGTGCCTCGGGCGTACCGTTCGAAGAGGCGGCCACGGTCGGCGTCGGCGATCCCCGGCCCGGTGTCCTCGACGCGCACGCGCAGCGTGCCGCCGCCCGCGGCGCCCCGCTCGGCGCTGCCCGCCGCGCCCCCCTCGCCTGACACGAGCGTCACGCTGACCGTGATCGGCGTTCCCCCGCCGTGCTTCACTGCGTTGTCGAGCAGTCCCCAGATCACCTGGTCCACCTGGTCAGGGTCGGCGAGGGCGAGCCAGCCGCCGGCCCGGTCATCGAGCGTGAACGGGACACCGGACGCGCCGAGCGCCTCCCACGCGCGGCGGACCAGGCCGGCCGGGGCGAAGACCTCCGGCACGGGCCGGAGCACGCCCGAGTCGAGCCGGCTGACCGTGAGGAGCTGGCGGACCATCCGTGAGAGCCGGTCGCTCTGCTCGGCGATGATCCCGAGGCGTCGGTCGGGAGCCTCGGCGGCCAGCTGGTCGGCGTAGGCGCGGATCCGCGCGAGCGGCGTCTGGAGGTTGTGGCTGACGCCGCGCAGGAAGTCGTCCTTGGCCGCGTCCAGCTCGCGCAGCCGCTCGTTCTGGTCGGCCACCCGCGCGAACAGCTCGGCGTTGCGCAGGCCCACGCCGACGACGGCCGCGAACAGCTCAAGGAGGTCCTGGTCGGCGCGATCCCACCGGGCGGTGGCGGGGGCGTGGCCCACCAGCAGGCCGAGCGGCTCGGACCCGGCGCGGAGGTCCGCGCGGACCGGCAGGGGATCGCCCGGGACGCGCTCCTCGGCCGAGATGATCGACGGGTCGCCCAGCACGATCCGGGCGTCGATGAGCCCGAAGGCGGCCCGGGCGTCGGCGATCGCGAGGTCGACCAGCCGGTCGGCTCCCTCGCGCGGCGAGTACGTCCCCACGGCGTCGACGACGCGCGCGACCTGCCGGTTGCGACGGAGGAGGTCGGTGGCGAGCTGGTTCTGGCGCTCCGCGAGGCGGCCCAGCTCGTCGTCCGCCAGCGCGGGGAGCGGCGTGCTCGTGTCGCCGGCGGCGATCCGGTCCAGCGCCGTGGCGAGCGCCCGCAGCGGCGCCGTCAGGCTTGCCGGCCACCACGAACGCGATGCCGACACCGAGCAGCGCGGCGATCACGAACGCGGCGAGCAGGATCCGGAAGATGCTGCCGTCGGAGTCGGCCCGGCCGGAGACCATCAGCAGCACGCCGAACGCGGCGAGTGGCGTCAGTGCCGCGATGAGCAGCGCCGCGGTGATCCGGATCCGGAACGGGATCACGTCGGGTCTGCCTCCAGGCGGTAGCCGATGCCCGCGGACGGTGACCAGGTGGCGCGGCCGGTTCGCGTCGGGCTCGATCTTCTGGCGAAGGCGGCGCATCGTGACCCAGACGTACGAGGGATCGGCGCCCTCCGTGTCGGCCCAGCCGCGGGCGAGCAGGGTCTCGGTCGAGACGGTCTGGCCCAGGTTCGCGGCCAGCGCGTAGAGGAGCCGCGACTCGGTCGGGCGTCAGCGAGACCTCCGTCCCGTTGACGGTCGCGGCGCGCCGCCCGAGCTCGAGCGCGAGGTCCGGCCCCAGCTCGATCCGCTGGCCGGGCAGCCGGTCGCCCAGGCGCCGGAGCACGCGGTTGATCCGCGCCCGCAGCTCCGGGTAGTGGTAGGGCTTCGTGACGTAGTCCTCGGCCACCTCGTCGAGGAGCTCCGCCTTCGAGTCGGCCGCGTCGATCGCGGTCAGGACGATGATCGGGAGGTCGGCCCGGGCCTTGATCTCGCGCGCGAGGGAGATGCCGTCCAGGCGCGGCATCATCATGTCCAGCAGGACCAGGTCCGGCCAGGCGTTCTCCAGGCGGCGCAGCGCCTCGACGCCGTCGCGGGCCGTCGCCACGTCGTAGCCGTCCGCGCGCAGCTGCTCGGCGAGGACGACCAGCAGGTTCGAGTCGTCGTCCACCAGGAGGAGTCGCGCCGGGCGTTCGCGGCCGCCCGGACCGCCGGGGATCAGCACGCCTCGAGGATGCCAGCCCACGACCCGCCGGGAGCGCACTGGCCGGGCGCCCGGCGCCAGTCGCGCGTCGGTCGGCGCGCCTCACAGCGCGCCCGCGGATCGAAGAAGCGGCAGCGCGGGGCGATCGGGCAGCGGTCGCAGGCGGGCCGGCGGGCGTCGCAGGTCCGGCGGCCGTGCTGGATCAGCAGGACGTGCGCCGCGTAGAACTGGTCCGGGGCGAGCAGGTGCGCGTAGATCTCGTGCTGCTCGTCCGGGCCGGCGGTCGGCGGCGCGAGACCGATCCGCCGGCTCACCCGCTCGACGTGCGTGTCCACCGGCATGAGCGGCATGCCGAAGCAGAAGAGCAGGACGATCGACGCGGTCTTGCGACCGATCCCCGGGATCGCCGTCAGCCAGTCGCGGGCTTCGCGCGGCGGCAGCCCGGCGAGGAAGCCCAGGTCGTAGCCGCCGCTCCGCTCGCGGATGGTCCGCAGGGCGGCCTGGATCCGCGGCGCCTTCTGGTTGGCGAGCCCGCCGATCCGGATCACCTCGATCAGCGCGCCGACGTCCTCGCCTTCGACCGCCGACCAGTCCGGCGGCGCGCCGGGCGCGAGACCGACGCCGCCCCAGCCTTCGGGGGGCGCCTCCGTCCCGTCGGGCGCGACCACGCGGTGGGTCGTGATCGGTCCGCCCGACGGGTAGGCCGCCCGCAACGCCTCGAATGCCCGCTCCGAGTTCAGGTCGGCGGTGTTCTGCGAGAGGATCGTGAGGACCAGCTCGCTCACCGGGTCCAGGCGCTGTGCCGGCGCCGGGACGCCGTACAGCCCGCCCAGCCGCTCGACGACGAACGTCACGAGCCCGGGCCGGGCCGGTCGGCGCGGACCCAGGCCCGGGCGGGCCCAGCAGGCCTGCGCCGGGTCGTTGCGGCCGGACCGGCTGTCGACGCGGGCCGCCGCGGCCCGGGCTCGAGTCCTCCGGCGAACCCCGGGCGCGGGCACGAGCTGCGCCGCGCGGCGCGTGGCTGTCGAGCGCTGACGCCGTCACCGCGGGACAGGCCGCTGCCCGAGCCCGACCAGCCGCGCGAGGCGCTCGCCGCAGCGTTCGAGGGGTGCCGCTCCGGCGGCCATCGCCTCCTCGACGGGCTGCGGCCGCTCCACCACCGGGACCGCGACCGCGCCGACGGCCGCGAGCGCCGCGATCCCATCCGGCTCCACGCCGCCGCCGACGGCGATGCACGCGACGCCGGCCGCGTCCGCGCGCCGTGCCACGCCGAGCGCCGTCTTGCCGAACGCCGTCTGGCCGTCGATCCGGCCCTCGCCGGTGAGCACCAGGTCGGCCACGGCGAGCTTGGCCGCGAAGTCGGTCGCCTCCATCACGAGCTCCACTCCCGGCACGATCGCGAAGCCGGCGAAGCGGTCGCGCAGGCAGGCGAGCCCGAACGTCGCCCCGCCGGCGGCGCCGGCTCCGGGCGTGTCGCGCTCGCGGCGGCCGGTAGCGGACTCCAGCGCGTCCGCCCAGCGCCCCAGCGCTGCGTCGAGCTCGGCCACCTCGGCCGGGTCGGCGCCCTTCTGAGGGCCGTAGACCGCCGCCGCGCCGCGCGGCCCCAGGAGCGGGTTCGTCACGTCGCACGCGATCCGGAGTGAGACGTCCGCGAGCCGCGGATCCAGCTCGTCGAGGTGGACCGCGACCTCCGGCTCGACCGTCATCGCGAGTCCCAGCGCCGCGAGGATCCCGAGCCCGCCGTCCGTGGTTGCGCTCCCGCCGACGCCGAGGTCGATCCGCCGGACGCCCGCGTCGAGGACGGCGCGGAGCACCTCGCCGGTCCCGAACGTGGAGGCGCCCGCTGGGTCCCGCTCGGCCGCCGCCAGCCGCGAGAGGCCGGAGGCCGCGGCGAGCTCCACGACCGCGCGCGTCCCGTCAGTGCTGCGGAGCCAACGCGCGACGAGCGGCCGGCCCAGCGGGTCGTGCGCGGCAGCCTCCTGCCACGTCCAGCCCCCGGCGGCCTCGATCGCGACCAGCGTCCCCTCCCCGCCGTCGGCGAGCGGCGCGAGGACCAGGCGGTCGTCCGGTCGGGCACGCGCCCAGCCCGTCGCGAGCGCGCGGGCGACCTCCACGGACGTGAGCGAGCCCTTGAACGAGTCGGGCGCGATCAGGACGGTGAGCGGGCGCCCCGGCACGTGATTGCCCTCCCGCACGCCACTACCGTCCCGCGAGCCCGGCACGCTTCTCGAGGTACTCCGGGATCCGGATCATCGGCGGGCGCTCGCGGTCGGCGAGCTCGATGATCTCCAGGCCCAGGCGGTCGGCCCCGGAGCGCGGCAGCTTCATCGTGGAGCCCATCTCCGCGAAAAGCCGGGCCCGGCGCCGTTCCTCCAGCCGCTTCATCACGGCCTGGATGATCACGAAGCTCATCCGCGAGAGCCCCTCCAGCTCCTGGTTGCGGTGGACCCGGCGCTCCAGGTCCACCTGGCCCAGCGCCTCGAGCCCTGCCCGCTCCGCGATGTCGATCAGGTGCCCGATCTCCACCGCGTAGCCGGTGAAGAACGGGATCGTCTCGAGCAGGCTGCGGCGCCCCGCGTACTCGCCCGCGAGCGGCTGGATGAAGCCGGACAGGTCCGGGAAGAACAGGTTGATGAGCGGGCGCGCCACGAGCTCGGTGACACGGCCGCCGCCGCCCTCTCGCAGGATCCCGGCCTCCACGATCGGGCGCTGGTAGTAGCCCTTGACGTACTGGATCCGCGGCTCCACGAGGAGCGGGCCCAGCGTCCCGTAGGCCATCCGCGGGTGCCAGTTGCGGACGTCCGTGTCGCACCAGACCACGATGTCGCCCGATGTCTCGAAGAGGCTCTTCCAGAGCGCCTCGCCCTTGCCGCGGTACGAGCCGTAGCGGGTGAGCACGTCCGAGTGCTGGACGACGCGCGCACCCTCGCGCGCGGCGATCGCGCGCGTCTGGTCGTCCGACGCGGAGTCGATCACGAGCAGCTCGTCCACCAGCGGGACGGCTTCCATCAGCAGCTTCCGCGCCCGCCGGACGATCGGGCCGATCGTCGCCGCCTCGTTGAGGGTCGGTAAGACCAGGCTGACGGTAACGCCCTGCTTCTCCTTGAGCGCCACGAGGCGACGGAGGTCGCGGAACTCGGCGTGGTGGAAGTTCGACTCGCCGAACCAGCGCTCCACCCGTGCGGGCACGGCCCGGGACTCCTCGGCCGCGCGCTCGGCGGCGGCGAGCGATTCGGCCCGGGCGGCCAGCTCCTCGAACGTGGCCGTGTCGATCCGCTCCCGCGTCTTGACCACGATCACGGGCGGCCTGGCGCGGGCCGCGATCGTCTCCGGCAGGACGCCGAACAGGAAGTTGTCGACGACCGAGCCCTCCGGCGCAGCCGAGGCGCCCATGATCACGAGGTCGGACTTCTCCGCCTCGCGGAGGATCGCGTTCCGGACGTTCGGCGCCTCGCGCAGGAGGCCGTCGGCGTGGCCGCGGGCGTGCTGCTTGAGGAACGTGGCCAGGGCGTGCTCGGCCTGGGCGCGCACGGCCGGTGTCAGGCCGGGCGGCACGACGTGGAGGACGGTGACCCGGGCGTCGTGGCGGCGGGCCAGCGCGTCGGCGAAGTCGAGCGCCAGCTCGGCGTGGGGGCCGCCGCGGACCGGGACCAGGATCCGTCGGATCTGGGCCATCGGGCGCTGCTTGACGACGGCGATGTCGCACGGCGACTCGCGGACCACCGCGTCGATCGTGGGGCTGAAGACGGACGCCGCCGGTGTCGAAGCATCGCCGCCAGCGCCCCCCGCATTCGCCATCCCGGCGCGCCCGCCGTGCCGGCGGTTCGACCTCCCGAGCGGCCACCCCAGCCGAAGATCACGAGGTCCGCCTCCAGCTCGATGGCGGCCTCGACGATCCCCTCCGCGGCGTGGCGCCCGATCCGGACCACCGGCCGGACGTGCGTCCCCTCCGGCGCGTAGTCGAGCACCTTCTGGAGCAGCCGCCGCGCCTGGCGTGCCTTCGTGGCGCCCTCGGAGAGCGGCATCTCCTCCGGGACCTCCACGATGCCGAGCGCGGTCAGCTCGCCGTCGCGCGGATCCAGCAGCGCGGCGCCGATCCGGATCAGCTCCTCGGCCGTGGCCGGGTTCGCGACGGGGATCAGGATCCGGCCGGGGAGCGGCGGCCGCGGCGTCATCCGGCGGCCGCGGAGGCGTTCCAGCGCCCGACGAGGTACGGCTTGCGAAGCTCGAAGGCGCGGGCCTGGCGCTCCACCCGTTCCTCCGCGTCGTCCTGGCCCAGGTGGCGGGACTCCACGATCAGGCTGCCGACCCGCCCGAAGTAGAGCGGCACGAGCGCCGCGACGAGCGTCTCGAGCGGGACGACCTTCTCGTGTGCGGAGACCACCACGTCGTAGACGATGCCGGCCCACAGCTCGTCCGGGAAGGAGTAGGCGGCCACCGCGTCGGACATCTCGTCGGTCGTGACGTCGCGGCCCGGCCCGGCCTCGCCGCCGAGGCCCAGCCGCCGGCCGGCCGCCTCGGCCAGCCGCCCGGCCTCCTGCGAGATCTCGATCGCGGCGGCCGCGTGGTCGGGCGCGAGCATCGCCCGCCACGTCGGGGCGAGCGTCACCCGCCCCGCGTCGAACTCCGAGAGCAGGCGCAGCGTGTTGACGTGGAGCGGGATCGGCTCGACCCAGCGCTCGAAGCCGTAGGCGGGGATCTCGTGGCTGGCGTGGACGTCGAGCCAGGCCTCGGGATGGCGGCCGGCCATGGCGAGGATCGTCCCGACCACCTGGCGGAACATCGGCCCGAGGTCCGACGACGGGATCCTTCGGGTCGTGGATCTTCGCGCCCAGGCGCGCCTCGCAGACGGCGAAGCCGCCGGTCAGCGCGTGGGTGGTCATCCAGATGTCGATCCCGAACCGGCTGACCTCGGGCGTCCAGTCGTCCTGGGCCAGGTAGTGGCGCACCAGGTCGCCGGAGACCCCGAAGTCGCCCCCGATCGGCTGGCGGATCCGCCTGCCGTAGAGCGCCCGGGTGAGCGGGTAGGTGACCGTGTTCGTGATCGTGCCGTCGTACTTGTGGCGGGCGTAGAGCGGCGCCACGAAGTCGAAGCCGCCCTTGAGGATCGGCCCGGAGAGGAGCTCGACCCACTCGGGTCCGATCGAGCGCAGGTCCGAGTCGACGACCACGAGCGCGCGGACGTCGAGCGCCGCCGCGATCTCGAAGATCGTGCGCAGGGCGGCGCCCTTGCCGCCGACCCCGTCCACCTCCGGATAGGTGAGCGTCAGGCGCTCGAGGCGGTTCGTGGGCCGGGTCAGCAGGATTCGCTCGACGTAGTCGGGTGGCTCGGTCTCCGCGACGACGCGCTGGGTCCCGTCGGGCGAGCCGGCGTCCGCGTTGACGAGCAGGGGCCGCAGGTCCGGGAAGTACTGGACCAGGCCGGCCTGCGCGGCGCGGACCACGTGGCCGATGGTCGCCGCGTTCTTGAAGCTGGGGATGCCGACCATGATGTCGGCGTGTCCCAGTCGCGCGAGCTCGGCCGCGATGGCCGGGGTCAGGAGGGAGGCGGGCACCTGTGCACCGTACCACGACCGCCGCGGTGAGCGGCCGTCGCCCGCCGCTCGCGGCGCGGTCAGCGGCGGGGCATCGGCACCATGCACCAGTCGTCGTTGGGCGCGCCGGGGCGGTAGCGGCTGTTGGCCGCCTTGTAGGCGAGCCCGCCGAAGCCGAACGAGCGCCAGGTGATGATGAACGAGCCGGCCGGCAGCCGCACGTAGGGGGTCCGCCGGACCAGGGCGCCTTCGGCGAGCACGCTCTCCAGCAGCCGCTTGCGCTCCAGGAGCGGGATCTCCAGGAGCGATCGGCCGTCGAGCGCCACGAGGTCGATGGCCACGAAGGCGATCGACCCGTCCCCGAGGGCGCCCTCGACGTCGCTCCCGGTCCGCGCGCCGCCGATCCGTCCCGGACGACCGCGCCCGCTCATCAGCTCCGCGCCCTGCTGGCCGAGGAAGAACTGGCTCGTATGCTCGCCGAACGATGGGATCTCGGGACCCACGATCGTCAGGTTCTCGGTGGGCCGGGTGGCCTGGTCCGTGAGGTAGCCGTCCACGATCGCGGTGTCGGCGGCCAGCGCGCCGAGCAGCGCGCCGGCGATCGGGGCGTGCTCCGATGCCAGGTCCGCGCCGGTCACGTCCGTGATCTCGGCCCGGTCGGCGGCCACGTCGAGATGGGCGAGGACGCGAATGCCATCCCAGGCGGGCTCGATCACGGGGTCCGCGACGTTCTTCACGTGCCCGCGCCCGAATGCCTGAGGACGCCACGCGCGCGGATCTGCATCCATGCCGGGATCATACGCGCCGGGCATTGCCCGGCCGCAGGTCAGGAGAGGCTGTGGGCCATCTCCACGCACCCGACGGTGCAGCCGCGGGCGTCGTGTCCCGCGTGACCGGCGAAGTGCCACCAGCTGCGGTCGCCCCCGAACCCGTTGTCATCGGCGCTCTCGCGGGTGGTCAGGCGACACCCGCAGGCGTCGCACACGACGGTGCCGGTCTCGAGCCGGCGCGCGTGGGCGGCCTGCCGGGGCGCGATCAGGTGGGAGGAGAGTGTGGCCTGCAGGTCGATTGCGGTCATCGATTCGTCCTCAGCTGGGCGGTTGCCCGCGGGACAGCGGCGAGGCCGACTGGCCTGCCGCGGGGGACGGCATCCCGGGAGGTCGAACGTACGCTCGTGCGGGCGGGCCGGTCAGTACCGCCCGGGGCCCGCTTCCGTTTCGATTCGGTTGCGGCCTGCCATCAGGCGCGGTAGCAGTCCGGGTGGGCCTGCCGCCATTCCTCCGGCGCATGCACCGGCAGACTGGTACGAGGTTCGGGACGCTGCCGCGGGGAGTGTGCCGGCTCCCTGATCTCCTGTCGACATGCCGCCCGAGCGTGGGCGGCCGACCAGGACACCGGGAAGGCCACGGCGGCCAGCCCGAGTTCGGCCTGCACCTGGCTATGAGTCCCAGCACGCATGTCCAGGAGGATGGGCGGCGCGAGCGGGCCGTCTGCGACGCGTCCGCGCTGCCGTCAGGCTCGGTAGCCGTCCGGGTGGGCCTGCCGCCACGCCCAGGCCGACGCCACGATCTCCACGATGTCGCGGTGATCGGCCCGCCAGCCGAGGAGCTCCCCGGCGCGCGTGGCATCGGCAACGAGGACCGGCGGATCGCCCGCCCGGCGCTCCCCGATGGCGTGCGGGATCGCGTGCCCGACCACGGTCTCGGCGGCCGACAGGACGTCGCGGACGCTGAAGCCGCCCCCGTTCCCGAGGTTGGCCGCGAGCGCCGAGGCCCCGGCTCACATCGCCTCCGGCGGTTCGCCGATCGTCGCGCGAGGTGGCCTCGAGCGCGAGCAGATGGGCGCGCGCCAGGTCCTCCACGTGCAGGTAGTCGCGGATGCACGTCCCGTCCGGTGTCGGGTAGTCGGTCCCGAAGACGGTCAGCGCGGCGCGGCCCTCGGCGGCCGCCAGCACGTTCGGGATCAGGTGAGTCTCCGGGGCGTGGACCTCGCCGTTGCGCGCGGAGGCGCCGGCCACGTTGAAGTAGCGCAGGCTCACGGACCGGAGTCCGTACGCTGCCGCGTACCAGCGCAGGGCGCCCTCGAAGGTGCGCTTCGTCTCGCCGTACGGGTTGATCGGCGCCAGGACCGCGTCCTCGCGGATCGGGACGCTGGCCGGCGTCCCGTAGACCGCGGCGGTGGAGCTGAAGACGAGGCGGTGCACGCCTGCCTCGCGGAGCGCCTCGAGGAATGCGACCCCGCCGGCCACGTTCTCGCGGTAGTAGAGGGCCGGGTCGACCACGGATTCGCCGACGAGCGAGCGAGCCGCGCAGTGGAGCACGGCGTCGACGGGCGTGCCGCGGAGCAGCGGCCCGACGAGTCGCGGGATCGCCGTAGCTGCCCTGGACCAGGCGCACGCCGTCCGGGAGGGCGTCGCGGTGGCCCCTGGAGAGGTCGTCGAGGACCACCACGTCGTGGCCGGCGGCGACGAGCGCCTCGACGGAGACGGAACCGACATACCCGGCCCCGCCGGTCACGAGCACGCGCATCTTCAGGACCTCCCGGTGAGCCGGCGCAGGAGGCCGCGCCGTCGCGGCGCGACCTCGGCTGTGGCGGCGGGCGGCGACTGCGGAGCGGCAGGCGGCGGTGCCAGGGCGGGGGGAGCTGCGGGCGGCTGCGTCGCCGGGGCCTCCTCGGGGACTGCGTCGCCGCGTTCGCGGATGACCTCCTCGAGCCGGGCGACCATCCGGCCCGCCTGCGCGTTCTCCGGGTCGATCGACATCGCGCGCCGGGCGAACCCCAGCGACGCCCGCTCGTCTCCGCGCTCGAGCGCGACGCGCGAGAGCCCGACGAGCGCGATCGCGTTGGCCGGGTCGTGGGCGAGCGTCTGCGCGTAGATCTGCTCGGCCTGGTCGAGGAGCCCGAGAGCGAGCGCGTTCTCGGCGCGGAGGAGCTGCTCGATCACGTCGGCTCGGCCCCGGCGGCGGGGCCCGAGGAGTCGCGCGGCCCGTCGCCGGGGCCGGACTCCGCCGAGTCAGAGGCGGCCAGCTCGCGGGCGAGGGTAAGCAGGCGCGAACGGTCGTTGAGCATCGGGTCGACGAGGACCATCTCCAGGAGCCGATCGAGGAGCCGGCCCAGCGCCGGCCCGGCCGGGATCTCGAGCGCCTCCATCAGGTCGTCGCCGTTGACCGCGAGGCCCGCCAGGTCCAGCGCGACCCGCGCCTCCAGCTGCTCCCGGCATCGCGCCCGCAGCGACTCGAGGCCGTCGGTGTCCGGCGCGAGACCGCTGCCGACGTTGTCGGCCGCCCGAAGGTCCAGCAGGTCCTCGATCGCCGAGGCGCCGCAGCGGCGGATGAACCGGCGGACGGCCGCGTCGGTCCAGCCGGCGTCGTAGGCGAACATGTGGTGGCGGACCAGGTTCACCGTGTCGCCGGTCAGGAAGCGCGGCGCGTGGAGCTCGGTGAGCCAGGCCCCGGCGAGCGACGCGCCGACCGTCTCGTGGCCCACGAAGTGGCCGTCCGCGAACGTGGCCGGCTTCCCGATGTCGTGGAGCAGCGCCGCCAGGCGGAGCAGCGGCGGCTCGTCGGGGAGGGGCCGGGGCGCCGCGTCCACGGTCCGGCACGTGTGATCCCAGAGGTCCTCGCCGGGCACCTTGTGCCTGGGGCACGCCCCGCTGCCGGGCCAGCTCCGGGGCGATCGCGGCGAGCAGGCCCGTCTCCTGGGCGAGCCGGAGACCCACCGAGGGCACCGGGGCCGCCAGCAGCGTGAGCAGCTCCACCAGCACCCGTTCGCCGGAGACGGCGCGGCCAGCGGCGCGGCCGCTTCGATCGCGGCGAGCGTCTGCGGTTCCACGGCAAAGCCGAGGGTCGCCGCGAACCGGACGGCGCGCAGCATGCGCAGGGAATCCTCGCGGAACCGCGCCGCCGGATCGCCGACCGCGCGGAGGATCCCGGCGGCGAGATCGGCCCGTCCGCCGAACGGATCGCGGATCCCCGCCTCTTCGTCGGCTCCGGCCTCCTCGCCGATCGCCAGCGCCATCGCGTTCACCGTGAAGTCGCGTCGGGCGAGGTCGTCGTCCAGGCGCGTGCCGAAGATCACGGCGTCCGGCCGGCGGTGATCCGAGTACGGGCCGTCGTGCCGGTAGGTGGTGACCTCGTAGGTCTCGTCGCCGATCTCGACGGCGACGGTCCCGAACCGGTTCTCGTAGAGGGCGGACGGGAAGAGCTCCTGGAGCCGCTCCGGGCGCGCGTCGGTGGCGAGGTCCCAGTCCGCCGGCTCGACGCCGCGCAGGAGGTCCCGGACGCAGCCGCCCACGAGATGCGCCTCGTGCCCGGCGTTCCGGAGCGTGGCGGCGATCTCCCGGACGCCCGACGGGATCGGATCGTGGCGGCCCGCCGCCGGACCGGCCGTCCACGTGGGCTCCGCCGCGAGTTCGGTGACGCGAGGCTCGCCGTCGTCGGGCGCGGGTCTCGGTCCGGCGCGGTCGGTCCGGGCGCGCCGGCCGCGGCGGGTTCGTCAATTCTTCCCGAGGAAGAGGTAGTCGCGCCACGGCTCGTTCCGGATGTCCGCCAGGAACGGCGTGAAGATCGAGTAGAGGTCGCTGCGCGGCTCGAACGGTGTGCGCAGGAGGCGGAAGCGGACCTCTTCGGGAGTGTGGCCGCCCTTGCGGTGGTTGCAGACCCGGCACGCGGTCGCCAGGTTCTCCCACGTGTGTGCGCCGCCCCGGTGGCGCGGGACGACGTGGTCGAGCGTGAGGTCGGTGCCCTGCCGGCCGCAGTACTGGCACGTGTGGTGGTCGCGCGCGAAGACCTCGCGCCGGCTGAGCTTGACTCGCGGTCGCGGGCGCCGGACCTGGTGCTGGAGGCGGATCACCGACGGCGCCCGGTACGCGGCGCGCGGCGTGTGGAACGTCTGGTGGTCGTACTCCACGACCTCCGCCTTGAACCCGAAGACCAGGCGGAATGCCCGCGGCACGTTGCAGACGTTCAGCGGCTCGTAGTTCTGGTTCAGCACGAGCACCACGCCGTCCATGCCACGCGATCGTAGCAGGCCTGGGCGACTGGCGATCAGTGGCCGGCGGTCACCAGCCGGCGGCTTGCACGGCCATCCGGTCCCGGCGCATCCAGACCCAGAGCGCGATGAGGAAGCGCAGGACCAGGCTGATCCCGTACGACGCGCACCAGACGCAGATCGCGTCGATCACGAAGACCTGGAGGTAGGTGAAATAGGCCTCGAAGGTCACGCCGATCAGGCTGAACCCGTAGTGGGTCGCGAGCAGGCGGCGATCGCCGGTCCTCCACCAGCCGAGCGCGGCGACCAGCAGGATCAGGCTGAGGCCCACGCCGAAGACGGCGACCGGGACGCCGTTGACCCGGCTGTACGGCGACGTCGCCACGGTCTCGCAGCCCTTGATCGGGCCGCAGACCGGGACGCCTCCACCGAGCTCGACGATCGAGAGATACGAGGCGACCACGAACCCGAACAGGTCGAGCGCGGCGAGGATGAGTGCCGGGTGAACCCGGCGGAGACGCATGACCATGCCCGGAGCGTGCCGTGCGGAGTGGGCGGTTCGTCACGGGCCGAACGGCCCCGGCTCCGGGGCCGCGTGGCGTGACCGCCGGCCGCGTACGCTGCGGGCATGCTGCTCGGCATCGATCATCTCGTCATCGCCGTGCCGGACCCGGATGCGGCCGCCGCGGACCTCGAGGCCGCGCTCGGGCTTGCCGCGACCGGCGGCGGCCGCCACGAACGGGCCGGCACGTTCAACCGGCTCATCTTCGCCGGCGACGCGTATCTCGAGCTGATCGGCGTGTGGGACCGGGCACTCGCGTCGGCGCACCCGATCGGGGCCGCCGCGCTCGCCGCGCTCGACGCCGGCACGCCCGGCCTGGTGACGTGGGCAATCGCGACGGACGACGCGCACCGCGAGGTCGCCGCGCTCCGCGCGGCGGGTTCCACGATCGGCGAGGCTGTGCCCGGTGAGCGGGTTCGCCAGGACGGCGGCGTTGTCCGCTGGCACGTGGCGACGGCCGCGCCGCTCGCCGCCGATCGGCCGCCGTTCCTGATCGAGCACGAGATGGCCGGCCCCGAGTGGGGCGACGCGGCCCGTCGAACACGCGCCGCGTTCGTCCACCCGTTCGGCGGGCAGGCACGGGTCGTGGGCCTGGAGCTCGCCGTGGCGAATCCCGCCGACGTGGCCGCGGGGTTCGCGCGGACGGTCGGGGTGGCCTTCAGCCCGGCGCCCGCTCCGCAGCCCGGGGAGCTGGAGGCACGCGTGGGCGACCACTCGATCCGACTCCTCGCGTCCGGGACGAGAGAGCGGTCGGAGGCTGGGGCGGGGCTGGGCCGGGAGTTTCTGCCGTCGGGACGGGGGTCAGTGCCGCCGGTGGCGATGCCGGGAGGCCCGTCCGCGCGGGTGGGGCTGCTGGCGACGGCCGGCGATCACCTGCTCGTCGATCTCTTCGGGGTGCGGTTCGCGCGACTCTGAGGCCGCGCCGGTCACCGCGGTTGCCGGGCGAACCGCCCAGGGCCGCAGCGTCACGCCTCGACGGGGAGCACCTCGACCGCGTCGCCCGCGGCGACCGGCCCCTCGGCGATCACCCGCGCATACCAGCGCGCGTCCTCCGGGTGGACCTTCGGGCTGATCCGCGCGATCTGTCGATCCACGAACCAGTGGGCGATCGTCTGGCACGGGGCCGCGTGCTTGGTGAGCTCGATGAGCAGCCCGCCCTGGCCGATCGCAAGGCGGTCGCCCGGGCCCAGCACCGGCCAGTCCACTCCTTCGAGCGTCAGGTTCTCGCCGTACGCGCCGGGGAACGCCTGGTGGCCGTCGGTCGCAACGCGCTCGAGCGCCTCGATGCAATAGAGCGAGACGGCCTGCAGCTCGCCGCCGTGCGTGGGCTCGGGTTCCGTGTGACCGTCGCCATCGAGACCGAGCCGCCGGACGTGGGCGCCCGGCACGGGCAGCTTCGGCACGCCGCCCGGAGAGACATTGACCTGGTGCACGCGGCCGATGCTGCCAGGGACGGGGATGCTCATGGCCGGGAAGCGTACAAGAAGCGCGTCCGGCGGTCGCCCGCGGAGCTGTCCTGACCAGTCCAGCTGATGTCGACCAGGCGGAGTGATGGATTCCTGGCCCGCGAGCACGGATTCGACGGCGAAGCCGGCTTTCGCCGGCGAACTGAGCGTGGGCGTCGTCGATTCCATCGGTGGACCCGATATCGATCACGCGAGCGGATGGAATCGGTGCGACAAGGCGTGGCTCTCCGGGAGGCCTCGCTGCGGGCACGAGCCTCCGGCCACGACGGGCCAGCTTCCTCGCCGATGTCTCGACCCTGATCACCACCCCGAGAGGCCGACCGTCCTCGACCCTCGAGCCGCCGTGACGCCGCGAGCGGCCGGCAATTCGCTCGCGTTCGCCTCGGACGCGCAACACAGGGGAGGATCGTGAAGCCCGCGCGGGCCGTGGTCGGAGCTGCGTGCGTCCCGTCGCGGCCCGGACCGTGGGTCGTGATCGCAGGACATCATCGGCGAGGATTGCCCTGCGCGCGGGACGACGGCGGCCGATGCGGCCCGCCGACCCCCTCCGGGCGCTGCCGGTCCGGGACGCTACCTGGTCGACGCCACCTCGACGGCGCGCGCCAGGACCGCGTCGAGCATCCCGGCGGTGAGCCGGCCGGTGAACGTGTTCTGCTGGCTGGGGTGGAACGTGCCGAGCAGCGTGTACGGGCCGGCGACGGCCTCGGCCGCGTGGCCGAAGCGCGGCAGCGGGCGCGTCAGCCGGCCGTGCGCGGCCTCGACCGCGCGGAGCGCCGCGGCCCAGCCGAACCCACCGAGCCCGACGATCACCCGCGCGCCCGCCAGCAGGGCCAGCTCCCGGTGGAGGAATGGCGCGCAGCGGTCGCGTTCCCAGGGCGTGGGCGCGTTCGCGGGCGGCGCGCATCGCACGGCTGCCGTCACGTAGACGCCGTGCAGCTCCAGGCCGTCGCCGGGCCGGGTCGAGGTCGGCTGGCTCGCGAGCCCGGCCCGGTGGAGGGCGGCAAAGAGGAAGTCACCCGACCGGTCACCCGTGAAGACGCGTCCCGTTCGATTGCCGCCGTGGGCGGCTGGCGCGAGCCCGACGAGGACGATGCGGGCCGCGGCATCGCCCCAGCCGGGAACGGGCCGCGCCCAGTACGGCTCGCCGCGGAATCGCGCCGGCGGATCGGCGGCCGCGGCTTCTCGCCACGCAACGAGCCGGGGGCATGCTGCGGCACGCGCTGATCTCGTCGACGAGCGCGCCGAGCGCGCCGAGCGCGGCCGAGGCGTCGGGTGTCGCGGAGCCTCCGGTGCGAGGTCCGTCGGCGCGAGGTCCGTCGGTGCGAGGTCCGTCGGCGGGCAGCGATCCGGCCTCGTCGTGCATGGCCACGATCGTAACGGAGGCCGGCCACATGGGACCGAGCTGCGGGAACCCAGCGATACCGTCTCGGATGATCCTCCGGGACATTCTCACGAGGACTGGTAGACGATCCGCGAGGGCGACCCGCGGCATGAGCCGATCGCTGCCACGCTCATCCTGGTGATCGGGCGGTCCCGCGACGGGTGCCCGGGGGCTCCACGATGTGGATAGCAGTCCCGACACGCATATCGCGGAGGAGCGGGCAGGCGGCGGCGCCAGCGCGGCGGAGGAGCGGGCACGCGGCGGCGCCAGCGCGGCGGCGGGCTGGCCCGACACCGGGTCCCCGGCGGCGGGCCAGCCGAGCGGAGGAACGTGTCGGCCGCGCCGGAGGAACCCTGGCCGAGCTCGTGCGACCCCTCGGCTATAATCCGGTCACGCGCGCGGGCGACGGCGCGACCCAAGGCGGGCATGACCCCCCGGTCGGTTGCTCCCGGAACCTGCGCCGACCAGATCAGGGAATGCAGCCAGACATGACCGTCGAAACGTCCACCTGGGCCACGAAGAAGGGCCTCGCCCAGATGCTCAAGGGCGGCGTCATCATGGACGTCGTCACGCCCGACCACGCGAAGATCGCCGAGGACGCCGGCGCCGTCGCCGTCATGGCGCTCGAGCGCGTCCCGTCCGACATCCGCGCCACCGGCGGCGTCGCCCGGATGAGCGATCCGGCGATGATCGAGGGGATCATGGCCGCGGTGAGCATCCCGGTCATGGCGAAGGCCCGGATCGGCCATTTCGTCGAGGCCCAGATCCTCGAGGCGCTCGGCGTCGACTACATCGACGAGTCCGAGGTCCTGACGCCGGCCGACGAGACGAACCACATCGACAAGCACGCCTTCAAGGTGCCGTTCGTCTGCGGCTGCCGCGACCTCGGCGAGGCGCTCCGCCGGATCTCCGAGGGCGCCGCGATGATCCGCACCAAGGGCGAGGCCGGCACCGGCAACATCGTGGAGGCCGTGCGCCACATCCGGACGGTCAACGCGGAGATCCGCCGGCTCTCCTCCATGCGCGAGGACGAGCTGTTCGTCGCCGCCAAGGAGCTGCGCGCCCCGCTCGAGCTGGTTCGCGAGGTCGCCGCGGGCCGGCGCGCTGCCGGTCGTCAACTTCGTCGCCGGCGGGATCGCCACCCCCGCGGATGCCGCGCTCGCGATGCAGCTGGGCGCGGACGGCGTCTTCGTCGGCTCGGGCATCTTCAAGAGCGAGGATCCGGCCCGGATGGCGAACGCGATCGTCCAGGCGACGACGCACTTCGACAACCCGAAGATCCTGGCGGAGGTCTCGAAGGGCCTGGGGGCGGCCATGCGCGGGATCGCGATGGAGACGATCCCCGAGCGGCGAGCGCCTCGCGCGACCGCGGGGCTGGTAGTCGACGATCCGTGCGCGCAGGTCGCGCAGGAGCCCCAGCGTGAAGATCGGCGTCCTCGCAGTGCAGGGCGCCTTCCGGGAGCACCTGGCTACCCTCGCCGCCATCGGCGTCGAGGGCGTGGAGGTGCGCCTGCCCGGGGACCTCGACGGAGATCGCGGGCCTGATCCTGCCCGGCGGCGAGAGCACGACGATGCGCCGCCTGATCGATCGATGGGGGCTGCGCGAGCCGATCCTCGAGCTGGGCCGGTCCGGGGCGCCGATCTTCGGCACGTGCGCCGGGCATGATCATCCTCTCGACCGAGATCGCCGGCGGCGAGGAGCCGGTGCTCCCGCTCCTCGACGTCGTCGTGGAGCGCAACGCGTTCGGCCGCCAGCTCGACTCCTTCGAGACGGACCTCGACGGTCCCGATCCTCGGCGACACGCCCGGTCCACGCCATCTTCATCCGCGCCCCGATCATCGAGGAGATCGGCCCGGAGGTGGACGTCCTGGCCCGCCTCGACGACGGCCGGATCGTGGCCGTGCGCGAGCGGAACGTGATCGCCACGGCGTTCCACCCGGAGCTGGCCGGCGAGACGCGCTTCCATCGCCTCGTGGCCACGATGGCCGCGGAGCACGCGGACCCGGGCGAGGGGAGCGGCCGGCGGCCCCATCCCACCCGCCGCGCGCAGGCGGAGCCGTGACCGGCCGGTCGGGGTCCATCCCGGGCAGGGGCGGCAAGGTCCGTGCCGCGCGGCTGACCGACCTCTCCGCGCTCGGCGAGCTGTCGCGCCTGGCCCAGGCCGAGGACTCGCGGCGCGCGCTCGCTGGGGCTCCCGCTGGCGGGTCCGCCGATCGGCGTCTTCACCCTCTTCCGGCTCCCGCTGGGCGCGTTCCGGCCGAACGACCTGCTCTACGTCCACGAGCTCGACGGGCACCTCGGCGGGCTCCTCCGCGTCGAGCGCGACAGCGCGCGCGACGAGTGGACGATCGTGGAGCTCGACGCGGTCGGCCTCGCCGACGCCGGCGACATCCGCTACCGGCTGGTGCAGTCCTGCCTTCGCGACGGCGCCAAGCGCGGGGCGACCCGCTTCCACGTCGCCTGCGCCGACGTCGACGGCAACGTGGAGCTGTTCATGCAGGCCGGCTTCGTGCGCTACGGCGACGAGCTGGTCTGCTTCCGGCCGTCCAGCGTGCCGTTCCCCGAGCCGTTCACGGAGGACGAGGCCGGCGCGCTGGGAATCCGCCCCGTCGGCGGCGACGGACGCGGTCGCCCTCTTCCGTCTCTACAACGCCGTGACGCCCGCGCCCGTGGCGCGCCTGGAGATGAACCGGATCGCCGACTGGGAGCGCCACGGCTCCGGGTCGCTGATGCCACGCTCCAGCCTGACGCCGATCCTCCGCTTCGCCGACGTCGACTCGTTCCTCCAGGAGGCCCCGGAAGGTTCGGCGGACCCGACGCCAGCTCCAGGGCTTCGTCCAGGTGGGCGTCGCCAAGGAGGACCAGCCGCACTACCTGCGGATCCTGGTCCGGCCCGGGATCGATGCCGCGCCGCTCATCCGGTTCGGCCTGGGCGTGATCGGCGCCCGCGCCGAGAAGCGCGACCACGGCCACGACCACGGCGTCATCTGCCCGGTCCGGACCTACGAATCGCCGGTCGAGCACCGCCTCGAGGACGAGGGGTTCACCACCGTCGCGACCGTCACGCTCCTCATGAAGGAGACGCTCGTCCGCGTCGCCGAGCCGGCCCTGGTGCCGGCGATCCGCTGAAGGGGAGGGCATGGCTGAGCATCCGACCCGCGAGATGATCGACGACCTCGACGCGCTGCTCGGCGCGCTGCCGCCGGAGATCGTGGCGGCGATCCATGCCCTGCCCGACTCGAGCGGGCTCATCGAGGTCGTGCTGGACCTGGGCCGCGTCCCGGAGGCGCGCTTCCCCGACAGCGAGGTCATCCTCCTGGACCGCGAGGTGACCGAGGCCGACATCGCGCTGGTGGTCGACAAGATCGGCTCGTTCGGCGACGACAACCGGGCCGGCATCGAGCGGACGCTCCACCGGATCAGCGCGATCCGGAACCGGACCGGCAAGATCGTCGGGCTGACCTGCCGGATCGGGCGGGCCGTCTACGGCACGATCGAGATCATCGGCGACTTCGTGGAGTCCGGGAAGTCGATCCTCATCATGGGCCGCCCGGGCATCGGCAAGACGACGATGCTGCGCGAGGCCGCCCGCGTCCTGGCCGACGACCTGGGCAAGCGCGTCGTGGTCGTGGACACGTCGAACGAGATCGCCGGCGACGGCGACATCCCCCACCCGGCCATCGGCAAGGCGCGCCGGATGCAGGTCCGCACGCCGTCGCTCCAGCACGAGGTGATGATCGAGGCGGTCGAGAACCACATGCCCCAGGTCATCGTGATCGACGAGATCGGGACGGAGCTGGAGGCGGTGGCCGCCCGGACGATCGCCGAGCGCGGCGTCCAGCTGATCGGGACGGCGCACGGCAACAACCTCGACAACCTGATGCTGAACCCGACGCTCTCCGACCTGATCGGCGGCATCCAGAGCGTGACGCTGGGCGACGAGGAGGCGCGCCGCCGCCGGACCCAGAAGAGCGTCCTCGAGCGCAAGGCGCCGCCGACGTTCGACGTGATCGTGGAGATCCAGGATCGCGAGCGGGTCATGGTCCACGCCGACGTCGGCGGAGACCATCGACGCGATGCTGCGCGGCGACCCGGTCGCGCCCGAGCTGCGCTGGAAGGACGAGGGCGGTGTCCACCGGACGCAGTCGCGGCCGCGCCCGTCGCCGCGCGAGCAGCTGGGCCGCGAACGGTTCGCCGGGCTGGTGGGTGCGGGCGGCGGCGGCTGGCGGCAGGAGCCGGGCTGGCGCGGCGAGAGCAGCTACCGGAGCGCCACGTGGGAGGGGGATCGCGGCGCCCGCGGCCCGCCCGCCGGCGTTCCGCCCGGGCGCGAGCGGCGGCTGGCGCGAGCCGCGCGGCGGGCCGGTCGCGCGGGAGGGACGCCCGGACGGTGCCGCGACCGGCGCGGACTCCGGCCGTGTCATGCCCGGCGAGCGGATCGCGCACCGCGACGAGCGGGGTCCGGCCGGCCGGAGCTCCGGCCGACGGCGGCCGGCGCCAGGCGGTTCCGCGAGCGGTAGGCCCGCCGGGCGGCGCCCGACGGGACGCCAGGCCGGCCAGCCGCTTCGCCCGGTCTGCCGACGCGCCGTTCGTGGCCGGCGAGATCGCCGACCGCGGGCCGCTGGAGCGGGCGGGCACGGCCGTCGCGGCAGCCGAGGTCCG
The DNA here is from genome assembly GCA_963722475.1 of uncultured Chloroflexia bacterium. GTDB lineage: Bacteria > Chloroflexota > Limnocylindria > Limnocylindrales > CSP1-4 > CTSoil-043. The sequence continues at coordinate 9,139 of CAVRMJ010000002.1, read as the reverse complement.
TGCGCGCGAGGCCCGCGAGCTGCGATCGCCACCGCGAGTGGCGCGACCAGGCCAGCCGCGCGCTGGAGGCGTTCAAGGCGGAGGAGGGGACCGGGCCGGCAACGCCGCCGACCTCGTTGCCGATGACGAGGCGCTCGCCGATCGTGCGATCGCCGCGGCCCGCGACGAGGATGGCCCGGCGCTGCGCGTGGAGCACGGCATCCTGCCCGACGCTGCGGGTCTTCCCGTTCGGCATCAGCCGGAAGCGGCTGGAGCAGGCGATCCGCGAGCTCCAGCTGCCCGTCATCGTCGCCCGCGACATCGACGAGGCCGACGTCGTGATGACGCTCCGCAGCGAGTACCGCCAGAAGGGCCCGACGATCCGGGACGCCGAGAACCGGGCGCTCCCGGTCTACGTCCTGAAGGCCAACACGACGATCCAGATGCAGGCGAGCCTCACCTCGGTCTTCAGCCTGGAGGTGGATCCGCGCGAGGCCGCCCTCCTCGAGACGGAGGAGGCGATCGGGATGGTGGTGCGCGAGTCGCAGGCCGTGGAGCTGGCGCCGCAGAGCGCCTACATCCGGCGGCTCCAGCACCAGATGGCCGAGCGGGCGAACCTCGTCTCGCGCTCGCGCGGGCGTGAGCCGTACCGGCGGGTCCGCCTCTACCCGGACGAGGTCCGCGGCTGGCGGTAGGTGAAGTTCTAGACCGCGCGGGCTTCACGGTTCTGTCCCTGGAACTTCTAGGATGAGAACATGAAAAAGTCGGGCGCGAGCCAAGGCCAGTCGGCATCGGAGCTCATCTCGAAAAGAATCGCCGAACTCGGGGACTGGCGCGGGGAAACCCTCAGCAGAATGCGCAAGCTCATCAAGGAAGCAGACCCGGACGTCGTCGAGGAGTGGAAGTGGATGGGCACTCCGGTTTGGTCGCACGACGGCATCATCTGCACTGGCGAATCCTACAAGAATGTCGTGAAGCTTACCTTCGCCAAGGGCGCGTCTCTGAAGGATCCGGCCCGTCTCTTCAACTCGAGTCTCGACGGAAACGCACGCCGCGCGATCGACATCCACGAAGGAGAAGAAGTTGACGAGTCCGCCTTCAAGGCGCTCGTTCGCCAAGCGGTCGCCCTCAACAGTTCTGGCAAGTCGAAACCTTCGAAGAAAGCGAAGTCCTAAGGGATTCCGCCCCTGAACAGGTCCGACATCTCTGTACGGAGACGCCCGAGGCCTCTTGTGGCGGGTTGGTAGCCCGGGCAAGACCGCACGCCCTCACGCACACACCCTTGGGATAGGGGTTGGGGGGGGTCTGTCGCGGGGTCGCTCGCAGTCCGCTCGCCAGGGGCGACCTTCAGGGTGATGTGGACAGGCGGTCCCGCTCGCGGCCCGGCCCGACAGGTCCGGTCAGCCCTTCCTGCCGAACTCCCGGCGGAGCGCGGATCGGGCGGCCCAGACGCCGCACATCCCGTGGACCCCGCCGCCGGGCGGCGTCGACGAGGAGCACAGGTAGATCCCGCGGGTGGGCGTCGAGTACGGGTCGAGGCGAGCGACCGGCCGGGTGAAGAGCTGGCGCAGATCCTGCGATGCCGCCGTTGATGTCGCCGCCGACGTAGTTCGGGTTGTCGGCCTCCATGTCGGCCGGCAGGCGGACCGAGCGCGCGAGGATCGTGTCCCGGAAGCCCGGCGCGAAGCGCTCGACCTGCGCCTCGATCCGCCCGGTCATGTCGAGCGTGGAGCCGCTCGGGACGTGACAGTACGCCCACCCGGTGTGCTGCCCGTCGGGCGCGCGGCTCGGGTCGAAGCGGCTCTGCTGGACGACGAGGACGAACGGCCGCTCCGGGTGCCGCGCCGCGGGACACGTCCGCCTCGGCCGCCCGGATCTCGTCCATCGACCCGCCGACGTGGACGGTGCCGGCCCGGCCGGCTCCCTCCGCCTGCCAGGGGATCGGGTCACTGAGCGCCCAGTCAAGCTTCACGATCCCCGGGCCGTAGCGGAACCTCTCGAGCCGCCGTCGATACCCGCCGGGCAGCCGATCCCCCGCGATCGCCGCGAGCGCCTTGGGGGTCGTGTCGAAGAGGACTGCCCGGGCGGGCGGAAGGTCGGCGAGCGACGCCACGGGGTGGTCCGTCACGATCTCCCCGCCGAGCGACCGGAGCTCCGCGGCGAGGGCGTCCGCCAGCTGCTGAGTCCCGCCGCGAACCATCGGCCAGCCGTAGGCGTGCGCCGTGATCGCGAGGACCAGCCCGAACGACGCGGTGAGCGGCCGGTCCAGCCGCAGCATCGAGTGGGCGCTGACGCCCGTCAGGAGCGCCCGGGCCTCCTCGCCCTGGAACCGGCCGCCGGCGAGCCCGATCGCCGAGCGCAGCGCCGGAAGCCCGAAGCGGGCCGCGGCGAGCCGGTGGCGCGGGGCCCGGAAGATCGGGCCGAGGACGAAATCCATGATGTCGTCCGCGTCGTGGACCAGCGGGCCCATGAGCCGGCGATAGGCCGCGCGGTCCACTCCGAGCCCGGCGGCCGTCTCCGCGACCGAACGCTCGAGCACAGCGGCGCGGCCACCGTCGAGCGGGTGGGCCAGCGGTGCCGGTGGGTCGATCAGCTCGAGCCCGAACCGCCCCAGGTCGAGGCCGCGGAAGAACGGCGATGCCGTCGACGTCCCCTGGACGGCCGAACAGACGTCGTGGACGAACCCGGGGAGCGTCAGCTCCGCGCTCCGCATCCCCCCGCCGACCGTGTCGTGCGCTTCGTAGACGACGACCGAGCGCCCGGCGCGGGCCAGGGTGATGGCCGCGGCCAACCCGTTCGGTCCCGACCCGACGACGATCGCGTCGGGCGCGTCAGACTTCATCCATGCATGGTGCGCCACGGGCCTGGCGGGCGAGAGGCCCTGACATGCTGAAGCGCCCGGGTGACCCGGGCGCTTCGGGAGTGGAGCGTCGATCGAGGCTGGCGATGCAGGCCGTCCCCGACGACGACCCGCGAGCTGTCAGCCCTGGAGGACCTTCAGAAGGATCGCCGGGTAGGGCTTGTTGGTCTCCTCCGGCGCGGTGCCGCACAAGACGTAGTAGAGGTTGTAGGTCGCCACCCACCACATCGTCTTGCCCAAGGCCGCATCCTCTGGGTACAGGGCGCGAAGCTCGGTGCCGTTGGCTCCTTCGATGGCCCAGGCCGGGATCTCGCTCAACAACGTGGCCTTCGCGTTGGCGAGGATCGTCTCCCACGTCGTCCCATCAACGACGGGCAGGACGATGAGAGCTGCCCCGCGCGACCCCTTGAGCGCCGCGGCCGTGTTCGTGAAGGTCAACGTGACCTCGGCGCCGCGCGGGAGGACGGCCGGGCCGGCGTAGGTGCACTTCTGCCCGTCAAACGTGACCGCGCCGGTGACCGCAGGGCGCGTGCTCGCCGTCGGCGTGGGCGCGACCGCGGCCGGGGTCGCGGTCGCCGGGGTCGCCGTCGCGGGCACAGGAGTTGCCGGCGCGGGGGTCGGCGCCGGCGAGGCGCTCCCGGTGCACGCCGCGAGCACCAGCACCAGTGCCCCGATGACTGTCGTGAAGCGTCCCATGACGCACCGCCTTCTTCTGCCTGTAGCCCCGGTCTCCGTCCGCCCGGGCTTCGCCCCCGATCCTGCCCCGGGCCGATTTGCGTCCGGCGAGGATCCGGTGAGTGCCCAGCCAGCCGCGGGGCTCTCCTCCTACGGCGCCTCGCGCCAGCTGCCCTGGATGTCGGAGAGCACCCAGTCCAGGCTGGACAGCCCGTCCTCCAGGTAGTGCTGCATGCCCTGCGCGAACGCGCCGGCGACCCGGGTCGGCATGAGATCGGAAGCTGCGACGCGGAAGGTCCCCGCGCGCAGCGCTCTCTGCAACGCCTGGTCCTGCGGCATGACAGCCGGGTCGACGGATCCCAACGGCACGATCCCGGACGCGATGAGCGTCGCAACCCTCGCAGCGGCGAACTCGTCGCCCAGGAGGCTGCCGACGAACCGGCGCACCTCCGGGCGGTCGTGGAGGACGACCACTGCGTAGGCCCGTCCTCGAACCTCGTCGGAGTACGCCGGGTCGGTGGCCGGGAAGGGGAAGGCCGCGAGCGTCGCGGAACCGCCGGCCGGCCACGACAGGCGATCCGTTGCGCCCCCCAGGTGGAGCCAGCACGTGGGTGGGTCCAGGAACATCGGCCAGGCCGCGATGTCCTGCGGCGTGCGGATTGCCGAGGCCACGCCGCCGAGCACGAACCGGTCCCGGAACGCGAGCGAGCCGAACTCGCTGAAAGCGCCTCTGACCGCGGGTGCAGCGAACGGCACGCTGCCCGAGACCCAGCTGTCGAAGAGCGCCGGGCCGGCCGCGTGGAGCATGAGATCCTCGACGAAATCGACGGCGTCGGCCCCTGAGCCTGCCACGCCGAGGCACCAGGGCGTGCGACCGTCGGCGACCATCCGGGCGGCCAGTCTCGTCAGGTCGTCCCATGTCCGCGGAACCGTGTATCCGGCACGGTCGAATGCCGCCTTCGGGTACCAGGTCAGGCCTTCCGTCTCCGTCGCGAACGTCGCCGCGTACAGGTGGCCCGCCGCGGCCGGCCAGCTTCCGTCGGTGCCCACGGTTCCCAGCCCGACCAGGTATGCGCCGGCCGTCGAGCGGAGTCGTGCGCCGTCAACAAAGCTGGACATGTCGACCAGGAGCCCCGCGCGCGCCAGCTCGGCCACGAGAGCCGGCCGGGAGACGACCGCCACGTCCGGAAGGTCGCCCGCCGCGATGCGCGCCTCGAGATCGGCGTCGACGCCTGTGGCCGGTACGATGTCGATGCCCGTCTGGGCTTTGACCGAGTCGACGAGGGGCGCCATGTCCACGGGGAGCTGCGAGACCAGATCGACCCGCGCCCCGGCCAACGGTCCTGCCAGCCGCTCGACCGGGACGATCCCCGTCGCCGTGTAGACGTCCAGCGTCCGGGCCGAGTCGGAGGCCGCGGGTGGTGCCGGGCACGCTTCCCGATGGAGGTAGGTGCGACATTCCTCCGGCGAGAGACTCCGCCCGGCCGCCGTGGCGGCGAGTGCCATCAGACGGTCCGGTGCCAGGAGCGTGACGCCGCGAGATCCGCCGGGCCCAGGCCGGACGGCAACGGGCGCCGTGCCCGCCGGGTAGGCCACGTGGGACGCCTGGAGCGCCCAGTGCAGCGCGTCCATCGCCTCCTGGACGACGTATCCCCGGCCGGCCGTTGCATGGGCGGCCTGCCAGGCGAGCAGCAGGCTCAGCTGCGGATCGGTGCCGAGGTTCCCGATCGAGCCGGCCGCCAGCTCGCGGGCCGTCGCGATGGCGCTCTGCTCGCGCGCTGTCTCGCCCTGGCCGTACACCACGATTGACAAGGAGCTCGCCACGATCGCGGCCGGGCGGAGTCTCTCGCCGGAGGAATGTCGCCACCTACCTCCATCGGGAAGCGTGCCGGCCGCCACAGCCTCCGACTCGGCCCGGACGCTGGACGTCTACACGGCGACGGGGATCGTCCGGTCGAGCGGCTGGGACCATTCACCGCCGGGGCGCGGGTCGTCTGGACATGGCGCCCCTCGTCGACTCGGTCAAAGCCAGACGGGCATCGACATCATACCGGCCGCTCGAGGCGCGCATCGCGGCGGGCGACCTTCCGGACGTCGTCTCCCGGCCGGCTCTCCGTGGCCGAGCTGCGCGCGGGGCTCCTGGTCGACATGTCCAGCTTGTTGAGCACACGACTCGCTCGACGGCCGGCGCATACCTGGTCGGGCTGGGAGGCCACGACGGAACTAGCCGGCCGCGGCGGGCCACCTGTACGCGGCAACATTGCGCGACGAGGAAGGCCTGACCTGGTACCCGAAGGCGGCATTCGACCGTGCCGGATACACGGTTCCGGACATGGGACGACCTGGGCGTAGGTCACCGAGCATCGCGGCACGCCCTGGTGCCTCGGCGTGGCAGGGGCCGACGCCGTCCGATTTCGTCGAGGATCTCATGCTCCACGCGGCCGCCGCGCCTTTGACGCTGTGCGGGCAAGCCGTTCGCTGCACCCGCGGTCAGAGGCGCCTTCAGCGAGTTCGGCTCCGCTGGCGTTCCGGGACCGGTTCGTGCTCGGCGGCGTGGCCTCGGCAATCCGCACGCCGGCAGCATGGCGGGCCTGGCCGATGTTCCTGGACCCACCCACGTGCTGGCTCCGCCTGGGGGCGCAACGATCGTCGACCAGCCGCGGCTTCCGCGACGCTCGCGGCCTTCCCCTTCGGCCACCAGCGGCGTACTCCGACGAGGTTCGAAGGACGGGCCTACGCAGTGGTCGTCCTCCACGACCGCCCGGAGGTGCGCCGGTTCGTCGGCAGCCTCCTGGGCGACGAGTTCGCCGCTGCGAGGGTTGCGACATCGCGTCCGGTGGTTGATGGTCTCGACCCGGCTGTCATGCCGCAGGTGGGCGCGGTCTGCGCGCGGGGACCTTCCGCGTCCGCCGCTTCCGATATCATGCCGACCCGGGTCGCCGGCGCGCTCGCGCAGTGAGCACTACCTGGAGGACGGGCTGTGCGGCCTGGACTGGGTGCTCTCCGATATCCAGGGCATTCACCGGATCCTCGCCGGACGCAAAATCAGCAGGGGTCCGGGGGCGAAGCCCGGGCGGAACCGGCAGAGAAGGCGGTGCGTCATGGGACGCTTCACGACAGTCATCGGGGCACTGGTGGGTGCTCCGCGGCGTGCACCGGGGAGGGTCCCGGCCGGCGCCGAGCCCCGCACCGGCGACTCCTGTGCCCCCGACGGCGACCCCGGCGACCGCGACCCCCGCCGCGGTCGCGCCGTCGGTCACCGGCGCGGTCCCGTTTAACGGCCGGCGCCCCGCCCCTCCGCGCGGCGCCGAGGTCACGTTGGCCGCGGCGCTCAAGGGGTCGCGCGGGCAGCCCATCGTCCGTCGTTGATGGGACGACGTGGGAGACGATCCTCGCCAACGCGAAGGCCACGTCGTTGAGCGAGATCCCGGCCTGGGGCAGTCGAAGGAGGCCAACGGCACCGACTTCGCGCCCTGTACCAGAGGATGCGGCCTTGGGCAAGACGATGTGGTGGGTGGCGACCTACAACCTGTACTACGTCTTGGCGCCCGCGCCGCTACCCGGCGATCCTTCTGAAGGTCCTCCCAGGCTGACAGCTCGCAGTGGATGCGGGACGGCCTGCATCGCCAGCCTCGATCGACGCTCCGCTCCCGAAGCGCCCGGGTCGCCCGGCGCTTCGCATGCTCAGGGCCTCTCCGCCGCCAGGCCCGTGGCGCACCATGCATGGATGAAGTCTGACACACCCGACACATGGTGTCGGGACCGAACGGGTTGGCCGCGGCCATCACCCTGGCCCGCGCCGGGCGCTCGGCAGTTCTACGAAGCGCACGACACGGTCGGCGGGGATGCGGAGCGCGGAGCTGACGCTCCCCGGGTTCGTCCACGACGTCTGTTCGGCCGTCCAGGGGACGTCGACGGCATCGCCGTTCTTCGCGGCCTCGAGCTGCGCGGCTCGAGCTGATCGACCCACCGGCACCGCTGGCCCACCCCGCTCGACCGGGTGCTGCTCGAGCGTTCGGTCGCGGAGCGGCTGGAGCGCGCACTTATCGCCGGCTCATGGGCCCGCTGGTCACGACGCCGACGACGTCGTGGATTTCGTCCTCGGCCCGATCTTCCGGGCCCGCACAGCCGCGGCCCCTTCGGCTTCCGGCGCTGCGCTCGGCCATCGGGCTCGCCGGCGGCCGGTTCCAGGGCGAGGAGGCCCGGGCGCCTTCCTAACAGGGCGTCAGCGCCCACTCGATGCTGCGGCTGGACCGGCCGCTCACCGCGTCGGTTGAGCGGCTGGTCCTCGCGATCACGGCGCACGCCTACGCTGGCCGATGGTTCGCGGCGGAAACTCACATCCGGCGACACCCTCGCCCGGGGAGCTCCGGTCGCTCGGCGGGGAGTATCAGTGACGGACCACCCCGTGGCGTCGCTGGCCGACCTTGCCCAGGGCCATCCTCTTCGACACGACCCCCAAGGCGCTCGCGGCGATCGGCTGCCCCGGCGGGTATGGAGCAGGCGCCTTCGAGAGGTTCCCGCTACGGCCCGGGCGTCGGTGACGATCCCCTGGCAGGCGGACGGAGCCGGCCGGGCACCGTCCACGTCCGGGCATGGACGAGATCCAGGCGGCCGACGAGACGTGGCCGTTCGTCGTCGTCCAGCAGAGCCGCTTCGATCCAGAGCCGCGCGCCGAACGGCGCGCGCCCCGGGTGGGCGTACTGTAGCATCAAGCGGCTCCCGCCCCTTCAATGACCGGGCGGATCGAGGCGCAGGTCGAGCGCTTCCGCGCCGGGCTTCCGGGACACGATCCTCGCGCGCTCGGTCCGCCTCAGCCGCATGGAGGCCGAAGACGGTTCCGTACATCCGGCGGCGACATCAACGGCGGGATCCAGGATCTTGCGCACTCTTCGCCCGGCAGGTCGCTCGGCCTCAACCGTACTGCGACGCCCACCCGCGGGATCTACCTGCATCGTCGACGCCGCGGCGGGGTCCACGGGATGTGCGGCGTCTGGGCCGCCCGATCCGCGCTCCGCCGGGATCGGCTGACCGGACCTGTGCGGGCCGGGCCCGAGGCGGGACCGCCGTCTGAAGGTCGCCCCTGGCGAGCGGACTGCGAGCGACCCCGCGACAAGCCCCCAACCGGGCGTCTCCGTACAGAGATGTCGGACCCTGTTCAGGGGCGGAATCCCTTAGGACTTCGCTTACTTCGCTACGTTTTTCGAGGGCTTCCATCTTTGAGGCAACCGCCTGGCGAACAAGCGCCTTGAAGGCGGGCTCGTCAACTTCTTCTCCTTCAGTGGATGTCTCGAGTTGAAGAGGACGCGGGCCGGATCCTCCAGACGCGCCCTTGGAGAAGGTGAGCTTCCACGACGTTGTAGGACTCGCCAGTGCAGTCATCCCGGTCGTCAGTGTTCGGGGACGAGGACTTCACCCACTTCCACCTCCTGGACGACATGCCGGGGTCTGCTTCCTCGATGAGCCTGGCGTCTCCCGAGGGTTTCCGCGCCAGTCCGACTCGGCGGTTCTTTTCGAGGATGGACTCCGATGCCGACTGGCCTTGTATCTTCTCTGCCATATTGGTTCGGGACAGAGAAGCGGTAAAGGCCGCGCGGTCTAGAACTTCACCTAGCGCCAGCCGCG
>CAVRMJ010000001.1:165000-250645 GCA_963722475.1 uncultured Chloroflexia bacterium | reverse complement strand
CACGCCCGGTTCTCCGGAATTCAGAAATCATCAGGTCTTCGTTGCCAAGGTCATCGTGATCTATGCGATTGGGGCTCTACTTTCGGTTTTGATGTTCCTTAATGTAGGCTTGATGGCGTTGGCAGTTACATGCGAGGGTTCACTTCATCCCCCGACCTGAAGGTCGGGGTATTCGTGACCCTCTGCGCTCCCCATGTAATAAATCCAGCTGTCGTTAAATAAGTGATTAGCTAATAGGGCTGAAGAGGCGCTCCTTAGATCAAAGATGTATCCATTAATCAGAAGGTCGTTACACTCATTTAGGACAATATATAAGAATTGCATATATTACGGAAGTTTTTTAGCTTTATACATGCTTAATAAACAATGGGTATAGTGTTAATTTATCGACGGATGAAGTTGAAAAATTGCCGTCAAACCGGACACTTAACCCAAAATTCGGTTTGAGTGAATTGGCTTACGTATGGGTTATATGAATCTTTTGAGATATAAGAGGTGAACAAAATGAGAAAATTGGCGTTGTTTGCCTTGTTGTTACTGGTGAGTTTGGCTGTAGCATCGGCCCAAGATTGGCCGATGATAGGGTATGACAACAGCATGGCCCGGAACAGCCCTCAGACAACAATAGGCAAAGATAATGTAAATCAGCTTCAAATCAAGTGGATTCTCAATACAAACTTTACTATCGAAAATCCGCCGCTGATAATCGGAAAGTATGTGTTTAGCTCCCCTCTGGAATTCACCCTAATCGGTCTAAGACATATTTCAACCGCGAGATTTATATAATATATCAACGATATTCGGCCATCAGAGTATGGACAACGAAGAGCTCATCAGGCAACTTCAAGATACGATTGAGCAACAAAGACTCGAGATTGAGTTGCTCAAAGGTCAAATAAAGGAACTTGAAGCCCGATTAGCTCAATATGAGAATGCCCATACTCCACCGAGTCTAAAACGTGGTGGCAGTCGCAAAAAGGATACTTAGGAAAGGAGATAAAGGGAAAGCCAGGCCAGAAGATAGGGCATAAGGGTTTGACACGACCAACAGCCAAACCCGATAGATCAAGTTCAGGTCACGAAAGACCTATGTCCTGATTGTGGAGCAAAGCTTGGTGGTCCATTCAGAATAGAGTCGAAGATCATCGAGGAAATCCCTGAACCACAACCAATTATGGTTACCGAGTACAAAATCTGCCCACTACATATGTCCTTGCTGCCAGAAAGAGGTTGTTGCAACCGATTCCAGTTGCCCAAACGAAGGCATATTTGGCAACAACACAATTGCACAGGTAGCGCTCCTGAAATATGGAGATCGGCTGCCTCACAGGAAGATTCAAGACACACTTAAGCGAGTATATGGACTGGTTATAAGCCCAGCTACGATCCTCGATCTAACTCGCCGTGCCGCTGATGCAGTTCAGTCTGAGTATGATGCCATTTTAAACAGGATTCGCAATGCCCCCGTTCTTTACATCGATGAAACATCAATCAATGTTCAAGGTAAGAATCACTGGATCTGGGTATTCACAACTCCAGCTGAGACTTTTTTCGTGATTCGCAAGAGCCGGGGCATGAAGGTTCTGTTAGAGGTTCTGACCAGGGAATTCAAAGGAACTATCGTCTGCGATGGTTGGAAATCATACTCAGGCTTCACAAATCGCATACAGAGATGCTGGGCTCACCTGCTCAGAGAATCAAAAGATCTGGCTGAGAAGATTCCATGAGGCGGTTCCATTACATGAGGCACTCAGGAAGATCTATGATCAACTCAACGATGCTCTGAAATAGCGACCCTCCGCCAGAAGTCCGAAAAGTGTCTGTGGTATTTTGGCCAGAGCGAGGCTCAATCAACTGGTCACTGGAGAGTACGACAACCAGAAAGTCAGAGAGCTTCATCGGCAAAATTAGCAATGGCTTTGAGTACTGGTTCACTTTTGTCATTCAGCCAGGTGTAGAGCCGACCAACAACAGAGCTGAGAGAGCGCTTCGTGAACACGTTGTCCAGAGGAAGATCATAGGGACTTTACGCAACAGCAAAGGGACATCGATTCACGAACGACTCATGACTGTGATGGCTACATGGTCACTGCAGGGACTCGATAGTCTAAAGATGCTCAGGCTAAAGCTGAGTAGCTAAACACGTACATTGTTTTTTTACATTGTTAAGTGGAATAGGCTCCCCATCAGAGAAAATGTACCAGGGTATTAAGAAATCTGAGGCTAATCTTAAGAACGGCAAATAGTTTCCATATCCGCCGACACCAATAAATGAAATCCCTAAAGCATTAGGTTCCCTTTCCCAATATTGCTCAGCAAAAATTGGTAATGCTTGCTCCTCTGTATCACCTTCGAATAAAAGAACATGCTCAATACGATGATTGAGCCAGTATCTCAGCTAATCTGGGAAGGGCAAAAGAATTTGAATATATGTCCTGCATATATTTGTAGAAGCTTACTCCAAGCTTTCTGCAAGTATCCTTGATTGATAAGGCATTTTCCCATGCAGCCCTACCTAATTCAGACCTTGTTCCATAACTGATTTTTCTCTTAATGACTGGTTCACGGACGGCAATTTCAGACTCATTATTATGGAGGGGGATATATGGATAATCCAAGAATTGAAACAAGCGATCTCTATTACTCCAAGTGATAGCTAATCGCTGATCAATCCCACTATAACCATAAGACTTGAAGACAAGCAATTTGAATCTGGATAAGATTTCCTTCTTAGATATTGCATTATGGTTCACCTTAAAGAGCTGAATGGTTCTATAAAACTCGAAAAGATCGCTTAGAAACGAGTTTAGTATCTTCTTGTGGTATCCGAGATAAGGATTAAGCTTCTTGTAGTGACGGATCTCATGAATCCAACACAGGCAATTTATTCTTGATAGGCCATAGTACTGTTTTGCATCATCGGTTATGAGTGGTATGTCTAAACATTCCTCTTTTCCAAGACCAAATATACCTCTTACGGTGTCTCTTTTCTTGTCTTGCTTTATAAAATAACAAGTGAAATAGGGGTTGCATACTACATGCATATAGTAGTTCATTCCTTGATGTCTTGCCCCTGTTTCATCGGTCTGGATAAATTGCGCATGATTCAGCCCTGCTTTAAATATCTCTTGCTTCTCAGATGTTAGTTCTTCGTGCATCTCCTTGGTAATGATATTAGAAATCTGACCTTCGGATATTGATATTCCTATCTCTTTAAATAATTGGCATATTTTATTCTCAGTTACTCGACAAGAGAAGTATAGAACAGAGGTAAGCGCTTTAAGGTTAGATCCAAACTGTGATCCCTTAACTTCTTCAGGAAGCGAGGCATCATAATATCTATTCAATGATGGCGAATAATATCTCTCCAACAGGTATGCAACATTATCCGTTTTCAATATCACGTCCTGAATTACAACCTTTCGGTAGCATAATAACCGTGCATCAGAGGGCAACTGACCTTGTACTGAAATTCTAACTTCTCTGTCTACCTTTACCTTATCTTTCTTAGATCCCTTCGACCAGCCTTTAGACTTAGCCAATGGATTGGCAGTTCCTCTTGAAGGGACATTTGGCTTTATTTTGGGCTTCCCCTTCTCTCCTTTTAGTTCTGATATCTCATCCTTAAGCTGTTGAACCTCTTCTCGAAGCTTGATATTCTCCTGAACCAGTTGTTCAACAGTATTCAGAAGTGCGACGATGATGGCCTTAACCTCGTCTTTATCTTCATAGTTGATCTTATCTGGGTCAAGGTTGATTATTCGATCTTCAACAACTTTTGCCATCAACCAGATTATTAATTGGTTAGCTAATTATATTTTACGAAGCTGTCATCCTTATACAATTCAGTCAATTGAGCATGTTCTTTTTCTAATACCCTCCTCGTCAAGCTTTGATGTATCCATTTGAGTAACAATCGTGTGATCATCATTCTTTCTAAAATAGCGGCACTGAGAAATATATGCTTGACTAACGATATATGGTGAATGGGTGCTAATAATTCGCTGTCCTGAGATCTCTTCGATCTGATTAAAGAGCGCCCGTTGAGCCTGTGGATGAAGGTGAGATTCTGGCTCCTCTAGTGCCAACATAGTATGCATTTTATCCTCTTTGATATTTTTCTGTCGCCAAGTTGTATATGCACGGTACTTGCTCAATACGTTGAGGTAAATTGCCCTTTCGGCCAATCTACGGAGGAATGACTATACTATCTGACATCGATTTCTTCCAATCAGTATCTAAAGCAACATCATGATATTGAGCAAGTACAGTAATTTCAGAAGCAAACAGATCTTCAGGAACGCACTCATTTTTTATATCTGATTAGTCAATCATCGATCCATGTTCAAGCTTGGCGAATATTGTGAGGAAGATTCAAAGCCCCTGGTCAGCTACCTGAGAGATGCCGGAATTAAGGTTGATATGAGGCCGTCTCTTAAGTGCCTCAAAACATACCTGCAACCTTCTTGGAGGGAAGGCTTGGGGAAATAAAAGGCCTGGTCAAGGAGATGGATAGATATGAACGCTATCTTGCAGCTCTCGAAAACGGCACTGTCCTCAGGCACAACTCCCGAGGATCTCAGGAGCCAATTCCTTTCTGAGATTGATCCTTCCTGGAAGGAGACAGATAGGCTCAAGCGCGGGCGTCCGTCCCTGCCGGGTGGCGATGGCTCACCGACCCAGGGAGTGCCGGTTCCCGTTGCCCGGCTCGCGAGGTCGCCTCCGGGAGCCTTCTGCGATCGGGTCAGCCACGTGGCTGACACAGCTCGTCGGCGGCAACCACGGCCAGGAGCCCCGACGACGCGCCATGACCGTCCGGTCGGTGGAGGAACCTTCCGTAAACAACAAGGTGACCATCGTCGGTGCGGGCAACGTCGGCGCGGCAACGGCCCAGCGTATCGTTGAGGCAGGTGTGCGGAGGTCGTGCTGGTCCACGTGATCGAAGGGATGCCTCAGGGCAAAGCGCTTGACCTGCCGACGCGGCGCCAACCCTCGGCCATGACATGCACATCAGTGGCACGAATGACTATGAAGAGACGGCCGGCTCGCCACGGCGTCGTCATCACCTCCGGTCTCGCCCGCGGTCCCGGGATGTGACGCTGACGACCTGATCCGTGAGCTCGTCAGCAGGCTCGAGGGTCTGCCGGTCCTCGACTGATCAGGTCTACGCTGCCGACGGGTTCGGGGCCATCCGTCGATGCGGTCGCCGGCGTGTGGCCAAGAGGTGGAAGGAGATAACCCTGATGAGCGCAAGAGCCCCGCTGGAAGCACCCCCGCAGATCGACGTGGCCGAACTGCGCCTGGGCGCCCAGGTCTTCGAACTCCCCATCGAGCAGGCGACGCAGGGCCAGCGGGCCATCAACATCACATCGCTGCTCACGGAGGCGCATGTGACGACCCTCGACTACGGGTTCGCCAACACGGCGGCGACCCGCAGCGCGATCACCTACCTCGACGGCGATGCCGGCATCCTCCGCTACCGCGGCTATCCGATTGAGCAGCTCGCCGAGCAGTCCACGTTCCTCGAGACCGCCTACCTGCTGATCTACGGCGAGCTGCCGTCCGAGCAGGGCCTGGCGAGTTGGGTCGCCCTCCTCAAGCACCACGCACTACTTCATGAGGAGTTCAAGCGGTTCTTCGAAGGCTTCCCGATGGACGCGCACCCGATGGGGATCCTCGCGTCTGCCGTCAGCGCCCTCTCGACGTTCTACCAGGGCTCGGAAGACCCGCACGACCTCGACGACGTCGAGATCTGCACGGTCCGCCTGATCGCCAAGCTTCCGACCGTCGCTGCCTTCGCCCATAAGAAGTCGATCGGTGAGCCGTTCATCTATCCCGATTCGGCCCTCGACTACGAGGCCAATTTCCTCCGGATGATGTTCGCCGTGCCGAGTGAGCCGTACATCGTCGACGCCGACGCAGCGATGGCGTTGCGCACGCTCCTCATCCTGCACGCCGACCATGAGCAGAACTGCTCAACCTCGACCGTCCGTCTCGTCGGGTCGAGCCTCGCCAACCTGTATGTCTCGGTCTCGGCGGGGATTGCCGCCCTCTGGGGGCCTCTACACGGCGGGGCGAACCAGGAAGTGCTCGAGATGCTCAAGGCGATCGCGGCCGACGGGGGCTCCGTTGGCAAGTACGTCGATCGGGCCAAGGACCACAACGACCCCTTCCGCCTGATGGGCTTCGGGCACCGCGTCTACAAGAACTACGACCCGCGAGCCCGGATCATCAGGGAGGCGGCGCACACGCTCCTCGACAAGCTGGGCGCCGACGACCGGCTCCTCCAGATCGCCCTCGAGCTTGAGGACGTCGCCCTCCACGACGAGTACTTCGTCGAGCGGAAGCTCTATCCCAACGTCGACTTCTACAGCGGTCTGATCTATCGGGCCCTGGGTTTCCCGACCGAGATGTTCACCGTACTCTTCGCGATCGGCCGGCTGCCCGGCTGGATCGCCCAGTGGCGCGAGATGATGCTTGACCCGGACTCCCGGATCGGGCGGCCGCGACAGCTCTACCTTGGGCCGCCCGAACGTGAGTACGTGCCCTTGGCAGAGCGATAGCGATCGCGACACGGACACGGGGAGGTCTCTGACTTGCCCCGGTGACGCGTCGGAAGCAGAGAGCGAACCGAGATCGCGCGAGCGCAGCTCACGAGAGCCCGGCTCGCGATGATCGTCCGGCTGCAGCACGACCGGGCGCCCATCCCGTCCATGGTCATGCTCGACGCCCAGACGGTGAGGGGCGCCCGCTACGGCCCGACCTTCCATGAGGCCGGCGGTCGGGGCGGGCGCACGATCGGCACGAAGCGCACCGTGCTCGTCGAGATCCTGGGCCTGCCGGTCGCCGCGCAGGCGATCTCGGCTGGCCGCACGACGTCGTGGCCGGGCGTGAGATCCTGCGCGACCGCCTCGCCGATCTGCCACGGGTCCAGGCGATCGTCGCCGATCGGGCCTACCGGGCCTGGGCACCCTGGCCCAGCGGCGCCACCTGCGCCTCGACATCAAGGCACCGCCCAAGGGCGTGCCGGGCTTCACCCGCTGTGGCCGCTCGACAGGGTCGAGCACGCCTTCGCCCAGCTCGGACGCTGGCGGCGCCTGTCGCGCTGCAATGAGGGCACCGAGGCGAGCGCCACCGCCTGGCTCCAGGTGGCCTCGGTCGCCTACCTGCTCTGGCGCGCCGTCGGATAACCCGGGCGCGGGCCATCGGGCAGTCCCGCGCTGACGCCGCGCGGTCGCTGGCGCCAGCATGCTCGCCGGTGGGCCGTAGACGTTGCCAGCCCGCGCATCACCGCCACGCGAGCCCATCGCCTGAACCGCTGGCCGCGCCGTCTCGCCGGTGCCAGGCCCGTTGGTGCTTGAACTGGCCGAGTTCATCTACGGGCCCTCAGTCTCAATACCTATGTGACGTTCGGCCCGTGATCCATGCGCCCTTGCGCATGGATCGATTCTCGCAGTACGCGCATGATGACGGAGAACATGCTCATCCGCCCCGGAGTTCCCATGCACACCGTCGTCGACAGGACCCAGCTCTCGCCGAACGTGACCCGCCTGGTCATCGAGGCGCCTCGCATCGCCGAGATCCGCAAGCCCGGCCAGTTCGTGATCGTCCATCGCGCGCCCGGCGCGGAGCGGATCCCGCTCACGATCGCGGACACCGATCCCGTCCGTGGCACGATCGCGCTCGTGATCCAGGCCGTGGGAAAGAGCACCGAGGACCTGGTTGCCCTGCAGCCGGGCGACGCGATCGCCGATGTCGCCGGTCCCCTCGGCAGGGCCACCGAGCTGCTGGATCACGGGAGGGCGGTCTGCGTCGGCGGCGGCGTCGGAACGGCGGTGGTCCACCCGATCGCGCTGGGGCTCGCCGCCAACGGGGTCGAGGTGATCAGCGTGATCGGCGGCCGGTCGAAGGAGTGGGTCATCTTCGAGGACGAGCTTCGGCGCGCCGGCACGGTGATCACCTGCACGGACGACGGGAGCTACGGCCGGCACGGCTTCGTCACCGACGCGCTCCGGGACGTGATCGAGGCGGGCGGCGTGGACGCGGTCTACGCGGTCGGCCCGGTCCCGATGATGCGCGCAGTCGCCGAGCTGACCCGGCCGTACGGCGTCCCGACCTTCGCGTCGCTCAACGCGATCATGCTGGACGGAACCGGGATGTGCGGCGGCTGCCGTGTCGCCGTGGGCGGCAAGACCGTCTATGCGTGCGTCGACGGGCCCGAGTTCGACGCGCACCAGGTCGACTTCCGCGAGCTGGCAGATCGGTTGGGCACATACCGGGACTTCGAGGCGCGCGCGCTCGAGGTGGCGCACCGCCGCGCGGCGGAGATCGAGGAGGCGCCGGTCCACGCACCGGAGGGCAGCTGCCTGATCCCCGGACTCGCGACGGCGGCGGAGCGGCAGGAAGCGGCAGCCACCGCCGGGGAGCACCGGGCATGACCGACCAGCCGACCCCGACCCCGACCCCGGCCCTGGATGGCCGGGACCCAGGGGCGTCCCGCGGCGACTCGGCCTTCAGGCCAGCCTTCGACCATCCGCTCTCGCCGAAGGATCGGATGACGATCGATCGCACCCACATGCCCGAGCAGGACGCGCTCCTGCGGGCGGCCAACTTCCGCGAGGTGAACCTGGGCTACTCGCAGCAGCTGGCGATGCTGGAGGCAGAGCGCTGCATCCAGTGCAAGAACCCGGTCTGCATCGACGGGTGCCCCGTGCGGGTCAACATCCCACTGTTCATCGAGCGGCTCCGCGTCGGCGACCTGGATGGCGCGGCGGCGTCCCTCCTGGACGACAACGCGCTCCCCTGCGTCACCGGACGCGTCTGCCCCCAGGAGATCCAGTGCGAGGCCCGCTGCATCCGCGCGAAGAAGGGCGCCTCGGTCGCGATCGGCTCGCTGGAGCGCTTCGTCGCCGACTGGGCGATGGAGCACCCGGGACGCTCGAAGCCGGACGGCGTGTCGGCGTCCGGTCGCACGGTAGCGATCGTCGGGTCCGGCCCGGCCGGCCTGACGGCCGCCGGCGAGCTGGCCAAGAAGGGCCACGACGTCACGGTCTTCGAGGCGTTCCACGCGGCCGGCGGCGTCCTCATCTACGGGATTCCCGAGTTCCGGCTCCCCAAGGACATCGTCCAGCAAGAGGTGGACCGACTCGTCGCGTCCGGCGTGAAGATCGAGACGAACGCGATCATCGGCCGAACCTACACCCTGCGCGAGCTGCGCGAGCGGTTCGACGCCGTCTTCCTCGCCGTGGGCGCCGGGCTGCCGGTCTTCATGCACGTGCCGGGCGAGAACTACAAGGGCGTCTACTCGGCCAACGAGTACCTGACTCGGGTCAACCTGATGGGCGCGTGGAGCCCCGAGTCGGACACTCCGGTCCTGCGGGGCCACCGGGTCGTGGTCGTCGGCGGCGGGAACGTCGCCATGGACTCCGTCCGGACCGCGAAGCGGCTGGGCGCGGACGAGGCCACGATCGTCTACCGGCGCGGCATGGCCGAGCTCCCGGCCCGCGTGGAGGAGGTCCACCACGCCGAGCAGGAAGGGATCCGATTCGAGCTGCAGGTGGCGCCGCTCGAGGTGATCGGCGACGAGAACCGCTGGGTCACCGGCATCCGGTGCATCCGGATGGAGCTGGGCGAGCCCGATGCATCCGGCCGGCGGCGCCCGATCCCGATCGAGGGTTCCGAGTTCGTCATCGATTGCGAGATGGTCGTGGTGGCGATCGGGACGCGCTCCAACCCGCTGCTGACCGCGTCCGAGCCGGACCTCGCGCTGAACCAGGCGGGCTACATCGTCACGGACGAGCACGGCATGTCGTCGCTGCCGGGCGTCTTTGCCGGCGGCGACATCGTTCGCGGAGCGGCCACCGTCATCCTCGCGATGGGCGACGGCAAGCGCGCCGCCGCCTCTGTGGGCGCGTGGCTACGCGGGGAGTACCCGCCCGTGGACGAGCAGCGCACCGCCGCGCCGACCGCGGCCGCGACGACGGGGAGCTGACGGGCCGCTACAGCCCCCGGGGGCGCGCCGCGTCCAGCTTGTCGGTGATGTAGCGGGTGACCTGGTCCGCGGAGATGCGCTCCTGGGTCATCGCGTCGCGATCGCGGACCGTGACGTTGCCGTCCTCGAGCGAGTCCACGTCCACGGTCACGCACCACGGGGTGCCGATCTCGTCCTGGCGTCGGTAGAGCTTGCCGATCGCGGCCGTGTCGTCGTAGACCGCCATGGTCTGCCGCTTGAGGTCGTCCTTGATGCGGTGGCAGAGCTCCACGATCTCGGGCCGCTTCTTGAGGAGCGGCAGCACGGCAACCTTGTAGGGCGCCAGGTCCGGGTGGATCCCGAGCACGACCCGCTTCTCGCCCCGGACCTCCTCCTCGCGGTAGGCGTCGATCAGGAACGTGAACGCGGCCCGGTCGGCTCCGGCCGCCGTCTCCACGACCCAGGGGATGAAGTGCTCCTCGGTCGCCGGATCGAAGTACTCGAGGTTCTCGCCGGAGACCCTCGCGTGGTTGCCCAGGTCCCAATCGCCGCGGTTGTGGATCCCCTCCAGCTCCTTCCAGCCGAACGGGAAGCGGTACTCGACGTCGATCGCCTTCTTCGCGTAGTGCGCCAGCTCGTCGGGCGCATGCTCGCGGAACCGCAGGCGCGACGGGGTCACCCCGTAGGCCTGGTACCAGGCCATGCGCTTCGGCAGCCACTCCTCGAACGCCGTCGCCGCGCCCTCGCCCGGCCGGACGAAGTACTGCATCTCCATCTGCTCGAACTCGCGCATCCGGAACACGAAGTTGCCCGGGCTGATCTCGTTGCGGAAGCTCTTCCCGATCTGGGCGATCCCGAACGGGAGCTTCTTGCGGGTCGATTCGCGGACGTTCTTGAAGTTGACGTAGCTGCCCTGGGCGGTCTCCGGGCGGAGGTAGACGATCGCCGCCTCCTCCTCCACCGGGCCCATGTACGTCTTGAACATCAGGTTGAAGCGGCGCGGCGCCGAGAGCTTCCCGCCGTCGGCCGGGCAGGTCAGCTTGAGGCGGTCGACGATCCCGGGATCCTTGATGTCGGTCTGCGTCAGCTCCTCGGTCCCCGGCAGCTCGTCGAGCCGGTAGCGCCGCCGGCACGTCGCGCACTCCACGAGCGGATCGCTGAACGACCCGACGTGCCCCGACGTCACCCACACCTGGGGGTGCATGAGGATGCCGGCGTCCACGCCCACCACGTCGTCGCGTTCCTGGACCATGGCCCGCCACCAGGCGCGCTTGACGTTGTTCTTCAGCTCCACGCCCAGCGGCCCGTAGTCCCAGACGGCGTTGATGCCGCCGTAGATCTCCGACGAGGGGAAGACGAAGCCGCGTCGCTTGGCCAGGCTGACGATGACGTCGAGGTTGGCGACGGCGGGCGCGACGGCGTTCGGATCGGGCTGGGGTTCAGTCACGGGATGCAACTCCACGAGGGGCCCGCGCGTGGCATGCGCGGACGGGAGGACGGTCCCGCGGATCGTACCAGACGTCCGAGACCTCGCCGGCGGCGCTACCAGGCGCGGACGCGGGTCGGCCGGATCCGGATCTCCACGGGGTAGTCGACGAGCATGCTCGCCATCGTCCAGCCTTCCGCCGCCAGCAGCGCCGCGTACTTCGCCACGTAGGCCGGCGGGACGTCGGCGGCCGCGGCCTTCTCGCGGGCGATGCGCGCGTCGCCCTCGATCGACACGACGTCGCCGCCATGGCCGTCCGTGTCGAAGCTGGCGGCGACGCGGGAGTTGGCCCGGATGTTTCGCGGTCGCGGCGTGTTCGCCCGGCTGTACACGAGGATCTCGTCGTCGATCCAGAGGAACCAGACCGGCGAGGCCTGCGGCTGGCCGCCCGGGGTCACGGTCGTGAGCCAGAGGACCAGCTCGTCGCGCAGGCGCTCGGCCGCGCGGGCGCCGGCCTTCGTCGTGAGGTCGATCATCGTTCCGTTCCTTCGAGCGGCGCGGCGACCGCCCCGTAGCCGGCCTTCACCTCCTCGAGGAAGCGCCGCGAGCGCGTGTCGCGCTCCATGACGTGGCGGACGAAGGCGCCCAGCCGCTCCTCGACCTCGCGCTCGACGGCGGGCGGCAGGCGGAGCCCCGCCAGCGCCTCGACGTCCATCCGCTGGTACGCCTTGAGCACCTTGAGCGCCTCGGTCGAGAGCCCGGCGGCCATCGTCGAGGGGCCGGCGTGATCCGCGCACAGGACCCCGCCGAGCGCGGGAACCCAGCGGACGGCGTCGTCCGGAGCGAGCAGCCGGTCGCATTCGACGCAGCGGTCCACCTCCGGCCGCACGCCCAGCTCGTCGCAGAGCCGCATCTCGAACCAGCGGGCGACCCGCGCCGGGCGCCATCCCGGCGTCGAGCAGCTCGTACGCGCGCCGGAGGAGCAGGTAGACCGGCACCGCCGCGTGCCGCTCCTCGAGCGAGCGCTCGGCGAGCTCCGCGCAGTACCAGGCGGTGGCGGTCACCTCCAGCCGGTCGCGCAGGCCAAGCCAGGTGTGCTGCATCGTGACCTGGGTGACGACGTCGAACGTACGGCCCTTCGCCAGCTGGACGCGCAGCTCCGCGAGCGGCTCCAGGGCTCCGCCGATCCGGCTCGTCGGCCGCCGGATCCCCTTCGCGATGGCCTTGATCTTGCCGAGCTCCGGCGTGAGGAGCGTCAGGATCCGGTCCGCCTCGCCGAAGTCGAAGCGCGAGAGGACGATCGCGTCGGTGACGTAGAGGCGACGGCCGGGCACGGTCGCACGGTACCATCCGCCCGCGCCGGGGACACGCGATCCGCCTCCGGCGGCGGGCGGCCCCGTTCGAGGTTGGTATCATCCTGACCGTGCCCCCCTCCCCACGTCCCTCGACATCCCGGAGCTCATCGGCGCCGTCGAGGCCGAGATCCTCAGCCTCGTCGTGGACCGCGATCCGACCACGCACGGGATGTACGAGATGGTCCGCTACCACATGGGCCTCGACGGCTCGGGGTCGTCCGGGAAGCGGCTGCGCCCGCTCCTGGGCCTCCTCGCGTTCGCGTCGATCACCGGGACGTGGGAGCGAGCGCTCCCCGGCGCGGCGGCCGTCGAGCTGGGCCACAACTTCAGCCTGATCCACGACGACATCGAGGACGGCGACCGCGAGCGGCGCCACCGGGCCACCCTGTGGACGGTGCACGGCATCCCGCAGGCGATCAACACCGGCGACGCCGTCTTCGTGCTCTCGCGGATCGCGCTCCACCGGCTGACGGCGCTGGGCTTCTCCGACGCGAAGGTCCTGCGCCTCATGCGCCTCTACGACGACACGTGCCTGGCGCTGTGCGAGGGCCAGTACATCGACATCTGGACCGGCGAGCACGACACGACGATGACCGTCGAGCTCTACTTCGACATGATCGGGCGCAAGACGGCCGCGCTCATCTCGGCGAGCATCGAGGCGGGCGCGCTCCTCGCCACGGACGACGAGGCGGTGATCGCGCGCTACCGGAAGTTCGGCTGGGCGCCTGGGCCTCGCGTTCCAGCTCAACGACGACCTGCTGGGGATCTGGGGCCAGGAGCAGGCGACCGGCAAGGAGCCGTCGGACCTCGCGAAGCACAAGAAGACGCTGCCGGTGATCTACGCGCTGGAGCACGCGGCGCCGGAGGACCGGGCCCGCCTGCTGGCGTTCTACGCCGACCCGGCTCCCACGGTCGACCGGATCGCGGAGGCGATGGCGATCGTGGAGCGGACCGGCGCGCAGGAATACACGCGCGCCGAGGCCCGGCGCTGGCGCGACGAGGCGATCGCCGAGCTCGACGCGGCCGGGGTGGTCCAGCCGGAGGCGCGCGAGCAGCTCGAGCAGATCATGCGGAGCGTCATCTCCGCGTGAGCGGGGGCATGCGCCCCGACCGCTGATCAGCGGTCGGCGTCGTCCGCGCTCGGCTCGCCCTCGGCGGGCGGGCGCTCGCGCACGGCGAGCACCTTGCCGACCCGGCGGCCGTCGGTCGTCTCCACCGTGAGCGTCAGGTCGCCGACGCGAACCTGGTCGCCCGGCTTCGGGACCCGTCCGAGCCGGTGGAAGAGGAGCCCGCCGAGCGTGTCGTACTCCTCCCGGTCCTCGAGGAGCGCGTCGACGTCCAGGTCGTCCCACAGCTCGCCGAGCTCGTCGACCGAGGCCCGCCCGTCGACCCGGGCACGATCGTCGCCCAGGCGGACGACCATGGGCTCCTCCTCGTCGTACTCGTCCTGGATCTCGCCGACGATCTCCTCGAGGAGGTCCTCGATCGTGACGAGCCCGGCCGTGCCGCCGTACTCGTCGAGGACGACCGCGAGGTGGACCTTCCGGCGCTGGAGCTCGTGCAGGAGGTCGTCGATCGTGATCGACTCCGGGACGAACACGGGCGTCCGCAGGAGCGCCCGGATCGGCGGCGGATCGGCGGATGCCTCCTTGAGGAACGGCAGGAGGTCCTTCGCGTAGAGGATCCCGACGACCTCGTCGACGGACCGTTCCCAGACCGGCAGGCGGCTGTGGCCCTCGGCGATGATCCGGTCGACCGCCTCCTCGAAGGTCCCGTCGACCTCCAGGCCGACGATGTCGATCCGCGGCACCATCACCTCGTGGACGCGGCGCTCGCCGAGCTCGATGACCGCGTGGATCATCTGCTCCTCCTCGGCCTCGAGGACGCCCTGCTCGCCGCCGCGCTCCACGATCAGCTTGAGCTCCTCGGCGCTGATCTCGGCGTCCCGCGAGACCTCCGCGCCGAGCGCCCCGGTGACCGCGCGGGTCAGCCCGGTCAGGAGGCTGATGAGGGGGCCGAGCAGGCGGGCGATGACCTCGATCGGCCGCGAGAGCGACAGCGCGAAGCGTTCCGTGTGGGCGAGCGCGAGCGTCTTCGGGACCAGCTCGGCGAAGACGATCGTGAACAGGGCGAGGAGGATCGTGACGACGACGAGCGCGATGGCGTGGGCGCCGTCCCGCAGCGCGTCGACGCGCCCGAGGAGCCCGGCCAGGCCGTCCGCCAGGCTGACCGCGGCGTAGGCCGAGGCGAAGAACCCGAGGAGCGTGAGGCCGAGCTGCGAGACGGCCAGGAAGCGGCCGGGGTCGTCGACCAGGCGCGCGGACCCGTCGCGCGGCGCGATTTCCCTCGTCGACGAGCTGGTCGACGCGGCTGTGCCGGATCGAGACGAGCGCGATCTCCGCCGCCACGAAG
Source organism: uncultured Chloroflexia bacterium (assembly GCA_963722475.1). Taxonomy (GTDB): domain Bacteria; phylum Chloroflexota; class Limnocylindria; order Limnocylindrales; family CSP1-4; genus CTSoil-043. The sequence continues at coordinate 235,482 of CAVRMJ010000001.1, read as the reverse complement.
AACCCCTCGAGCAGGGTCAGGACGACGATGACGCCGAGCTGGACGAGGAGGTCCATCAGCGGTCGGGCGTCGGCGGCGAGCCGGCCGGTCGGTCGCGTCGGCGCCGGGTTCCGGCGCGGGCTCGCCGGCTTCGGCGGGTGCCGGCTCGGCGGACGGCGCGGCGGATCTCGCGGATCCGCGCCGGGACGCCGACGGCGAGCATGCCCGCCGGGACGTCGTGCGTGACCACCGCGCCGGCACCGGTCTTCGACCCGTCGCCGAGCGTGACCGGGGCGCGCAGCATCGTGTCGACCCCCAGGAAGACTCGCTCGCCGATCTCGGTGTGGTGCTTGGTGACGCCGTCGTAGTTGGCGGTGATCGTTCCCGCCCCGACGTTCGTGCCCTGCGCCGACGTGCGCGTCGCCCAGGTAGCTCACGTGGTGCTGCTTGACGCCCCGCTCGAGGCGGCTGTTCTTGACCTCCGCGAAGTTGCCCAGCTCGACGTCCGGCCCGATGGAGCTGCCCGGGCGGAGGTGGCTGAAGGGGCCGATGGTGGTCCCCTCCTCCACGGTCGCCTGCTCGAGGACGCTCGCCCAGACCCGGCAGCGTGGGCCCACGGTCGCTGTCGATGAGCTGGCTGCCCGCGCCGATCAGGCTCCCCTCGCCGACCCGCGTGCGGCCCCGCAGGATGACGTTCGGCTCCAGGGTCACGTCGGGCGCCAGCTCGACCTCCGCGTCGACGTACGCCGTCGCCGGGTCGTGCATCGTGACGCCGGCGCGGAGCCAGGCGAGGTTGATCCGTTCGCGCAGCATCGCCGTCGCCTCGGCGAGCTGGGCGCGATCGTTGATCCCGTCGAGCGAGCCGTCGTCGGGCGCCTCGTGGGCGACGACGGCTCAGCCCGTCCGCCACCGCGAGGTCGACGAGCTGCGTGACGTAGTACTCGCCGGTCGCCGGGGACGGCGTCAGGCGCCCGATCGCCGCCCGGAGCCACGCCGCGTCGAACGAGTAGAGCCCGGCGTTGACCTCGCTGACGGCACGCTCGTCCGGGGTGGCGTCCTTCGCCTCCACGAGGCGGGCAACCCGGTCGCCGTCGGGCATCCGGACCACGCGGCCCAGCGCGCCCGGCTCCCACGCCTCGAACGAGACGAGCGCGATGGCGGCGCCGGCCGCGCGGCGACGCTCCAGCAGGCCGACGACGAGGCCCGCCTCGACCAGCGGGATGTCGCCGTTGAGGACGACGACCTCGGTCGACGTCGGGCGGGACGGCCGCCAGCGCGGCCCGCAGCGGCGTCGCCCGACCCGTCCGGGCGCTCCTGGAGCGCGAACGTGACGCCGGCCGGGAACGCGTCGCGGACCGCCGCCGTGGCGGGCGAGGTCACCACGACGGGATCACGGCCCGTCGAGGCGCGCGCCGCGTCCACGACGTAGGCGAGCATCGGTCGCCCGCAGAGCGGGTGGAGCAGCTTCGGCACGGAGGACCGCATGCGCGTGCCGAGCCCACCGGCCAGCACGACCGCCACCGGCCCGGCCGGAGCGGGCGGGCACGGGCAGGCGCGCCGGCGCCGTCGAAGGCGCGCTGTGACGTCACGGGAGACTGGTTCGGACGGGGCGACCCGGGAGCACGAGGTGTTCCGGGTCCGGGCGTCTGCCGTCCGGCGTGGGTTGTTCAGTGGGCATCTGGTGTCCCGGGATCGTAGGGGCGGGCACGGCGAGTGTCAAACGCGGTCGGCCCGCCGTCGCCGCGCACTGGCATGGGCCGCTCAGCCGGCGAGCCGGGCGATCGCCTCGATCTCCACCCGGCCACCCTTCGGCAGCGCCGCGACCGCGACCGTGGAGCGCGCCGGCGGCGGGTCCGTGACGAAGCGTCCGTAGACGCCGTTGACGGCCGCGAAGTCGCCGATGTCGGCCAGGAAGATCGTCGTCTTCACGACGTCCCCGAACGTGAGGCCGGCCGCCTCGAGCACGGCGCCAAGGTTCCGGAGCGCCTGCTCGGCCTGGGCCGCCACGTCCGGGGCGACGAAGTCGCCGGTCGCCGGGTCCAGGCCCAGCTGGCCGGAGCAGAAGAGATAGCCGTCGGCGCGGATCGCCTGGCTGTAGGGCCCGATCGCGGCCGGGGCCTGCGTGGTCGAGATGGCGGTTCGGGGCATCAGGCGCCTCCCTGGGCTGGGGTCTCGGTTGGCCGGCCGGGCTCCGGCGGCGCGGCCGGGCCGGCGACGATGATCCGCGTCGCCGTCACGACGGGCGGTTGCCCGCCCGGCGCCGCGAGGTCGCCCGCTGCGAGCGCGTCCCGGACGCGGGTGGCGGCCTCCTCGGCGGCCACGAGTCGAAGGATAGAGGACCCAGAGCGTGGGGCCGGAGCCGGACTGTCCCACCGGCCGTCCCAGAGCCGCCCGAGGGCGCGGCGGAACGGCACGAGCGGGGGCACGACCGCGGACGTCGCGAGGGCAAGGTCGTTCGCGACCGCGAGGATCCCGGCCCGCTCGGCGAGCTTCGCGGCCGACATCCCGGCGGCCAGCTCGCCGGCCAGGTGGCGCGACGAGGCGAGCGCGGGGCCGGGAGCCGGTCGAGCCCCGCTCGCATGGGCGGCGAACACCGCCGCGGTGGACACCGCCAGCCCGGGCGTCACGAGCAGGACGGCCGGCGCCGCGCCGCGGGGCGCGGGGAGCGGCGTGACGAGCTCGCCGCGCCCCTCGACGACCGCCCAGCCGCCCGCGAGGAAGAACGGCACGTCGGAGCCGAGGCTCGCCGCGACCGTGGCGCGGTCCGCCGGCCCGAGGGCGTCCGCGACGCCCCACGCCTCCAGGGCCCCGTCGAGGGCCGCCGCGCCATCGCTGCTCCCGCCGCCGAGGCCGGCGGCGACCGGGATCCGCTTCTCCAGGCGCACCGCCAGCGCGGGCAGCGGTGCGTCGATCGCCCAGCGCGCGGCAGGCCGCCCGTGCCGCGCCGATCGCGCGCACGACGAGGTTGCGGTCGGGCGGGCCCAGGTCGTCGGCTCGAGCCGGGCGCCGGTCACGTGCAGGCGGTCGTCGCGGCGCGAAGGCCGGAGCGAGCGAGAGCCGATCCGCGAGCTCGAGCGGGACCATCACCGAGTGGAGCGCGTGGAAGCCGTCCTCGCGCCGGCCCGACGATGGCCAGGGTCAGGTTCAGCTTCGCCGGCGCGAGGCGGACGACCGGCGTCACGCGGCGCAGCGCCTCGCTCATCGCGGGCGGCTCACGGTCGGACGGCGGCGGCGCCGGTGTCCGGGTCGTCCGCGGCGGCCCCGGGATCATCCGCGCCGTCGGGATCCGCCTCCGGGGGCTCGATGGTCGAGGCGCGGCGGCCACGGTGGTCCGGCGGCAACGGCCCGAGCGTCCCGAGCAGGCCGATCCACTCCGCCACCGAGAGCGTCTGCGGGCGCCGGTCGCCGGCGATCCCGGCCGCCGCGAGCGCCGCGTCGACCCGCTCCTGGCCCACCGGCAGCTGCCGGCCCAGGACGTTCCGGAGCATCTTCCGACGCTCGCGGAAGCCGGCCTGGACCAGCCGCCACAGGTGGTCCTCCATCTCCGGCGGGAGGCGCCCCGGCCCGTCGGCGGGTCGCACGTCAAGGGCGAGGATCGCCGAATCGACCGCCGGGGCGGGCTCGAAGGCGTCGCGCGGGACGAGCCGGACCAGCGAGGCGGCCGCGTGGTACTGCACGAAGACCGAGAGGTAGCTCATGGAGCCGGGCCGCGCGGCAACGCGCTCGGCCACCTCCCGCTGGACCATCAGGATGCAGTGCTCGGGGCGTGGCTCGGCGCCCAGCAGCCGGTGCAGGATCGGGCTGGTCACGTGGTAAGGCAGGTTCGCGACCACGTCGAACGGCGGGACGAAGGAGCGCCGGCAGGTCGGCGTCGAGGATGTCCGCGGCGACGAGCCGCAGCGAGCCGGGCGGGTTCGGGGCCGGCGGGCGGGGTCCCTCGGCCGCGGCCGCGATCTCGGGCTCGAACGCGGTGGCGAGGTGCTCCACCATCCCGCGGTCCAGCTCGACCGCGGTCACGGCGGCACCGGCCTCGAGCAGGCCGCCGGTGAGGATCCCCAGGCCGGGCCCGATCTCGAGGACCGTCCGGCCCGCCGACGCGCCGGCGGCGTCGAGGATCGACTCGAGCACCTCGACGTCGGTCAGGAAGTTCTGGCTGAACCGGCGCTGCGGGCGGAGGCCGGCCGCCCGGAGCGTGCGCCGCACGGCCGCCGGATCCAGCCGGGCCGTGCTCACCGGGTGCCCCGGCGCACATCGGGGGCGACCCGGTCACCGGTCGCGTCGCGCGCGGCATCGCGCTCGGCGGCGAGCGCGGCCTCGTAGGCACGCGCCGCGGCTCCCCGCCGTGGCGGGCGTCGCGAGTCGGGCGCACCGGCAGGGCGGACCAGCGGCCAGGCCGGCCGCGCCCCGAGCTCGCTGCCCGCGCGCTCCCCGGCCATGAACCGGTGCCAGCCGGCCGCCCCGATCATCGCCCCGTTGTCCGTGCAGAGTCCCGGCCGCGGCACGAAGAAGCGGCAGGCCGCGTGCCGCCGCGCCCGCCGCGATCCGCGCGCGGAGCGCCTCGTTCGAGGCGACGCCGCCGCCGAGCACCACGGCGCGGGCGGCCGTCTCGTCGGCGGCGCGCAGGGTCTTGGCCGCCAGCACGTCGACGACCGCCTCCTGGAAGCCCCATGCCAGCTCCGACACGCGCGACGGGTCCAGCCGGCCTCCGGCCTCGCCGCCGGGCTGGCCGGCTTCCGCCAGCTCCCCCTCCACCTGGCGGCGGAGGGCGGTCTTGAGACCGGAGAAGCTGAAGTCGTAGGTGTCGCGCAGCCAGGCCCGCGGGAGGACCACGTCGCGCCGACGTGCCCCCGTGGCCGCGGCCGCGATCGCCGGCCCGCCCGGGTATCCGAGGCCCAGCAGGCGGCCCGCCTTGTCGAACGCCTCGCCGGCGGCGTCGTCGACGGTCTCGCCGAGGAGCCGGTACGCCAGGTGGTCGCGCATCTCGACGAGGAACGTGTGCCCACCGGACACGACGAGCGCCACGAGCGGGAACGGCGGCGTCGGGCGCTCCGGCTCGTCCGGGTCCAGCAGCCACGCGGCATACAGGTGTCCTTCGAGGTGGTTGACGCCGACGAGCGGGCGCCCGTGCGCCCACGCCAGCGCCTTGGCGAACGCGATGCCCACGAGCAGCGAGCCGGCCAGCCCCGGGCCGGCCGTCACCGCGATCGCGTCGACCTCGGGGATCGTGACGCCGGCGGTCTCGAGGACCTCGGCCAGGGCCGGGACGATCCAGCGCAGGTGTGCCCGCGCGGCGAGCTCGGGCATGATCCCGCCTGCCGGCGCGTGGAGCGCGACCTGGCTGGCCACTGCCTGGGCGACGATCCGGCGCCCACCCGCCACGAGCGCGACCCCCGTCTCGTCGCAGGACGACTCGATCGCGAGGATGAGCGTCTCGCGGTCGCTCACCGGGTGGCTCCGGCCGCCGGCGCGTCCGGCGGCTCCGGGTCGGCCAGCGCGTCGAGCTCCTCGCCGAGCGCCGCGAGGCGCAGCCGCATGCCCGGGGACTGGAGCGGCTCCGTGGTCATGATCAGCGCGTCCTCGTGGTCGTCGCTGTAGTAGCGCGGCCGGATCCCGACCGGCCGGAATCCGTACTTCTCGTACAGGCGGCGGGCCGGCAGGTTCGACAGGCGGACCTCCAGGGTGGCCTCGCGCGCGCCGCGAGCGATGGAGAGGTCGAGGGCCGCGACGAGGAGGCGCTCCCCGATCCGCCGGCGCCGCCAGGCGGGGGCCACCGCGAAGGTCGTGATGTGGGCCTCGTCGACCATCAGCCAGATCCCGGCATATGCGACGACCTCGCGCCCGATGCGGACCACGAGATAGCGGGCCAGCTTGTTCGTCTCCAGCTCCGCCCGGTAGGCGTGGGCCGGCCATGGCGTCGTGAAGCTGGCGCGCTCGATCTCCTGCACGACCGGCAGGTCGTCGAACGTCATCGGCTCGATGACGAGCCTCACGGGCGGGCGGGCGACCACGTCGTTCCGGCCTCCTCGCCCTCGGCCGCGGCCATTCCGCGCGGCAGGGAGATGTATTCGGGCACCACGCGCGCGGGGTCGTCCGCGTCACCCACGGCAAGCCGGGCAGCTCCCAGCCGCAGCAGCACCCCTGGGAGCTGGTCCGTGGCAGCCTCGCCACGCGCCAGCGCCGCGCCCGGGGCGCGCCCAGCGAGGTCCACCGCGACCACGACCGCACCCACCGGGAACGCCGGCAGGGCGGCGCCGGTTGCCAGCTGCGTCCCGCTCCGCGTGACGACGTAGCGGTCGGTGGGCCCCGCCGGAAGGAGCAGGACGAGGTGGCCGGGGTCCGTCCCGGGATCCGCCGCCGCGGCCGCAGCGAGAAGCGCGGCCCCGCTCCCGAGTGCCACCAGCGGCCGGCCGAACGCAACCGCGAGTGCCTTCGCCGTGGCCAGCCCGACCCGCAGCCCGGTGAACGAGCCGGGGCCGGTCCCGACGACGATCCCGGTCACGCCCGCGAGCGCTCGCCGGTCAAGCCCGCTGCTGTCGAGGAGCGCCTCCAGCCGGGGGAGCAGCTCCTCGACGTGGCGATGGCCCGCCCGCCACGTGTCGACCGCGAGCAGCGTCCCGTCGGAGGTCCCGATGGCCAGCACGGCCAGGGATGTCGCGGTGTCGACGGCGAGCAGGAGTCCGGCTTCGCGGCCCGCCGTCACGTCACTGCCTCGAGGAGGCGGGCATGACGCGCGTCGGTCGCCCGGCAGGCCAGCGATCGTGGGTCGTCGCCGGATCCGTCGAGTCGGATCTCAAGCCGGCCGGGCGGCAAGGCGGTCCCGAGTCGCTCGGCCCACTCGACCACGGTGACCCCGTCGGCACGCCGCTCGTCGAGGAGGCCCGCGCCGAGGGCATCCTGGGGGCCGGTAAGGCGGTAACAGTCGAGGTGGAAGAGCGGCAGGCGTCCCTCGTGCTCTGCGATGAGGACGAACGTGGGCGAGCTCGACGGGGCCGACAACCCCCAGGCCCCGGGCGACGCCTCGAGCGAGCTCGGTCTTGCCGGCCCCCAGCGGCCCGCTGAGCGCGATCACGTCGCCGGCGGCCGCGGCAGCCCCGAGGCGCTCGCCAAAGGCACGCGTGGCAGAGGGGTGCGACGAGATCAGCCGGAGCTCCGGCAGGGCGGCGGGCATTCGCAGAGCCTACCCGTTGGCGACGGGGACGGCGAACCGCTCCAGCTCGCCGATCGGGATCGCCAGCGTTCGGCCGTCGTCGAGTGCCACGAGCCCGGTCTCGGCCGTGATGCCCCCGCGGAGGCGGCGGATCCCGCCGGGCCCCAGCCAGCGGCCTTCGCTGCCCGCTTCGAGACTGCCGCGGACGACGACGCGGTCCGGCTCCGGCAGCGGCAGCTCGCGGTCCGCCGGGATGAGGAGAAGCGGCGGGTCGCCGACCAGCCCGACGACGGAACCGGAGGCTGCATCGAGCACGGCACGCACGGCCGCGGGGAGCGGTCGGCGCAGGTAGCCACCCAGGACGAGCACGCCGAAGGGCGCGAGGCGGTGCAGGCCGGCCTGCTGGCGGGCGGACGACGCGGCGAGGTCGCGCCTCTCCCGGTCGGCGAGCGATCCCACGACCGCGCCGTGGATCCCCATGGCCCGTGCGCGTGCCAGCGCCTCGGCGTCGACGCGGCCCTGCAGGACGATGACCGCCCCGGCCAGGGCGACGTCGAGCACGATGCGCGGATCGGATTCCTCGGGCATGACGATGAGGCGGCCCGAGTGGGGCTCCCCGAGCAGCTCGGTTGCCACGAGACCGGGACCGTCGATCTGCAGCACCAGCGCGACGCCGGGCTCCACCTCCAGGACATGGCCGTCGGCCGGTGCGTGCAGGCGGTCCGGGTGCGGGCCGGTCGCCAGGCGGCGCCTGCCGCCGTGTTCGAAGAGGAGCTCGCCGGCCGGCGCGCCGGTGCGACGACCGGCCCGCGCGTGCTCGCCGGGCAGCCACGTCCCCGGCAACGGCGTGCCCTGGTCCACGCCGGCCCGCGGGACGGACGCCTCGACCAGGCGGGGGTCCCGGATCCGCTCGGCGATCACCTCGCCGGCGTGGACGATGTCGCCGACGATCGCGGTGACGCGGTCGCCGGGCTGCAGCTCGAGGCGGATGCGCGGCCGCGCCACGAGGAGCGCCCGGGCGGGGACGAGCTCGAGTGCGTCCATCACGCGTCGTGCTCCGGCCAGAGCGCTCGTTCCCAGGTCCCCAGCAGCTCGCGGCGACGATCGGCCCGATCCGGGAGCCGGAGCGGGATATCCCGCAGGTCCAGCAGCAACCCGGCGAGGCCGCCGCTGACGGCCACCCGGAACCGGCGGCCGCGCGGGCCGAGCTCCGGCGTTCCGCGGAAGGTCAGCTCGGCCGTTCCCTTCACCCCGGGCGGCAGGTCGACGAGCGTGAGGCCGCCGGCGACCAGCTCGACCTCGGTGCGCGCGCCGCCGGCATCCAGGACCAGCTGGCCGGCGGCGCGGTTCGGCCGCAGGCCACGGGGCGTCACGATGGTCCCGAGCGGCAGGAGCAGGTCGTCGACGAGGTCGGCGAGGACCGCGTCCCGTTCCGCGTCGTCGGCGATCGTCCCGATCGGGCCGAGCAGCCGCGCATGGTCGATCGCCACCTGGACGGCACCGGGCCGGCGGACCACGTCGGCGACGACGTGGGCCGCGGCGGGAGCCGGGACCGCGGACCACGCCCCGCCGGCCCCGATCACGAGGTCAACGCCGCCGACCCCGAGGATCGGGTCCGTGGCCGCGAGCAGGCGTTCGACCGCCGCGCGGAGGGCGGCTCCCCGCAGGAATGCGCCGTCCCCGTCAAGGTCGCTCCACGGCGCGATGGCCAGCTCGGCGAGCCGGTCGCGGAGCCGCGCCCGGTCCAGGCCCTGGGTGAACCAGTGATCGACCCGATCGATCGACCCCGGGTGGTCCATCCGGAAGAGCGCCGCGTCGGGCACCTCGACCATGCGCACCGTCGCGGCGATCCCGCCGTCGTCCGCCGGGGCCGGCGAGGCGACCACGCGCGCTGCGCCCGCGACGCCGATCTCGAGGATCTCGACCCGGAGCGCCAGGACCCGCGCCAGCGACCCGGCGGCGGCGGCCAGGGCGCGGCGGCTGTCGTCGGGGCCGCTCCGCGCGGCCGCGAGCGCCGCCCGGAGCGCCGAGTCGGCCAGGTCCCCCGGTGCGCCGGTCGGTGCCGGGAGCCTGGCGATGAGCGGGGCGCCCCAGGCGTCGAGCAACGGCGCCTCCGGGACGAGGCCGGCCAGGAAGATGCGCAGGCCGGGCCGCCGGGCCGCGATCCCGGCCGCGGCGACCGCGAGCTCCGCGGCAAGGTCGCGCTCGTCGGCGTCGGGCGGATCGGCGACCCCGACGAGCAGCGCCACGACGCCGGGACGAGTGGCGAGCCGGGTGAGCTCGAGCGGGTCGGTCCGTTCCGCACTGCCGGCGACGACGTTCCAGCCGGCACCCACCGCGGCGTCCTCCAGCCGGGCGCGCGTTCGCTCCGTGGCGGCGATGATGGCGAGGGTCTCGGCAGGCACGCTCGAGGCGGCGAGCCGCGGCCAGGCGGTGGCGGCCTGGTCCCCTTCCGGGTGCGGCGTCCCGGGACGCCCGCCATGGCCGCGGCGCGGGCCGGGTCCGCGGACCGAAAACGGTCAACGAGCAGGCCGACGGAGTGCGTCCGGGCTTCCGCCGGCGGGGAGCGCCGTGGCCGCCAGGAGGCGCCAGCGGTCGTCGACCCGGCCGACGAGCGCGCCGGCGAGCGTTGCCGTCCCGTGGTCCAGCGTGAAGAAGGCGGGCGGCCGGTCGTCGGTGAGCGGCTCGCGAGCCTCCGCGACCGGTTCGGTCCCGTCCGGCGTCGGCGCGGGCCGGGCGTCGACGGAGAGCTCGGCTGTCCCCGGCTTCACGAGGTTCACGCGTCCCAGACCGACTCCTCGTCCAGCTCCTCGAGTCGATCGATCAGCTGCTCGATCCCGACCTCGTCCGCGAGCAATGCGCTGGCGGGAGCGCTGCCGCCCCCGAAGAGCTGGCGCAGCACCGGGTCGAAGAACGTCATCGCGCTGCCGGCCAGCCCGCCGTCCGGCATGCTCGCGTGGAGGAAGAGGACGGCAGGCCCGGTCATGCCGCGGAGCTGGATCTCGCGCGCGACCTCTTCGACGAGAGCGGCGCGCTGCTCGTCCCCGGGGAGGAAGGGGAACGTCACGCGAGCGCCCCTGCCGGCGATGCCGCCGGAGCCGTCAGCGCCAGCCGGAACGCGTCGTACGCGGCGGCGCCGCGGAGGGCGAACGTCACGCGGGTCACGCGCGGCGAGCGGGCCAGCTCGGCGCGCACGGCCGCGACGGTGACGCGGGCGCCCTCGGCCATCGGGAATCCACCCACGCCGGTCCCGAGCGCCGGAATGGCGAGCGTCTCCGCGCCGAGCTCCCGGGCGCGCGCGAACGCGTTCCGGACCGCGCGGTCGATCGCCGCGGCGTCGGTCCGGCGAGCCCGGTCGAGCGAGACCGCGTGGATGACCCAGCGCGCGGCCAGCGACCCGGCGTCCGTGACGACCGCGTCGCCCAGCTCGACGGGGCCCTGGCGGACCGCCGCGAACTCGATCGCGTCGCCGCCCCGGCGCTTGATCGCACCGGCAACTCCCGTCGCCATCCAGAGGCTGGTGCTGGCTGGGCTCACGATCGCGTCCACCTCGAGGTCGCAGATGTCGCCGTTCCAGAGCGCGATGTCTGCCATGGCCCCCGGTCCTGCGTGAGCGTGCGAATGCCGACCGCCTCGGCCGGCGCAGTGTACACCCGGGGCAGGCGCGCGGACATCGCGGCGACCACCTCCCAGCTGATCGTGGTGCGCTCCCGCGCCAGCTCGTCGGCGGTGATCCGGTCGCCACCCTGCTCGCCGAGGAGGACGAACTCATCGTCGGGCGTGACCGGCGGCCCGGGCACGTCCGTGACGTCGGCCATCACGGCGTCCATCGCGACCGTCCCGACCAGCGGCACGCGGCCGCCGCGCACGAGGGCCGTGGCGCGGTTCCCCAGCGAGCGGGTCCAGCCGTCGGCATAGCCCACCGGGAGCGTCGCGATCCGGCTGGCCCGGGCCGTCACGAAGCTGGGCCCGTACCCGACGCCCTCGCCGGCGGGCAGCTCCGCCACGCGCATCGGGCGTGCGCGAAGCGAGAGGACGGGCCGCAGCGCCGCGTGGATCCCGGCCGCCGCCCCGCCGATCGGGAGCCCCTCCGGCGCGATCCCGTACAGCGCAAGCCCAACGCGGACGCCGTCGAAGACCGGGCGTTCGCCGCCGACGTACTCGCCGCAGCGCGAGGAGGCCGCCCGATGCGAGCAGGTGGCGATGCGGGGCCGCCAGCCCGGCCCCGGCCAGCGCGTCGAGCGCGGCCTCGAACCGGTCGACCTGGCGGGCGGTCAGGGCGGCGTCCGCGGCCGCCTGGAGGTGCGACCAGGCCCCGGCGAACCGGGCGCCGGGCACGTCCGCGAGCGCACGCACCGCGGCAACGGCCTGGTCCGGCGTCAGCCCGTCGCGGCCCAGCCCCGTCTCGATCCCCACGTGAACCGCGAGGTCGCCGAGGCGTCCCCGGGCGCGCCGGCGCGCCCGGGCGTACGCGGCGAGTCCGCGCGGCCAGACCACGGCATCGCCGGCCGCCACCGCGATCCCGGCCCGGGCCGCCTCCACGACGCCGTCCGGCGGGACCGGGAAGAGGACGAGGATCGGCGCCCGCAGGCCTGCCGCGCGGAGCTCGAGCGCCTCGTCGAGCGTGGCGACGCAGAGACCGTGGGCGCCGGCGGCCATCGCGGCGTGGGCGACCGGCACCGCCCCGTGGCCGTACCCGTTCGCCTTGACCACGGCCTCGACGAGCGTGCCGGCCGGGAGCCCCGCGACGATGGCCCGGACGTTCCCCGCCAGTCGCTCCAGGTCGATCTCCAGCCATGCCGTTCGCGGCAGCGGCGGGAGCCCGGCAGCGCGGAGGCGCTCTTCGATCGGCCGCCGCTCGTCGGTCATCCGGCGGGACGCCCGAAGCCGAGCGCTCCGGCGCCCGCGCGGCGCGCGGCGTCGGCCGTCAGCCGGTGGCGTGCGCGGGCGATCTCGAACGGCAGGTCGCCCGCCAGCAGCCCGGCGTCGCCGACGCGATGCCGGACGGCCTCGCCGGCCATCCCGTGGAGATGGACGCCGAGGCGCGCCGCCGAATACGGGGCAAGGCCCTGGGCGAGCAGGCCGCCGATCGTGCCTGCCAGGACGTCGCCCGTGCCGCCCGTGGCGAGGGCCGGGTTCTCGAACGTCGAGACGGCGGCCGATCCGTCCGGGGACGCGACGACGGTGCGCGCACCCTTGAGCACGACGACGTGACCCCAGGTGCGGGCCGCGTCACGCGCCGCGGCCAGCCGGGCCGCGTCGTCGTCGACGAGGTCCCCGTCCGCGCCCGTCCCGACTCCGCCGGCCGCCCGAAGGCGGCCGAACTCGCCAGCGTGGGGCGTGAGCACGGACGGCCGGATCACGCCCTCCCACCATCCATCCTCGGCGGCCAGCGACCGGAGGGCCTCCGCGTCCACGACGGCCGGGCTGGCGTCATCCGCGGGGCCTGCCGCGAGGATGCCCCGGATCAGCTCGGCGGAGGCGAGGGATGGACGCAGCCCGGGGCCGACGACGAGGGCATCGTGCTCGTGGTCGAGGATCCGCGCCAGGGCCGGCTCCGGGTCGACTTCCTCGACGTCGTCCTCGGCGAGCCCGAGCGTTGTCGCCTCGACGACCTTCGCCGCGAAGAGCGGCTGGAGCGACTCGGGGACGGCCAGCGTGACGAGGCCCGTGCCGACCCGGCCCGCCGCCTGGCACACCAGGAGGGCCGCACCGGCGTAGTCGAGCGACCCCGCCACCACGAGCAGCCTGCCGAAGGTGCCCTTGTGGCCGCGGCCGGGCCGCTTCGGCAGCAGGAGGCCGGCGCTGCGATCGTCCAGGCGCTGGGCGCGCGGGGTAGCCCGACGCGGCCGGGTCGGTCTGCTCAGGCATCGTCGCTCCCCTCCCCCGTTGCGGCGGCGAGCACGGCCGCCTCGCGACCCAGCGCGCGGAGGCGCTCCATCCGGCGGAGCAGCGCCGCCTCCCGCTCGCCGAGGCGCTCCTCGATGTCCGGCGGGAAGAGATAGCGGCCGCCGGCAGTGCGCACGCCGAACGCGATCGCCAGCGCGTATTCCCGCTCGTGGGTGATGCTGACGGCGATCCGGGCCAGCCCCAGCTGGTCCGCGCGTGCGGCCGCCCGCCCGTGGAGGCGGACCGCCGGCTGACCGGTGGGCAGCCGCTCGATCTCGATCTCGAGCCAGCCGATCCCCCGCACGCCGAGCCCGAGCACCTTGCTCACCGCCTCCTTGGCCGCCCACCGGCCGGCGAAGGTCTCCGGGCGACCGCGGACGTAGGCCGCCTCCCGCGGGCGTCAGCACGCGCCCGATGAAGCGGTCGCCGAAGCGCGTGAGCGCATCGCGGATGCGCTCGACGCGGATGATGTCGAGCCCGAGCTCCGCGGTCCCGTCCGGGACCCGCGGGACTGGCGCGGTCACCGGCTACTCCACCGTGACCGACTTCGCGAGGTTGCGCGGCTGGTCCACGTCCGTCCCGCGGGCGACCGCCGCGTGGTAGGCGAAGAGCTGGAGCGGGATGATGGCCAGGATCGGCCCGAGCGCCTCGTGCGTCGACGGCACCCACATGACGTCGTCGGCGAAGCGCTCGATCTGCTCGTCGCCATCGGTTGCCACGGCGATCACGTTCGCGTCGCGGGCCCGGCCCTCCATGATGTTGCTGACCAGCTTGTCGTACACCGGAGAGCGAGTCGCGACCGCCACCAGCGGGCAATCGGCATCGAGCAGGCTGATCGGGCCGTGCTTGAGCTCGCCCGCCGCGTAGCCCTCCGCATGCAGGTAGCTGACCTCCTTGAGCTTGAGCGCACCCTCCATCGCGGTCGGGTACGTGTAGCCCCGTCCGACGAACATGAAGCCCCGGGAGCCCACGTACCGACGGGCGATCCCGGCGATCCCGGCGGAGGCGTCGAGTGCTCGCTGGGCGGCTTCGGGGAGCGCCCGAAGGTCCGCGACGAGCGCCGCCTCGACCGCCGGATCGAGCGTGCCCCGGAGCCGGGCGATCTGGGCCGCGACGAGGACCAGCGTCAGGACCTGGGTGGTGAACGTCTTCGACGCGGCGACCGCGACCTCGGGACCCGCCTGGAGGAAGAGGACCGCGTCGGCCTCGCGGGTGATGGCCGACCCGACCGTGTTCGTCACCGCGATGATCGGGCAGCCGCGCTCGCGCGCGAGGCGGGTGGGGGCGATCGTGTCGGCGGTCTCGCCCGACTGCGTCACGGCGATCACGAGGGTCCGGCCGTCGAGGGGCGGCGGGCTGTAGCGGAACTCCGACCCCACGGTCACGCGGGCCGGAAGGCCGGTCCATTCCTGGACCGCGGCCGCGCCGACCAGGGACGCGTAGGAGGCGCTGCCGCAGGCCACGAACTCGACGCGGTCCACGGCCGCCAGGACTGCGGCGATCCCGGCCAGCTCGTCGGTGCGAATCGTCCCGTCGAGGCCGAGACGCCCGGCAAGGCACTGTCGGAGCGCCTGGGGCTGCTCGTGGATCTCCTTGAGCATGAAGTGATCGAAGCCGCCCTTCTCGGCGGCCTCCGGGGTCCAGTCCACGCGGGTCACCAGCCGGTCGACGGGCGTGCCGTCGACCGTCGTGATCGTGGCGCGCATCGGGCGGAGGTCGACGACGTCGCCTTCCTCGAGGAAGATCACCCGGTTCGTGTGGGCAAGGATCGCGGCAACGTCGGACGCGATGAACGCCTCGCCGTCCCCGATCCCCACGACGAGGGGCACGTTCTGTCGGGCCCCCACGAGCCGGTCCGGCTCGCCGCGGTGCATGACAGCCAGCGCATAGGCGCCGCGGACCTGCGCCAGCGCGGCCCGGACGGCGTCCGCGATGTCGCCCGCGTATGCCTCCTCCACGAGGTGCGCGAGGGCCTCCGTGTCCGTTTCCGAGGTGAGCACGTGACCGCGCGACTCGAGCCCATCGCGCAGCTCGCGGAAGTTCTCGATGATCCCGTTGTGGATGACCGTGATGGCGCCCGTGCAGTCCACGTGCGGGTGGGCGTTCAGGTCGTTCGGGCGGCCGTGGGTCGCCCACCGGGTGTGGGCCAGGCCGATCCCCGCGTTCGGCGTCCGGTCGAGGAGCGCCGTCTGGAGGTTGGCGAGCTTGCCCGCCCGCTTCTCGACGAAGAGCTCGCCCGATTCGGTGACGAGGGCGATCCCGGCCGAGTCGTAGCCGCGATACTCGAGGCGCCGGAGCCCCTCGAGCAGGATCGGCCCGGCCGCCCGGGGACCCGTGTAACCAACGATGCCGCACATGCCGTCGAGTGCCTCCGTTGCGCCGACCGGACCTCGATGGCCGCGGGACTAGTTTAGGCGGTCGCCCGCCAGCGCCGCGAGCTCGTCGGCGAGCGTCCGGACCAGCTCCGGGTCCGGTCCCTCGACCATGACGCGCAGCGCGGGCTCCGTGCCCGACGGCCGGACGAGGATTCGGCCGCCGGTCGAGAGACGGGCCTCGCGCGGCGGCGATCGCGCGCCGCAGCTCAGGATCCGCTTCCCACTGCTCCTTGTGGCGGACGTGGATGGCGCGCTGCTCCTGCGGAAAGAGCGGCACCCGCGGCCGCCAGCTCGTCGATCGGGCGGCCGGTCCGGCCGACGATGCCGAGGACCTCGAGCGCGGTCACGAGGCCGTCACCCGACGTCGCGTGGTCCAGGACGATGACGTGGCCGCTCTTCTCGCCGCCCAGGTTCGCGCCGGTCACCTGCATCCCCTCGAGGATGTACTTGTCCCCGACCGGCGTCCGGACCACCTGCCCGCCGGCGGCGCCGAGGGCCGCTTCGAGGCCGCCGTTCGAGAGGACGGTGACGACGAGGATCCCGCCGGTGAGCGCCCCGCGGGCCAGGCGATCGAGCGCACAGAGTCCGAGCAGCTGGTCGCCGTCGACGACCCGTCCGTGACGGTCGACGACCACCAGCCGGTCGGCGTCGCCGTCGAGCGCGAAGCCCAGGTCGGCGCCCCGGGCGACCACCTCGGCCGCCAGGTCGGCGGGTGCGGTGGCGCCGCACCGGACGTTGATGTTCTCGCCGTCCGGATCGTTGTGGAGCACGTCCACCCTGGCGCCAGTCGCCGCGAGGAGCTCGGGGGCCGTCACGCCGCCCGAGCCGTTCGCGCAGTCGAGCACGAGGTGCAGGGCGCAGGGCGTGTCGGCGGCGAGGCGAAGCCGATCGGCCCGGTAGCCGTCCACGAGGCCGGCAGCCTCGACCATTCGCCCGATCCCGGCGTTCCGAGGGCCGCCCAGCTCCTCGGTCCGCCAGATGAGCTGTTCGAGGCGATCCTCGCCCGCGTCGTCGAGCTTGAGGCCGCGGCCGTCGAGGACCTTGAGGCCGTTGTCGTCGGCCGGGTTGTGGGAGGCCGAGACCATGATCCCGGCCGCGAAGGACCCGGTCCCCGCGAGGAACGCGAGCGCCGGCGTGGGGAGGATGCCCGCGTCGTGCACGTCCGCGCCGAGGCTCGCGGCGCCGGCCGCGATCGCGGCCACGAACATCTGCCCGGAGCGACGCGTGTCGCGGCCCACCACCAGGCTTCCGCCAGCTCCGACGAGCTCGTGGGCGGTCGCGCGCCCCAGCGCGTAGGCCACGGTCGGGCGGAGATCGACGTTGGCGACGCCGCGGATGCCGTCGGTCCCGAAGAGACGCCCCATCGTCATGGAACCACGGAGGACGGCGCCGGCGTGGGCGTCGTGGGCGTCAGGGTGACCGTGACCTCCGGGGGCGACAGCCCGGCAACGACGAGGTCGGGCGGCACCTGGACGGCGGGAGCGAGCGTGTGCGGCCCGGGGCTCAGCCCGGCCACGTCGACGGTGGCGACCAGCGCGGCGCCGTCGAGGGCGTTGAGCGACGCGAGCGGGCCGCCGATGGTCACGATGACCTGCCCGGCGCCCAGGTCGTAGCTCATGGCCGGATCCGCGTTGCGCAGCTCGATCCCGACCGGGAAAGACCAGGTGCCGATCTGCGGGCGTAACGAGACCGTCACCCGGACGGTGGTGACGCCCAGCGCGGAGACGCCGGGCGGGAGGTCGAGCGGCACGTCGGCGACCACGTCGGCCGTGGCGCCCGCGATCGAAACCGGCTGCGTGTCGATCTTGACGAGCGTGGCGAGCAGGGCCGACTCGGCTTCGACGGTCACGAGCTGCGGCGCGGCCACGATCCCCGCGACGACGACCCCGGGGGCCGAGGAGCCCGCCACGACCGGGTTGACGGGCAGGGCCCGGGTCGAAAGCTGGCTGCCGATCTGGATCGTCACCCGCACCGAGCTTGGCTGCAGCTCGACGGTGGAGACGACGCCGCCGCGAGCGTCCACGGCCACGAGGTCCACGGCCTGGTTGACGTCGAGGCCCGACGGCTGGATCCGGACACGCGCCTCAGCCGCGGCGACCAGCACGACCGAGGATTCCGGGCCGGAGACCGTCACGCTGTCCTGGGAGACGACCGGCTCGCGAACGTCGAGACCGTCGGGAACGATCCCGTGGTCGACCTGGACGGGAACCACCTTGTTGACGAGCGGATCCAGGCGGACCTGGATCCGGGAGGGGCTGAAGTCGATGACCTGGATGCTGCCCGGATCCGTCGCCCGGAGGATCACGGGCACGCTCACCGGCGGCGAGCCCGCCACCACCGGGACGCCGGCGAGGTCGATCGTCGCGGTGAAGCTGGCCGTCGTGACCGTGGGCCGGCTGGTCCCGATGGCGAGGTAGCGGATCGACGTGACGTCGTCGAGGTTGCCGATGATGAAGGCATTGCCCGGCTGGTTGAGGACCTGGATCGGGATCCGTCCGGGGAACGTCTCCGCGCTGGCAGAGACGATGAGCCCCGCGTAGAGGAGGGCGGCCAGGAGGATCGCCGCGAGCTTGAGCGGCCAGTTGTGGAAGACGAAGCCGACGACCCGACGCACGGTGCTCAGCGACCCGCCCCGGCGGATGCGTGGTCGGCGTCCTCGCGCACCTCGCCGACGACGGCCTCGGGCACCTCACCGCGCCGGACCGCTCGGGCGCGGTCACCCAGGGCGGCTCGGCGGAGCGCTCCGGGTCCCAGCACGGCCGCTCCCCGTCCGGGGCGCGAAGGGAGCCGGCCGCGGAGCGCCGCTCCCGCTGCACGCTCTGGGATCATCGACGCGATGATCGCGCGCACGATCTCCGGCTCGTCGAGGTTCCGCCGGATCCGCGCCCGCTCGACGATGCTTGCCTGCCCCGTCTCCTCCGAGACCACGACGACGAGCGCATCGGTCTGCTCCGTGATCCCGAGCGCCGCCCGGTGCCGGGTCCCGAAACGCTCCGCCTCGAGCGTGGTCTCGGCGAGCGGGAGAACGGCGCCGGCGGCGACGATGGTCGCGCCCCGGATGATCACGGCGCCGTCGTGGAGCGCCCCGCGCGGCGTGAAGATCGCCTCCAGCAGATCGGCGGAAAGATCGCCGTGGACCATCACGCCCGTCTCGGCGATCTCCTCGAGGCCCGTCTCCCGCTCCACGACGATGAGGGCCCCGAATCCCGAGCGGGCCAGGTTCGTCGCGGCGCGCGCGACCGCCGCGGCCATCTGCTCGGCCTCTCGCTGGTCCGCCGGCGAGAAGAGCCAGGCGAACGAACCGACGCGCCCGATCCGATCGAGCGCTCGGCGCAGCTCGGGCTGGAAGACCACCACGAGCGCGAAGAGCCCGACCACGGCGCCCGCCTGGAGGAGCTGGGTGAAGAGGCGCAGCCCCACGGCCTGGGCCGCCGCGTAGATCACGAGGATGACGCTGACGCCGATCACGAGGCGGACCGCCCGGGTGCCCCGGATCAGGCTGAACAGCCAGTAGATGACGAGTGCGGTGATGCCGATGTCGGCGAGCGTGATCGGTCGGATCTGTCCGACCAGCGACTCCAGGAGCTGCGACATCGTCCGCGAAGTGTAGCACCGGGGCAGGCCCCGACCGCCGACCCCGGTCCCCGCCGCCGTGCTCAGGCGGTCGCGAACCGGGGATCGTCCGGGAACGTCGACCTGGCGGCCGCCAGCACGCGGTCACGAGCCGCGCCGTCGGCATCGATCTCGACGAGTCGCAGGAGGTTGCGGTAGATGTCGCCGGCCGGTCCGATCGCACCGCGCTCGATGGTCAGCTCGGCGATCAGCAGGTAGAGGTCAACGTGGTCCGGCATCCACTGCAGGCCGATATCGCAGGCGTCGAGCGCGGCGACCGGATGCCCCGCCGCGCGGAATGCACGTGCGGCGTCCATCGTCGAGGCGAGCGCAACGGGCCCGTCTCCGCGCGACGCGGCGTCCCAGGCCGCGAGCATGAGCGTGTCGCCGTCGATGGCTGGAACGGGTTCGGCCGCCGGGGTGGCCACCCGCGCGGGCCCGGCCGCTGCCTCGAGGGCCTGCTGCGCCCGCGCGAGCACCCGATCAGCCTCGGCGTCACCGACCGCCTGCCGGAGCTCCTCGATCAGCTCCCCGTAGCGCGCTCGCCGCGCCGCCGTCGGCTGGATCTCGAGGGCGCGCTGGAGCGCGTCGCAGGCACCCGGGAGCTTGCCGGCCGCCCGTCGCGCGTCGACCAGGAGATCGAACGTCGCGGCGGCATCGTCGGGCCGCTGGAGAACGACGAGCGCCTGGGCGCGGCCGAGGAGCCCGGCGTCATCGCCGGGCGCCACCGCGAGCGCCTCGTCGAAGCTGACGAGCGCCAGATCGGGCTGGCCGAGCCGGAGCTCCACGGAGCCAAGGGCAGTTCGCGGCACCGCGCGATCGGTCGCGAGGGTCGCCGCCTCGCGATAGGAGGCCGCGGCGTCCTCGAGCCGGCCTCGCAGGACCGCCACGTGGCCGGCGCGAAGCGCCTCCCGGTAGCGGTCGAAGAGAGCGTCGCCCATTGCCTGCGTCGAGCTCCGCGAGGTAGCGCCGGCGCCCGGACGGGCGCCCGAAGACTCAGCGCTTCGTGTACTGCGGCGCCTTGCGGGCCCGCTTGAGACCGTACTTCTTCCGCTCCTTCATCCGCGGGTCACGCGTCAGGAGGCCGGCCTGCCGAAGCGGCACCCGGTTGCCATCCGGGTCCACCATCAGGAGGGCGCGGGCGATCCCGTGGCGGATCGCGCCGGCCTGGCCGGTCACGCCGCCGCCCTCCACCTTGATCAGGGCGTTGAAGCGGCCCTCGGTGCCGGTCACGCGGAACGGCAGGCGAAGGTCGCCTTCCGGGATGGCATTCCCGAAGTGCTGCTCCAGCGAGCGGCCGTTGACGACGATCTCGCCCTCGCCGGGGATGAGGCGGACCCGGGCGACGGCGGTCTTCCGGCGGCCGGTCCCATGGAAGAAGAGCGGGGTGGTCATGTGGGCGTGCTCCTCAGGCCAGCGGTTCCGGCCGCTGCGCCTGGTGGGGGTGATCCGGGCCGGCGTAGATCTTGAGCTTGCGGAGCTGCTGCGCACCCAGCCGGGTGTGGGGAACCATCCCCTTCACCGCGCGACGGACGGCCTCCTCCGGACGACGTGCCATCAGGTGCCCCAGCGTCTCCTCCTTGTACCCGTTCGGGTAGCCGCTGTGCCGGGGATAGACCTTGGAATCCAGCTTGTCGCGGCTGACCGCAACCTTGCCGGCATTGAGCACGATCACGTGGTCGCCGCCGTCGAGGTTTGGGGTATAGGTCGGCTTGTGCTTGCCCACGAGGATGCGGGCGATCCGCGTCGCGAGGCGGCCGAGCGTCTCGTCCGTCGCATCGACGACGTACCAGCGTCGCTCGATCTCCGCTTCCCGGAGCGTGTACGTCTTCGCGGTCATGTGTCTCCGTTCATCTCCCGGGCGATCCGCCCCATGACGACCCGCCGCAGGCAGAGCCCCTTCGCCGGGGCGACCGCCCCGTTGAAGGCCGGCCGCCGCGACGCGAGCGCCTCGGCCACCGCCGATACCTCGACCTCCCCGCGGCCCACCAGCAGCAGCGCCGCGACGATTCGCCGCACCATCTGCCGCAGGAAGGCGTCCCCGCGGACGTCCACCGTCACGAGGTGGCCCTCCTGGCCCACCCGGACCCTGTACAGGGTCCGGACCGGCTGGCGGTTCGCCGCCCCGAATGCCGAGAAGTCGTGCCGGCCCACGAGGACCGACCCGGCTCGCGCCATCGCGGCGGTGTCGAGCGGGGCCCGCACCCCGAGCGCAAAACGCTCGCGAAGCGGACTTCGCGGCCCGTTCCAGACGGTGTAGCGGTAGTCCCGGTACCGCGCCGCATAGCGAGGGCGAAACCCGATCGGGGCCCGGCGAAGGTCGCGAACCGCGACATCCGCCGGCAGCAGGGCGTCGAGCGCCCTGCCGAGCTCCGCCACCGTCAGCCGCCCGGACCAGTTGAATGCGATCACCTGGCCCATGGCGTGCACCCCGGCGTCGGTGCGTCCCGCCGCGTCGACCCGGACCCGGCGACCGCCGGAGAGGATGCCGAGCGCGGCTTCGAGCTCTGCCTGGACCGTCCGGGCCCGCAGCTGGAGCTGGAACCCGGCAAAGTCCGTGCCGTCGTATTCGACCCGTGCGCGCATCCGCACGAGGGCGCCCTCTCGGGCGCCTTGGAGTTGGTCAGAGGAGCTCGATCTGGACGATCGGGGCCCTGTCACCGTTCCGGTTGCCGAGGTGGGTGATCCGGGTATACCCGGACTGCCGCTCGGCGTATTTCGGGGCAATCTCATCGAAGAGCTTCTTGATGACGAGGGGCTCGTCCGGGAGCTCGGCCACCACGGTCCGCCGCGCGGCGAGGTCGCCCCGCTTGGCGAGCGTGATCATCCGCTCCACCTGGGGGCGGATCTCCTTGGCCTTCGCCTCGGTGGTCATCACCTTCTCGTAGCGGAGGACCGACACGATCAGGTTCTTGTAGAGCGCGAGCCGCGGGCCCTGGCAGGCGGCCGAGCTTGCGGCCGCCGATCTGGTGGCGCATCGCTCAGACCTCCTCGGACTCGTCGCCGAACGGCTCGTCGCCGTCCTCGACCACGCCGACAAGCTCCGTCGACTCCGAGTCCGGGACCAGGAAGCCCCGCATCCGGAGTCGCTCCTTCATCTCGTCGAGCGACTTCTTGCCGAAGTTGCGCATCCGCAGGAGGTCGTCGTCGGTGAGCTGCAGGAGCTGGCCGACCTTGACGATGTTGTTGCGCTTCAGCGAGTTGTAGGCGCGCATCGGGAGGTCGAGCTCCTCGATGGGCATCTCCAGCATGTTCGCCGGGATCTGCGGCACGCCCCCGGCCGGACTCGCGGCGATCGCGGCCGTCCCGACGTTGGCGAAGAGGGCGAACTGCCGGACCAGGATGTCGGCCGACTTGGCGAGCGCATCCTCCGGGGTGATCGTCCCGTCGGTCTCGATCTCCAGGGTCAGCTTGTCGTAGTTGGTCATCTGGCCGACGCGGGTGTTCTCGACCGTGAAGTTGACCTTCCGGACGGGCGTGAAGATCGCGTCGACGGGGATGACCCCGATCGGCAGGCCCTCCGGGCGCTCCGCGGCGAGGTAGCCGACGCCGCGCTCGACCGTCAGGTCGATCTCGATCGTCACGTCATCGCTGTCGAGCGTCATGAGCGCCAGGTCGGGGTTGATCACCTCGACGTCGGCCGATTCGACGATGTCGGCCGCGGTGACGCGGCCGGCGCCGGACTTGACCAGCTTGAGCTGGACCGGGTGGGCGGCGAAGCTCCGCAGGCGAAGCTTCTTGACGTTCAGGACGATCTGCGTGACGTCTTCCTTGACGCCGGGGATCGTGGTGAACTCGTGGAAGACGTCGCGGATCTGGATGGAGGTGACGGCCGCCCCCTCCAGCGAGGACAGGAGGACGCGCCGAAGCGCGTTCCCGAGGGTCACCCCGTAGCCCGCGGGGAGCGGGCTGGCCTCGTACTTCGCGTACGAGCCCTGCTCGGCGACGGGCTCGATCTGGGTCGTGGCGTCGAGTTCGATCATGGGAAGGGGGCTACCTCGAGTAGTACTCGACCACGAGCTGCTCGTTGAGCTCGAGCGGCATCTGGTCGCGGCGCGGGGCAGCGACGATCGTGCCCGTGAAGTTGGCCGCATCGAGCGTCAGCCACTCGGGGACCTGCCCCGAGCGCAGGGCCTCGCGTGACCGCCTTGAACGGCTCCCGCTCGCGCCGCGAGGCACGCACCTCGACCCGGTCGCCGGGCTTGCAGTGGAACGACGGGACGTTGGTCGGGCGGCCGTTGACGGCGAAGTGGCCGTGGGTCACGAGCTGCCGCGCATGGTCGCGCGACGCCGCGATGCCGAGCCGGAAGACGACGTTGTCGAGCCGGAGCTCGAGGATGCGGAGGAGGTTCTCGCCGGTCACGCCGGGGCGGGACTCGGCCTCCTCGAAGTAGTTGTGGAACTGGCGCTCCAGGACGCGGTAGATCCGGCGGACCTTCTGCTTCTCGCGAAGCTGGAGGCCGTAGTCGCCGACCTTGCGGCGGCGCACGCCGTGCTGGCCGGGCGGCGTCGGACGGCGCTCGAAGGAGCACTTCTTGGTATAGCAGCGCGAGCCCTTGAGGAAGAGCTTCGCGCCCTCGCGGCGGCAGAGCCGGCAGACCGGACCAGTGTATCGGGCCATGATGCTTCTCCCGGCTACACGCGGCGCCGCTTGGGCGGCCGGCAGCCGTTGTGCGGGATGGGCGTCACGTCCGTGATCGCGGTCACCTCGAGACCGGCGGTCTGGAGCGAGCGGATCGCCTGCTCCCGGCCCGCGCCGGGGCCCTTGACGTAGACCTCGACCTGGCGCATCCCGTGCTCCATCGCCTTCTTGGCGGCGGAGTCGGCGGACAGCGCGGCGGCGTACGGCGTGCTCTTCCGGGAGCCCTTGAACCCGACGACCCCGGCCGATCCCCAGCTCGATCACGGCCCCGATGAGGTCCGTGATCGTGACGATCGTGTTGTTGAAGGTCGCCTGGATATGCACGTGCCCAACGGGCACGTTCTTGCGCTCCCGCCGGCGCTGCTTGGGTGCACGCTTGCGATCGGCCATACGTCCGGCTCGTCCCTCTTTACTTCTTGCGCCGAGCGCCGACCGTCTTCTTCGGTCCGCGACGCTGGCGAGCGTTGGTCTTCGTGCGCTGGCCCCGGACCGGGAGGTTCCGCCGGTGGCGGAGCCCGCGGTAGGAGCCGATCTCGATGAGGCGCTTGATGTTCAGCGCCACCTCGCGACGGAGGTCGCCCTCGACCTTGAACCGCCGATCGATCAGCTCGCGCAACCGGGTGACCTGGTCCTCGGTGAGGTCCCGGACCCGGGTGTCGGGGTTGACGTTCGTCTGCTGGAGGATCTTCTGGCTGGTGGGCAGCCCGATCCCGTAGATGTAGGTCAGGGCGACTTCCACGCGCTTCTCGCGCGGGATGTCGACGCCGGCGATCCGTGCCATTCGATCAGCCCTGCCGTTGCTTGTGCTTTGGATTGGCGCAGATGACCATCACGGTCCCGTGGCGGCGGATCACCTTGCAGTTGTCGCAACGGGCCTTCACGGAGGCTCGGACTTTCAACGGTCTTCCTTCGCTCTTGAGGTGCCGGCTACTTCAGCCGGTACGTGATCCGACCCCGGGTGAGGTCGTACGGGGACAGCTCCACGCGGACCCGGTCGCCCGGCAGGATCCGGATGAAGTTCATCCGGAGCTTCCCGCTGATGTGGGCAAGGACGCGGTGGCCGTTCTCCAGCTCGACGGCGAACATCGTGTTCGGCAGCGGCTCGAGGACAGTACCCTCGACTTCGATCGCGTCCTTCTTGGCCAACGTGCTCCCTGGTGCTCCTGCTCACGGTCGGGCGCCGACCGAGCCGACACACGAACGCGTAGCGTATCAACTTCGGCCGATTCCGGCAAGCGCCGGCGACGGCCGCCTACAGCCTGGTGAGAACCTCCGGGCCGTCCTCGGTGACGGCGACCGAATCCTCGAAGTGGGCCGCGACGGAGCCGTCGCGGGTGACAACGGTCCAGCCGTCGCCGAGCGTCTCGACGTCGGCACTGCCAAGGGTGAACATCGGCTCGATCGCCAGGCAGATGCCCGGCGCCAGCTCGATCCCCTTCGTCCTGGTGCGGTAGTTCGGGACCTGCGGCTCCTCGTGCATCTGCGGTCCCGATGCCGTGACCCACGTAGGGCCGGACCACGCCGTAGCCGCGCGGCAGGGCGACGTCCTCCACCGCGGCGGAGATGTCCCAGATCCGGTTGCCGGCGATCGCGGCGGCGATCCCCGCCTCGAGGGCGAGGCGGGTCGTGGCGACCAGCTCGCGAACCTCGGGTGACGCGTCGCCGACGATGAACGTCCGTGCCGCGTCGCCGTGGTAGCCGTCGATGATCGCCCCGGCGTCGATCGAGACCACCTGGCCGTTCGCGATCGTCCGGTCGCCCGGGATCCCGTGGACGACCTCGCGGTCGATCGAGATGCAGAGCGACGACGGGATAGCCGATAGTAGCCCTTGAAGGACGGCGTCCCGCCCGCCTTGCGGATGTGCTCCTCCGCGATCCGGTCCAGGTGCGCCGTGGAGACGCCCGGTCGGAGCTCCTCCTCGACGAGCCCGAGGACCTCGGCCACCACGCGTCCCGCCCGGCGCATCGTGGCGATCTCCGCGGCGGACTTGCGGGTGATCACGGGCTCGTGCGCCAGTACGGGATCGGCTCGATCGCGTCGAGGAGGTCGTTCGTGACGGCGGCGATCGGGCGGCGACCGTCCACGGTGTGCAGCACGCCGGCGGCGCGGTAGTGCTCGACCACGTCCGCAAGGGCACCGAGCTGCTTCTCGAGGCGGGCCTGCGACGATCTCCGGCCGGTCGTCGTCGCGCTGGATCAGCGCCGAGCCGTCGATGTCGCAGACGCCGGCCACGCGAGGCGGGTACGCCGTCTCGTGGTACGTGTGGCCGACCGCGCTGCAGAGCCAGCGCCCGGTCAGGCGCCGGAGCAGCTCGTCCGCGGGGACGTCCACGAGGAGCGCCGCGTCCACGGCGGCCCGGCGCTCGGCGAGCGCACGGTCCAGGGCCTCCGCCTGGGAGCGGTTGCGGGGGAACCCGTCGAGGATGGCGCCGCGCTCGGCGTCCGGCGCCTCCAGCCGCTCGAGCAGCATGCCGACCGTGATCTCGTCGGGGACCAGCTCGCCGCGCTCCATGTATCCCTGGGCCGCGATCCCGAGCGGGCTGCCGTCCCGGGCGGCGGCCCGGAACAGGTCGCCGGTCGCCACCCTGGGCAGTCCGAGGTGGCGGGCGAGAACGTGCGCCTGGGTGCCCTTCCCGGCGCCCGGGGCGCCGAGCAGGACGAGGATCCTCATCGCGCCGATCCCGCCCGGACCGGGTCCGCCGCTCACCGGATGAACCCCTCGTAGTTCCGCATCATGAGCTGGGCCTCCAGCTGCTTCATCGTCTCGACGACGACGCGAGACGACGATCAGGATGCTGGTGCCGCCGAGGGAGAGGCCGGCCAGGCCGGGGATGAACGCCTGGAACACGAACGGCGCGACCGCCACGATGCCCAGGAAGAGCGCCCCGGCGACCGTGATCCGGTTGACCACGCGGGCCAGGTAGTCCTGGGTCGGCCGCCCCGGACGGATCCCCGGGATGAAGCCGCCGTTCTTGCGCAGCTGCTCCGCCGTCTCGTCCGGCTTGAACGTGAACGCCGTGTAGAAGTACGTGAAGCCGACGGTGAGGAGGAAGTAGAGCGACCCGTAGACGAGCAGGTTCGATCGGCCCGAAGATGTTCACGAAGAACGTCGCGATGTCCCTGACGACGCGACACCTGGCTCTGGGCGAAGTAGCCGGCGATCTGGCTGGGGAAGAGCAGGATGCTCACCGCGAAGATGATCGGGATGACGCCGGCCTGGTTGACGCGGAGCGGCAGGAACGTCGTGCCGCCCTGGTACATCCGCCGGCCGCGGACGCGGCTCGCGTACTGGATCGGGATCCGCCGCTGGCCCTCGGTGACGAAGACGATCGCGGCGATGGCCGCGACGCCGAAGATGGCGAAGACGACGAGCGGCCGCGATGTTCGGCGAGTCCATGAAGCGTGCCGATGCGCCTGGGGCGCGCGACCGACGATGCCCGCGAAGATGATGAAGCTGATCCCGTTGCCGATCCCCTTCTCCGTGATGAGCTCGCCGAGCCACATGAGGAGGATCGAGCCGGCGGTCAGGGTGACGATCTGCGTCAACGTCTCGAACGAGGCGAGGTCGAAGCGGGTGTTGAGCACGCCCGCCTGGTTCAGGACGGCCAGGAAGCCGTAGCTCTGCAGGAGCGCCAGCGGGACCGACAGGTAGCGGGTGTACTGGTTGATCTTGTTGCGCCCGTACTCACCCTCGCGCTGGAGCGCGGTGAGCGCGGGGATGACGCCGGTCATCAGCTGCATGATGATCGAGGCGTTGATGTACGGGTTGACGCCCAGCCCGACGACGGAGAACCGCGACAGCCCGCCGCCCGAGAACAGGTCGAGCAGGCCGAAGAGCGCGTTGTTGTTGAAGAACGCGGCCAGCTTCGTCGGGTCGGCGCCGGGGACCGGGACGTGGGCGAACGCCCGGAAGATGATCAGGACGCCCAGGACGAAGAGGATCCGGCGCCGGATGTCCGGCGCCCGGAACGCGTTGAGGATGGAGTCGAACACGGCGGGGCCGCGTCAGTCCGCGTCGGCCGCGGCGCTCGACGCCGCAGGGCGGCGAGCAGGGACGTCGGGATCTCGATCACCTGGACCGTCCCGCCGGCGCCCTCGATCTTCTCGCGGGCGCTCTTCGTGAAGGCGTCGGCGACCACGAAGAGCGGCCGGGTCACGTCGCCGCTGCCGAGGATCTTGAGCGGCTTGTCCATGCTTCGCACGAGGCCGGCCATGCGGAGCAGCTCCTGGTTCACGGTGACCGGAGCCGGCGTGGCCCGCTTCGGGCCGCCGGGAAGGTCGCCCTCCGGGAGCCGGCCGAGCTCGATCGCGGCGCTGATGGCGCCGACGTTGACGACCTCGTACTCGATCCGGTTGATGTTGCGGAAGCCGCGCAGCTTCGGGATCCGGATGTGGATCGGGGTCTGGCCGCCCTCGAACCAGGCCGGGATGGAGCTGCCCGCGCGGGACTTCTGGCCCTTCGTGCCGCGGCCGGCGGTCTTGCCCTTGCCGGCGGCGATGCCGCGGCCGACGCGGGTCTTCGCGGTGTGCGCGCCCTCGGCGGGGCCGCAGATCGTGAAGCTTCATCGGGTCTCCTCCGCCGCGGTCTCGGGGAGCTCCTCCACCTCGACGAGGAAGCGCACCGGCGCGGACCATGCCCGCGCGTCGCGTCGTTGTCGGGCACGACGACGGTGTCGCCGATGCGGTGGAGCCCCAGCGCCTTGATCGTCCCGCGGTTCCGGGCGATGTGGCTGATCGTGCTCTTCGACCTGGGTCACCCGGAGCCTACCGGCCATCTGCGGCCTCCGCGGCTGGCTGGCCGGCCACGAAGAGCCGGACGGGCACGCCCCGCCGCGCGCGAGATCTCCTCCGCGGAGGAGAGGCTCGCGCAGCGCCTCGATCGTGGCCCGGACCACGTTCACCGGGTTCGTCGAGCCGTGGACCTTCGAGAGGATGTCGCGGATCCCGGCAGCCTCCACCACCGCGCGGACCGAGCCGCCGGCGATGACGCCCGTCCCCTGCGAGGCCGGCTTGAGCAGCACCCTGGCGGCCGCGATACTCGGAGTGGACCTCGTGCGGGATCGTGGTCCCCACGGTCGGGATCCGGATGAGGTTCTTCTTCGCGTCCTCGACGCCCTTGCGGATCGCCTCGGGCACCTCGCCGGCCTTGCCGAGCCCGGCGCCGACGTGGCCCTGGCCGTCACCGACGATGACGACCGCGGAGAAGCTGAAGCGCCGCCCGCCCTTGACGACCTTGGCGACGCGGTTGATCTGGACGACACGCTCCTCGAGCGTGAGCTTGGCGGGATCGATCCTGGCCACTGGCGGTCTTCTCCTCCTAGAAGTCGAGACCGGCTTCCCGCGCGGCGTCGGCGAGCGTCTTGACCCGGCCGTGGTAGCGATACCCGGCTCGGTCGAAGACGACCTGCGCGACCCCGGCGGTGCGGGCCCGCTCGGCGACCAGGCGTCCGACCACCTTCGCTTCGTCGACCTTCGTCTGCTTGCCTCCCTTGAGCTCCGGCTCGAGGGAGGATGCGGCAGCGAGGGTTCGACCGGCGGTGTCGTCGATCACCTGCGCATAGATATGGTTGAGGCTGCGGAAGACCGCCAGGCGCGGCCGCGCGGACGTCCCCTCCAGTCGGAGGCGAATCCGCTCGTGCCGTTTCTGCCGGGCGGCGCCGCGCGTGGCGGCCTTCGTCATCGTGGTCGTCCTTCCGTTACTTCTTTCCGCCGATCTTGCCGGCCTTGCCGGCCTTGCGGCGGATCACCTCGCCCGAGTAGCGGACGCCCTTGCCCTTGTACGGCTCCGGCTTCCGGGTGGCCCGGACGCGGGCGGCAACCTGGCCGACGAGCTCCTTGTCGATGCCCAGGACGGCCAGCTTGATCGGGGTCTCGACCTCGAAGCTGATGCCGGCCGGCGGCACGATCTCGACGGGATGGCTGTACCCGAGGTTGAGCTGCAGCTTGTCGCCGATCTTCTGGGCGCGGTAGCCGACGCCGGTGATCTCGAGGCTCTTCCGGTAGCCGGTCGTGACGCCCTCGACCATGTTGGCGACGAGCGTCCGGGTCAGCCCATGGAGCTGCTTGTGCTGCTTGAGGTCCGATGGACGGGTCACCAGGAGGCTTCCCTCCCCGGTCTCCACGGTCATCGCGGCCGGGATGGAACGGGTCAGGGTCCCCTTCGGGCCCGTCACGGTGATGACCGGGCCGGTCGAGAGAAACCTCGACGCCGGTTGGCACGGATGATCGGCTGACGGCCGATACGCGACATCGCCGTCCCCCTTACCAGACGTACGCGAGGACTTCGCCGCCGAGCTGGGCCTTGCGAGCCTGCGCGCCGGTCATGATCCCCTGGCTGGTGCTGACGATGACGATGCCCAGGCCGCCCAGGACCCGGGGGATGTCCGTCTTGCGGGCGTAGACGCGGAGCCCTGGCTTGCTGATGCGCTTGAGCCCGGACACGACCGATGCCTTGCCGTCGACGTACTTGAGGTGGAGCGTGATGATGGGGTGGACCCCGTCCCTGCCCTCGCTGAAGGAGGCGATGAAGCCCTCCTCGACGAGGATGCGTGCGATCTCGCGCTTCACCCGGGACGCGGGAACGACCACGTCGAGGTGGTGTGCGCGCGACGCGTTGCGAATGCGCGTGAGCATGTCAGCGATCGGATCGGAAAGGTTCATCGTCGGCTCACCAGCTCGACTTCGTCACGCCCGGGACCTCGCCCGCGAGGGCGCGCTCCCGGAAGCAGATGCGGCAGAGCGCGAACCGGCGCATGTAGGCGCGGGGCCGGCCACACAGCGTGCACCGGTGGTACCCCTGCACCTTGTGCTTGGGTGTTCGCTTCGCCTTGGCAATCAGAGATTTCTTGGCCATGGTCCTCCTCCCCGCGCTAGCCGGCGAAGGGCATGCCGAGGAGCTCCAGAAGTTTCCGGGACTCCTCGTCGGTCTTCGCCGTCGTCACGATGCTGATCTCCAGCCCGCGGAGACGGTCGACCTTGTCGTAATCGATCTCGGGGAACGCGAGCTGCTCGCGCATCCCGAGGCTGTAGTTGCCGCGCCCGTCGAACGACTTGGCCGGGATGCCCCGGAAGTCGCGGATGCGCGGGAGCGCCAGGACGGTGAGACGCTCCAGGAAGTCCCACATCCGCTCACCGCGGAGGGTCACCTTGGCGCCGATGGTGTTGCCCGTCCGGAGACGGAACTGGGCGATGGAGCGCTTTGCCTTCGTCACGATCGGCTTCTGGCCCGTGATGAGGGCGAGGTCGCCGACGGCCGCGTCGACCGCCTTGGCGTTCGTGAGCGCCTCTCCGAGCCCGATGTTGATGACGATCTTCTCGAGTCGCGGCACCTGCATCGGGTTCGCGTAGGAGAACTGCTTGATGAGCGCAGGGGCGACCTCGGTCGCGTAGCGCGTCTTCAGGTTGCTGCTCACGCGCCCTTCACCTCCACCGGCTGGCCGCAGCGCGCGCAGGCTCGGACGCGCGAGCCGCTTTCCAGGAGGAGATGGCGGATGCGGGTCGGCTGGTCGCAGCTGGGACACACCAGCATGACCTTCCCCACCGCCATCGGGAGCGCCTTCTCGACGATGCCGCCCTGCTGCATCTGCGGCACGCGATCGTTCTGGTTCATCCGCGGGCGCGGCTTCGTGTGCCGCTTCGCGATGTTCAACCCCAGGACCACGACGCGATATGGCGTGCCCGGGGTGATGGGCCGATCGACGCGGTCCACGGTCCCCCGCTTGCCGGCATCCTTGCCACCCAGCACGAGGATCGTGTCACCCTTGCGGATCTCGGAGACCTTCGTCACCCGGGGCCTGACGGCACGTGCCATCTCAGAGCACCTCCGGCGCGAGCGAGACGATCTTCATGTAGTTCCGATCGCGGAGCTCGCGCGCCACGGGTCCGAAGATCCGCGTGCCACGCGGGTTGCCCTGGTTGTTGATCAGGACCGCCGCGTTCTCGTCGAACCGGATGTAGCTGCCATCCGGCCTGCCATATTCCTTGGCGGTGCGGACCACGACGGCTCGCACGACGTCGCCCTTCTTGACGGCGGCGTTCGGGATCGCCTGCTTGACGCTCGCGACGATGACGTCTCCAACTTCCGCGACCGTGGCTCGCGAACGGCCCATGATCCGGATGCACTGGATCACGCGGGCGCCGGTGTTGTCCGCGACGCGGAGCCGGGTCTGCTGCTGGATCACGCCTCGGCTCCCTCGCCGGCAGCGGCATGCGCCTTGCCGGGATGCGCAGCGGCGTGGATCACCTCGGTCGTGGCCGACTCCTCGACCACGAGCTCGGACGGCTGATCCTCGCCCGCGCGAGAGATCACCTCGATGAGCCGCCAGCGCTTCGTCCGCGACAGCGGTCGGGACTCCTCGATGCGGACGGTGTCGCCAACGCGGGCCGCGTTGAGCTCGTCGTGCGCCGCGAACTTGCTGGAGGCCCGGATCACCCGCTTGTAGAGCGGATGGCGCGTCAGCCGCTCGACGGAGACGACGATCGTCTTGTCCATCTTGTCGCTGACAACGCGCCCGACCTTGGTCTTTCGATTGCCCTGCACGTCTGTTGCTCCTGCCATGCCGGGCCCCCTACGCGCTCTTGCCCACGAGCAGTCGCTCGTGGCGGACGGTGAGGATCCGGGCGATCGTCCGGCGGGTGCCGGAGATCGCGGTGTAGTCCTTCAGCTGGCGCGTCGCGAGCTCGAAGCGGGCCTGCCAGAGATCCCGTTTCGCGTCCTTGAGCGCCTGGTCCAGCTCCGCGTCCGTCAGGGCACGCAGCTTGTCGATGTCGATCACGCGCTCTCCTCCTCCTTGACGATGAAGCGCGTGGCGACCGGCAGCTTGTGACTGGCGAGGCGCATCGCCTCGACGGCCGACTCGCGGTCCACCCCGGCCATCTCGAAGAGGATCCGGCCCGGCCGCACGACGGCGACCCAGTGATCAGGGGCGCCCTTGCCGGAGCCCATCCGGGTCTCCGCCGGCTTCTTCGTGGCTGGCTTGTCCGGGAACACCCGGATCCAGATCTTGCCTCCGCGCTTGACCGACCGGGTCATGGCGCGTCGGGCGGCTTCGATCTGGCGGCTGGTGATCCAGGCGGGCTCCAGGGTGATCAGGCCGAACTCCCCGAAGGAGACGGCGGTGCCGCCCTTGGCCATCCCGGTCATCCGGCCGCGCATGACCTTGCGATGCTTGACACGGCGGGGCATCAGCATGGCGTCATGCCCCCTGCGCCGCGACGGGTGCGGCCACGGCGGCGACCACCGGCCGTGCCACGCGCTGGTCGGGGACGTCGCCCCGGTAGATCCAGACCTTCACGCCGATGGTGCCGTAGGTCGTCCGCGAGAGGACGTAGCCGTAGCTGATGTCCGCCCGGAGCGTGCCGAGCGGGATGCGACCCTCGCGGTCCCACTCGCGGCGGGCCATCTCGGAGCCGCCAAGGCGGCCGGCGACGGCGACCTTCACGCCCTTCGCGCCCGCCTTCATGGTGCGCTGGATGGCCTGCTTCATGGCCTTGCGGAAGGCGATCCGGCGGCTGAGCTGCTGCGCGACGTTGGCGGCCACGAGGTACGCGTCGAGCTCCGGCTGGCGGATCTCCTTGATCTCGAGCTTGACCTTGCGCGGCTTCGTCAGGTCGCCGATCTGCTTGCGCAGGATCTCGACATTGGCGCCGCCCTTGCCGATGACGATCCCCGGCTTCGCGGTGTGGATCGTCACCGTCACGTAGTTGATGCCGCGCTCGATCTCGACGCCGCCGACGCTGGCGTTGGCCAGGCGCCGCTCGATCAGCTTGCGCATGGCGAGATCTTCCTGGAGCAGCGTGGCGTAGTCCTTGTCGGCGTACCACTTCGCGGACCAGGTGCGGCTCGTCCCGAGGCGGAAGCCGTACGGGTGGACCTTGTGTCCCATGTCAGGCCTCCCGCTCTTCGAGGACGATGGTGATGTGCGTCATCGGCTTGTGGATGGCGAATGCCCGTCCCTGGGCTCGCGGCTTCCAGCGCTTGAGGGTGGGTCCCTCGTTCGCGTGTGCCTCGACGATCACGAGGTCCTCGGCCGCGAGGTTGTGGTTGTTCTCGGCGTTCGCGGTCGCGCTCGCGAGGACGCGAAGGACGTCCCGCGCGGCTCCCTGCGGCATGAACCGCAGGATCGCGCTCGCATCCTCGACCCGGCGTCCACGGATGGCCGATGTGACGAGGTTCGCCTTGCGGGTGGACCCGCGAAGGTACTTGGCGGTGGCGGAAACGCGCACGATCTCGTCTCCTACCGCACTGCCGTCGAACGGTCGGTCTTCTTGTCGTGCCCGCGGAAGGTGCGGGTCGGGGCGAACTCGCCCAGTCGATGACCGACCATGTTCTCGGTGACGTAGACGGGCACGTGCTTCCGGCCGTTGTAGACGGCGATCGTGTGCCCGATGAAATCCGGGAAGACGACCGACGCACGTGACCACGTGCGCACGATCTTCCGCTCGTTCTTCTTGTTCATCTCCTGGACGCGGCCGAGGAGCCGCGCCTCGACGAACGGCCCTTTCTTGACCGAACGCGACATGCTTCTGCTCCTCCTACGACTTGCGGTGCCGCGACCGGACGATCAGGCGATCTGACGTCGTCTCGCGCCGTGTCCGGTACCCCATCGCCGGCTTTCCCCAGGGCGTCTTGGGGGGCATCCCCGTCGGGGACTTGCCCTCGCCGCCGCCGTGCGGATGGTCGCGCGGGGTCATCGCGACGCCCCGGGTCTCCGGACGAAGACCCATGTGACGGGCCCGGCCGGCCTTCCCGAGGCTCTGGTTCTCGTGGTCCAGGTTGGAGACCTGCCCGATCGTCGCCACGCAGCGCAGCGGCACGCGGCGCATCTCGCCCGACGGCAGTCGGACGGTGGCGTAGTCGCCCTCCTTGGCCAGGAGCTGCGCCGCACCGCCGGCGGACCGGACGATCTGGCCGCCCTTGCCCGGCACGAGCTCGATGTTGTGGATGGTGGTCCCCAACGGGATGCTCGACAGCGGAAGAGCGTTTCCCACCCGGGCCTCGGCATCCGGCCCCGCGACCACGAGGTCGCCGACCTTGAGGCCGTGCGGCAGGAGCATGTAGCGCTTCTCGCCGTCCCGGTAGTGGAGGAGCCCGATCCGCGCCGACCGGTTCGGGTCGTACTCGACCGTGGCGATCTTGGCGGGAACCCCGAGCTTGTCGCGCTTGAAGTCGATGATCCGGTAGTGCTGCTTCTCGCCCCCGCCTCGATGGCGGACGGTGAGACGGCCCTGGTTGTTCCGGCCGGAGCCGCGCTTCTTCGGCTCGAGGAGCGGCTTGTAGGGCTCCTTGGTGGTGATCTCCTCGAACGTCGAGCGCGTCATGAACCGACGGCCGGCCGAGGTTGGCTTGTAGCTCCGGAGCGGCATCGCTACACCCCCTCGAAGAATTCGATCTTCTGGCCCGCGGCGAGCGTGACGATCGCCTTGCGCCAGGGTGTGGTCCAGCCCGTGATCCGGCCGCGCTTGGTGCCGCGCCGCTTCTCTTTGGCCTTCGTCGTGAGGACGTTGACCGCGGTGACCTGGACCTTGAAGAGCTCCTCGACGGCCGCCTTGACCTGGATCTTCGTGGCGTCGCCGTGGACCTCGAAGGTGTACTTGCCGCGACCGGACTCGTCCATCGACTTCTCGCTGATGATCGGCCGGACGATGACGTCGTGGGCGGTGAGCGTCATGCGTACACCTCCTCGAGGCGGGCCAGGGCCGACTGCTCGATCACGATCGTGTCCGCGTTGAGCAGGTCCACGACGTTGAGCGAGTCGGCGAGCAGGACCGCCACGCGCGGCAGGTTCCGCGCCGACAGGTCGAGCCGCTCGTCGCGGCTCGGCGAGACGATGAGGACCCGGCCGGCGACTTTGAGGTTCTCCAGGACGCCCAGCAGCTCCCTGGTCCGGATCTCCTCGAGCCCGAAGGCGTCGAGGACCCGGATCGCGTCGCCGCCGAACTTCGCGGTGAGCGCGCCGCGGAGCGCGAGGCGCTTCATCTTGCGGGGCAGGCGCTGCGCGTAGGAGCGCGGGTGCGGGCCGAACACGACGCCGCCGCCGGTGAAGTGCGGCGCGCGACGCGAACCCTGACGGGCCCGGCCGGTCCCCTTCTGGCGATACGGCTTCTTGCCGCCACCGGCAACCTCGCCGCGCGTCTTCGTGTCGCTGGTTCCAAGGCGGCGGCCCGCAAGCTGCGCGGTCACCACCTGGTGGAGGACGGCCGCGTTCACCGGGGCGGCGAAGAGCTCCTCGGAGAGCTCCACCGTTCCGATCGCCTCGCCCGTCCGGGCATAGAGCGTGGTCTGCGGCATCGTCAGGCCTTCTTCACGAGGACAAGCGCGTGGGGCGCCCCCGGCACGGACCCCTTCACCAGGAGGAGGTTGCGCTCGGTGTCGACCCGCACGACGTGCAGCTTCTTGACGGTGACGCGGTCGTCACCCATGTGGCCGGCCATCCGCATGCCCCGGTAGACGCGTCCGGGCGTGGTGCCCGGACCGATGGAGCCCGGTGCTCGATGGTGGTCGGAGCCGTGCGTCTTGGGGCCGCGGTGGAAGTTGTTCCGCTTGATATTGCCCGCGAAGCCCTTGCCCTTCGACGTCCCGGTGACGTGGATCACGTCGCCGGCCGCGAACAGGGTGACGTCGAGCGTCTGCCCGACGGTGTACTCCGAGACGTCGTCGAGCCGGAACTCGCGGATCACGGCGACCTTGGGGAGCTCCTTGAGCTGCCCGGCCTCGGGCTTCGTGAGCTTCTTTCCCGGCTCGATCCCGAGCTGCACGGCGGTGTAGCCGTCCCGCTCGGGCGTCCGGAGGCGCGTGACGGTGTTGGGCCCCACGGCAACGACGCTCACCGGGATCATGGTGCCGTCGGCCTGGAAGACCTGGGTCATGCCGACCTTGCGGCCGATCAATCCAATGCTCATTCGATCGTCACATCTTGATCTCGATGTCGACTCCCGCCGCGAGCGAGAGGCGCATCAGGGCGTCGACCGTCTTGGCCGACGGGTCGAGGATGTCGACGAGTCGCTTGTGGGTGCGGATCTCGAACTGCTCGCGGCTGTCCTTGTCGATGAAGGGCGACCGGAGCACGGTGAACTTCTCGATCCGCGTCGGGAGCGGGACCGGGCCGACCACGTCGGCGCCGGTCCGCTGGGCGGTCTCGACGATCTGGGCCGCCGACTGGTCAAGCAGGCGGTGGTCGTAGGCCTTGAGGCGGATCCGGATCCGCTGCTTTGCCATCGGTCTACTCGACGATGCTCACGATCGCGCCGGCGCCGACGGTTCGGCCACCCTCGCGGATCGCGAAGCGCTGCCCGATCTCGACCGCGATCGGGGTGATGAGCTCGACGCTCATGTCGACGTTGTCGCCGGGCATGATCATCTCGGCGCCGTCGGGGAGGCCGATCGCGCCGGTCACGTCCGTCGTGCGGAGGTAGAACTGCGGGCGGTACCCGTTGTAGAACGGGGTGTGCCGGCCGCCCTCCTCCTTGGTCAGGACGTAGACCCGGGCGGTGAACTTCGTGTGCGGCTTGATGGAGCCCGCCTTGGCGAGCACCTGGCCGCGCTCGATGTCCTCGCGCTCGATGCCCCGCAGGAGGCAGCCGACGTTGTCGCCGGCGCGGCCCTCGTCGAGGAGCTTCTTGAACATCTCGACGCCGGTGACGACGACCTTGCGGGTCGGCCGGACGCCGATGATCTCGACCTCGTCGGAGACCTTGACGATGCCGCGCTCGATGCGGCCGGTCGCCACGGTGCCGCGGCCCTTGATCCCGAAGACGTCCTCGACCGGCATGAGGAACGGCTTGTCGATCGCCCGCTCCGGGGTCGGGATGTACGAGTCGACCGCGTCGAGCAGCTCCTGGATGCAGGCGTAGGCCGGGTCGTCGACGCCGCCGGTGGCCTCGAGGGCCTTGAGGGCGGAGCCGCGGATGACCGGCAGGTCGTCGCCCGGGAACTGGTACTTGGAGAGCAGCTCGCGGACCTCGAGCTCGACGAGGTCGAGGAGCTCGGGGTCGTCGACCGCGTCGCACTTGTTGAGGAAGACGACGATGTAGGGGACCTCGACCTGGCGGGCCAGGAGGATGTGCTCCCGGGTCTGGGGCATCGGGCCGTCGGTCGCGGCGACGACGAGGATGGCGCCGTCCATCTGGGCGGCCCCGGTGATCATGTTCTTGATGTAGTCGGCGTGGCCGGGGCAGTCGACGTGCGCGTAATGGCGGGCGCCGGTCTGGTACTCGACGTGGGCGATCGCGATCGTGATGCCCGCGCTCGCGCTCCTCGGGGGCGTTGTCGATCGAGTCGAACGCGCGGTACTCCGCCCCGCCCTTGAGGGCGAGGTACTTCGTGATCGCCGCGGTCAGCGACGTCTTCCCGTGATCGATATGGCCGATCGTGCCGACGTTGACGTGCGGCTTCGTCCGCTCAAACTTCTTCTTCGCCATCGCTGTTCGCGCTCCCTGGCTCCTCGTCGCCGCGCCGGGCCCCGCCGGGACCCGCCTCGGACCTTCGCCTCTGCTAGACCCTTGACTTCTGGACGAGCTCCGCGGCAATGCTGCCGGGGACCTCGGCGTAGTGAGACAGCTCCATCGAGTAGCTCGCCCGGCCCTGGGTCATCGACCGCAGGTCGGTCGCGTACCCGAACATCTCCGCGAGCGGCACGAAACCCTGGACGACCTGCGTCGTCCCGCGCGAGTCCATCCCCTCGATCTGGCCGCGCCGGCTGTTGAGGTCGCCGATCACGTCGCCCATGAACTGCTCCGGCATGGTCACCTCGACCCGCATGAGCGGCTCCAGGATCGCCGGATCGGCCTTCTCGACGGCGGCCTTGACGGCCATCGAGGCGGCGATCTTGAACGCCATCTCGCTCGAGTCGACCTCGTGGTACGACCCGTCGAAGACGACGGCTCGGACGTCCACCATCGGGTATCCGGCGTAGATGCCCGTGTCCAGGGCCTCGTGGATCCCGTGGTCGATGGCGCGCATGTACTCGCGCGGGATCGTCCCGCCGACGACCTTGTCCACGAACTCGTAGCCCGAGCCCTTCTCGGCCGGCTCGAGCCTGAGCACCACGTGCCCGTACTGGCCCTTGCCGCCGGTCTGCCGGATGAACCGGCCGTTGCCCTCGGCGACCCGCCGGATGGTCTCCCGGTAGGAGACCTGGGGCTTGCCGATGTTGGCCGCAACCTTGAACTCGCGGACCATGCGGTCCACGAGGACGTCGAGGTGGAGCTCGCCCATCCCGGCGATGAGCGTCTCGCCGCTCTCCGGGTCCGTCTTGACGCGGAAGGTCGGGTCCTCCTCGGCCAGGCGCGCCAGGGCCAGGCCCATCTTGTCCTGGTCCATCTTCGTCTTCGGCTCGATCTTCACCTCGATGACCGGCTCGGGGAACGTCATCGACTCGAGGATCACGGGGTGGTCGGGGTCCGCCAGCGTGTCACCGGTGAAGGTGTCCTTGAGGCCGACGGCCGCGGCGATGTCGCCCGCGTAGACCTCGTCGATCTCCTCGCGATGGTTGGCGTGCATCTGGAGGATGCGCCCGATCCGCTCCTTCTTGCCCTTCGAGGAGTTGAGGACGTACGAGCCGGCCTTGAGCGTCCCGGAGTAGACCCGGAAGAAGGCGAGCTTCCCGACGAAGGGGTCGGCCGCGATCTTGAAGGCAAGGGCGCTGAACGGCTGGCCGTCGTCGACGGTCCGCAGGACCTCCGCGTGGGTCAGGGGCTGCTCGCCGATCACCGGCGGGACGTCGAGCGGCGACGGCAGGTAGGCCACCACGGCGTCGAGCATCGGCTGGATGCCCTTGTTCTTGAGGGCGGAGCCGGTGAGGACCGGGACGATCCGGTACTGGAGGGTTCCCAGGCGGAGGCCGCGCACGAGCTCCTCCTCGGTCAGCTCGGTTCCCTCGAGGTACTTGTGCATCAGGTCGTCGTCCATCTCGGCGACGGCCTCCACCAGGCGCTCGCGGTGCTTCTTCGCGTCGTCGAGGTAGCCGGCCGGGATCTCCACGACCTCGATCTCCGAGCCCAGGTCGTCGCGGTAGAGGATGGCCTTCATCCGGATCAGGTCGATGACGCCGGCGAAGGTGCCCTCGGAGCCGATCGGGAGCTGGATGGGGACCGCGTTCGCCCCCAGTCGATCTTCGATCATGGCGACGCAGCGCCAGAAGTCGGCGCCCGTCCGGTCCAGCTTGTTGATGAAGCAGATGCGCGGCACGCGGTAGCGGTCTGCCTGGCGCCACACGGTCTCGGACTGGGGCTCCACGCCCGCCACGCCGTCGAAGACCACGACCGCGCCGTCGAGCACCCGGAGCGATCGCTCGACTTCCATCGTGAAGTCCACGTGCCCGGGCGTATCGATGATGTTGATGCGATGCTCGTCCCAGAAGCAGGTCGTGGCCGCCGCGGTGATCGTGATCCCCCGCTCCTGCTCCTGGGGCATCCAGTCCATCGTGGCGGCGCCTTCGTGGACCTCGCCGAGCTTGTAGATCTTCTTCGTGTAGAAGAGGATCCGCTCGGTGACGGTCGTCTTGCCCGCGTCGATATGCGCGATGATCCCGATGTTCCGGGTGCGGTCGAGCGGGTAGAGGCGGGCCACGATCAGGGTCTCCGGTCTACCACTTGAAGTGGCTGAACGCCTTGTTGGCGTCGGCCATCTTGTGGGTGTCCTCGCGGCGCTTCACGGCCGCTCCCAGCCCGTTGGACGCGTCCACGAACTCCGAGGCGAGCTTCTCGCTCATGCTCTTGCCGCTGCGCTTGCGGGCGGCCTGCACGAGCCAGCGAACCCCGAGGGAGAGGCGGCGATCGCCGCGGATCTCGACCGGGACCTGGTAGGTGGCACCGCCGACGCGGCGCGGCTTGACCTCGATGATGGGCGTGGCGTTGCGCAGGGCCGTCTCGAGCACCTCGAGGCCGGGCCGCTTCGCCTGCGCTTCGGCGCGCGCCAGTGCCTGGCGGAGGATCCGGTTCGACAGGATCTTCTTGCCGTCCATCATCAGCTTCGCGGAGATGCGGGCGGTGGTCCGGTTGACCGGGATGGTCTCGTACTTGGACTTGCGGGGAATGCTGGCTCGGCGCGGCATGGTCCCTACTTCTTCTGGCCGGGCAGGCTGGCGGTCGCCTTGGCGCCGTACTTCGAGCGGCCCTGCTTGCGGTCGCGGACGCCGGCGGTGTCGAGCGCGCCGCGGATGATGTGGTACTTGACGGACGGGAGGTCCTTCACGCGGCCGCCCCGGACGAGAACGACGGAGTGCTCCTGCAGGTTGTGGCCGATCCCGGGGATGTAGGCCGTGACCTCCATCTGGTTCGTGAGCCGGACACGGGCAATCTTGCGAAGGGCCGAGTTCGGCTTCTTCGGCGTCATCGTGCGGACCTGCAGGCAGACACCGCGCTTCTGGGGGGCACCCGGGATCGGCATCTGGCGCTGGTCGAGGCTGTTCCAGATCTTGCGCATCGCCGGAGCCTTGACCTTCGCGATCTTCGGCTTCCGGCCGTGGCGCACGAGCTGGCTGATGGTCGGCACGGAGACGCTGTTCCTTTCTCGTGGTCTGCTGGTCCGGCGGCCCTGTCGCCCGGGGAGTCCGGGCACTGATGCGGGTCGCTCGCCACCCAACGCGATGAGCGTGGGGCGGAGCACACGG
This sequence comes from uncultured Chloroflexia bacterium, assembly GCA_963722475.1. Lineage (GTDB taxonomy): Bacteria > Chloroflexota > Limnocylindria > Limnocylindrales > CSP1-4 > CTSoil-043. Next base: position 194,229 of record CAVRMJ010000001.1, on the reverse strand, counting down.
CGACGACCGACCGGTCGCGGCCGCGAAGGCGGAGTCTAGCAGCGAGGCCGCCGACGTGTCAAAGGCTCGCGGCCTCCGGGGGTATGACCGGCGGGCGCGGCCCGCCGGTCCTGGTCATGACCGGGAGTCGGCCTCGCGGGCATTCGGCGACACGGCGCCCGAGCTGCCGGCATCCGAGAGGAACGGGTTGAACGAGTCGTCCGTCCCATCGCTGCCCTCGTCGGCGTCCGTAGCGGCGAGCAGCGCGGAAAGCCGCACCGTGTCGTCGTCGCTGGCGCCGCCCTGGGCGTCCTCGAGGAACGGATTGTAGGCCGCGCCCCCGAACTCGGCCGGCAGCTCGCCGCCGGCAAGCGCCTCGGCCGCACGTCGCCGATCCGCCTCGCGGCGGATGGCGACGTTCGCCGGAGCCCCGGTGCCGGCCGGGATGAGCTTGCCGATGATCACGTTTTCCTTGAGCCCGATCAGGTGGTCCTTCGAGCCATTGATCGCCGCCTCGGTGAGCACGCGCGTCGTCTCCTGGAAGGAGGCCGCCGCGAGGAAGCTCGCCGTGTTCAGGGACGCCTTCGTGACGCCCAGCAGCACGACCTGGGCGGTCGCGGGCTCGCCGCCCTCCGCGAGGACCTTGTTGCTGACCCGCTCGAAGTCGAGCCGGTCGATCAGCTCGGTCGGGAGGAGGTCCGTGTCGCCCGGCTGGTCGATGCGGACCTTGCGGAGCATCTGCCGGACGATGATCTCGATGTGCTTGTCGTTGATCGTGACGCCCTGGCTCCGGTAGACCTTCTGGACTTCCTTCACCAGGTAGCGCTGCACCGCGTCCTTGCCGCGGGTGTCCAGGTACTCCTGCGGGTTGATGGGGCCATCGGTGATCGCGTCACCGGCCCGGATCTCCTGGCCGTTCTCCACGAGCAGCCTGGCGTTGTGCGGGATGGCGTACTCGCGCTCGACCCGGTCCTCGGCACGGATGGCCAGGTGGTCCCCGTCCCGGACCAGGATCCCCTTCTCCGGTGCGACGATGTCGAGCCCGTCCCTGCCGCCGTCCTTGCCCGACAGCCGGGCCAGGACCTGGCTCTTCTCGACGAGATCGCCGGCCGCGGCCAGGAGCTCGGCCCCCGGCGGCAGGCGGAGTGGCGCGTCGAACTGCTCCACGCTGGTGACCTTGACCTTCGTCCCGAGGTCGGCCCGGATGATCTCCACGATGCCGTCGATGTGGCTGATCTCGGCCTTCCCCTTCGGGATGCGCGCCTCGAACAGCTCCTCGACGCGCGGCAGGCCGGCCGTGATGTCGGCACCGGCCTGGGCCACGCCGCCGGTGTGGAACGTCCGCATGGTGAGCTGGGTGCCCGGCTCGCCGATCGACTGGGCGGCGATGATCCCGACGGCCTCACCGACGCCGACGAGCGAGCCCGTGGCGAGGTTGCGGCCGTAGCAGAAGCGACAGACGCCGTAGCGCGCCTCGCAGGTCAACGGGCTCCGGACCAGGACCTCCTGGACCCCGGCCGCCGCGACACGGGCCGCGATCTCCTCGGTCAGCTCTTCGTTGCGTTCGGCAACGACGGTGCCATCGGCCGACGGTGACGGTGGCGGCGGCGAACCGCCCGACGAGGCGACGGGCGAACGCGCCCTCTTCGCTGGCGATCTCGTCGGATTCCGAGCGCGTGATCCAGCTCCCCTCCTCGGTCCCGCAATCGTCGTCCCGGGTGATGACATCCTGGGCGACGTCCACGAGGCGCCGGGTCAGGTAGCCCGAGTCGGCGGTGCGGAGCGCGGTGTCGGCGAGACCCTTGCGCGCGCCGTGGGTGGAGATGAAGTACTCGAGGACCGTCATGCCCTCGCGGAAGTTGCTCCGCACGGGGACGTCGATGATCCGGCCGGACGGGTCGGCCATCAGGCCGCGCATCGCGCCGAGCTGGCCGATGTTGCCCTTGTTGCCGCGGGCCCCGGAGGTCGTCATCATCGCGACGGCGCTCTGTGGGTCCAGGTTCTCCATCATCTTGTCCGAGAGGGTCCTCGACGTCTTCTGCCAGACGTCGACGACCGCCTCGTAGCGCTCGTCCTCGGTGATGAGGCCGCGCTGGTACTGGCCGTCGATCCTGGTGACCTGGCCGTCCGCCAGCGCGAGGAGCTCCTTCTTCTCGGTCGGGACCTCGATGTCGGAGACGGCGATCGTCATGCCGCCGCGCGTCGCGTACTCGAACCCGATCCGCTTGATGCCGTCCACCATGTGGGCGGTCGCGGTGGGGCCGAGCTGGCGGTAGCAGCGGTCGACGAGGTCACGCAGGTGGGTGCGGCGCATCTCGCGGTCGGTGAACCGCAGCTGCTCCGGGACGACCTGGTTGAAGATGATCCTGCCGACGGTGGTCACGATCCGCCGGTCGACGAGCTCGCCGGCAGCCGCGTCCCAGGTCCGGACGCTGACCTCGATCGGCTCGTGCAGGCGCAGGGCGACCGGTGCATAGGCGACCTTCGCCCGCGGATCGTCGTCCGCGAACGGCGTGGACGTGCGACTGCTCCCGCCGGCCATGCCGCCGCTCGAGAGCTCGAACGCGAGCAGGGCCGACTCCTCGTCCGCGAACGGCCGCGGTGCGGGGAGGTTCCCTGCGCGGTCGCGCTCGGGGACGTCGGTGGTGAGGTAGTAGCAGCCCAGGACCATGTCCTGCGTCGGCGCCACGATCGGGCTCCCGTCGGCCGGCGACAGCAGGTTCGAGGTCGAGAGCAGCATCGTCCGCGCCTCTTCCTGGGCGGCCGTCGAGAGCGGCACGTGGACCGCCATCTGGTCGCCGTCGAAGTCGGCGTTGAACGCCGTGCAGACGAGCGGGTGGATCTGGATCGCCGACCCCTCGACGAGGACCGGCATGAACGCCTGGATGCCAAGGCGGTGGAGGGTCGGGGCGCGGTTGAGGAGGACGGGGTGGTCCTTGATGACGTCCTCGAGGACATCCCAGACGACCGGGTTGACGCGCTCGACGATCCGCTTCGCGCTCTTGATGTTGTGGGCGAAGCCCTTCTCGACCAGCTGGCGCATGACGAACGGCTTGAACAGCTCGAGGGCCATCTTCTTCGGCAGGCCGCACTGGTGGAGCTTGAGCTCCGGCCCGACGACGATGACCGAGCGGCCCGAGTAGTCGACTCGCTTGCCGAGCAGGTTCTGGCGGAACCGGCCCTGCTTGCCCTTGAGCATGTCGCTCAGGCTCTTGAGCCGGTGGTTGCCGGTCCCGGCGATCGCACGGCCGCGGCGGCCGTTGTCGACCAGGGCGTCGCACGCCTCCTGCAGCATCCGCTTCTCGTTGCGGATGATGATCTCCGGGGCGCCCAGCTCCAGGAGCCGCTTGAGCCGGTTGTTCCGGTTGATCACGCGCCGGTAGAGATCGTTGAGGTCGGACGTGGCGAACCGGCCACCGTCGAGCTGGACCATCGGGCGCAGCTCGGGCGGGAGCACGGGCAGGACGGACAGGATCATCCACTCCGGCCGCGTCCCCGACCGGCGGAATGCCTCGATGAGACGGAGCTGCTTGATGGCCTTCTTGCGACGCTGCCCGGACGTGGTCCGGACCTGGATGTGCAGGGCGCGGCCCAGCCCCTCGAGCTCCATCCGCGTGATGATGTCGCGGACGGCCTCGGCGCCCATGCCGGCCCAGAAGATCCGGCCGCCGCGCGAGCCCGCGCCCGCGCCGTAGCGCTCGTCCAGGTAGCGGAAGTCCGTCTCCGAGAGCGTGACAAGCGGCTTGAGGCCCTCGATCTCGTCGCGCTGGCGCCGGATCTCGTCCTTGCGGCCCTCGGCGGCCCGCTTCCGGTCTTCGCGGCGCGCTTCGCTGGCCGCCTGCATCTCGAGCTCGAGATCGGCGATCTTCTGCTCCGTGGCGCGCTGCTCGCCCTGCTCGCGGACGCGGAACTCCTCCGTGACCCGCTCGGATTCGGCCGTCGCGATCTTGCGGAGGCGCGTCGCCGCCTCCTTGCCGCCCTTCTCGCCGGCCGCCAGGACCACCTCGCCGGTGGGCGCGAAGGCGATCGTCTCCTCGGTGACGGCGGTCTTGAGCTCGGCAAGCCGCGCCTGGATCTCCTTGGCGGCGCCGCTGATCTCGTCGGTGCGGCGCGACCGCTCAGCCTCGAGGTCCGCGAACAGGGCGGCCTGCGCCGCCAGCAGCTCGTCCTTCTGGCGCACGAAGACGGCGCGCTGCGCGTCCTCGAACTCGTCGCCGCCCTTGCCGGTCCCGCCGCGCCCCTCGGCCTCCTCGTCGAGAGCCATGAGGGCACGCTTGCGCGCGTCCTCGTCGACGTGGGTGACGATGTAGAGCGCGAAGTAGAGGATCCGCTCGAGGTTGCGGGGGCTGATGTCGAGCAGGATGCCGAGCCGGGACGGCGTGCCCTTGAAATACCAGATGTGGCTGACGGGGCTGGCGAGCTGGATGTGGCCCATTCGCTCGCGCCGGACCTTGGCCCGGGTGACCTCGACGCCGCACTTGTCGCAGATGATGCCCTTGTACCGGATCCGCTTGTACTTGCCGCAGTAGCACTCCCAGTCCTTGGTGGGACCGAAGATGCGCTCGTCGAACAGGCCGTCCTTCTCGGGCTTGAGCGTGCGGTAGTTGATCGTCTCGGGCTTCGTGACCTCGCCCGACGACCAGTCGCGGATCTGCTCCGGCGACGCCAGCGAGATGCGGATGGCGTTGAAGTTGTTGACCTCGAGCATGGTTCTCCTCCGCGCCGCCGCGGCTCTTCAGCGGCGCGATACGGACCGGGTGCGAGCGGGGCCGGGCCGGCCGAGCCACGGCCCCGCGGGATGAAGGCGGGTCTGGTCAGTCCTCGAAACCGGCGAGGTTGATCCCGCCGAGGTCAGGGAGGGGATACGACGAGACGTCTTCCACGAACTTGATCTCCTCGTCGTTCTCGTTGAGGATCTCGACGCTGAGCCCGAGGCTCTGCAGCTCCTTGATCAGGACCTTGAACGACTCGGGCACGCCCGGCGGCTGGATCTCCTCGCCCTTGACGATCGCTTCGTACGTCTGGACGCGGCCCATGACGTCGTCGGACTTGACGGTGAGGAGCTCCTGCAGGATGTTCGCCGCGCCGTAGGCCTCGAGCGCCCAGACCTCCATCTCCCCGAATCGCTGGCCGCCGAACTGGGCCTTGCCGCCGAGCGGCTGCTGGGTGATGAGGCTGTAGGGACCGGTGGACCGGGCGTGGATCTTGTCCTCCACCAGGTGGTGGAGCTTCAGCATGTAGATCTGGCCGACGGTGATGTCCCGCGCGAAGCCCTCGCCCGTCCGGCCGTCGCGCAGGTCGATCTTCCCGTTGCCGGGCAGGCCGGCCTGCAGCAGCGCGTCGCGGATCTGGGTCTCGGTCGCGCCGTCGAAGACGGGGGTCGCGGCCTTGAAGCCCAGCGTCGCGAGCGCCCAGCCGAGGTGGGTCTCGAGGATCTGGCCGATGTTCATGCGGCTCGGCACGCCGAGCGGGTTGAGGATGATGTCGACCGGCGAGCCGTCCGGGAGGAACGGCATGTCCTCCTGGGGGAGGATCTTGGCGATGACGCCCTTGTTGCCGTGGCGGCCGGCCATCTTGTCGCCGACGCTCACCTTGCGCTTCTGGGCCACCGAGACCCGCACGAGCTTGTTGACGCCGGGCATCAGCTCGGAATCCTCGCGCGTGAAGACCTTGACGTCGACGACCTTCCCGCGCTCACCGTGCGGCAGCCGGAGCGAGGAGTCCTTCACCTCGCGAGCCTTCTCGCCGAAGATGGCGCGCAGGAGGCGCTCCTCCGCCGTCAGCTCGGTCTCGCCCTTCGGGGTGATCTTGCCGACCAGGATGTCGCCGGGCCGGACCTCGGCGCCGATGTAGACGATCCCCTCCTCGTCGAGGTCCTTGAGGGATTCCTCGCCGACGTTCGGGATGTCGCGCGTGATCTCCTCGGGCCCGAGCTTCGTGTCGCGCGACTCGATCTCGTGCTTCTCGATGTGGATGCTGGTGAACAGGTCCTCGCGCACGAGGCGGTCGCTGATGACGATGGCGTCCTCGTAGTTGCCACCCTCCCAGCTCATGAACGCGACAAGGATGTTTCGGCCGAGGGCGAGCTCGCCACCGTCGGTGGACGAGGAGTCGGCGATCGGGTCGCCGGCCCCCACGCGGTGACCGACGTCGACGATGGGACGCTGGTTGATGCAGGTTCCCTGGTTGGACCGCACGAACTTCTGGAGCGGGTAGGTGCGGAGGTCGCCGGCGTCCTCTTCGACGAGGATCCGGTCGGCCGTCACCGAGGTCACGACCCCGGCCGCGCGGGCAAGGACCACCTGGCCCGAGTCCTGGGCCGCGCGCCGCTCCATGCCGGTGCCCACGATGGGCGCCTCGGGCTCCAGGAGCGGGACCGCCTGGCGCTGCATGTTCGAGCCCATCAGGGCGCGGTTCGCGTCGTCGTGCTCGAGGAACGGGATGAGGGCCGTCGCGACCGAGACGACCTGCTTCGGGCTGACGTCCATGTACTCGATCCGGTCCGGCGCCACCTCCGGGAAGAGGTCCCGGTAGCGGCACGGCACGCGGTCGGTCATGAAATGGCCGGCTTCGTCGAGCGCCGCGTTCGCCTGCGCGACGTGGTGCTCCTCTTCCTCGTCCGCGGCGAGATAGACGATCTCGTCGGTGACGACGGGGCGGATCGGGAACGCCTGCGCCTTCTGGCGCTTCAGCTCGGCCGCGGCGGGACCGGAGAACGGCTCGCCCTTCCGGACGACGACCTCCCCGCCCTTGCCGACCAGGTCGGTCGCCGGCCTCGAACGACGTGAGATCCGCGTCGTCCCAGGCGATGCTCCGGCGAACCTTGCGGTACGGCGTCTCGATGAAGCCGTAGTCGTTGATCCGGCCGAAGGTCGCCAGCGAGCCGATCAGGCCGATGTTCGGCCCTTCCGGGGTCTCGATCGGGCAGATGCGGCCGTAGTGGCTGTGGTGAACGTCACGGACGTCGAAGCCGGCACGCTCGCGCGAGAGCCCGCCCGGGCCCAGCGCGGAGAGACGCCGCTTGCTGGTCAGCTCGGCGAGCGGGTTCGTCTGGTCCATGAACTGGGAGAGCTGGCTCCCGCCGAAGAACTCCTTCATCGCGGCAGACACCGGCCGGATGTTGATGAGGGCGTTCGGGGTTGCCTTGTCGATCTCCTGGATCGTCATCCGCTCGCGGACCACGCGCTCCATCCGCAGGAGCCCGATCCGGAAGGCATTCTGGATGAGCTCGCCGTTGGCGCGGATGCGCCGGTTGCCCAGGTGGTCGATGTCGTCCGGCTGGCCGCCCCCGTTGTTGAGGATGATCAGCTGCCCGACGATCGCGGCGATGTCCTCGCGGGTGATGGTCCGGCCCAGGTGCGGGTTGGTGAGGTCTTCGCGGGGCAGCTCGTAGCCCATGCGGGCGGCGATGGCGTCCAGCTTCTTGTTGAACTTGTAGCGCCCGACACGCCCCAGGTCGTAGCGGCGGAAGTTGAAGAACAGGCTCTCCACGAGCTGGCGCGCGTTGTCGCCTGTGGGCGGATCACCCGGGCGCAGCTTCTTGTAGACCTCGATGAGGGCTTCGGCCTGCGTGCTGGTCGGGTCCTTGTCGAGGGTCGCCGCGATGTACGGGTGCTCCGGGTTGTCGTCCAGGCCGCCGAACAGGGCCGAGATCTCCTCGTTGCGCTCGTAGCCCACTGCGCGCAGGAACGTCGTTGCCGCGATCTTCCGCTTGCGGTCGACCTTCACGGAGAGCAGGTCGCGGTTCGAGGTCTCGAACTCGAGCCAGGCGCCGCGGTTCGGGATCACCTTGGCCGTGTAGAGGTCGCGACCCGAGCTCGGGTCCTCGACCCGGCCGTAGTAGACGCCGGGCGAGCGGACCAGCTGGCTGACCACGACGCGCTCCGCGCCGTTGATGATGAACGTCCCCAGCTCGGTCATCCACGGGTAGTCGCCCATGTAGACGCGCTGGCGCTGGATCTCGCCGGTCTCCTTGATCAGGAGCTCCACGTTCACGTAGAGCGGCTTGCTGAAGGTCTGGTCGCGCGTGCGGCATTCCAGCTCGGAGTACTTCGGCTCGCCGAACTCGTAGTCCAGGAACTGGAGCTCCATCACCTTGCCGGTGAAGTCCTTGATCGGGCTGATCTCGTCGAACAGCTCCCGGAGGCCCCGTTCGATGAACCAGGCGAACGACCGAACCTGGAGCTCGATCAGGTTGGGGATCTCGCGCTTCTCGACGATCCGGGCATACGAGATCCGGCCGGACGGCGCGAGGGACGAGGAATCAGCGACAGGCAGCATGAACCGCTCCTTGACGGAGGAGGGAGAAGTGAAGGAAGGCCGCGCTCACGGAATTGGAAATTGTATCGCTCCCGCGGCTGTTGTCAAGCGCAGGCGAATGCCGGGGCGGTGACGATGCACCGTCCCGGCGTTGCAGCGCGCGAATCGGCCGGACCGCGTGGTGTGGCCGTGGCTCCCGTCGATGAGGAGGCTGGCTACTTGATCTCGACCTTCGCGCCCTGGGCCTCGAGGGCGGTCTTGATCTTCTCCGCCTCGTCGCGGGCGACGCCTTCCTTGACGGGCCTTGGGCGTCGCGTCGACGAGGTCCTTGGCCTCCTTGAGGCCAAGGCCGGTGAGCTCGCGGACGACCTTGATCACGGGGATCTTGTTCGGGCCGATCTCGGCGAGGATCGCCGTGAACTCCGTCTGCTCCTCGACAGCCTCGACCGGCGCGGCAGCGGCCGGGGCGGCGGCGGCAGCGGCCGGGGCGGCGGCGGTGACGCCGAACTTCTCTTCGAACTTCTTGATGAACTCGGCGACCTCGACGAGGGTCATGGCGCCGATCTGGTCAAGCAGCTGGTCCTGGGTGAGGGTTGCCATGGGATTCGTGTCTCCTTGGAGATGGTCGCCCGCTCCGGGCGGGGTGAACCGGGATCGGGAACGGGCAGCCTAGGCGGCGGCCCGGGCCTTCTGCTCGTGCAGCTGGGTGAGCGCGTAGCCAAGGTTGCGCAGGTTCGCTGCCAGCAGCCCGGCAACCTGCGTGGCGGGTGCGCCGAAGGCGCCCGCAAGCTGGGCCAGGAGGACGTCGCGGGACGGGAGGGTGGCGAGCCTGGTCACGCCGTCAAGATCCATGGACGCGCCGCGGACGGCGCCGCCGGTGACCTTGACGAGCTTGTAGGGGCGAAGCACCTCGAGGACGGTCCGGGCGACGAGCGCCTCGTCCCCTGTCCCGAAGGCGATTGCCGATGGGCCGCGGAGGAGCGGCGCGATGCCCGGGTTTCCCTCCTGCTCGGCGGCGATCCGCATGAGCCGGTTCTTCACGACCCGGTAGGTCACGTTCTGCTTTCGAAGCGCCCGCCGGATCTCGCCGAGCTCCTTCACGGTCAGGCCGCGGTACTCGGTGGTGACGAGCGTGGTGCTGCGGGACAGGTCGCCCCGGAGCTCGGCCACGGTGGCGCGCTTCGCGTCGGTCGGCATAGGGCCCTCTTCTGCGCTGCGCGCGTCCGGCGCGCCCGGTGGATCCACCCGGCGGGATCCCCTGCCAGACGGCGTCTCCTCGCGTCCTGCAGGGTCCGCAGCGGGCGCCTCCGACGGGAGGGCTCGCGGTCGGTGTCCTGCCTCGGCGTGCTCGTCGGCGTCCCCGGGCGCCCGGCGGTGCGGGCATCCGATCCGGTCCGACGGATCAAGCCCCGGCCGATGGCCCGGTATGCGGGCCCGCGGTCCGCGGGCGCAGGCTGTCTGCGGCGGTCCGTCCTCGTGTTGCGCGACGCGCCTCTCGGCCGCCGCGGCGTGTGATGGTACCGCCTGCGGGCGTGTCGCGCCGGCGACGGGCCTGGTGCGTCAGGCCGCGCTGGCCACCGCGAGCAGGCCCGGCAGATCCACCCGGACGCCCGGGCTCATCGTGCTCGCGATCGTGAGCCCCTTGAGGTAGGTGCCCTTGGCGCCGGCGGGCTTGGCGCGGTTGATGGCATCGAGCAGGACCGCCAGGTTCGCGACGAGCGCGGCAGCATCGAAGCTCGCCTTGCCCACGGCGACGTGGATGATCCCCGACTTGTCGACCTTGAACTCGACGCGTCCGGCCTTCACCTCGTTGATGGCACGCTCGACGTCGAAGGTGACCGTCCCGGCCTTCGGGTTCGGCATGAGGCCGCGCCGGCCGAGGATGCGGCCGAGCTTGCCGACCATCCCCATCATGTCCGGCGTCGCGACCGCGACGTCGAACTCGAGCCATCCGCCCTCGATCTTCTTGACGAGGTCCTCGCCTCCCACCTCGTCGGCCCCGGCGCGGAGCGCGTCCTGGGCCTTCTCGCCCTGGGCGAAGACGACGACGCGCACGACCTTGCCGGTCCCGTGGGGGAGGACCACCGTGCCGCGCACCATCTGGTCCGCGTGACGCGGGTCGACGCCCAGGCGCAGGTGCGCCTCCACGGATGGATCGAAGTTGACGATCGAGGTCTGCTTGACGAGGTCGACCGCTTCGGCGGGCGGGTAGGCCCGGGTAGGATCGACGAGCTTGAGCGCCTCGCGGTACTTCTTGCCGTGCTGGGCCATGCCTGGCTCCTCGTGCTGGCGGCCGGCGTTCCGGCCTCCCCCGTGACGGGGGGTCGTCGTCCGGCTCGAGCGCGGCCGGAACGCGTCGTCGTCGGGCTAGCCGACGACCTCGATGCCCATGCTGCGGGCAGTTCCCTCGACCTGCCGCATGGCGGCGTCGATGTCGTTCGCGTTGAGGTCGGCCAGCTTCTGCACGGCGATCTCGCGAAGCTGGTCCCGGGTCACGCGGCCCGCGGTCTCGCGACTCGGCGTGACGGCACCCTTGTCGATCCCGGCGGCCTTGCGCAGGAGATCCGCGGCCGGCGGTGTCTTGAGGATGAACGTGAAGGACCGGTCCTCGAAGACGGTGATCTGGGCCGGGATGATCTGGCCCGCCTTGTCGGCGGTCTTCTCGTTGTAGCTCTTGGTGAACTCGATGATGTTGATGCCGTGGGGGCCGAGCGCGGTGCCGACGGGCGGCGCCGGGGTGGCCTTACCGGCCGGCAGCTGGAGGGTGAGGACGATGCGGATCTTCTTCGCCACGGTGGCCGTTGTTCCTTTCGATCAGAGCTTCTCGACCTGGAGGAGGTCGAGCTCGACGGGGGTCTCACGGCCGAAGATGCTGACGAGGACCCTGACCTTGTTCCGCTCCGGGTCCACTTCGTCGACCGTGCCGACGAACTCGGCGAACGGCCCGTCCGTCACCCGGACGCTCTGGCCCTTCGTGAACGCAACGCGGTACTTCGGCGTCTCCACGCCCATCTGGCGGAGGATCTGCTTGACCTCGTGCTCCTCGAGCGGGATCGGCTCGCTCCGGCTGCCCGGGATGTTCCCGGTGCCGACGAAGCTGGTCACGCCCGGCGTGTTGCGCACGACGTACCACGACTCCGGGTCGTAGATCATCTCGACGAGGACGTAGCCGGGGAACACCTTCTTCTGGACGGTGTGCCGCTGGCCCTGCTTGATCTCGATCTCGTCCTCCATCGGCACGAGGACCTGGAAGATCTTGTCTTCCATGCCCATCGATTCGATGCGGTGCTCGAGGTTGGCCTTGACCTTGTTCTCGTAGCCCGAGTACGTGTGGATCACGAACCAGCGTTTCTCGGGCGCACGGACTGTCTCCATCATCGACATTCCCCTATGCGGCCGGCGTGATGAGCCGGACCGCCTCGGTGAAGACGAAGTCCCAGGCGGCAATGAACAGCCCGATCGCCGCGCTCACGGCGAAGACGAGCACGGTGAGGTTGCGGACCTGGTCGCGCGTGGGCCAGGCGACCTTCTTGAGTTCGGACCACGATTCATCGAAGAACCGACGGATGCGTCGCACGATGGGCTACTGCACTTCCCTGGTAGTCGGGGTCGAATGGCTGGCAGGGGCGATAGGACTCGAACCTACAACCACCGGTTTTGGAGACCGGTGCTCTGCCAATTGAGCTACGCCCCTGTGGACCCCTCTTCTACTTCGCCTCGCGGTGCAGGGTGTGGCGGCGATCCCGCGGGCAGTACTTCCGAAGCTCGATCCGGTTGGGATCGTTCCTCTTGTTCTTGCGCGTGGTGTACGTCCGCTCCTTGCACTCGGTACAGGCGAGCTGAACAATCGGCCGGTTCTCGGCTGCTTTTGCCATCGGTCTACTCGACGATGCTCACGATCGCGCCGGCGCCGACGGTTCGGCCACCCTCGCGGATCGCGAAGCGCTGCCCGATCTCGACCGCGATCGGGGTGATGAGCTCGACGCTCATGTCGACGTTGTCGCCGGGCATGATCATCTCGGCGCCCTCGGGGAGGCCGATCGCGCCGGTCACGTCCGTCGTGCGGAGGTAGAACTGCGGGCGGTACCCGTTGTAGAACGGGGTGTGCCGGCCGCCCTCCTCCTTGGTCAGGACGTAGACCCGGGCGGTGAACTTCGTGTGCGGCTTGATGGAGCCCGCCTTGGCGAGCACCTGGCCGCGCTCGATGTCCTCGCGCTCGATGCCCCGCAGGAGGCAGCCGACGTTGTCGCCGGCGCGGCCCTCGTCGAGGAGCTTCTTGAACATCTCGACGCCGGTGACGACGACCTTGCGGGTCGGCCGGACGCCGATGATCTCGACCTCGTCGGAGACCTTGACGATGCCGCGCTCGATGCGGCCGGTCGCCACGGTGCCGCGGCCCTTGATCCCGAAGACGTCCTCGACCGGCATGAGGAACGGCCGGTCGACCGCCCGCTCCGGGGTCGGGATGTACGAGTCGACCGCGTCGAGCAGCTCCTGGATGCAGGCGTAGGCCGGGTCGTCGACGCCGCCGGTGGCCTCGAGGGCCTTGAGGGCGGAGCCGCGGATGACCGGCAGGTCGTCGCCCGGGAACTGGTACTTGGAGAGCAGCTCGCGGACCTCGAGCTCGACGAGGTCGAGGAGCTCGGGGTCGTCGACCGCGTCGCACTTGTTGAGGAAGACGACGATGTAGGGGACCTCGACCTGGCGGGCCAGGAGGATGTGCTCCCGGGTCTGGGGCATCGGGCCGTCGGTCGCGGCGACGACGAGGATGGCGCCGTCCATCTGGGCGGCCCCGGTGATCATGTTCTTGATGTAGTCGGCGTGGCCGGGGCAGTCCACGTGCGCGTAATGGCGGGCGCCGGTCTGGTACTCGACGTGGGCGATCGCGATCGTGATGCCGCGCTCGCGCTCCTCGGGGGCGTTGTCGATCGAGTCGAACGCGCGGTACTCCGCCCCGCCCTTGAGGGCGAGGTACTTCGTGATCGCCGCGGTCAGCGACGTCTTCCCGTGATCGATATGGCCGATCGTGCCGACGTTGACGTGCGGCTTCGTCCGCTCAAACTTCTTCTTCGCCACGTGCGCGTCTACCTGCTACCTCTGGACGGGGCTGACGAGATTACTGGAGCCCACAATGGGATTCGAACCCATGACCTCTTCCTTACCAAGGAAGTGCTCTGCCAGCTGAGCTATGTGGGCCCGGACCGGCGTCGCGGGTTGATGGTGGGCAGGAGAGGAATCGAACCTCTACAGTCGAAGACGGCTGATTTACAGTCAGCTGAGCTCACCACCTGCTCAACCTACCCACCGAACCGCGCGGTCGGACGGGAGCTGCGGCTCCGTGGTGCGCCCGGCCGACGTCATTCAATTGGAGCCGACGACGGGACTCGAACCCGGAACCGGCGGTTTACAAAACCGCTGCTCTACCAATTGAGCTACGTCGGCAAGGCGCGGGAGAACACCGCAGTCGTCTCCGAGGCGCGGCGGCCATCATAGGCGGCCGCCGCGATCGCGGTCAAGCGCGCCCTGCCGGCCGGCAGCTCGCCCTCCCGGCGGACCATCAGCCGGGATCTCCTCCCCGTCGTCCGCGGGCTCCATGGGCGCGTCCGCCGGGTGGTCGGCGGGATCCGCCTGGGCAGGCGGCAGGTCCGGATCCGGGCTGGGCGTGGATTCGGGTGCCCCGCGCTGCATGGCCGCCTCGAAGACGAGGATCGAGCCTGCCACAGCGGCGTTGAGCGACGCGATCCGGCCCCGCATCGGGATCCGGATCAGCAGGTCGCAGCGGCGGCGGATGGGGGGCGCCAGGCCGCGGCCCTCGCTTCCGACGACGAGCACGAGCGGGCCGCGAAGATCCGCCTCCCGGTAGGTCAGCGCGGCATCCGCGTCGGCGCCCACGATCCGGAGACCCCGAAGATGGAGGCCCGCGAGCGCGCCCGCGAGGTCGTCGACCGGTGCCAGGAGAAGGTGCTCGCTCGCGCCCGCGGACGCCTTGACCGCCGCCGGGCTGAGCGGCGCCTGGCGGCGTGTCGGGAAGAGGACGCCGTGGACGCCGGCAGCCTCGGCGCTCCGCAGGAGCGATCCCAGATTCTGCGGGTCCTCAAGGGAGTCGAGCGCGAGCACGAACGACGCCTCGCTGCGCCCGATCGCGCGGGCCAGGATCTCGTCAGGGGCCGCGAAGCGACGAGCCTCGACGACCAGCGCGACGCCCTGGTGGCCGTCGAAGCCGGCCGTCGCGGTCAGCGTGCCACCCTCGACCTCCACGACCGGGATCCGGAGGGCGGTGGCGTGGAGCACGAGGCGCTCGAGCGCATCGCGGCGCTGCGGCGTCACGAGGAGGCGACGAGCGGCCCGTCCGGCGACGAACGCCTCCTCGACCGGATGACGGCCGGCGACGAGCTCCTCGTCGTCAGCCATGACCAGGGCCGCGCCGGATGGCCGGGCCATGCCCCGGGCCGGCGGCCGCGCGTGGGGGCCCTCGAACGGCCGCGACGGGCGTCCCGGCGCGCCGGGCGGACATGGTGGACGGAAGGGACGATCCCGGAATGCGGCGGCGGGACGGTATGCGGCGGCGGGAGCGTCCGGTCCGGTATTCCGGTCCGTTGGCGCCGGGGGGCGGGTCGCGGGCCCGAACGGTGGATGGGCGCCCGGGCCCGAACCGCCGAACGGGGCACCTCGGCCGGCGTTGCCGCCTCGGCCGGCGTTGCCGCCGCGGCCAGAGTTGCCGCCGCGGCCCGCGACGCCACCTGGGGGTCCGGGTCGGCCCCGGACGCCGGGCGACCCGCCCTCGCCGAAGCGCTGCCAGCCTTCGGGCCGCGGCGCACCACTCCGGCCCGCGCCGGATCGCCACGGGGGCAGGCCACCGGCTGGACGGTCGTGCCCGGATCGGTCGGGGTCGCGACGGACACTGCCGGGAGCCCCGTCAGGTCCGCTGCGACCGGCGGGTCGCTGGCCGGCCGGGCGGCCCTGTCCGGGCCATCGGGACTCCCCGCGAGGCGCGTCAGCGCGCCGCGGACGACGTGGGTCCGGCGGCTCAGGCATCGGACGGCGTCCCCGCCCGGCGCCAGCGTTGCCCGTCGCGCGAATCCTCGACGGCGATCCCGCGGGCTGCCAGCTCGTCGCGGAGGCGATCGGAGGCAGCCCAGTCGCGCGCGGCGCGAGCGGCCGCCCGCCGGTCGATCAGCTCCCGGAGGTCCGCGGCGAGCTCCGGCTCGCCGGCGTCCGGCAGCAGGCCGAGAACGCGGTCGAGGTCCCGCAGCGCCTGGAGGGCCTGGGCGGCGTCCGCGGTGGAGAGCGAGCGCGCGGCGATCCTCCGGTTCACCTCGCGGACGAGGTCGAACACCGCCGCGAGCGCGGCGGAGATCCCGAGATCGTCGTCCATCGCCAGCGTGAACGCCTCGCGCGCGGCGCTCGATCGCACGCCGGGAGACCGGGGTCGTCCGCGCCGTCGCCGCGATAGGCGGTCAGCGCAGTCACCAGCGCGTCCAGCCGGGCAACCGCCGCAGCCGCCGCGCCCAGCGATTCGTCGCTGAAGCTGAGGCCCGTCCGGTAGTGCGCGGCGATGAGCGCGTACCGCAGCGCGCGGGGATCGACGCCGCCATCCAGCAGCTCGGCGACCCGGGCGATGTTGCCCTCGGACTTGGCCATCTTGCGGCCGCCCATCTGGAGGTGGGCGCAGTGGAGCCACGTCCGGACGAACGGACGCCCGTCGCGGCCTCCGACTGGGCGATCTCGTCCTCGTGGTGCGGGAAGACGAGGTCCACGCCGCCGGTGTGGATGTCGAACGTCTCGCCGAGGTAGGCCATGCTCATCGCCGAGCACTCGAGGTGCCAGCCGGGCCGTCCGGACCCGACCGCGGTCTCCCAGCTCGGCTCGCCCGTCCTGGCGGCCTTCCAGAGGACGAAGTCGCGGACGTCGTCCTTCGAGTACTCGTCGGCGGCCACCCGCTCCCCCACCCGCATGGCGTCGGGATCCAGCCGGGCCAGGCGACCGTACGTGGGCCAGGAGGCGATCCGGAAGAAGATCGAGCCATCGTCCGTCCGGTAGGCGTGGCCGCGCTCGAGGAGCGTCTCGACGAGCGCCACCATCTGCGGAATGTGCGCGGTCGCGCGGGGAAGCACGTCCGGCGTGGTCATCCGGAGCGTCGCCGCATCTGCCAGGAAGCCCTCGATGTGCCGCGCCGCGAGCGCGTCGATCCCGATCGCCTCGGCGGCGGCACCGCGGATGATCTTGTCGTCGACGTCGGTCAGGTTCATCACCCAGGTGACCCGCAGGCCGCGCCAGCGCAGGTAGCGGACGAGCACGTCCGCGAACAGGAACGACCGGAAGTTCCCGACGTGCGCGGGTCCGTAGACCGTCGGCCCGCAGGAGTAGATGCGGACGTGGCCGGCCTCGAGCGGCTCGAGCGGCTGCAGCGCCCCGGTCAGCGTGTCATGCAGGCGGACGGTCATCCGTGCAGCTCCCCCAGCGACCGCCACCGCCCGGGCGGAGATGCCGCGGCCGGCGCCCTCCCAGCCCGCCAGGTTCCCGGTCGAAGCCTTGACGTTGACGCGGTCCGCGGGGAGCTCCAGCAGGCCGGCGATCGCGTCGCGCATCTCCGGGCAGCCTGGCCGCGAGGCGCGGCCGGGCGCCGATGATCGTCACGTCGACCGAGAGCGGCGCGAACCCCGCGGCGCGCACCCGGCGCGACGCATTCTGCGACCAGCTCGCGGCTGGCGATCCCGGCCGGCGTCGCCGGTCCGGCCGGGAAGATGCGCCCGAGATCGCCGAGCCCGGCCGCGCCGAGCAGCGCGTCGCAGACCGCGTGGAGCACCACGTCGCCGTCGGAGTGGCCGTGGAGGCGGGGGGCCGCGTCGATGGCGATGCCCCCGAGGGCGAGCGGCGAGCCGGGCCCGAACGGATGCCCGTCGTCGCCGATCCCCACGCGCGGCGCCGCCCGCCGGGTGCGGACGCTCGCCGCGATCCGGCCCGCGTGGGCGAGCGCCGCCTCGACCCGCCGGAGATCGTCGGGCAGGGTCACCTTGAGGTTGGCCGATTCGCCGGGGATCGCATGGACCGGGATTCTACAGGCCTCGAGCAGGGCGGCCTCGTCGGTCCACGTCCGTGGCCCGGAGGGCGGGAAGGCCGCGTACGCGGCGGCCAGCACGTCGCGCCGGACCCCCTGGGGCGTCTGCGCGGCGGCGAGCCCGGAGCGGTCCACGGTCTCCACGACGCGGCCGTCCGTCGACCCGCTTCAGCGTCTCGACCACCGGCAGGACCGGGATCGCCGCGCCGTGCATGGCGGCGGCCCGGGCAACGGCGTCCACGAGGTCCGCCGAGACCAGCGGACGCGCCCCGTCGTGGACCAGGATCACGCCGTTCCCGGGACCGTCGGCCAGCGCCGCCACGCCGGCGGCGACCGAGTCCTGGCGCCGCGGCCCCCCGGCAACCACCGCCGAGACGCGATCCGGCAGCCACGCCGCCGCCGCGATCCCGGCACCTTCGCCGCGGTCGTGACGACCACGATCCGGGCGACGCTCGGCGAGCCGGCGAGAGCGTCCAGCGTCCAGGCGAGGAGCGGCCGGCCGCCGATCTGCGCGGCGAGCTTGTCCGGCGCCGCCCATCCGCGTGCTCGAGCCGGCCGCGACGACGATCGCGTCGGCCGTGCGGAGCCTGGAGGCCCGGGTCGGCGCCGCCGCTCACTCGGACTTGGGCTGGGCGAAGATCATCCGCCCGGCGACGGTCTGGAGCACGCGCGTGACCCCGACCTCGATCTCGCGATCGAGATACCGGGCGCCGCCCTCGACGACGATCATCGTCCCGTCGTCGAGGAAGCCCACCCCCTGGCCGGCCTCCTTGCCCTCCTGGATCACCCGGACCCGGAGATCCTCGCCGGGCAGGAGCGCCGGCTTGAGGGCGTTGGCCAGCGAGTTGACGTTCATGACCCGGACGCCCTGGATCTCGGCCACGCGGTTCAGGTTGAAGTCGTTGGTGAGGATCACGCCGCTCCGCGAGCGGGCGAGCGCGACCAGCTTGGCATCGACCTCGCTGATCTCGGGAAACTCGTCCTCGACGATCTCGACCGGCACGCGCCCGTCCTTCTGGAGGCGGGTCAGGATCTCGAGGCCGCGCCGCCCGCGATTCCGCCGCAGCGTGTCCGCGCTGTCGGCGATCCGCTGCAGCTCGTCGAGCACGACCCGCGAGACGACGAGCGTCCCCTGCAGGAACCCGGCCTCCGCGATGTCGGCGATCCGGCCGTCGATGATCGCGCTCGTGTCCACGACGACCTGCGGCTCGTCGGGTCGCGGCGCCGACGTCGGGCGCCGGGGCGCCGGACGATGCCGATCGCCTCGGCGGCCAGGATCAGGTCGTTGCGCTTCGCGACGGTCAGGCCGGCCATCCCGAGGCCCAGGAAGATCGAGACGCCGAACGGCAGCCACGTCCCGAGCGGCGCCGGGACCGCGGCCAGGGGCAGGCCGAGCAGGAGGCCCATGACCAGGCCGATCAGGAGGCCCAGCACGGCCGTGACGAACTCCGCCGTGGAGAGCTCCTGGACGCGGTCGATGAGCCAGCCGGCCGGCACGACGGTCAGGTACGGAAGCACCGCGAAGCCGACCACGAGCCAGGCCACGAGCCAGGCCGCGATGAGCGCACCGGCATACGCCGAGCCCGCGAACGGGCCTCCGCTGCCGGCGACGAAGGAGAGGCCGACGAGGAGCCCGAGCGCTGCGCCGAGGAGCCGGATGATGCGGATCACGGGCCGTGAGCCTAGCACCGCCTCGCCGGCCGTCGTCAGCCACCCGGCACGGACCCAGCGCGACGTCGAGGGCCTCCCGGACGGTCGCGCACGGTGACGACCTCGATGCCCGGGATCGCCGGTGGGGCGCCTCGACCCGGCGGCACCAGGGCGCGCGTGAACCCGAGGCGGGCCGCCTCGCGGAGGCGGCGCTCCAGGCCCGCCGACCGAGCGCAGCTCGCCGAGCAGGCCGATCTCCGCCGATCGCGACGGTGCCGGCCGCAACCGGCCGATCCCGGAACGTCGAGGCGAGCGCGATCGCCACGGCCAGGTCCAGCCCCGGGTCGTCGGCGGCGAGCCCGCCGGCGAGGTTGGCGTAGACGTCGTGGCTGCCCAGCCCGATCCCGGCCCGCCGGCCGAGGACCGCCACGAGGAGCGCCAGGCGGCCGGGATCCAGGCCGATCGCCGTCCGCCGCGGCGTTCCGTAGCCGGTCGGGGCGACCAGCGCCTGGACCTCGACGAGCAGGGCGCGCGACCCCTCGAGCGTCGCCCCGACGACGCTCCCCGGCGCGGCTGCGTCGTGCTCGACGAGGAAGGCGCGCGCCGGGTCGGCGACCTCCCGGAGTCCCGCCTCGCCCATCTCGAGCACGCCGACCTCTTCGGTGGACCCGAAGCGGTTCTTGGTGGCCCGCACGAGGCGCAGGCCGCCCGACCGGTCGCCCTCGACGCTGAGCACCGCGTCGACGAGGTGCTCGAGGGTCTTCGGGCCGGCGAGGCTGCCCTCCTTGGTCACGTGGCCGACGAGGAGCACGGCGATGCCGTCGCCCTTCGCGAGCTCCATGTAGCGGAGGGCCGATTCGCGCACCTGCCCGACGCTGCCGGCCGGGCCCTCCAGCTCGTCCACGGTCGCGGTCTGGATCGAGTCCACGACGAGGGCGACCGGCCGCGCCGCGCGCGCCGTCTCCACGATCCGCGCGACCGAGCTCTCCGCGAAGACGTGTCACGGCCGCGCCGGCGAGCGCCCCCGAGGAGCCCCAGGCGAGCGGCTCGCAGGCGGACCTGGGCGGTCGATTCCTCGCCGGTCGCGTACAGGATCGGCCCCGCAGCGGAGAGGCCGGCCGCCGCCTGGAGGAGGAGCGTGGACTTGCCGATCCCGGGCTCGCCGCCGACGAGCACGAGCGAGCCCGGCACGAGGCCGCCGCCAAGGACGCGATCGAGCTCGCCGATCCCGACCGGGATCCGCGCGACGTCCGCCTCGCCGAGGTCCGAGAGTGGCACCGGGCCCGCGCCGGCAGCCGGTGCGGCGCGCCGGTGCGCGGCCGGCGCGTCCTCGCGGACCAGCGTCTCGACCAGCGTGTTCCACGCGCTGCAGGAGCGACACTGTCCCTCCCAGCGGAGGAACGAATCGCCGCAGGCCTGGCAGACGTAGCGGCTCTGGGTTCGCGTCACGGGCGGGTCCGCCCCGGCGCTAGCCGGCTTCGACGGCGGCGGGCGTCTTCTCGTCGGCGTCGTGGATGGAGAGACCGGCCTCCTCGCCCTTGTCGACCACGATCGTCGTCCCGGGCTTGTACCGGCTCAGGAGGAGGTGCTCCGCGAGCACGTCCTCGATCATGTTCTGGATGACGCGGCGGAGCGGCCGCGCGCCGTAGGCCACGTCGTACCCGATCTTGATGATGTGGTCCTTGGCCGCCTGCGTGACCTCGAGCGACATCTGCTGGGTCCGGAGCTGGTCGCGGACGCGCGCCAGCATCAGGTCCACGATCACCCGGATCTCGTCCTGGGTGAGCGAGCGGAAGACGATCGTGGCGTCGATCCGGTTCAGGAACTCGGGCCGGAACGACGTCTTGAGCTCCACCTGGACCTTGTCGCGCATGTTCTCGTAGGACGCTTCGGCGCGGGCGGCTTCGGTCTCCCCGAACGAGCGGAAGCCCAGCGACGAGTTCGTCTGGAGCTGCCTCGCGCCCAGGTTGGAGGTCATGATGATGATCGTGTTGCGGAAGTCGACCCGGCGGCCCTTGGCGTCGGTCAGCTGGCCATCCTCGAGGATCTGGAGGAGGATGTTGAAGACCTCCGAGTGCGCCTTCTCGATCTCGTCGAGCAGGATCACCGCGTAGCTCTTGCGCCGGACCGCCTCGGTCAGCTGGCCACCCTCGTCGAACCCGACGTAGCCCGGAGGGGCGCCGACGAGCCGGCTCACGTTGTGGCGCTCCATGAACTCGCTCATGTCGACCTTGATGAGCGCGTCATCGGAGCCGAACATGAACTCGGCGACGGCCTTCGCCAGCTCGGTCTTCCCGACCCCGGTGGGACCCAGGAAGATGAATGACCCGATGGGCCGCTTGGGGTCCTTCAGGCCGGCCCGCGCGCGGCGCACGGCGCGCGAGATCGTCTCGATCGCCTCCTGCTGCCCGATCACGCGCTTGTGGAGGTGGTCCTCCATGTGGAGCAGGCGCTCCGACTCTTCCTGGGCGATCCGCGTGACCGGGATGCCGGTCCACATCGAGACGACGTGGGCGATCTCCTCCTCGTCGACGGTCGGCTGGATGCCGGCGACCGTGGCCTGCCACTCGGCGCGGAGCGTGTCCACCCGCTCGCGCGCGGTCGTCTCGGCCTCGCGCAGCCGCGACGCTTCGTCGTACTCCTGCGTGTTGATCGAGGAATCCTTGTCGCGGGTGACCCGCTCCAGCTCCTTCTGGGCCTCGCGGAGGTCCGGCGGGGCCGACGCGTAGCGAAGGCGAACGCGGCTGGCGGCCTCGTCGATCAGGTCGATCGCCTTGTCGGGCAGGTGGCGGTCCGCGATGTAGCGGATGGAGAGGTCGGCGGCCGCCTGCAGCGCGGCATCGGTGATCGTGACCTTGTGGTGCTGCTCGTACCGCTCCCGGATGCCCTTGAGGATCTCGATCGTCTGCTCGAGCGTCGGCTCCTCCACCATGACGGGCTGGAAGCGGCGCTCGAGGGCGGCGTCGCGCTCGATGTACTTGCGGTACTCGTCGAGCGTCGTCGCGCCGATGCACTGGAGCTCGCCGCGCGCGAGCGGCGGCTTGAGAATGTTCGCCGCATCGATCGCGCCCTCGGCCGCCCCGGCGCCCACCAGAGTGTGGAGCTCGTCGATGAAGAGGATCGCGTCGTTCGTGTTGCGAAGCTCCTCGATGATCTTCTTCAGCCGCTCCTCGAACTCGCCGCGGTACTTCGTCCCGGCAACGAGGGACCCGATGTCCAGCGTGAGGAGCCGCTTGTTGAGGAGCGTCTCCGGGACATCGTTGTTGACGATCCGGTGGGCGAGGCCCTCCACGATCGCCGTCTTCCCGACGCCCGGCTCGCCGATCAGGGCGGGATTGTTCTTGGTCCGGCGGGAGAGGATCTGGATGACCCGCTCGATCTCCTTCTCCCGCCCGACGACCGGGTCCAGCTTCCCGGCGCGCGCGGCGTCGGTCAGGTTGATCCCCAGCTGGTCGACGGTCGGCGTCTTGCTCGCCCGCTTTGTCTCCTGCGCGGGACCCGCGGCCGAGCTCTGGGAAAGGACGCGGATGACCTCATGGCGAACCTTGTCCAGGTTGACGCCGAGCGACTCGAGGACGCCCGCGGCGATCCCCTCGCCCTCGCGGACGAGGCCGAGCAGAAGATGCTCGGTGCCGATGTAGTTGTGGCCGAGACGGCGCGCCTCGTCGATGGCGAGCTCGATCACCCGCTTGGCGCGTGGAGTGAGACCCACCTCACCCACCACGGGGCGATCGCCGCGACCGATGATGAACTCGACGGCGGTCCGGACCTTGGCCAGCTCGACGTTCATGTTCTCGAGGACGCGCGCCGCGACGCCCTCGCCCTCGCGGACGAGACCGAGCAGGAGGTGCTCGGTCCCGATGTAGTTGTGGTTGAACCGCTGCGCTTCGTCCTGCGCGAGCGTCAGGACCTTGCGGGCGCGGTCGGTGAACTTGTCGAAGCGGTCCATCGAGTGGCACGTCCGTTCTGGCGGCGTCAACCGCCCTTGGGGTCATGCTAGCACGCCCCACCCCGCCTGCGATCGGGCGGGTCTCGATCCAATCGGGCCGGCAGCCAGCGCTCCCTGCCCACCGGAATCGCGAGCGAGATCGCGCCTCCGGAGTCACCCTGTCATTCGCCGACGCGCACCCAACGGATGCCGTCGGTCGGGGTGAAATGGCGAGGCGCCCGGCCGGCGATGGGCGGGCGCCTCGCGGGTCCTGACGACGGGGACTAGCCCTCTGCCGGTGCCTCGTCGGCCGCGGCGGGCTCGGGTTCGGGGTCCGAGGTCGCGACGGCCTCCGCCGCAGGCTCTGGCTCAACCGCCGGTTCCGGCTCGGCTTCTACGACCGACTCCGGTTCGGCCGCGACGGTCTCCGTCACGGGCTCGGCTTCCGTCACGGGCTCCGGCTCGACCGCAACGGCTTCCGCCGCCGGCTCGGCGATCGGTGCCGCATCCGGCTCGACAGATCGCTGCTCGGCCTGCTCGAGCTGCTGGCGAACCTGCGCGAACGCGGCCGCCAGCGTGTTGTCGATCCCGCCCTCGGGCTCCTGGACCGCGTCTGACATGGCGTAGCCGCGCTCCTCGCGCGGGCGGCGGGGGCGTGGGGCCTCCGGCGCCGGGCGAGCCGGCGGCTCCTCGGCCTGCTTCAGGCTGAGGCCCAGGCGGTGCCGCTCGGAGTCGAGCGAGATGATCTTGAGCTTGATGGTCTGGCCCTCACGGACCACGTCTCCCGGATGGGCGACTCGCTGGTGCGAGAGCTCGCTGATGTGGATCAGGCCCTCGAGGCCATCCCGAACCCGCACGAAGGCACCGAAGTTGACGAGCTTCGTGACGGTCCCGTCGATGACCTCGCCCACCTTGAAGTCGGCCACCGTGGAATGCCACGGGTCCGGCTGGAGGCGGCGGATCGACAGGCTGATACGGCCGCGCTCGTGGTTGATGTCGATGACCTCGGCCTCGACCTCTTCGCCGACCTTGTAGCCGGCCTCGGGGTTGTTGACTTTGTTCCACGACAGCTCGCTCTTGTGGACCAGCCCGTCGATCCCGCCCAGGTCGACGAAGACGCCGAACGGTGCGATCGACCGGATGTTGCCCTTGACCTTCTGGCCGACCTGGAGGCTGCTGAAGAGCTCATCACGCTTCTCGCGGCGCTCCTCGTAGAGCGCCACCTTCTCCGAGAGGATCAGGCGGTTCGCCTTGCGATTGACCTCCAGGATCTTGAGGCGGAGCCGTCGGCCGACGTACGGCTGGAGCTTCTCGGCGATCTCCTGGGCGGCGTCGCGGGGCTGCTCGTTCTGGGGCCGGCGCGGGAAGTCGACGATCTGGCTGATCGGCACGAACCCGCGGATCCCGCAGTCGACGATGAGGCCACCCTTGTTGTGGTCGATGACGGGCGCCTCGATGATGACGCCGGTCTCGAACTGCTCCTGCATCGAGCGCCACTTGCGCTCGAGGCCGGCGCGGCGGAGCGAGAGGACCACGTGGCCTTCCGGCGACTCCGGCTGGAGCACGTAGACCAGGACCACGTCCCCGACAGCGAGGACCGGCGAGGATTCGGCGTTTCGCCCGTAGAGCTCGCGGTTCGAGACCACGCCCTCGCTCTTCGCCCCGATGTCGACGAGGATCTCGTCCTTGTCGATCCGGACGATGGCGCCCTCGACGACGTCGCCGTGCTTGAAGCTCCGAATGTCGGTGTCCTGCTCCGCGAGCAGCTCTTCCATGGTCGAGGGCTCCGGCCGCGGCGCGGGTGCGGGGAGCGCCACCTCGGGTTCCTCGGCCGCAGGCGCGTCGGCGAGGTCCTCGGGGCTCACGCCCGCGGGGGTCTCCTCCGCCACGGGCTCGGCGACGGCCTCCGCCACGGGCTCGGCGACGGCCTCCGCCACGGGCTCGGCGACGGCCTCCGCCACGGGCTCGGCGACGGCCTCCGCCACGGGCTCGGCGACGGCCTCCGCCGCGGGCTCGGCGACGGCCTCCGCCGCGGGCTCGGCGACGGCCTCCGCCAGCGGGCTCGATCATGGACGGCTCAGGGGTCTCGGCGGCCACGTCGGCGACCACGGTCGCCGGTTCTGCGACGGCGGCCACCGCGGGGGCATCCGCCTCCGACGTGGTCTCCGGCGTGGTCCCTGCCTGCTGCTCTTCGGTCAAGGGTCTTCCTACCTCTGTCATGGAGTCCGCCCAAAACAAGGACGACGGCCGAGCCGTGCTCACGCCGTCGTCAGCGGGTCTGGTTCGGTCCGTGCGCGTTGCGTGCGGTCCGTTCCTCCGTAACGTCGGTCGGAAGCATGTTCGACTTTCGAACCCTCGCGGGGCCGCGCGAGTCTAGCACACGCCTTCTGGCGGGTACAATCCGCAAGCCGTGCCGGAGCTTCCCGACCTCACGATCCTGGCCGAGGCCTTCGGCGCCGCTCTCGTCGGCCGGACGGTCGTCGCGGCGAGCGCGCCGAGTCCGCTGGTGCTCCGGGCGACACCCGGCGAGTTCGCGACCCTCGTCGGTGATCGCCTGCGCGACGTGAGGCAGCGCGGCAAGTTCCTGGTCCTGGACGCCGACCGTGCAGCGCTGTGGGCGGCGCCGATGCTCACCGGCCGGTTCGGGATGGTCGCACCCGACGCCGCGCGACCGAAGGGGTCTGTCGTCCTCCGGTTCGGCCCGGCGGAGGGACCGGGCCCCGCCGAGGTGGCGCCCTGGGTGCGCGGCGCTGGCTGGCTTCCGCATCCGGACGCCGAGGTCGAGGTGCGCTATCTCGACCCGACGCGGATGGGCAAGCTCTACCTGGTCCCGGTCGGTGCACCGGTGGCCGTGCCCGGCGCCGCTCCGGCCGAGCTCGGGCCCGATGCCGACGACCCGGCTCTCACCGTGGGCGAGTTTCGAACCCGGATCCGGCGCCACCCGGGCGAGCTCAAGAGCCTGCTCCGGAACCAGGCATTCGTGGCGGGAATCGGCAACGCCTACAGCGACGAGATCCTCTGGGCGGCACGCCTCAACCCGTTCCGGCGGCGATCGAGCCTCGCCGACGAGGAGGTGGACACCCTGTACACGGCGATGCGCGAGACGATCGCGTGGTCCGTCGAGATCCTCCGGGCCCGAGTTCCGCCCACCTTCGAGAAGCAGGTGCGCGACCACCTGAAGGTGCACCTGCGCGGGGGCCTGCCCTGCCTGCGATGTGGCGCGTCGATCAGCCAGGTCGGCGGGCGCGAGGCGACGTCGTACTGCCGGGCGTGCCAGCGCTGACGCCGCCGCCCGGGCCCGGCGCCGCGGTCATGGAAGCTGGAGGACCTGGCCGACGCGAATGAGACTGGGGTTCGCGATCCCGTTCAGCTGCACGAGCACGCTCGTGGTGGTCCCGAGCCGCGTCGCGATCGCGCTCAGCGTGTCACCCCGACGAACGGTGTAGGTACGGCCACTGGCCGGCGCGGGGGACGCCGACGGCGCAGGGGACGCGGAGGCGGCCGGACCCGGCGAGGGAGACGCGGGTGGCGCCGGGGTCGGTGATGGCTGGGTCGACGCGGGCACCGCGGTCGTTGCGGCGCTGGCGGGCGTGCGCGACTGCGCCGCGTCGGGCGGCACCGACGGCGCCGGGGAAGCCGGTGCGCCGGGACCGCGGGCAAGGAGGAACGCCCCCAGGGCCGCGCCCACGACCACGACGCTGGCGGGGCCCGCCCATCGGCGAAGTCCCTCGCGTTTCAGGGTCGCTCCGAACGGACCCCGATCCACGACGACAGGCAGCGTCGACACGAGGCGCCCGGGCGCGCGGGCCGCGACGTAGCGAGAGCACCCCGGGCCACCGGACCCGACGCAATATCGGCGCTGGTGCTCCAGGTCGAGCCGGGTGCTGGGCGTCGCCATCGAGCAGCGGTGGTCGCGCGGCGGGCTCCGCGCCCCGCCATGGCCCCGTCGGCCGAGACGAGGAACGGGCAGATCGCGGTCCCGGGAGATGCCGCCTGAGGCTCAGCCGGCTCGGGCAGCGCGTCCGACGTGGGCTCGTCCATGCCGGGAGTGTATCGCGGTGCCGTTGACGCGCCGGCAGCGATCGGGCCCAGTCGGGCCGGCGTCGGTTGAGCCCGCCCCGGAAACGCAGAAATCCTGGCGACGGCCTATTTTCCCGAAAGGCTGCCCTCTCAGTATCTTCGGCGCTGGAGAGCTTAACTTCCGTGTTCGGGATGGGAACGGGTGTGGCCTCTCCGCTAGAGTCACCAGGATTTCCTGCGTGTGGTACGTGTTTCGGCAGCGGCTCTGCTGCGCGCTCGAAAGCGCAGCGGGCGCCGGAACAGAGATCTTCAACTTCGCGTCGTTCGGGCGTCGCATGACGCCCAGGTGTATCCCGATCCACGACGCTGACCCTTGGTCAGCGTTGGAAAGGTCAAGCCCTCGACCATTAGTACGGCTTGGCTGCACCCGTCGCCGGGCTTCCACGTGCCGCCTATCAAGCAGGTAGTCTCCCTGCGGTCTTACCCGGTTAACCCGGTGGGGAACCTCATCTCGAGGCGAGCTTCGCACTTAGATGCTTTCAGCGCTTATCCCAACCGAACATAGCTACCCAGCAATGCCCCTGGCGGGACAACTGGCACACCAGCGGTTCGTCCACTCCGGTCCTCTCGTACTAGGAGCAGCTCCTCACAAGTTCCCTACGCCCACGACGGATAGAGACCGAACTGTCTCACGACGTTCTGAACCCAGCTCGCGTGCGGCTTTAATCGGCGAACAGCCGAACCCTTGGGACGTACTTCCGCCCCAGGATGCCACGGGCCGACATCGAGGTGCCAAACGGTGCCGTCGATGTGAACTCTTGGGCACCATCAGCCTGTTATCCCCGGGGTAGCTTTTATCCGTTGAGTGATACCCCTTCCACTCGGAGGTACCAGATCACTAAGCCCGACTTTCGTCTCTGCTCGACTTGTAGGTCTCGCAGTCAAGCTCCCTTATGCCTTTGCACTCTACGCCTGGTTTCCATTCAGGCTGAGGGAACCTTTGGGCGCCTCCGTTACACTTTAGGAGGCGACCGCCCCAGTCAAACTGCCCGCCTGATACTGTCCTGCGCCCGGATTACGGGTCGCGGTTAGAACCGAAATCCAACAAGGGTGGTATTTCAACGTCGGCTCCACCGAGGCTAGCGCCCCAGCTTCACAGCCTCCCACCTATCCTACACAAGCTGAACCCCAATCCAATGTCAGGGTGCAGTAAAGCTCCACGGGGTCTTTTTGTCCTGTCGCGGGTAACGAGCATCTTCACTCGTACTTCAATTTCGCCGGGTCCCTCGTTGAGACAGCGCCCAGATCGTTACGCCATTCGTGCGGGTCGGAACTTACCCGACAAGGAATTTCGCTACCTTAGGACTGTTATAGTTACAGCCGCCGTTTACCGGGGCTTCGATTCAGAGCTTGCACCCCTCCTCTTAACCTTCCGGCACTGGGCAGGCGTCAGCCCCTATACGTCAGCTTTCGCTTTAGCAGAGACCTGTGTTTTTGCTAAACAGTCGCCTGGGCCATTTCACTGCGGCTCCGACAAGCGGAGCGCCCCTTATCCCGAAGTTACGGGGCAATTTTGCCGAGTTCCTTAACGAGGGTTCTCCCGATCGCCTTGGTATTCTCTACCCGCCTACCTGTGTCGGATTGCGGTACGGACACCTTTGATCTCGCTAGACACTTTTCTCGCCAGCTCGGCTCACTCGAATTGCGGCTTACGCCACTTACCATCGCTGCTCGGGGTTGAATGAGGTGACGGATTTACCTGTCTCCTCCCCCTACCGGCTTGGACGCCAATCCAATAAGGCGCTCGAACTACCGTGCCGTGTCATGCCCTTGCTCTCACCCGGTCTCGACTCGCGGACTCGACCGGCAGTGCCGGTCAACCTCCGTTCGCCTCCTCCGGGCGGCACCTTGCGGTGCAAACGATCTCTGGTGGTTCCGGAATATCAACCGGATGTCCATCGCCTACGACGTTCGTCCTCGGCTTAGGCCCGACTAACCCTGAGCGGACAAGCCTTCCTCAGGAAACCTTAGGCTTACGGCGTGTGGGATTCTCACCCACATCTCGCTACTCATGCCGACATTCGCACTTCCGTACGCTCCAGCCGTCCTCACGGTCGACCTTCACAGCAGAACGGAACGCTCCCCTACCATCGGCCGTCCGGCGAACCGGGCGGTCGATCCGTAGCTTCGGTACCAGGCTTGAGCCCCGTTACATTTTCGGCGCGGAACCACTTGACCAGTGAGCTGTTACGCACTCTTTCAATGGTGGCTGCTTCTGAGCCAACATCCTGGTTGTCTGTGCGATTCCACATCCTTTACCACTTAGCCTGGATTT
>CAVRMJ010000001.1:0-160000 GCA_963722475.1 uncultured Chloroflexia bacterium | reverse complement strand
CGACGCAGCGGACGGCGACCGGGCGGCCCGAGGACGCGCGACAGGCCTTCCTCGAGCGTTGGACGGCGCCGGTCGGCCACGTCGCGGAGGAAGAGCTGGCTCTCCGGGAATCCCAGCGTGACGATGGCGCCGTCGACCGCCATGGGCCGGCACGCCTCGATGAGCGGCTTCGTCGGGGGGTGCCGGCTGATCAGCGCGACGATCTCGGGCCAGCGGCGCCGGAGCTCGGCGAGCGGCTCGTCGGATCGGAGGCGCGGCGGGCCGCGGGCACGGGCGCCGCGGACGGGGCGGCGGCCGCGTGCGGGTTCGCAGCGCCGGATGGAGCCGGCACGCGCGGCGGTCGGCACCGCGGCGGCCGGTGCGGCGACTGGCGCCTGCGGCGGGATCGCGGCAGGCGCCGCGGCAGGTGCGGCGGAAGGTGCCGCCCTGACCGGCGGCGAGGGCGGGACTGCGGCCGCCCGGGTGGGCGCTCGATCCGGGGCTGGCGCAGGCGCTTGCGCCGCGGACGGGGCAGTCTCGAGCAGCGCGAGCTCCAGCTGGAACCGCATGCCGCCGGGTGCGGCGCTCGCCGGGTCGATCATGGCAAGGCGGCGCGCCGCGGCGACGAGCGCCGGGGCGCCGAGGTCCGACAACGAGCTCACCGCCCGCGAGCCCCCGCGAGCGCGGCCCGAAGCGCGGCGCGAAGCGCGTCGATGGCCTGGTCCGTGAAGGAACGGAGGTCGCGCCCGCGGTCCTCCAGCGCGTCGAGGAGCGCGATCCCGGCCACGGGTTCGCCGGTCGCGAGCGCGGTGACGAACCGCGCGACCGAGTCCCCGTCGGCGAGCCCGAGCAGGTCGCGCACCGCATCGGCGGTGAGCGGGTCGCCGCCACCGGAGAGCAGCTGGTCGAGGATCGACTCGGCGTCGCGCATCCCGCCGTCCGCGAGGTGGGCGACGAGCGCGACGGCCTCCGGCTCGGCGGCGCGTCCGTCGGCTTCGAGGATCCGGCGCAGCTTTCCCTCGATCAGGACCGGCGGCAGCGGCCGGAAGTCGAAGCGCTGGACGCGCGAGAGGACCGCCGGCCGGATCTGGCCGGGGTCCGTGGTGCAGAAGACGAACAGGACGTGCGGCGGGGGCTCTTCGAGCGTCTTGAGGAGGACGTCCCAGCCCTGCGTGATGCGCTGGACCTCGTCGATGATGAAGACCTTCGTCGGCAGGTCCGCGGGCGCGGTGTAGATGCGCGGCAGGAGCTCGCGGATGTCGTCCACGCGGTTGTTCGACGCGGCATCGAGCTCGACGACGTCGAGCGCACGGCCCTCGCGGATCGCGTCGCACGAGGGGCAGGCGTCGCACGGCTCGCCGTCCGCGACGTTCGGGCAGTTGATCGCCTTGGCGAGGATCCGCGCGAGCGACGTCTTGCCGGTTCCGCGCGGGCCGACGAAGAGGTAGGCGTGGCCGGTCCGGCCGGTCCGCAGCGCGTTCCGGATCGTGGTCACGACCGGGTCCTGGCCGACGACCTCCTCGAAGCGCTGGGACCGCCAGCGCCGGTAGAGGGCCTGGTGCGTGGGACTCTCGCTCACTTGGCTCCCGATCCGGGTCGCGGCGACAGAAGAAGGAAGTGCCGTGCACCCCCCGTCGATCACACCGTCCCCGCGCCCACCGACACGATCGGCTCAGACCAGGCCTTGCCGCGGCACCCGACGAGCCTCGCTTAGCGCTGCTTCCTTCCGGACCTGACGCGGTTCGCGTGTCGCCGCTGCGCGGGACCCGATCCTCGGCGCCGTTCGCGTCGGCGGCTCTCGAAGACGAGGACCTCGGGAGGGAATTCAGCCCTGCTGGAGCGGATTGCAGGTACAGGGCACCGCTAGTTCCCCGCCTAGCACGGCAGCCGGATCATAGCAGGGGCCCCGGGATCGACCCGGGCCGGCGAGGGCGGTGGCGGAGAGGGAGGTGTCCGGGTTCACGACATAGGCGACAACTGATAGGCGACAGGTGAGTCGGGACATGCGCGACAGTCGGGCGCATGTCGAAGCACCGGGTGGCAGTCCTCAAGGTCGTCTCCAAGCAGCTGTCCATCACCGCCGCCGCGGCCGAGTACGGGATGAGCCGGCAGCACCTGCACCGCCTGCTCCGCCGGTACCGGGACGGCGGCCTCGAGGCCCTCGAGCCGCGCTCGCGCCGGCCACGCACCAACCCCGGCCGGACGCCGGACCAGGTCCGCGAGCGGATCATCGCGCTGCGCACGGAGCTCACCGGGCGCGGTCTCGATGCCGGACCGGTCACGCTCGCCTGGCACCTGGGGCGGGAGGGTCTCGCCACCCCGTCGAGCTCGACCATCCGGCGCATCCTCCACGCGGCGGGGCTCGTGACGCCCGAGCCGCGCAAGCGCCCGCGGAGCTCGTGGATCCGCTTCGAGGCCTCGGCACCCAACGAGCTGTGGCAGTCCGACTTCACCCACTGGCGCCTGGCGGACGGAACCGAGGTCGAGATCCTCGACTGGCTCGACGACCACGCCCGCTTCCTGCTCGCGGTCACCGCCTTCGGGCGGGTCGCCGGCGACGACGTGGTGGCCACGTTCGTCGCGGCCGGCGAGGAGCACGGCTGGCCGGCCGCGACGCTCACGGACAACGGCGCCGTCTACACGTCCCGGTTCACCGGTGGTCGCAACGGGTTCGAGTACCTGCTCGCCTACCTCGGCGTCCGGCAGAAGAACGGGGCGCCCGGGCATCCCCAGACCCAGGGCAAGATCGAGCGCTTCCACCAGACCCTGAAACGCTGGCTCGCGCGCCAGCCGGCAGCCCGGACCCTGGGCGAGCTCCAGGCCCAGCTCGATGCGTTCCGCCTCGCCTACAACGAGCGGCGACCGCACCGGGCGGTCGGCCGGGCCACGCCCGGGGAGGCGTACCGGGCGACGCCCAGGGCGCAGCCCGCCGGCCCCCACCCGGTACGGGCCCACTTCCGCCTCCGCTACGACGTCACCGACGTCAAGGGCGCCATCACCCTGCGCCGGGCGGGCCGCCTCTACCACCTCAAGGTCGGCGCGGCCCATGCGCGCCGAAGGGTCCTCGCGATCGTCGACGAGCAGGAGGTCACGGTCGTCGCCCTCGACACCGGCGAGATCCTCTCGACCCACCGCATCGAGCCTGATCGGCGGTACTGGCGCAACCAACGGCGAGACCCCGGCCGATGGCCGGGGTCTCAAGCGACCGGCTGATCACATGTGTCGCCGATGTCTCGACTCATGTGTCGCTCATGTCGCGACTCATGACAGTGGCGGAGAGGGAGGGATTCGAACCCTCGATGGGTTGCCCCATACCGCATTTCCAGTGCGGCGCCCTAGGCCTCTAGGCGACCTCTCCGCGGGCATGTCGGCACGGGCGCCGGCGGGTCGGGTGTGCGTGGCGTGGCGGAGAGGGTGGGATTCGAACCCACGGTGCTTGCGCACACCGCTTTTCGAGAGCGGCACCTTCAACCACTCGGACACCTCTCCGCGCGAGAGAATACCAAAGGCGGACGGACCCGGGATCGGGCCCCGGCCGGGAGCGCCGGCGCGCAGCCCGCCGTCCCCTTGCCGGCGGCGCGGCGGGAGCTCGTCAGGCCTGGGTCGCCACCTCGAGCAACTCTGCCGCGTCGGCGCGAAGGATCCCGGAGACGAGGTCCATCCGCCGCAGGAACCCGGGATGGTCGGCCAGCTGGATCACCGAGCCGGCCGCTCCGGCGGTGGGGTTCGAGGCCGCGTAGACGAGGCAGTCCACGTCCGACTCGAGCAGCGCGCCGACGCACATCGCGCACGGCTCCACGACCGCGAAGACGGTCACGCCCGCGAGCGACGTCCTCCCGAGTCGGCCGGCCGCCTCGCGCAGGGTCACGATGATCGCGTGGGCCGTCGGGTCGGTGCGGGCCACGACCTCTTCGTGGCCGCTGGCGACCAGCGCCTCGTCGAGGACCGCGACAGCCCCGCGGGGGCGCTCGCCCTTCTCGACCGCGGCGCGAGCCTCGGCGAGCGCGGCGCCCATGAACAGCTCGTAGTGCATGCCTGTCAGCCTACCCCGCCCCGGTCGATGCCGGTCACGCATCCAGGCCGGACAGCCCGCGGATCGCGCGGGCGAGAGCCGACATGTCGTCGTCGGCGTGGCCCGTCGCGACGAGGCCGGCCTCCAGCTGGGCGGCGAGGGCCGCGACCGGCAGGACGGCGCCCGACTCCCGGGCCAGGTCCAGGGCGATGCCGAGATCCTTCAGGTGCAGCGCGACCTTGAAGCCCAGCGGGTACTCGTTGGCCAGCATCCGCCCGCTCCGGTTGGCGAGGACCCAGCTCTGCGCCGCCCCGCCCGAGAGGGCCTCGACGACCTGCTGCGGGTCGAGACCCGCCTTCAGGGCCAGGACGAGTCCTTCCGCGACGCCCAGGTACGTCCCGGCCAGGATGACCTGGTTGACGGCCTTCGCGGCCTGGCCCGCGCCGACCGGCCCGAGGTGGGTGATCGTCCGGCCGATCGCCGCGAGGACCGGTCGAGCCCGCTCGACGTCCGCGGGCGCGCCGCCCACGAGGATCGCCAGCGTGGCGTTGCGGGCGCCCTCGCTGCCGCCGGTGACCGGGGCATCCACGAAGGCGATCCCCTGCTCCGGCGAGGCGGGCCGCGAACCCCCGGCTGGCCGCCGGGGTCGATCGTCGAGCAGTCGATGACGAGGGCTCCGGGCGCGGCGCCCGCGGCGACGCCGTCCGGGCCGAAGAGGACCGCCTCCACGTCCGGGGTGTCGGAGACGCAGACGAGCACGATGTCGGCCGCGGCCGCGAGCGCCGCCGGCGTCTCGGCGACGGTGACCCCGAGCGCTTCGAGCTCGTGGCTGCGGCCGGCAGTCCGGTTCCAGACGGCGAGCGGGAAGCCGGCGCGGGCGAGATTGGCCGCCATGGCGCCGCCCATCGTCCCGAGGCCGAGGACGCCGAGGCGGGGCTGGGTTCGTTCGGACATTGGCGCGAGTGTAGGCGGAACGGCACTTCCCCGAAGCGCGCCGCGGCAGGAATGATCCGGCGGTGACGATGCCGCGACGCGGCCGTCTGCGAGAGGAGGCCACGGGTGTCCGAGCGGAAGAAGGTCACGCTGCCCGCACTGTTCGCGAAGGTGGCCGAGGGCACCCCGATCACGTGGCTGACCTGCTACGACTACCCGACCGCCCACCTGCAGGAGCAGGCCGGGATCGACATGATCCTCGTCGGGGACAGCCTGGGCATGACCATGCTGGGCTTCGACAGCACGCTCCCGGTGACCATGGAGGACATGATCCGCCACGCCGCAGCGGTGCGGCGAGGGGCGCCCACCGCATGGCTGGTCGGCGACATGCCCTACATGAGCTACCAGCCGAGCGTCGAGTCCGCGATCCGCAATGCCGGACGGTTCATGGCCGAGGCCGGCTGCGACGCGGTCAAGCTGGAGGGCGGCGCCGAGATGGCCGACCGCGTGGCCGGCATCGCCCGGGCCGGGATCCCGGTCATCGGCCACCTGGGCCTCACCCCGCAGAGCGTCAGCGCGCTGGGCGGCTTCCGGCTCCAGGGCAAGGGCGCCGCACAGGCGAAGAAGATCGTCGACGACGCGCAGGCGCTCGAAGAAGCCGGGGCGTTCTGCATCCTCCTCGAGCTGGTGCCCGACCGCCTCTGCCGGCTCATCACCGAGCGAGCGAAGCACTGCATCATCATGGGCCTGGGCTCGGGGCCCGACGCCCACGGCCAGCTGCTGATCTACCACGACGCGTTCGCCCTCTACCCGAAGTTCACCCCGCGCATGGCCAAGGTCTTCGCCGACGCCGGGGCGGTGATCCGCGAGGGCCTTGCGGCCTACGTCGGCGAGGTGACCGGGCGAACCTTCCCGCAGCCGGAGAACTGGTTCGGGATGAAGGACGAGGAATACGACGAGCTGGTGAGGCTGCTGGGATGACCGAGCGCGAGCGTGAGACGAGCGCCGACCTCCGCGACCGGCTCGCGATCCCGGCCGACCGGCTGGATGAACTGAACGCGTTCCTGCTCGACCCGGGTTCGCGGGTCGTCAACGACGTCCTGGCCGTTATCGCCCGCTACGGGACGCCGGAGGAGATCAACCGGAGGGCAGCCGCGGCCGGCAGGCTGCCGGCGCTGCTGGAGCGCGTCCGGACTGCCCACCCTGCCTACCTCGCGGACCTGGAATGGCTCGCCGGCGAGCGCGACCGTGGCGCGTTCGTGGGCGTGGCCGATTTCCGCCGGAGCGTCGTCGGTGCGCGGGCGGACAGCACGGCCTTCCGCGACGACATGGCCGTGACACTCGAGGTGAGCGCGCTCCAGTACTTCCCGTGGGTCATCGCGGCCGCGCGGAAGGCAGTCGCGGAGCGCTCGTTGATGCCAGCCAGGTGGATCCAGGTCCGCCGGATGAAGGAGCAGGAGGCGGACGGCGACCTGCCCGCGATCGCGGCGGCGATGCAGATCATCGGGGCGAGCTTCGTCGAGACGCTCGACACGAAGGGCACCGACGGCTCGAACATCCACCTCGGCGGACCCGCCACCATCACCGGCTACTTCGGCGGGATCGGCGAGCCCAACGACCATCCGCTGCAGTGGCTCGACGAGTTCCTCCACTACTACACCGAGTACGGAGTCCGCCAGGTCCTCAACATCAACCCGGGGACCGTGCTGGCGGGCTACCTCCTCCACCGCCTCGGCGTGGACATCGAGTTCAAGATCTCAGTGTTCATGGGCAACGACAACCCGCTCGCCGGGTTGTGGACGCTCATCGGGGCGAAGCTGTTCGCGCGCGACGACGGGACGACCCCGCTCGTCGGGTTCAACTGGGGCAACTCGGTGAACAACGAGACGCTCGAGATCACGGCCGAGATCCGGCAGGCCCTCGGGTTCGAGGAGAGCGTCCGCTTCGAGCACCACATCACCGAGACGTTCAAGAGCATCGTCCTCCAGCCATACGACCGCCGCGACGAGCTGATGTCGCTCGCGGACCACGTGCCCAACATCTCGGCGAAGCACGAGGGCGGCGACCCGGCCGTGGATGGGGCCCGGCGCCATCCCTCGGACGTCCTGGACTACTTCCGCGAGAAGTCCGAGGTGATCGCAAGCGGGGACTGGGAGAGCCTCGCGCTCAACTTCTCTGACAAGCTGGACGCGACCAACCACACGGCGCGCACCCTGACGGAGCACGGCCTGAGCTTCGTGGCGGCGCGGAACCTGCACCGCTGACGGAGGGGAGAGTCGGTGCCGCCGGGAATCGTGGCGCGCCCGGCGGGACTCGAACCCACGACCTCCAGGTCCGCAACCTGGCGCTCTATCCACTGAGCTACGGGCGCACGAACGGTGGCGGAGAGGGAGGGATTCGAACCCTCGAGGCAGGTTACCCCACCTGGCGGTTTAGCAAACCGCTGCACTAGGCCTCTATGCGACCTCTCCGGGCCACGGCCGGCGGATTCTAGCAGACGTCGACGTCCGGCCGGGAAGGGCTCGTCGCCGGTCGCCGGCCGTGAGATGCTGGACCTCCGGTCCACGCGATCTCGGGTACGCTTCGGGCTTCCAGGCGAGATCGCATCCAGGGTGATCCAGTGGTCTGTTCGAATTGTGGGACCGCGAACCCGGCAGGCGCGAAGTTCTGCACGGAGTGCGCGGCACGCCTTGCGGTCGCGTGCCCGGCCTGCGGGACGGCGAACGGCCCGGGCGCGAAGTTCTGCAGCGAGTGCGCGACCTCATTGGTCGGTGGCGCCACCCCGGGCGCGGCAACGGTCGCCGTGGGTCCGGCAGCCGGGCTGGGCGCAGCGGCCCGCCCCCGGGGTGCGGGGCAGCCCGGCGGCCCGGTGGCGGAGCGTCGACTGGTCTCGATCCTCTTCGCCGACCTCGTCGGGTTCACGGCGCTGGCCGAGGGACGCGACGCCGAGGACACACGCGACCTCCTGACCCGCTACTTCGACCTGGCGACCGACGTCATCACCCGCTACGGCGGGACGGTGGAGAAGTTCATCGGCGACGCGGTCATGGCCGTCTGGGGCGCGCCGACCGCCCGCGAGGACGACGCAGAACGGAGCGTCCGGGCGGCGCTCGAGCTCGTCGATGCCGTGCGGGGGCTCGGGCCCGGCATCGCGGCGCGGGCCGGCGTCCTGACCGGCGAGGC
Organism: uncultured Chloroflexia bacterium; assembly: GCA_963722475.1. Taxonomy (GTDB): domain Bacteria; phylum Chloroflexota; class Limnocylindria; order Limnocylindrales; family CSP1-4; genus CTSoil-043. The sequence continues at coordinate 151,893 of CAVRMJ010000001.1, read as the reverse complement.
GGCGGTCACGCTGGGCGCCACGAACCAGGGAATGGTGGCCGGCGACCTCGTGAACACCGCGAGCCGGCTCCAGTCGGTGGCCCAGCCCGGGACCGTCCTCGTGGGCGAGGCAACCCAGCGGGCGGCGAGCGGGGCGATCGCCTTCGAGCCCGCCGGAGAGCAGACGCTCAAGGGCAAGCAGGCACCGGTGGCGGCCTGGCGGGCGCTGCGGGTGGTGGCCGAGCGGGGCGGCCGCAACCGCTCGGAGGCGCTCGAGGCACCGTTCGTCGGTCGGGCCGACGAGCTCCGCCTGCTCAAGGACCTGTTCCACTCGACCGGGCGAGAGCAGCGCGCCCGCCTCGTCTCGGTCTTCGGCCCGGCTGGGATCGGGAAGACCCGCCTGGCCTGGGAGTTCACGAAGTACCTCGACGGCCTCGTCGAGAGTGCCTGGTGGCACGACGGCCGCAGCCCGGCCTACGGTGAAGGCATCACGTTCTGGGCGCTGGGCGAGATGGTGCGCGGCCGGTGTGGCCTGCTCGAGACCGACGACGAGCCGACGACCCGGGGGAAGATCGGGGAGACGCTGGCCAGGCACGTCCCCGACCCGGAGGAACGGCGCTGGATCGAGCCGGCGCTCCTTGCCCTGCTCGGGTTCGGGTCGGGAGGCGGCTCGGAACAGCTGTTCGGCGCCTGGCGGACCTTCTTCGAGCGGCTTGCGGCAAGCTCCACGGTGGTCATGGTCTTCGAGGACCATCACTACGCCGACACCGGGCTCCTCGACTTCGTCGATCACCTCCTGGAGTGGAGCCGGAACGTCCCGATCTACGTCGTGACCCTGGCCCGGCCCGAGCTCCTCGAGAAGCGTCCCGACTGGGGCGCCGGGAAGCGGAACTTCACCTCGATCTACCTCGAGCCGCTGCCGCTGGCGGCCATGCGCGAGCTGCTGGGCGGCCTGGTCCCCGGGCTGCCGGAAGCGGCCGTCCGGGCGATCATCGAGCGCGCGGACGGCATCCCGCTCTACGCGGTCGAGACCGTCCGGATGCTCCTGGCGGAAGGCCGGCTCGCGCCCGAGGACGGCGTCTACCGGCCCATCGGCGACCTGACGACGCTGGCGGTGCCGGAGACGCTCACCGCGCTGATCGCCAGCCGGCTCGACGGGCTCGATCCGGCCGACCGGCTCCTGGTCTCGGACGCGGCCGTCCTGGGCCAGTCGCTTCACCCTCGCCGGCCTTGCGGCGGTGTCGGGCCTCGACGGTCGCCGAGCTCGACGTGCGCCTCCGCGGCGCTGGTCCGCCGCGAGCTGTTCACCCAGGAGCGCGACCCCCGCTCGCCGGAGCGGGGCCAGTACGCCTTCGTCCAGGCGCTGATCCGCGAGGTCGCGTACAACACCCTGGCCCGGAAGGACCGGAAGACGCGGCACCTGGCGGCGGCTCGATTCTTCGAGGCGCTGGGCTCCGACGAGCTGGCCGGGGCGCTCGCCGGCCACTACCTGGCGGCGCACGCGAACGCGGCCGAGGGCGCGAGGCCGACGCCCTCGCGGGCCAGGCCCGGATCGCGCTCAGGGCCGCCGCCGAGCGTGCGGCGGCCCTCGGCTCGCACGACCAGGCCGTGTCGCTGATCGAGCAGGCCCTCACGGTCACGACCGATCCTGCCGAGGAGGCGGAGCTGCTGGAACGGGCCGGGGATTCCGCGGCGATCGCCGCCCGCTACGACCCCGCCGAGGCACTGCTCCGGCGTGCGGTGGCGCTCCATCGCGCGCGCGGCGACCGGGTCGGCGCGGCGCGGGCAATCGCCGCGCTGGGCCGGGCCCTGCTCACGGCGCGACGGACCGACGAGGCGCTCACGGTCCTCGAGGGCGGTGCCGCCGAGCTGGGCGACCTCCGCGCCGAGCCTGCGTTCGTGGCGCTGGAAGGACAGCTCGCGCGGGCCCACTTCCTCCGGGAGGACCACCGCCGCGCCATCGAGGTTTCCGATCGGGTCCTCGAGGCCGCCGAACACCTGGACCTGGTTCCGATCCTGGCCGACACCCTGGTGACGAAGGGCTCGGCGCTTGGTGGCATCGGACGGCTCACCGAGGGCAACGGGGTGATCCAGATCGGCGGTCGCGTGGCCGAGGCCAATGGCCTCCAGACGACGGCGCTCCGGGCCCTCAACAACTCCTCGGCCGGGCTGGCCGAGATCGACCCGCGGGCCGGCGCCGAGGCGGCCAGGGCCGGCCTTGCGCTGTCGCGTCGCCTGGGCCAGCGCTTCTGGGTCTTCGCGTTCATCGGGGGCAGCGCCTGGGGTGGCTTCCTCACCGGCGACTGGGATCGCGCGCTGGCGGAGCTCCGGATCGGCCTGGCCGAGGAGCCCGACCCGCCGGACCGCATGCTGCTGCTGAACAACCTCGCGACGATCCGGGCCGTCCAGGGCGAGCCGGTCGACGCGGAGATCGCCGAGATGGAGCGGCTCACCGAGGGCGAGACCGATCCGGCCCTTCTCGCCTACGTCATCGACGCGCGGGGCTTCCAGGCGCTGGCCGAGGGGCGGCTGGGCGACGCGAGCGACGCGTGGTGGAAGCTGCCCGAGATGACCCCATCGGCCGCGGCGGGATACCTCTACCTCGCCGCGAGACCGGCGCTCTGGAGCGGGGACACCGCGAGGGTCCACGAGGCCCTCGTTCGACTCGACGCGACCGGCGTGCACGGGCCGGTCGCCGAGATCCACCGCTCGACGCTGCGGGCCGGCCTGGCGGCGATCGACGGGCGCGGCGCGGAGGCGCTGGGGCTCTACCGGGAAGCCCTGCGCGGCCTCCACGACCTGGGCCTGCCGTGGGACCAGGCGCTCAGCGCGATCGACCTGGTCACGGTGCTTGACCCGACCGATCCCGAGGTCCGGGCCGCGGCCGACGCGGCACGGGCGATCCTGGTCGGTCTCCGGGCGCGGCCGTTCGTCGACCGGCTCGACGCCGCGCTGGCCCGGCCGACCGCAGCCAGCGGGACCGCGCGTTGACAGGGTCCGCCGGCGGCGGCTATCGTCCGGGCACCGTGCAGGCGCACCACCACTTCTTCTTTATGGACCCGGCATGACCGACCGCGGGGCGTAGGCTCCGGGGCACGGCTCGTGCCGGGTGGAAGCAGGGGTCGCAAGCCTCTGCTTTTTTCTTTGTCCAGCACTCTGCCCGGCACGGCAATCATCGGGACGCGAGGCGAGGCCACATGTTCGTCGTCATGTCGCTCGGGGCGAGCGAGGAAGCGCTCAACGCGGTTCGCAGCCTGATCCTCGACGAGGGCCTGACGCCCCACGAGAACCGGGGCGCGGGCGGCACCGTGATCGCCGTGCTCGGCGAGGGCGGCGCGCGGCTGGACCGCCTTGGCGCCCGGCTGTCCGTGCTGCCGGGCGTGGCGTCCGTGACCCGGACCAATCGCCCGTTCAAGCTGACCTCGCGGGCGTTCCACCCCGAGGACACCGTGGTGGAGGTCGGCGACGTCCGGATCGGCGATGGCTCGCTCACGATCATGGCCGGGCCGTGCGCGATCGAGTCGCGGGAGCAGCTCTTCGAGACCGCCGACGCGGTCGCCGCCGCCGGCGCGGACGTGCTGCGCGGCGGCGCGTTCAAGCCGCGCACGAGCCCCTACTCGTTCCAGGGCCTGGGCCTCCACGGGCTGCGGCTCCTGGCCGAGGCGCGCGAGCGGACGGGCCTGCCGGTCGTCACCGAGGTGATGGAGCCCGGCCAGGTGGAGCACGTCGCCGAGTACGCCGACATCCTCCAGATCGGCGCCCGGAACATGCAGAACTACTCGCTGCTCATGGCGGTCGGCAAGACCGGGCGGCCGGTGCTCATCAAGCGCGGCCTGTCGGGCACGATCGAGGAGTGGCTGATGGCGGCCGAGTACGTCATGTCGAGCGGCAACCCGAACGTGATCCTGTGCGAGCGGGGCATCCGGACGTTCGAGACCGCGACGCGCAACACGCTCGACATCGCGGCCGTGCCGCTCCTGCACGAGCTGACGCACCTGCCGGTCATCATCGACCCGTCGCACGCGACCGGCAAGCGCTGGCTGGTGGCCCCGCTCTCGATGGCCGCGGCCGCGATCGGCGCCGACGGCCTGCTCATCGAGGTCCACCCGCGCCCCGAGGAGGCGCTCTCCGACGGCGACCAGTCGCGTGACGCTGGACCAGTTCGCGGCGCTCGTGGCGGCTGTCCGGCCGGTGCACGACGCAGGCCGCGCCGCTCCACGCTCCCCGCGGCGGCGCCATCGTCGCGGCCGGCTCGAGGAGCTGAGGACCGACCGTGATCGGCGCACCCGTCGCTGACCGGATCACCGTGCGCCCGGCGCGCCGGCTGCGCGGCGAGATCCGGCTGCCCGGCGACAAGTCGATCAGCCACCGGGCGCTCCTGCTGGCGCTTCTCGCCGCGGGCGAGAGCCGGATCACGGGCGCCGGCGACGGTCGCGACGTGCGCGCCACCGCCGGCGTGGCGACGGCGCTCGGCGCCAGCCTGGCGCGCGCTCGGCGGGGATGCCCGCAGCGTGGACTACCAGGTCGTCTCGCCCGGTCGCGCGGCGCTCGTGGAACCGGCCGGCATCCTGGACTGCGGCAACTCCGGCACGACCTTCCGGCTGGTCGCGGGCATCCTCGCCGGGCTGCCCGGCTTCGGCATCCTCGACGGCGACGAGTCGCTGCGCCGCCGGCCGATGGCCCGGGTGGCGGCGCCGCTCGCCGCGATGGGGGCCGCGGTCGCCGGGCGGGCCGGCACGACGCTGGCGCCGTTCGCGATCACCGGCTCCGGCCGCGCTCCGCGCCATCGAGCACGCGACGCCGGTCCCCAGCGCCCAGGTGAAGTCGTGCGTCCTGCTGGCCGGGCTGGCCGCCACGGGCACGACGACGGTCCGCGAGGCGCTTCCCACGCGCGACCACACGGAGCGGATGCTCCGCGCCCGCGGCGTCGACGTCCACACCGAGATCCTCGACGACGGCGGCGCGATCCACCGGGTCACGGGACCGGCGCACCGTCCTGCCGCTCGACGAGCGGGTCCCCGGCGACGTGTCGGCCGCGGCGTTCTGGCTGGTGGCCGCCTCCATCCACCCCGACGCGGACCTGCTCCTCCGGAATGTCGGGACGAACCCGACGCGGCGTGGGATCATCGACCTGTTGCGCCGGATGGGCGCCGACATCGAGGAACGGCCGGTCGGGACCGGCGCGGGCGGGGCGTCCGGCGAGCCGATCGCCGATCTCGTCGTCCGGAGCAGCGCGCTTCACGGAATCGACGTGGATCCCGCGGAGGTCGCCGAGGCGATCGACGAGATCCCGATCCTCTGCCTCGCCGCCGCGGTGGCGTCCGGTCGCAGCCGGATCCGCGGCATCGGGGAGCTGCGCCACAAGGAATCGGACCGCGTCGCCGGGATCGTCGCCGGGCTCGCGGCCCTGGGAGCCCGGATCCGGGCGGACGGCGACGAGATCGAGATCGACGGCGGCCGGGCGCTCCGGGGAGCGGCGGTCGCCAGCCATGACGACCACCGCCTGGCGATGACGTTCGCCGTCGCGGGCCTCATCGCCCCGGGGACGACGCACGTCGGGGAGCCCGGCTCCGCCGACGTCTCCTACCCGGGCTTCTTCGACGAGCTGGAAAGGGTGCGCGCATGACGAAGCGGATCGTCCTCATCGGCCATCCGGTGGCCCACTCCCTGTCCGGCGCGATGCAGCAGGCGGCCCTGGACTCGCTGGGCATCCCGGCGACCTACGAGCTCTGGGACCGGGCGCCGGCCGAGCTCGCGGACGCGATCGCCGAGCTGCGGGGCGACGACTTCCTGGGCGCCAACGTCACGATCCCCCACAAGGAGAAGGTCGCCTCGCTGGTGGATCGGCTCACCGAGGAGGCGCACGCCACCGGCGCGGTCAACACGATCACGAAGGAGGGCCGCAAGCTCGTCGGCCACAACACGGACGTCGCCGGGCTTCCGCGTCGCGCTGGACCGGCTGGTCGGCAAGCAGAAGATGCCGCGCCAGGCCGTCGTCCTCGGTTCGGGCGGCGGTGCCCGCGCCGTGGTCCACGGGCTGGTGACCGAGGGGTTCCAGCGGATCGTGGTCTTCAATCGCCACCTCCACCGGGCCGAGGCGCTGGTGAAGTTCTTCGGGCGCAGCGCCGCCCACATGGAGCTGCGGGCGATGCCCTGGCACGAGTCGATCATCGAGGCGGAGCTCGCCCGGGCCAGCGTCCTCGTCAACGCCACCTCCGTCGGGCTGGCGGGCGACGTCAGCCCGATCCCGGCCGAGCTGATGCCGAACAACCTGCTGGTCCTGGACCTGATCTACAACCCGCCCCAGACGCGGCTCCTGCGCGACGCGGCCGCCGCCGGCTGCACGACCCAGAACGGCGAGCTGATGCTGCTGCACCAGGGCGCAGCGGCCTTCACGCTCTGGACCGGGCAGCCCGCGCCGGTCGACCTGATGCGCGAGAAGCTGGAGGCCGAGCTCGGCGATCGCCAGCCGCCGAGGCGGGGTTCGGCGGCCGAGCCGGGCGATCCGGGAGCGGGATGACGGCGTTCCGGTTCCTCACCGCCGGGGAGTCGCACGGGCCGGCGCTCAGCGCCACGCTCGAGGGGCTCCCCGCCGGCGTGCCCGTGACCGCGGAGGCGATCGCGGACGACCTGCGGACGGCGCCAGGGCGGCTACGGGCGTGGCGCCCGCCAGGCGATCGAGCAGGACCGCGCGGAGATCCTGGCCGGGATCCGGCACGGGCTCACGATCGGCTCGCCGATCCTGCTCCTGATCCGGAACCGGGACTGGGAGAACTGGACCCGGGTGATGCAGGTGGAGCCGCTCACCGCGACCCAGGCCGGGGAGCTCGCCGGCCTCGCCGCCGAGGGCAACAAGCGCGCGCAGCCGGTGACGCGGCTCCGGCCCGGGCACGCGGACCTGGCGGGTGCCCTGAAGTACGGCTTCAGCGACGTCCGCCCGGTCCTCGAGCGCGCCTCGGCCCGCGAGACGGCGGCGCGCGTCGCGGCGGGCGCCGTCTGCCGCGCGTTCCTCGCCGTGCTCGGGATCGAGGTCTGGTCGTTCACCGCGGAGGTCGGCGGCGTGGCCGTGGACCCGGCCAACTGCACGCGGAGCCGCGCGGAGACCGAGGCCAGCCCGCTGCGCTGCCCGGACCCCGACGCCGAGGCCCGGATGGTCGCGCGGATCGACGAGGCCCGCGCCCTCGGGAACACGGTCGGCGGCGTCTTCGAGGTGGTCGCCCACGGGCTCCCGATCGGCCTCGGCAGCCACGTCCACTGGGATCGGCGGCTCGACGGCGCCGTCGCCGCCGCCGTCATGAGCATCCAGAGCGTGAAGGGCGTGGAGCTCGGGCTCGGCTTCGAGCAGACCCGCCTGCTCGGCTCCGAGGTCCACGACGTGATCGACGGCCGCGACGCGAGCGGCGCGTGGATCCACCGCTCGAACAACGCGGGTGGCCTGACCGGCGGCATCACGAACGGGCAGCCGCTCGTGGTCCGCGGCGCGGTGAAGCCGATCTCCACGCTGGCGCGACCGCTGCCGTCGGCCGACCTCGTGACCGGCGCGGTCGGTGGAGAAGGCCCACTACGAGCGCTCCGACATCAGCGTGGTCCCGGCAGCGGGCGTGATCGGCGAGGCGATGGTGCTCCTGACGCTGACCGCGGCCGTCCTCGAGAAGTTCGGCGGCGACTCCCTCGCCGAGGTCTCGGACAACCTGGCGCGCTACGTCGAGCGGAGCGCCCATATCCCGGGGTCCGGCGACGATCACGGCGTGGCGAGCCCGGGGGCGCCCGCGCGGCCCCGGATCCGGAGCCGCCGGGTCCGGCGGCGACGACTAGGGAGCGCCCATGGACCTCGTCCTCGTCGGGTTGCCCGGGAGCGGCAAGAGCGCCGTCGGACGTCGCCTCGCGCGTCGCCACGCGGCGGCGTTCGTCGACCTCGACGAGGAGATCGAGCGCGACGCCGGGCGTCCGATCCCGTCGATCTTCGCCGAGGAGGGCGAGCAGGGCTTCCGGGACCGCGAGCGCCGCGCAGTCGAGGCCCTGGGGCCGGCCGACCCGCGACCGGGCCTGACCCGCGTCATCGCGACCGGCGGTGGCGCCCCCGTGGACCCGCGGAACCGGTGGCACCTCTACCGCGGCCGCATGGCGGCATGGCTCGACGCCCCGCCCGAGATCCTGGCCCAGCGGGTCCGGAGGTCCCCCGTGCCGCGGCCGCTGCTCAGCGGGCGCGACCCAGTCGCCACGATGCGCGGCCTTGCCGCGACGCGCGCCCCGTTCTACGGGCCGGCGATCCGCGTGAACGGCATCGTGGGGCTGGCGGGGATCGTGGAGACGCTCGAGCGACATCTCGATGACCCGATCCCCGACGGAACCGTGCTCCTCCGCGCCGAGACTGCGCTGGGCAGCTACGAGCTGGGCGACGGCACCGCGGCGGCCGGGGTCGCGGCGGCGCTTGGCAGCCTGGAGGCGCGCCGCGCGATCCTCGTCTCCGAGCCGCGGGCGTGGGAGGTCGCCGGAGCGGCGCTGGCCGACGCGCTCCGCGCCGCCGGGATCCCGATCGAGCGGATCCTGCTCCCGCGCGGCGAGGACGCCAAGCGGCTGGGCGTGATCGAGGACGCTGCCCGCCAGCTGGCGGGCCTGCGGGCCGAGCGGACGGACCCGATCGTCGCGATCGGCGGCGGGGCGCTCGGCGACGCGGCCGGGTTCCTGGCCGCGACGTGGCTGCGCGGCGTTCCGCTGGTCCACGTCCCGACGACGCTGGTCGCCCAGCTGGACAGCTCGATCGGCGGCAAGACGGCCGTCGACCTTCCCGAGGGCAAGAACCTCATCGGCGCCTTCCACCAGGCCGCGGCGAACGTCACGGACGTGGCGTTCCTCCGGACGCTGGAGCCACGCGAGCTGCGCGCCGCGCTGGGCGAGGCCGTGAAGATGGGAACGCTGGGCGACGAGCGGCTCCTCGAGCTCCTGGAATCCAGCGGGCCCGCCCTCGCTGCCGGCGACCCGGAGGCCTTCGCATCGGGCGCGATGGCCGAGCTCGTCGAGCGCTGCGCGACTGGCCAAGATCGAGGTCGTCACCGCCGACGAGCGCGAGCAGGGCGGCCGGATCGCGCTGAACCTCGGGCACTCGCTGGCGCACGCGATCGAGACGGTCGCCGCGTTCCGCGGGATCCTGCACGGCGAGGCCGTGGCGTACGGACTTCGAGCGGCCCTCCGGATCGGCGTCGCGGTCGGCGTCGACCCCGTCCGAACGTGCGGAGCGGGTCGAGGCGCCTCCTCGACGGACTGGAGCTCGGGAACGCGCCGCTCCCCTACCCGGCCGGCGCGGTGCTGGACGCGATCGCGACGGACAAGAAGCACCACGGCGGCCAGCTCCGCTGGGTGCTCGCGACGGCCCGAGGCTGGACCGTCCGCGCCGACATCCCGCCCGACGTCGTGGCTGCGGCGGCCGGGAACGTCCTGGCGGGCACGCCGGCCCGGGTCGGCGCATGAGCGGGACGGTCGAGCGCAGGCAACTCCGCGTGCTCGTGCTGAACGGCCCGAACCTGAACCTGCTGGGCGAGCGGGAGCCGGCGATCTACGGGCGCGAGACGCTCGACGAGATCAACGCCGGGATCGCCGCGCGGGCCGCGGAGCTGGGGGTCGCGGTCGACTTCTTCCAGTCGAACCACGAGGGCGCCCTCATCGACCGGCTCCACCGGCGCGACTTCGACGCCGCGATCGTGAACGCGGGCGGGCTCACCCACACCTCGGTCAGCCTGCGGGACGCCCTGCTGGCCGTCGAGCGGCCGTTCGTGGAGGTGCATCTCTCGGACCCGGCGACGCGCGAGCCGTTCCGACGCGTCAACTTCCTGGAGGACGTCGCGGTCGCGCGCTTCGTGGGCCTGCGCGCCCGCGGCTACACGCTCGCGCTCGAGGAGCTGGCGCGGCGCTGGACGGCAGGCCTGATCCCGGCAGCGTGCCCGCGACCACGGGGCGCCCGGTGGGTGAGCGGCGGCGCGTACGCACGGGCGCCGAGCCGTCGGCGGGTGTGGAGCCGCCGGCAGGTGCCGTTCCGGGCGGCGACCCGACGGCCGAGGCGCTGGCCCCGCTCCGCGACCGGATCGACGCGATCGACCGGGAGATCGTGGCGCTCCTCAACGAGCGCGCCCAGATCGCGCTCGAGATCGGCCGCGTCAAGCAGGTCACGGGCCGGCGAACCGTGCGCGACGCGGCGCGAGAGGCGCAGGTCCTGGAGCACGTCACGAGCGCGTCGGCGGGGCTCTTCCCGGAGCCGGAGCTCGTCGCGCTCTACCGGAAGCTCATCGCGGCCACGCGCCGCGTGCAGCACGCCCAGAAGCGGGAGCGGCGACCCGACGATGCCGCGGAGTCGACGACCGATTGAGGCGTCGAGCGGGCGGCGCCGCTCAGCGTGCCGCCGCGGCCCGCAACTTCTCGACCAGGCGCCCGAGGCCCGCCGTGTCGCGCCCGTCCGGGCCCAGCGCGTCGATGAGCGCCGAGGCGACGATGACCCCGTCGGCGCCCGCCCGGACCAGCGCCCGCACGTGCGCCGGGCGCGAGACGCCGAACCCGACGGCGACCGGCACGGGACTGGCCGCCTTGACCGCGCGGACGTAGCGGCCGACCTCCGGCGGGAGGCTGGCCCTTGCCCCGGTGACGCCGACGAGCGAGACCGTGTAGAGGAAGCCGCCGGTCCGGGCCGCGATCGCACGCCGCCGATCGGACGGCGTGGTCGGCGCGACCAGGTAGATGAGCGCGAGGTCGGCGTCCCGGCATGCGGCCTCGAAGGGCGTTCCCTCGTCGGGCGTCAGGTCGGCCACGATGACGCCCGATGCCCCCGCGTCGGCGAGCCGCCGCGCCGCGGTCGCGCCGCCGCCCCCGGCGAGGAGCTGGTTCGCATAGCACATCGGCACGAGCGGGATGCCCGGCCGGGCTTCCGCGATCTCGGCGAGCAGGGCCACCGACCGGTCCAGCGTGGCGCCCGCCCGCAAGGCCACGCCCGACGCCCGCTGGAGCGTGGCCCCGTCGGCGAGCGGGTCCGAGTACGGGAGGCCCACCTCGAGGAGATCGGCTCCCGCGTCGATCGCCGCGATCGCCGCGCGCGAGGCTGCCGGCCGCGTCCGGGTACCCGGCCACGATGTACGGGATGAGCGCAGCGCGGTTCGCGGTGCGTGCCCGAGCGAACGCATCTGCGATCCGGGTCGCACCGGGCGTGGCGTTGGTCCCCTGCCCTGGACTCGCGCCCGTCGCGCGCGACGGGCCGGCGGCCGGCGTGCTCATGCCGTCACCTCGTGTCGCTCGAGCGCGGCGAGGTCCTTGTCGCCGCGGCCGGAGAGGCCCACCAGGATGACCGCGTCGTCGGGGAGCGGCGCGGACGCGAGCGGGCCGCGCTGCCCCCGGGTGCGGCCCACGAGGATGCGCGGGAGGGCGGCGAGCGCATGGGCAGGCTCGAGCGCGGGCAGGATCCCCTCCGCGCGCGACAGGTCCCGGATCGCGGCCACGGCGGCGACGTCGGTGGTGGAGACCACCTCCATGCGCCCCGCCTCGTAGAGCGCGGAGAGCTGCGGCCCGACGCCCGGGTAGTCCAGGCCCGCCGAGATCGAGTGTGCCTCGGTCACCTGCCCGTCCCGGTCCTGGAGCATGTAGGAGCGGGCACCGTGGAGGATGCCGGGCGTGCCGGCGGCGAGCGCAGCAGCGTGTCGCCCGGTCGCGATCCCCTCCCCTTCGGCTTCGGCAGCAACGAGCCGGACCGCCGGTTCGCCGATGAAGCGCGAGAACAGGCCGATCGCGTTGGAGCCGCCGCCGACGCAGGCCGCGACGAGGTCGGGCAGCCTGCCCTCGACGGCCTGCAGCTGGGCCGCCGCCTCGTCGCCGAGGACCCGCTGGAGGTCGCGGACGAGGGTCGGGTACGGGTGCGGTCCCATCGCGCTGCCGAGCACGTAGTGGGTCGTGGCGACGTTCGTGACCCAGTCGCGCATCGCGTCGTTCACCGCGTCCTTGAGCGTCGCCGTGCCGGAGGTCACCGGACGGACCTCCGCGCCGAGCGCCTCCATCCGCAGGACGTTGGGTCGCTGGCGCTCGATGTCGACGGCTCCCATGAAGACGACGCAGGGCAGACCCAGGAGCGCGCACGCCGTGGCGGTGGCGACGCCGTGCTGGCCCGCGCCGGTCTCGGCGATGACCCGGCTCTTGCCCAGGCGCCGCGTCAGGAGCGCCTGGCCCAGCGCGTTGTTGATCTTGTGGGCGCCCGTGTGCGCCAGGTCCTCGCGCTTGAGGTAGATCCGCAGGCGCGTGGGCAGGTCGGCGGCCGGGTCGAGCTCACGCGCACGATCCAGGACCTGCGCGGCGAGCCGATCGGCGCGGTAGACCGGGGTCGGTCGGCCCGCGTACGTCGCCAGGAGCGCGCGCAGCTCCGCCCAGAAGACGGGGTCCCCTCGGAGCGCGCCGTAGGCCTCCTCCAGCTCGCGGAGGGCGGTCATGAGCGTCTCGGGGACATAGCGCCCGCCGAACGTGCGGTCGACGCCCCAGCGACCCGCCTCGTCGGCGTCGAGGAGGCCTGGGTCCACGGGCTCCGGGCGCGCGGCGGCGTTGGGCCGGTCGAAGCGCGCCGACCGGGCTCGCTTCGCGAAGAGCGCCACCGCGAGCGGGTCCTTGACGGGCCGCTCCCCCGCGCGGCGACGTCGTTCCACGCCCGAGGCGACGTCCACCCCGACGGCGGGCACCCGGAGGAGCGCCGCCGCGACGCCGGCCGCGCTGAGCCCGCCGGCGAGGATGACGGGGATCTCGCGGGCGACCGCGGCCGCGACGGCCGCGTCCGCGGGCGTGCCCGTCCCGCCGGGGTACGGCCCGCCCGCGGTGTCGAGGAGCATCCGCACCGCGCCGGCGGCCAGGTATCGACGCCCGTCGGCCACGACCTTCGCCGCAACGCCGGCCGCTCCCTCGCCGGCGTCCGAGGGCAGGTGGAGCACCTTCCAGGCGGGGCGCGGAGACGACGCGATCCGTTCCGCGGGCTCCCCGCCGCTGAACTGGATGACATCGGGATCCACGTCCCGCGCGATGGCGGCAAGGAGCGGCGCGTCCGCGTTCGCCGTGACCGCCACCACCATCGGGGCGCGGCCGGCTGGGGCCGCGGCACGGGCGTGACGGGCGAGGACCGCGCCCTCGGCGAGGGAGATCTCGCGGGGCGTTCCGGCCACGAAGTTGAGGCCGATGGCATCGACACCAGCCGCGCGCGCGGCGTCGACGCCCGGCGCGTCCGCGATGCCGCAGATCTTCACGAGCGGGGCCCGGGCCATGGCACCTGGATCGTCGGGGATGGCGCCCGCCGCGACGAACGCGGCTGCGGCCGCGCGCGGGTCGGCTGCCCGCACCAGGGCCTCGCCGACCAGGGCCGCGTCGTAGCCAGCGGCACGCCACCGGCGCAACGTTCCCGGCATCCCGGACGCCGGACTCGGCGATCGCGATCCGGTCAGCGGGCACCAGCTCCCGGAGCCGGACGGGGCGGTCCGGGTCCACGGCCAGGGTCCGCAGGTCGCGACTGTTGACGCCGACCAGGCGCGCGCCGCTCGCGAGCGCGGCGTCGAGCTCGCGCTCCGCGTGGACCTCGACCAGTGGCTCGAGGCCGAGATCGACCGCACGCCGGACGAGCTCCGCCAGGCGGCGCGCCGGGTGGAGGACGGCGAGCAGGAGCACGAGATCAGCGCCGGCCGCGCGCAGGAGGGGCAGCTGGCGTGGATCGACCACGAACTCCTTCGCGAGGACCGGGACGGCCACCGCGGCGCGCACGGCCCGGAGGTCCGCCACGGACCCGCCGAACCAGTGCGGCTCGCACAGGACGGAGATCGCGGCCGCGCCGCCGGCGGCATACGCGCGGGCACGCACGACCACGTCATCCGCAGGGGCGATCGAGCCGGCCGACGGCGACGAACGCTTGACCTCGGCGATGAGATGGAGCCCCGGCGCGGCCAGGCGCTCGGCGATCGGTCGCGGGGCGGGCGCGGACCGTGCCGCCCGGGCGAGTGCCGCGTAGGTCGCATCGCCGAGCTCCGCCGCGACGTCGCTGGCGCGCCGGGCGGCGATCTCGGCGAGGATGCCGCCCCGTGCGGTGCGCCGGCGGGGCGGGGCCGGGACCTCGATCGTCATGCTCGAACCTCCGCGGCCGCCTGGGCGGCCTTCGTCGCGTCCGCCGCCAGCCGCTCCGCGCGCAGCCGGGCGACCAGCCGGGACGCGGCCCCGGAATCCAGGATCGCGGCCGCCTGTGTCGATGCCCTCCGCCAGGTCCGTCGCCCGCCCGGCGGCGATGAGCGCCGCTCCCGCGTTGAGCAGGACCACGTCGCGTCGCGGCCGCGCTCGGCTCCCGGCGAGGACGGCATCGACGAGCGCGGCGTTCTCGGCCGGCGATGCCGCCGGCGAGCCGCGCGGTCTCCGCGCGACCGAAGCCCGAGCGCCGCCACGTCGACCTCGCGGCGCACGACGCCGCCGGGCGTCACGTCGTGGATGACGCCCGCTGCCGTCGAGCGGCAGCTCGTCCACGCCGGCGCCGTGGACCACGAGCGAGCGCTCGGTGCCCAGGACGGCGCAGCACCTCGGCGAGCTTCGGCGCCGCGGCCGGGTCCCCGACGCCGACGAGCTGCGCGCCGCGCGCCGGCCGGGTTCGTGAGCGGGCCCAGCAGGTTGAAGGCCGTCCGGACGCCGATCTCCCGGCGGGTCGGGCCCGCGTGGCGCATCGCCGGGTGGAAGCTGGCGCGAACAGGAACGCGAAGCCGATGCTCGCGCAGCGCCGCCGCGGCGGAGTCCGCGTCGTGGTCGATCGCGCACGCCGAGCGCGTCGAGGACGTCCGCCGAGCCGGACCGCGACGTGATGGCCCGGTTGCCGTGCTTGGCGACGGGAACGCCGGCGGCCGCGACGACGAACGCCGCGGTCGTCGAGATGTTGAACGTGCCCGACCCGTCGCCGCCCGTCCCGACGATGTCCATCGCCCCGGCGGGCGCGTCGACGCGCACCACGCGCTCGCGCATCGCGATCGCGAAGCCGGCCAGCTCGTCCACGGTCTCGCCGCGCATCCGGAGCGCCACGAGGAGCGCCGCAAGCTGGGCGGGCGTCGACTCGCCGTCCATCACCGCGCCCATCGCGCTGTGGGCCTCGGTCGCGGCCGAGCGTTCCCCCGTCGATGACGGTCGACAGTGCTGCCCGCACCGGTGTCGCTCACGAGGGTGCCCCCACGGCCCGAGCGGCAGCCGGAGCCGCCGCGGCAGCGGCGGCGAGGCCCTTCGTGGCGAAGGACCCCGAGGCATCGTCGAGGACGCCCGCATCGCCCTCCCCGGCGAGCCGCAGGAAGTTGGCGAGGAGATGCGGGCCGTCGGGCGTGAGCACGGACTCGGGGTGGAACTGGACGCCTTCCATCGGCAGCGTGGCGTGCCGCAGCCCCATCACCACGTCGTCGTCGGCGCTCCGGGCCGTCACGAACAGCTCCGGCGGCAGCGTGGCCGCGTCCACGCACAGCGAGTGGTAGCGCGCGGCGGCAAAGCGTGCGGGCATGCCCGACAGCAGGCCGGCGCCGTCGTGGTCCACCGGGGAGGCCTCGCCGTGCACGAGCGTCGGGGCGCGCACGATCGACGCCCCGAACGCGGCGGCCATCGACTGCATGCCCAGGCAGACGCCCAGGAGCGGGATCCGGCGCGCCGCGGCGAAGCCGACCGCCTCGACGGAGACGCCCGCGTGCGCCGGGTCCGACGGCCCGGGCGAGATCACGATCCCGCGCAGGTCGGCAGCGGGATCGTCCGCGAGGGCGGCGAGTCCCGCCGCGTCGATCGCGTCGTTGCGGACGACCCGGACGTCCGCGCCGGCGGCCTGGAGCGCCTGCACCAGGTTGTACGTGAAGCTGTCGTAGTTGTCGATGACGAGGATCACCGCGAGCCCCCAGCCGCGGTGGCGCCCGCCGGATCGGCATCGGCCACGGTCGCCGCGGTACCGGCCGGGTCGGACGCGGCCACTCCGCGTCCCCCTCCCGCCGCCAGCTCGAGCGCGCGGCGAAGGGCGGCCGCCTTGTGCTCGGTCTCCTCGAACTCGCGCTCCGGCACGCTTCCCGCCACGATCCCGGCACCGGCGTGGAGGTGGGCCACGCCGTCCTTGAGCACGGCGCTCCGGATGGCGATCGCGGTGTCCAGGTTGCCGTCATAGCCGAGGTAGCCGATCGCCCCGCCGTAGAGGCCCCGTCGCTCGCGCTCCGCGGCGGCGATGAGCTGCATCGCGCGGACCTTCGGGGCGCCGGACAGGGTCCCGGCGGGGAAGACACTCCGAAGCGCGTCGAGCGCGTCGAGTCCCGGGGCCAACCGCCCCTCGACGTGGCTCACGAGGTGCAGGACGTGGCTGTAGCGCTCCACCTCCATGTACTTCGAGACGCGGACCGTGCCGGGCCGAGCGACCCGGCCCAGGTCGTTACGGCCGAGATCCACGAGCATGACGTGCTCGGCTCGCTCCTTCGGGTCGGCTGCCAGCTCCTCGGCGAGGCGCGCGTCGTCGGCAGGAGTGGCTCCGCGGGGCCGTGTGCCGGCGATCGGGTGCGTCGTCAGTCGATCACCCTCCACCTGGAGGAGCAGCTCCGGGCTGGCGCCCACCACCTCGAACGACGGGGTCCGGACGAAGAAGAGGTACGGGCTGGGGTTCACGCGGCGCAGCGCGCGGTACAGCCCGATCCCGTCGACGGGACGGCCGTCGGGACCGGCCGGCAGCGCCCGGGTCTCGCGCCGCGCGAGCACGACCTGGATCGCCTCGCCGGCCGCGATCGCGTCCTTGGCGGCCCGGACCGCGGCCTCGAACGCGGCGCGGCCCAGGCTCGTCAGTGGCTCGTCCACCGTCGTGCTGCGGGCGAAGCCGCGGGGGCCGACCCGGCAGGACCGCCCGCTCCGGCGCGGTCGCCCGACGGCGCGACACCGGAGATCTCGGCCGCCGACGGACGGGCCGTCCGCTCGAGCGCCTCGAAGATCGCCCGTTCGGCGATGCGGTAGCGCTCCTCGAGGCGCGGGGCGTCCGTGTGGAGCGAGGCGATCGCGCTCAGCTCGTGGGTCAGGTGATCGAAGACGAGCACGAGGTCCGTCTCGATGAAGCTGGCGAGCGGGACCCCGACCGGGTCGGCCGGGGGGAGCGGGACCGTGGGCTCGAAGGCGGAGACCGCGTCGTAGGCGAGGGCACCCACCGCGCCGCCCGTGAACCGCGGCATCCCCTCGCCGGGCTCGACGACGCGCCGGGGCACGAACGCGCGCAGCGCGGCGAGTGGATCGGTCGCCGGGAAGGCAGTGACGGGCAGGTCGGGCGCATAGGCGGTCACGCCGACGGGCCGGTCCTGGATCCGGGCGACGCCGGCGCGAACCTCGAGGAGCCGGCGCGGACCGATGCCCAGGAAGCTGTAGCGACCGAGCCGCTCGCCGCCTTCGACCGACTCCAGCAGGTAGGCCGGCGTGGCGCCGTCGTCGAGCCGGAGGAATGCGCCGATCGGAGTCTCGAGATCGGCATCGCGGCTCGCCCGGAGACGGATCGTGTCCGCGCTGCCGGCGAGGCGCTTGACCTCACCGAGGCTGAGCGGGTGCTGGATGGACATCGTCCGCGGACCTCCAGAGACAACGAAACCGACCTTCGTCCACTCGGGACGAACGGTCGGCTCGACCATCCGCGGTGCCACCCGATTTCGGCACTGCCGCACTCACCTGACCGACGGGACGGTCGGTCCGTCCGATCGGCGCTGCCCGCTATCGCTGGCGCCCTGCGCCGGAGCCTACCCGCGCCGGCCCTGCCCGCGCGTTTCGGTCCGGAGGCTCCCGGGTCCATTCTCCGCCGCCGCCACCCCGGTCTTCCACCGGCCGCCGGGTCTCTGTGCCGGCGAACGACGGGTACTCGTCCCGTTCACAGCCCACGTCTTCAGTTGCCGCGGAGTCTACGAGGCGCCGGCCGAAACGGTCAAGCGCAGGACGGCAGACTGTGAACGGCCAGCGGCCGACGAGAGACCGCGCGCTGGCGCACGGCGCGTCACGGCCGTGCCTCGAGCATGGCACGATTCGCGACGCGTCCGCCGCATCCCTCACCATCGGAAGGGCCTCGTGCATCTGTCGACGCCCTCGCGAAGGTGCTCCCGGTCCTCCTCCTGTCCGGGCTCGGCGCCGTCCTCCGACGGCGCGAGTCCCTCCGCCCGACCACCCGGAGGCTCTTGACCGGGATCGGGGCCCTGCAGATAATCGGGATCAGACCGGCCACCTTATATCCGATTATCCGAGATGATCCAATGCGCAGCTTCGTCGACATCGACAAGACGTTGGGGTCCCAGCCCGTGCGTCTCGGAGTGCGTCTTGCGCGGATCGACGTGGGCCGCGGCCGCGAAGGGCTCTACCGGGAGCAGCTCCCGCAACTCCTCGACGCGTTGGCCGCGGCGACCCGCATCGAGTCCATCACGGCCTCCAGCGCGATCGAGGGTGTCGTCGTCGAAGCGGGCCGGATCCGGGGGCTCGTGGCGGAAGGGGCAGAACCACGGCGCTTCCGCAACCGCAACGAGCGCGAGTTTGCCGGGTATCGGGACGCGATGGACGAGATCTCGCGGGCAACCGATCTCGAAACGCTATCCGTGCCGTATGTGCTGCACCTCCACCGCCTCCTCCTCGGTCACACCGATGGCGGCGGCGGGCGGATCAAGAGCGAGCAGAACCTCGTCGTGTCGTACGAGCGGGGCCATCGCGAGGTGCTCTTCACCCCGCCGTCCCCCAAGGAAACGGAGTTCCTGCTCCCCGACCTGTTCGATCGGTATCGCCAGGCCGTCGCCGACCAGGCCGCCCACCCGATCCTGCTCATCGGCGCGCTCGTCCTGGACTTCCTGGCGATCCATCCGGTTGCAGACGGGAACGGGCGACTTGCACGCCTGATCACGACCCACGCGCTGCTTCAACAGGGCTACTCGGTGTCGCGCTACGTGAGCATCGAGCAGCGGATGTTCGAGACCAAGGACGCGTACTACGACGCGATCTACGCTTCACAGCGCCGTTGGCACGAAGGCGAGCACGACCTCTGGCCGTGGATCGGCTACCTCGTCGACGTCCTGGTCGGCGCATACGAGGACTTCGACGCGAGCGTCGCCGCGCGGCGAAACCTCGCGGCCGGGTCGAAGCAGGACCAGGTCCGACGCTACATCCTCGACCACGCCCCGGCCGCGTTCCGTCTCCGCGATGTCCGGTCGGCGCTCCCGGGGATCAGCGATCCGACGATCAAGCGCGTCTTGGCGGACCTGCGGCGCGACGGCGCGATCGAACTGGTCGATGACCAGGCAAGCGGCCGTCTGGCTGCCTGGAGGCGGCGACCTCACGGCGCCAGGGAGTAGAAGTCCGCACGCGTCAGTCCTGATTGCCCGCGCCGGGGAGCGCCGCAAGGCGGATCGCGTCAGGGCGGCTCGGCGCGGAGCCTCGTGAAGAGGTAAGCGAGGCAGGCGACCTCGAGCCAGGCTCGCGCGCTCGCCTCGGTCCCCTCGTAGCATCGCGACAGCCGGCGCCAGCGGCCGAGGCGCGCGAACGCGTACTCGACCCTGATATCGAGCGGCTTGAGCGGCTGGAACCCGACGGCGCCGATGGGCGGCGCCTTGATATCGAGCGTCAGGCCGTCGCGGCCGGCGAGCTTGGCAAGGCCGCGGTAGCCGCGGTCGGTCACGATCGCCGAGAGGCTCGGCAGCTCGGCGAGGTGGTCGGAGACGAGGTCCCGGCCGACGCGCCCGTGGTGTGCCCGCCGCGCCCGCCCTGGTTGTGGAACGTCGGGCCGGCGCGCCCGTCGCGGACCGTCTGGACGTCGATCATCACCATCGTCGGCTCGACGTGCGGGCGCTTCTTCCCGCGGATCAGCCGAGCGATCCGCGACATCGCCCTTGGGCTTGACCCCGTTGTGGAGCCACCCCCGCCACTGCTGCCAGACGGCCTCCCACGGCGGGCAGCGGTCGGGCAGGCAGCGCCACTCACGGCCGGTCCGGGCGAGGAACAGGATCGCTTCGACGATGTCGCGCCGCGCGTGGCGAGCGGGCACGCCGCGGCGGCCGGGCTGGTCGACGAGGTCCTCGGCCAGCGCCCACTCCGGGTCCGTTAGCTCGGCCATCGACGTCATCGGCTCGATCCTGGCGTGCCGGCGTGACAGGTTCTACGGCACGAAAGGGCTACCGCGAACCGGAGCTTCCATTCACAGATGCACGCGGGCTGCGCCCGATCGCGTCGGGTGGAAAATGGCTGCCGCGGCCGGGATCTCGAGGTCGCAGAGCCTTGGTGCTGTGAGCCCGGTTCTACAGATGGACCCGAGGCGCCCGGCGGAATCACCGTCTGTTGCCTCCCCGATGGGGAGAGCACGCGAGGCAGTCGCTGCGCAGATGGGCGCCTCCCTGGCCGCCGGCATGGGCTGGAGGCCCTGATGCGATGGAGACCATGCATCACCGCTGCGCCGGCATCGACATCGGCAAGCGCACGCTCACCGTCTGCGCGATCACGCCGGGACCGCGCGGCGAGCCCGTCCGGGAGACGCGCAGCTTCGGCACCCTCACGTCGCGATCTGCTCGCGCCTCGCCGACTGGCTCGCCGAGCGCGGGATCACGGCGGTGGCGATGGAGTCGACCGGCAGCTACTGGAAGCCGATCTGGAACCTGCTCGAGGACCGCTTCGAGCTGCTGCTCGCCAACGCCGCCCACATCAAGGCCGTGCCCGGTCGCAAGACCGACGTCCGGGACGCCGAGTGGATCGCCGACCTGCTTCCGCCACGGCCTGCTGCGGGCGAGCTTCATCCCGGCCCGCCCAGATCGCGAGCTGCGCGAGCTCGTCCGCTACCGGACGACGCTCGTCCGCGAGCGGGCATCCGAGATCAACCGCCTCGCCAAGGTGCTCGAGGGCGCCAACATCAAGCTCGGCTCGGTGAGCACGAACCTCGGCGGCGTCTCCGGGCCGCTCGATCCTCGCTGCGCTCAGCGAGGGCGTCGACGACGCCGAGGCGCTCGCGGATCTTGCCCGTGGCCGGCTGCGGGCCAAGCGCGAGGCGCTGATCGAGGCGCTCGCCGGATCGGTCGGCGCCCACCAGCGGTTCCTGCTCGGGGCCCAGCTCCGGCACCTGGTCGACCTCGACGCGCCTGATCGAGTCGCTCGACGCCGAGATCGCGGCGCGCCTCGCCCGGCCGGCGCGGTGATCGAGCGCCTCGCCACGATCCCGGGCGTCGGGCGCCGGACGGCCGAGATCATCCTCGCCGAGATCGGCCTCGACATGGCCCGCTTCGGCTCTGCCCGCCAGCTCGCGTCCTGGGCCGGGATGTGTCCGGGCAACTACGAGAGCGCTGGCGACCAGCCACGGCGGCAAGACGCGACGCGGCAGCCCGTGGCTCCGGAGCACGCTCGTGAGCTGCGCCCGTTCCGCGTCACGCACGCAGACCTACCTCGGCGCCCAGTACCGCCGGCTGGCCGCTCGTCGTGGTGCACGACGCGCGTTCGTGGCTGTCGGCCACACGATCCTCGGCATCGTCTACCACGTCATCCGGAGCGGCCGACCGTTCGAGGACCTCGGCCCGACCTACTTCGACCGTCGCGACGCCGACCGCGTGACCAGGCGCCTCACGCGTCGCCTCGAGGATCTCGGCTATGACGTGGTCCTCCGTCAGGCTCACGGCTGAGCCGCCGACGAGGGGATTTTCGAGGCAGGCCCTCAGGATGGCGGCCACGCCTGGCCGAGCCCGGCTCACCCACGCAAGACCGCGGTTCGCGAGACCTCGGGCGACATTCCGCGCAGGAACGCGCGCACTCTGCGAACCTGGCGGAGAGGGTGGGATTCGAACCCACGGGGCTTGCGCCCGACGGTTTTCAAGACCGCTCCGTTAGACCGCTCCGGCACCTCTCCGCGTTGACGGGCATTCTCGCCGTTGACGCCCCATGGTTCACGTAAGACTGGCGTCAAGGACGACGCGAGCGGACCCGTCGACGGATCGAGGGTAACAACCGGTGGCAAGTTGCGGCCGCGACGTGTCAGGGTGCGGCGATGATCGAGACCCGTGACCTGGCAGTGGACGGACTATGGCCCCGGCTGCCGGCCTACTCCTCCAGGAAATCCCGCAACTTGCGGGAGCGGGACGGGTGGCGGAGCTTCCGCAGCGCCTTCGCCTCGATCTGGCGGATCCGCTCGCGGGTGACGTTGAACTCCTTGCCGACCTCCTCGAGCGTGCGGGCACGGCCGTCCTCCAGCCCGAAGCGCAGCTGCAGGACGCGTCGCTCGCGGCCGGTCAGCGAGTCGAGGACGGCCGCCACCTGCTCCCTCAGCAGCCGCCGCGACGCGGCCTCGGCGGGGGCGAGCGCGGCGGTGTCCTCGATGAAGTCGCCGAGGGTTCGGTCCTCCTCTTCGCCGACGGGCGTGTCGAGGGAGATCGCCTGCTGGCTGGCCTTCATGATCTCGCGGACCTTGTCGGGGGTGACCACGACCTCCTGGCCCTCGCGACATCGCCTCGGCGATCTCCTCGACGGTCGGCTCGCGGCCCAGCTCCTGGAGCAGCTGCCGCGAGACCCGGCTCAGACGGTTGATCGTCTCGATCATGTGGACCGGGACCCGGATCGTGCGGGCCTGGTCGGCGATCGCGCGGGTGACCGCCTGGCGGATCCACCAGTGGGCATAGGTCGAGAACTTGAAGCCGCGCTCGTAGTCGAACTTCTCGACCGCCCGGATCAGGCCGATGTTGCCCTCCTGGATCAGGTCGAGGAGGTTCATCCCGCGGCCCATGTACTTCTTGGCGACCGAGACGACGAGACGAAGGTTCGCCGACGTCAGCTGCTCGCGGGCGTCTCGACCCATGCGGACGAGCACGCCGCACCGGTCGCGGAGCCTGGCGCCGGGCGGCGTGGCCGGGTCCCACCCCATCTCCTTGAGCAGGTCGGCGTCATGGCCGGCCCTGATCCAGCGCTGCAGCGCCGGGAAGGCGACGCGCCTCGCGGGTCCAGTCGTAGAGAGCCCGCAGGCCGATGTTGTCGCGCGAGTCGAGATCCCCGTTGTGGACCGCGAGGTAGGCGAAGTCCAGCAGTGTCAGGAAGGCATTCGGCGAGCGCGACAGGTTGTACGCCGCGACGAGGTGGCGCGCCTCCCGCAGGAGCGCCCTGGTCCCATCGGACTGGGCATCTCTGGCAGCCTTGACGAGGAAGAAGGCGGGCGAGGCCACGAGCAGGTCGCCGAGGCCGCCTCGTCGGCGATGGCGTCGCGGACCATCCGCGTCCGCCTCGGGCCCGAACGGCAGGCGGTGCTGCGGCTTCGCGGTGCGGGTCTTGCGCTCCGTGTCGTGGAGCGTCCACTCGTGGAGCGAGACGATCCCCTTCCAGGGCGCCTCGACGAGCTGCTCGCCGAGCTCGATCGCCTTGGCCAGGACGACCTCCCCCTCCGCGGTCAGGAGGGCGACCCTAGCGATCTCCCGGAGATACATCCGGACCGGGTCGTCCAGGGCGAGCACGTCAGCCGTCGATGCCTCGAGCTCGTCGCCGGCCGGCTCTTCGAGCTCCACAGCCGTCGGTGCCTCGAGCTCCTCCGCCGTCGGCTCCTCGACCTCCTCGTCGTCGAGCGTGGCGGGAGCACCGGCGGCGAGTGCGCGCAGCTCGGTTCGATCCTCGTCGACCACCTTGGGATCGATATCGACCGCGTCGGCGGGCGCCTGGGGCAGATCGAGATCGACGTGGGCGACCCTCTCGGCGAGAGGGGTCGCGACAGCGACGGCGCTGGCACTCGCGGCACGACGGCGGATTGTCCGGGCGCGGGCGAGCTTGATTACGGGGAGCGACCCCGACCTTCGGCCCAGCACCTGTCTTGTGATCCCGCGCCTCCCCGACAACTCCAGCTGATCGCCGCCCTCACTCTACGCTCACCCCGGGCCGGCACAGGCGGCGCAGGGTCGTGAGCATCGTGCCACAGTGGCTCGAGCTGGCCGGAGTGAGGACCGACAGCTTCCTGCCTGCGCGATGATGGTCGCGGGAGGTCTCGATGGACGCCAGGCTCATCTCATTCGGTCTGATCGAGATCGACGGGCGCCGGTTCGAGCACGATGTCGTGGTCGAAGGAGGCGTCGTTCGGCGACGCAAGAAGGCAGCCTCGAAGGCCTACCGAGACCGATACGGCCATACGCCGCTCTCACTCGACGAGGCGATCCCCTGGTCGTCGCGTCTGCTGATCATCGGGACGGGAGCCTCCGGGCAGCTGCCGATCATGCCCGAGCTGTACGAGGAGGCTCGCCGGCGTGGGGTGGAGATCGTCGCCGAGCCGACGGAGGTGGCCTGCCGGCTGCTGCACGAGGCAGATCCGAGGGACGTGGCGGCCGTCCTTCACGTCACCTGTTGAGGTGACTTCTCGAGGACCGGCGAGACGGCCGGGGCAGCTGCGGACTGGGCAACCTGCGCCTTCTTGCCTCCTTCTGCGCCTTCTTGTCCTTCTGCGCCTTCTTGTCCTTCTTTCTGGCCATGACCTTCTCCTCGATGCGGAGGTCGACGTGGCTCGCTCGATTTCGCCGACCAAGCCTGAGTGTAGGCGTGATCTGGCCGTCGGTTGCACCTGGCGACGCGTTGCGCTGCGGTGGCGTTGCCATCGGCTTGCTCGAGGAGTTCGTCGCAGGCGGGTCGCCCACTACCGCCCGGAAGGACGGCTCCGCGTTCGAGGCGAGCCGCCCGTCGGCCGGGCGGCGACCGCGTCGTCCACGTTGTTGAAGACGCGCCCGGCGAAGCGCTCTGCGAGCGAGCCGGACGTGAGCTCGTCCCCCAGGCGTCCGAATGGGTGCGCGATGACGAGAGTGACGTCCCGTGCCCGAAGCGCATCGTCGAGCTCGGCGAGGATGTGCATGCCCGTGAAGTCGAGGTCGTCGATCCCCACGGCCTCGACCACGAAGGTGTGGACTGGCTCGGGAGCATCGACCATGACGGCTCGGATGCGGTCGGCGAAGTGCTGAGCGTTGGCGTAGAAGAGCGGGGCGTCGAAGCGGAAGACGACCACGCCCGGTAGCACCGCCGCGTCCGGCCGGTGGCGGCGGGAGACCCACACGCCGTCGGGCCCGGCCAGCCGCCCGAGCACGACGTCGTGTGGTCGGGCGCTGAGGTACGTGCGTCGCAGGAGCGCAAGCGCGATCGCCAGGTAGATCCCCTCCTGGATGCCGACGACGGCCACGACGACGAGCGTGACAAGGGCGATCGCCCATTCGGGCCGGCTGTAGCGCGCCACTGCCGCGAGGTCACGCCACTTCACGAGCTTCAGCCCGATCGCCACGAGGATGCCGCCCAACGTGGCCTCGGGCAGGCGCGCAATGAGGCCGGTGGCGACCAGGAGGACGGCGGCGACCAGGACACCTGCGGTGAGATTGACGGCCTGGCTGCGGCCATTGGACGCCGCCACGACACCGGTGCGGGTCGGGCTCCCGTTCACCGCGAACCCACCGGCGAGGCCCGCCAGCATGCTCGCGGCACCGACGGCCACGAAGTCGCGATCGACACGGACCGCGTAGCCCCCGGCGACGGCGAAGCCCCGCGAGGTGGCCGCGGTCTGGGCGAGGATCACGAAGAAGATCGGGATGACGACCGGCACGAGGGCGGTCACGTCCGCGAGCGTCGCCCTGGGCAGCACGAGAGCCGGCAGGCCGGGAGGCAGGCTCCCCACGAGGGCGACGCCGCGGCCGGCGAGATCGAAGACTGCCACCGCAGCCAGCGACCCGGCGACCGCCACGAGCGCACCGGGGAAACGCGGCCCGAGGCGCTCCCCGCCGACCACGACGACCAGGACGGCCGCGCCGACCGCGAGGGTCGCGACGTTGGCGTCGCCCAGGTGTCCGACGACGGCAGCGAGCTTCTCGAGCGTGCCGCCGCTCGATGCCGGCAGCCCGAGCAGGACGTGGAGCTGACCCACCACCACGGTGATCCCGACGCCCGAGAGGAACCCCGACATCACGGGCCGCGACAGCAGATCGGCGAGGAAGCCGAGCCGGGCGACACCGGCCGCGAGGACCACGACGCCCAGGATCAGGGCGAGCAGGACGATCCGCGTGGCGTAGTCGGGACTGGCGGTCAGGACGATCGAGCCAACGCCCACGGCCATCATCGGCCCGATCGTGGAGTCCGGCCCGATCGACAGCTGGCGCGAGGTCGAGAAGAGCAGGGCGCCGAGCGCCCCAGCGAGGAACGCGTAGAGCCCGGTCACGGGCGGCATCGCCGCGAGCTTCGCGTCGGCCATGCTCTCAGGCACGCAGACGGCCGCGAGAGTGAGACCGGCCAGCAGGTCGGCGCCGAGCCAGGCCCGCGAGTAACCGCGGAGGCTGGGTAGCAGGAGGCTCACGGCGACGCGGGAAGTCCGATGATCCGGCAGGGGATGTCGGTGTCCTCGTCGAGGTGGTAGCTCGCGCACACCCGGTGGTAGCCGTCCGCGATCTGGAGCGGATTCCCCCGGTGAATGTCGCCGCGCACGAGCAGGACCGGGGACAGGGCCTTGTCCGCCTTGATCTTCACGACATCCTTGGCGACGTGGACGTTATCGAGCGGCAAGTCAGGGAGCCCCGACGCGCGAAGGATGTCCTTGGCTTTGTAGTGCTCGACCGGCGCGCCCCTCAGGCCCTCGACGAGCACGCCGGCGGTGACGGGATCCGCGATCAGCGCGAGGTAGGAGGCGGCAGCGGGGTAGTCGTGCTGATCGGGTTCGTCCTTCCAGCGCACGCCGTTCATGGTCTCTCCTCATGCGCAATGGGTGGGCCGTCGTTGCGGGCGGTCGGGCTCAGCGTGCCCCGCAGCCTATATCAGCAGTCGCACAGAGCGCCGGGCTCGTCGGGCCTCTGGTGCGCCGGAGGTGGCCGTCCCGGGCCCGCGTCGGTCGTCGGGAGCGTGGCGGGCCGGACGCGGACGGCGGCTCGCGAGGTTCAGCCCGACGTGCTCCTCAGCTCAAGGGCACGAAGAAGCTGTACACGAGCACGATCGACATGAGGGCGAGAACGATGGTCGAGATCCAGCCGATCGCGAGGAGGCCACGGCCGCTCACGAGGTCGCCCATGATCCGGCGGTCCGACGACAGGAGCATCACGAACACGAGGATGAACGGCAGGAGCAGGCCATTGAGGACCTGCGAGAGGAACATCACCTGGATGAGCGGCAGCCCCGGGATGAGGACAAACAACGCCGCGAAGCCGACGAAGAACGCGAGGAGCGCAGTAGAAGGCCGGCGCCTCCCTCCAGCGCCACCCGACGCCGGTCTCCCAGCCGAATGCCTCGCACGCCGTGTAGGCGCTCGAGAGCGGCACGACGCCGAGGCCGAGGAGCGACGCCGCGAGGAGGCCGACCGCGAACAGGACCGTGGCGGCCGGGCCCGCCAGCGGACCCAGGGCCAGTGCCGCGGTCGCCGCGTCCGGGATGTCTGTCTTCCCGGCCGTCCACAGCGTGGCCGCACAGGCCACCACGATGAACCCGGCGATCAGGTTGGTCAGGAAGCTCCCGAGCCCGACGTCCAGGCGCTCGGCTCCCATGTCTTCGCTGCCCAGCCGCTTGTCGACCACGTAGGCCTGGATGAAGGCCTGGCCCCACGGCGTGATCGTGGTGCCGACGGTGCCCACGACCGCGAGCCAGTAGGCGTTCGTGAGCGTCCCGTGGGGGATCACGAGCGACACGGCGGCCCGTCCCCAGTCGGGCCG
This sequence comes from uncultured Chloroflexia bacterium, assembly GCA_963722475.1. Taxonomy (GTDB): domain Bacteria; phylum Chloroflexota; class Limnocylindria; order Limnocylindrales; family CSP1-4; genus CTSoil-043. The sequence continues at coordinate 124,273 of CAVRMJ010000001.1, read as the reverse complement.
GGCGAGGACCGCCGAGGCCATGTAGGCGAGCGACACGCCGACCCCCACGGCGACGAAGAGGTACTGGATCTTGCTGAAGCTGCCCCACGAGATGAGGACGACCATCGCGACCGCGGCCAGGGCTGCGCTCACCGGCACCGGCACGCCGAACAGCTGGAGGGCGGCCCCGATGCCGGCGAACTCGGCGATCGTCGTCCCCAGGTTGGCGACGAGCATCGTCATGGCGGCGAACGTGGCCCAGCGGACGCCGAACCGCTCGCGGATGAGGCCCGTCATGCCCTGGCCGGTCGCCAGCCCGATGCGGGCACCCACCTCCTGGGTGAAGAACAGCACGATCTGGCTGGCGAGGATGACCCACAGGAGGTCGTACCCGAACTGGATGCCGGCCAGCGAGTAGGTCGTGATCCCGCCGGCGTCGTTGTCGGCGAAGCCGCTGACGAGCCCCGGTCCGAGCACCGCCAGGACCGCGATGAAGCGGACCCTCCGAGCCGTGATGCGCGGCGGGGGAGCGAGGGCCGGTCCGCGCTGGCGAGCGCGGGGCCGAGTCGGCTTCGGGGCGACCTTGTTCATCGGGTCGTGGTCCGGCATCCGTCCGCCCACGCTACCGGCTCAGGGCGCGCGGCAGGCGCGTTTTCGGGAACAGGCCGATCGCCTGGCTCAGGTAGAGCATGTGCCACCTCGCGGCGGGCCGTCCCGGCCGCGGGTGGCGCGCCGGGCCGTCGGGCCTGGCGCAGTTCCGCTTAGAGGTCGGGGCGGACCAGGGAACTGGCTCGGACGCCGCATGCGCCCGAGCGACTGGGTCCGGTGTCCACTGAGGGAGGAGTCCTCCGAAGCTGGTTCTGTCGACCGGGTCGGATGTCCGCGCGGCATGGGATGCGACGCCGACCGGATCGTCGTGAGTCTACGTCCCGACGCGCGCGAGCGTCCAGCGAGGACGACTTGGCGCACCTGTTCACGGACTTCGTCAGTGCATGCCGGATCGCGATCCTTCCATCGTCGATCCCGAGTGGTGGTTGCGTCTTCGCTGCATCTGCCCGACTCTCTGCGCATGGCACTGCCGAACCCGGGCCGCATCCTTGTCGTGGACGACGAGGTGCCGATCCTCGAGCTCGTCCGCGGCTACCTGGAGCGCGACGGGTTCGTGGTCGACACGGCCGCCGACGGCCCGACCGGCCTCGCCGCCGTCCGGGCGGGGAATCCCGACGTGGTCGTGCTCGACGTCATGCTCCCGGGCATCGACGGCATCGAGGTCTGCCGGCAGCTCCGCACCTTCTCGGACGCCTACGTCCTGATGCTCACGGCGCGGGGCGAGGAGATCGACCGGATCATGGGCCTCACGGTCGGCGCGGACGACTACCTCGTGAAGCCGTTCTCGCCGCGCGAGCTGGTCGCCCGGGTCAAGGCGCTGCTCCGCCGGCCCCGCGGGCTGAGGCACGCCGTCGGCGCCGGCCACCCCGGCCGGCCTCGACCTCGACGAGCCGCGCCGGACGGTCCGCGTCGACGGCAGTCGCCCGTCGAGCTGACCGCCCTCGAGTTCGACCTGCTCGCCGTCCTCGCCCGCGATCCCGGCGTCGTCATCCGCCGCCAGGCGCTTCTCGACCGGGTCTGGGGCCCGGCGTTCGTCGCCGACGACCACCTGGTCGACGTCCACGTCGCGAACCTGCGGCGCAAGCTCGGCGACGACCCGGCCCGACCCCGCTTCGTCGAGACCGTCCGCGGGCGTCGGCTACCGGCTGCGGGAGCCGACGTGATGCTGGCGCGCTCGCTGCGGGCGCGGCTGCTCGTCGCGTTCCTCGTCGTGGTCGCGGCCGCGATCGGCACCGTCGCCGTCGCCGTCCTGCTCGTCGGCCCGGGCTACTTCGCCGAGGCGATGGGCCACGTGCCGGGCGACCCGATGGGCGAGGCGATGGGCCAGGCGACGCAGGCGGCCTTCGCCGAAGCGATGCGCCAGGCGCTCGGTGCGGCCACGATCATCGCGGTCGTCACCGCCACCGTCGTGAGCCTCGCGGTCGCGGCGCAGGATCGCGCGTCCCATCACCGCGCTCGGCGCCGCCGCGCGCCGGATCGCGCACGGCCACTACGCGGAGCGCGTGCCGGCCGACGAACCGGGCGAGCTGGGCGAGCTGGCGCGTCTCGTTCAACGAGATGGCCGGCTCGCTCGAGGCGACCGAGCGCCGCCGCCTCCAGCTGGTCGGGCGACGTGGCCCACGAGCTGCGGACGCCGCTCACGACCCTCGACGGCTACCTCGAGGGCCTCGAGGACGGGGTGATCGAGCCGTCCGACGCGACGTGGCGCCTCCTGCGCGCCGAGACGGGGCGCCTGACCCGGCTGGTCAGCGACCTCGCCGAGCTCTGGCGGGCCGAGGCGCACCAGCTGCCGCTGCGGATCGAGGCGGTCGACCTCGCCGCGGTGGCCCGGGAGGTCGGCGATGCGCTTCGGGCCGCTCGCCGCGCCGCGCGGGATCACGCTCGACGCTCGGGTCCGATCCGGCAGTCGCGCGGGCCGATCGCGACCGCGTCGCCCAGGTCCTGGCGAACTACCTGTCGAACGCGATCCGCCACGCCCCCGATGGATCGACGATCGTCGTCGCGGCGAAGGCGGGCCCGTCCACGGTGCAGTCTGCGCGTGACCGACCAGGGTCCGGGCCTCGCGGCCGACCAGCTCGAGGCGGTCTTCGAGCGCTTCTACCGCGTCGATCCGGCGCGCAGCCGAGCCGCCGGCGGGTCCGGGATCGGCCTGGCGATCGTGCGGGCGCTCGCGGAAGCGATGGGCGGGCGCGCGTGGGCCGAGAGCGCCGGCGCCGGGACGGGCGCCACGTTCGTGCTGGAGCTCCCGGCGGCCTGACCCGCGCCTTGACGCGATCTTGAGGAAGGCTTGCCCGCGCCTGCATGGCACCGTGAGCGTGGTCCGCCATGCTCGTCTCGTGCCCGGTGCAGCCCACCTGCGAGCACGAGGAGACGCGATGATGGTCGACTGGACGATGGGGCTCGAAGGATGGCTCTGGATGGGCGTCTGGGCTGTTGGTCCTTGTCGTCATGGTCTGGCTCCTCGTGCGCGAGCCTCGCCGATCAGAGGCCGACGGGCCGTCCCGCCGCAGAGGTTGAGCCGCTGGGGGACGCGCGGGTTGGTCGCGCCGGGGACGTCCTCGGCCCGGGATATGGCTGTGGGCCGCGGGACCGGCCCCGTTCGGCTCTTCAGGCTGCCTGGTCGAGCCCGCTCGGTCCAGGCGTGGATGTGACCGGGGCCACCGTCAGGTTGTCGTAGCCCTTCCAGCGGTAGATGAGGGTCGAGACGCCCCAGCTGACCAGGAAGACCGCGATGATCGCGATGCCGATCAGCCCGAAGTCCACGCTCGCTCACGAGATCCCAGACGCCGCCGGTCAGGCCGAGACTCGCTGGCGACGATGCTCAGGATCTCGATCCCGCCGACGACGAAGGCGATGATCACCGAGACGAGCGTGATGTTGAGGTTGTAGTAGAGCTTGCGGATCGGCTTGACGTAGGCCCAGCCGTAGGCGCCGAGCATCAGGATGCCGTCGGTGGTGTCGATCGTGCACATGCCGGCCGCGAAGAGCGCCGGCAGGATGAGGATGAGCGCGACCGGGAGGTGACCCGCGCCGGACGTCGCGGCGAGGCCGAGGAGCGCGACCTCGCTGGCGGTGTCGAACCCGAGCCCGAAGAGCACCCCGAGCGGATACATGTGCCAGCTCTTTCGGATGAGCCGGAGCATCGGCCGCAGGAGCCGGGCCAGGAGGCCGCGGTTGTTGAGAAAGTCCTCGAGGCTCTCCTCGCTGTAGGAGCCGCCCGCCGACACCTGGCGGAACATCCGGTAGATGTCGAGCAGGACGACGAGGTTGATGATCCCGATCACGATCAGGAACGTCCCCGAGACCGCCGTCCCGATGAGGCCGCCGATCTGCTGGGCGGCGGGAATGTCGCTGATGATCCCGGCCGAGATGGCGACGAGGACCGTCAGGGCGACCACGATCGTCGAGTGACCGAGCGAGAAGAAGAGCCCCACCCCGACCGGCCGCTGCCCGTCCTGCATGAGCTTGCGGGTCGAGTTGTCGATGGCCGCGATGTGGTCGGCATCGACCGCGTGCCGGAGGCCGAAGGTGTAGGCGAGGAATGCCGTCGGGAGCATGATCGGATACGACGCCGAAGCACCGACGGCGAGGCCCCACGCCACCAGGTTGAAGAGGGCCAGGAAGACGTAGACGCCGATGACCCGGTTGCGCAGGGCGCTGGAGGAGCCGATGAGGGGACGGAGCGTGTTCAGCATCGCGGGGTCTCCGTGGGGCGCTGGGGAGCAGGGCGTGAGCCTAACAGAGGCGGCTCGTTGTTGCGTCACGTCGCATCTGGACGTCATCGTTGGTCGACGTCTTCTATACGCACCAGCCGCCCGGGCAGATGTACGATCCGGGCTTGAACGTGGAACGCGACGCAGCCGCCATCCTGGCAACCATCACGCGGGCGAGAACCGAACTCCGCGAACGCGGCATGCGCTGGACTCCGCAGCGGCGTGCCCTCGTTGACGTGCTCGTCGGATCCGATGGCCACGTGACCGGCGTGCGAGCTCGTCGAACGGTGTCGCGCACTGGACCCGGAGACGACGGCCTCGACCGTCTATCGGACCCTGGACGTGCTCGAGATGATCGGCCTTGTCCGCCACTCCCACGGGCTCGACGGACGCGAGGAGTTCCACGTCCTCCCCACGACGGAGCACGGCCACCTGAGCTGTGAGGCCTGTGGCGGCACCTGGGAGATCGAGGCCGACGAGGCTCGCCGACTCACGCGGACCCTCGTCCGTGACCGCCGGTTCCAGGTCAACCTGTCCCACCTCACGATCGTCGGTCGTTGCGCGGGGTGCTCGCGGCGGCTGATATAGCTCGTCTCCGCGGTGCGGATCCAGGGCCCGCACGACGAGCACGCAGGAATGGCCACGATGCCGAGCCCACGGGTGCGCGCCGCTTGACCGTAACTTGAGGAAGGCTTGCGCCCTCCTGCATTGGCCTGCGGGCACATCTCGTCCACGCTCGTTCCGTCAGTCGGACTTCCGAAGGAGCATGCGTCCCGATGTCCCGCCGCCACGCCAGGACCCCCGCGAACAGCCAGCGCCGGAGCGCGCCCGCCGCCCTGGCCTCTCGCGCGAATCGACGGTGGCGTCCGGGAGCGCGACCTCCTGTTCAGCCTCGAGGTCGACAGTCTCCTGGCGCAGATGGCGGAGGGCCGGCGCGCAGCCTGTGACGACACGTCGAGCACGGCGGCGACGCCGGTCGGGACGATCACGACCACCATCCCGGTGGCCGGGATGACGTGCCGGTCGTGCGAGAACCGCATCGCGCGCCACGTCGGCAGGATCCCCAACGTCGAGCAGGTGCAGGCCTCCGCGGTCCATGGCCGGGTGGAGATCACGAGCTCCGCGCCGATCCCGTCCGCGGCGATCGCGAAGGCCATCCGTGCCGCCGGCTACGAGATCGGACGGACGCCGTGGCTCACGCCCGACCCCGACGTCTGGATGACCGCGATCATGGGGATCGTCCTGGTCGGCGGCCTGGCGGTGCTGGCGTCGGTCACGGGCCTCGCCAGCCTCGCCTCGGGAGTCGGCGACCTGAGCCAGGGCGGGATCCTCATCGCGCTGCTGCTCGGGCTCGCCGCGGGCGTGTCCACGTGCGCCGCGCTCGTCGGCGGGCTCGTCCTCGCCCTGTCCGCCGCGTTCGAGACCCGCAGGACCGCATCCGGGACCAGCGATGCGGCGATCACGGCGAAGATGCGTCCCGCGCTCGTCTTCATCGCCGGCCGGATCGCAGGCTACGGCGTGCTCGGGGCGGCTCTCGGTGCCCTCGGGGCGAGCGTCACGCTGCCGCCGCAGGTGACGGCCGTGCTGATGATCGGCGTGGCGATCGTGATGACGATCCTCGGGACCCGGCTGACCGGGCTGTCACCGCGGATCGCGACCTGGTCGCCGACCCTGCCGATGGGTCTCGGACGTCGCCTCGGCCTTGCCGATGGCGCCGTCGGCGGCTACTCGGATGCCCGCGCGGCCGGGCTCGGCGCGGCCTCGTTCTTCCTGCCCTGCGGCTTCACGCAGGCAGTCCAGATCTACGCGCTCTCGACGGGCTCGCCGCTGCTCGCGGGCGCGATCCTCGCGGTCTTCGCACTCGGCACGGCCCCCGGCCTGCTCGCGCTCGCCGGACTCCCGGTGGTCGTCCCGAGCACGTGGCGCCCGACCCTCATGCGACTCGTCGGCGTCGTCGTGGTCGGCTTCGCGATCGTGAACGGCACGGCCGGGCTTCGGCTCTCGGGCCTCAGCCTCCCGTTCGGCGTCTCGCCCGTCGCGGCCGCGGTGCCTCCGTCGGGGACCATCACCGACGGTACCCAGACCCTGACGACGTACCAGAACGTGGATGGCTACAGCCCGACCAACGTGTCCATCTACGCCGGGATCCCCACCCGCTGGACGATCCAGTCCACCAGCACGAGCTCGTGCGCGGCCTCCCTGGTCGTGCCGAGCCTGGGCATGTCGGTGCGGCGGCTCCACGCGGGCGCCAACACCATCGACCTGCCGGCCCTCCCGGCGGGAACCCTGTCCTACTCGTGCTCGATGGGGATGTACGGCGGCTCGATCACGGTCGTCGACCCGCCGACCGGAGGGGCGGCCGGCGGGTAGCGCGCGGCGCGCCGCCGGACCCCGGTCCCCGCGGGTGACTGGCAGGGGTCAGCGCGGCGTCGGGTCGATTCGCGGACCCGCGACGGGCACCCAGGCGAGCCGGAGAGCTCGGCGCCGTCAGGCGGTCGGGCGCAGGACGTCGGTTCCCAGGGAGGCCCGAAGCGGTTCAGGAACGCGGACGCTGCCGTCGGGCTCCTGGTAGGTCTCGAGGATCGCGGCCACCACGCGGGCGAGCGCGAGGCCCGACCCGTTCAGGGTGTGGACCAGCTCGGGCCGGGCGCCGGGGGCGGGTCGGTGGCGGATCGCCATCCGGCGCGCCTGGTAGTCGCGGAAGTTCGAGCAGGAGGACACCTCCAGCCAGCGCTCCACCCCGGGAGCCCAGACCTCCAGGTCGTACTTCTTCGCCTGCACGAAGCCCATGTCCCCCGTTGCCATGAGGAGGACGCGGTACGCCAGCCCGAGCCGACGCAGGAGATCCTCCGCCCGGCCGACCATCCACTCCAGCGCGTCGGCGGAGGCCTCCGGCTTCTCGAAGAGCACCATCTCCACCTTGTCGAACTGGTGGACGCGCAGGATCCCTCGCGTGTCCTTGCCGGCGGCGCCGGCCTCGCGACGGAAGCAGGGCGTGTAGGCCGCGTAGCGGACGGGCAGCTGGCCGAACTCGAAGATCTCGTCGCGGTGGAGGTTCGTGACCGGGACCTCGGCCGTGGGGACCAGGTAGAGCTCGTCGCGCGTCACGACGTACATCTGGTCTTCCTTGTCCGGGATCTGGCCGGTGCCCCGGGCGGACGCGGCGTTGACCACGGCCGGCGGCCAGATCTCGGTGAAGCCGTTCTCGCGCGTGTGGACGGTCAGGAAGAAGTCGATCAGGGCGCGCTGCATCCCGGCCCCCGCGCCGCGGTAGACGGGGAACCCCGAGCCCGCGATCTTCGCGCCGCGCTCCAGCTCGAAGATGCCCAGCCGCTCGGCGACCTCCCAGTGGGGCCGGCGCTCCCAGGCGGCCGTCGGCGGGGACGGCCCGCGGCAGGAGCTCGCCCCAGGTTCGGACGACCAGGTTGGCGCTCGCGTCGCCGACCGGCACGTCCGGATCGGCCGGGTTCGGGATCCGCAGGAGCGCGTCCTCCAGCTCGGCCTCGACGCGCCCGATCTCCGCGTCCAGCGCGGCGATCCGCTCGCCTGCAGCGACCGACGCGGCGCGCAGCGACGCGACCTCGGGGCCGTCCGGGGCGGCGCCGCCCTTGATCGCCTCGCCGACCTGCTTCGAAGCGGCGTTCCGCTCCTGCCTTGCGCGCGTCGGCCTCGCCGAGGAGCTCCCGGCGGCGGGCATCGAGCGCCAGCGCGGCGTCCACGAGCGTGGCGTCCTCGCCCTTGTCGAGGGCTCCCTGCCGGATGACCTCGGGTTCGTCCCGGAGCCGCTGCACACCGACGCTCATCCCGCCGCCTCCGCCGTCCCGTGCGTCCCGGCCGCGCCGGGCGCTCCTTCCGCATGATCGCGCCAGCCGGCCGCGGCGCGCAGGCGCGCCACGACGAAGCCCGGCTCCAGGCTTGCCAGGAGCCAGCCCGCCCGCGGCCCGTTCGTGCGGCCCAGGAACGCCATGTAGAGCGCCCCGAACGCGCGGCCCGCCGGGAGCGCCGCCGCCGACGCGACCTGGAAGATCAGCGCCTGCCACGCGTCCCCGGACCGCGGCGGCGCGTCCCCGACCGCGAGGGCGAGCGCGCCGAGCCAGGCCCGCTGGTCCTCGCCGAGCGCGGCTGCCTCTGGCGGGAGCCCGTCCCGGCGGACCTCGATCCTGGCCTGCTCCGGCGCGTAGGCGTCCAGCCAGCCGCGGACGGCCGCGCGCCGCTCCTCGAGGATCCGGATCTCCTCGGCGGCGTCAGGTCGCTCCCCTTCTCCGCGGCCACCCGCGCCGCCACGTCGACGCCGGGGATCTGCTCGAGCAGCGCCAGGTGCCCGAACGCAGGCCGGTAGCGGGCGGCCTCCTCGGCCGCGTCCGCGGCCGCGTCCAGGAGCGAGTAGCGGAAGATCCGGTCGGCGTCCGGCGGGAGCTCGCCCTTGACCTCGCGGCCGGCGGTTGCGGCCGCCAGCCGGTCGAACTCGTCGAAGACGCGCGGGATCGCGTCCGTGCCGTCCGGGTCGAACTCGATGGCCTGGTTGGGGCGCGGCCGGAGGAAGAGGAGCCGGAGCTGCTCCGGCGGGAGGACCTCGACGATCTGGTGCGCGGCGGCGCCGCGCCCCTTGCTCGTGGACATCTTGCGCCCGCCGATGTTCAGGAACTCGTAGGGCAGGTTGCGCGGCGGCTCCCGGTCGAAGACCTCGCGGGCCAGCGCGTCGGAGCGGTCGCGCGACCCGCCCGCCGTCGCGAGGTCCTTGCCGCAGGGCTCGATCGTCACGCCGAAGAGCGACCATTGGGCCGCCCATTCCAGGTTCCACGGACAGCTTGGCGGCACCCGCCGAACGGGGCGATCCGCCCGGCCGTTCCACAACCGCGCGCCCAGGTCACGTAGTCCGGCCGGCACTCGAACGCGACCGTGGCGCCGTCCCAGTCGCGGGCGAGCGTCGTGCCCACCTTGCCGCAGACGGGGCAGACGACGCTGCACCGGGAGCCAGCCGGCCGGCCGTTCGACCTTCGAGACGCGGCGGTAGAGGTCGCGGACGACACTCGGCGCGGTCCAGGGCGGTCCGGATGAACGGGTCCATCTGGCCCGTGGGGTAGATGTCGCTCATCCAGTAGTAGCGGTCCGGGCGGATGCCCAGGCCGTCGAAGATGTCGATGAAGATCTGCGCGTGGTGGCGGGCGTACGACGCATGGCAGTCGCCGACCTGGTCGGGGACCTGCGAGAGCGGGCGGCCCATCTCGCGCTCCACGGCGTCCGGGGTCAGGAGCGCCTGGGCGTCCATCGGGTCCAGGTCGTCGACGCCGTAGAGGAGCGTCGTCGGGACGCCACGGTCACGGAGCGCCCGGGTGATGACGTCGAGGACGACGGGCCCGCGGAGGCTGCCGACGTGGACCGTTCCCGAGGGCGTCTTCGAGTCGTTGACGACCTGCGGCCCGTCGACGGCGGAGGCCAGCTCGTCGGCCCAGTACATCGCGTGCGTCCCTGGCCTTTCGATCGCCGGAGCGGGGGCCGCGCCGGCCGCTCGTCCCGGCGTCGCGGGGCGGGCGCTCAGCTGATCTTCTTGATCGTGTAGGTGAAGTCGGTCCCGTTCGGCAGCCGGACCGTGATCCGTTCGCCGGCCCTGCGGCCGAGCAGCGCACGCCCGACCGGCGACTCGTTGGAGATCTTGCCGTCCGCGGGACGCGCCTCGGCGGAGCCGACGATCGAGAAGGTCTCCGGGCCGTCGAGGCTCTCGACGGTCACGGTCGAGCCGAGCGAGGCGTGGTCCGAGCCCGAGTGCTCGATGATCACCGCGGTCTTGAGCATGCCCTCGAGCGTCTGGATCCGGCCCTCGACGAACGCCTGCTCGTTCTTCGCCTCTTCGTACTCCGCGTTCTCGGAGAGGTCGCCGTGCTGCTTCGCGTCGTGGATGCGGGCGGCAACCTCGGCGCGGCGCACGTTGACGAGGTGCGTCGAGCTCCTGGCGCAGGCTGGCCTCGCCCTCGCGCGAGAGGTAGGTTGGCTTCGTGTTCACGGAGGGATCGAACCTCTGGCGAACTCGGGCGGGTCCGCCCGTCCGGCGTGTGATGTCCCGCATATGAAAGAACCCCGGGCGCCTGCCTCGCGGTGTCGGCGCGCCCGAAGTCCGGTCGAGTGCGGATGATAGTCCCCGCCCGCGCGGGGTGTCAAAGTGACGCGCCGACGCGCATCACGCCTCCCGGCGCTCGCCGAGCGCCCGGAACGTCCCGTCGGGCGACCGGAGGAGTGGGGCCGCGGACAGGACGCCGGCCCGCTCGAGCGGCCCGTAGACGTGCGGGTAGCGCCGGCCCGGGTCGTCGTACCGCCATGGTGCGCCGACCGCGTCGAGGTCCAGCTCCAGCACGACGAACGCCCGGGGATCTGCGCGGTAGTGGCGGTTCGCGGTCGCGACCATCTCGGCCTCCCCGTCCGTGCAGTGGACGAAGCCGTCGGCCGCGAACCCTTCGGGCTCGTAGGTGGCGTCAGGGGGGCCGTCACGCCAGGCCGCCCAACGCTCGGCCGGCAGCATGTGCAGCGTGTACGGGCCGCCGGAGCCTGCCGCCGGCCGGGGCGCAGACATGCCCGCTATCCCGCGGCCAGGCGTTCCAGCCGGCCGCGGAGCGCGCGCGAGCGCACGCCGGTCCGCGCACGCGACGAAGAGCGTGTCGTCGCCGGCGATCGTGCCGGCCACCTCCGGCCAGCGCGCACGGTCGAGCGCCGCCGCGATCGCGTGCGCCGACCCGGGCAGCGTGACGAGGACGAGGAGCAGGCCCGCTTCGCGGAGCTCCACGGGGATGTCACGGAAGAGGCGCCGGAGCCGCTCCTCGCCGGTCGGGTCGGCGTCGGCGAGGCGGGCGGGCAGGGCATAGACGGCCACGCCCTCGCCGCCGCACCTTGACCAGCTGCAGCTCGGCGATGTCGCGGCTGATCGTGGCCTGCGTCGCCCGGAAGCCACGCTCCCGGAGCGCCACGGCCAGCTCCTGCTGGGTCCGGACCGGGCGCTGCGCCACGAGGTCGCGGATCGCCCGCTGGCGGAGCTGCTTCATGACTTCCACCGGGTGCCCGCGTGTCGCGTCAGGCCGAGAGGACGACGCCGGCGACGAGGGCCGCGAGGAGGAGCCGGTACACGACGAAGACCGGTCATCGGGTGGCTCCGGACGAACCGGAGCAGGACGTGGATCGCGGCGAATCCCGCCGCGACGGCAGCCAGGAAGCCGATCGCGATCGCACCGGCGTTGACGTCGGTGGCGACCTCGCCGGAGACCAGCTTCTTGAGCTCGAAGAGCCCGGCGCCCGCGATGACCGGCGTGGCCATCAGGAAGCTGAACCGGGTCGCCGCCTCGCGAGTCAGGCCCAGGCCGAACAGGCCGGCGCTGATGCTGATCCCGGACCGGCTGATCCCGGGCACGAGGGCGAGGGCCTGGGCGCAGCCGATCCCGAACGCGCCGCGGAACCCGAGGTCGTCCGATCGGCTCGGACTTGCGGCCGGCACGATCGGCCACCCAGAGGATTGCCCGCCCCGACGACGAGCATGGCGGCAACGAGGAGGGGCTGGCGCACCTTCTCCTCGAAGAAGTCGTTGAGCAGCACGCCAAGGACGACGGCCGGCGGGAGCGTCGCGGCAATCAGCCAGGCCAGCCGGCGATCCGGGTCGCCCCGGAACGATCGGTCCCGGAGGGCGGCGAGCCCGGCCGGCACGAGGCGTGCCCAGTCGCGCCAGAAGTAGACGAGCAGCGCGACGAGCGTCCCCAGGTGGAGCATCACCGAGAACGCCAGCGAGTTGATGAACGGGTCTGTCCAGCCCAGCAGGTACGGGACCAGGATGAGGTGCCCGGACGAGGAGATCGGCAGGAACTCCGTGAGCCCCTGCACGATCCCGATCACGAGTGCCTGGAAGATGATGTCCATGGAACGTGGAGGCGGGCCGGCCCGTGAGGGCGCGGCCCGCCTGGCTGCCTCCGATCTAGCGGATGAAGAGCGGGGCGAGGACGAGCGTGATCGTCGCCAGCAGCTTCACGAGCACGTGGAGCGACGGGCCCGGCGGTGTCCTTGAACGGATCGCCCACCGTGTCGCCGACGACGGCCGCGGCGTGCGCGTCCGAGCCCTTGCCAAGGACGTTCCCGTTGTCGTCCTTCAGGTGGCCCGACTCGATGTACTTCTTGGCGTTGTCCCAGGCCCCGCCGCCGTTGTTGAGGACGGTGGCCAGGAGGACGCCCGCGATCGTGCCGACCATGAGCATGCCGGCGACGGCTTCGTAGCCCAGGAGCAGGCCGACCGCGATCGGGGTGGCGACCGCGACCAGGCCGGGCGCGACCATCTCGCGGAGCGCGGCCCGGGTCGTGATGTCCACGACGCGGGCGTAGTCGGGCTTCTGCTCGTAGGTCATGATCCCGGGCATCTCCCGGAACTGGCGCCGCACCTCGAAGATGATCGCGCCGGCCGTCTTGCCCACCGCCCGGATGGCCAGCGAGCTGAAGAAGTAGACGAGCATCGAGGCGATGAGCGCCGCGATGAACACGTTGACGTTCTCGAGGTTCACCGACGTCATCAGGGTGACGCCTTCCTTGCCGGCGGCGATCTGCCGGCCAAGGATGAGGTTGACCTTGTCGATGTAGGCGTTGAACAGGAGGAAGGCGGCCAGCGACGCGGACGCGATCGCGTAGCCCTTCGTGAGCGCCTTTGTCGTGTTGCCGACGGCGTCGAGGCGGTCGGTGATCTCGCGGGCGTGCGCCTCGGCACCGGCTGAACTCGGCGATGCCGCCGGCGTTGTCGGTGATCGGGCCGAACGTGTCCATGGCCAGGATGTAGGCCGTGGTCATCAGCATCCCCATCGTCGCCACCGCGGTCCCGAAGATGCCGCCGACGTTGCGGCCCGAGGCGTCCGTCAAGCCGGCCTGCGAGCCCAGCCAGTGGCTGAGCGAAGAGCGCGATGCCGATCGTGATCGCGGTCACGAAGGTCGTCTCGTAGCCGACCGCGGTGCCGATGATGATGTTCGTGGCCGGGCCGGTCTTGCTGGCCTCGGCGATCTCCTTCACCGGCCGGAAGGTCCCCGCCGTGTAGTACTGCGTGATGTAGACGAAGGCGACGCTGGTGGCGAGGCCGACCACGCCGGCCCCGAAGAACCAGATCCAGGTCGGGATGCCGTTGGCGCCGGTCTGGGTGCCGGTCTGCATCATCACGTTCGTGACGAAGGCGAGCGAGATGACCGACAGGATGGTCGTGACCCAGTACCCGCGGTTCAGGATGTTCATCGGGTTCTCGTCCTCGCGGCCGCGGACGAAGAACATCGCGATGATCGTGGAGAGCAGCCCGAACGAGCGGACGACCAGCGGGAAGAAGATCCAGGCCTCCGGATGCGGCCAGCCCGCCTTCTGGGCGACCAGGTAGACGCCGACGCCGAGGATCATCGCGCCGATGTTCTCGGCGGCCGTGGACTCGAAGAGGTCGGCGCCGCGGCCCGCGCAGTCGCCCACGTTGTCGCCCACCAGGTCGGCGATGACGCCCGCGTTCCGCGGGTCATCCTCGGGGATGCCCTTCTCGACCTTGCCGACGAGGTCCGAGCCGACGTCGGCGGCCTTCGTGTAGATCCCGCCGCCGAGCTGCGCGAAGAGCGCGACGAAGCTGGCCCCGAACCCGTAGCCGACGATCAGGAACGGCGCCTGGTTGACCGTCTCGGCGTTGAGGCCGCCGAAGGCGACGAACATGAGGTAGACGCCCAGGAGCGAGAGCGAGACCACGAGGAAGCCGGAGACGGCGCCGCCGCGCATCGCGACCTGGACCGCCTCGACGAGGCTGCGCCGGGCCGCCGCGGCCGTCCGGACGTTCGCCTTCACGCTGATGAACATGCCGATGATGCCGGACGCCATCGAGCACGCCGCCCCGACGAGGAACGCGATCCCCGTGCGAATGCCGAGCTCCGCTCCGAACACGCTCGTGTCGGCGACGTTGGCGGTCTCGAACGCGGAGATGAGGACCGCGAGCCCGACCGCCGCGACGACCGCGAGGATCGCGATCGTCGAGTACTGGCGCCGGATGAACGCGACGGCTCCCTCGAAGATGGTGGCCGCGACGGCCTCCATCTCCTTCGTGCCGGTGTCGCGGCGCAGCACGTCCCGGGCCAGGAAGAGAGCGAAGGCCACGGCAATGAGCCCGGCCGGCAGGATGATGAGCTGGAGTGAGCTGGGGTCCACGGCTGGTCCGAAACCTCCCTGTCGGGGCGCGAGCGTCCGCTCGAGCGCGTCCGTCGCGCCGGGGACGAGGATGGCCTGGCTCGCCTGGGCTTGCGCCTCGCCGCGACGGCGGGGCTGAGAAGTGCGGACAGGCGCGCTGAGGATAGCGTCCGGCTGGTGCGAGGGTCAATCTGCATACCGGCCCGCGATATTCGGTCCGGACGGCACGATATGCAGTCCGGACGGCACGAAGCGCGGGAGCCGGCGCCGTGGCTCCCGCAAGATCAGGCCAGGAGCAGCACCGCGTAGGCCGCCAGCCAGTGCTCCATGGAGTAGTCGCCGCCCACGACCTGGGGCAGCGCGGCCGCCGCGTGGCGCGCCATCGCGTCCATGGCCACGGGGATCCGCGGATCACCGGCGGGGAGTGCCTCGGCGAGCCGGCGCCAGCACCAGGCACGGCTGGCGTTGAGACCGTGAAGGTGCGCGATGTGGCCGTCGCGCGCGTCCGACACGAACGCCGGCGTGAAGAGCGCTCGGGGCTCGCCGGCGGGTATCCCGGGCAGGAAACGGGTCAGCCAGGCCGCGAACGCAGGGCCGGGCAGGAGGCGCGCCATCAGCTCGGCCTCGGTGAGGGCGGGCGAAAGGAAGTCGAACCCGGACGGCTCCCAGCCGCCCGGGTAGTCGGCGTCGTCGGCGTACCACCGATGGGCCGCGCCGACGAGCGCATCGCGCAGCGCGGTCTCGCCGGCGGCCGCGCGGTCGCGTGCCTGCGGGAGCGCACGGGAGATCCCGAATGCGCTGTTCGTGTGGACGCCGTAGCGGACCGGGTACGTGGCGAGCGGAAGCCAGCCCAGGAAGTTCGCGGCCAGGGCGTCCCCGAGCGGCGCGAAGCGCGCGGCCCAGCGTCGGCCGTCCGCGTCGTCCCACGCCGTCAGCTCATGCTGCAGGGCGAGACCCCACCCCCAGCCGTACGGCCGCTCGCGGTTGCGGTTGTCCGGGTGGCCGATGAAGCGAGCCTCGGCGGCGAGTGCCGCCTCGTCGAAGCGCGCCTCGAGCTCGGCCCGGATCGCTGCCTCCGGAAGCGCGCCGGGGACAGACTTCAGGAGCCGAACCAGCAGCCAGTGCATCTCGACGCAGGAATGCCAGTCATAGCTGCCGTAGAAGACCGGGGTGCGCTCGCGAGGTCGGCGGGGCAGGTCGTCCGGGCCGCGGACCGTGTGCCAGACGTCGGCCGGGAACTCGCGGGCGATGTTCGCCAGCGCGACCGCCGCGTATGCCGGCGCGTTCGCCCGGAGCAGTGCCCGTCGGTCCAGCAGATCACCTTCGCGGCGGCTCTGCATCGTCCCTCCTGCGTGCTGGATGGCACGGGGGGCGTCGGCCGACGCCAGCCCCTATACTGCCGGTCTTGTGACAAAACGCCCCTTCGGGTGCCTCTTCGAGATCGTCGAGACGCTCGTCCTGACGCTCCTCATCTTCTTCGTCATCCAGACCTTCGTGGCCCAACCCTACCGCGTCGAACAGATGTCGATGGAACACACCCTGGAGCCGGACCAGTACGTCCTGGTGGACAAGCTGACGCCGCGCTTCGACGACTACAGCCGCGGCGATGTCGTGGTCTTTCAGCCGCCCCCCGCCTGGGTGGAGGGCACCGCGGGGACGCCGTTCATCAAGCGCGTGATCGGCGTGCCCGGCGACGTCATCGTGGTCAAGGACGGCCAGGTCTGGGTCAACGGCACCGCCCTGGTCGAGCCCTACACGTACGACAACCAGCCCACGACGGCCCAGGCGGAGCCGGCCACCTGGACGATCGGTCCGGGGCAGCTCTTCGTGATGGGCGACCACCGTGCCGCGTCTGCAGACTCCCGTTCGTTCGGGCCGATCGAGAAGAGCGCGGTCATCGGTCGCGCCTGGCTGCGCTACTGGCCACTCTCGACGTTCGGGATCCTGCCCACGCCCACCTACCCGGCCCCGGTCGGGAACGGCGACGCGAGGCCGAGTCCCGCCGTTCCGTGACCCCGCTCCTGTTCGCCGCCGGCGCCCTCGTCGCCATCGGGGCGGCGGTCGCGACAGGGGCGCGCGACGCCCGGGTCGCCTCGCTGGGCCTTGCCGGCATGCTGGCTGTCGTTCCGTTCGTGGCTGATCCCCTGCCGGCCTCCCTGCCGCTTGCGTTCGGGGTCATCGCCGGCATCCTTGCCGGGTTCCTCGTCTTCGTCGCGGCGCGTCGCGCCCCCGACGGCGCCGGGCCGCCGCTGGGCCTCCCCGCCACGCTGGGCGCAGCTGCCACCGGCTTCGTGGTCGGCATCGGCGCGAC
Source organism: uncultured Chloroflexia bacterium (assembly GCA_963722475.1). Classification (GTDB taxonomy): domain Bacteria; phylum Chloroflexota; class Limnocylindria; order Limnocylindrales; family CSP1-4; genus CTSoil-043. Next base: position 107,505 of record CAVRMJ010000001.1, on the reverse strand, counting down.
CGCGGTCGCGCTGCCCCGGCTGGGCCCCGATGCGGCGCTGGCAGCGGGCCTGGCGGCCCTCGCCGTGGCGGTCGCGCCGATCGCCGTCACCCACGACGTGATGCGCCTGGGCTCGGGGCTGCTCGTGCTGGTCGGCAGCGCGACGCTGGTCCTTGCCGCGCTCGCGGGCACGCCGGAGCCGCTCACCGCCATCACTGTCGGGATCGCCATGGTCGCCCTCGCGGCGGCCGTGGTCGTGGTCGCCGGCGGCGCGATGGCGGCGACGGGCGGCACGGTCATCCCGGACGACACGCCCGGTCACCGGGCGGCCGCACCCCGCGCCGACGGCGAGCTTCGATGAGCGTGCTCCCATTCCTTGTCGCGGCGATCCTCGGAGCGGTGATCGCGACCGTCCTCCGCGACAGGCGCCGACTGGGAACGCTCGTCGGCATGGGCGCCGTGGTCGTCGCGCTGGCCGCGGCCTGCCTCATCCGGCCGGACGCGCCGATCACCATCGGGGGCGGTGCGCTCGCCGGGAGCGACCATCTCCGCCTGGTCCTGGCCCTCTCCCTCGGCGGAGGGCTCCTCGTCCTGGTTGTCGCGCGCCTGGCGACGTGGCAGCCGTCCGCGCCAGGAGCGCTCCTCGGCGGCGCGGCGGGCATCGGCCTGGCCCTGGGCCTTGCGGGCACGTCGCCGAGCCTGCTTGCCGCGGCCGCCGCCACGATCGTGGCCAGCGCGCTCGCGCTCGGGAGCCCGGCGGCGCCGTCCCGGGTCCGGGCCCTGGCGCGGGAGCTGCGCGGCGCCACGACCAGTCTCGTCATCGGCCTCGTGGCCGCCGGGATCGTGCCCGCGGCGGCGGGCGGCGTCCCCGCCGCCGCCGGGGCGGCGGGTCTCGTGCTCGCCGGGATGGCGCTGGTCCTGGCGCACCGCTTCGGGGCGATCCCGCTCCACGCGCGGGTCTCCCGCCTGGCGGACGCGGCCCCCTCGGGAGCCTTGCCGATCCTGGCAGCCTGGCTCCCGGCCACCTGGGGCCTGGTCATCCTGGGCTGGGCGCCGGCTGCGCTCGGCCCGACCTCGGCCGACCTGGGCCTGGAGCGGGGCCTCGTCGTCGGGCTCGCGCTCGCGACGCTGGCGCTCGGCGCGGTCGCCGCGCTCATCCAGGACGAGGTGGAGCACGTGGTCGCCTACACGATCGTCACGGATGCCGGCGTGGCGCTCCTCGCCCTCGCGGCGCTGGACCCGGCGGCGCGCGACGCGGCCCGCGCCTGGGTGCTCGTCTTTGCCACGACGAGGACGGCCATGATCGGCTGGACGATCGCCTTCCGGGCCGCGTTCGGGACCGGCCGCCTTGCGCGACACGGCCGGCTGGCTGCGCCGTGCGCCGGCCCTCGGCGTCGCCCTCGCCGGGATCCTCGTGGCCGTGGTCGGCTGGCCGGGCCTTCTCGGGTGGGACGCACGTCTCGCCATCCTGCACGCGGGGACGGCCGGGCCGGCCTTCCTCCTCGCCTTCGCAGGGTCGCTGGGAACGGGCGCCGCCATCTGCCGCCTCCTGGTCGTCGGAGGCGGCCGTCCGTCCGCGGTCGTGGCCGGCGCGCCGGGCGAGCTGCCACGCTTCCCGGCGCGGACGGCGACGGAAGCCGCGGCCGCGGCGCCCGGCGGAGCTCCTCAAGCGGGCGCGCGCGCGGCGTCGCGGGCCTTCGTCGGCCGGCTCGGCGCGCTCGCGGCGACGGCCGGCCGTCGCGCGGGTCCCTCCCTGGAGCTCAACCGCGTCCCGCTGCGGGCCCTCGCGGTGATCCTGCTCGCGGGGCTGGCGCTCCTCGCGGCCGGCGGTGCGTTCGGGATCGACGCGGCGGCGCGGGCCGCCGGGCCCCTGCTCCCGTCGCCGTCCGCGATCGTCGGCGGCTGATCAGCCCTCCGGGGCGAGCGCCCAGCGATCGATCTCGCGGGCGTACTCCAGCGTTCCCTCGGGGAACCAGAGCTGCAGCTCGGCCTCGGCGGTCTCCGGCCCGTCGGAGGCGTGGATCAGGTTCTGGGCGACCTCCAGCGCGAAGTCGCCGCGGATGGTGCCCGGGGCGGCCTCCCACGGCCGCGTCGCGCCGACCATGGACCGGACGACGCCGATCGCGTTCGGGCCCTCGACCGCCATCGCCACGAGCGGGCTCGAGGTGATGAAGGCGACCAGCCCGGCGAAGAACGGCTTGTCGCGGTGGATCGCGTAGTGCTGCTCCGCGAGCTCACGCGACACGTGCAGGAGCTTGAGGCCGACGAGCTTGAGGCCCCGGTCCTCGAGGCGGGAGATGACGCGGCCGACCAGCAGGCGCTGGACGCCGTCCGGCTTGATGAGGACGAGGCTGCGTTCGGTCATCGGGGACTCCGTTCGGGATCAGGGGCGGTGGGCGCGTCGGGAGCGGTCCCGTGCCCATCGGTGGGATCGAGCGCGACCGCCCCGCCCACGCGGGGAGGCGCCGGGCGCGCCGCCACGGGCGCGCGCGTCGGCGACAGCGTAGGCGATGCCGGCCGCTTCGTGACGGCCCAGGGCGCGGAGCGCCTCGGCCCTCGCGAGGAGAAGGGGCGCGCCCGGGTGCTCGAGGAGCGCGGCATCGGCGCGCTGGAGGACCTCCCCGGCGTGGCTCGGGGCGACGCGCAGCGCGAGCACGAGCAGGACTGCGGCGGCGGCGTCGTCGCCTGCGCGGAGTCGCTCGTCGGCAGCCGCGATGGGATCGTTCGCGCCTGCATCGGGAGCGGGGGTGAAGACGCGCGTGGCGTGGACATCGGCGGCGACAGACTCCGCCGGGCCCGCGTCGGCGGCGCCCGTCCCGAAGCTCGGCCAGGCGTCCGCCCGCGGCGAGATCCCTGCGAACAGCGCGTCGAGCGCGGTCGCCGTCGACCCGTCGGGCCCTCTCGCGAGCGCGTCGAGGGCGGCTGCCACGTGGGCAGCGGCGTCGTCGTGGCGGCCGCGGACCGTCAGCCCATCGGCGATCACCGCGTGCGCCAGGGCGCGGCCGCGCCCATCGGCCCCGCTGCCAGCGGCCGGGTCCGCCGCGCCCGCCCCCGCGTCGAGCCAGGCACCGGCTGCCTCGGCCGCGCCGCGCAGGTCGCCCGTCCTCCAGCGCGCCTCGGCCAGGTCCAGGATCCCGTCCATGTCGAGCCGGCCCTCGCCGGCCAGCTCCTCGAGCTCGACGCGCGCGAGCCGCAGCAGGCCCGTTCGAAGATGGAGGCGCGCCAGCTGGCCGGCGGGGACCCCGGAGGCCCCGTGCATCGCGCTCATCGGCGGGACGGGGAGCGGCGCACGGGGAGCCGCAGGGTCGACTCGAGCGCGCGGCCCTTCCCGGCGGGGGCCACCACGGCGAGGCGGAGTGCCTCGTCGCGGAAGAGCAGGCCGGCGAGCGTCCTCACCTCGGCGACGGTCACCGCCTCGATCGCGGCGAGCGCCTCGTCGGGTGTCATGACCCGATCGTGGAGGGCCTCCTGCGTGCCCACCCAGGAGGCGAGGTAGCGGGTCTCGTCCAGGCGCACCTCCAGGCGGCCGGCGAGGTATGCCTTCACCTTGTCCATCTCGTGATCGGTGACGTCCTCGTCCCGGAGCCGGGCGAGCTCCGCGAGCACGGCCGCGATCGTCGGCCTGATGCGGCCCGGGTCCACGCCGGCGTAGACCGACAGCACCCCCGCATCGCTGTAGTCCACGATGGAGCTGCCGACGTCGTAGGCAAGGCCCAGCTCCTCGCGAACCTCCAGGAAGAGGCGGCTCGACATCCCGTCCCCGAGCACCGCGTTGAGGACGGAGAGCGTCCACTGGTCCGGGATCGTCGCGCGGGAGCGCCGGGACGCCCAGCACCAGCTGCGCCTGCGTGGACGGCCGCGACGCGCGCAGGCGTGCGCTCGCCGGCGGGGATCGCCGGCGCCGGCAGGTACGCCGGCGTGGGTCCGCCGCCGGCGCCGAAGGCGCCCGTCGGCCAGCGCCACGACCTGGTCGTGGGGAAGGTCGCCGGAGGCCGCGACCACGACGTTCGACGGCTGGTAGTACGTCTGCCAGAACTCGTGGATGGCGTTCGCGGGGAGCGTCCGGACGCTCTCCTCGGACCCCGCGATCTCGCGCCCGAGCGGCGTGTCGTCGAAGATCGCGAGGTCGAACAGGACGTTCACGTGCTCCGCGGGGTCGTCGAGGTACGAACGGATCTCCTCGACGATGACGTCCCGCTCGTTCTCGATCTCCGCCTCGTCGAGGTTCGGCCGGACCACGAGCTCGCCCGAGGACCTGCATCGCCGTCGCCGCGTGGCGGGCGGGGACCCGGACGTAGTAGACGGTGGACTCGCGGTCGGTCGACGCGTTGAACGTGCCGCCCAGGCCCTCCACCGCCTCCGAGAGGGCGCGCGTCGTCGGATAGGCCCGCGTGCCCTTGAACGTCAGGTGCTCCATGAAATGGGCGCAGCCGGCCTGCCCGGGCGCCTCGTGGCGCGAGCCCGCCAGGACGTGCGCCTCCACGGTGAATGAGCGGGCACCCGGCAGCCGCGCGGTGATGACGCGCGGCCCGGCAGGCAACGCGGTTCGTTCGAACATCCGCGGAAGGGTACCGGAATGCGAGGCGCCCCGACGCCGACGGCCCATCCGCCGGGTCGCCGGCGGCTATCCTTGACGACGCGCACGCACCCCGGGACAGGACCCGTTGCTGCGCGGCAGGCGCGTCCCCTGTCGCACGACCAGCGGCCGTCCGCCGGGCCCTGGTGATCGCACGGAGGAGAGGACGAAGGATGGCCAGCCGACTCCGCGAGCGGGATCCCGTTGACCAGGAGGAGCGTCGCCGTCGCATGGCGGCTGGACGGTCCACGTGGGGTCCCGCCTGGGACCTCTAGTGCCCACCCGACGAGGGAGTGCCGTGGCAGGGCACTCGGAACGTTCGTGACGATTGGCAAGCGAGGAGGCAGTCCTGTGAGTGGAGCAAGGCGCAGCGTCCGGTTCTCGTTCGTGGTCGGGTTGGTCACGGTGCTCGTTGGCAGCGTGCGGCTCGGCGTCGACGCCGGCGCCGTCGGCAGCCCCGGCCTCGGCGGCCCGGCAGCGTCCGCGGCGGCTCCGCGCGGCATCATCGGCTCCGGCGGCTTCGGCCGCGGCGTCGGCGGCCGGAAGCCAGTGGACCACCAGCAACCCGTTCAAGGCGGCCTTCATCTACGTGGGCGCCGCCAGCGACGCCGGCTGGACGCACGCCCATGACGTCGGGCGCCTCGCGATGGAGAGCTCCTTCGGCGGGCGCGTCCAGACGATGTTCAAGGAGAACGTGCCGGAAGGCCCCCAGACCAGCCAGGTCATCACGCAGCTCGTGAACCAGGGCGCGAACATCATCTTCGCCACCTCGTTCGGCTACCAGGACGCGATGGTCGCGGCCGCCAAGCAGTACCCCAACGTGCTGTTCGAGCAGGCGACCGGCACCGAGCTGGCCGCCAACCTCTCCGAGTACTTCGGCGCCGGCGAGGACGGGGACTACCTCTCCGGGATGGCGGCCGGGGCCGCGTCGAAGACCGGCAAGATCGGCTTCGTCGCCCCGTTCGCGATCCCCGAGGTCATCCGCGAGATCGACGCCTTCACGATGGGCGCCCGCTCGATGAACCCGAACGCCACCGTCAAGGTCGTGTGGACGAACACCTGGTTCGCGCCGGCGACCGAGCGGTCGGCCGCGGAGAGCCTCGTCGCCGCCGGCGTCGACGTGCTCGGCGACGGCCAGGACAGCCCGACGACCGGCCAGGTCGCCGCAGCCGCAGGCCTGAAGTGGACCGGCTACGACTCCGACCAGACCTCGTTCGCGCCCGACGCCTGGTTGACGGCGACGACGTACAACTGGGGTCCGTACTACACCCAGGAAGTGACCGCCGCGATGAACGGCACGTGGAAGAGCCACTTCTACTACGGCGGGCTCGCCGACGGGTTCATCGTCATGGCCCCCTTCGGCAAGTCGGTCGACGCGGCAACCCAGGCGGCCATCACGGCCAAGGAAGCCGCGATCAAGGCCGGCACCTTCGACCCGTTCACCGGGTCCGATCACCAAGCAGGACGGGACCGTCGGCGTCCCGGCCGGAACGACGCTGACCGTCACGGACAAGTACGCGACTCAGCTGGTTCGTGCAGGGCGTCATCGGCAGCGCGAAGGGCTGAGCCGAACCTCGAGCGCCTGAGGGCTCCCTCGCGATGGAGCGACGTTGGATATCCGCGCCGCCCGAGTGAGCGCCGCATCCGCAGAATCCGCCACCGCCGGGTCACCCCCGGCGGTGGCGGCTGTCGGCGTGACCAAGCGCTTCGCCGGTGGCGTGGTCGCCAACGACCGCGTCTCGTTCGAGGCGAGACGCGGCGAAGTGCACGCGCTGCTGGGGGAGAACGGCGCCGGCAAGACCACGCTCTGCAACATCCTCACCGGGTTGTACCGGCCGGACGAGGGCGAGGTCCGCGTCAACGGCAATCCGGTCCGCCTGCACTCTCCGCACGAGGCGCAGGCGGCCGGGATCTTCATGGTTCACCAGCACCTGAGCCTGGTCGACAGCCTGACGGTCGCGGAGAACGTCGTGCTCGGCTGGTCGCGTCACGGCGGCCTGGGCTTCTCGGCCCGCCAGGTCGAGGCCGAGATCGACGAGATCGCCGTCGCGCTACCAGATGGCCGTCGACCCGAGGGCCAGGATCTGGCAGCTGTCGCTCGGCGAGCGCCAGCGGGTCGACATCCTGAAGGCGCTCTATCGAGGCGCGAGCATCCTGATCCTCGACGAGCCGACAACCGTCCTGACCCCGTCGGAGATCGAGCAGCTGTTCTCCAGCGTCCGGGAGATGGTCGCCGGCGGCCGCACCGTCATCTTCATCTCCCACAAGCTGCCGGAAGTCTTCGCGATCGCCGACCGGACGACGATCCTGCGCAGGGGTCGCTCGATGAGCACGCTCGAGATCGCCGGAACCGACGCGCGGCAGCTTGCCCGGCTGATGGTCGGCCACGAGATGTCGTTCGACGTTGCTCCCCGCGCGTCCGCCGGCGCGGCGGAGCCTGCGACCGCACCACGTCCCGTGCTCGACCTGGACGGCGTGTGCGTGCAGGGGGACTTCGGGATCGAGGCGCTGCGGGAGGTCTCGCTGACCGTGAGCGCCGGCGAGGTCCTCGGGATCGCCGGGGTGGCCGGCAACGGGCAGCGAGAGCTCGCCGAGGTCGTGGCCGGCCTTCGGCCGTTCACAGCCGGGGAACGATCCGGATCGACGGCGAGAAGGTGGTCCCCGGCGACGCCCGGGACGCCATCGACCGGGGGGTGGCCTACATTCCCGAGGATCGCATGGGGACCGGCGTGTCGCCGAACCTGTCGGTGGCCGAGAACCTGATCCTGAAGTCCTACCGGCGCGGCAGCCCGCACGCGGGGCCCCTGCTCCTGATGCGGCAGGCGGAGGCGCAGGCAGCGGCCCTCATGGCGCGCTTCGACATTCGGGCGCCCGGACCCCGCACGCTGGTTCGCCAGCTCTCCGGCGGGAACGTGCAGAAGGTGGTCCTCGCCCGTGAGCTGTCGTCCGGACCCGCGCCTGGTCGTCGCCGCCTCACCGACCCGCGGTCTGGACGTCGGCGCGACGGAGTACGTCCGAGGCGTGTTGCTGGACGCCGCCAGGAAGGGCGTCGGCATCCTGCTGATCAGCGAGGACCTCGACGAGATCGTCGAGCTGTCCGACCGGATCGCCGTCCTCTACGGGGGCCGGGTGGTGGGCGTCGTGGATTCGGCCACGTGCGAACTACGAGCAGCTCGGCCTGATGATGGCCGGGGCGGCTTCGTGATCGCGATCGAGCGAAGCCTCGTCACCCCGAGGTGGCAGCGCATCGCCCTGCCGGTCGCCTCGCTCGTCATCGCGTGCGATCATCGCCGGCATCGTGCTCGCCGCGTCCGGGCACGATCCCATCGCGACCTACCAGCAGATCTACGAGGCCTCGTTCACCTCGACCGGCGCCCTGACCGCCACGTTCATCTACGCGACACCCCTGCTGTTCACCGGCCTGTGCGTGGCGGTCGCCTTCCGGATGCGCGTGTGGAACATCGGCGGCGAAGGACAGCTCTACATGGGGGCCGTCGGCGCCTCGGGCGTTGGCCTCGCGCTGGGCGGATGGCCGCAGCCTCTCCTGATCGTGATGATGATGCTGGGCGGAGCGCTGGCGGGCACGGCCTGGGCGATGATCCCGGGCCTGCTGCGCGCGTACCTCCGCACCAACGAGATCCTGACCTCGCTGATGCTCAACTACGTGGCCGGCCTCTTCATGTACTACCTGATCTACGACAGCACGTCCTTCTGGCGCGACACGACCTCGCCGAGCGCGCTCGTCTTCCCGCAGGGCAAGAACCTCCTGCCGGCTGCCGACTGGCCCGGCATCGCCGTCGGGTCGTTCACGCTACCGTTCGGATTCGTCGCCGGCGTCGTGCTCGCGGTCCTGCTGCTGGCGCTGATCCGCCTCACCCGCTTCGGGTTCGAGATGCGCGTGATGGGTGACTCGACGGCGGCCGCGAGCTACGCCGGGATGCGCACCAAGCGCAAGATCGTCGCGGTCATGGCCCTGTCCGGTGGCCTTGCCGGGATCGGCGGCGCAAGCCAGATCGGCGATTTCGGTCACGTGCTCGACCCGCGCGGGCTTCAGCAGGCGGGCTACGGGTACACCGGGATCGTCGTGGCCGCGCTCGCGCTGTACAACCCCCTCGCGGTGGTCGTCGTGTCGATCCTGATCGGTGCGCTGACCAACGCCGGGTTCGCCCTGCAGGGCCCGTTGTTTCCCGTCCGGGCTGGTCGGAACCATGGAGGGCATCATCCTGTTCAGCGTGCTCGGTGGCGAGTTCCTCGGCCGCTACCGGGTCCGGTTCGGTCGCGCCCCGGAGCCGGCCCGGGCGGTGGAGGACGAGACCGGAACCGAGGTGGCCCGATGAGCCCGGATCTCGCGGTCGCGATCGCGGTCTCGGCGATCGCCTACGGCACGCCGCTCGTGCTCGCCGGGCTTGGAGAGCTGCTCGCGGAGCGCTCCGGCGTGTTGAACCTCGGGGTCGAGGGGATGATGCTGATGGGCGCCGTCACGGCGTTCTTCGCGTCGCAGATGCTGCCCGGGCCCGGCTGGGCCGTCCTCATCGCGGCCCTCGTCGCGGCCGCCGCGGCGGGCGCGGCCCTGGCCCTCATCCATGCGTTCCTTTCGATCACGGTCCGTGTCAACCAGATCGTGTCCGGGCTGGCGCTGACGATCTTCGCCGGGGCAATCGGACTCTCGTCGTATGCGGGACAGGTCTGGGGCATCGGCGGGCAGCACGGCCTCCACCAGCTGAGCAAGCTCGACGTGCTCGGGCTGTCGGACGTGCCGGTCATCGGGCCGATCCTGTTCAACCAGGACGCGATGGTCTATCTCTCCTGGGGCCTTGTCGTCCTTGTCTCCTACTACCTCTATCGAACGCGGTTCGGGCTCTACCTCCGGGCGGTCGGCGAGTCGCCCCGCTCGGCGGACGCCATGGGGATCAACGTCAGCGCGTATCGCTACGTGCACACCGTCGTCGGAGGCGCCCTGGCCGGTCTCGGCGGCGCCTACTTCACGCTCGCGATCGCGCCGATCTGGACGGACGGCCTCACGGCAGGCGCAGGCTGGATTGCGATTGCGCTCGTGATCTTCGCGTTCTGGAGACCGGACCTGCTCGTGGTGGGCGCCTACCTGTTCGGTGCGCTCTCGAGCCTCGGCTTCACCCTGCAGGCAAACGGCGTGCAGCTCCCGTCGGAGCTCTTCTCGTCGCTCCCGTACGTCATGACCGTGGTCGTGCTCGCCGCTGCGTCCACGACCCTGGCGCAGCGCCGCATCGGGACGCCCGCAGCGCTCGGGGTGCCGTACGTCCGCGAGGAGGGGTAGCGCATCCCGCCCCATCCGGGGCGAGCGCGGCCACCGGGCCGCCGCGGGCGAGCGGTCAGGACTCCTCGTCGTCCACGGAGCCGAGCAGCTCCATCTGCACGAACCCGCTGGTGTCGAACGCCAGCTGGCCCGGCGCCTGGGCCCCGGGGTCACGCTCGCCGAACGGCGCGTACTCGAGGACGACCCGTTCGTCGCCCTCGACCAGCGTGTAGACGATGAGCCGGTCGGGGCGAGTCTCGAACTCCAGGTGCTCGAAGGAATCGACGTTCAGGCAGATCGAGACCGGCGTGAAGTAGCTCGACGTCTCCGGCTCGTCGATCACGACCCGCTCCACCCATCCGGTCCCCGACGCGACCAGCGTCCGGCCGCGGTAGTAGCGAGTACGCGACGGTCTGCTTGACGAGCGGCTGGAGCAGGTTGTGGATGTCCGTTCGCGACGCGACGATGCCGCTGTTCACGTAGAACTTCGCGGGGGTGGGACGCGCCATCGGGCATCTCCTGCCGTTTCGCCGTCTTCCCGGACGAGCCGCCGCCCGTGCCGTCGCCCCGGCCGGGGCGCGAACAGGCCGATCGTAGCGCAGCGCGTCGCGCCGGGTGCATCGCCGCGGGTTGCGTTTCGGGATCGTTCCACTCGTGTGCCGATGGAACGGCGCGGACCGAGGCGGGGTCGGGTGCGCCCGCCGGCGACCGGCCGGGCCTATCATCCGCGCATGCTGCTCGTGATCGACGCCGGCAACTCCCACGTCACCGTGGGCCTGGCCCGCGACGGCGCCCTCACCGCGTCCCGGCGCGCCGCCACGCGTCGCAGGCGCGACAGCGGACGAGCTGGAGGTCCTGCTCGAAGGCCTGCTGCGGCTCGACGGCCAGGGACTGGCCGGGGTGGCGGCCATCGCGATCGCGAGCACCGTCCCCGCGCTGACGGACGCCTTCGAGGCGATCGCGGCGCGGCGCGAGATCCCGTGCGCCGTCGCGGCCGCGGGCACGATCCCGATGGCCGTCCGCGTCGACCGGCCCGGCGAGGTGGGACCGGACCGGCTGGTCAACGCGTATGCCGCCGCCCACCTCCTCGGCACGCCGGCCATCGTCGTCGACTGCGGGACCGCCACCACGTTCGATGCGGTCGACGCGCAGGGCGCGTTCGTCGGCGGCGCGATCGCGCCGGGCCTCCAGCTGGGCCTCGAGGCCCTGGCGGCGCGGACCGCGCGGCTGCCCCTGCGTGGAGCTCCGGGTCCCGGACTGCCACGATCGGGCGCGACACCGCCTCCGCCATCCGGGTCGGCACCGTCCTGGGCCACCGGGCCATGATCGAGGGGCTCCTCGGCCGGATCCGGCGCGAGCTGGCGGCGAACGCCGGGCTCGCCCCGAAGGACGTCCGGGCGATCCTGACGGGCGGCCTGAGCGCCCTCCCCTGGGCGCGCACGATCGAGGGCCTGGACGGCATCGACCCCGACCTGACGCTCAAGGGGCTGGTCCACTTCCACCGCGTGGTCGCCGGGGACGAGGCCGCAGGCGTGAGCCAGCCCGGGCGCCTCGCGGGCCGGCTCATCGGCGCTGGGCGTCACGGGCTCGATCGCGGCCTTCAAGGCCGTCGACCTCCTGCGCCTCCTGCGCGCCGAGGGCGCCGACGTGGTCGTGCTGATGACGCCGTCGGCGACCCGCTTCGTGGCCCCGCTCACGCTCGCCGCGCTCTCGCCGGCGCCCGGTGGACGCGGACGTGCTGGACCTGCTCCCCGACGGGCGGATCGGCCACGTGGTCACCGCCGACGCGGCCGACGTGGTGGTCGTGGCGCCGGCGACCGCCCACTGGCTGGGCGCGATGGCGCACGGGCTCGCCGCGGACGTGGTGACGGCCACCTGCCTCGCCACGTCCGCGCCGGTGGTGGTCGCGCCGGCGATGGACGGCGACATGTACGCCCACCCGGCCACCCAGGCCAACGTCGCGGATCCTGCGCGACGACTTCGGCTACCGGATCGTCGAGCCCGAGACCGGCGGCCTCGCGTCCGGCCAGGTCGGGCGTCGGCCGGCTTGCCGACCTCGAGCGGATCGTCGACGCGGCTGGTCGAGGCGATCGGTGCGCGCCCGATCCGGAGGCCGGACGCCGCCGACCGGCCTCCGCGCCTGGCGGACGCCGACGACCCGGCCCGTGACGCCGACGACCTCGCGGGCCGCCACGTCGTGGTCACCGCGGGCGGGACCGCCGAGCCGATCGACCCGGTCCGGTTCATCGGCAACCGGAGCACCGGCACGATGGGTGTCGCCGTCGCCGAGGCCGCCCGCGACCGCGGGGCCCGCGTCACGCTCGTCGCCGGCATGGTCCGGGCCTCGATCCCGGCCGGCATCGAGGTGATCCACGCCGAGACCGCGGCCGCGATGCAGGCGGTCCTGGCGATGCTCGTCGCGACGCCGACCGGCGGCGCGGGCTTCGACGCGCTGGTCATGGCGGCCGCGGTGGCCGACTTCCGGCCCGCCGCGCCCGCCGATCGCAAGATCGCCCGGACGGACGCCGGCCTGACCCTGGAGCTGCTCCCGAACCCGGACCTCCTCGCCGAGCTGGCCCGGCGGGTCCGCGGGCTCGACGAGTCCGGCGCGCCGGCCGGCCGGCCGATCCACCCCCGACCGTTCCTCGTGGGGTTCGCGGCCGAGACCGGGGGCCTGGAGCCGGGCTGCCGACGAAGCTCCGCGGCGAAGCGCGTCGACCTGCTCGTGGCCAACGACGTCACCGAGGCCGGGTCGGGCTTCGGCACGCCGACGAACCGGGTCACGATCTTCGCGGCCGACGGCGGCGTGGACGCCCTGCCGCTCCTGCCCAAGCGCAGGTCGCCGACCGGATCCTGGACCGCGTGGTCGGCCGCGCTGGACGCTCGCGACGCGGCGGCGCAGACTGGCGCGACACCCACGCCCGGGAGAGCGACCCGTGAGCAGCACCTCCGACACCCCGCGCCGCCTGACCGTCGTCGACATCGCCCGCATGCACGCGGACGGCGAGCGGATCGCGATGCTGACCGCCTACGACTACCCGACCGCCGGCATCCTCGACGAGGCGGGCATCCCGATGCTCCTCGTCGGCGACTCGCTGGGCCAGGTGATGCTGGGCTACGAGACGACCGTCCAGCGTGACGATGGACGAGATGCTCCACCACACGAAGGCGGTGGTCCGCGGCGCGCACCGGGCGCTGGTCGTGGCCGACATGCCGTTCCTCTCCTACGCCACGCCCGACGACGCCGTCGCGGAACGCCGGCCGCTTCCTGCGCGAGGCCGGCGCGCAGGCGGTCAAGGTGGAGGGCGGCGTCCGCACGCGCCCGGGTCATCGAGACGCTCGTGCGGGCCGGGATCCCGGTCATGGGCCACATCGGCCTGACGCCCCAGGCGATCAACGCGCTCGGCAAGGTCCGCGTCCAGGGCCGGACCCGCGAGACCGGCCCGCGGCGCTCCTCCACGACGCGCTCGCCGTGCAGGAGGCGGGCGCGTTCGCGGTCGTCCTGGAGCTCGTGCCGGAGCAGCTCGCTGCCGCGATCACGGCGCGGCTGCGGATCCCGACGATCGGGATCGGGGCGGGCGCCGGATGCTCGGGCCAGGTCCAGGTCGTCACCGACCTGCTGGGCCTCGGCACGTTCGTGCCGCGCCACGCCAGGCCCTACGCGGACCTGCGCGGCGTGATCCTCGCCGCTGCCGCCGCCTACCGGGCGGACGTCGAGACGGGAGCCTTCCCGGGCGCCGCCGAGTCGAGCCGGATGGACGACGCGGTCCTCGACGAGGTCCTGGGCCACGCCCCGGAGGATCGAGGCGTGGGCGGATCGCAGCGGATCGACGCCGGGATCCCGCTCGATCGCGACCTCTGACGCGACGCCCGTGGACGTCGTCCGGAGCCGGGCCGAGCTGCGCCGCGCGCTCGCCGCACTCCCCCGCCCGCTGGGCCTGGTCCCGACGATGGGCTGGCTCCACGCCGGCCATCGGTCGCTCATCGCCCGGGCCCGCGAGGAATGCGGGGCGGTCGTGGTCTCGATCTTCGTCAACCCCCGCCAGTTCGACGATCCCGCCGACCTCGCGCAGTACCCCCGGGGCGAGGCCCGCGACCTCGCGCTGTGCGCCGAGGCCGGCGCGGACCTCGCGTGGCTTCCCTCCGTGGAGGACGTGTACCCGCCCGGGTTCGACACGTCCGTGACGGTCGAGCGGCTGGCGCTCCCGCTGGAGGGCGCCGCCCGGCCGGGCCACTTCGACGGGCGTGACCACGGTCGTGGCCGTCCTCCTCGGGGTCGTCGCGGCCCGACCGCGCCTACTTCGGCGAGAAGGACGGCCAGCAGCTCCGCGTGATCGACCGGATGGCGCGCGACCTCGGGATCGCCGAGGTCGTGCGCTGCCCGACCGTGCGGGAGCCCGACGGCCTCGCCCTCTCGTCCCGCAACGTGCACCTGGGGGCGGATGACCGGGCCGCTGCCCCGGTCATCCACCGCGCCCTGCTGGCCGGCCGGGACGCGTGGGCGGCCGGCGAGCGCGACGCGGCCGCCATCCGTGGCCGCGTCGCTGCCGTGATTGCCACGGAGCCCCGGGCGGACGTGGCGTACGTCTCCTGCGCCGACGACACGACGCTGGCGGAGCTCGAGCGGATCGAGGGGCCCGCCATGCTCTCGGTCGCGGTGCGCTTCGGCACCACGCGCCTCATCGACAACATCCACCTCGGCTGACGGCCGGAACCACGCCGCGCCGCGCCGCGTCACCGGGGCGAGCGACGCAGACTCGCGCCGCCGTTCACCAGCCGTGGGGTGACGTGATGGCGCATCGAGACATCCGGGGACGCGCAGGAACGCGCGTCGCCATCGCGGTCAGCGGCCTCCTGGTCACCGCCGCCCTCCTCGCCGCCGGCTGCGCCAGCTCGGCCGGCAGCCCGCTCTCCGCCGACGGCGCTCCCGTGGCGGAGCCTTCCGCCGCCGCCGCGCCCGCGGTCCGCGACCAGGCGCTCGGCTCCGCGAACGACGGGACGGGCGCCGGGTCGGTTCCGGCCGGCGGCACGGCGCAGGGCCCCGTCGGCGCGATCGACGTCGGCGGCCCGCTGATCGTTCGAACCGGCCAGCTGGACCTGCAGGTCGCGGACCTCGAGGCGGCGATCCGGGACGCCGAGAGCGCGGTCACGGCGGTCGGCGGGTACGTGGCGGGCTCGCAGCGCAGCGGCGACGCCGACAAGGCATCCGCAAGCGTCATGTTCCGGATCCCGGCGGCGCGCTGGACCGAGACGCTCGATGCCCTCCGGAAGCTCGGCACCAAGGTGCTCGCGGAGCAGACTTCGAGCCAGGAGGTCACGGCCCAGGTCGTCGACCTCGGCGCCCGCCTCGCCAACCTCCGGGTCACCGAGGCCGCGCTCCAGGGGATCATGGACAAGGCCACGAAGATCCCTGACGTCCTCGCGGTGCAGGAGCAGCTCACCGGCGTCCGGCAGCAGATCGAGGAGCTGACGGCCCAGCAGCAGACGCTGCAGAACCAGGCTGCGCTCGGGACCCTCACGGTGAGCTTCACGCCACCGCCGGCCGTCGCCGTCACCCAGGTTCGCGAGGGCTGGGATCCGGCCCGCGAGATCGACCAGGCCGCGGCGGCACTTGTCGGCCTGGGCCAGGGACTCGCCGGCGCCGGGATCTGGCTCCTCATCGTGGGCGTGCCGATCTTCCTGGCCGTCGGGCTGCTGGCGCTGATCGCGCTCGTGGTCGTCCGCCGGATCCGACGGACGACGCCTCGCCCGGTGGCGACGCCGCCAGCCACGCAGGCCTGACCGCCCTACCGCGGAATCCGCGCCTCGGTCGCGACATCCAGGAAGCGGCCCACGTCGAGCGCCTCGCCGACGGTGGCCTTGATCGTGGCGATCTTCTCGCGGTCCGCCGGATGGGTCTTCACGAGCAGGTCGTGCACGTCGGACGCCACCATGTACGTGTCCTCGTCGAGGAAGCACGCGAACAGGCCCGCGCGGCGGATCTCGTCGACCAGCACGTCCCGCGGGCGGTAGCCGGACAGGACGAAGCCCAGCATCGAGGGCTGCGCCTCACCGCGAATCACGGCCGGCCGGCGCATCTCCGCCCGGTGCGCCCGGGACAGCGCGACGATCGCGTCCTCCCGATCGCCGGCGACGATCACGATCCGGCGCCCGACGACGTGCTGGAGGACGTGGTGCGGCTCCATGGCCGCCACGCTGATCCCGCCGATCACCGCGTCGAGGTCCGGGCCGGCGTTGAGCAGCTCGGCGCGCGTGCCCTCGAGGATCATGGCGAGGCTGGGGTTCGAGAGGAGGGGCCGGTACGGGATGACCCCGAGGAGCGGGATCCCGTGGCGGGCCAGGCCGCGCTCCAGCACCGCCTCGATGCCGGGCTGCGCGACGAGGTCCACCTTGTTCACGATCGCGCCCGCCACGGCCACGCCGTGCTTCTCGAAGAGCGCCGCGTTGAGGACGATCTCGTCGATCGGCCGGCCCACGCCCCCTTCGCTGACGATGACGGCCGGCGCGCCGAGCAGGTGGGCGACGACCGCGTTCGAGAGCCCGATCACGGCGCCCACGCCGGCGTGGCCGGTGCCCTCGACGAGCACGAGATCCTTCGACTCGGACAGCACCGCGTGCGCACGCAGGATCCGCGCACCCAGGTCCTCCACCACCTCGCCGGCGATGTATGCCTTCGTGAAACCGCGCGGGATGTGGACCGGGCTCATCACGCCGTTCGAGTCGGTGAGTCCGAAGACGGCCTTCATGAGGATGGCATCCTCGTCGGCCGGGATCCCGGTCTCGTCGGTGACCGTGCGCTGGCCGACCGGCTTCGTGAAGCCCGTCCGCAGGCCGGCCTCGACGAACGCGTGGAACAGGCCCAGCGAGGCGGTGGTCTTTCCCCGGTTCTGGCCGGTGGCGGCGAGGTAGAGGTGGCGCATGCGGCTGGGCGGCGTCCGCTACGGGTGCGTCGGCGCGGTCGCGAACGGCGTCGCGAGGATGGCAAGCGCGATCAGCGCGAACGCGGCGAGCAGGACGAACGCGAGGCGCCGGTTCCGCCGTGCGACGCCCGCCGAGGGCCGCCCCGGCGGCCCGGGGCGCGATCGCGGCCGTCGTCGCGCGGTGGCGTGGCCGCCGCGACGGCTCATCCGCGCGGCGTGGTCTTCCGCTCGACCAGCGCGATCGCCTCCTTGAGACGCCCGATCGTCTCGGGATCGACCGCGTCCGGCTCGAGGTACGGACCGAGCCGCTCCAGCACGTCGCTGACCAGGCCCAGAAAGACGCTGGCGTCAGCCACGAAGAACTGCGGCTCGTTGTTGTAGCGGACCAGCGTGAGGCGGCCCTGGAGCACGCGACGGTCCTCGATGTGGGCGATCTGCGTGGCGAACGAATGGCCCTGGATCCCGTCCGGGTTGTTGAGGAAGTTGAGGGCGTTGTCGATCGCGAGGCCGAAACGGGCTCGCCACGCGACCAGCCGCTCGTGCACTTCAGGCGAGATCCGGACCTCGGCGACCTCGTCGAAGACTTCCGGTGTCACGGTCAGCAGGCCGACCAGCGTGCTGCCGGCGCGTGCGCCGAGCATGACCTGGAGCGACCGCTCCAGGGTGAAGACCTCGGAATCGAACCGCGGGCTCGTGATGACGTCGGTAAGGAGATCCTCGACGTTGTCGAGGACCGCCGTGTCCGCCATCGCGGTCCCCATGTGACCGATCTCTTCCTTGAACAGGAACTTCTCTTCGTGGTCGAGCATGCCGGGATGGTACACCGTGGCCTCGGGTGCGCCGGCCGGTCCGAGACGACCGGCGGGGTCGGGCTGACCGACTCGCGGCTCCACGACGCGGCCGCCGTGGCGCTCAGCCGGGACCGTCACCCAGGCGGCGGAAGATGTTCGTGGTGACACGCGCCACCCGCGCGTCGGTGGGCGTGACGCGACCCTGGTAGTAATGTTGGCCGAAGGCGTCGAGGGCCCAGCTCCACTGGTAGGTGCCCGCGGCGACCACGGTGCCGCCCGTCGGGGTCGTGTAGACCGTCGCGGTGTGCACGGTGGGGTGGCCCGTCGGGTCAGTCTCCGATCCGGTCGTGACGACCGGGCTCTGCGCCCAGAGCTCGACGCCCGGTGGCGCCGCCTTGGGGTGGATCGTGTCGTACTCCTGTCCGACGAGGCTCACGAAGCGGTCGCCGTCGCGGACGCCCGTCCCCTCGTAGAGCCAGTGGCCGGGGTTGACAACGACCCAGTCGGCCGGGCTGCGGACCACGTGGCCGTACATCTGGCCGATGACGAGCGATTCGGGCCTGCTCACGGGTGGCAGCCGCCACTGGCACGTCGTGAGCTCCGGGTGCGTCGCCGTGATCGGGTCCGCCGTCTTCGACTTGTAGCAGATCATCCGGCGACCCGGCCCCAGCGGCGATGCCTCGAGCCGCACCTGCCAGTAGATGGTGTTGGCGCTGAGGAACGCGGCACTCGCGCCGGTCCCCAGCGTCGCCTCCAGGGTGTCGCGCATCGGCCCGGACCAGTACTCGTGGTGGCCGGGCAGGACCAGGAGTCGGCGACCACCCACCACCTCCGGGTGCATCTCGAAGTCGAGGTCGGCGCAGTACGCCACGTCGTGGCCGTTGCGCTCCTGCCACCGGACGAATGCGGCCTCCCAGCGCGGCAGGTAGCCGGCCCCGCCGGCCTCGGAATACGGACGGTCGAAGCTGATCTCGTGGGCCCGCTCGCCGGTCCCGCCGCCGTACGGGCCGACAGGGAGCGTGCCGTACAACGATGGGCCGTGGTGGTTGTACGCCTGCCATGTCGCGGCCGCGTTGACGTACAGCACGGACGCAGGCGACACCGCGCCCGGCCGGACGATGAAGACGGCCGTCCCTGCCGTTCCCGCCGACGGGTCGAGGACGACCACGTACATGCCGCTGAGCCAGTCCGGCGGGACCTGGATCCGCAGCACCTCGGGCCACGGCTCCTCGGCGCGGCCCGACGTCGCATCGACCACGAGCGCCGAGGTGGGCTTCGCGGAGAGGCCACGATCGATTCGCATGAGCCGTCCACCGGCGCCCCCATACCAGCCGATCCGGTACCAGCGGGCATCGAAGCGGGTGTTCCCCCTGACGTGGAGGCCGATCGAATCGCCGGGCGCGACCGACGTCCGATCCAGGTACCCGAGGATCGTTGCGTAACGGTTGAGGCCCGCCTGCCAGCCCTTGTCGCCGGGACGCCGGTTCTCCTCGGCAACGGCGCTCAGCCCGCGCGAGGGAAGGGGTCCGGCAATCCCCGCGGAGGGTGACCTCGTCGCCGGCGAGGTGGGTGCAGCCGGGCCGGTCGAGGCGGGCGACGGGGACTGCGGCAGGCCGGTCGGATTGGCCGGGCCACAGGCAGCCACGAGGAGCCCGGCCGTTGCGGCGAGGAAGCCGCGCCTGGAAACCCCACGGCCGGCGGGATCGCTCCCGCCGGCCGTGGGCGCCGTGTCAAGGTCCGGTCGGCGCTCCACGAGCGCCAATGCTCGCAGCCTGGCCTTACGGATACAAGCCGCGCAGGGCCGTGGTGTCGGCGACACGCTTGACGGCGACCAGGTAGGCGGCGGTCCGCATGTTGACCTCCTCGAGGAGCGACATGGCCAGCACCTCGCCGAAGGAGCGATCCATGATCTCCTTGAGCTTGGCGTTGACGACCGCTTCGCTCCAGTGGTCCCGGTTGAGGTCCTGGACCCACTCGAAGTAGCTGACGGTGACACCACCCGCATTGCAGAGGATGTCGGGGATGATGAAGACGCCGTTGTCGTGCAGGATCGCGTCGGCCTCGGGTGTCGTCGGGCCGTTGGCGGCCTCGGCGACGATCTTCGCCTTGACGCGGCCCGCATTGGCAGCGCTGATCTGGTTCTCGAGCGCCGCCGGGATCAGGATGTCGCACGTCACTTCGAGAAGCTTGTCGTTCGAGATCGGCTCGGAGCCCGGGAATCCCGCCACCGTGCCGTGCTCCATCTTCCAGCCGATGACGCGATCGATGTCGAGGCCTTCCCGGTTGAGGATCCCGCCGCCGGTGTCGCTCACCGCGATCACGGTGGCTCCCTCGTCGCGGATGAGGCGCGCAGCGATGGAGCCCGCGTTGCCGAAGCCCTGGACGGCGACGGTGCACTTCGTGAGGTCCATGCCGAGGTGGGCGACGGCGTCGACGACCGTGTAGACGGCGCCACGGGCGGTCGCCTCGTTGCGACCCTCGGACCCGCCGAGGCTGATCGGCTTGCCGGTGACGACGCCCGGGACCGTGTACCCGGCGTGCATCGAATACGTGTCCATCATCCAGGCCATGACCTGGGCGTTCGTGTTGACATCCGGGGCCGGGATGTCACGCTCCGGGCCGATCAGGACGCTGATCTCGGTGGTGAAACGCCGGGTGAGCGCCTCGAGCTCCTTGAGCGAGAGCTTCTTGGGATCGACGATGACGCCGCCCTTGCCGCCGCCGTACGGGATCCCGACGACCGCGCACTTCCAGGTCATCCACATCGCGAGGGCCTTGACCTCGTCGATCGAGACGTTCTGGTGATAGCGGATCCCGCCCTTGGCCGGCCCGCGGCCCAGGTTGTGCTGGACCCGGTAGCCGGTGAAGACGCGGATCGTCCCGTCGTCCATCTTGACGGGGAAGGTCACGGTGAGCGCCCGTCGGGGCTCGCGCAGGACCTGGCGGATGCCCGGGTCCAGCTTCAGGTGCTCGGCCGCGAGGTCGAACTGCTGCTGGGCGACTGCCCACGGGTTGATCGTCGCGGCGACCTGTTCGGTGGTCATGGAGCGGAGGTCCTCCTGCTCGGTCGCCCGGAACGCGGGACGACCGCTGCGATCGCCGCCCCTCCGGGACGGCCACGCTGCCGCCTCCGGGACGGCTGCCGGTCGGGACGTTGCGGCCCGTGTGCGGGCCGCCTTCCACGACGGAGTGTTCGACGTTGGCCGATCATCCGGCCGTTCTCTGCCCCGCGGCGAGTGCCGAACGGGGACGCTGGCCCCGGGCGGAATGGCCCGGGCGCCGACGGCAATGGTACCGAACCCGGCCCGTCTCCGTCCCGCAACCATTGCCCCGGGTTTCGGCACGCCCTCCGGGAGAGGTGACCGGGGGCGCGCCGGGGGGCGCGGGTCAGCGCCTGAGGAGGACGACCGCTCCCAGGGCGCCGGGACCGAGGTGCGGGCCCACGGACGCGCCCACCGTGTGCACGCTCACGCGGGTCGGATCCACGCCGCCCGGGAGCCGCGCGACGACCTCGTCGCGGAACGACTCGACGTCGTCCGTCACCGTGTGGAGGATCCCGATCCGCTCCACCGGCCGCGCCGTCAGCAGCTCGATCACGCGCTCCCGCGCCCTGGCGCGGGAGCGGACGCGGTCCGCGGTCTCCACCAGGCCGTCCACGACCGTGATGATCGGCTTGACCGAGAGCATCGTCCCGATCGCCGCCTGGGCGGCGGAGAGGCGGCCGCCCTTCCGCAGGTACGCCAGCGTGTCGAGCGCCACGTACAGGTCCAGGTCCCGGGCACGCTCGCGGATCGTGGCCGCGATCGCCGCGCCGGTCCCGCCGGCCGCCGCCAGCTCTGCCCCGAGCATCGCCATGTACCCGACGCCCATGGAAGCCGACGCCGAGTCCACCACGTGGATCTCCCGGCCCGGGTGCTGCCTCGCCCCGATCTCGGCGCTTGCGAACGTGCCGGAGAGGCGGCTCCCGACGGTCACGCAGACCACCGATTCCGCGCCCGCGGCGAAGGCGGCCGCGAAGGCATCCACGAAGGCCCCGGGCGCCGCGGCGGCAGTCGTCGGGAAGGGCGCGTCGGGCGCGAGCATCCGGGTCCAGAAGTCCGCCGTCGACAGGTCCACGCCGGACCGGAACTCCTGCGTCCCGAACCGCACCAGGAGCGGCACCACCGAGATCCCGAGCCGCGCAGCGACCTCGGGGGGCAGGTCCGCCGCGGAATCGGTGACGATCGCGACGTTGGGCATCGGGGCCATCATACGGGCGGGACCGGGGAGGGATCACCGCCGATGGCCAGGCGGTGCTCGACCCCGCGCAGCCGCCAGAGCGGCAGGGCCGCGATGGCGAGCATGACGAGCGTGGCGATCAGCAGGCCGTCGATGCCGCGCAGGTCGGCGGCAACACCGCCGACGAGGCTGCCGGTGATCTGGCCGACCGCCAGGAAGACCGAGTAGAGGCCCATGATCGCGCCGCGGTCGCGTGGGTACGGCTCCGACATGTCCGCGAGCAGCCCCAGGGCCGCGGGCGTGGCGCCCGCGAGGACGAACAGCCCGCCCGCCGCGGGCACGACGAGGATGGCCGTCAGGATCACGGGCAGGTCTTCGCCGTGGTTGATCGCCAGGGCGGCGGCCACCAGCACGGCGCCCCCGCCCAGGCCGTAGAAGATGATGGTGGTCCGGCGCAGCCGCTTGAACCGGTTGCCCCAGTAGACCAGGCCGGCGAAGAAGACGAGCATCCCGATCGCCAGCCCCGCGCTCACGATGAGCGGGGACGCGCCGGCCATCAGCTGCTGTTCGATGAAGCGGGGTTCGCGCGGCCGCACGAGCTGGAAGATCGACTGGGAGGTCCACAGCCCGATGGCGGCGTTGACCGCGATCCAGGTGGGCGCCAGCAGCCAGACGTGGGCGCCGGAGACGATCTCGAGATAGCGCGCCAGGCTGGTTCGCTTCTCGTGCTCGTGGCCGCCGTGCTCCGCGCGCGGGTCCGCGACGCCGAACCGGTAGATCGCCCAGGAGACGACCGTAGACCAGGGCGTTGACGAAGAAGGCGTCCCGGTGGAGGAGCGCCCAGAGCGGCCCGGCCGCCACGATCCCGACGCCCAGGCCCGCCAGCGTCGCCGCCTCGAAGCGCGCGACCGCCTTCCCGCGGAGGCCCTCGTCGCCCATCGTGGCGATCGCGATGAAGCCCAGGATGGACGGCACGCTGGCCGCCGTGGAGGCACCCTCCAGCCAGCGCGTGCCGCCCAGCAGCCACAGGTTCGTGGTGATCCCGGTCAGGATGACGGCCGTGGCCCCGAAGGCCGGTCCCAGCTGCATGATCCGGTGGTACCCGAAACGGTCTGCCAGCGGACCGAAGAGCGGGGACAGGATCAGCTCGGCCGCGAAGAACGACGCGGTGAAGACGGCGATCGTGATCGAGGAGACGTGCTCCCCGCCGTGCCTGGGCAGGTCCGCCAGGTAGTAGACCAGCATGGCGCCCGTGAGGCCCGTGCTGAAGCGGAGCGTGAGCGTCCCGACGAGGACGGACCAGACGGAGCGTGCCACCGGTGCAGCGTACCCGGCATCGACGCCCCTCGGCAGCCATAGAATGCGCCGACATGGATCCTGTCCGTCCGCTTGCGCCCACCCCGCTCGCGCGCGGCGGCTCCGGCGCCGTCGTCGCGCCGCACCAGCTGGCCACGGCGGCCGGCCTCGGCGTCCTTCGGGCGGGCGGGACCGCGGTCGACGCGGCGATCGCCACGAACGCCGTGCTGGGCGTCGTGATGGGCGAGGCATGCGGCCTGGGCGGCGACGCGTTCTGGCTGGTCTGGGACGAGGCGGCGGGCGCGCAGACCGCGCTGAACGGGTCGGGTCGATCCCCCGCGAGCGCGGACGCTGCCGCGCTCCGGGCTCGCGGGCTGGCGGCGCTCCCCTTCCGCGGGCCGCTCACGATCACGGTCCCGGGCGCGGTCCGGTCATGGGCCGACGCGCACGCGCGCTGGGGGCGCCTGCCGGTGGCCGCTCTCCTTGCCCCTGCGATCGAGCTCGCGGAGGAAGGCTTCCCCGCCGACGAGCTCTTCGTCCGCGCCGTCGAGGGATCCGCCCTCGTCTTCGACGCGGAGCTCGGGACGCTGGCCCGCGGCTGGCACGCTGTCTACCGACCCGCCGGACGGCCCTGGCGGCTCGGCGAGCGCGTGCGCCTGCCCGCCCTCGCGGCCACGCTCGGGCGGCTCGCGACCGCCGGGTTGGCCGACTTCTACGCCGGCGAGGTTGCGGCACGCCAGGTCGCCGGACTCGCCGCCGTCGGCTCCGGGTGCGGCGCGGCCGACCTCGCCGCGCACGCGTCGACCTGGGAGACGCCGCTCTCGCTCGACTATCGCGGCGTCACGGCAACCACCCACCCGCCCAACAGCTCGGGCGTGATCGGCCTCGAGGTGCTGAACATCCTCCGCGCGCTGCCGGCGCCATCCCGCGGCGACTTCTCCCCGGGTGACGGCGGCGCCACCGCCGGCCCCGACCTGCGCTGGGTTCACGCCGGGATCGAGGCCACGAAGCACGCGCTCGCCGACCGGGATGCCTTCCTGACCGACCCGGCCTTCGCCGCGATCCCCGTCGAGCGCCTGCTGGATCCGGCATACGGGGCAGCAGTGGCCGCCGGGATCGACCCCGGGCGGGCCGCCGTGCCGCCGCCCGCGACCAACCCACCCGGCGGCGGGACGATCTACCTCGCGGTCGTCGACCGTGAGGGAAACGCGGTGAGCCTGATCCAGTCGAACTACGCGGGCTTCGGATCCGGCGTCGTGGACCCCGCGACGGGGATCGCCTACCAGAACCGCGGCAGCTACTTCAGCCTGGACCCGGCGCACCCGAACGTGCTGGCCCCCGGGAAGCGGACCCTCCACACGCTCCTGCCCGGGATGCTCCTCCGCGACGGCCGGCCCTGGGTGGTCCACGGGTCGATGGGCGGCGACGCCCAACCGGCGATCTTCGCCCAGGTCGTCTCGGCGCTCGTGGACGGCGGCGTGGACGTCGCGACCGCGGTCGCCGCGCCGCGCTGGCACGCGGCCTCGCCACGGCATTTCGCTCCGCCCGACTCGATCGTGATCGAGCCGCGCTTCCGGGCCGGGCTGCTCGAAGGGCTGGCCGCCGCCGGCCACCGCCTCGACGTCCGGGCGCCGTTCGATGGGGCCCTGGGGCACGCCCACGCGATCGAGCTCGTCGAGGGCGGCCCCGCGCGGGGCGGGACCCTGGCCGCTGCCACCGACCCGCGATCCCTGGGGCTCCCGGCAACCTGGTGAGTTGGGCGTCCGGGCCGGTCGGCTCGCCAGTCGCCCGCCGGTCGCAGCGCCCGTGCGATACTCGCGGCCTGACCCCCAATCGCCTGCGCCGAACGCTGCGGCCGCGCCGCCCGCGGAGGACCCGGTGACCTCGAACATCTCCCAGGCCTACCCGTACTCGAGCGAGACGGAAGCGGAGCGCGCTGCCGCCGTGGCGGCGGCCGTCGCGGCGCACGCGGAGCTCGAGCCGGCGATGGCGAGCGACTCCCTGCCGCTGGAACCGGGCGAACGCTGGTGGACCTATCACCACGGCGGGTGCGGCGGCACGTTCCACGCGGCCGGCTATGCGCGCGACCAGCACGCGGTGTACGTGGTCTGCGACCGCTGCGGGAAGACCGCGCTCCGCTGAGCCGCCCCGCTCGCCGTCGGCGAGGACCCGGGTGACCTCCCGCGCGGAGCGGCGAGCCGGACGCCGCCACGCTGCGGGCAGCCCGGAGGCGGCTGCTCTTCGACATGCTGGGGATCGTCGCGTCCGCAGCCGGGTTCGGGATCGTCTTCGGGCTGACGGCCCGGGAAAACGGCTTCTCCGTGATCGAGGCGATGGCCTTCTCCACGCTGGTCTTTGCCGGGGCATCCCAGTTCGCCGCGGCCGGGATGGTCGGCGCCGGGTTCGGCTGGCCGGCGATCGTGGTCCTGACCGCGCTTGTCAACGCGCGGCATCTTCTCTACGCGGCTGCCATGGGGCCCTGGCTGCGCGGCCGTTCACGACGTGAGCGGGCGGTCATGGCACACGTCCTGACGGACGAGGCGTTCGCGCTCAGCCTGGTCCACTTCCGGCGGCTCGGGTTCGCCGACCGGCGAGGGTACTGGCTGGCCGCCATCGCTGGCGTGTTCATCCCGTGGAACGTCGCGACGCTCGTCGGCGTGCTGGGCGCGCAGGCCGTTCCCGACCCACGCGTCCTGGGGCTCGACGTCGTGTTCCCGGCGGCGATGGCCGGGCTTGCCGTTGGCCTGGCCACGGGCCGGCGGGAGGTCGTCGCGGGCGTCGCCGGCGTGGGCATCGCCGTCATCGTCGGGCTGGCGGTCGATCCCCGGGCGGGCGTCCTTGCGGGAGGCTTCCTCGGCCCATTTGCGGGCCTGCTGGTCCCGCGCCGCGAGCCCGGGGTCCCGGAGCCCGATGAGCTCCCCGCCGATCCGGACGCCTTCAGCCGCCCCGACCGGTCGGAAGACGGGCTGGCGCCGTGACGGGACCGACATGAACGTCGGGTTGGTCGGCCTCGCGCTGCTCATGGCCGCGGTCACGTACCCGGCGCGTGCCATTCCGCTCCTCGCGCCCGCGTTCGAGCGCCTCCCGCCGCGGGCCCTGGAGTACCTCCGCCTCGTGGGGCCGGCCGTGCTCGGAGCGATCGCCGCGTCGCAGGCGCTGCTGACCACCGGCGCCGACGGCCGCCCGACGATCGGCGTTGGCATCGACGCCGTCGCGGTCCTGGCCTGCGCAGCGCTCGTGGCGTGGCGCCGGAACCTCTTCGCCGGGTTGCTGGTCGCCGTCGTCCTGACCGCCGGAGCCCGGGCCCTCGGAGTCGGCTGAGCGGGCTGAGCCGACGCGTCTACCCGCGTCCGCCCCGCCAGCCTCGCACCACGGGATCCCGCCCGGTCGCCACGAGCAGCGCGGCGAACAGCGCCGTCCGCGGCACGATGCTCGCCACGTCCAGCCACTCGTCCGGCGAGTGGTCCAGCCCGCCGACCGGACCCAGGCCGTCGAGCGTGGGGACGCCCATCCCGGCCGTCGTGTTGGCGTCCGATGCCCCGCCGGTCGATGCATCGCGAACGCGGAAGCCCAGCCGCTCCGCGAGCGCCTGCGCGTGCTCCACGAGCCGCTCCGAGCGCGCCAGCTTCTCCATCGGCCGGTGGCGATGGCGCTCCACGGCCGCCACGACCTGACGTCGGGGACCGTGGGCGCCGCGGCGAGCGCCTGGATCGGCGGCGGTCGCGGCCTCCATGCCGGCCCGGTCCACCGCCCGCAGGTCGACCTCGCAGGACCGCCCGCTCGGCGACGACGTTGGGGCGGGTCCCGCCCTCGATGACGCCCACGTTGCAGGTCACGCCGGGCCAGCGGCCCGCCAGCGCGTGCAGGCCGACGACCTGGTGGGCCGCCTCGAGGATGGCGCTGCTCCCCTTCTCGGGCTCGACCCCGGCGTGGGCCGCGCGGCCGGTGATCGTGACGACGTAGTCGACCGTCCCCTTGCGCGCCGAGACGATGTCGCCGTTCGCGCGGGCGCACTCGAGCACGAAGGCCACGTCGCTCTCGGCCGCGACGCGCCGCACGTGCGGGGTCGAGACCGGCGAGCCGATCTCCTCGTCCGGGTTCGCGATCACCGTGAGCCGCTCGAACGGGAGCGCTGCCGGCGGCCAGGACGGCCTCGAGCCCGTACAGGAGCGTGAGCAGGCCCGCCTTCATGTCGGTGACCCCCGGGCCGGTCGCGATGCCGTCGACGACCCGGAAGGGACGTTCGGCGGCGGTCCCGACCGGGAACACCGTGTCCGTGTGCCCGATGAGCAGCGCCCGCGGGCCGCCGGCGGCGCCCCGGAAGACCGCCTCGACCGTGTCGCCGAGCACCCCGGCCGGGTCCGCGTGAAGGGTCACCTCGCCGCCGAGCCGGGCCAGGAAGCCGGCCGCCCAGGCCGCAACCTCGTTCACGCCCTCCCGGGTGTAGCTCCCGCAGTCGATGCCGACCAGGCGCGCCAGGTCGGCGAGGAACGCCGGCTCGGCCGCGCCGATCCGTGCCTGGAGCGCGGCAAGCTCGCGGTCCGCAAGCAGGGGGGTCGGGTCCTCCCGCACGGCGTCAGTCGAGGCTCACGACGCGCTCGAGGCCGGCGGCCGCGGAGCCCGGCTCGCCGCGTCGACCGCGGGGCCGCCGAGACCGCGCTGGAGCGCCGGGCCCGCGAATGGGCCGGCCGCCGGGTCGAGACGCGCAGGGTCACGACGACCATCCCGAAGGCGAATACTGCTCTCCATCCGCGGATTATGGCCACTGCACTTCGGCGCGATGAAGGCGGCGTGGCCCGACTCACCGTGCCCGCGGCCCGGCGCCACGACGGAGGTGCATTCGTGCACCGGCAAGCAGATATGGACCTAACGAAACCTGCCAGGACTAGAGTACCCTTCACTTCCGCGGCGGAAGTACTCTCCTCTCTGGGCTCCGGGCGACCGAGGGTCGGATGGCCGGCCGGACGCGGTCGAGGTGCAGGTGCGATGGCGAAGATGCAAAGTCTTTGGCGACCCCGACCGAAGATCGATCAGGCCGAGTTCGAGGCCGCCCAGACGCGCACGGCCGCTCGGCTCGCCGATCTCTTCGGGATCGAAGCGCGGCCGCCCGACGATGGCGTGCCGGCCAACGAGACGTTGGACGCGCCAGCCGAGTCTGTCACACAAGCCGAGACCGACCACGAGCTCAAGGCGGAGCCCCTGATCCAGCCGCGCTGGCAGGGTGGGCAGCGGCCGGCCATCGTGGTCCACGGACGGTCCGGTCTCGTTGGCGTCATGGCCGAACCCGAACGGGCGGATCCGGCCCTCGTTGGCGTCATGGCCGAACCCGAACGGGCGGATCCGGCCCTCGTCGGCGTCATGGCCGAACCCGAACGGGCCAGCGCCGCAGTTGTGGCGCGCCACGCCGGCGCGCCGAGCTCCGCTGCCCTTCCTGGCGCCACCGATCTCGGGCCCCGGTCCCCGGACCGACCGAAGAAGCCCGCCGGAGTATCCGAGCCCCGCGGCATGGACGCGAGCGCCGCACGCGGGCGACCCGGTGTCACTCGATCCAGTCGCCTGGCCGCCACGCGACGAAGGGGCCGCGGAAAGCCTCGCCGGCTCCCGCTGCCGCCGCGTCGTGCCCGTACTGCGCCGTACTGCTCCAGCCCCCGCCGAGTTCGTCGCACCGCTGCGCACGGTGTCGCCAACGGATCGTGGTCAGGCGCGTCGATGGACGCGCGGCCTATCTGACGGAGGCGGCAGTTCTGGTGTTCGAGGCGGAGCGTCGCCGAATCGCAAGCGACGGCCGGCTGGCACGCGAGCGCGATCGCTGGCTCAAGCTCGCGGCGACGGCCGGAGCACCTTCCGCACGCGCCGCACGCCTGGCGGCCGCGCGGCTCTCCGCGGACGCGGTGGACAGCGCCCGGGCACTCTATGTGACGACGGTCGAGCGGTCCTTCCAGAACGCGAAGCGTGAGCGCCGGTGGGAGGATGCCTCGCGGATCAGACGCGAGCATGCGCTGGCCATCTACCGCGCGGCGGGCTCGCCGGTGCCGGTCCCGGCGGAGATCGTCGGTCTGCACCGGGACGGCGCGGCGGCCGAGCTGCGCGGCATCGCCGAGGTCGCCCGAGACGCCGAACTTGTCGGCGCCTCTTGCTGCGAGGTTTGCCGGTCCGACGCGGGGGGCATCCTGAGGATCGCCACCGAGCTACGCGTGCCGCGACTCCCGCACGGCGGCTGCCCGAAGGGCTTGTGCTCTTGCCGGTGGGGCCTACCCGCACCATATCGCACGACCATCCAGCGTTACCTGCGGCGGCGGACGCGGGCGGAGCACCGGGCCGGCCCCGGTCGAGATCCCGCGACGGGCTGAGAGTCCGCCCGGGCGCGCCAGCCAGGGCCGGGCGTTGTGCCAATCGTCGGTTGGCGGCGTCGCCGGCCGGCACGGTAGGTTCGGGATCTGAACCGCATGCGACGGCGCTCCGGCGCGATGCGATACTCCCGGCATGGCATCCCGGCGTGCGACGGACCTCGCGGGCGGCCGGGTCGGCGGCCGGGCGGACCACCCGGCGCGCCGCCGGGCCGGGATCTACCGGCGGGCCTTCCGACGCCAGGTCTCCCGGCTGCACGACCGGCGCCGGCTGCTGGCCATCCTCCTCCTCGCGGTTGCCGGCGGGATCGGGCTGGCCGGCATGTTCGCCCGCGGCGAGCTTGCCGGCTCTGACGCGCGCGCCTACTGGGCCGCCGTTCGGATCTGGCTCAACGGCGGCGATCCCTACCACCCGGCCAGCCCGTTCCTGCCGTACGTCTATGCGCCGTGGCTGCTCCCCGCGTTCGCGCCGTGGGCCCTCCTGCCCTGGGACGTGGCCTGGTTCGTCTGGCGCGGCGGGACGATCCTGTTGCTCCTCTGGACGGTCACGTGGGCGTATCGCCGCCACCCGCTCGCGACCGCGGTCGTGGCGCTCCTGCTCGCGTTCCCGGCCTTCGCCAACCTGGACACCGGCAACATCGACCTGGTCCTGGTCATGGTCCTGTGGGGCGCCCACTTCACGAGTCCGCGGATGGCCGGCCTCTTCTGGGCGCTGGCCACGGCGATGAAGTGGATGCCGCTCGTCTTCCTCCCGATCCTCGCTCCCAGGGCGCGCCTCCATGGCATCGTCTTCCTGGCGATCGGCGGGCTCCTCACGCTCGCCACGCTCCCGCTGACGCTCGTCCAGCTCTCCGTCCTGTTCGGGCTGCCCCGGCCCGTGCGGCTGGACTACCTCGTCTTCCTCTGGGCGCTGGTTCCCTCCGTCTGGCTCCGACCGGACCCCGCGTGGCTCCTTCGCCCGGCGACCTGGCGGAGATGGGCGGCGCAGACCGTCGCGACCGGCCGCAGGTGGCGCGACGACCTGCGCGGCGACAGCCTCGGGGCGCCCGGCCGAGCGGGTGCGTGGCTGCGCGAGGCCGCCCGCGGCTTTTTCGGCCTGGCGGCCTGATCTCGAGGCCGGCCGCGTGCCGGGCGCGGCAGCAGGCGCCCTACGCGGGGCGGGCTGCCGGACCGTCCGCCGCGGCTGCGCGCCGGGGCGGCTCGCGGACCGGCCGCAGGAGGATCGCCCCCAGGACGTAGCAGCCCACCGCCAGCCACATCGCAGCGCGGGGCCCGGTACCCAGTCGCTCCGGGCCGCCGACGAAATCCATCAGGCTCCCTCCGAATGCCGTCGCGAAGATGCCGGCCGAGGCCGTGGCGACGTTGCTGATCCCCATGAATCGCCCCGAGGACGCCTTCGGGATGATGTCGGTCATGAGTGCCCAGTCCACCGCGAGGAATGACCCGGTGGAGACGCCCAGCAGACCCGCCCCCACGAGGACGATCGGCACCGAGGGCGCCACCGCGATGGTCGAGAGGGCCACGGCTCCGACGCCGCAGGCCGTGTAGATCACGGGCTTCCGCCCGAACCGATCGGAGGCCCGCGCGGCCGGCAGCACGGCCAGGAGCACCCCGGTCGCGACCAGGCCGGACACCATCAAGTAGACCTGTCCGGCGTCCGACTTCTCCGCGAGGCCGAGCGAGCGGACCAGGTAGAAGACCCCCAGGTTCAACAGCATCAGCGAGCCGATCAGGACGAACAGGCGCGAACCGACCAGCCACAGGAAGCTCCGCTCGTGCAGCACGTCGATCCCCCAGGCCGCGCGCGCGATTGCCGCCCACGACCGACCGGCGCGGTCCTTCGCGGCTCGCCCCTCGCGGACCCCCAGGGCCACGCTGAGCATCGTGAGCACCTCGATCACGCCGAGCGCGACGGTCGCCGCCGCGTACTGGCTGGTCGCCACCGCCAGGGCCGCGACCACGGCGCCCATCACGTTGCCGAGGACCTGGAACATGCCGACGAGGGCGGACGCCAGGCCGACCTGCCGCTCAGGGACCAGGTCAGGGACGTACCCCTGGAACGGTCCCTGGGCAGTGTTCGCGCTGATCTGGAGGAGCGTCATGAAAGCCGCGATCGTGAGGACGGTGCTGGAGCTCGCGATGCCGACGAGAAAGACGATGTCGAGAACAGAGCCGACGACGATGTACGGCTTGCGCCGGCCCCACCGGCTGACGGTGTAGTCGCTGAGCGAGCCGACGGTGGGCTGGACGATCGCGGCGATCAGCGAACCGAACGCCGTCATCTGGAAGAGCGCCGTCCCCTCCGTCCCCGGCTGGACGAGGTGCTCGAACTCGAGGCGGCCGCCCAGGATCGCCTGCAGCCCGGCGAAGATCGACGAGAGACCCAGCCAGTAGAACGACAGGCGGACCAGCTGCCCCAGAGGAAGCGCTGCGGCCGGCCGCTCGCCGGCGTCGATCGCCTGACCCGCCGATGACGTCGGTGTCACGGGACCGCGTCCGAGTCGAGGCGGCGCCGCGCGGCAGGGAGCCTTCCCAGCTCGCAACGGACCACGTCCCGCATCGGCCTACCCCGTGGCAGCAACGCGAAGCCCCCGCCCGTCCACAGTAGCCGCCCCTGCGGCGACGTCAAGGGGTCGGCGTGGGTGACGGATGCGCGAAGTGCGGTTGGAAGCTGGCGTGCGTTCAACGCGCGGGCCCACCTCGGCATTGGTGTCATCCGACTCTGGCGCAGGGTGAGATCCACCGTTAGGGTGGCACGAAGAGGAGGCGATCGAAGATGCCCGCCAACCTCTCCGAGTCGGATCCGCCCTTAACCGGCGACGATCGCGTCTGCGCCAACTGCGGGAAGGTCGTCGACCGCGATCGCAAGCGTCTCTGCAACCACTGCGGGCTGCCGTTCCGCGGCAGTCCCGATGGAGGACCAGCGATCGAGGAGCCCGGCCTCACCGGGCGGCAGCTTCTCAAGATCCTCGCGACGCTCGCGTTCGTGCTGCCGCCGCTCGGCCCGCTCTCGTCTCTGTCCAACGACCCGGGCACGCTGTTCGGGTTCCTCAGCGTCGTAGTCGCGAGCGTGGCCGCGCTGGTTTTCGCCTGGCGCCGGCCCCTGCCCGGCGGGATCCTCGTCGCCCTCGCCGGCAGCGTGCCGTTCATCGCGGAGCTGCTCCTGGACGCCACCGGTGCCTACGATCCTTCGAGTCACTACTGGCTGTTCTGGTTCTTCCCGGGGGGCCTGGTCGGTGGAGCGCTGTTCCTGGCGGCGGCGTTCTGGCGGGCTCCCCAGCCGTCCAAGACAGGCCGGCAGCGAGAGGCCGCGGAGCCACGCGCCCGGGTCGGCTTTGTCGAGCGCGCCAGGCGGGAGGCCATCGGCCTGGTGGCTCTCGGCGTGGTCGGGCTCGTCTTCGTCGCGGTGATGGCGTCGTACCCGTCCAGCACCAACGAGCTCCTCCCCAACGCCATCCTCCTCGCCGGCTTCCCGCTGCTCTTGGTCGGTGCCGGCGTGCTCGGGTATCGCGAGGACCAGGCGCGTGGCTCGTTCGTCGCGGGCCTCGTCGCCGCCGTGGTCGCCATCCTGGGCATCGCGGTCGCCCTGGCGATCGCCGGCCGGGCGCTGCTCCAGGTGGGCGAGGGAGAATGGTTCGGCGAGGCCGGCCTCGCCGCCGGCCCCGCGATCGTGGGGGGTGGCTTCTTCGGGCTCCTGGGGGGCGGGATCACGGCGCTGGTGCGTGGCACGCGAGGCTCCAGTCACCATCGGGCGCCCGGATCCGCCTGAAGGGCGCCCGGAACAACGCGGAGCACCATCCCGCGATAGCCGGCCGAGAAGCCGGCGGCCGCCAGGCGATCGCGCCAGAGGCCCACCGGGCCCACCGCCTCGCCGTCCACGCGCGTGACGACGAGCTCACGGAAGCGGCCGTCCGCGACGAGCGTCCCGAGTGAGGCCAGCGCCGCCACCAGCCGCCCGGGATCGTCGGCCGCGGGGAACGTGGCCAGCCCGCGCCCACCTCGCTCCAGGTAGAGGACCGGCACCCCGTCCACCAGCACCACGTACGCGCCGGCCGCTCGCTGGAAGATCCCCCGGTCGGACCCATCCCGGCGCGGCCAGGCGAGAGCGGCGCCGTACGGCTGGGCGGGATCGGTCGCCGCCAGGAGGTCGACACGTGGCGCACCGGCCGCCGGGTCGCGGGCGGCGCGCAGGCGGTCGATCGCCCCGGCCAGCGCGAACTGCGCGGCGCCGAGCCCGTCGACGAAGTAGCCCCGCCGGATCCTGCCGGCTTCCTCGAGCGCCCGGAGGACCGGGTAGACCGCGGCGAAGCCGCCCTCGACGCCCTCCGCGATCACCGCCTCGCGGGTCAGCACGCCGTGCCGGTCCAGGAGGGCCAGCGCGAGCGCGTGGAACCGGTGGGTCGTGCTCGCGGCCGCGATGCCGCCGGTCGCCGACCCGGCGCCCGTTGTCCCGTCGCCACCCAGCCACGCCGCGGGCTCCACCCGGGACCAGCGGCCGGCTGCCTCGGGCGGCCCGAGCGCGGCCAGCCGTCCGGGCCGCGGCCGCCGATCCCCGCCGGGGCGCTTCCAGCGGAGCGCCCGGAGCGGCGCGAACGTGTCGTTCGTCACCTCGCCGGCCCAGACCAGGTCCCACAGCGCGTCGAGCACCTCGCGGTCCGTGCCGCCGCCCGCGGCCGCGAAGACCTCGCGGTAGAACGAGGCGCCCCGCCGAGCCAGGAGGTCGCGGATCGCCTCGTGGCGCGGCCCCGCGGGCCCGATCGGCCACCCGCGCCCGGGACTCCGCCAGTGCGGCCCGCAGGATGTCGCCCCTGCCCGGGACGGAACAGCGCGACCCGGCCGTCGTCCCTGCCCAGCGGCCCGCAGCCGATCCAGGCCACCTCGCCGAGGGCGCCCAGCTCGTCGAGGAGCCGCGGCTGGTAGCCGGGAACGCGCGCCGGGAGCACGTCGCGCTCGAGGACGGACGCCGGGATCGGGACGCCCGCCAGCTGGTCGATGACCTCGGCGAGCCGCGCGAGGGCGGCCTGGCCGCGAAGGGGCGCCGGGCCCTCCGTCCCCGGCGCCGGCACGGGCGCGACGCCCTGCCACGCGGGCAGGAACCGCGCGAACGCCGCCGCTTCCACCGGCTCGACCTCCCGCCGCAGGCGCGCGAGCGACCGGCGCCGGAGCACCCGGAGCACCTCCGGGTCGCACCACTCCCGCTCGGCGCCGCCGGGCCGGAACTCGCCCAGGAGGAGCGTGCCGGCGTCGGCCAGCCGCCCGAGCGCCTCCTCGACGATCCCGGCCGGCAGCCCCCAGCGGCGGGCCGGCTCGACGGCGAGGAACGGGCCGTGGGTGCGTGCCCAGCGGGCGAGCAGGCCGCCCAGGGCGTCCTGCGTCGGGCCGAGGAAGGCGATCGGCGTGCCGGCGGGTGGCTGGGCGCCGGTCGCGTCGCGGTACCGGCCGGCATCCTCCACGGCGATCCAGCGGATCTCCCCGCCGATCGGCACGGCGATGGCGCGGCGCGTCGCCGCGAGCGTCTCCAGCCACGCGTTCGCGGCCGGCGTGCCGCCGCGCGTGCGGGCCGCGACCTCGTCCGTCGGACAGGTCGCCGAGTCGGCGCAGGAGGTCCGCGACCTGGTCCAGCGGTGCCGGCCTGCCGCTCGTCGCGGAGCGCCTGCAGGCCGCGCTCGGTCTCGTCGAGCGCGTCCGGGTCCAGCAGCTCGCGCAGCTCCTCCTGGCCCAGCAGCTCGCGGAGCAGGTCGCGATCGAGCGTGAGCGCCTGCGCGCGGCGCTCGGCGAGCGGCGCGTCGCCCTCGTACATGAAGGCGGCGACGTAGTCGAACAGGAGCGACGAGGCCATCGGGGTCGCGACCGGCGTCTCCACCCGGTGCACGCGGATCTCGCGCCGGGCGATGCCGGCCAGCACCTCGCGAAGCGCGGGCAGGTCGAAGACGTCGGCCAGGCATTCGCGATACGTCTCGACGAGGATCGGGAAGCTCCCGTAGCGGCTCGCGACGCCGAGCAGGTCGGCGGCGCGCTGGCGCTGCTGCCAGAGCGGCGTCCGGGAGCCCGGCCGACGGCGCGGAAGCAGGAGCGCCCGGGCGGCGTTCTCGCGGAAGCGCGCCGCGAACAGGGCTGAGCCGCCGACGGCGGCGACGACGAGGTCCTCGATCGCGTCGGGGTCGGGGAAGAGCGCCTCTTCCACCCCATCGAGGTCGCCCTCCGGCAGCCGGATCGCGATCCCGTCGTCCGACCAGATCGATGCCACCTCCTGGCCCAGCCGCTCGCGAAGGCGGGCCTCGATCGCCAGCGACCACGGCGCGTGGACGCGACCCCCGAACGGCGTCAGGAGGACCAGCCGCCAGTCGCCCAGCTCGTCGCGGAAGCGCTCCACGACGACCCGGCGGTCGGTCGGGAGGGCGCCGGCCGCCTCGCGCTCTTCCTCCAGGTAGGCGACGAGGTTCTCCGCCGCCAGCGCGTCGAGGTGATTCTGTTCGCGAAGCCGCGCGATCACCGTCTCCCGACCCGGGGTGCCGCGGACCAGGTCGCTCTCGGCCTCCCGGACCAGCGCACCCAGCGCGCGGCCCAGCTCGATCGGCCGGCCGACCGCGTCGCCCTTCCAGAAGGGCAGCTTGCCGGGCTCGCCGGGCGCGGGCACGACGACCACTCGTTCGGCGGTGATCTCCGTCACCCGCCAGCTGCTGGCCCCCAGCACGATGACGTCGCCGTGCATCCCCGCGCGGAGCTCGTAGACCATCTCCTCGTCGAGCTCGCCGACGCGGCGCCCGGGCGTCCCGGCCTCGCCGGCCACGAACACGCCGAACAGCCCACGGTCGGGGATCGTCCCGCCAGACGTGACCGCCACGACCCGGGCGTCCCGACGCCCTTCTACCATGTCCGTCGTCCGGTCCCAGACGAGGCGCGGCTTGAGCCCCGCGAACTCGTCCGAGGGATACGCGCCGGCGAGCATCGCGAGCACGCCCTCGAAGGCCTCCCGGGTGAGCGTCTCGAAGGGCGCCGCCCGCGTCACGGTCGCCAGCAGGTCGTCCACCGACCAGCGGTCCATGACCGTCATCGCGACGAGCTGCTGGGCCAGCACGTCGAGGGGGTTGCGCGGGATCGCGGTCGCCTCGATCAGGCCCTCCCGCATCCGCTCCGCGACGACGGCGCACTCCAGGAGGTCGCCGCGGTACTTCGGGAAGATCACGCCGCGGCTGACCTCGTCGATGCGGTGCCCGGCGCGGCCCACGCGCTGCAGCCCGCGGGCGACCGAGGTCGGAGACTCGACCTGGATCACCAGGTCGATCGCGCCCATGTCGATCCCGAGCTCGAGCGACGAGGTCGCCACGAGCGCGGGGAGCCGGCCATCCTTGAGCGCCTCCTCGATCGCGACTCGCTGCTCCCGGGCGATCGAGCCGTGGTGGGCCCGGACGAGGTCCTCGCCGGCGAGCTCGTTGAGGCGCTGCGCGAGGCGCTCCGCGAGGCGCCGGCTGTTCACGAACACGAGCGTGCTCCGGTGCGCCCGGATCAGCTCCAGGATCCGCGGGTGGATCGCCGGCCAGATGCTGACGCGCAGGTCGCCGCCGCCTCCCGGCGCCGCCCGGCTGGTCGTCCGGGGAGAGCGCGTCGCCCGGGTGGCGCATGTCCTCGACCGGCACGACGACCGAGAGGTCCAGCGCCTTCCGGGCCCCGGCATCCACGATCGTGACCGCGCGGCCTTCGCCGACGCCCGCCAGGAAGCGCCCGATCGTCTCGAGCGGCCGCTGGGTCGCCGACAGGCCGATCCGCTGGAGGGCCGGCGCGCCGGGCGGGCGGAGGTGCTCCAGGCGCTCCAGGCTCAGCGCGAGGTGCGCGCCGCGCTTCGTGCCGGCGACGGCGTGGACCTCGTCGATGATCACGTGCTCCACGCCCCGCAGGACCTCGCGCGCCTGCGACGGTGAGCAGCAGGTAGAGCGACTCCGGGGTCGTGATCAGGATCTCGGGCGGCCGTTTCGCGACGAGGCGGCGCTCCTCGGTCGGGGTGTCGCCCGTCCGCGACGCGATCGAGACGGCGCGGACCGGGCTCCCGAGCCGCGCTCCCGCCAGCGCGATCCCGGCCAGCGGCGCCCGGAGGTTGCGCTCGACGTCGTAGGTGAGCGCCTTGAGCGGGCTGACGTAGAGGATCCGGACGCCGGCCCGTGGCGCCGGTCGCGACCGGTTCCCGCACGAGGCGGTCCAGGCACCACAGGAACGCGGCGAGCGTCTTGCCGCTGCCGGTCGGCGCATGGAGGAGCACGTGCCCGCCGGCGGCGATCGCGGCCCAGCCCCCGACCTGGGCCGGGGTGGGCGCCGCGAACGACGTCCCGGAACCAGGCTGCGACGGGCGGGCTGAACCTCGCGAGCGGGTCGGCGACAGGAATGGACCGGGGAGCCACGGGAGCGCGAGTATATGCCCGGGGCGCGGAACCGATCAGGCGTTCTGAATGAACGCGCCGGCCCCGGCTACCGACCCGTCGGGGGCTCGGCCTGTGGGAGCTCGGGCTTCGGCGCCCCGGTCGGCATGTTGGTCGGCTCGAGGATCTCGTCCACCAGCCCCAGCTCCAGGCACTCTTCCGGCCCCAGGAAGCGCTCACGGCCGGACCAGATGAAGCGTCGCCACCAGCCCGAGTCGCGGTAGGCGGTCCGGCGCGCGAAGAGGTCTGCCACGGTGTGCTGGTAGTGCTCGGAGAGCTGCTGGTAGTCCTTGAAGATCCGCTCGTCCTCGCCGGAGAGGATCCATTGCGTGGAGTGGAGCATCAGGGTCCCGAACCGGCCGATCGAGCGGTGATCGCCGGCCTGGCTGACGATGGCGCCCATCGAGTACGCGTAGCCCAGGACGGCGGTGTCGATCCGGACGTCGAAGCGGCGCCGCATCCGGGTGATCATCTCCATCATCGCGAGCCCGTCGCCCACGGAACCGCCGCCGGAGTTGACGTAGATCGTGATCGGCTGGTCCCGCTGGCCGCGCCGGGGAATGCTCATGAGCAGGAGCGACTTCGCGAAGTCCTCCGCGTGCGGCGCGTCGATGTCGGTCACGAAGTAGGAGCCTGTGGCATCCAGGGCCATCCGCCTGCGCCTGCACCTCCGAGAGGAGCGACCCCAGGTCCGGTACGCGCATCCCCAACGTCGGCCTCCTTTCGCACGGTCGCGGCCTCGCGCCGGCCCGGTCACGCCGAGGGTACGCCCTGCCCGGCCGGCCCGCGGGCTCGATTCACGCCGGCCATCCCCGGCTATGCTCGCGTCGTGCGCGTGATCTACTCCCCGACCCACCTCGTCCACGACCCGTCGTTCGAGGTCGCGGGCGGCGTGCGGATCCCCGCCTGGGAGGTCCCCGGCCGGGCCGAGGCGATCCGCGGTGCCCTGGCGGCTGATCCCGCCTTCGAGATCGCCGGCCCGGTCGCCCACGGGCTGGACCCGATCCTGGCCGTGCACGACCCCGGGCTGGTCGGCTTCCTGGAGTCGGCCTGGGCGGAGTGGCTGGCCGGGGGTGGCGCGGCCGAGGGAATGCTGGCGGACACGTTCGATCGGCCGGGCCTGCGCGGCACGGCGAGCGCTTCGCGGGAGCCCCGGAATGCCGGTGCCCGCTTCGGCTACTGGGGCTTCGACACGACCACGCCGATCGTGGCCGGGACCTGGGCGGCGACGCGCGACGCGGTCGACGTGGCCCTCACGGCGGCCGACGCGATCCTCGCCGGCGAGCCGGTGGCCTACGGTCTCTGCCGACCGCCCGGCCACCATGCCGGGCGAGCGATCTTCGGCGGGTACTGCTACCTCAACAACGCCGCGATCGCGACACAGTGGCTGGTGGGCCGGGGCGCGGGAGGGTCGGAATCCTCGACGTCGACTACCACCACGGGAACGGGACGCAGGAGATCTTCTGGGAGCGCGGCGACGTCGCGTACGCGTCGATCCACGGAGACCCGAGCAGGGCCTACCCGTACTTCGCCGGCCACGCGGACGAGACCGGGGCCGGTGCGGGCGCCGGGGCCACGTTCAACCAGCCCCAGCCGGCCGGGCTCGACGACGCCGCCTACCTGGCGGCCCTGGACCGGGCGCTCGACTGGCTGGCCGGCCGGCACGATGGCCTGCTCGTCGTCAGCCTTGGCATCGACACGTACGGCCGTGACCCGATCTGCGACTTCGCTCTCACGACGCGCCGCCTACCACGAGGTCGGCCGCCGGGTGGCCGGGACGGGCGCACGGCTCCTGGTGCTCCAGGAGGGCGGCTACTTCATCGCGCACCTGGGCCAGAACGTCCGCCAGTGGCTGCGCGGTGCGGGCGGGCTGGAGTCGGAGAACCGCGCGCGCCGCGTGGACGGCCCGACCGCGACGACGTAGGCTCGTCCTGGCCGCTTGACATAGGAGCAACGCATGTTCGGACTCGACACGATCGTCGTCCTCCTCATCGTCCTCGCGGTCGTGCTCGTCTGGCGCGGGCCGAAGATGCTCCCGAAATGGGGGGCGGTGCTGGGGCGGGGCGTGAAGGCTGCCCGCAGGGAAGCCGGCGAGCTGCGGAAGGACCCGCCGGGCGACGACGGCGCGCCGCCCGCCTGATCTGCGCGAGTCAGCCCGCCAGGAGCGCCGCGAGCGCCTCCGGCTCGGTCACGGGCTGGCGGCAGGCGAAGCCGCGGCAGACGAACGCGGTCGGCTGGCCGCGGAGCGCGAAACGCGCCTGGAGGAGCGGCACGGCGCTCGCGGCCGGGTCCGGGGCGACGGCGATCACCTGGCGCGGCCGATAGCCGGCTCGCGCGACGTCGAGCAGGCGCCCCATCCGTGGGTCGTGCGGCGCACCGACGAGCGCGATCTCGTCGACCGGCCCGACCCGCCAGTCGAGCGCGAGCAGCCACTGGGCGAACGCCGTCGGGTAGCGAGCCGGCGCCGTCCCCACGAGTCCCAGGGCGCCTTCGGCCGCGTCCGCGTAGCGCCCCTCGCCGGTGAGCGCGGCCAGTCGCAGGAGCACCGACGGCCGCCATCGCGTTGCCGGACGGCAGCGCGTTGTCCTCCAGCGAGCGGGGCCGTGCGACCAGCGTCTCCGCGTCGTCGGCCGTGTCGAAGAACCCGCCGTCCGGGTCCGCGAAGTGCGCGAGGACCGTCTCCGCCAGGTCACGGGCAGCCATGTACCAGCGCTCGTTCGCCGTGGCCTCGTAGAGCGCGAGCAGGCCGTCGGCCAGGCAGGCGTGGTCTTCCAGGCTGCCGGAGTGTCGCGCCTGCCCGTCCTTCCAGGATCGCCGCAGCCGGCCGCGCTCGTCGGGCAGGACCGCGAGGAGCCGATCCGCCGCGCGCTCCGCGATCCCGCGGTACCGGGTCGCCCGCCGCGGCGAGCGTCGCGTCCGGGCGCACGCGGCGAGCGCCGCAGCCGCATCGGCGAAGGCGGCCAGCATCAGCCCGTTCCAGCCCGCGAGCGCCTTGTCGTCCCGGGCCGGCTGGGACCGTGCGTCGCGCGCGGCCAGGAGCGCGGAGCGCGCCGC
Organism: uncultured Chloroflexia bacterium; assembly: GCA_963722475.1. Lineage (GTDB taxonomy): Bacteria > Chloroflexota > Limnocylindria > Limnocylindrales > CSP1-4 > CTSoil-043. The sequence goes on along the minus strand of CAVRMJ010000001.1, from coordinate 66,641 downwards.
CGCCAGCCGGGCCGCCACCTCGGCTTCCGGGAGCCCGGTCCGCGCGGCCAGCGCGGCGTCCGTCGCGACCCGCCGGAGGATCGTGCGCCCTTCCCAGTTGCCGCCGGGGGTCACGTCGTACGCGGCCGCGAACAGCTCCTCGTCCGGGCCGCGGCCCGCCGCCACCAGCGCCTCGCGAATCTCGCCCGCGGACCACGTGTAGGTCGCGCCCTCCTCCCCGTCCGTGTCGGCGTCCAGGCTGGTCGCGAAGACGCCGTCGGGCAGCGTCAGCTCGCGTGCCACGAAGTCCAGCGTGGAGCAGGCGACGGCCAGGTAGGCGGGCTCGCGCGTCAGCTGCCACGCGTGGAGGTAGACGCGCGCGAGCTGGGCGTTGTCGGAGAGCATCTTCTCGAAGTGGGGCACGAGCCAGGCTGGGCTCCGTCGGCATAGCGGGCGAAGCCGCCGCCCAGCTGGTCGTGGATCCCGCCGGCCGCCATCCGGTCCAGCGTGCGGCGCGCGAGCGGGAGCGCCCGGGCGTCGCCCGCCGCCGCGCGCGCGGAGCAGGAACTCGAGCGCCATCGGCTGCGGGAACTTCGTCGGCGTCCCCCAGCCGCCGTGCGCGGCATCGAACCCGGCCTCCAGGGCCGCGACCGCCGCGTCCAGGATGGCGGCATCGAGGGCAGCCGGCGCCGTCGGCCGAGGCGGACCGTTGCGCGCGAGTCGCGCGGCCAGCCCGGTCGCCGGCGCGCTCGACGTCGTCGCGCCGCTCGCGCCACGCCGCCGGCGACCGCCTCCAGGACGTCGCGGAACGACGGCAGGCCGTGGCGCCGCGTGTTCGGGAAGTACGTGCCGCCGTAGAACGGCCGGCCGTCGGGCGTCAGGAAGACGCTCATCGGCCAGCCGCCCGAGCCGGTCAGCGCCTGGACCGCGTCCATGTAGATCGCGTCCAGGTCGGGTCGCTCCTCGCGGTCCACCTTGATGCTCACGAAGTTCGCGTTGAGGTAGGCCGCCGTCACCGGGTCCTCGAACGACTCGCGCTCCATGACGTGGCACCAGTGGCAGGCCGCGTAGCCGATGGAGAGGAAGATCGGCCGGTCCTCGGCGCGCGCCAGCTCGAGCGCCTCCGCGCCCCAGGGATGCCAGTCCACCGGGTTGTGCGCGTGCTGGAGCAGGTACGGGCTCGTCTCCCCGGCGAGCCGGTTCGTGGGCATGGCGGGATCGTAGCGTCCGCGGGCCAGCGCCGACAGGCCGTGCGTCACTCCGTGGGCCTGCGGGCGCCACTGGCGGGTGGACTTGCGCCGTGACCATTCACAAGTAGAAACGCGACTTGACAAAGTGCTAACTCTAGCGCACTATTCAGCCAACATACGGTGCTGCGACGCACCCGGAGGCTGCGATGTACGACTACCGGCTCCTCTTCCCAGGGTGGGCACACGCGAGATCCTGCGGGAGCTGACCGCGCGGGCCGACGCTGCCGAACGACGCCGCCGCGACGGGTGCCTCCGGCCGGAGCAGCGCACGCCGGGACGCCGCGAAGGGAAGGAGCGCGCCTGATGCCGCACGACGCAATCGCGACCTGCCCGATCTGCGGCGGCGAGCTGGCCGTCACCCGGCTCCACTGCCGGTCCTGCGGGACGACGCTCGAGGGCGACTTCAACGTCGGCCGCTTCGCGCGCCTCTCGCGCGAGCAGTTCGCGCTGCTGGAGAGCTTCCTCCGGTCGAAGGGCAACCTCAAGGAGATGGAGCGCGAGCTCGGCATCTCCTACCCCACCGTCCGCGCCCGGGTGGACGCGCTCCTGCGAGCCCTCGGGCTCGGCGACGGCACGGCGGTCGACGATGAACCGGCAGAGCTCGCTCCGATCGACGCGGCCGGTCCGGCGGGCGCCGCGGCGACGGCACTGGACCTGGCCGCCGCGCGGCGCGAGGTCCTGGAGCGGCTCGCGCGCCACGAGATCGACGCGGCCTCGGCGGCGGCCGAGCTCCGGGCGATGGGAGGCTGACCGATGCGCGATGAGCAGGCTGCCGCGGGCTCCCTGGTCCGCGAGCACGACATCGGGCCGGGCGGCGTCCGTCGTCGTCGCCGTCGAGGTGGACGATGTCCGGGTGCGCGGCGTGGACGGCACGACCGTCCGACTCGTGGCCCCGTCCACGGATCATCCGGCAATCGAGGTGGCAACCGAGCCCGGCGCGCTACTCCATCCGCCTCGGGCATCCAATTCGCGGGCGTGTCTTCGGCTTCCGGCTCGGCAGCCGCGGCGTCTTCGGGCTCGAGGTGGGCGGCGGCACCGTTGAGCTGGAAGTCCCGCGCGACGCCCGCCTCGAGATCAGCGCGCGCTCCGGTGACGTGAGCGTGCGGGACGTCACCGGCTCGCGTGGCTGTCCGGACCGTGAGCGGCGATGTCTCCGTCCGCGGAGGCGGCGGCGATCTCCGCGTGGAAACGGCGTCCGGCTCCCTCCGGATGGTCGCCGCGACCCCGATCACGGCGACCATCCGGACGATCAGCGGTGACGTCGAGATCGACGCGCCGCGCACCGACCGGACCAGCATCACCACCGTGAGCGGCGACGTGGAGATCGCCAGCGTCTTCGCGCCCGACGGCGACCACGTCGTGAGCACCACGTCCGGCGACGTGGAGCTCGCGGTGCAGGGCGGCGTCACGATCGATGCCCGGACCGTCTCGGGAGACGTCGACTGCGCACATCCGGACCGGCGCGCCGGCAGCGGGCGGCGAGACCCGCTCGTCATCGGCGACGGCGCCGCACGGCTCGCGGTCCGGACGCTCTCCGGGGACATCGAGGTCCGCGCCGGGCGGGTTCGCCCGGAGCCGGCCGCCGTCTCGGGCGTCGTCACTGCCAGCACGGCCGCCCCGGACCGCGTCCGGCACCCTGGACGTCCTGGAATCGCTCGCTCGCGGCGAGATCGACGTTGTGGAGGCGGAGCGGCGGCTCGGCGCAGATGGCCTTCGCGGTGGCTGACGCGATCGGGGACATCCTGCAGATGGTCGCGGACGGGCGCCTCACCCCGGCCGAAGCGGCCCCGATCCTCGATGCGCTGGGTGCTCGCGCGCGCTCGCCGGGCGAGCGCGCGCCGGGCGCGCCGGCGGCTGGCACGCCCGCGGCCGGCGGGACGGGCATGCCAACGCGGATCCGCGTCCAGGTCCGCGAGAACGGGCGCGTCGTGGTGGACCTCCAGGTACCGGGCGTCCTGGCCGGCCTTGCCGGCTCGCTGCCGGGGATCCCCAGCGGCTATGCCGACCGCGTGCGCGAAGCCCTGCGGACGGGCCTCCGCGGCCCGATCATCGACATCCGGGACGAGGATGGCAGCGGCCTGACGATCACCATCGACTGAACGGCGGGTCCGGGACCGCCGTGCGACCGGGCTACCATTGGCCCGTGCCCCCGGCCAATCGCTTCCGAGTCCACCTGCCCCGTCCCCGAATTGCCGGCGGCCCGCGCACGTCCATCGACGAGTGGCGAGCATTCGGCGGGCCGCGGTACCGCACGTTCCAGGGGATCGGCGGGACCGCGGCCGCCGTCTTCGCGCTGGCCGGCGACGGCCTCACCATCCCGCTCCTGCTGGCGCTGGGAACGCCCGCCGCGGCCGCCACGGTGATCGGCGTCCTCCCGTTCGCCTTCAGCGCCGCGCAGCTGCTGGTCCCGGCGCTCCTGCGGCGCACCGACGGCAACCTGCGCCTCGTGACGCTCGGCATCCTCGCCGTCGGCGAGACGCGTGGGTTCGTGCTGGCCGGCGTCGTGATCCTCCACGAGCTCCATCTCATCCCGTCGCCGGTCGCCATCGTCGCGATCGCGGCCGTGATGAGCCTGGCCGGAGCCGCCTCCTCGATCGGCGGCGCCAACCTCCTGGCCTGGTACGGCGCGATCCTCCCGGAGGCGGAGCGGCGATTCGTCGCGCCCCGCGTGATGGGGATCACCCAGGGCCTCGGCGCGCTCCTCCTCCTGCCCGTCGCGATCATCGTGCAGGCCGGGCTGGGCACGATCGGCCTTCTCGTCTACGCGATCGTCTTCGGGGTCGCCGGCGTCTTCGGGATCGCGGAGCTGGGAGTGCTTCGTCGCCTGGACCTGTCCGGGCCGCGTCCATGTCGCTCCCCGCGGGGAGGCCCCGCCGCGCCGACCGGAGACGGACCGGTTCATCCGTGCCGTCGCGATCGCCGCGTTCGGGGCCGGCATGGGCCCGTACCTCTCGATCTACAGCATCAGCGTCCTGCACCTCCAGCCCGGCTTCGCGATCCTGCTCTCCGCGATCGGATCGGGGGCGTCGCTCGTCTCCGCGACCGTCGTGGGCGGCTGGCTCAACCGCGGTTCCGCCTCGCGGACGCTGCGCCTCTCGTTCGTCCTGCGCGGCGGTTCGATGATCCTGGGGCTGCTCGCCTTCCCGGGGAATCCCGTGGCCTGGCTGGTCCTGTGCGTCGTGGCTGCGATGGCGTCGTCCGGCGCCTCGGCCGGCACGCTCGCCGCGAACGAGCGGCTCCTTCGCCTGACCGGCGGCGTGGACCTGATCGGCGCACAGGGGGCGTTCGTCGCCCGGAGCGCGGCGGGCCTGACGATCGGGCAGACCTCGTCGGGCCTCCTGCTTGCGATCCTGCCCCTGGGCTATCCCGCATTCGCGCTGCTCTTCACCGTGTCGGGCATGACCAGGCTGATCCTCGCGACGCGCGTGGAGGTCTCTCCGAACTGGTCGTCGGCAACCGCCGCGTTCGACGTGGCGGAGCTGAAGCGGGGCCGCAAGGACTGACGGGATTCGGCAGGCCGAAGCGGGCCCCGCGGCGGAGCGCGGCTGCAGTGGCGTACGCTCGCGCGGTGACCACCTGGCGGTACCTCCCCGACGATGGCGAACGCGACCCGCGGACCAACCTTGCCCGGGAGGAGTCGATCGCGCGCCACGTCGCGGCCGACCCGGGGGCGTCGGCGCCCGTCCTGCGCCTCTGGCGCGACGCGCCCTGTGCGGTCATCGGGCGCTTCCAGCTCGGGGCCGCCGAGGTGGATCTGGCGGCAGCCGCAGTGCTCGGTGCGCCGGTGCTGCGCCGGTTCACCGGCGGCGGAACCGTCTGGCACGACCCGGGCAACCTCAACGTCTCGGTGGTGCTCCGGCCGGAGGATGCGGTCCTCGCCGCGGACCCGTCACTCCGACGGCTGCCCGGCCTCTATCGCCTGGTCCTTGCGCCGCTCGCCGCCGCGGTCCAGGCCCTGGGCGTCGCCGCCGAGGTGACCGAGCGCGACATCGTGGCGCCCGGCGGCAAGCTGTCGGGCGTCGCCGCGTGGCTGGGCGGGCGCGCACTGCTGGTCCACGCGACGCTCCTCGTGGACGCCGACCTCGACGCGCTGGCCCGCGTCTGCAACGGGCCCGGTGCGGCCGGCGATCCACGCTGGGAGCGCACGAGGAGCCGCCGCGTTGGGGTCACCTCGCTCTCCCGCGAGCTCGGCGCCGCGCCGGCGGCGGCCGACGTCGAGTCCGCGGTGCTCCGGGCATTCGGCGCGGGCGCCGCCGAATGCGCCCCGTTCCTGCGCGCCGAGCTCCTGGCGGCCGACCGACTCCTCGCCGACCGCTATGGCGATCCGGCCTGGCACGCCGACCAGGAGCCCGCCTGACCGACGCGCTGGCGGGGCGCCCCCTCGGGCGGGGAAACCTCGCCGATAGGGGCGTCGGGGCTCCCGGGCCGGCGTGAGACGCGCGCGGTTGCCCCCGCAGGGACCGGTTATCCGGTCCATCGCCTACCCTTCCGCCCATGCGGGAGCGCAACGAGGGGCACCGGATCACGCTCATCCTCGACGGCCTGCCCGTCGACACGCTGGCAGACCTGCCGCCGGAACCTGGGCGCCTCCTGTTCGTGGGGCTCAACCCGTCGCCGGTGAGCGTGGATGCCGGCCACTACCACCAGGGACGGCTGGGGCGATCGTTCTGGCGCCGCCTCGTGCAGGCGCAGATCCTGCCGCCCGACACGGACATCGCCCGTGCCGATGACGTGCTCGTCGAGGCCGGCCACGGGATCACCGACCTCCTCAAGCTCCCGACGCCGCGCGACACGGCGACCGCGACCGAGCTCCGGGCAGGCGTCGGCCCGCTGTTCCAGAAGGTGGCGATCTGGCGCCCGGCGGCGGTCGTGTTCGTCTACAAGCGCATCGCCGAGGCGTGTGCCGGCCGGCACGTCCCGGAGCCGTGGGGTCGCATCGAAGGGCTCGCGCTCGCGGCGCGCCCCTGCTTCCTGATGCCCGGGCCGTATGCGCCACGCGGTGAGGTCGATGCCGGGCTCAACCTGATCCGCAACCTGGCCAGCGCGATCGAGGGCTGACCGGTACGGCGCTGCCGCCTGGCCAGACCGCAGCCTGGCGGTCAGCTCTCGCGGAAGAGCCGCGCGAAGCCCGGGTAGGGCTTGAGCGGGACGAGGTCGAAATCGATCAGCCCGGCCTTGACCAGCGGCAGGCTGTCGATCGCCGCCCGGGCTGCCGCCAGGTCAGCGACCTCGAAGACAAGCACCGCGTTCGGTCGATCGGCCCGGAAGTAGACCTCCCGGAGTACGTCGGCCTGGTTCAGCTCCCAGACCGCTCGGGCCTCGGCCCCGCGGAGCTCCGCGAACCGCGGGTCGTCCGGCGCGACCAGGTCGCGTCCGAGCGCCAGCACCTTCATGGATCCTCCCTCCGCTCCCGGCGCACGACGCGTCAGACGATGCCGACCGGTCGCTCGATCGCGGCGTCGGTCCGGAAGCGCCGGTCGACCAGGACCCGGATGACGTAGTCGATCTCCAGCCCGGCCCCGTCGAACGAGGGCGCCGAGCCGTCGGGAACCAGGAGCCGGACCTCGACGCCGCCGGTGAGGGTCGCCGGATCGATCGCGGTCGAGGCCATGATCCCCTCCGCACCGTTCGGGGCGTTCGTCCGCCGGTGGAGCTCCACGCGACCCTTCTGCCCGCCCGGCGCCGACGGCCAGCGCACGCCGACGACCATCTCCGAGCCGGCGGGCGCCGGCAGCGGCGACGTGACGCTGATCATCGCGTCGCCGACCGGGACGCCCTGCATGAGGCTCATCCCGCCCTGCTTGCCGACCCCGGCCCGCAGGAGATCCGGGTGCTGGGCCACCGGCAGGTGGGTGGCCACGAAGTGGTCGTGGCCGTGCGGGACGTCCCAGTGGACCTCCAGCGCCCAGGCGATGATCGACTCGCCCAGGTGGGCGGTCGGCGGGCCAAGGGGCGGCGCCGGCACCGCGAAGCGGGCCTCCCAGGTCGCGCCGGGCTCCAGCGTGGACGGGCACGGCCGGCTCGAGGAACGCGTCCTTGCTGAAGAGCGTGCCGTGGACCTCGACCCAGTGCTCGGAGCTGGTGACGTGCCCCTCGCCGTCGCGGTGGTCCTCCGAGCGGGTGACCTCGTCCAGGCGCAGCCCGACCAGGCGCAGCGCGGCCCTGCGGGCAACGACCCGCTCGGTCGCGGCCAGGCGGATGGTGCCCGTGATCCCGTCGCCGACGCGCGCCGGCTGGTCCAGGATGATCTCGCCGGCGATCGGCCCGTCGGTCGGCCGGACCAGCTCGTCGGCCCGGACCGAGTGCAGCGGGTGGCTCCCCTGCGGCCCGGCCAGGCGCGGGCCGTTGACCGCGTCGAACGGCGAAGGCGCCGATCCGGACCGGCCCCCGAACACGCCGAGGCCACCGAGGTTCACCGAGAACGGCATTGCCGGATCTCCCTGGATCGCACGCGGCCGAATGCGAGACCGAGCGCCGCGTCCAGGCGGCGCGCCAGCCGCTACGGGAGGATGGTAGACCCGGCGGGTCACCGGGCGGCGGACATTCCGCGGGCGAGCGCTCCGGGGGGCCGAGCCCTCGCCTGGACGGCGCCCGTCAGGCCAGGGACAGGATCCGCAGTCCGAACGGACCGCTCGGAGCGGCGACGGTCACGGTGTCGCCGGCGTGCCCGCCCATCAGGGCCCGGCCGATCGGCGAGGTGCTGCTGATGCGCCCGTCCGTCGGCGACGCCTCGTGGCTGCCCACGATCGTGTACGTCTCCTCGCCCTGGTCGTCCTCGACGGTGACGGTCGTGCCCAGGCTGACGTGGCTCGTCGAGGCGCCCTCGATCTGCACCGCGTCGCGCAGGAGCACGGTCAGGTGCTTGATCCGCCCCTCGAGGATGGACTGCTCCTTGCGCGCCGTCTCGTATTCGGCGTTCTCACGCAGATCGCCGAGCTCGCGCGCAGCGGCGATCCGGGCGATGACGACCGGCCGCTCCACGCCGGTGAGCTGCTCGAGCTCGGCGCGAACGCTGACGATGCCGCTGGACGAGAGGTAGACGGTGCTGGCCATGGTGCGAGAGTCTCCGGATGTCGCGCGAAAGGGGCGGCGGTCAGCCCAGTCTGACAGGTCGCGGCCAGATCGCCTCAAACCGGGAGGCAAGTGGGCGTCGAGTTCTCGACCGCCATCGCGCCGCTTGGCTGGCAGGAGCGGCTCGTGTCGTTCGCAACCGCCGGCAGCGGCGACGGGCACGGGTGGTGTCTCGAACGCCACGACCTGGCGGGCGGCCAAGCTCGCCGCGGGCCGAATGAAGCACGACGAGTTCGTTGAGGCGTTTCTCGACGCGGGCCTCCTCGACCTCACCGAAGTCACCGGGCGCCTCGCACTGCTCCCGCGCGAGCGAGCTCTCCCCGGGTACCTCGCGAAGGCGAGGTTCTGGGTGAGGGCGCGGACCGCCGACGTTCGAGGTTTGACGGGCGGCCGCGCGTCGCGGTGACGCGCTGCGGCGGTCGAGCAGCCGCCGCCATCCGAGACGTCGGCTGCATGCCGCGTACCAGTGCTCCCCGCGCATGTCTCGGAAAGAGGACGGCGCCCATCAGGCGGTGCGCGCCGCGGCAACGGCGGCCGCCGTCGGCGTGACGTGCCTCGGCCGGACCGTCGGCCACAATCCTCGACCGTGGACGTACGCTCCGCCCGCGCGCGGGACCTCGGCCGGCAGCGACCGGCGCCACTCTGGGCATCGTGCTCGGCGTGGCGCTCGTGACGCTGGGCGTGGACGTGATCGCGGCCTGGCTCGTCGGGGAGCCTGGCGCTTCGTCGCGTGACGCGGCCCACCGGGTCACGGACGTCGTCGGGATCTCGATCGCGTTCGGCGCCGCCACCATCGCGGCGCGGCCAGCGACCCACCACCGATCGTTCGGCTACGCGAGGGCTGCAGGTGATCGCCGCCTGCGTCAACGCCGGCCTGCTGGTCGCGCTCGGCATCTTCATCGCCTACGAGGCCGTCCTCCGCATCGAGACGCCCGAGACGCCCGAGCCGGGCCCGATGCTGGTCGCCGCCGCCGTGCTCGTCCGGGCCCGGCCCGACGCGTCTGGCGGGCGATCACGCGGCTCGGCGCCCGCTTCCTACTACTCGGCGACGCCGTCGAGTCCGTCTGGCGGGCGGGCTCGCCCTGCTGGTGACGGCGCCGGCTGGCCAGTACGCGACGCGGTCGCCTCGCGGCCGTCCCCGCGCCGCCGGTCCAGCTCCACGCGATCTGGGACGAGCCTCAGGAGTCCACCCTCCCGCGTCGCTGCGAGGTCGAGGAGCGGATCCCGGCCGTCTGCGGGGTCACGCTGGTGCCTGGCAGTTCGGCCGCCCGCCGATGATCCGGCCCAGGTCTCGCGGCCGCTGGCCGTCCATCCGTCGCGCCCGAGACGACGCGAGTCGAGCCGATGCTTGCGGCGGCCGTGATCGGGCTGCCGGGCTCCGGGACCGCCGTGCACACCTAGAGGGAGCTGGCCGCCCGTCCTGCGCAGCCGTTACCGGACGCGCCGATAGGTGCTCTCGTTCCGACGGGCAACGCGAAGGATGACGATGGTGCGTGCAGCTTCGTCGATCCAGTACACGAGCCGGAGGTCACCGACCCGCAGGCGCCAGAACGGACCCCCGGCGAGGCCAGCCGCACCGGCGGGACGCGGATCGCGTGCGAGGGCGAGGATCGGACCGCGCAGCCGAGCCGTCGCGTCGGGCGGCAACTTGCGGAGCTGGCGCTGGGCTGCCGGCGCCAAGTCGACGCGCCAGGGTGAATCGCTCACCCGTCGCCGGAGGAACCGTACGTCGCGCGGGTCTCGGCGGCGTGGGCGCGGAAGAACTCGTCGGCCGCGACCCCGCCGTCGCGCTCGTACTCGACAAGAGCCTCACCGGCGGCGGCGGCGTCCTCGGCGTCCTGGAGTCGCTCGAGCCACGAGGCGAGCGACTCCTCCACGATCTCGCGCACGCTCCTGTCCGCTCGCGCCGCCTCCACCTTCACCGCGCGGTAGAGCTCCGGGTCGAGGTCGATCGTCACCTTCATTCGGCAAGGATACCAGCATGCTGGGTTGCTGGTTCGCTCCCGGCGACCCGCGGCAACGAGTCCGACGAACCCGGCGGCCTTGGCGGTGGAGACCTCGTGGGCCGGGACGACTCGACGTGGGCCTCCGCTGCAGCACGATCCAGGTGGAGCACCTCTTGCGCCCGTTCGAGCCCGACGCGCTCGCTTGACAGGGCGCTGACATCTTCCTGGTCCTGCCTACGAGGCCAGGAAGACCTCACGTGTGTGGTAGGCGATCTGCGCCGGATCCGGCCGGAGCGTGATCGCGGCCGGCAGAGCCACGAGTAACCCGTCTTCGAGTGGAAGTCGGAACCGACCATCAGGTGATTCGATCATTCGGCGCTCAAGGCGAGGGGAGATACGAGTTTCGAGCCCTCGTGCCGAATAGGTGAGGGCGAACAGGCCCTCGTCGAAGAGGCGATGCAGGGTCGGCGTCAGCGCCAGGCCGTTGGTCACGTGATCCGGGCCTTGGAGCGCGACAGGACGAATGTGGGCTGCGTCGAGGATTCTGCGTGCCTGGTACGTCGGAACCGTCCCGATTTCGAAGCTGCTGATAGCACATCGATTCTGGTAGGCGCCAAGAACATCTCGGCGGAATTGTGCGTCGCGCTCGAGAACCTGGACAATCCGACGAGCTCGCTCTGCAGCGAGGACCGCCGGCGCTTCATGTTCAACGCGCTCGGGATAGTCGATCTCCCTGTCGGCGATCTCGAGGGCACCGATGTCTTGACCGCCGGCTCCGAAGATCCGGATCACGTCGCCAGCCTCAACAGGTCGCACCGCCCGACCGAATGTGGCCACGTTGCGGGACCTTCCGCGTGGTTTGGCTCGCAGCCACATTTCGAGCGGCTCGCCGTTCATCTCGCGCCGGGCATCGTGCGGGAACCAGTTAATGCCACCGTCGTATGTCACGACGAAGAGGTCCTCGCCGCTCTTCGTCCGGCGTCCAGTCCCCACGGGCCGCTGCGTAACCCACGTCCAGCCAACGTAGGCCGTGCGGCCTGAGCTGTCATCGCCGCGAGGTTCGTAAATGACCGCGAGGATCGGCGACCCAAACGTGGAGTTGCCCCGGTTTCGCGGACAGGTTGCCTCAACCGGCCGCGACGGCCGGACTCGAACGATAGCGCCCCTCGAACTGCTCGGGACTGAGGTTGCCGAGGCTGCTGTGGCGGCGGATGCGGTTGTAGAAGACCTCGATGTACTCGAAGACCGCGGCCCTCGCCTCGGCTGGTCTTGCCCAGTCGGAGCGGTCGATGAGCTCGGTCTCGAGGGTGGCGAAGAAGCTCTCGGCCATGGCGTTGTCGTAGCAGTCGCCGATCGAGCCCATGGACGCCGCGATCCCGGACTCCTGCAGGCGGCGGCCGAAGGCGAGGCTCGTGTACTGGGCGGATTCAACCGGTCGTCGCAACACCTCGAGACGGAGGTGGTGCGCGATGGGCGTTGGCAAGCGGCAGCAGGAGATCCGGGCGATGCGCGGCCAGATGTGGTCGCCGGGCCGGCCATCGACGGCGCGGCGTGAGGACCGCGTCCGGTTCTGGGGGACGATCGCTCGGGGCGCCTCGACCGAGGACGCTGCGGTCGCGGCGGGGGTGTCATCCGCCGGTTGGGGCGCGATGGTTCCGTCACGCTGGCGGGATGCCACCGATCACGCTCGCCCCGCTCTCGGGGCGCTACCTGTCGTTCGCCGAGCGCGAGGAGATCGCGATCCTGCGTGCCCAGCAGCGCGGGGTGCGCGAGATCGCCCGCCGCGTCGGTCGTTCGCCGTCGACGATCTCGCGGGAGCTGCGGCGCAACGCGGCGACCCGCAGCGACGGGGTGCCGCTATCGGGCGACGACCGCGCAGTGGCATGCGGAGCGGCGCGCCAGCCGACCGAAGGTCGCCAAGCTCGCCGCCAACGACGCGGCTGCGCGAGTACGTGCAGGACCGGCTCGCCGGGACGATCGCCCGGCCCGACGGCGACGTCGTTGCCCGGCCCGACGGTGCGGTGGATCGGCCGCCGCCACGGTCGCCGCAGGACCGGCGGTGGGCGAGGGCGTGGAGCCCGGAGCAGATCGCGCACCGGCTCCGGGTCGACTTCCCCGATGATGAGTCGATGCGGATCTCCCACGAGGCGATCTACCAGGCGCTCTACGTCCAGGGCCGCGGCGCGCTCAAGCGCGAGCTGGTCGCGTGCCTGCGCACCGGCCGGGCGCTGCGGGTCCCGCGGGCGCGGACCCGCGGCCGCGGCAAGAAGTTCGTCACCCCGGAGATCATGATCAGCGAGCGGCCCGCCGAGGCCGCGGACCGCGCCGTGCCCGGCCACTGGGAAGGCGATCTGATCATCGGCCTCGACAGCTCGGCGATCGGCACGCTCGTCGAGCGCACCACCCGGTTCACGATGCTGCTGCACCTGCCCCGCATGGACGGCCACGGCAGCCAGGCCGCGGATCAAGAACGGGCCGGCGCTGGCCGGCCACGGCGCCGAGGCCGTGCGCGACGCGATCGCCGACGCGATCGCCACGCTGCCCGAGCAGCTGCGGCGATCGCTGACCTGGGACCAGGGCGCGGAGATGGCCCAGCACGCCCAGCTCACGGATCGACACCGGCGTCGAGGTCTACTTCTGCGACCCGCACAGCCCCTGGCAGCGCGGCACCAACGAGAACACCAACGGGCTGCTGCGCCAGTACTTCCCGAAAGGCACCGACCTCGCCCGGCACAGCCGCCGACGACCTCGACGCCGTCGCCGCCGCGCTCAACAGCCGGCCGCGCAAGACCCTCGGCTGGAAGACACCCGCCGAAGCTCTCGACGAAGTTCTACGCTCGGCCGGACAAGGCAGTGTTGCGACGACCCCTTGAACTCAAGCTGGCTCCCGTGGTCGGTGTGGTGGATGAGGCCGCCCGGCGGGCGGCGGTGGACGACCGCCGCGTCGAGGGCCGTGGTGACGAGCTGGGCCCGCATGTGCGTCGCGATCGACCAGCCGACGACCCGGCGGCTCCAGGCGTCGACGATCGAGGCGAGGTAGCAGGGCCCGGCGCGCGTCGGGAGCTGCGGTGATGTCGGCGACCCAGAGCCGGTCGGGGCCGGTCGGCGGTGAAGTCGCGGTTGACGAGGTCGGGGAAGGGCGCCGCGTCCTCGTCGCGGATCGTCGTGCGGACGAACCGGCGGCGGTGGACGCCCGCGAGGTGGTCGCGCCGCATGAGCCGCGCGACCCGCTTGCGGGACACGTGGTGGCCGGCCTCGGCGAGGTCGGCCTGGATCCGGGGCACGCCGTACGTCCCGCGGCTGCGGGCGTGGGAGCGCCGGATCTCCGCGGCAGCTCCGCGTCGGAGCGCTCCCGCGCCGACGGGCCGCGGGAGCGCCAGGCGTAGTAGCCGCTCGGGGAGACACCGAGCGCCGTGCAGAGGATCCGCACCGGATACCTCGCCTTCTCCTGCTCGACGAAGCGGAACCGGGTCACCGGGTCCGCTCGGTCTCCGAAGCGAAGAAGGCGGCTGCTTTTCGCAGGATCTCGCGCTCGGTCTCGAGGACCTTCACCCGCCGGCGGAGCTCGACGAGCTCGGCCCGCTCGTCGTCGTCGAGCGGCGTCCCCGCCGGCCGCTCGTGCGACAGGCGCGATCCACCTGCGGAGGCTCTCGTTCGAGATGCCGAGGTCGATCGCGACCTGGCGGATCGACTGGCCCGACGTCTCGGCGAGCCGGACGGCCTCGGCCCGGAACTCGGTGCTGTAGTGGGTGTGCCTCCTCAACGTGGACTCCTTCCCGCGGACGCTGCCGCGATGGTAGGTGTCCACGAAAGCGGGGTAGGTCCAGGGTAGGCCGTGACACCCTAGCTGTCACTGCCCGACCCCCAGAGTTCGGGGCATGGACGCCCCCGCCAGCATCGTCAGCCTCCCCTCCCCCGCCGGTCGCGTGCCCATCCCGGGCTCGGCGGCCACCAGCCTGCCGCCGGTCGCCACGCCGGCGAGCGCTCCGGCACCGCCACGCGCATCTCGGTCGAGCGCGACCGCGTCGTCGTCGAGCGCCTGGTCCTCGTCGACGCCAGCCTCGCCGCCTTCGTCGCCGAGCGCCCCGCCGAGGAGCGCGCCGGCCTCGTCGAGCGCGCCCTCAAGATCGGCCTGACCGCCCTCATGGACGCCGGCGTGACCGTCAACGTCGACGCGGTCCGCGCCGAGTTCGCCACGCCTCCTGCGCCAGACGGAGGACGCCAACGCGAAGGCGGCCGCCGCCCTCGACCAGCTCCTGCGCCAGAACTTCGCCGACGGCGACGGGCGCCTCCCGCGCACGCTGGAGACCTTCCTGGGCGACCGCGGCAAGCTCCGCTCGCTCACCGACGAGCTCTTCGACGAGACGAAGCGCGACAGCGCCATCGGCCGCATCAAGACGCTCCTCGGGACGTACATGGACGGCGACGGCAGCAAGCTCGCCACCCTCCTCGACCCCACCCGCCTGGGCTCGCCGCTCTTCCAGTTCCGCGGCGAGATCGACCGAGGGCTTCACCAAGCTCAACGAGCGCATCGCCGCGCTGGAGGCCGCCTCGACGGCCCGCGCCCAGGAGCGCGCCAAGGGCACCGCCAAGGGCGGCGACTTCGAGGACCTCCTCGAGGGGCTCCTGGCGGAGGGCGCCCGCGGCGCCGGCGACCTGCTCGACCGGACCGCGGCCGAGACGGGCTCCGTCCTCAAGTCGAAGAAGGGCGACTTCGTCCTCACCCTGGACCCTGGGCTCACCCGCGGCCACGACGTGCGCGTGGTCATCGAGGCGAAGGACCGCCCGATGTCGCTCCGCGCCATCCGCGAGGAAGCTGCGCGAGGCGAAGGAGAACCGCGGCGCGGCCGTCGGGGTCATCGTGTTCACCCCGGCCCACGCACCGTCGGGCATCGACCCGTTCACTGTCATCGGCGGCGACGTCTACTGCGTCGTCGACCCCGAGTCGCCGGAGCCGGCCTTCCTGGCCGCGGCCATCCGGCTGGCCCGCCTGCTGGCCATGGCCACGCTCGACGAGCGCGAGGTCGAGGTCGACGCGGCGGCGATCGCGCGGGCCCTCGCTGGGGTGCGCGAGCAGCTGGAGGCCATCAGGACGCTCAAGAGCAACCTGACGTCCATCAGCAACGCGACCAAGGGCGTCTGGACGGGGCTCGACTCGCTGCGGGCCGGCATCCTGGTCAAGGTCGCCGACGCGGAGGCGGAGCTCCGCGCCGCCGGGTAGCCGGCGGGGCCGGCCGCCTGGTGCCCCGGCGGCTCGGGACGGCAGACCATCCCGCCGCGGCCCATCACATCCCGGAGCGGGCGGCGCATCGGCGGGGGCCGGCGTCGCTCGCTTCGTGGATCTCGCCACGCGCAGCGCGGGTGAAGCGCTCGACGGTGGGCAGCTCCTGTCCGCCACTCCCCGATGTTCCGGGGACTGCGTCCAGCCTACTGGGGTTTCGAGGTGATTCCTTCAAACCCTGGCTCGCAAGATCGCGTGAAGGCGCCAATGCCTGTGGAGCGATCCCGCCCTGCTCGAATTGGTCGATGAGCGAGATCCGGGTCTGGCTGGGCGCCGCGTCCGCGACGCGCGACGGGACCGAGGGTGGAGTCAGGCGGTGCTTGGCATCTCGGCCGGCCTGTCGCAGTCGCTCATCTCCGACATCGAAGCCGGGGGCGTCGACGCATCGATCGAGTCGCGCGCGAGCGTGGCCAGGGCGCTCGATGCGGAGCTCTCGATCGACCTCCGCCCACCGCGTGTCGTCGGGCGGGCGGACCAGCGGGATCCGGCCCATGCGCGGTGCGTCGCTGCATGTCGGCGCGTCTTCGAACGCGCGGGCCTCGACTGCGCCGTCGAGCGCGAGATCGTGGACGGGCGAATGCGCGGCTGGATCGATCTGGTGGGGTATTCGCGCCCGTCTCGGCGCCTGGTCCTTGCCGAGATCAAGACCGAGATCCGGAACATCGGAGGGCTGGAGCGCCAGGTCGGTGCATACGTTCGCGCGTGTGTCGGGGCGGTCCGCGACCTGGGGTGGCAGCCGAAGGAGATCGTCGTGGTCGTCGCGCTGCTTGCCACCGCCGCCAACGACGCTGCCGTCCTCGCCAACCGGCAGGCCTTCGCGCAGGCGTTCCCGATGCGTGGCGCGGCGCTCACCGCGGCGCTCTTCGAGGGCGGACCGATCGCGGGTTGGAGCCTCACGATGGTCGACCCGCGGCGACGTGGCGCCCAGACGATCCAGGGACTCCGAGTCGACGGCCGGCGGAGCGATGCGCCCTATCACGACCATGCTGACTTCATGCGAGTCGGCCATCCCCGACGGTGATCGGGGACGAGGGTTGCGGCCGCCGGCTATCGGCCGAGCGTCGGCGGTCGGCCGGCGTCGGCGGTCGGGCTTCCTCTCGCCGCCACTTCCATCGGTAGGCCCGATATCGATCAGACCCACCGATGGATCTCGGATCGCTGAGCACAGGATCTACGTCGAAACGCGGTTTCGACGTAGAGGTGAGCGTGGGCTGCGTCGTTTCGATCGGTAGGGCTGGTAGCCATCGGGCGGGCCGATGGGATCGGGCGGGCCGATGGGATCGCGGCGGGGAGCGGGAGCGTGAGGGCGGAACGCGCCGGGCCGGCACCTCCCGGACCCCCGGTGCGCGCCGGGCCGGCACGTCGCGGACCGCTGCGTCGGACGACCCCCGGTCCCCGGCCCTCGCCGGACCCCTTGCGCGACCGGCGTATCCTTCCCATCCCGGCCGCCGGTGAAGCCACCCACGAGGGGCCCGGCACGGAGCGGTCGACGACGAGGCACGCGAAGGCATCATGGCGCGCTCGATGTGGCGGGGGGCCATCCAGTTCGGCCTGGTGACGATCCCCGTTCGGCTCTACCTCGCGACGGACATCGAAGGGGATCGCGTTCAACATGCTCCACGCGAGCTGCCTGAACCGGATCCAGATGAAGACCTACTGCCCGTTCCACGACGACGTGATCTCGCGCGGCGACACCGTCAAGGGCTTCGAGTACGCGAAGGACCAGTACGTCGTGATCACCGACGAGGACCTGGCCAGCGTGCCCGCTCAAGACGGTCCGCTCCATCGAGATCGACAAGTTCGTCCCGGCCCGCCCGGCCGAGGACGAGCCCGTCCGGTTCGTCAAGCAGGCCTACTACGTGGAGCCCGAGCCGATCGGCAAGAAGGCCTACGCGCTGCTCCGCGAGGTGCTCGCCGAGCAGGGGCTGGCCGCGATCTGCAAGGTCGTGATCAAGGACCGCGAGGTGCTCGCGGCGCTCAACCCCCACGCGAACGCGATGGTCCTCGAGACGCTCCACTGGCCGGACGAGATCCGGGCGACCGACGAGCTGGACCTCCCGGCCGACGACGTCGAGATCAAGCCAGCCGAGCGGAAGATGGCGGCCCAGCTCATCGCGGCGATGACGGGCGAGTTCGACCCGACCGAGTACCGCGACGAGTACCGGCAGGCGCTGGAGGAGGTGATCGAGGCCAAGGTCGAGGGACGCGAGACTCGCCGAGCCCGACGAGGCGCCGGCCGGCGGCCAGCTGGTCGACCTGATGGCGGCGCTCGAGGCCAGCGTGAACGCGGCCCGAACGGCGCGCGCGAACCGCGACGAGGAAGCCGCGGCCGAGGAGGCAAGTCGCCGGCCGGACCGCGGCCGCTGGACGGCGCCCGAAGAAGGTCGTGCCGGTCGCGGAGGACGGCGAGCCGGTGGAGGCCCCGGCGCGGAAGCTCGTCCGACGCAAGTCGGCCTGACGCCGCCCGCCGTCCGCGGGGATTCCGTCGCGTCCCGAGGGCCGGGCGAGTCGGCGGGCGCCTGCCGGCGGTCGGCGTGTCCGCGGGCGGCCGCCCGGCGGGCGCCGGGCCGGCGGCCCACAATCCGCCCATGACGCGCCGCTCGATCGGGCGAGCCGCTGCCCGCTCGAGTTCGCGCCGGCGGCGTCGCGCCTGCCCGGAGCGGATCGTCGCCGATGCGCCCGACCGACGGCGAGGGCCCGTTCGACGACCCGGGCTACTTCTTCGAGCCGTGGTGGCCCGGGATCCGCGCGATCGTGCTCGTCGAGGACGGCGCCGTGCGCCTGCGCGCCGAGGCGCTCGGCGACCCGACGGCGGCCTTCCCGGAGCTCGCCGAGCGTCGCCGGAGCTCGTCCGGGCCGACGGCGTGGTCCTCGACGCGACGCTGATGGTGCTCGACGCTCGCGGCCGTCCGAGCCGGACGCTCCTGGAGCGGCGGCTCCGCGGCGAGAGCGTGCGGCGTCCGCCCGGCGTCCGGCGGCGCCGGCACGGGCCGCGGCGCCGCCGCCCTCGTCGCCTCGGACCTCCTCTACCTCGAGGGCGACTCGCCTCGCCGCGCGGCCGTTCGGCGAGCGCCGCGGCGAGCTGGCGGCACTGCTGCGGCCGTCGACGCTGGTGCCTGGCCGGGCGCGGGTTCGTCGGCGACGGCACCACCGTCGGCGACCGCCCTCGGCGCGCTGGGGTTCCGCGCGCTCTCCGCGCGCCGGCTCGACGCGCCGCTGCGGCCGGGACCCGCCGGCGATGCCTGGTACCGCGTCCCGGTCGTCGCGGCGCCGCGGGAGCTGCCGCCGTTCCTGGCGGTCTTCCGCCGCCTGCCGCTCTGAGCGCGGCGAACGGACGAGAGGCGAGCCCACGATGTCGCTGGACCGCTACCGCGCGAAGCGCGACTTCGCGCGGACGCCCGAGCCGGCGCCCGGCTCGACCCCGACGACCGGCGCGGGCAGCCCGCCGCGGGGACCGCGACCCGCCGCATCGGCCCCCGGCGGCTGCGGCCGGTTCGTCGTCCATCGGCACCGCGCCAGCCGCCTCCACTACGACCTGCGCCTCGAGATCGACGGCGTGCTCGCCTCGTGGGCCCTCCCGAAGGGCCCGACGCGCGATCCCGACGAGCGCCGCTTCGCCGCCCGGACCGAGGACCACCCGATCGAGTACCTCGACTTCGAGGGCGTCATCCCGGCCAGGGCGAGTACGGCGCGGGCGACTCGATCTGCTGGGACTGGGGCACCTTCGAGCCGGAGCTGACCTGGGATCCGGGCGAGGCGTCCGTGCGGGCGAGCTGAAGCTCCGGCTGCGCGGGCGAGAAGCTGGCCGGGCGGTTCACGCTCGTCCGCACCGGCGACGGCAGCAGGGACGGTCGCCGGGGCGAACCGCGACGGCGGCGACCTCCGGCGAGGCCGGCCGCGACGACGGGTGCCGCGTGGCTCCTCATCGCGAAGGCCGGCCCCGAGGCGATCCCGGGCTGGGATCCGGAGGCCACCCGGCGTCGGTGAAGACCGGCCGGACGAACGACGAGGTGGCCGCCGGGCGCTCCGCCGCGGGTCGAGCGCCCGGCGCCGGCGCCGCTCCCGTCGCTCGATCCGCCGGGCTCGCGACCCGCCGCCCAGCCTGCGCTTCGTCGAGCCGATGCTGGCGACGCCGGGGACCGCCCCGTTCGACGGCGACGACTGGCTCTTCGAGCCGAAGTGGGACGGCTACCGGGTCCAGGCGATCGTGGCCGGCGGGAGCGTGGCGCTGCGGACGCGCAACCGGCACGACGCCGGCCGCTACTTCCCGGAGCTGCTGGGCCCGCCGACCTGGCTCGCGGCGCCGGAGGCGATCGTCGACGGCGAGGTGGTCGCGCTCGACGACGGAGGGACGGCCCGACTTCGGCCTCCTCCAGGCTCGCCTGGGCGGCGGCTTCTGCGCGTCGGACCTGCCCGGCCAGCGGCCCGACGCGCGAGGCGGCCGGCAGCGCGCGCCGCTCGTCTTCATGGCCTTCGACCTGCCGTGGTGCGCCGGCCGGTCGTACCTCGACGTGCCGCTCGAGGATCGCAAGGCGATCCTGCGCCTCGTCCTGCGCGAGCACCCCCGCGTGCGCTTCGGCGGGCCACGTCGCGCGCGACGGCGTCGCGTTCTTCGCGGCCGCGCCGCCCAGGGCCTCGAGGGCGCGATGGCGAAGCATCGCCGCAGCCGCTACGAAGCCGGCCGCCGGTCGGCAGCGTGGCTCAAGCTCAAGGTTCGGCCCACCCAGGAGCTGGTCGTGGGCGGGCTACGTGCCGGGCCAGGGCAGCCACCGCGACCTCGGCGCGCTCGCTCGTTGGCGTCATGGAGGACGGGCGGCTCCGGTACGCCGGGCGCGTCGGGAGCGGCCTCGACGCCGCCGACCCGGGCCCGCCTCCGGGCCGCGCTCGACGCGCGGCGCGCCCGCGAGACCCCGCCGTTCGACGACGCGCCCCGACGAGCTGGCCGGACGCCCGGCGCCGTCTGGGCCACCCCGGAGCTCGTGATCCGCGCCGAGATCGGCGGCTGGTCGCGCGACGGGATCGTGCGCCAGGCAACGTTCGCCGAGGAGGCCCCCGAGGTCGACCCGGCCTCGGTCGAGCGCCAGGTTGCCGTGGGTCCGGAAGCGGCCGCCCGCGCGCTCGCGAAGGCCGGCGTGGGCCGGACGCGCCGCGGCGGCCTCGACGCGAAGCGGGCCGGCGCGTCGCCGACGGCGCGGGCGGGACGCCAGGCGCGCCGCCGCAACGCCGGCGTGTCGCCGGTCCGAGCCGACCGAGCCGGAGGACGAGCTCGCCGCCCTCGACGCGCTGCCCGCCCGCGGCGGGCCCTGGTGGATCGGCGGGCCGCGACGTGTCGCTCACGAACCTCGACAAGGTCCTGGCGCCGGGCGGCGCGCGGGACGGCGCCGGGGGCGCCGGCGGACGCCGGCGGCGCCGGGGCGACCGACGGCGACGACGCCGCCGGTGACCAAGCGCGACCTGGTCCGCTACCTCACGTTCATCGCACCGGTGCTGCTCCCCCACCTCGCGGGCCGCGCGCTCAACCTGGCCCGCTACCCCGACGGGATCGACGGCGAGTTCTTCTGGCAGAAGGACGTGGCCACGGGCACGCCCGACTGGGTGACGCGCTGGCGCGAGCCGGACCCGCCCGACCGCCGTCCCCACGCCTACGTCGTCGCCGATCGCATCGCGACGCTCGCCTGGCTCGGCAACCAGGCGGCGCTGGAGATCCATCCCTGGACGTCGCCGGATCGAGGCGCCGGGCGAGCCCCGCTGGGCGCTCGTCGACATCGACCCGGGCGACGCGCACGACCTGGGACGAGACGCTCGCGATCGCCCGGCTCTTCCGGCGAGCGTTCGAGCATCTCGGGGTGACCGGCGTGCCGAAGGTGACCGGCAAGCGCGGCGTCCAGGTCTTCGTCCCGCTTCGCGCGGGCTACTCGTTCGAGGAGACGCGGGCCTGGGTCGAGCAGGTCTCGCGCGCCGTCGGTGCCGCCGTCCCGGACCTCGTGAGCTGGGAGTGGTCGAAGGACCAGCGGCGGCGGTCGCGCTCGCCTGGACTACACCCAGAACTGGCGGAACCGGACGCTCGTCGGCGCCGTACTCGCCGCGCCCGGCGCCGGGCCTGCCGGTCTCGGCGCCGATCGCCTGGGACGAGCTCGACGACCCGGCGCTCCGGCCGGACCGCTGGACGATCCGGACGATCCTGGCCCGGCTGGCGGAGCGCGGCGACCTGTTCGCCGCCGCGCTGGGCCCCGGCCAGGAGCTGCCCAGGCTCTGACCGCGGGCGTCGGGCCGCCCGGCGCCGCGCCCGGGGACACGTGGCCCCCGACCCCGTGCCCACCGGCCCTGCCGCCGGCATGTCTCGCGCCGCGAGACTGGCCGCATGCAGGACCATGGTTCGCTCGTTGCTGTCCTCAACTCCACGTGGTTTGCCTCGGGCCTCGAGCCGGGGGTACAGACGCGCCTTGCCGAGCTGAGCCGAACGTTCACGGCGGAGCCCGGCCAGGAGCTGTTCCGGGAAGGAGATGAGTCCGAGGTCTTCGGCGTCGTCATCAAGGGTCGCATCGCCCTCCGCACCCACGTGCCCGAGCGCGGCGACTTCACGATCCTGACCGTCGAGCCGGGGGACGTCTACGGTTGGTCCGCCCTGGTGCCGCCGTATCGCGCAACCTCGACCGCCGTGGCGATCGAGCCGGTCAGCGCCATCACCTTCGAGGGGCCCGCCCTGCGGGCCGCTCTTCGAGAAGACGCCGGCGCTCGCGCAGGCCCTCTACCCGCGGGTCCTCGTCGCCGTCGCGCGGCGCCTCACCGCCACGCGCGTCCAGCTCATGGACCTCTTCGCCGCCGAGGAAGTACGTTCATGGTGATCTCCGCCTCGCGGTCGCCCCGTGGCAACCGACCTCGCCTCGAGGGGCCGGGGTTCCTCGCCCGGGCCGATCTCCAGGTCCTCTTCGACCTCCTCCGCGAGGACGGCCGGCTCCTCATCGGCCCCACCGTGGCTGACGGCTCGATCGTCTACGACGAGATCACGTCCGTCGAGGACCTGCCGCGCGGCTGGGGCGACGAGCAGGCACCCGGCCGCTACCGGCTCCGCCGACGCGGCGACGAACGGCTCTTCGGCTACGTGGTCGGGCCCACGGCGTGGAAGAAGTGGACCTTCCCAGCCCTGATCCCGCTCACCCGCTCCACGCACGACGGCCGCAAGGTGACCTTCGAGCCGGAGCAGGCAACCCCTCCGAAGCTCGCGTTCCTGGGGGCACGCGCCTGCGAGATCGCGGCGCTCGGGATCCAGGACCGGGTCCTGATCGGCACCGAGTTCATCGACCCGGACTACATGGTCCGGCGCGCCAACGTGTTCGTCGTCGCCGTCCAGTGCACGACGTCGGCATCCACCTGCTTCTGCACGTCGATGGGCACCGGTCCCGAGGTCACGGGAGGGTTCGACCTCTCGCTGACCGAGCTCGACGCGGGCTTCCTGGTCGACGCCGGGACGCCTGCGGGCCACGCAGTCCTGGAGCGCCTTCCGCTGCGCGCCGCCACCGCGGCCGAGCAGTACGGGGTGGCCGCCACCGTTGCGGCCGTGCGCGCCCGGATCGGCGACCCTGTCCCCACCGACGGCCTCCACGATCGCCTGCTCGCCCAGCTTGACCATCCGCGCTGGGCCCAGGTCGCGGAGCGCTGCATCACGTGCGGGAACTGCACGCTGGCGTGCCCCACCTGCTTCTGCACGACGGTGACCCAGACGACGGACCTGACGGGCACCAGCGCGGTGGCCAGCCGGACCTGGGACAGCTGCTTCAGCCCCGGCTTCGCGAAGGTCGCGGGCGGCAGCTTCCGGGCCAGGCCGCGGGACCGCTACCGGCAGTGGCTCACCCACAAGTTCGCCACGTGGTTCGACCAGTTCGGGAGCTCCGGCTGCGTCGGCTGCGGACGCTGCATCACGTGGTGCCCGGTCGGGATCGACGTCCGCGACGAGCTGAACGCCATCGCGCCGCCCGTCCCGCTCTCCCCCGAGTCGCGCCTCGTCGAGCCGGTCGCCGCGACCCCCAACGATTTCGTGACCGCCCGCGTCGTCAACACGAAGGCGGAGACCTCCGACACGACGACCCTCACCCTCACCGGCGTCGACCCGGCGTTCAGCCACGGCAGCACCGGGCAGTTCGCCATGGTCGCGCTGCCGGGCTTCCCGCCGCTCCCGATCTCGATCAGCCGCTTCCTGGCGGACGGGATCGAGCTGACGATCCGCGGCGCAGGCCCCGCCACGAAGGCGATGTGCGCGCTCCAGGTGGGCGACCAGGTGGGCCTCCGCGGCCCGCTCGGCAACAACTGGCCGCTGGACCGTGCGGTCGGGCGCGACCTCGTCATCGTCACCGGCGGCATCGGCCTCGCGCCGCTCCGGCCGGTCCTCCACGCGATCGTCGCCGACCGTCGCAGGTTCGGCGACGTGAAGCTCTTCTACGGTGCCCGGACCCCTGCCGACATGCTCTACCGCGACGAGCTGGAGCGGTGGGGCAAGCGCGACGGGATCGACGTGAGCCTGACCGTCGATCGCGCCGGTCCGGACTGGTCGGGGCCGGTGGGCATCGTCACCCACCTGTTCGACCAGGCCGCCTGGGACGGCTCCAACATGATCGCCTTCGTCTGCGGTCCCGAGAGGATGATGCAGGCGACCTCCACCACGCTCGCCGGCCGGGGCGTGTCCGCATCCCGCATCCACGTGACGCTGGAGCGGCACATGGAATGCGGGATCGGGCTCTGCGGCCACTGCCAGATGGGCAAGTACTTCGTCTGCCGTGACGGCCCGGTCTTCTCGATCGCGCAGCTCGGCGACACCTTCGGCCGGGAGGGCATCTGATGGCTCATGCCCCCGTCGCGGCACGTCCCCGCGTCGGCGTCGTCAAGTTCGCATCGTGCGACGGTTGCCAGCTCACGCTCCTCGACCTCGAGGACGAGCTGCTCTCGGTCGTCGATCATTTCGACATCGTCGACTTCCCCGAAGCGACGTCGGCTCGCTCCGCGGGACCGTACGACGTCCTGTTCGTGGAAGGCTCCGTCTCGGAGCCGGCCCACCTGGAGCGGATCGTCGAGCTCCGCCGCCGGACGCGCTTCCTCGTCACCATCGGCGCCTGCGCGACCGCCGGCGGGATCCAGGCGCTCCGCAACTGGGGCGACCACGACGCGTTCCGGCTCGGCGTCTACTCGCACCCGGAATGGGTCGCGTCGCTCGCCCGCTCCACGCCCATCTCGGAGCACGTGACCGTGGACGCGGAGCTGCGCGGCTGCCCGATCGATCCGGGCCAGCTCGTGGAGCTGCTCACGGCGCTCACCACCGGCCGCCGCCCGCAGCTGCGGGACGAGGCCGTGTGCATGGAGTGCAAGCGACGCGGCGTCGTCTGCGTGATGGTCAGCAAGGGCATCCCCTGCCTCGGCCAGGTCACCCAGACGGGCTGCGGCGCCATCTGCCCGCGCTTCGGCCGGGGCTGCTACGGCTGCTTCGGGCCGCGCGAACAGGCGAACGCGGCCGGGCTCACCCGCCACCTCCAGATGGCCGGCGACCGGCCCCGGGAGGAGATCGGGCGCCTCTTTGCCGGGTTCACGGCCTACTCGGAGCCGTTCCGCAGCATGGTCACGGAGCTCGGTGGCGCCCGGAGCGGGCGCGGCACCACGACGACGACGGCCGAGCCGACGCCGCGGGGAGGAACGAGATGAGCCACGGAACGGCGCCGGCCAAGGTGGCGGAGGAGCGCCTCTACGAGGTGCACGAGCTCACCCGGGTCGAGGGCGAAGGCTCGCTCCGCCTCCGGGTGAAGGACGGCGAGGTTGTCGAGGCCCGCCTCGGGATCTTCGAGACGCCGCGCTACTTCGAGCAGCTCGTCGTGGGGCGGACCCCCGACGAGGTCATCGACATGGTGGCCCGGATCTGCGGGATCTGCCCGGTCGCCTACCAGATGAGCGCGGTCCACGGCTTCGAGGACCTGTTCGGAGTCCGGATCGACCCGCAGACGCGGGCGCTCCGCCGCCTGCTCTACTGCGGCGAGTGGATCGAGAGCCACGCCCTCCACATCTACCTCCTCCACGCGCCGGACTTCCTGGGCTACGAGAGCGGCATCGCCATGGCGGCCGACCACCGGCCGCTCGTGGAGCAGGCCCTCAGGATGAAGAAGGCCGGCAACCACCTCATCAAGATCCTGGGCGGCCGGCCGATCCACCCGGTCAGCGTCCGCGTCGGCGGCTGGAGCCGCGTCCCCCGGGTCAGCGAGCTCAAGGAGCACCGCGCGGCCCTCGAGGAGGGCCTCGCGTTCGCGCTCGAGACCGCCAAGCTGGTGGCCGGCTTCACGATGCCGGCGTTCGCGCGCGAGCCCCGCCTCGTGAGCCTCCGGCATGCCGCCGAGTACCCGTTCAACGACGGGCGGATCGTCAGCTCGGACGGGGTCGACCTGCCTCCCTCGGGATGGCGGGATGCCTTCGAGGAGTTCCAGGTGGAGGGCTCGAACGCGCTCCACGCCCGGTCCCTCGACGGCAAGGGCGTCTACCTGCTCGGACCCGCGGCGCGCGTCGTCCTGGCCGGCGAGCAGCTCCACCCGCTCGCGAAGGAAGCGCTGGCTGCCTCCGGCTTTGCCGAGATGATCCGCACGAACATCTACGCGTCGATCGTGGCGCGCGCCGTGGAGCTGATCCACGCCTTCGCCGAGGCGATCGACATCATCGACACGTATCGGGTCCCGTCCGAGCCGCTGGTGGCGTGGCAGAGTCGTCCGGGCGTGGCGGCCTGGGCGACCGAGGCACCGCGCGGCCTGCTCTTCCATCGCTACGAGGTGGACGAGTCCGGGCGGATTCGTACGGCCCAGATCGTGCCCCCGACCAGCCAGAACCAGGCCGCCATCGAGGCGGACCTCGTCGTCGCGGCGAAGCAGGTCCTGGACCTGCCGCATGCGGAGGCCACCCACCGGCTCGAGCAGATGATCCGGAGCTACGACCCCTGCATCAGCTGCGCCACGCACTTCCTCGACCTCCGGGTCGAGGAGGCCTGAGCGCCGCCGCATCGCACCGAAACCGTCGCCGCACAGAGCCCGGAGCGTCCCCGTGACAACGCGCGTCCCGATCTTCGTGTGCGGCGAGCCAGCCCGCGGTGATGACGCGGCCGGGTTCGCCGCCATCGAGCTGCTCCCGCCCGACCTTCGCGAGCGCGCGGAGGTCGTGCCGGTCGGCCAGCTCGACATCCTCTTCCTGATGGACCTGCCGGCGGACGCGCCGTGCGTCGTGGTCGACGCCGTCGCCGGGCTTCGGCCCGGCGAGATCTGGGTCCGCCCGCTCGCCGCGCTCGTGGATCGCGCCCGCGTGCTCGCCGCGGCCGGGCGTGCGCCGGAACCCCGCTCGTCCCACGAGCTCCCGCTGGAGCAGGTGCTGGACCTCGCCGCGACGCTCCGCGACGCCCCGCCGGCCGGCACCTTCGTCGGGATCGGCGGCGGCGTGCTTCGACGTCGGGACGCCGTTGACGGCTCCGGTCGCCGAGGCGCTGCCCGGTTCGCGGCCGCCATCGCCGCCGAGGTCGTCGCGTTCGCCGGGAAGGAGGCTGCGCCATGCTGAGCGGGATGCCGCCCGGCGCGGCCGCTTCCGGCCTCATGCTGGGCGGCGCGTTCTTCCTGCCGCGCGCCAACCTCCAGGACCTCCTGGATCTCCTCCGCGAGGACGGGCGGCGGTTGATCGGCCCCACGATCGCGGACGGGGCGATCGTCTACGACGACATCACGTCCGTCGACGAGCTGCCGCGCGGGTGGCGCGATGAGCAGGGGCCGGGGTCGTACCGGCTGGTCGAGCGCCACGACGATCTCACCTTCGGGCATGTCGTGGGACCCACCAGCTGGAAGCGCTTCACCTTCCCGCCGGCCGTGCCCCTCACGGTCGGCTCCACGGTCGACGGCGAGGTGCGCTTCCGCGCCGCGCGGCCGGAGATCCCGAAGCTTGCCTTCCTCGGCGTGCGCGCCTGCGAGCTGGCGGCACTCGGCGTGCAGGACCGCGTCTTCCTGGGCGGCCCGTACATCGAGACCGACTACCAGCTGCGCCGCCGGGCGACGGTCGTGGTGGCCGTGCAGTGCACCACCGCGGCGTCCACCTGCTTCTGCACCTCGATGGAGACCGGGCCGGAAGTCCGGGGCGGCCACGACCTGGCCCTGACCGAGATCGCGGCCGGCTTCGTGGTCGAGGTCGGAACGCCGACGGGAGCGGAGCTGCTGGCGCGGCTCCCGGTCAGCGCCGCCCGGCTCGACCAGTCCGTGGCGGCCGTCCAGGCCCTGGCCGGCGTCCGCGCCGCGATCGGCAATCCCGTCCAGACTGCCGGCCTCCGCGACCGGCTCATGGCGAAGCTGGACTCGCCGCGCTGGACCGAGGTCGCCGAGCGCTGCATCACGTGCGGCAACTGCACGCTGGCCTGCCCCACCTGCTTCTGCACGAACGTGACCCGCAGGAGCGACCTCGTGGGCGCCGAGTCGATCAGCGAGCGCAACTGGGACAGCTGCTTCAGCCCCGGCTTCGCGATCGTCGCCGGCGGCGATTTCCGGGCCCGGCCGAAGGACCGGTACCGGCAGTGGCTCACCCACAAGTTCGCCTCGTGGTGGGACCAGTTCGGGGAGTCCGGCTGCGTGGGCTGCGGGCGCTGCATCACGTGGTGCCCGGTGGGCATCGACGTGCGCGAGGAGCTGGCCGCGATCGCCCCCGCGGTGCCCGAGCCGCCCGGCCCCCCGAGGTTCGAGCCGGTGGCCGACGACCGCCAGGCGTACGCCACCGCGCTCGTCAGCATGGTCCACCCCGAGACGCCGGATACGACGACGATCCGGCTTGCCGGGCTCGACGCCGTCCACGCGGGCGGCAAGCCGGGCCAGTTCGGGATGGTCTCGCTGCCGGCCTTCCCGCCGGCGGCGATCTCCATCAGCCGCTTCCTGCCTCCGGACGGCCTGGAGCTGACGATCCGCGCGGCCGGCGCGGCGACGAGCGCGATCACGGCCCTGCAGCCGGGCGCGTCGGTCGGCTTCCGTGGCCCGGTCGGCACCGGCTGGCCGGTGGCGGCGGCGTACGGCAAGGACGTCGTGGTGGTGACCGGGGGCACGGGCCTGGCCCCCCTTCGGCCGCTGCTGGACGCCCTGCTGGCCGAGCGCGACCGCTTCGGCCACGTGCGCCTGTACTACGGTGCGCGGACGGCCGGGGACATGCTCTTCCGCACCGAGCTGGAGGACTGGGACGAGGGCGACCAGATCGACGTCACGTGCCGCTGGCTCAAGCGCCACCAGGGCCCGGGCGGGCCGTACGCCGGCGCCGGCCGCGCCACGGTCAGCGCCATCCACCAGGCGTCGTGGGACGGCTCGGCCAGCGTCGCCTTCGTGTGCGGACCCGAGCGGATGATGGAGGCCACGACCATCGCGCTGGCTGGGCACGGGGTCACCCGCGACCGCACCTGGGTGACGCTGGAGCGCCACATGGAGTGCGGGCTGGGCTTCTGTGGACATTGCCAGATGGGCCGCTTCTTCATCTGCAAGGATGGACCCGTCTTTTCGCTCAGCGACCTCGGCGACACGTTCGGCCGCGAAGGGATCTAGGGACGAGGAGAAGACCGATGCGGATCCTGATCACCGGCGCCGCGGGGTTCATCTGCGGCCACCTGATTCCCGAGCTGCTGAATGCCAACCATGACGTCATCGGCGTCGATGACCTGGGACGCTACGGCGCCACCGCCCACCCGTACGATAGCCACCCGCGCTACCGGTTCGTCCACGGCGACGTGCGCGACACGGAGCTGATGCGCGAGCTGGCCATGGAGGCTGACCAGATCGTGGCCACGGCCGGCCTCGTGGCCCGGTCCGCCTCGCTCCACGAGCTCGCCTACGACCTGCTCGCCGAGAACGAGCGGATCGTCGCCTCGACCTTCGACGCGGCGATCGACGCCTACCTCGACGGCCACCTGGAGCGAATCGTCGTGCTCAGCAGCACGATGGTCTACGAATCCGCGACGACGTTCCCCACGCCGGAGGGTGCCCAGCGGACGTCGCCGCCGCCCGTCTCGACGTACGGCTTTCAGAAGCTGGCGTCGGAGTACTTCGCGCTGGGTGCCTGGGAACAGTACCGGCTGCCGTACACGATCCTGCGACCATCGTCGCCGGTCGGGATCGGCGAACGGCGCCTCCTGCGGCTGCCGGGCGATGGGGCGCCGGGCAAGCTGGCCACCAACCACGTGATCCCCGACCTCGCGCTCAAGATCCTCGCCGGGCAGGACCCCGTCCACATCTACGGCGAGGGCAACCAGATCCGGAGCTTCATCGCGGTCCGGGACCTGGCCCGAGGGATCCGCCTGGCGATCGAGTCGCCGGACGCGGTGAACGCGGACTTCAACCTCTGCCGCGGGAAGGGGATCACGATCCTCGCGCTGGCGGAGAAGATCTGGCGAAAGCTCCGGCCCGACGACGAGTTCCACTACGTCTCGGACACGCCCTACCCGTATGACGTCCCGAACCGCGTACCGGACGTCCGCAAGGCGAAGGCGATCCTGGGCTTCGAGGCCACGACGCCGCTGGACGCGATGCTCGACGAGGTGATCGCCTGGGTGCGCGACGAGGTGGAGGCGGGCGTCCTGACGTCGGAGACGCGAGCCTAGCGTTCGTCCGCGCCGCCCCGGGAAACGCTCGCGCTCTCCGCGAGCCGCCGCGCCGCGGCTCGCGTCAGCCCGGGTAGATCGTCTTGATGGTCGTGCTGTCCACCCAGGCCGGCTCGACCAGCAGGACCTTGCCCACGGGCTTGCCCGCGATGAGGTCCAGCATGGCGGGCACGATCGTAGCTCCGAAGCGCTCGGGGAAGTACGCGGCGTCGCCGAGATAGTGCGGATTGGTGCGGATCAGGTCGCGGACCTGCGGCTCGGCACCCTGCCCGCTGACCCAGACGTCCGCCTCTCGCCCCGCGGCCTTCGCGGCGTCGAGAGCGCCGAGGGCGCCGTCGTCGTTCATCGCGACGACGATGATCTTGCTCTTGCCGGGCAGTGAGTCGAGGAACGCGGCGACCGCATCCCGGGCCGTGTCCTGGCGGTCGGAGGACGCGCCGATCTGCTCGTTCGTGAGGGGGCCCGGGCAGACCGACTGGAAGCCCTGCCGATAGCCGTCCATCCGGAGCTGGCTCAGGTCGGGCACGGCCGACGATTCCAGCGAGACGTAGGCGTCGTACGTGCAGGCCCAGTTCGCCTTCACCCACGACCCGACGGCCGCGCCCGCGATCTGGCCGGCACGCAGGTCGTCGGCGGCGACGAGCGTCGCGGCGCACGGGTCCTCGGGCAGCCCGACGGCGAGCACCGGGAGGCCCGCGGGCACCTCCTTGCAGACGTCCGCCGGGAGCTTGAGCGAGCCCTGGAACTGGATCAGGCCCTTGATCCCGGCGGTGGTCAGCTGCTTCATGCACCCGTCCACCCTGGCGGGATCCACGGTCGCGTCGCAGGTGACGAGGTCCACGCCGGCCATGGCTGCCTGGGCCGCGATGCTGTCGCTGATCTGCTTCACGTAGGGGACGAGATCGCCGTACGAGAGATAGCCGACCTTGACGCCGGCGCCGCTCCCCGCGGTCACGCCGGTGTACGGGTTGGCCGACGGCGGTTGCGTTGGGCCCAGCGTGGGCGTCGGAGACGGCGCCGTCGCGGTCCCACCGGTCGCGCAGGCGGCGACGGCCAGGGTGGCGACCACGAGAAGCGCGGCCAGGCGGCCGGCGCGGGCGGGGCGCGGGGTGCGGACGGGCACGAGGATCCTCCAGGGCGGCGAGATCGGGTTCGGCGGTGGGGGCCGCGGCCGATGCCGGGTTGGGCCATGCGAACCTGGCGGCCAGCCCGAAGGATACTCGCGTCACGGTCGCGGCACGGGACCGCGCTCAGCGTGCCTGCACAACGGCCCTTACGGCGTCGGGAGTGCCGGCATGGTGGCCCTACCCGACGCCGGCGACATCCCCCGCGAATCCAGCGCCGCGAGCGCCTCGTTCGCGGGAGCCAGGCGAGCGTGCAGCTCCTCGTAGACGGCGAACGCCCGGTCATAGATCGCGACCCCGGCGGGAGCCGGCGCGATGCGCTCCGCCACGTGGACCATCGCCCCGATCCCGGCCCGCGCGTCCGGATATCCACCGGCGCCAATGGCGCCGAGGATCGCGGCCCCGATCAGCGACGCCTCGGCGACCCTCGGGACGACCACCTCCACGTCCAGGACATCTGCCTTGATGCCGTTCCAGAGGCGGCTCGCGGCCGTGCCGCCCGTGACGTGCAGCTCCGCGAAGGGGAGGCCGGCTTCGCGGGCCGGCGCGGCGACGTGGCGAATCGCGTACGCGGCTGCCTCGAGGACGGCCCGGGCGAGGTGCCCCCGGCCGTGGTGGAGCGTCAGGCCCACGAACGCCCCACGGGCCAGCGGGTCGAAGAGCGGCCAGCGCTCACCCGCAAGGTACGGGAGGAAGACCAGGCCCTCCGAACCGGCCGGGACGGCGGCCGCCTCCGCGAACAGCGTGGCGACCGGGACCGTTCCGCCAAGCGCATCG
Organism: uncultured Chloroflexia bacterium; assembly: GCA_963722475.1. Taxonomy (GTDB): domain Bacteria; phylum Chloroflexota; class Limnocylindria; order Limnocylindrales; family CSP1-4; genus CTSoil-043. The sequence continues at coordinate 34,593 of CAVRMJ010000001.1, read as the reverse complement.
GCCACGAACCAGTCGAGCGCCTTGCCGGTGCCGGCCATCGCCCCGCCGACGTAGGACAGGCCCGGCAGGGGCGCGGCGCCGGTCCACAGGGACGGGATGACGACCGGGGTCGCAACGTAGAGCCCGAATCCGCCCGAGGTGCCGCCCGTGTCGATCGCCTGTCCGGCGCGCGTCAGCCCGGCCCCGAGGAACGTCGCGATCGCGTTGTTCACGCCGGCCACCACCGGCAACCCGGCGGGAAGGCCGAGCTCCGCGGCCGGTACCGCGAGAAGGCCGCCCAGCACCGAACCGGCACGGACGCCCGGCGGAGCGCTCCGCGCATCCATCCCGGCACGGCGCGCGTCGTCGGCGGAGATGGCGTCGGCGGGATCCTGCAGCGCCGCCGCCGCGACGCCGGTCATCCGAAGCGCCACGTGATCCCACGCCGCCAGGAACCAGGCGGCCCGGGACGCGACGTCGGGGGCCGTGGCCGCGAGCCGGCGCGCTGACCCGAGGAGGGTCACGGTCCAGCCCTGGCGGCCGAGCGTCGCCCCGACCGCCGCGGTGTCATCGCCCGACCGGCGATCCAGCCAGGTGACCGCGTTGCCGACAGCCCTGCCGTCCGCGGCCGTGGGCACCAGCGTGGGGCCCTGTCCGACGCAGCAGATCGCGACGGGCTCCAGCGGGCCGTCCGCGGAGGCCTGTGCCAGCGCGATCGCGGCGGCGTGACGGAGCGCGACCCACCAGGCGTCGGGGTCCTGCTCGGCGCGGCCCGGCTCGCCGTCGAGGAGCAGCGGGTACGAAGCCCGGCCGTCGCCGCGCAGCCGGCCGTCGAGGGCCACCACACCGGCCTTGGCGGCGGAGGTCCCGAGGTCCAGGGCGAGGACGGCGCGCGGGTCGGTGGAGGTCACGACGGCCAATGGTAGGAGTCGTTCGCGTTCGAAGCCGTCAGCGGGTGCCGTCTCCGCGACCCACCAGCCACCACGCCGCCGGGAAGATGATCCCGGCCAGTGCCAGCTTCAGGAGGTCGCCCACGAGGAAGACGTAGACGCCCTTCGAGAGCGCGGTGGCAACGTCGAAGCCGGTCGCGGCCATCAGCCAGGGCACCCCGACCACGTAGATCACGACGTTGCCCAGGAGCATGGCCACCACCGCCCCGCCGACGTGCCGGTCCCAGCCCAGCTCCGCGAGCCTCCCGACGAGGGCGCTTGCCAGCAGGAACCCCAGGAGGTAGCCGCCGGTCGCACCCAGGACCCAGTGGCCGGCTTCACGACCGACGAACGTGTGGATCCCGGACGCACCCCCCGCGTAGACCGGGAGGGCCAGCCCCAGCGCCAGGTAGAGCCCCACCGACATCAGGCCGCGCCGGAAGCCCAGCGCCCCGCCGACGAGGAGCACCGCGAAGGTCTGGGCCGTGATCGGCACGGGCGAGACGGGCAGCGTCACCCGCAGGTCGCCCGGCAGGATGATCGTCTGGCCGCTGAGGACGACCTGGATGTTCGCCGTCAGCGCGATGAGGAATGCGCCGACCGCGATGAGCGCCATGTGGCGCGCCCGCTCGCTTATCCGCTCGCCGATCGCGATCGGGACCAGGAAGTCCCCGATCGTGATCCCGCGCTCGCCCGCCGGGAGTCTGTTCAGGCGGGGCGTCGCGAGCGTCATCTGCACCTCCGGTGGCGGCCGGGACGACCGCGGACCCCGAGTCTACTCGTACGCGAGCGCACGAACGATCTCGATGCGGGAGGCAAGGATGGCAGGCCAGCCAGCGGCGACGACCGCGAGCGCCACGCCGCCGACCAGGGCCAGGCCGATGCCTTCCCAGCCGGGGTCGTACGTCACGCCCGGACCAGCGCCCAGGGCGGCAAGGATGACCCCTGCCGCGGTCCCGGTGACCACGCCGATGATCGCACCGACCGCCCCGAGGATGGCCGCCTCCAGCATCACGAGCCGCCGCGCCTGGCTCCGGGTGAGACCCGCGGCCCGCAGGAAGCCCACCTCGCGAACGCGCTCCAGCACGTTCATGGTGAGCGTGTTGACGATCCCGAGCCCGGCCACGATCAGGGCGACGGCGGCGAGGGCGATCAGCAGCCCGAAGAGGCGGTCCGTGGACGCCCCGATGGTGCCCGCAATGGCCTGGAGCGATGCTGGTTCGAGCGCGTTCGAGCGCGCCAGCGGGTCGAGCACGGCGGCGGCGGCCGCCGCCCGGCCGGGTACGTAGCGGACGGCGAAGACGTCGGCGCCCACCGCGCCGAGGCGCTGCGTGGCATCCGGCCAGCCGACGAGGACGGCCTCGCCCGAGCTCCCGGGGATCGTGCGGGCCGCGATCCCGACGACGCGGAGTGCCACCACCTGGCTCCCGGCAAGGACCTGGAGCGACCCGCCGAGCGGGAGGCCGAGTCGATCCGCGACGGCTGCCGGGAGGATGACGGAACCGCCGGCGTCGAGGGCGGGAAGGGCGGTCGCCCGGTCCCCCGCCGTGAGCACCAGCCGGCCGTCGGCCAGCAGGTCCGCACCCACGACGGCGGCCGCATCCAGCCGCTGCCCGCCCACCCCGACCGCGAAACGCCCGATCGGGCTGAGCCGCGCCACGCCCGGCACGGCGGCGAGGTCGGCGAGCGCCGGCTCGTCGAGCGCCACCGGGCGTATCGAGGTGAGGAGCGCGTCGCCCGGGATCACGTCCGTCAGCCACGCGGTGGCCGCCCGTCGGGTGGTTGCCGCGACGCCGCCGAGCGCGACAAGGACCGCGAGCGCCACGGCCAGGGCGCCGACGGTCAGCGCGGTGCGACTCCGGTCGCGGACGAGGGTGCTGCGGGTCAGGCGCTCCTCCACGGGCAGGAACGGCCGGGCAATCGCGCCGACCAGCACGCCCAGGGGACCGACGAGAGAGGGGCCGGCCAGCGCCACGCCGAGCAGCAACGCGTAGACGGCCAGCGGCCGGAGCAGCCCGGCGGTCCCGTCCGCCGCGCCCGGCCAGAGGGCGATCCCCGTGACCCCCACGACGACGAACACGAGCGTGAGCCAGCGGAGGCGCGCGCGCAGAACGGCGGTCTGCTCGAGCCGCGCGGTGAGCGCCGCCACCGGCGAGATGCGGGCCGCGCGCAGGGCGGGCTCGAGCGCGGAGGCGATCGTCACGCCGAAGCCGATCAGTGCGGCGAGCAGCAACCCTGCCGGCGGGATCACGAGCTCACGGATCGCCAGCACACCGCCGCCCGGGGAGAAGAACGCGATCACCGCGGCGGCGAGCCCCACGCCGATCACGACCCCGAACAGCACCCCGGCCACCCCGAGATGCCCCGCGGAGATCAGGACCAGCGCCGTTACCTGGCGACGGGTCATCCCCGCAGCCCGGAGCAGCCCGACGTCGCGGGCGCGATCGGCAACGGTCATGGCGAGCGTGTTGAAGATGAGGAACGCGCCGCCGAACAACGAGAGCGCCGCCACGAGCGAGATCGTGGCCCGGAAGTCGGCCGTCGAGGCGCGCAGGGCGGCGATCAGGTCACCTGGCGTCGACAGGGTGTACGGCTCCGTCGAGAGCCGCCGCTCGAGCTGCGCCGTCACCGCGTCGACGCCGCTGCCCGGCGCGAGTCCCAGGTCCGCGAGGCTGACGGCGTTCGTGTTGAAGAGGGCCTGGGCGGCCTGGAGCGGCACGACGACGCTGCGGCCGGCCGGGTCAGGGTCGCCGTACGCGGGAGCGAGGATTCCGGAGATGGAGAACGCCTGCGGGCCGGATTCCGCGGATCCGTTGAGCGTGATCGTCGCGCCGACGGCAAGCCCGTCCTCGCGCGCCAGCGTGTCGGAGACCAGGGCCACGGTGACGCCCCCGACGGGCAGGGGCGAACCGCTCGCGAGCAGTCGGTCGTGGAGCGCGGCGTCCGGCGCCGGATCCACCCCGATCACGGTCACGGGCACCGGCAGGCCGGGCCCGGACAGCGGACCTGGGACCGGGTATGTCCGCCGATCCAGCTCCGCCGCCATGACCGCGACTCCCGGCGTCGTGGCCATCGCGGCCAGCGATTCCCCGGAGAGGCCGCGCTCCTCGAGGGCGACGACGCGCAGGTCGGTGCTGCCAAGCTGGTCACGGATGCTCCGCTCCGCGACATCGTCAAGGCCCGCATTGATGACGAGGGCCGCGACGAGGACGCCCACCCCGAGAGCGATCCCTGCGATCGTGAAGATCGTGCGAAGCGGCCTCGCGACCAGGGTGCGGCGGGCCAGCGCGTCGAGTGCGCGCACGCGTCAGAGGCCCAGGTCGGCCAGGCGCGCGATGAGCGGCGCCGCCCCGTGATCCTCACGGCGGCCCAGGCGGATCTCGTCCCGGAGCACGCCATCGCGCAGGACGAAGACCCGGTCCGCATACGCAGCGGCCTTCGCGTCGTGCGTGACCAGGACCACCGTCTGGCCGCCCTCGTGGCAGGAGCTCCAGAGGCGATCGAGGATCTCGGTCCCGGTCGCAAAGTCCAGGTTCCCGGTCGGCTCGTCAGCCAGCAGGAGCGCCGGCCGTCGGACGAGCGCGCGGGCGAGCGCGACGCGTTGCTGCTCACCGGCCGAGAGCTGATCGGGTCGGTTGCGCTCCTTGCCGGCGAGGTCCACGGACGCGAGCGCGGCGCGGATCGCGGTCGCGTGCTCGCCGCGACGAGCGTCCTCGCCGGCGATCGTGAAGGGGAGGGCGACGTTCTCCCACACGTTCAGGAGCGGGATGAGGTTGAAGAACTGGAAGACGAAGCCGGTCTTCTCGCGGCGGAGCTTCGTCGCCGCGTCGTCCGACAGGCGGCTGACGAGCGACCCATCGAGGACGACGTCGCCGGATGTCGGCTGGTCCAGCCCGCCGAGCAGGTGGAGCAGCGTGCTCTTGCCGGAGCCCGACGGTCCCATGAACGCGACGAACTCGCCGGGCTCCACGGTGAGCGAGACGCCACGGAGGGCGTCGACATCGCCGGCGGGGAGCCGGTAGCGCTTCGTGACGTCGCGCGCCTCGAGGATCGGGGGCATCAGCAACACGCCGAGTTGACGCGGCGCCCGGTCAGCATGGCCCGGAGTGTAGCGGAGCCGACGGCGGCTCCCACGCTGCGGCTGTCCCGCCTCAGGAGCCGAAGACCAGGGCAAGCAGGCTGTTCAGGAGCCCATCCACCAGGCCCGATGCCGGAACGGCGCCCCGAACGCGGAGCGTGACGCCAGCAGGCAGCGCCTGCACGTCCGGCGGGCTCGTGGGGGTCGCTGTCGGGCGCTGGTCGGACGCTGGTGGTGGCTCGGGTGTCGGGGTCGCTGTCGCGGCAGGCGTGGGCTCGGGTGTCGGGGTCGCTGGCGCGGCCGGGGCCGGGGTGGCCGCCGGGATCGGGGCCGGGGTGGCCGCCACGCGCGGCGTCGGGACAGGCGTGGGCTTCGGCGTCGGCGCCGGGGCGGTGGTCGGCGTCGGCGTCGGCGTGGGTGCGGTGGTCGGCGTCGGAGTCGGCTTCGGGGTTGCCTTCGGCGCCGACCCGCAGCCGCTCGTATCCGCGAAGAGGACGGTGTAGAACTTGCGCCCGTCGGCCAGCTTGTAAGCACCGATCCCGACCACATCCCAGGCCGGCCCCAGGATGTTCTGGCGGTGACCGGTGGAGTTCATGAAGTCGTCCTGGACGGTCTGTGTCGCCTGGTCGTCGGGCCAATTGTTCCAGCCGATGTTCTCGCCGGCCATCTTGTAGCAGTAGCCCTGCTGGTCCATCACGGCGAAGACCATCTCGCCGCTGGGCGGGATGTTGTGGCTGAAGTAGTTGCGCGTCGCCATGTCCTGCGAACGCCAGCGCGCGATCCCGGAAAGCGTCGAGTCCCAGTGCAGCGTCGGGAGGCCGGCACTGGCTCGGGCCTGGTTCGTCAGCGCGAAGAGCTGCTGCTCGGCCGTGGGGGAGAACGAGTCGTCCGTCCAGCCCAGGGCGCTGCCGGGCAGGGCCAGGAGTCCCGCGCCCGTCGCGACCAGCGCGAACGCGAGCATGATCGCGAGATGGGCCCGGGCGGCGGGCCTGGAGGAGATGGTGGTTCGCATGGCGTGAGAAGACCGTAGGCCGCGGCCTGCCTCCGGTCACCCGCGCGATGGTCCGGCCGCCGGCACGGCGGTAGTCCTGCCCGGCCCGGTGTGGCGGTCAGGTCGCCCGGGCGGGTCCGGGCAGGAACGCCGGTTCGGGTACCCTCCGGATGGATATCCTTGGCCGCATGGACGCAGGATTCGTCGCGCTCTTCCGCCACCACGCATGGGCCTCTGACCGTCTCTTCGCCGCGTGCCAAGGGCTTCCGGCCGACCACCTGGAGTTCGTCGTGCAGGGGACGTTCGGGGGCCTGGGCGCCACGCTCCGCCATCTCGTCGAGGCCGAGGAACGCTACGTCGCGGGCCTGCGTGGCCAGGTCGCGCCCGGTCCGGATGCGGCTGGCGGCACCGACCGGCCCGTCCCGCCCGAGGCGCTGGGGCCATCGGTTCGTGTCCTGCGGCGGCGGGCTGCGGCGTCCGCGGCCGCGCTCATCGAGCTCGCGGAGACGACCGCGCCCGACGCCGTGGTGACGGCAACCCACCTGGGAGAGCCGGCGGTGATCCGCGCGATCACCTTCTTCATCCAGGCGCTGGATCACGGGGGCGAGCATCGCGCGCAGGTCCGCCATTCGCTGACGATCCTCGGCTACGACCCGCCGGACATCGACGGCTGGGCCTACGACGAGGACGTCTTCGGGCCCGTCGCGGGCTGACCCGGACGGCGGGCGACACGGTCGGGACTCGCGTATACTTCGCCGGTCCCGCGCGCCGGTCCTGCCGCGCCGCGTGCCGCGACGATGGTGGCCTTAGCTCAATCGGTAGAGCATCGGATTGTGGCTCCGAAGGTTACGGGTTCAATCCCCGTAGGCCACCCCACCGCTCAGCTCGGATTGTTCTCGGGCCGCCGCTGGCAAACGCGCGAAATCGCGCCCGTTTCATAATCTGTTCAGGTTCGCCTGCGATACATGCAGCTGGCGCCGACGTGTGTCCTCCCGCGTTCGGCCGAATCCCGGAGGAGGACCTCAGGAGACATCACCATGGATTTCGCTCCCACGGAGCAGCCCGAGGGGCTTCCCGACGGTCAACCCGCAGAGCAGCCGGAGAGCCGGCCTCAATACGTCGCGCCCATCCAGCCCGTCGCGCCATCGTCCCGCCGGTCGCTCCCGCTGATCGCCGGCGCGATCCTCGCCGGCGCCATCGGCCTGACCGCGGTCGCCGTTGGCCTGTCCTCCGCCGGGACACCGGCGACCGCGGCGCCGGCTCCTGCGAACGCCCGGGGCGTGCTGCTCGGCGCGGACACCGGCACGTGGACCGCGCCGAACGGCGGCACGGCAGCCGCGCCGAACGCACCCGGCGTCAACGATCCCGGGATGATGGGCGACGACAACGCCGGCGGGTTCGGACCCGGCGGGTTCGGGCCCGGCGGGGGGATGGGTCGCGGCGGGCGCATGGGTGGCGCCGGGGCGTTCGGATCCATCTCCATCACCGCGATCGACGGGACGAAGCTCGCCCTGACGACCAGCAGCGGCTGGACCCGGACCATCGACGGCGCGGGCGCCACCGTCTCGAAGGGCGGCCAGACCGTCGACATCTCGACGCTCAAGGTGGGCGACTCGATCGCCTTCAGCCAGACGCGCCAGGCCGACGGGACGTTCAAGATCACCGCGATCCAGGTCGTGCTCCCGCACGTCCAGGGCACGGTCAAGTCCGTGAGCGGTCTCCAGCGTCACCCTCACCCAGCGTGACGGCACCGAGAAGGTGATCGTGGTGACGGGCTCGACCACGTACAAGCTGGCGGGCGCCGCGTCGACCAGCGCCGCCCTGACCGTCGGCGCCAGGTGGATGCCGAGGGCACGACGACGGCCGACGGCACGTTCACGGCCACGCTCGTGAACATCCAGCCGGCCCTGGCGGGCGGCACCGTCACCGCGATGACCGCCACGTCGAACCCGGCAACGATCGTGGTCAAGACCGCGGGCCGGCGCGTCGCTCACCATCAACGTCAGCTCCGACGACGACCTACCAGGTGGCCGGCAAGACGACCGCTTCCCTCTCGGACATCGCGGTCGGCGCGATCGTGATGGCCGAGGGCACCCCGAACGCGGACGGGAGCTTCACCGCGACGGTCGTCCGGGCCTTCCCGGCGGGCAGCCCGGGCTTCGGGCCGGGGATGCGCGGCGGTCACGGGATGCCGTGGGCGCCCGGCACGCCCGGCACGCCGGTCAACCCCGCCCCGACGGGGACCACGAACTAGCGCCGAATCGCGGCGGCATTGCCTTGACAGAGACGCGGCCGGTCCCCCGGCCGCGTCTCTGTTCGTTCGGGTCGCGTAGGCTGTGCGGATGACCGACCTCGCCCACGCGTCCGAGCCCGGCGCGCCGACGCCGGCCGTCGAGGCAGGCAGCTTCGCCTCGCTGGGCCTGGAGGCGGCGCTGCTCAGGACGCTCGAGGGCCTGGGCTACGAAGAGCCGACGCCCGTCCAGCGCGAGACGATCCCGCCGCTCCTCGCCGGGCGCGACGTGCTGGCGGAAGCTCCCACCGGCACCGGGAAGACGGCCGCATTCGCCCTTCCGATCCTCCAGCGACTCGCCGCCGGCGGCGGCCTGGGGCGGGCCGGCGAGGGTCGCACGCTGGCCCTCGTCCTGGTTCCGACCCGTGAGCTGGCGATGCAGGTCGCCGAATCCGTGCACCGGTACGGGCGCGGCCTCGACGCGCATGTCCTGCCCATCTACGGCGGCCAGGCGATCGGCCAGCAGCTGCGGGCGCTCCGGCGGGGCGTGGACGTTGTCGTCGCGACACCCGGCCGGGCGGTCGATCACCTCACCCGTGGCAGCCTCTCATTCGACAGCGTGGAGGTGGTCGTCCTCGACGAGGCCGACGAGATGCTGGACATGGGCTTCGCGGAGGACCTGGAGGCGCTCCTGGCGGCGACACCGCCGGGACGCCAGACGGCGCTGTTCTCCGCCACGATCTCGCCCACGATCGCGCGGATCGCGGCGCGCCATCTCCGGGATCCGATCCGGGTCGCCGTGCGCGCCGAGCGGCCGTCCCGCGAAGAGATGCCCCGCGTCCGCCAGCGGGTCTACGTCGTGCGCGCCTCGGACAAGCTCGCGGCGCTGGCGCGAATCCTCGACCTGGAGGACCCCGCCTCCGCGCTCGTCTTCGCCCGGACGCGGCTGGAGGTCGATGACCTCGCGGAGGCGCTGGCGGGCCGCGGCCACGACGCTGCCGCGCTCCACGGCGGGATGAGCCAGGAGCAGCGGGACCGGGTGATGGGCCGCTTCCGCGAGGGCGCCCTGGACGTGCTCGTCGCGACGGACGTCGCGGCGCGGGGCCTGGACATCGAGCACGTCTCCCACGTCGTCAACTTCGACGTCCCGTCCGATCCCGACATGTACATCCACCGGATCGGTCGGACCGGCCGGATGGGCCGCGAGGGCGTCGCGATCACGCTCCTCGAGCCCCGCGAGCACCGCCTCCTGCGCAACATCGAGGCGGCGACGCACACGAAGCTGGAGCTCGCGACCATCCCCACGGTCGCCGACCTGCGCGAGCGACGCCTCGAGCTGCTGCAGGCGAGCCTCCGCGAGCGCCTCCTCGAGGAAGGGCTGGATCGCTACCGCGGCGTCGTGGAACCGCTCGCCGACGAGTTCGACCTCGTCGAGATCGCGCTCGCGGCGGTCTCGCTCATCGAAGGGGCGAACGCGCGCGACACCGAGGAGGTGGAGATCGCCCCGGCGATGCTGCCCGCCGATCGCCCGCTCCGACCCGTGCCGCGATCGGGCAGACCCGGATCCGCGCCCGGTCCGGGCGCTCCCGGGTCCCGCGGGGGCCGCCCCGGCGCGCCGCGGCCGGGTTCCCGGCCGTTCCCCGGACAGGCTGTCTTCCCGGCGGGCCGGGAGGCTCCCCAGGCGCCGATGTCGAACGGGCGCCGCGCATCCGGGCCGTGGGTCCGTCTCTACGTGGGCGGCGGCCGCCGCGCGGGGATGCGGCCTGGCGACCTGGTCGGCGCGATCGCGAACGAAGCTGGCGTTCCCGGCTCGGCGATCGGGGCGATCCAGATCGCCGACGCGTTCTCGCTGGTGGACGTGGCCGAGGGCGCGGCCGACCGCGTCGTCGCGGCCCTGCGCGGCGCCACGATCCGGGGTCGCACCTTCCAGGTCCACCGCGACCGCGACGCCTGACCGGGGCACCGTCGTCGCCTCCGCGGCGCCGTTCCCGGGATTCCGCCGGCGCGGCTCGATGCTAGGATCCCGGTGAGCCCGAGCCGGCACCTCGTACGGGGTCCGTCCGAGCCGCTTCGGCGGCCGGATGCATGGACCCGCGATGACCCGGCTGGGTTGAAGGAGACCGCACATGGCGACTGTCACCTTCGACCACGTCACCAAGAAGTACGGGGACGTGATCGCCGTCAACGATTTCAACCTGGAGATCGCCGACGGCGAGTTCATGGTCTTCGTCGGGCCGTCGGGCTGCGGCAAGACCACCAGCCTGCGCATGATCGCGGGGCTCGAGGACATCTCCGACGGCGTGGTTCGCATCGGCGATCGCGTGGTCAACGATGTCCCGCCCAAGGATCGCGACATCGCGATGGTCTTCCAGAGCTACGCGCTCTACCCCCACATGAGCGTGTACGACAACCTGGCCTTCGGCCTGAAGCTCCGCAAGGTCCCCAAGAAGGAGATCGACCGGCGGGTCAAGGAGGCCGCGGAGACCATCCAGCTGACATCGCTCCTCCAGCGCAAGCCGAAGGAGCTCTCCGGAGGCCAGCGCCAGCGCGTCGCGCTGGGTCGGGCGATCGTCCGCGAGCCGGCGGTCTTCCTCATGGACGAGCCGCTCTCCAACCTCGACGCCAAGCTGCGGGTGCAGACCCGCGCCGAGATCGCCCGGCTCCACCAGCGCCTCAAGACGACCATCGTCTACGTCACCCACGACCAGGTCGAGGCGATGACGATGGGCCAGCGCATCGCCGTCATGAGCCAGGCGAAGCTCCAGCAGGTCGGCCCGCCGCAGGAGCTCTACGACCACCCCCTGAACAAGTTCGTGGCCGGCTTCATCGGCAGCCCGTCGATGAACTTCCTGCCCGTCGAGCTCTCGGGCAGCGGCGACTCCGCCACGCTCACGGCCCCGGGCTTCACCGTGCCCCTTCCACCCCCCTTCCGGGACGCCGTCGGGGCGACCACGGGGAGCAGCTTCATCCTCGGAATCCGCCCGGAGCACCTCGACGTCGTCGCCACCGGCGGGATGGTGCCGTCGGCCCAGGCGAAGGCCGATGTCGTGGAGTACCTCGGCAACGAGGAGCTCCTCCACATCATCGTCGCCGGCGCGGACGTCGTCGCCGTCGTCTCCTCGGATCGGAACGTTCGCCCGGGCGACGTCGTCACGCTCCACCTGCCGCTCGACAAGATCCACCTCTTCGACGCGACCACCGAGGCGTCGCTGCTCCGGAGCCGGATGCCGGCTGCGAGCTGACGCCATCGCCGCTCGGGGCAGCCGCAGGACGAGCCGGGCCGCGAGGCCCGGCTCGTCGATTCGGGCGGGCATGCGATCATGCCCGGCATGTCCGACCCGGCCGACGAGCGGCTCGCCGAACGAACCATCGAATCGGTGGTGGTCCACCGGGGGCGGTACCTGGAGGTGCGGGTCGAGACGACCGAGCGCGCCGATGGGAGCCTCCACCGTCGGGACATCGTGCGCCATCCGGGCGCCGTGGCGATCGTCGCGATCGACGAGGCGAACCGGCTCCTGCTCGTCCGCCAATGGCGCCAACCGGCCGGCCAGGCGCTGCTGGAGATCCCCGCCGGGACGCTGGATCGCGATCCCGCGACCGGCGCGATCGAGGACCCCGAGATCGCATCGCGGCGCGAGCTGGAGGAGGAGACCGGCTACCGCGCGGGCAGGTGGGAGAAGCTCGGGTCGTTCTGGACGGCGCCCGGGTTCGCGTCCGAGCTCATGCACCTCTACCTGGCGACGGACCTCGTGGCGGCCGGGGAGGGCCGGCTGACGCCCGACGCGGACGAGGCTCTCCAGCTGGTCCGGCTCCCCGTTGCCGACGCGCTCGAGGCAGCCCGGCAGGGCGACATCCATGACGCCAAGACCCTGATCGGGATCCTCCTCGTCGGCCGACGCCCGGGCGGCTGAGCCGCCCGGGATTCACGGGGAACCCTGCAGTCGCGCGCCTCAGCCGGCGCCGGGACCGAGCCGCTCCAGGCCGCCGCGATAGAGGCGGCTCTCCGGCGCCAGGGCGACGGCCAGTCGGAGGTGCGTCCGGGCTTCTGCTCGCCGACCGACGCGGATCAGGGTCCGGCCCAGCGCGTAGTGCGCGTAGTGGTTCGACGGATCGATCTGGAGGAGCGACTCGAACGTCTCCGCCGCCCGCTGGAGCTGGCCGCTCATGAACAGCGCCCGCCCCAGTGGCTCGAGGATGGAGCCCTTGCCCGGCTCGATGGCGGCAGCGCGGGCCAGCACCACCGCAGCCTGCGCGGCGTGCCGTTTCGCGAGCAGGGCCGTGCCCCGCTGGAGCAGCTCGTAGGCGCCCTCGCGATCCGGCGCCGGGCCTCCCGCGGGATCCATGCCGGGACCGGACGGACGCATGGCGCGGTCAGGCCTCCGCGACGGCCCTGCAGGTGACCGCCCGCTCCAGGTCGTCGGCCGCCTCGCTCAGGAGCCGCCGCAACGCGGGCAGGCGATCGCCCTCGGCCGCAGCGAGGGCACGGGCACGGGCCGCCACCCCGGGTTCCACGCGGTACGCCGGGAAGAGCCGGGCAACGAACGCGGTTGCGAACGCGTGCTCGCGGCCGGCCACGACCTCGGTCACGGCCGCGAAGAACGCGTCCACGTATGGCACCAGGAGCCCGGCCTGGTGGGCGTGGTTGAACCCCGCCATCGCGGCACGCGTCCGGTGGAGGGACCCATAGCCTGCGCCGTTGATCCGCTCCCATGCCTCGGCCTTCACGGCCGCCTCGGGGGCAGCCACCGCGGCCGTCAGCGCGAGGCGCTCGCCACGGTCGGTTCGGTCGCGGGCGACCTCGTCGGCGATCCGCCCGGCCGCGTCCGCAAGGCCGAAGGCCGAGGCTGCCGTGACGATCCCCCAGCGCATCTCCTGGTCCACCGAGACCTCGGGGAGCACGAGCGAGCCGTCAAGCAGGCCGGTCATGAGGGCCGCGTCGTCGGCGTCAGCGAGCGCACCGATGGCCGCCCGGAGCCAGAGCCGGCGCAGGTCCCCGGGCGGCAACCCGTCGAGCGCCCGGAGGGCGGTGGCGACGAACGATCGGGCGGCCGCAACCCGCCGCCGCTCCGGCACGTAGCGCGCGATCGCGCCGCGGGCCGCATCGAGCGCCCCGTCGACGATCTGGTCGTCGGTCTCGCCCGGCAGGGCGTCACGGACAAGCTGGAGGAACGAGCCGGATGGGTGCTGGCCGTCGCGGACCATCTGCCACAGCGAGCCCCACAGGAGCTGGCGGAGGAGCGGGTCCTCCAGGCGCGGCAGGAGATCGGGAAGCGCAGCCCGCGACTGGTCATCGAGGATGACCTTGGCGTACGCGTGGTCGCCGTGGTTCGGGAAGACGAGGGACGGCGCCGGGCGGCCTGCCGCCGCCGGCACCCACGTCTCGGCGCCGTCGATCTGCGCGGGGACCACCTCCACGATGGTCTCACCGCCGGGAGCGGCCCGGACGAGGGCGATCTCCAGCGCGTGCGGGCGAAGCGTGGGATGGGAGTCGGGGGCGTCCTGGGACAGCTGCAGCCGGTCGATCCGGCCGCCGGGCGCGGTCCAGCGCGCCGCGAGCGAGTTCAGCGACGCGGTCTCCACCCAGCGCCGGGCCCAGTCGCGCAGGTCTCGACCGCTCCCCTCCTCCAGGGCGGCAAGGAAGTCCGCGAGCGACGCGTTGCCCCACGCGTGTCGGTCGAAGTAGACGCGCAGGCCCGCGGCGAACGCCTCGGGGCCCACCCAGGCCACGAGCTGCTTGAGCACCGCGGCGCCCTTGCCGTAGGTGATCCCGTCGAAGTTGTGGACCGCGGCGTCCGTGTCGGCGACGATCCCGGAGATCGGGTGAGTGGTGGAGCGGTCGTCAGCCTGGTAGCCCCACCGCTTCACATCGGCGTGGAAGGCGCGCCAGGCGCCCTGGAACCGCGTGGCCTCCGACAGCGCGAGGTTGGAGACGTACGTCGCGAAGCTCTCGTTGAGCCAGAGGTCGTCCCACCAGCGCATCGTGACCAGGTCGCCGAACCACATGTGCGCGAGCTCGTGGAGCACCGTCTCCGCGCGGCCCAGGCGCTGCGTCTCGGTCGGGGGATCCCGGTACACGTGCTGCTCCGTGAACGTGACGGCGCCCGCGTTCTCCATCGCGCCCGAGTTGAACTCGGGGACGAAGACCTGGTCGTACTTCTCGAACGGAAACCGGCGCGCGAAGAGCTGCGCATAGAAGTCCATCCCCTGGCCGGTGACCGCGAACATCTCGTCGGCATCCACGAACGATGCCAGGGAGCGCCGGCTCCAGACTCCCAGCGGGACCCCCCGGTGCTCGGCGTGGACACCCACGTACGGCCCCGCGATCACCGCGGCGAGGTAGGTGGAGATGGGCGGCGTGGTCGCGAAGCGGTGCGTCCGCTTCCCCTCGGGCGCGTCGTCCACGGTCTCGACCGGGTTGTTCGAGATGACGGCCCACGCGGCGGGCACCGTCGCGCGAATCGTCAGCGTGCCCTTGATGTCCGGCTGGTCGAAGCAGGGAAACAGGCGGTGCGCCCCGAACGGCTCGAAGTTGGAGTAGAGGTAGACCTCGCCGTCAACCGGGTCCACGAACCGGTGGAAGCCGTCGCCGCCGCGGTCGTACTCGTTCTCGTAGACGACGCGCACGCTTGTCTCGGGCGCCAGGAGCCGACCGGGCAGGACGATCCGGTCGCCCGGACGTTCCGGCCGATCCACCGGCGTCCCGTTCACCTCGAGCCGCTCGATGGTCCCGCCCCGGAAGTCGAGGAACAGGTCCGCCGTCCCGCGAACCGGGAACGTGAGGCGGACCTCGCCGCGGTAGGTCGTCTGCTCGGCACCGAGCTGGAGCGCGAGGTCGTAGGCGACCTGCCCCACCCGCGCCGCGCGCTCGCCGGCCTCGTCCCTCGTGAGGACATCGCTGGTCGGGGCTGGACGGTCTGATCGGAGGTTCGGCATGGGCGGGTGGCACTCGCTGGTGGATCGCGCCCGGCTGGGCGCGCGGGTTCCAGGTGGGTGGGTCAGGCTCCGGCGCGCCAGGCGGCGAGGTCGACGGGCTTGAGGCGCGCGCTCGGCGTGATGCCCGGGATGCGGCCCCGCTTGGCGATCGGCCGGCCGTCGATCTCCTTGATGTCCCCGGTGAAGTCGATCGGGCTGGCGCCGCTGATGTAGCTCCCCACCGCGTAGTTGTCCGCCGGGGCACCCTGCTCCTTGAAGTACCGGATGCGATCCGGGGTGAGGCCTCCCGAGACCACGATGATGACGTGGCCGTGGCCGGCCTGGTCCAGCCGTGACCGGATCTCCTTGACGAGATCGGCGGTGACCCGGCCGCGCTCGGACGGCGTGTCGAGGCGGATGCCGTAGAGCTTGTCACCCAGTGCGTCGGCGACGCGGAGCGCTTCCTCTGCCTCGTCCTTGAACGTGTCCACCAGGACGATCCTGGGCACGTCCGCCTCCAGGTCGCGGTCGAAGGCCTGCGCGGCGCGCACCGTGTCCCCGACGATCAGCACGAGCGAATGGGGCATCGTGCCGGTGGGGTTCAGGCCGGCGAGCCGCGCCCCGGCGGGCGTCGAGGCTCCCACGCAGCCGCCCACGATCGCCGCGTAGTCCAGCACGTCAGTCACGTCCGGGTGCACGTGGCGGGCCCCGAAGCTGATGACGGGCTGGGGAGCGGCCGCGACCACGCAGTCGTGGGCCGCGGTCGCCCAGCCCGTGGCCTGGGCCATCATCCCGAGGATCGCCGTCTCGTACAGGCCGAACTGGCGGTAGCGGGCACGAATGCGGAGGACGATCTCCTTGGGCGAGAAGGTGTCGCCGTCGTCGAGACCCTCGACCGTGACCTCGGCCGGGTCGGCGTGCTCGAGGGCATGCGCGAGCAGGTTCTTGGCCTCGTCGATCCCGCACAGGATGCCGGCCTCACGGCTGAAGACCTCCATGGCCACGATCGGGTCCAGCCCTTCGCGTTCCATGATCCGGCGGGCGCGCGCGAAGTAGACGTCGGCAGACTCGCCGGACAGGATCTCGTTGGAGGGGCGGTGCGGCTTCAGTCGCATGCGGTGCGGGTCACGGCTGTGGCGCGGCTCCTGGCACGGCGAACGGGCGGCGGACGACGCAGAGAGGACGGGACCCGGGCGCGTCGGCGCGGGCTCCGTGCTGCCGGGGAGTGTACCAGCCTCACCGGACCGAGCCGACCATCGTGACCGGCCCGAAGGCCGCCCGCGGCGCCGCGCCCGTGGTCATCGCGGGCCTGCCAGCTCCCCGAGCCGGTCGGCATACCGTTCGAAGAGGCCCTCGTGGCGGCCGACCCGGGTGCCCGGATCGGGGGCTCGCCCGCCGATCCAGATCCAGGCGGCAGTCTCCTCGAGCAGCAGGTCGCAGATCGCGAGAAGCCGCGCGATGCCCAGGCCGAGCGCATCACGGTCAACCCGGTCGGACGGGATCTCGACCGCGGCGATCGGCCGGTCATCGGTGGCCAGGCTGAACTTCACGAAGGGGAAGTCGTCATTCCAGCGGAGCAGCTTCTGGTAGGACTTCCGCATCCCGTCACCGATCGGTGGCGCGAGATGGAGCCAGATGAACGCGCCGAGGGCCGGATCCAGGATGACGGTCACCGGCACGTCGAAGCGACGACGGCCGTCCAGCCGGAGATCCCAGGAGCTGATCCCCTCGCGGTCGATCCGCTCCGCGGGGCCAAGCCGCAGCTCGGCCAGCCAGCCCTCGACGGTCGCGGCGCCGGGACCGGCAGGACCGCTCAGCGCGCCCTCGAACCGCGCTGGCCGGTGGCGGAGCGGGCTCCGCGCGGTCTCTGCCTCGACCGCGTGGCGGGTGGCGTCGGCCGGGTCCGCGGCGACCTCGTGCCGGCCGCCTCCGCGACCCTCGTGGCGAAGGACCGTGGCGCCGGACTCGACGGTCCGGCTCGGGAAGTCGCTGGCCCGGACGTTCGGATCGATCCGCACGTTGCGGCCGATCCGCACGTTGCGCGGGATGACGGCCTGCTTGCCGATGATCGTGATCCCCGTGTTGAGGTGGCTCGGCGTGAGGCGGTTGGGGATGCCGAGGTCCGCGCCCTCTCCGACGATCGCGCCGGGCCCGACCATGACCTCCTTGTCGAGGATGGCGCGGTCGACGATCGCCCCGGGCCGGATCACCGAGTCGAACATCACGATGGAGTCGCGAACGACGGCGCCGACCCCGACCACGACGCCGGGCGACAGGACGGAGTTGACGACCATCCCGTCGACCAGGCAGCCGTGGGAGATCAGGCTGCGATGGACCTGGGCGGTCGCCCCGACCTTGCCCGGTGCGCGCTCCTCGGAACGCGTGTGGATGAGCCACTCGCGATCGTAGAGGTCGAGGTCGGGCCGGTCCTCGAGGAGCGCCATGTTGGCCTCCCAGTAGCTCTGGATCGTCCCCACGTCCTGCCAGTAGCCGTCGAAGCGGTAGCCGTAGACGCGCGCCCCGCCCTTGATCATGTCGGGGATCACGTCGCCGCCGAAGTCGGAGCGCGACTCGGAGAGCCAGCGGTGGAGGGCGCGCTTGCTGAACACGTAGACGCCCATGCTCGCGAGGTCCGACTTGGGCTGCTTCGGCTTCTCCGACGAAGTCCGTGACCCGGCCCGTCTCGTCCATGGCGAGGATGCCCATCCGGCTCGCCTCCGACAGCGGCACCCGCCGGACGGCCAGCGTGACGTCCGCGCGCTTGCGGCGATGGAACGCCACGAACGGCTGGTAGTCCATCTTGTAGACGTGGTCGCCGGCCAGGATCACGACAGTGTCGCCCGCCGCCTGGTCGAGCACGTTGAAGTTCTGGAGGACCGCGTCGGCCGTGCCCCGGTACCAGTCGTTCGCCTTGCCGCGCCCGATGTAGGGCTGCAGGACCCGGACGCCGCCCCTGTTCCGGTCCAGGTCCCACGGCCGCCCGAGCCCGATGTGGTCGTTGAGGGAGCGCGGGTTGTACTGCGTCAGGACCACGACGTTGTCGATGTCCGAGTTGACGCAGTTGCTCAGCGCGAAGTCGATGATCCGGTACTTGCCGCCGAACGGGACGGCCGGCTTGGCCCGCTTCTCCGAGAGGATCGAGAGGCGCGCACCTTCGCCGCCCGCGAGGATCACCGCCAGGGTCCGCTTCATGCACGCATCCTCGTCACGAGCGGGGAGAGGGTCCCGGCGATCGTAGCATCGGCGCCCGTCCGCCACGACCGCAGACGGGCATCCGGCGGGCCATCCGCTGGCGGGCGATCCGAGGCGCCGCGCCGGCGCGGCGCGAGCCTCAGACGAAGAGGCGCGGGTTGACGAAGGTCGTGGTTGTACTCGATGGCCCAGTGGAGGTGCGGCCCGGTCGTCCGGCCGGTCATCCCGACGTACGCGATGACCTGGCCCGCCGTCACCGCCTGCCCGGCGGACACCGTCGGCCCGTACGCGCCGTTGTCGACGTGGGCGTACCACGTGAGCAGGCTGTCGCTGTGGGCGATGATCACGATCCAGGCCTTGGGATACGGATCGTAGGGGTTCGGGCCCGCGAAGACCACCACGCCGTCGCCCGGCCGCGTGGATCGGCGTGTACATCGGCGCCGCGATGTCGATGCCCTGGTGGAAATGGGCGCAGTTGCCGATGCGGCGGCTCCGAGCGGAACCCGGTGCAGCCGAACTCCTGGGTGATCACGCCGCTGACCGGCCAGATCAGCGTGCCGTTGAAGACCGACGGGATGTTGCCCGAATTGGTGCTGCTGCTCGAGCAGGGCGGCGATGTGGGCGGCGAGCTCGCGCTGCGCCGTGGCGTCGGCCGCCAGGGCCGCCTTGACGGAGGCTGCGTTCTTCGAGATCTTCGCCCAGCCGGCGCGCTGGATCGCGAGCTGGCGCGCCGTCTCCGCCTGGAGCGCGGCCTGGCGCAGCTTCGCCGCGCGGAGCTCGGCCAGCTGCCCGTCCAGCTGCGATCTTCTGGGCCAGCGTCTGCTGCCGCAGGTCGTCCTTCGCCGACCGCGTCTGCGCCAGGAGCGTGCCCAGCGCGTCCAGGGTCTGCTGGTCCGCCGTGATCTGCGTGGCGATCGCCTGGTCCTGGCTGCCGAGGTCGAGGTAGGAGCCGACGTCCTGCAGGACGTCGGTGAACGAGCCCGCCGAGAGCAGCTGCTGGATGAGCGGCGTGCGGTCCGTCCGGTACGCCTCGCGGATGTGGGCCGCCAGCAGCGCCTTCCGGTCGGCGCAGCATCTGGGCCTGGTCCGCCTGCTCCTGGCCGAGCGAGACGACCTGCGCGATCGAGGAGGTTCACCTGCTGCACGAGGTCCGCGTAGACCGCCTGGACCTCGGCGATCTTCGCGGTCATGCCGGTGATCTGCTTCTTCGTGGCCGCAAGGTTCGCGTTGATCGCCGCCGAGCGCGGTCGGTGGTGGACGCGATGTCCGAGGCGAGGCCGACCTGGAGCGCGCGCAGGCGGGCAACCTCGGCCTTCTGGCTCGCGATCTTCTGCTGGAGCGCCTTCTGGCGAGCCTGCGCGCTGGCGAGGTCGTCACCGCTCACGCGCGGCGGCGCCGCCACCCCGACGACGAGCGGGATGACCAGGAGGAGCACGAGCAGGCGCCAGGCGACGCGGGGCCGGGAGCGAGCCGCGGCGCGGACGAAGGCAGCCGGCCCGCGGCGCGGGCTCCAGCCGATGGCGCGCGCTGTCGCGGGCGGGACGGCACGGTCCTCGGACGGCTCGGCGTCCAGGCGGGGGGCGTCTCGATGGCGTCGCATCCAGGCGGGCGTCGGCATCTTCGCGCGGGTTGCTCCAGGTGACGGGCCTCCCCGCGTGCCCCGGTGGGCCTCGCGGCACGCCGTGGCAGGGTGCGAACCCGCCGGGGATGTTGCCGTCCGAAGCGGGCACAACCTCGTGGACGACCCGGCTGCCTCATGGTACTCCCGTCGCGCCATCCTGCCGGCGGGTCGATGGTCCCGCGGTGGACGAGCCGGACGTCCGGATCGGCGTCAGAGGCGGACCAGCACCGCCCAGAAGGCGCCCACGATCAGGAACGGCCCGAAGGGGATGTACGTTCGGAGGGTCACGCGGCGCAGGACCAGGAGGACGGCGATGACCGCCCCGGCGGCGAGCGCCCCGACCACGAGGCCCGCGATCGAGCGTGCGAGGCCCGGTCAGCAGGCCCACGGAGACCAGCAGCTTGAGGTCCCCCATCCCGATGGCGCCCGTCCCGAACGGGATCGAGACGACGAACAGGAAGCCCGGGATCGCGACCGCGGCAAGCATCGCGGAGCCGAGATGTCCCGGCGACGAGCGGGTTCCAGCCGGCGAGGGCGGCGACCAGCGTGACGGCGATCAACGGCAGCGTCACGAGGTCGGGCAGGAGGCGCTGGTCCAGGTCCGTCGCGAGCAGGAGCACCAGCGCCAGGAAGTACGCGCCGAAGAGCAGCACCTGGCCGGCGTCCGCGACGCGCGGCGGCAACGCTGCCAGCGCGGCCGCCCCAGCGAGGGCGACGACGAGCGTCCGCCAGTCGACGGCCCGCACGCTGCCATCGTCGTGGGCAGGCCAGCGTGCCCCGATCCGGTCGGCGGCGAGACCCCACGCCCCGCCGACGACCCCGAGGATGACCGCCAGCGAGCGCTCGTCGACGGTCAGGCCGGCGGCCGTGAGCGGCGTCATCGCCGCGGTCGCGGCGTCGCGAGCCGCGACACGCATGCCCGGGCCGCGCATGGTCACCCAGGCTGCCTGCAGGTCAGCGTGCGCCCGCCAGGGCAAGCTCGACGAGCGTCGCCGTCGCGACACCCGTCGCGCCGTGCGGCGCCCATGCGGTGGGCTTGCGGTAGAAGGACGTCCCGGCGATGTCGAGGTGGACCCACGGCACGGTCACGAACTGGCGGAGGAACAGCGCGCTCTTGATGAGGCCGGCCTCGCGGCGAGCTGGTGTTGGTCATGTCGGCGGTCATGCTGTCCATCTCGGGCCAGTACCCCTCGACGAGCGGCAGCTGCCAGAATCGCTCGCCGGCCCGAACGGCGGCGGCCGCGAGCTCGTCGTACCAGGGCTGGGGGTCGCCGAAGGCGCCCGTCACGAGGTGCCCGAACGCGCGCGCGACCGCGCCCGTGAGCGTCGCGACGTCCACGACGTGGGTCGCGCCGAGGTGCTCCGCGTAGGTCATCGCGTCGCCCAGGATGAGCCGCCCCTCCGCGTCGGTGTTGATGATGTCGACCGTCTTCCCGTTCATCGCCCGCACCACGTCCCCGGGGCGGGTCGCGTCCGGGCCCGGCATGTTCTCGACCGCGGGAGCGACGGCCAGGAGCGGGACGCCCGGGGCCAGCCGGGCGGCGGTCACGGCGGCCGCGATCACGGTGCACGCGCCGGTCTTGTCCGTCTTCATCTCCTCCATCCGGTCGGCGGGCTTGATGCTGATGCCGCCGGAGTCGAAGCAGACGCCCTTGCCCGACGAACGCGAGCTGCCGCCCGCGCGCATCCGTCTCGCGCTCCGCCGCCAGAGCGGAGGACGATCATCCGGGGCGGGTTCGCGCTCCCCTGCCCGACCGCGAGGAACATCCCCATCCCGAGCTCGGCCGCGCGCTTCTCGTCGAGCACGTCGACCCACAGCCCGTGGGCTGCGGCAAGGGCGCGGGCCTCGTCGGCGAGGACCTGCGGGCTGACGTCGTTCGCGGACCGGTTGGCGAGGCGCCGGGTGAGGTTCGTGCCCTCGCCGATCACCGCGCCGCGCTCGGCCGCGCGCGTGGCAGCGGCCGTTCCGGCGGTCCCGAGGATCACGAGGATCAGCTCGTCGAGGACCGGCGGCAGGGCCTTCGTGGCCGCGTCGCCGGTCTGGTAGAGCGAGGCCGGGTCGTAGCTGCCCTCCACGATGCCGCGGGTGATCAGCTCCGCGGCTGCCTCGGCCCCTCCGTCCAGCGAGGTCGAGATCGCCCCGAGCCAGACGGCAAGGCGACGCACGGGTCGGCCGGCCAGGCGCCGCTCGATCGCGGCCCCCAGGCGCACGACGGTCTCTCGATCCAGCTCGCGGCGCGGGCCCCGCGGCGATCGCGAGGACGCGCCCGACCGGCAGCTCGCCGGCCGCCGCCAGCACGGTCGCGTAGCGCTCGGACCGCAGCTCGCGGAAGGCTGCCAGCACGTGCAGCTCGCCGCCGCGTTCGGCGATCGATCTCGCCCAGCTCGCCCTCGAAGGCGGGCTCGCCGGCGAAGGGGATGACGAGGACGTCGGCGGCAACAGTCCACGGCTGGTCGGAGACGACGCGCAGCTGCATCGAGGCGGACTCCTGCGGGGCACGAATGGATCGACGCAATGGCGTCGGGGATCCGGCGTCAGTCTAGCGCGGGCGAGGCGTCCGGCGTGGCCGGGGCGGCCGCGGCAGCCAGCGCGTCGAGCAGCCGGCCGCGTGCCTCCTCGATCGCGATGACGGCCTGGTTGAGGCCGCCCCGGGCGACGTCGCCCAGGATCACGACGAGCGCGCTCGTGTCGGCCGGCAGCTGGGCCTTCGCGGCCCGCTCTCGATCGGCCGCCGCCCGGACCGCGGCCGTCACCCGGGTCGGGGAGGCGAGGACCGCCGCCCAGAGGTCGCCGACCGCGGCGTCGTAGGTTGCGTTCCGATCGATCCAGGTGTCCAGCGTGCTCGTGTCGATCAGCGTCGCCAGCTGGTCCCGGACCTTCCGCGCAGCCGCAAGCTCCGCGCTGGCGCTCGCGAGCGTCCTGATCGCGGCCGCGTACTTCCCGGCCGCTCCCTGCTGGACGGCCTGGCCGGCGATCCGGTCGTGGGCGGCCAGGTGCCCGGTCAGCTCGACCGCCGGCACCGAGCCGGCAGCCAGCCGCGCCCAGTCGTCGCCGAGCGCATCGACGGCGGGCAGGGCGGCCACCAGGGTTGCGTAGCGGGCGAGCGTCGTCGGGCTGTATCGGGCGGATGCCACCGCGTCGATGGCCGGCAGCGCCGCGAGCCGGTCGCTCAGCGCACGCGCGGACGCCGCGATCGTGCCGACCTGCGCGTCGCCCGCGCTGATGGCCGCCTGGAGCCCCGGCGTGTCGCTCGACACCAGTGCGGTGAGCGCGTCGCGTCCCTGGCCGGCCAGCGCGTCCACCTGGCTCGAGAGCACTCGAAGGTCGGCGGTCGCCGCGTCAAGGCCGGGCGCGATCTCGCGATCAGCCGCCGTAGGTGAGCTCCGGTCGGGCCCCGGTCGCGGGCAGGTGGTCCAGGCCGCCGACGATCCCCGCCGAGCCGAGCGCGATGACGACCGCCGCGACGGTCCACGCGAGCGAGACGAACGACCGGCGGAGGAGCGGTCCTCCCGTCCTTGCGCGGACCGCCGGCGTCACGCCGCCTCCGTCGGCCCCTGCTGCGCCCTCCGATGGCGCAGGTACCGGAGCTCGCCCTCCATTCTGCGCGGAACGAAGCCGAAAGCGGCGTGGACTCCGTCGATCGGCCCGACGTTGTCGAGGGCAAGCTGGCGGAGCTGGTCCGTGGCCACCGGGAACGGGAGGTGCACGGCCTCCGCGGCGCCGGCGACGAGCTTGATGAAGGGGACCGGCACCGGGACGATGGCGCGCCGCCGGCCCATGGCGCGGCAGACCTCGGCGGTGATCTCGCGGTAGGTCCACGTGCGCGGCCCGCCCAGCTCGTAGGCGTGCCCGACGGTCTCGGGCCGTTCGAGCGAGAGGCGCAGGCAGAGGGCGAGGTCGGCGACGTGGAGCGGCTGGAAGCGGCTCTTCCCGTCGCCCGGTACCGGGACGATCCCGGGCGAGAGGCGCACGAGGTCGGCGACGATGTTGAAGAAGCCGTCGCCCGGGCCGAAGAGCAGCGAGGGCTTGAGGATGGTCCAGTCCAGCCCGCTCTCCGCCACCGCCCGCTCGGCGCGCGCCTTCGACTTCCCGTAGTGCAGCTCCTCGCGGTCCGCGACGCCCAGCGCACCGAGGTGGACGAGGCGCCGGACGCCGGCGTGCCTGCATGGCCGCGATGAGGTTGCGCGTCCCGTCCAGGTTGACGGCGAGGAGCTGCCGTCCGCTGCCCGAGTCGCGCGCGATCGCGACGAGATGGATCACGGCGTCCACGCCGGCGAGCGCCGGGGCGAGCGTGGCGGGGCGAGCGACGTCGCCGGTCCGCAGCTCCACGTTCGTGACCAGCTCGGCGGGAAGCCGCCGCGTGACCTTCGCCCCGGCCTCCGCTGAGCGGACGAGCGCGACGACCCGGTGCCCCGCCCCGAGCAGCTCTGGGAGAAGGTGGCTGCCCACGAAGCCCGACGCCCCGGTGACGAGGATGGTGGTCACGACGGTGCACCTCCGGCAACTGCCGGGCGCGCCCCTGCCGGGCGGATCGCGGCGAGCGCAGCCGCGAGCCCGGCGGCATCGGCCGCGACGGAGGCCGGCCGTCGCTCCACAGGGAGCGCGTCGACGTCGGCGCGCGACGAGACGCCGGTCAGCATGAGGATGCACGGGATCCCGATCGCGGTGGCCGCGGCGAGGTCGGTGGCGATGCCGTCGCCGATCATGACGGCGTCGGCCACCGGGATCCCGGCGGCCCGGGCGGCCATCTCCAGGAGCAGCGGCGCCGGCTTGCCGATCGAGACGGGGACGACCTCGGCGCCCGCCTCGACGGCGGCGACGATGCTGCCGGCCCCGGGACGGGTGCCCCGTTCGCTGGGATAGACCGGATCGCGGTTGGTGGCGACGAACCGGGCTCCGCGCCGGATGCAGTCCACGGCGACGGTGAGCTTCTGGTAGGTGAACTGCGGGTCCAGCCCGACGACGACCGCGTCCGGGGCGCCCGCGGCATCCCAGCCGTCGAGCCCTTCGCGGGCGTGCAGGCCCGCCGCGTGAGCCGCGGTGACGACATCGAGGCCGGCGTCGCGGCACTCGCGCTCCAGGCCGCCGGCGCCCACGACCAGCACGCGACGGACCCCGTCCAGGCCGGCAAGGTAGAGCGCCGTGGCGCGCGCGGAGCTGACCACGCGGTCGGGGGTCACCGGCGCGCCCATCCCTTCGAGGCGTGTCACGTAGTCGGCGCGGTAGTGCATGGAGTTGTTCGTGACGTAGACCACCGAGTCGCCCGCCGCGGCGCGGGAAGCCAGGACGTCGGCGACGCCGGGAATGGGCGCCGCACCCCGGTAGAGGACGCCATCGAGATCGACGAGGAGGAGCATCAGGGCACAGGGTAGCGGGTCCGGCGCCGGGCTTTCGTCGGCGTTCCTCCGTGCCCGGCGTACCATCAGCGGATGCCGCGCCCTCCCGATCCGCTCGCCGGGATCACTCGTCTCCTCGTCGACGGGACGAACCTCCTCCACGCGCTGGGTCGGGCCGACGGCCCGCTTCCGCCCGCGGCGGTGATCGGTCGGCTTCGCGCGCTCGTCCCGGCGGGCGTGGAGGCGACCGTCGTGCTCGATGGGACGCCCGCGCCCGGCGCGATCGATCGCCGCCTGACCTCCGGGATCGAGGTCCGCTATTCGGGCCGGCGGCCGGCGGACGCGCTCCTGGTGGACCTGGCCGGCATGGCGCCCGAGACCACCCTCATCGTGACGGACGACAACGAGCTCGCGACGTCACTCCGCCGGTTCGGGGCGCGGACCGTTCGGACCGGCTGGCTCGCCGACCGGCTCGGGCGCCAGCGCCTCGAGTCACCCGCGGCGGGCCGCCCGAAGCCTCCCGCGGGACGGCCGGCGGAGACCACCGGCGACGAGGAGCCGCCGCGATCCGGCTGGAATCCCGGCCGCGGGGCCACGAAGAAGACGGGCAATCCGAAACGGGGCCGGCCCTCGGGCTGACGGGACCCCGCACCGGCCGGACCCGGCCCGCTTCGTGGAGCGCGCGGCGACCCCGGCCATGGCGCTCCTCGGCACCCTGCGTCTAGAATGCCGCCCGTGACCGGCGACCTCGCGACCAGCATCCAGCATGGGTGGACGGGCTTCCTGGACCTCGTGTCCAAGGTCGTGAGCCCCGACTGGGGCGCGCTCGTCGTGATGGTCCCGTTGCTGCTGGCGCCGCTTGTTGCCCTGCTGCTGCTCGCGATGTTCGGCCGCTGGGCCGTCTTCGGCCTTTTGAAGCCGCGCACGAAGGTCCGCCGCGTGGAGGGGGCACGAGCGATGGAGCGCGACGCGGACGGCGCCCTCGCACCGCCGGTCGGGGCGCCCTTCAGCCTCCGGACCGGGCTCGTCTATCCGTTCGGCACCCCGCGCACGGACGACGGTGAGGATCTCGCCGTGATCTGCCCGATGTGCCGGGTGGAGCGGCTGGCCCAGATCGGCACGTGCGGCAACTGCGGCCTGGTCCTCACCATGAAGCGCGGCATCGAGATCGCGCGGCCCGCGGGCCCGCCACCCGGCGGCGCGGCGATCGCCTGAGATGGCCACCGGCTCGTACTACCTCTACGTCGTCGCCGGCATCCTGCTGGTCGGGGCCTTCGCGGCGCACGTGGCTCACACCGTGCTCCTGGCCGGCGGCCGTCGGCTGGCGGCCGCCCTGGCTCCCCGCAGCGCGCCGGCGTTCGCGGGTGCGGTCAGCGGCAGCTTCGTGGAGACCATGGAGGTCGGCGAGGGCGAGGACGCCGCGCGCACGGCGGCCGGCCCGTTCGCGATCGGCCTGGCGTGGGCCGCGTTCGCGCTCCTCGCCGGCGCGCTCCTGCTGCGCGGCATCGTCGTGGGCCGCGGGCCGTGGGGCAACCTGTACGAGTTCAGCGTCGCGTTCACGACCGCGATCGTCGGCGCCTACCTCTTCCTCGCGCGCCGCTACCCCGTCCGCGCGCTGGGCTTCCTCCCCCTCGGCGTGGCCGTCGTGCTCTACCTCTACAGCGCGACGCTGCCGAACGCGATCGAGACACTCGTGCCGGCGCTCCAGAACCCGCCGCTGCTGACGATCCACGTGGGCTTCGCGATGCTCAGCTACGGCATCTTCGCGATGAGCTTCGCGGCGGGCGTGGGCTACCTGGTCCAGGAGAAGCGGCTGGCGGACGGTCGGACGGTCGATCGGTTCGCCTGGCTGCCGTCGCGGGAGGTCCTCGACGCAGTCGCCTACCGGGCCGTGATCATCGGCTTTCCGGTGTTCGCGATCATGATCGTGCTCGGCAGCTGGTGGGCGTCGATCGCCTGGAGCAGCTACTGGGGCTGGGACCCGAAAGAGACGAGCGCGCTGGTGACGTGGCTCGTGTACGCGGTCTTCCTGCACCTGCGCAACCAGAAGGGCTGGCGCGGCCGACCGGCCGCGATCGTCCTGGTCGTCGGTTTCGGGATGGTCCTGTTCACACTCTTCGGGAACCTGTGGTTCAGCGGCCTCCACTCCTACAGCGGCCTGAGCTGACCGCGGCCGGGCTACCGCCCCACCGCCGTCGCGCTACCCTGTGAGCATGTGGCTTACCCTCGACGACCTCCGGTGCGCGCACTGCGGCGCGTTCGTCCATCCGCTCCTCGACGCCTGCCCCGCGTGTGACGACCCGCGCCCCTCGCGCCGAGCGGAGGCGTCCGCGGGCCCGATCGGGGCGGTGCGGCTGGCGGAAGCCCCGGAGACGCTGCGCCTCGCGCAGAACCTCACGCTCCGCTACACCATCAAGGTCAACTCCATGGGCAGGTCCGAGGCCGAGGCGACGCTGCTGACCGCGGTCGCCCACCTCGCAGAGGCGTTGACCTACCGGATCTCCGGCGACGCGGTGCTGACCGCCGAGGACGCCAGCCTCGTGCTCCGGGACGGCACCGTCATCGCCCAGAGCCGGCCGTCGAGGTCCCTCGTGGCGGAGATCCCGCTCGCGGCCATCGTCGGCAGCGCATCGCGGCACGGCGAGGTCACGCTGCACTACGCCGCCGGGCCGGCCGCCGCGCGTGTCGGCAGCGCTCCCGGGTCGCCGGGTTCGGCGGGCCCGCTGCGCCTGACCGTCTCGAACCGGCGTGCCCTCCTGGCATCGAAGGCGCGGGACGAGCACTACGCGAATCTCGCCCGCTGGCTGGGCGTCCTGGCCGCGGCCGCCGCCGAGCAGCGCTGGACCGAGGTCGGCCTGCCCGCCTACCTGGCGGAGCTGGGGCCGGCGGCGTGGGGGCCGGCCGGGCCGACTGTGGCCCCCGGCGCCGCCATCGCCGATGCCGGGTCGCCGCCGGCGGCGACGTCGTCCGTCCAGGCGCGGCTCGTCGAGCTGGAGAGCCTCCGGGCTGCCGGCCTCGTGGCCGGCGACGAGTACGCGGCCAAGCGGCGGGAGATCCTCGCCAGCCTCTGACCCACCGCATCGATACCGCACGCCCGTTCTGGTATCGTTGCGCGCGGCGGAGCCAGCGGCCATCCGGCGGATTCGGGTCCCGGCCGTCGCCCCGGCCGTCCACACGACGTCCCCAGCGCGTCCATCGGGCCGGAGCCTTGTCCACGCTCGGAACCGCAGACCGCAACATGCTGTGGTGGGGTCACCGGCTGTACCACAAGATGTAGTGGTTTGGGCATTGACGCGACCCCGGCTTCGACGTACAGTCCGGGGACCGCTCGCCGCCCGGCGAGCCCCGCGAGCAGCACTCGGGGAGGCCTGATCCGGGGCCCACGGCGGGGAGAAGAACGGTCGATCGGCATACCACGCCGGGGCCGTCGCAGCTACGAACGTGCGCCGGCAGCACCGCCGGCAGGACCCGCGGCGGGGGGACCGCCGATCCGGTGAGGGAGCAGCGCAGAGATGGCACGAGCCGCACACGAGATCGTCCCGGTGATGGCGCAGGACGGGAGCCCACGGAAGGGCCGCAAGGCCGCCAGGCGCGGCGGCAGAGGCCTCCGCCGGCGCCTCGGCCCGTGCAGCCAGCGCGGCGGTGAAGGCCCGGGCAGAGGCGGCGTTCAGCGCCGCCCGGGCGCTCAGGGATGACGCGGACCGCGCTGCGCGCGCGGCGATGGACGCGCTGCGCTTCACGGGCGACGGCGTCCGGGGCCTCACGTTCGAGCGCCGCTGGACCCGGCCCGGCGTCCACCCCTACGACGAGATCGCGTGGGAGATCCGGACGGCCGCCATCGGCAACGAATCCGGCAAGCTCGTCTTCGAGCAGAAGGACGTGGAGGTCCCCGCCTCCTGGAGCCAGCTGGCCACGAACGTGGTCGTGAGCAAGTACTTCCGCGGCCACCTCGGCACGCCGGAGCGCGAGACGTCCGTCCGGCAGCTCATCGACCGCGTCGTGCAGTCGATCACCGCCTGGGCGGAGACGCAGCACTACTTCGCCACGGACGAGGACCTCGCCACGTTCGGCGCGGAGCTGACCCACCTCCTGGTCCACCAGAAGATGAGCTTCAACTCGCCCGTCTGGTTCAACGTCGGGATCGAGGCGAAGCCGCAGTGCTCGGCCTGCTTCATCAACTCGGTGCAGGACTCGATGACCAGCATCATGGACCTGGCCAAGACGGAGGCGATGCTCTTCAAGTTCGGCTCCGGCGCCGGCAGCAACCTCTCCACGATCCGCTCGTCCCGGGAGAAGATGGCCGGCGGCGGCACGGCCAGCGGCCCGGTCAGCTTCATGAAGGGCTACGACGCGTTTGCCGGCGTCGTCAAATCCGGAGGAAAGACCCGGCGCGCCGCGAAGATGGTCATCCTCGACGTCGGCCACCCCGACATCCTCGACTTCATCGACAGCAAGAAGCTCGAGGAGAAGAAGGCCTGGGCACTCATCGAGGAGGGCTACGACCCGTCCTTCACCGGCGAGGCCTACGGGTCTGTCGCGTTCCAGAACGCGAACCACTCGGTCCGCGTGACGGACGAGTTCATGCGCGCCGTGGAGGCGGACGCGGACTGGACCACGCACGCGGTGGTCGGCGGCGCGCCGATGGGCACCCACAGGGCGCGCGACATCTTCCGCCGGATGGCGGATGCCGCCCACGTCTGCGGCGACCCCGGGATCCAGTACGACACCACCATCAACGAGTGGAACCCGGTCTCCGCCTCGGACCGCCAGTACGCCACGAACCCCTGTGTCACGGGCGACACCCTGGTGGCGACCGACGAGGGCTGGCGGTCGATCGAATCGCTGGTCGGCGAGCGCGCCAACGTCATCGGTTCCGATGGGCTGCCGCACCCCGTCGACCGGATCTTCCCGACGGGTCGCAAGCCCGTCTTCGAGCTCAAGACCCATGCCGGCTACCGGGTCCGGATCACTGCCGACCACAAGGTCGCGACGCAGCACGGCGACGTCGCCGTCCGCGATCTGACGCCAGACGACCGGATTTCCCTCCAGGGAACGGGCTTCGGGCGGAGCTCCATCGCACCCCGGCTGGCCGAGGCGATCGGCCTCGCCGTCGGCGACGGGTGTCTCACCTGGGCTTCGGAGGCGCGCAACGAGCGCCCGATGATCGTCCTGACGATGCACCGCGATGAGGCGGCCATCCTCGGAGGCGATCGCCGGCGAGATCAACGAACAGAAGCACCTCCGCAAGGCCGTCGGTTCGGTCGGCCGCAATGACGGCGTCCACGTCTCGTTCGGGGCGACCGGCTCGCGCCTGGCCTTCGCATCGCGGCCGGTCATCGAACAGCTCATGCAGTACGCGGTCCTGGACGAGGGCAGCCACGAGAAGCGCCTGAAGCCGCGCCGTCCATGGCCTCGATCGCGCGTCCCTCGCGGCAGTGCTGCGTGGCCTCTTCACGGCCGACGGTACGGTCGTGGATTCGGGCGACAAGAGCCAGTACGTCGGGCTCGACTCGACCTCCCTCGAGCTGCTCGTCCAGGTCCAGCGCCTGCTCCTCGGCTTCGGCGTCAAGGCGAAGCTCTACGAGAATCGCCGCGGCGGGCACTTCGAAGCGCTCCTCCCCGACGGCCGGGGAGGGATGAAGAGCTACCCCGTCCGCGAGATGCATTCCCTGCGGATCACCCGGAGCTCCCGCCGGACCTTCGAGCGCGAGATCGGCTTCATGGCGGAGAGCCCGAAGGCGGTGGCGCTCGCCGCCCTGAACGCGACGGTCGGGACCTACCGCGAGGACATGACCGACTCGGTTGCCTCGGTCACGCCGCTCGGCGACGAGGACGTCTTCGACCTGACCGAGCGGGCCACCAGCCATTTCGTCGCAAACGGCCTCGTTGTTCACAACTGCAGCGAGTTCTGCTTCCTGAACGACTCCAGCTGCAACCTCGCCTGCCTCAACCTCATGACGTTCGTCGGCGAGGACGGCGAGCTCGACGTCGACGCCTTCCGCTATGGCTGCCGCGTGACGATCACGGCCCAGGAGATCCTCGTCGACAACGCGAGCTACCCGACGCCGAAGATCGAGGAGAACAGCCACCGCTTCCGGCCGCTGGGCCTGGGCTACGCGAACCTCGGCGCGCTCCTGATGAGCCGCGGCCTGGCCTACGACTCGCCGGACGGGCAGGCCTACGCCGGCGCGATCACCTCGGTCATGACCGCGGAGGCGTACCGCCAGAGCGCCGTCATCGCCCGCGACCACGGCGGCCCGTTCATCGAGTTCGAGAAGAACCGCGAGCCGTTCATGCGGGTGATCGGGAAGCACCGCGACGCGGCCCGACAGATCCCCGCCGAGGGCGTCCCGGCCGGCCTCGGGGCGACAGCCCGCTCCCTCTGGGACGAGACGTACGAGCTCGGCGAGCGGCACGGCTACCGCAACGCGCAGACCAGTCTGCTTGCTCCAACCGGCACCATCGCGTTCATGATGGACTGCGATACCACCGGCATCGAGCCGGACATCGCGCTCATCAAGTACAAGAAGCTGGTCGGCGAGGGCTACCTCAAGATCGTCAACAACACGGTCCCCGGCGCCCTCCGCAAGCTGGGCTACACGCCGGACCAGGTGGAGGAGATCGTCGCCTACGTCGACGAGCGCGAGACGATCGAGGGCGCGCCGAACCTCAAGCCGGAGCATCTCACCGTCTTCGACTGCGCCTTCAAGCCGCGCAACGGCGTCCGCTCCATCCTCCCGATGGGCCACGTCCGGATGATGGCCGCGGTCCAGCCGTTCCTCTCCGGGGCGATCAGCAAGACCGTCAACATGCCCGAGGCGGCCACGGCCGAGGAGATCGAGCAGATCTACCTCGAGGGCTGGAAGCGGGGCCTCAAGGCGATCGCGATCTACCGCGACAACAGCAAGCGGAGCCAGCCGCTCAGCACCAGCAAGCTCAAGAGCGACGACGAGACGAAGGCCGCCTCCGAGGTCGTCGAGGAGCTCCGCCGCAAGCTCGCCACCGCCCAGGCCGAGGCGCTCAAGCCGCATCGCCGGCGACTCCCGGCAGAGCGGACCGCCGCTCACCCACAAGTTCGACATCACCGGCCACGAGGGCTACATCACGGTCGGCCTCTACCCGGACGGGCAGCCCGGCGAGATCTTCCTGAAGATGGCGAAGGAAGGCTCCACGGTCTCCGGCCTGATGGACACGTTCGCCACCGCGATCAGCCTCTCGCTCCAGTACGGCGTGCCGCTCCGCGACCTGGTCAACAAGTTCGCCCACGTCCGGTTCGAGCCGTCCGGCTTCACCGGCAACCCGGAGATCCCGATCGCGAAGTCCGTGATCGACTACATCTTCCGCTGGCTCGGCAGCCGCTTCCTCGTCGGGGACGACAAGGCGGCCCTCGGGCTCCAGGAGCGAGGCGCGTCCGTTGTCGGGGTGGCCCCGTTCGGCTTCGGTGGCGGGGCGCTCGCCCCGCAGCCCGAGGAGGGCCCGTCCGCGATCGACGAGGCGAAAGAGCCGCCGGCTGCGCCACGGCGACCGCGACGGCCGTTGCCCCACCCCGGCGCGGACCCGCCCACGGCCTCCGCGAAGGCGGACCTGCCGGTCGTCGAGGCGAAGAACGGCCACGCGAACGGCAACGGCAAGGCCGGCGCGGTGTCGGCGACTGGCAGCCTCGCTGGGCGCGGAGCGCACCGCGTTCAAGATCCAGGAGGACGCGCCGTCCTGCGCCGACTGCGGCTCGATCATGGTCCGCAACGGCAGCTGCTACAAGTGCCTCAACTGCGGCTCCACGAGCGGCTGCAGCTGAGCGTCGGTCGGCCTCGCGAGGCTGAACGAGAGGGCGGGCCGCGAGGTCCGGCCTTTTCGCATCCGGCGTCCGCCATCGGCGTCCTTCCCGGCGTCCTTCCCGGCGTCCTTCCCGGCGTCGCGTACGGCGAACAGATCGCGCGGACGAAGGCGTCGGCTTCCCGCGCATCGCGAGGTACGCCCGTGATGTTCGTCCCGTGCGGCCAGGCGGCGGGGATCGAGCTGCCCCACGTGTCCGCGACGGCTGAGTCCGGGCCGTTTGTTCTCCCCTGGAGACCTCCCGGAGCCGTCTGCAGGTCGATCTGCCACCCTCCGAGATTCCGGCGGGGTCCGTGGCCAAGCCGTGTGCCCATCCCGCCACGGGGCGGCACCGGCCCTGTCGGCCCTGCCCGCGTTCGACCTCGGCGGTCGCGCGGCTGCGGGGACTGCTTCAGGCCGAACCGGGTCCCTGAAGGACGCGCCCGCCGCACCTGACGGGGACGCCCGTCCCGTCAGCCGGGGATCGCGGCTTGACGGCGCAGCTCCCCGAGATACGCGCCCAGGCCCGCGTAGTCCGACAGCGAGGAAGGGCCGCCGTCCGGTGCGTATGCCTGGCGGGTCTCGCGCGTCCCGGGCTCGGCGCGCCGCGCGGCGCCGGGGCGGACCTCGTCCGGAGCGCCGATGAGCAGCCCGAGCGGTCCCGCGGCGGCCGCGAGATTCCGATCCAGCGTCGCGATCGGGGCACCCAGCACCTGCGCCAGGACAAGGTAGCCGGCGTCGTACGCGCTCATCCGGTGTCGCTCCACGGCGTCCGCGATCAGCAGGTGGCTGGCCCGGTCGGCCTCCATGGTCTCGAGCCCGATCTCGTCGAGCTGGTGGAGCGCCTCTGCGGCCTGTGCCGCGGTGTACCGGCGGCGCGTGCCAAGCGCGTTGAGGACCTCGATCCAGAAGATGGCGGGCACGACGAGCGAGGCCCCGGCACCGCTCCACGCCAGCAGGGCAGCATCGACGGCGACGGTGCTGACTTCGTCGCGCAGGTGTGCGATGCCGATCGACGCGTCGATCACGAGCCGCTCAGCGATGGCCGACATCACGTGCGGTCGCATCCTCGCGCTCCCGTTCGATCCGATATCGCTCGCGCCACCGGGCGGCGCGCTCCGGATCGTCCTCCTCGTGCTCGGGATAGCCGTCCGCGTCGTCCTTCGAGCGCATCTGCCGGATCAGCTCGACCGCATCGGGTTCGCCGGGGACCTGCGGGTGCGCGATGGCCATCCGGCGCCGGAAGTCATCGATCCGGTCGAGCGCGGCCAGGCGGCGCTCGCGGAGCGCCACCACGTCCGGGTCCAGTCGGCGGCCGTCCTCGACGGAGACGAGCATTGCCAGGGGCCGGCCGTTCCGCTCGATGACGAGGCGCTCGCCCGCGGAGGCGGCATCGAGGATGGCCCCGAGGCGCTTGCGCAGATCGAGCGGTGTCACGACTCTCATGGCTTGCCATCATAGGACGGCATGGGACTGTCGTCGACTGACCTCCCGGAATCGCCCCGAGGGCTC